>MEFD01000016.1 GCA_001724995.1 Rubrivivax sp. SCN 71-131
TGGCGCGCCTGGACCGACCGCAAACCCTACGACCCCGCGCTCCACAACGCCGCCGTAGCGCTCGCTTCGACCAGCGGAGGTTGACCCAGGATGTCTCACACCCCGAGGTAGCGCTGCAGGATTTCGGGCTGCGCCTTCAGCTCCTTGGAGCTGCCTTCGTGCGCGATGTGGCCGTTGTTGATGATGTAGACGCGCGAGGCCAGCGCCAGCGCCGCGGCGAGGTTCTGCTCGACGACGACGATGGTCTGGCCGGCCTGCGCGAGGTGGCGGCAGGCGCGCACGAGATCCTGCACGATGACCGGCGCCAGGCCCTCGAAGGGCTCGTCGAGCAGCACGATCTTCGGGCTGCGCACGAGCGCGCGCGCGATCGCCAGCATCTGCTGCTCGCCACCCGAGAGGTCGGTGCCGCGGCTCGTGCGCCGCTCCTTCAGGCGCGGGAACATCTCGTAGATGCGCTCGAGCGGCCACTTGCTCTTCGCGGTGAGCCCGGCGAGGATGATGTTCTCCTCGACGTTGAGGCTGCCGAAGATGCGCCGCTCCTCGTGCACGAGCTGGATGCCCTCGAGCGCGATGCTGTGCGACTTCTTGCCGGCGAGCTCCGCGCCCTCGAGCTTGACGCTGCCGGTGCGCGGCCGCACGACGCCCATCAGGCTCTTGAGCGTGGTCGACTTGCCGGCGCCGTTGCGCCCGAGCAGCGCCACGACCTCGTTCTTCTCGACCCGCAGCGAAACGTCGAACAGGATGTGGCTGTCGCCGTAGTAGCTGTTCAGGTCGGTGACTTCGAGCAGGCTCATTGCGCCTCTGCCTCTTCGTGAATGCCGCCGAGATAGGCCTCCTGGACCTGGGCGTTGCTGCGGATCTCGTCGGGCGTGCCCTCGACGAGCAGCCGGCCTTCCTGCAGCACGGTGACCTTGCCGACGAGTTCGAACAGCGCGTCCATGTCGTGGTCGATGACGATCATCGTGCGCCCCGCGGCAATCGCCTTCAGCAGCGCGACCGTCTCGACGCGCTCCTGCGGGCTCATGCCGGCCAGCGGCTCGTCAAGCAGCAGCAGGCTCGGCGAGGTGGCCAGGGCCAGCCCGATCTCGAGGCGCCGCTTCTCGCCGTAGGCCAGCTCCGCCACGGGCGTGTCGAGCCGGTCTCCGAGGTGCACGAGGGCTGCGGTGCTCTCGATCTGCGAGTCCAGCCCGCGCACCTTGGGTAGCGACTTCAGCAGGTCGAGCTTGAACTTGCCGCGCAGCTCGCCGAGGGCCGCGATGGCCAGGTTCTGGCGCACGGTCAGGCGATCGAAGAGCTGGTTGATCTGGTAGCTCTTCGTCAGGCCGAGCTGGCAGGCGTCGGAGACCCCCATCTCGGTGATGTCGCGTCCGTCGAAGACGATCTTGCCCGCGGTCGGCTTCACTTCGCAGGTGAGCATCTTGAAGAAGGTGCTCTTGCCCGCGCCGTTGGGTCCGATGATGCCGCGGATCTCGCCGTGGTCGACGCTGAAGTCGATGTCGCTGTTGGCGAGCAGGCCGCCGTAGCGCTTGGTCAGGCCGCTGACCTGCAGGATGGCGCCGGAGCTGCTCCTGGTCGACTTGTGGCGCGACTGCACCGCCACCGGCGGCGCGCTGCGGGTCACCGGCGCGCTCGTCTGCGTCGCGGGCTCGGCCGCCGGCTTGCGCGGTCGCGCCAGATGCCAGAGGTCGACGATGGCTCCGACCATGCCGTGGCGCAGGAAGACCACCAGCAGCACGAAGACGATGCCGAGCACGAGCTTCCAGGAGGCGCCGAGATTGAGCGTGATCTGGAAGAAGTCGGCCAGGTACAGCCACACCGCGGCGCCGAGCAGCGGCCCGAACAGCCAGCCGGCGCCGCCGATGGCCGTCTGCATGACGATCTCGCCCGAGGTGTGGAACATGAAGGCGTCGGGCGGCATGAAGCCCTGCAGCATGCCCAGCAGGCTGCCGGCAAAGCCCGCGTACATCGCGGCGACGACGAAGACGGCAAGCTTGTAGTTCTTGATGTCGTGCCCCAGCGCCTGCGCGCGCAGCGGGTTGTCGCGGATCGCGCGCAGCAGCAGCCCCACCGGTGAGCGCACGATGCGCAGCGCGATCACCAGACCGACGAAGTACCAGAACGCGAAGAAGGCGTACATCTCCAGGTTGCTGTCGAACGTCATCGACCAGAAGCCCAGATCCAGATTCGGCGGCGGCACGCCCGGCAGGCCGTTCTCGCCGCCGGTGTAGTCCGACAGCGGGTTGAACTCGAGGAAGAAGAAGACCTCGGCGATGGCCACCGTGATCATCGCGAAGTAGATCCCCGTGCGCTTCAGGGCCAGCAAGCCGATGAGGTAGCCGGTGATACCTGCGACCACGGTGCCGATCAGCGCCGCACCGATGGTGTTGGTGAACGGGGTGTTCGTCAGCAGGTAGGCGGCGAACATGCCGCCGGTGCCGAAGAACGCCGCCTGGCCGAAGGAGAGCAGGCCGGTGAAGCCGAACAGGAGATCGAAGCCGATGCCCACCAGCCCCCAGATGAGGATGCGGTTGATCGTCGCCGGCGCGAACCCCAGGTGCGGCAGCACGAAGGGCGCGGCGATGAGCGCGAGCAGCGTCAGGACTTCGACGATGTAGGCACGTTGTCGTGTCGGCATTGCAGGAACCGGGCGTTACGGGTCGGGGTTCGGCGCGTCACTCGCGCCCAGCCGTGCCGAGCAGACCGTAGGGTCGGAGCACGAGCACGAGGGTCATGGCGATGAACAGCATCACGTAGGAATAGGCCGGATTGGCCATCGATGTGAGGCTGATGATTTCGCCGGCGATGAGGCCGCCGAGCACGGCGCCGGGGAAGGAGCCGACCCCGCCGATGACGACGACGACGAAGGTCTGCACGAGGATGGCGTCACCGACGTCTGGCGCCACCGCGACCACCGGCGCGTTGACGATGCCGGCGAATCCCGCGGCCATGGCGCCGATGCCGAAGACCACCATGAAGACCTTCTGGATGTTGATGCCCAGCGAGTCGACCATCACCGCGTCCTCGATGCCGGCGCGCACGATCATGCCCAGCCGCGTGCGGTAGAGGACGAAGTACAGGGCAAGCAGCGCCACCGTGACGATGCCCAGCAGCGCCAGCCGGTAGGTCGGGTAGACCATGAAGCCCAGCGGCGTGATGCCGGTCAGCGGCGCCGGCGGCGGCACGCTCTTGGAGAGGCTGCCGAAGAAGTAGCGCACAAGCTCGACGAAGACGATGCCCAGGCCGAAGGTGACGAGGAGCTGATCCTCGTGCGGCCGGGCATAGAAGTGGCGGATGATGAGCCGCTCGGTGACCACGCCCACCAGCATCACGAAGATGGCGCCGGCGGCGACCGCGACGACGAACGAGCCGGTGTACGTGTACGCCACCCAGCCGGCATAGCCGCCGAGCATGAACATCGCGCCGTGCGCGAGGTTGAGCACGCCCAGTGTGCCGTAGATGATGGTCAGCCCCGACGAGATCAGCGCCAGGAGCGCGCCCAGCACCAGCCCGTTGAAGCACTGCGAGATGAAGTTGCCCCAGGTGAACACGCGAGTCCGTCCAGGTGATGGGTCGATTCGATCGGGGAAGTGCCTGCGCGGCGCTCACCGCCGCAGGCACCGGGCGCGGGCCCCGGGCGGCTTGCGCTGCGCCGGGGCCGGGTCGCCCTCGCTCAGGTGTAGTCGCCCAGCTTGCAGCCGAACTCCTCGGGCTTCTGGATCACCTTCTCGCCCGGAACGATGTCGATGACCTCCCAGAAGTCCTCGTCGTTCTTCATGTCCTTCTTGGCCTTGCCGCGCACGAGGATGACGGGGCGGATGCACTGGTGATCCTGCGGCCGGTAGTGGACGTCGCCGAGCAGGGACGGGATGGTCTCGCCCTTCTCGAACTGCTTGATGACGTCGGGCGGGTAGAAGCTGTTGGCTTCCGTGACCATGCGCGCCCAGTGCGCGAAGCTGACGTAGGCGTTCTCCGCGCCCCACTCGGGGCGATAGCCGAACTTCTTCTGGAAGGCCTCGACGAACTGCTTGGCCAGCGGGTACTTGTCCTCCAGCGTCCACCAGAAGTCCGTGGCCGCGAGCACGCCGGCCGTGATGTCCACGCCGGCCTCGCGCGCGATGAACGGGATCTGGTAGGGCAGCACCAGCGTCATCTTGGGCAGCAGGCCGAACTGCTTGGCCTGCTGGCTGGAGAGCACCGCGTCACGCCCCCAGTTGACGTTGATGAGGAACTCGGCGCCGGAGTTGGCGATGTTCGTCAGGTACTGGCTGAAGTCCTGCGTGCCCAGCGGCGAGACCTGGTTGGTGACCACGGTCCAGCCGCCCTCCTTGGTGATGTAGTCCAGCACCGACTTCGTGGTCGTGTGGCCGTAGGTGTAGTCCGGCGTCATGAACGCGGCCTTGCGGTTCTTGCCGAACTGCTTGAGCATCACCGGGCCGATCGCGTTGGCCGCCATTTCGCCGAAGTAGCCCTGGCGGAAGCCGTAGCGCACGCAGTCCTTGCCGGTGGTGTCGTTGGAGCCGGAGATGCCCGGCATGTAGAGGATCTTCTCGCGCTGCGCGAACTTGTTCATCGCCACCGCGACCGCCGACGACGTCGAGCCGGTCATCAGGATGACCTTGTTCTGGTTGATGAAGGTCTGCGCCGCCTGCAAGGCCTGGTTGGGCTTGGCCGCGGAGTCGGCCGACACCAGCGCGACCTTCTTGCCCAGCACGCCGTTGTTCACCTTGGGCGCGAGCGTCTTCATCAGCGGGTGGTTGGTGTTGATGTGCTCGACGGCGAGTTCCCAGCCCTTGAGCTCGTCGGCGCCCTGCACCGCGTAGGTGCCGGTCAGCGGCACCGCCGCCGCCAGGTAGACCGTGCTGCCCTGCGAGCCGGCGGGCCAGGTGCCGATGGCCGGCTTGTCCTGCGCCTGCGCCCAGCCCATGTGGCCGAGGCCGGGGACCATCGTGACCCCGCCGGCGCCCGTGGCCTGCAGCATGCGCCGGCGCGTCAGCCTGGATGTGTTGCGCTTGGATTCCGTGGACTGCGACATGTCTTCGCTCCTCGTGTGGTGGATGACCGAATGGGCCCGGGCCAGCCGAACCGGGACGGCACGCCCCGGCGTACATCGCGAACGGGCCAACCTGCTGCGGATGGACGTGTCCTCGCCCCGACTTGCCTGAAATCATCCCTTCGCGCTGTCAACACGGCAACAACTTGTTGACGGCATTGATGAATCCTGTAAAGAATGATTGCGAATGCGGAGTCCACCGTTGATTCTTGACCTTGCGCTGCAGCAATCGGGTATGCCCCGATGCGCACGCATGCGCGTTCGTGCTCTGCGGGGCGCGCGGATGCGTGCAGGGTCGCGCAGGCCATGCGCGGCCCGCTGATCGGCGCCACGCTGCGCGAGCGGCGGCGGGCGCTGGGCATCACGCAGGCGGCGCTGGCCGCGCAGCTCGGCATTTCGGCCTCGTACCTGAATCTGATCGAGAGTGACAAGCGCAGCATCGCGGGCGCGCTGCTCAAGCGCGTGGCCGATGCGCTCGGTTTCACGCTCGCGGAGATCGACGGCGCGGCCGAGCGGCGACTCGTCGCCGACCTCGGCGAGCTCTGCGGCGAGCCGATGCTGGCCGACCTCGGCCTGGAGCCTGCGGGCGCGCAGGCGCTGGTGGGGCGCCACCGCGAGTGGGGCCGCGCCCTCGTGCGGCTGCATCGCGCGTGGATCGATCGCGGACAGGCGGTGAACGCGCTCTCCGACCGCCTGCACCAGGACCCCTTCCTCGGCGAGGCCGTGCACAGCATGCTGACGCAGGTGACGGCGATCCGCTCCTCGGCCGAGATCCTGCAGAGCGCCGGCGAGCTCGACGCGGTGCGGCGCGGGCGCTTCCTCGGCATCGTCGGGGACGAGAGCGCGCGCCTGGCCGACGTCGCGCGCTCGCTCGCCGCCTTCTTCGACCAGGACGCCGCGGGCACGCGTTCGGTGACGCCGGCCGACGAGGTCGACGACTTCATCGTCGACTTCGACAACCACTTTCCCGCGCTCGAGCAGGCGGGGGAGGACTTTCGCGCGAGCGCGGCGATCGGCGGCGACTGCAGCGAGGCGGCGCTGCGGGCGTACCTACGACGCGAGCACGCCGTCGAGGTCGTCGTGCGGCCGGTGGGCGAGCTCGACCCGGCGCACGTGCGCCACCTGGTGGGCTTCGACGCGGGCGCGCGCATGCTGGTGTTGGCCGAGGAGGCGATGCCGGCCACGCGCCGCTTCGAGCTCGCGCGACTGGCCACCGAACTGCATGCGCAGGGTCGCGCGGTGGACGAGGTGCTGGCCCGGGCCGGCCAGCTCACCAGCGAGGCGGCGCGGTGGCGCGCGCGGCGTGCGCTGTCGTCCTACCTCGCCGCGGCGGTGCTGCTGCCCTACGAGGCCTTCTTCGATGCCGCGCAGCGGCTGCACTGCGACGTCGACCGCCTGGTGCAGCGTTTCGGCGCGAGCTTCGAGCAGGTCTGCCATCGCCTCGTCACGCTGCGCCGCCCGGGCGCCTCGGGGATTCCGTTCGCCCTCATGCGGGTGGACGCGGCAGGCTTCACGAGCAAGCGCTTCCCCCTGCCGCGGCTGACCGTGCCGCGGCATGGTCCGGCGTGTCCGATGTGGGCCGTGTACCAGGCGCTGCACGTGCCCGGCACCATCGTGCGGCAGTTGGCGCAATGGCCCGACGGGCAGCGCATGCTCCTGGTCGCCCGCACCGTCGAGAAGAGCCGGCCGGCGTTCTCGCTGCCGCGGCGCCTGCAGTCGGTCATGCTGGCCTGCGACGCCTTGCACGCCGACAAGACGGTCTACGGTGCCGGGCTGGATCTGTCCTCGGCGGGTCCGGCGGTTCCCGTCGGGCCGAGCTGTCGCCTGTGCGTTCGTCGGGACTGCGTCTACCGCGCCGAAGATCCCATCGTCGGGCGTTGACGCGCCGGGGCACCTCCGTGGCGGACCGGCGTGCGGGTCCGGCGCTGCGGGCACGGCTACACTGCGCCGCGCCGGTGAGCGGTGCCCAGGTGGAGGATTCGAGCGATGCCCACGCGTGTGCTGATCGCGGAGGACGAACCCAACATCGTCGAGTCGCTGAGCTTCGTGCTCGAGCGCGAAGGGTTCGCGGTGCGCGCCGTGCTCGATGGCGAGGCCGCGCTGCGCGAACTGCGCGCCGAAGCCCCGGACCTGCTGATCCTGGATCTGATGCTGCCGAAGATGAACGGCTTCGAGGTGCTCAAGGCGCTCAAGTCCGATCCGGTGCTGGCCTCGATCCCGGTCATCGTGCTCACCGCCAAGGGCCAGGCGCAGGACCGGCGCATGATCGAGGAGATCGGCGCCGAGGGCTTCATGACCAAGCCCTTCTCCAACCGCGAGATCGCCGAGCGCGTGCGCCAGCTGGCCGCGCGCTGAGCGCAGGAGGGGACGATGAAGGTCGCCGATCCCCGCACGCCCCGGCTGCGCGATGCGGCGGCGCTGCTGCCGGCGCTGGCCGTGTTCCTGCTGATGCCGCCGCTGGTGACGCTGTTCACCGGCGCGCACCGCCTCGGTGGCGTGCCGATGATCGTCGTCTACCTGTTCGGTGTCTGGCTGGCGCTGATCGTGGCCGCGGCGCTGCTGGCGCGCCGGCTCGAGCGGGCACAGGACGCGTCCGCGACGGCATCGACACCGGCGCCCGGACCGGCCTCGGTGCCCGCGCCGGTGTACACCGGCACGACCGCGGACGATGTGCCGACGCGGCCGCCCGTGCGCTGATGCTCTCGGCCAACCTCGTCCTGCTGACGGCGCTGCTGTACGTGGCGCTGCTGTTCGCGGTCGCCTTCTTCGGCGACCGGCGCGCGCGCAGCGGGCGCCTGGGCTGGCTGCAGTCGCCGGTGGTGTACACGCTCTCGATCTCGGTCTACTGCACCTCGTGGACCTTCTACGGCGCCGTGGGCTCGGCCGCGCGCAGCGGCCTCGAGTTCGTCACCATCTACCTCGGGCCGACGATCGCCTTCATCGGCTGGTGGGTGCTGCTGCGCAAGATCGTGCGCATCGCGCACGCGCAGGGCATCACCTCCATCGCCGACATGGTGTCCTCGCGCTACGGCAAGAGTACGAGCCTTGCGGCCCTCGTCACGCTGATCGCCGTCGTCAGCATCACGCCCTACATCGCGCTGCAGCTGAAGGCGGTGGCCACCAGCTTCCAGGTGATCAGCAACAGCGCGCCCGACACGCTCACCGGCATGCACGGGCCGGGCGCCGAGTACCAGATCGGCTTCTGGATCGCGGTCGGCATGGCGGTCTTCACCATCCTCTTCGGCACGCGCAACGTCGATGCCAAGGAGCGCCACCACGGCGTCGTCGCCGCGATCGCGCTGGAGGCGGTGGTCAAGCTCGCCGCGCTGCTGGCCGTCGGGCTGCTGGTCGTCTTCGGCGTGGCCGGCGGGGTCGAGCCGATCTTCGAGCTGGCCACGCCGCAGATGCTGCACGCGCAGGACGCGTTCGGTCCGCGCTGGGTCGCGGTGACCTTCCTCGCCGCCGGCGCGGTGATCTGCCTGCCGCGCCAGTTCCAGGTGACGGTGGTCGAGAACGTCGACGAGTCGCACCTGCGCACCGCGGCGTGGATGTTCCCGCTCTACCTGTTCCTGCTCAGCCTGTTCGTGCTGCCGATCGCCATCGCCGGGCTGAACTACCTGCCGGCCGACGCCGACCCCGACATGTTCGTGCTCACGCTGCCGATCTGGGCCAGCCGCCACGATGTCGCGCTCCTGGCCTTCCTCGGCGGCTTCTCGGCCGCGACCTCGATGGTCATCGTCGCCTGCATCGCGCTGTCGACGATGATCTCCAACCACATCGTGATGCCGCTGGCGCTGCGCCTGCACTGGGTCTCGCAGAGTGCCAGCGGCGAGATCCGGCGCTTCCTGCTCGTCAGCCGCCGCGTGAGCATCTGCGTCATGCTCGGGCTCGGCTTCGCCTACTTCCGGCTGAGCGGGAATTCGGATGCGCTGGCGTCGATCGGGCTGATCGCCTTCGTCGGCGCGGCGCAGGTGCTGCCCAGCCTCATCGGCGGACTCTTCTGGCGCCAGGCCACGGCCGCGGGGGCCTTCGCCGGGCTGCTCACGGGCACGATTCTCTGGGCCTACACGCTGTTCCTGCCCAGCTTCGGCGCCGACGTCGTGATGGCGCAGCGGGTGCTCGCCGAAGGGCCGTTCGGACTGCAGGTGCTGCGCCCGCAGGCGCTGTTCGGCCTGGCCGAGCTGGATCCGCTGCTGCACGCGATGTTCTGGAGCCTGTCGGCGAACACGCTGCTGTTCATCCTCGTGTCGCTGGCGCGCGAGCCGCGCCCGCTGGAGCGGCTGCAGAGTGCCCTCTTCGTCGACGTCTTCCGCACCCCGGCGGAGGCCGCCGCCGGCCTGCTGAGACGATCGGCGGCCACGCGCGACCTGAGCGAGCTGGCGCAGCGCATCCTCGGCGTCGACGAGGCGCAGCGGCTGTTCCGCCGCGCGGCGCGGCAGCAGGGGCGCGGACGAGAGGCGCCGATCGCCGACAACGCCTTCATCACCCAGCTCGAGCGCACGCTGGCCGGAAGCGTGGGCGGCGCTTCGGCGCACGCCATGATCTCGCAGGTGGTCACCGGCGAGACCATCAGCCTGGACGCGCTGGTGCGCATTGCCGACGAGACGCAGCGCATCCGCGAGTACAGCCGCCAGCTCGAGGAGAAGTCGCGCCAGCTCGAGGCCGCGGCGCGCGAGCTGGCCCAGGCCAACGAGCGGCTGCGCCGCCTGGACGTGGAGAAGGACCACTTCCTCAGCCAGGTCAGCCACGAGGTGCGCACGCCGATGACCTCGATCCGCTCCTTCTCCGAGATCCTGCTCGACCCGCGCCACCTCGACCCGGCGCGGGCCGAGCGCTACCTGCGCATCATCCACGACGAGAGCGTGCGCCTGACGCGGCTGCTGGACAGCACGCTCGAGCTCAACCTGCTCGAGCACGGCGAGGCGCCCTGGGAGCTCGTGCGCCTGGATCCGGAGCTGGTGCTCGACAAGGCCATCGAGGTCTGCCAGAGCCTGGCCGCTGCCGGCCGCGTGCAGGTGCTGCAGGGCGAGCGCGCAGGCGGCGTCCTCGTCGACGCCGAGGCCGACCGGCTCAGCCAGGTGTTCATCAACCTGATTGCCAACGCGATCAAGTACAACACCTGCGAGGATCCCTGGGTACGCGTCAGCAGCCGCGTGCGCCAGGGGCAGTACGAGGTGCAGATCGAGGACAACGGCCCGGGCATCCGCGCCGACGAGCGCGAGCTCATCTTCTCCAAGTTCCGCCGCGGCTGGGCGCACACGCAGACCTCGGCGCCCGGCGCCGGCCTGGGCCTGGCCATCAGCTGGCAGATCATGCGCCGCCTGGGCGGTGCGCTCGTGCTGGACAGCGGCGCCGGCGGCGCGAGCTTCCGCGTCAGCCTGCCGCTGGCGGCGGCCCCCCGCGCTGAAGGCATGGACGCCGCGTAGCGTCCGCCTGCGTGCGCTACGCGGCGTCGGCGCGGATCATCTGCGCCGCCTTCTCCGCGATCATGATCACCGGGGCGTTGGTGTTGCCCGAGACGATGCGCGGCATGATCGACGCGTCGACGACGCGCAGGCCCTGCAGGCCGTGCACGCGCAGGCGCGCGTCGACGACGTTGCCGGCCTCCGCCGGGCCCATGCGGCAGCTCCCGACCGGGTGGTAGATGGTGTCGGCATGGCCGCGGATGAAGGCCTCGATCTGCGCGTCGCTGTGCGCGGCGCGCGATTCCTCCCGCTCGACCCCGCCGTAAGCGGCCAGGGCCGGCTGCTGCAGCAGCGTGCGCATGAGCTTGACGCCCCGCACCATGCGCGGCAGGTCGTCGGGGTCGCTCAGGTAGCCCGGGTCGATCTGCGGCGCGGCCAGCGGGTCGGCGCTGGCCAGCGTGATGCTGCCGCGGCTCTTCGGGCGCAGCACGCAGACGTGGCAGGAGATGCCGTGGCCCAGCAGCGTGCGCCGGCCGTGATCGGCGAGCTTGCCGACGACGAAGTGCAACTGCAGATCGGGCGCGGGCTCGTCCGGTTGGCTGCGGATGAAGCCGCCGGCCTCGGCGAAGTTGGTGGTCAGCATGCCGCTGCGCTGGCTACGCCACTCGAATGCGGCGCGCGCGAGGCGCAGGGCGCCGCCGAAGGAGACGCCGAAGGATGCCTCCATGCGCGGCGCGTCGACGACGATGACGCTGTCCAGGTGGTCGTGCAGGTGCTGGCCGACGGCAGGCAGGTCGTGCACCACCGCCAGGCCCAGGCCCTGCAGCTCGCCGCCGGCACCGACGCCGGAGAGCTGCAGCAGCTGCGGCGACTGCAGAGCGCCGGCGCTGAGGATGACCTCGCGCCGCGCCTGCAGCTCGCGGCGCGCGCCGCCCTGTTGGAGCTCGATGGCGCGCGCGCGCCGGCCCTCGAAGAGCACGCGCAGCACGCGCGCGCCGGTGAGCACCTGCAGGTTCGGGCGCGCGAGATGGGGCGTGAGATAGGCGCGCGCGGCGCTCCAGCGCTCGCCGTCCTTCTGCGTCACCTGATAGAGCCCCACGCCCTCCTGCGTGGCGCCGTTGAAGTCGGCGTTCAGCGGCCAGCCTGCCTGCTGCCCGGCCTGCACGAAGGCTGCCGAGAGGGGATTGGGGCTGCGCAGGTCGGCGACGTTCAGCGGCCCGCCGCGCGCGTGCCAGGCGTCGCTGCCGCGCTCGTTGTGCTCGGCCTTCAGGAAGAAGGGCTTGACCTCGTCCCAGCGCCAGCCGGGGTTGCCCTGGTCGGCCCAGAAGTCGTAGTCGGCGGGCTGGCCGCGCGTGTAGATCATGGCGTTGATCGAGCTCGAGCCGCCGAGCACGCGGCCGCGCGGCTGGTAGCCGCGGCGTCCGTGCAGTGCGGGCTGGGGCGTGGTCTCGAAGGCCCAGTTGATGCCGCGCTGGCGCGCCATCAGCGCCAGGCCGCCGGGGCAGTGGATGAGCACGCTGCGGTCGGCGGCACCGGCCTCGACGAGGCAGACGCTGACCGCGGGGTCCTCGCTCAACCGCGCGGCGAGCACGCAGCCTGCCGATCCGGCACCGACGATGAGGTAGTCGAACATGGGGCTTGCTTCCTTGGGCAGGGGCGTGCGCCGGCGGAGGCGGCGTTTTGCCGGGGCATGCTAGCGACGCGCGCCCTGCCTGTCGTCGGGGATCGCCTCTAATCGTCCCGCCGCGAACACGATGGCCGGCGAGAATGCGGGGCCCTGCGCGCCGCCGCGCGTCCCTGGAGCCCCGGGAGCCCCCACTTGCTCTTCAAGCGTTTCGAAGCCCTCGTGCCGAGCTTTCCGCCGGCCGAGCCGCAGCCGCTGCCCAAGACCTTCTTCGCCTTCCTGTGGCGCAACACCGAGGGCATGCGCGGCATGCTGCTCATCCTCACGCTGCTGACGGCGGTGATCGGTGCCTTCGAGGCGCTGCTCTTTCGCCTCATGGCGCACGTCGTCGACCTGCTGGCGAGCACGCCGCCCGCCGAGCTGTGGGCGCGCGAGGGCGGCAAGCTGCTCTTCTTCGGCGTGCTGCTGCTGGCCAGCGTGGCGGTCTCGGGGTTGTGGGCGCTGCTCAAGTACCAGGGCCTGTTCTCCAACTTCCCGATGCGGCTGCGCTGGGTCTTCCACCGCCTCATGCTCGGGCAGAGCATGGGCTTCTACCAGGACGAGTTCGCCGGCCGCATCGCCACCAAGGTGATGCAGACGGCGCTGGCGCTGCGCGACGTCTGGTTCCTCTTCGCCGACATCCTCACCTACGTGCTCGTCTACTTCCTCACCATCGTGGCGGTGGTGGGCAGCTTCGACCTGCGCGTGATGATCCCCTTCGGCGTCTGGCTGGCGCTGTACGTGCTGGCCTGCCGCTGGTTCGTGCCGCGGCTGGCGCGCGTGGCGCGCGAGCAGGCCGACGCGCGCTCGCTGATGACCGGGCGCGTCACCGACGCCTACACCAACATCGCCACCGTCAAGCTGTTTTCGCACGCGCAGCGCGAGGCGGTGTTCGCGCGCGAGGCGATGGGCGAGTTCCTGCAGATCGCCTATCGCCAGGGCCGGCTGGTGACGGGCTTCGAGACGCTCAACCAGGGCTTGTCGATGCTGCTCGTCGTCATCACCACCGGCATGCTGCTGTGGCTGTGGACGCTGGGCGAAGTGGGCGTGGGGGCGATTGCCGCTTCGACGGCGATGACGCTGCGCCTGTCGGGCATGTCGCACTGGGTGATGTGGGAGCTGGCCTCGCTGTTCGAGCACGTCGGCACGGTGCAGGACGGCCTGTCCATGCTCGCGCGCGAGCGCACGGTGGTCGACCGCGCGCAGGCCGACGAGCTGCGCGTGACGCAGGGCGAGATCCGCTTCGAGCACGTGGACTTCGCCTACGGCGGCACGAGGAAGGTCATCGACGACCTGAATCTCGTCATCCGCCCGGGCGAGAAGATCGGCCTCGTCGGCCGTTCGGGCGCGGGCAAGAGCACGGTCGTCAACCTGCTGCTGCGCCTCTACGACGTGCCGGCCGGGCGCATCCTCGTCGACGGGCAGGACATCGCGGGCGTGACGCAGGAGAGCCTGCGCCGCCAGGTCGGCATGGTGACGCAGGACACCAGCCTCCTGCACCGCTCGGTGCGCGAGAACATCCTCTACGGACGGCCCGATGCCGGCGACCGCGAGATGCTGCGCGCGGCCGAGCGCGCCGAGGCGCACGACTTCATCCTCGGCCTCGTCGACCCCAAGGGGCGCAAGGGCTACGACGCGCACGTCGGCGAGCGCGGCGTGAAGCTGAGCGGCGGCCAGCGCCAGCGCGTGGCGATCGCGCGCGTGATGCTCAAGGACGCGCCCATCCTGCTGCTCGACGAGGCCACGAGCGCGCTCGACAGCGAGGTCGAGGCGGCGATCCAGCAGAGTCTCTACAAGCTGATGGAGGGCAAGACCGTGGTGGCCATCGCGCACCGGCTCTCGACCGTCATGGCGATGGACCGGCTGGTGGTGATGGAGCACGGCCGCATCGTCGAGACCGGCACGCACGCCAGCCTGCTCGCGCAGGGCGGCATCTACGCCCGCCTGTGGGCGCACCAGAGCGGGGGCTTCCTCGGCGACGAACCCGACGACGAGGCGCAGGCAGTGCTGGCGGGGTGAGCGCCGCACGGATCCCCACAAACGCCAAGGGCCACCGTTTCACGGGTGGCCCTTCGGACGACCGGACGGCACGCTGTGCCGACGGGTTCTGGCGCCGGGTACGGGTTCCGGCTTCCGCCCAGTGTCGCGGTCGGTTCTCGCCAATGACGAGGTGCATCGTAGCCGCCCGGCGATGACGGCATCGTGACAGTTGCGGGGCGATCGCAGGCCAGTTCGCGCGGCTCAGCGAAAGACCACCGTCTTGTGCCCGTTCACCAGCACGCGGTGCTGGGCGTGCCAGGTGACCGCGCGTGCGAGCACCGCGCATTCGACGTCGCGCCCGATGTGCGTGAGCTGCTCGGGGTCGCAGGCGTGGTCCACGCGCGCGATGTCCTGCTCGATGATCGGGCCCTCGTCGAGGTCGGCGGTGACGTAGTGCGCGGTGGCGCCGATGATCTTCACGCCGCGCTCGAAGGCCTGGTGATAGGGCTTGGCGCCCTTGAAGCTGGGCAGGAAGCTGTGGTGGATGTTGATCGCGCGGCCCGAGAGCGCGCGGCAGAGGTCGTTGGAGAGCACCTGCATGTAGCGCGCGAGCACGACGAGTTCGGCCTCCTCCTGCTGCACGATCTCGAGCAGCCGCGCCTCCGCCTGCGCCTTGCCCGCCGCCGTCACCGGGATGTGGTGGAAGGGGATGTCGCTGCTCGCGGCGAGCTGGTAGAAATCGCGGTGGTTGGAAACGACGGCGCGGATGTCCAGCGGCAGCGACTGCGTGCGGTAGCGAAAGAGCAGGTCGTTGAGGCAATGCCCGAGCTTGCTGACCAGCAACACGGTGCGCATGCGCGCCTGCGCCTCGTGGATCTGCCACTGCAGGCCCATGCCGGCGGCGAGCTCGGCCAGCGCCTGGCGCACCGCGCTTGTGCCTTGCGCCGGCAGGTCGAACTGCACGCGCATGAAGAACTGGCCGGTGCCGCGGTCGTTGAACTGCGCGGCGTCGGTGATGTTGCCGCCGTGCGCGGCGAGCACGCCGGTGACGGCGTGCACGATGCCGGTGCGGTCGGGGCCGGAGAGGGTGAGGATGAGCGAATCGGACATGCGCCGATTGTCTCAGCGGCCTCGCGTTCGCCGCGGCGATGCGCTCAAGCGTCGGCGCGGGCCAGCATTGCCGCCACGTGCTCGGCGATGGCCAGGCTTGCGGTGAGCCCCGGCGATTCGATGCCGAAGAGCTGCACCGCGCCGGGGATGCCGTGCGCCCCCGGGCCGTCGATGCGGAAGTCCGCGGCGGGCTCGCCCGGGCCGCTGAGCTTGGGGCGCACGCCGCTGTAGGCCGGCTGCAGGCTGCCTGCAGGCAGTCCCGGCCAGTAGTGGCGAACCTCGGCCTCGAAGGCGGCCCCTCGCGCGGGATCGACGGCGTAGTCGATGTCGGCATCGGCCAGCCCTTCGGGCAGCCACTGCACGTCGGGGCCGAAGCGCGCCTGGCCGGCCAGGTCCAGCGTCAGGTGCACGCCCAGGCCGCCGTCGACCGGCAGCGGATACACGAGGCGCGAGAACGGCGCGCGCCCGGCGAGCGCGAAATAGCTGCCCTTGGCCAGCCGGCGCGGCGGCACCGCCGCGGGCGGGAAGCCCTGCATGGCGGCGGCCACGGCCTGCGCCTGCAGGCCCGCGGCGTTGACGATCCAGCGCGCGTCGAGCTCGAAGGGCTCGGCGCCGGCCGTGCGTGCGCGCCAGCACTCGCCCATGCGCTCGGCGGCCGCGAAGGGGCTGGCCACGGCGTAGAGCGCGCCCGCGGCCTGCGCGTCGCCCAGCAGCGCGGTCATCAGGCCGTGGCTGTCGACGATGCTGCTCGCTGGCGACCACAGCGCGGCGCGGACGTTCAGCGCGGGCTCCAGGGCCAGCGCCTGCGTGCGCGTGAGCGGCTGCAGCTCGTGCACGCCGCAGGCCGCAGCGCGCAGGCGGATCGCCTCCAGCGCGCCTTCCTGGGCCGGCCGCGTGGCCACTACGAGCTTGCCGCAGCGGCGCACGTCCACGCCATGCGCGTCGCAATAGGCATGGAGCAGCTCGCGCCCGCGCACGCACAGCCGCGCCTTCAGGCTGCCGGGCTCGTAGTACAGGCCGGCGTGCACGACCTCGCTGTTGCGGCTGCTGGTGCCGCTGCCGTAGGTTCGCGCCGCCTCGACGAGGACGACCTCCAGCCCGCCCAGCGCCAGCGCCCGCCCGCACGCCAGCCCGACGACGCCGGCGCCGACGACGAGGACGTCGACGGCATCGACCTCAGCCATGGGCGAAGGCGCTGCGCAGCGCGCGCGCGAGGGTCTCGAGATCCTCGCGCGTGTTGTAGCCCTGCACCGAGACGCGCACGAAGCTGCGGCCCTCGTGCTGCGTCACCGGCACCTCGATGCGGTGCTTGGCGAAGAGCCGCTGCCGCAGCGCCTCGGGGTCGCAGGGCGGCACGGGGAGGGCTGCCATCTGCGCGAAGTGCCCGGCCAGTTCGTGCATCAGCGCCAGCGCTTGGGCGTGGCAGGCACGGCGCACCGGCGCGCCCAGGTGCTCGCGGTGGAATTCGATCGCCGCGGCCAGTGCGAGGAAGCCGCTGCCCTTGGGGCCGCACAGCCACTTGTGGCCGTTGCCGGTGTAGAAGTCGGCGCCCAGGGCATCGAGCGCCAGTTCGAGCTGACCCGGCGCGTGTGCGCCATCCACCAGCACCGGCAGGCCGCGTGCGTGCGCGGGCTCGACGAGCGCGGCCAGCGGCAGCACGAGCGCGGTGGTGGAGGCGAGGTGGCTGACGAAGACGAGCCGCGTGCGCGGCGTGACCTCGGCCATCACCGCGTCGACGAAGCCCTGGTCGTCCAGCGGCAGCGCGATCGCGGCGCGCTGCTCGCGTGCCTGCCTCAGCAGCGCGGCCGAACGCCGGCCGAGGAACTCGACCGGGTTGCGCTCCATCGCGTCCTGCCAGGCGCGCTGGGCCTCGCGCACCGGGCGCGGGCAGGCACCGAAGGAGCCGTGGTTGAGGAAGACGAGGCTCGGGTCGAGGTCGAAGAGCTCGCGCATGGCGGCGGCAACCGGGGTGCGACCGCGGCCGCCGCCGGGGTCCATGCCCGCATTGCACGTGCGGTTAGTGGGTTTTCCGAAGAATACGCGGTCCTGCACGGACCCTGCCATGGCCAGCATCGAAACCTACAACGACAAGGTCGTCCGCCTCTTCCTCTTCGCCTCGGCGGTGTGGGGGATCATCGGCATGCTGATCGGCATGTACGCCGCGGCCGAGCTGGCCTGGCCGGCGCTGAACCTGGGCGTGCCCTTCCTGACCTTCAGCCGGCTGCGCCCGGACCACACCTTCGGCGTCATCTTCGCCTTCGGCGGCTCGGCGCTGATGGGCACCTGCTACTACGTCGTGCAGCGCACCGGCCACACGCGGCTGGCGCTGCCGCGCCTGGCGGAGTTCACCTTCTGGGGCTGGCAACTCGTGTGCGTGCTGGCGATGACGACGATGCCCTTCGGCATCACGCAGAGCAAGGAGTACGCCGAGCCCGAGTGGTTCATCGACATCCTGATCGCCATCGTCTGGGTCAGCTTCGGCGCCGTCTTCTTCGCCACGCTGGCGCGTCGGCGCATCCGCCACATCTACGTGGCCAACTGGTACTACGGCGCCTTCATCATCGCCGTCGGGCTGCTGCACATCGTCAACAACGTGGCGGTGCCGGTGTCGCTGACCAAGTCCTACCCGGTCTACTCGGGCGCGGTCGACGCCATGGTGCAGTGGTGGTACGGGCACAACGCGGTGGCCTTCTTCCTCACTGCGGGCTTCCTCGGCATGATGTATTACTTCGTGCCGCGTCAGGCGCAGCAGCCGCTGTGGAGCTACCGCTTCTCGATCGTCAACTTCTGGGCGCTGATCTCGGTCTACATGTGGGCCGGCTCGCACCACCTGCTGTATACCGCGCTGCCGGACTGGGTGCAGTCGGTGGGCATGGCCTTCTCGCTCGTGCTGCTGATGCCCAGCTGGGGCTCGGCGGCCAACGGCCTCTTCACCTTCAACGGCTCCTGGCACAAGGTGAAGCGCGACCCGGCGGCGAAGTTCATGGTGATCGCGCTCGTCTTCTACGCCGCCTCGACCTTCGAGGGCTCGATGATGGCGATCAAGACCGTGAACTCGCTGTCGCACTACACGGACTGGACGGTCGCGCACGTGCACTCGGGCTCGCTCGGCTGGGTGGCGATGATCACCATCGGCTCGCTCTATGCGATGGCGCCGCGCGCGCTCGGCCGCCCTGCGATGCACTCGGTCAAGGGCATGGAACTGCACTTCTGGCTGCACTTCATCGGCACCCTGTGCTACATCATCGCGATGTGGATTGCCGGCGTCACCGAAGGCATGATGTGGCGTGCCACCGGCGTCGACGGCGCGCTGCTCTACTCCTTCCTCGACAGCCTGATCGCCGCACACCCCTGGTACATCCTGCGCTGGTTCGGCGGCGTGCTGATCTGGCTGGGCATGTGGGTGATGGCCTGGAACCTCTGGGTCACGGCCGCCGACGCGCGCGAGTCGATCATCTCGCCGATCCCGGTGCCCATCCCCGAGCCCGAACCGATGCAGATGCCCAGGCCGCTGCCGGCGCAAGGCTGAGGAGCGCAGCATGGCCTACAAGCACTTCGAGTTCATCGAGAAGCACGCCTGGAGCCTGGGCATCGCGACCGCGATCATGGTCTCGCTCGGCGGCCTGGCGGAGATCACGCCGCTCTTCATCGAGGCGAACAAGCTGCAGCCCACCGCCGACATGAAGCCCTACGACCCGCTGCGCCTGGCCGGGCGCGACGTCTACGTGCGCGAGGGCTGCTACCTCTGCCACACGCAGATGGTGCGCACGCTGCGCTTCGAGACGCAGCGCTACGGCGCGTACTCGACGGCCTCCGAGTCTGCCTACGACCGCCCGCACCAGTGGGGCAGCAAGCGCACCGGGCCGGATCTGGCGCGCGTGGGCGGCAAGTACTCCGACGACTGGCAGCGCGTGCACCTGCTGGACCCGCGCGAGGTGGTGCCCGAGTCGAACATGCCGGCCTACCGCTGGCTGGCGCTGTCGCTCGTCGACGGGCAGGATCTGCAGGCGCGCATGCGCGTGCTGCGCACGCTCGGCGACCCGTACACCGACGAGGACATCAGGAACGCGCCCAAGGCGGTCGCCGGCCGCACCGAGCTCGACGCCCTGGTCGCCTACCTGCAGGGCCTGGGGGTCGACAACGTGCCCAAGCCCGCCGCGGCCGCCAGCGCGGCATCGAGCGCCGGAGGCAAGTCATGAACCCGATCTGGGGTCATCTGATCGGCGTCTTCATCGTCGTGCTGATGCTCGTCTTCCTCGGCATCTGGGCCTGGGCCTGGCTGCCCTCGCACAAGCGCAGCTTCAGCGCGCTGGCGCGCCTGCCGATGGACGACCGCGATGCGTCGGCGGCGATCGTGATCACCGGCCGCGGGGAGGATCGGACATGAGCAGCTTCTGGGCCGGGTGGGTCATCTTCCTCATCTGCTTCAACCTCGGCGTCACCTTCTTCCTCTTCCTCTGGGCGCCGCGCGCGAAGGTGCCGGTGCTGCCCGACGGCACCACCGGCCACGTCTGGGCCAACGGCACGCTGCGCGAGGGCATGGCGCGGCTGCCCGGCTGGTGGATCGCGCTGTCCCTGACCGGCTTCCTCGCCGGATTCACCTACCTTGCCCTGTACCCGGGCTTCGGCAACTTCAAGGGCGCGCTGCAGTGGACCTCGCGCGGCGAGCACGCCGCCGACACCGCGGCCAACGACGCGCTGCTGCAGGCCGCGACCGTGGGCTACGCGGATCGCCCGGTCCAGGCGCTGGCGACCAACCCCAAGGCCCTGGCCATGGGCGAGGTGATCTACCGCGACAACTGCGCCGCCTGCCACGGCCGCGCGGGGCAGGGCAGCCAGGCGCTGGGTGCGCCGCGCCTGGACGATGCCGACTGGCTCTACGGCGGCAGCGGCGAGGCCATTCTTGCGAGCATCAGGGACGGCCGCCACGGCGTGATGCCGCCCTGGGGCGAGGCGCTGGGAGCGCAAGGCGTCGTCAACGTCGCGAACTACGTGCTCTCGCTCTCCGGGGCGACGCACGACGCGGCGCGCGCGGCCGCCGGCAAGGAGAGCTTCGCGACGCTTTGCGCAGCCTGCCACGGGCCGCAGGGCAAGGGCAACCAGGGCGTGGGCGCACCCAACCTGAGCGACGCCACCTGGCTCTACGGCGGCGATCTGGACAGCGTCGAGCGCTCGATCCGCGAAGGGCGCAGCGGCACGATGCCGGCCTGGGGCCAGCGGCTGTCGCCGACGCAGCAGCACCTGGTCGCCGCGTACGTGTATTCGCTCTCGCGCGGCGGGCCGGCTGCGCAGCGGTGAGGCCGTGCCGCGCGCGCCGCAGCACGCGTGGTACCGCCAGAGCATCGTCTGGCTGGCGGCGGCGGTGCTGGCGGCCTCCCTCGCCGGCTCGGGCTGGCTGATCCACGTCGCGCAGCGCTACGTCGACCCGCCGCTGCCGGCCGCCGAGCTGGCCGGCCCGCGGCTGCCGAAGCTGCCGCCGGCGCAGCCCGAGGCGACGTCGGCAGCACCGGGCCCCAAGGCGGCGCCGCGATGAGCACGCCCGGCTGCTGGCACTGCGGCGAGGCACTTCCGGCCACGCCGCCGCGGGCCCGCGTGGCCGGCGTCGAGCACGCCGTCTGCTGCCAGGGCTGCAAGGCGGCGGCGGAGTGGATCGACCAGCTCGGCCTCTCCGACTACTACCGCCTGCGCAGCGGCCCGGCCGCTGCGGTGCCCGAGGCGCAGGCCGCCGCGCGCCACGCGGGCGCCTGGGCGCGGCCCGAACTCGCGCGCCACGTCGTGCGGCCGCTGGCCGCCGGGCACAGCGAGGTGCTGCTGCTCGTCGACGGTATCCGCTGCGCGGCCTGCGTCTGGCTGATCGAGCGGGCGCTTGGCGCCCAGCCGGGCGTGCTCTCGGTGCAGGTCAACGCCGCGGCGCGCCGCGCGCGCGTCGTCTGGGACCCGCAGCGCAGCGATCTGGCGGCGATCCTCGATGCGCTCGCGCGCACCGGCTACCAGGCGCTGCCGCTGGACGCCAAGGCGCTGGACGACGTGCGTCAGCGCGAGTCGCGCGACGCCCTCAAGCGCCTGCTGGTGGCGGGCTTCGGCGCGATGCAGGCGATGATGTACGCAAGCGCTATCTACTTCGGCGCGCTCGGCGACATCGATGCGCCCACGCGCGCGGCGATGCGCTGGCTCGGGCTGCTCGTGGCCACGCCGGTGGTCCTCTACTCGGCGCGGCCCTTCTTCGCGGGCGCCTGGCGCAGCCTGCGCGCGCGCAGCCTGGGCATGGACGTGCCGGTGGCCATCGCGATCGCGCTGATCTACGGCGCCAGCCTCGTCGAGGCGCTGCGCGGGCAGGGCGATGTCTACTTCGACTCGGTCAGCATGTTCGTCTTCTTCCTCCTCGTCGGGCGCTTCCTCGAGATGCGCGCGCGCCATCGCGCGGGCGACCTCGTCGATGCCATCGCGCGCACGACGCCGAGCTTCGCCGATCGCCTGCGCGCGGACGGCGGCGTCAAGCGCGTCGGTGCGCTCGAGCTGGCGGTCGGCGATCGCGTGCAGGTCGCCGAGGGCGAGCGCGTGCCCGCTGACGGCGTGCTCGAGAGCGCGGCCTGCCGCGTCGACGAGGCGCTGCTGAGCGGCGAGTCGGCGCCGGTGCGCCGGCAGCGCGGCGATGCGCTCATCGCCGGCAGCGTGCTGCTCGAAGGCCAGGCGGCGATGGTGGTGACGCGCGTGGGCGCGGACACCGCGCTGGCCGGCATCGCCGCGCTGATGGCGCGCGCGCACAGCGAGCGCCCGCGCCTGGCACGCGAGGGCGAGCGCGCCGCGGCGGGCTTCGTCGCGCGGGTGCTCACGCTGGCGGCGCTGTGCGCGGTCGGCTGGAGCTTCGTCGATCCCGGGCGCGCGCTCGGCGCCACGCTGGCGGTACTCGTCGTCTCCTGTCCCTGCGCCTTCGCGCTGGCCGTGCCGGCGGCGCTCACGCGCGCGCTCTCGGTGCTCGCTGCGCGCGGCGTCTTCGTCGTGCATCCGGATGCGATCGAGAACCTCGCGCGGGCCACGCATGCGGTGTTCGACAAGACCGGCACGCTGACCAGCCCGGAGCTGGAACTGCTGCACATCGAGGGCGGCGAGCGCGCGACGGTGCTGGGGCTGGCCGCGGCCCTCGCCCGCGGCAGCACGCACCCGGCGGCGCAGGCGCTGGCGCGCGCGGCGGCGGTCTTGCCGGTCCAGGTGGCCGAGGCACCGACGACGGTGCGCGGCCAGGGCCTCGAGGGCGTCGTCGGCGGCCGCCGCCTGCGCCTGGGGCAGCGCGCCTGGGCCCTCGGTGGCGACGGCGCGGGGGAGGCGGACGGCGGCGAGCGCTCGCGCCGCGACGACGCCATCGTGCTCGCCGCGGACGGCGTGCTGCTGGCGGCCTTCCACCTCGGCGAGCGCCTTCGCCCGGGCGCGCGCGAGGCGCTGGACGCCCTGCGCGCGGACGGCGTGGCGGTCGAGCTGCTGAGCGGCGACGCCCAGGCCAAGGTCGATGCCGTGGCCGCGGCGCTGGCGATCGAGCAGCGCCAAGCGCGCCAGACGCCGGCCGACAAGCTGCAGCGCCTGCAGGCCCTGCGCGCGGGCGGCGCGCGCGTGCTGGCGGTCGGCGACGGCATCAACGACGCGCCGGTGCTCGCCGGGGCCGACGTCGCCGTGGCGCTGGCCGCGGGCAGCGAACTGGCGCGCGCCAGCGGCGACATCGTGCTCGACGGCGCACAGCTGCCGGCGCTGCCCGAGGCGCGCCGCCTGGCGCAGCAGACGCTGGCCGTGCTGCGCCAGAACCAGCGCTGGGCGCTGGCCTACAACCTTGCCGTCGTGCCCTTCGGGGCGCTGGGTTTCGTGCCGCCCTGGCTGGCGGCGATCGGCATGTCGGCCAGCTCGCTGGTCGTGATCCTCAACGCGCTGCGCATCGGGCGGCGGGCGCAGGTGCCCGGCATCAGGCAGCCGGCCGCGCAGTGGCAGGAGGGGGCGGCGTGAGCATCCTCGTGGTCATGATCCCGCTCTCCATCGTGCTGCTGATCGGCGCTGGCGCGGCCTTCTTCTGGGCCGTCGAGCATCAGCAGTTCGATGACCTGGACACGCCGCGCATCCTGCCGCTGCTCGACGCTCCGCCGTCGCCGAGCACTGCGGAGGGGGCGACGGGTTCGGCCGCCGAGGCCGACGTGGCCGATGCTGCGAACCCGGCGCACCCGATGCACAAGCGCGAGGGATGAACGGCACGCTCACCCTCGCCGCGGCGCTGCTGCTCGGGCTGGCCGCCAGCGGCCACTGCCTGGTGATGTGCGGCGGCATCTCGGCCGCCCTTGGCATGGCGACCGCGCGCGATGCCCGCGGCCGGCCGCGGCCGCTGCTGCTCGTCACCTACCAGCTTGGCCGCGCGAGCTCCTACGCGCTGGCCGGCCTGCTGCTGGCCGGCACCCTGGGCGCGATCGTCGGCGCCATGGACAGCGAGGCCCTGCGCCGCCTGTTGCGCGCGCTCTCGGCGGCGGCGCTGCTGCTGGCGGCGCTGGTGGCTTTCGGGCGCGTGCGCGAGCCCGGCGCGGGCCTCGGCCAGCGGCTGTGGCAGCGCATCGCGCCGCTCGGGCGGTGGCTGTTGCCGGTGTCGAACGTGCCGCGTGCCTTCGCCTTCGGCATGGTCTGGGGCTGGATGCCCTGCGGCTTCGTCTACACCGTGCTCGTCATCGCCACGCTGCAGGGCGACGCGCTCGTCGGCGCGGCGACCATGGCCGCCTTCGGCCTGGGCACGCTGCCGGCGATGGCGCTGGCCGCCTTCGGTGCGCAGCGCCTGGCGGCCTTCAGCGCGCGCCGCGGCGCGCGCCGCGTGGCCGGGTTCGCGCTGCTGGCGAGCGCGCTGCTTACCTTCGCCGGCCCCTGGCTGCCGCAGTGGACCTGGCTCGAGGCGACGCTGCCCTTCCTCTGCCGCAGCGCGTGATGCGGGGCGCTGCGGCCGCCGTCGCGGACTTCAGCCGCGGCGCTGCGCGAAGTCCTTCATGTAGGCGACGAGGGCCTGCACGCCCTCGATCGGCATGGCGTTGTAGATCGAGGCGCGCATGCCGCCCACGATGCGGTGGCCCTTGAGCTGCTTCAGGCCCGCGGCCTCGGCGCCCTGCAGGAACTCGGCATCCAGGCCTTCGTCCGCCAGCTTGAAGGGCACGTTCATCCACGAGCGGCACGCGCGCGCCACCGGTGCGCGGTAGAAGCCCGTGCAGTCGAGGTAGTCGTAGAGCAACGCGGCCTTGGCGTGGTTGCGCACGGCCATCGCCGCCAGGCCGCCCTGGCGTTGCAGCCACTGGAAGACGAGTCCGGCGATGTAGATGGCGTAGGTCGGCGGCGTGTTCAGCATGCTGTCGGCCTCGGCCTGCAGCCCGTAGTTGAAGGCGTCCGGGGTGAGCGGGTGTGCCTGCCCGAGCAGGTCCTCGCGCACGATGACGATGGTCAGCCCGGCCGGGCCGATGTTCTTCTGCGCGCCGCCGTAAAGAAGGCCGTACTTCGAGACGTCGAGCGGCCGCGAGAGGATGTCGCTGGAGACGTCGGCCACCAGCGGCACCTCGCCGACCTCGGGCGTCCAGTGATACTGCACGCCGCCGATGGTCTCGTTGCTGCAGATGTGCACGTAGGCCGCCTGAGGGTCGAGCCGCCACTGCTCGCGCGGCGGGATGTCGGTGTAGCCGCTGCCCGCGGCGCTGGCGGCGACGTTGATGCGGCCGAACTTGCGCGCCTCGGCGATCGAGCGCTGGCTCCAGGCGCCGGTGTCGATGTAGTCGGCGCCGGCGCGGCCGCGCATCAGGTTCATCGGCACGATGGCGTTCTCGGCGATCGCCCCGCCCTGCATGAAAAGCGTGCGGTAGCCGGCCGGCACGCCGAGCAGCGCGCGCAGGTCGGCCTGCGCCTGCGCGTGGATGGACATGAACTCCCGCCCGCGGTGGCTCATCTCCATCACCGACATGCCCGAGCCCTGCCAGTCGAGCATCTCCCCGGCGGCCTGGCGCAGCACGGCTTCGGGCAGGGCGGCGGGGCCGGCGCTGAAGTTGTAGACGCGCGTCATCTCGTGGGGCCTTCTTCGGTGGCAGCAGAGCGCCACATTATCGAGTGCGGTCGGTTCCGGCCGCGCGCCGGCCGTCGCGTACATTGGGCGCATGCCGCGGGCCACGGAAGGCCGGCGGGGCGAAGAGGCAAGCAGGGACCGATCATGTTCAGTCATCTTCTCGTGCCCGTGGACGGAACCGGGCTTTCCTGGCGCGGCGTGCTGGTCAGCCTCGAACTGGCCAGGAAGCTCGAGGCGCGCGTCACCGGCTTCGTCGTCATGCCGCCGCTCCCGGTTTCGGCGATGAACGTCAACCCGGCCAGCTTTCAGCAGGAGGTGCAGGCCCATCTGGCGCGAACCGAGGCGCACGCCAGGGAGATCCTCGCCGACTTCGCCGCCGAGGCGGCCAAGGCCGGCGTGTCCTTCGAGGGCCGGGCCGAGCGCACCGACAGCGTCGACGGCGCGATCGTCGAGGCGGTGGAGAAGTACGGCTGCGACCTCATCGTCATGGTCACGCAGGGCCGCGGCAGCTTCGGCGAGATGCTCTTCGGCTCGCACACCAAGAACGTGATGGCGCGCTGCACCACGCCGCTGCTGGTGCTGCGCTGATCGGCGGCGCGCCGACCCCGGCGACTTGCGGGGTGCGGGCGAAGCTGCCAGCATCGGCACCTTCAACCCCGCCCGTGCGCAAGAGGAGACGCCATGGTCAAGCCGCTCGTCGATGCCGATGCCCTGATCGCCCAGTTCCAGAGCGCCAGCGCCCAGCAGGGCGAGCAGCTGCGCAAGGCGGTCTCCGCCGCCACCCTGCAGGCCCTGCAGGGGCGCGAGCTGACGCTGAAGAACATCCGCGCCGCGCTCAAGGGCGTGACCGACGCCGTCAACACCGGCATGGCGCACAGCGCGCTGCCGACGGCCGACGCCGAGTCGCTGCTGGACAAGGCGGTGGCCGGCATGGACGACGCGCTGCTGAAGGCCGTGGAGGCCAACCGCGTCGCGCTCGGGCAACTGGTGGCGCAGGGCGCCGACCTGCGCGAGCAGCACCTGGCCAAGGCCGTGGCCGACCTGGAGAAGTTCGAGGACGCGCTGATGGGCGCGGTGCGCAAGGCCGCGGCCGGCGCCGGTGATCCGCTGGCCACGCCCTGGGGCCCGGTGCTGGAGAAGCTGCAGGCCGGCGGCTCGGCCGCGGGCAGCCGCGCCAGCGCCACCGCCGAGCAACTGCTGCAGGACATGCAGGCGGCGGTGCGCAGCTCGCGCGCGGCCAGCCTGAAGGCCGCGCAGGCGATGGCCGAGAGCTACGGCGCCATGGTCAGCGGCGTGCTGCTGGGCATGGCCGAGGCCCTGCATCAGGGCGGCAGCGGCAAGGGCGGCGGCGCGAAGAAGAAGTAGCCGGCACGACGGCGCCGGGGTGCGGGCATCGCGTATCGTGACGCCATGCCTGCACCCAGCGCCGCCCCCACCTTCTTCTGGCACGACTACGAGACCTTCGGCCGCGTGCCGCGGCGCGACCGGCCGGCGCAGTTCGCCGGCGTGCGCACCGACGCCGAGCTGAACGAGATCGGCGAGCCGCTGACGCTCTACTGCCGGCCTGCGCCCGACTTCCTGCCCGAGCCCGAGGCCTGCCTGCTTACCGGCATCCTGCCGCAGCACGCGTTGCAGCGCGGCGTGCCTGAGTACCAGTTCGCCGCGGCCATCGAGCACGAGCTGGCCGCGCCGGGCACCGTCGGCGTGGGCTACAACAGCATCCGCTTCGACGACGAGGTGACGCGCTTCCTCTTCTGGCGCAACCTGATCGATCCCTACGCGCGCGAGTGGCAGAACGGCTGCGGCCGCTGGGACCTGATGGACGTGCTGCGCTGCGCCTGGGCGCTGCGCCCCGAGGGCCTCGAGTGGCCGCGCCACGAGGACGGCCGGCCCTCCTTCAAGCTCGAGCACCTGAGCGCGGCCAACGCCATCGCGCACGAGTCGGCGCACGACGCGCTCTCCGACGTGCGCGCCACCCTCGGCCTGGCGCGGCTGTTGAAGGCCCGCCAGCCGCGCCTGTGGGACTTCTGCCTGAAGCTGCGCGACAAGAACGCGGTGCGCGAGGAGATCGGCGCCGGCCGCGCCTTCGTGCACGTCAGCGGCCGCTACCCGAGCGAGCGCGGCTGCCTGGCGCTGGTGTGGCCGCTAGCGCCGCACCCGGTGAACCGCAACGAGCTCATCGTCTGGGACCTGGCGCAGGACCCGCGCCAGCTCGAGGGCCTGGAGGCCCAGGTGCTGCGCCAGCGCCTCTTCACGCGCGAGGGCGAGCTGCCCGAAGGCGTGCAGCGCCTGCCGATCAAGACCATCCACCTCAACAAGAGCCCGATCGTCATCGCCGGGGCGGGAATGATGAAGGCCGCGGCCACGCGCTGGGGCATCGACCTCGCCGCGGCGCAGCAGCATGCGGCGCATGCCGCGGCCATCGCCCCGCGCCTGGCGCCGCGCTGGGCGGAGGTCTTCGCGCGTGCGGCGCCGGCGGGCGAGGTCGACGTCGACGAAGACCTCTACGGCGGCTTCCTCGGCGACGAGGACCGCCGCACCCTGCAGCGCCTGCGCGGCCTGGAGGCGCAGGCGCTGGCCGAACGCCGACCGGCCTTCGGCGACGCGCGCCTGGACGAGATCTTCTTCCGCTACCGGGCGCGCAACTTCCCCGAATCCCTGGCGCCCGACGAGCGTGTCCAATGGCAGCGGCACTGCGCCGCGCGTCTGCACCATGGCGCCGGCGACGCCCTGACCCTGGCGCGCTACTTCGAGACCATCGACGCCCTGGCCGACGACGCCGACGAACGCCAGCAGGAATTGCTTGCAGCACTCTACGACTACGGCGAGGCGATCGCGCCCGAGGAGCCGTGACGCGTCGTCGCGCCGGACGACGCGCCGCCCGCGGCCGTGTTCGCCGCGCGCTGGGCCGGGCCGGGCGTGCCCGGCCGCCTCAGCCCGGCGCGGGCAGCTCGAGGTTGTCGATCAGCCGCGTCGTGCCCAGGCGGGCGGCGGCCAGCGCCACCAGCGGCGCGTCGGCGCGCGGCTCGCCCAGGTCGGCCTGGCGGCGCAGGGCCACGTAGTCCGGCTTCCAGCCGCGTGCCACGAGCGTCTCCATGGCCTGGCGCTCCAGCGCGGCCCAGTCGCGCGCGCCGGCGCTCACCTGCTGCTGCAGCCCGAGCAGCACGCGCGACAGCCAGACGGCCTCGGCGCGTTCGTCGTTCCCGAGGTAGCCGTTGCGCGAGGACAGCGCCAGGCCGTCGTCGGCGCGGCGGGTCTCGCCGGCGATGATCTCGATGGGCAGCGCCAGTTGCGCCACCATGCGGCGGATCACCATCAGCTGCTGGTAGTCCTTCTTGCCGAACACCGCGGCACCGGGCTGCACCGCGTTGAACAGCTTGAGCACCACGGTGCACACGCCGGTGAAGAAGCCCGGGCGGAAATGGCCCTCGAGGATGTCGGCCAGCTCCGGCGGGGGCAGCACCTTGTAGCCCTGCGGCTCGGGGTACAGCTCGCGCTCGGCCGGCGCGAACACGATGTCGCAGCCCACGCCGTCGAGCAGCGTGCAATCGTGCTCCAGCGTGCGCGGGTAGGTGTCGAAATCCTCGTGCGGGGCGAACTGCAGGCGGTTCACGAAGATGCTCGCCACCACCGGCGCGCCGCAGGTCCTGGCCTGCCGCGCCAGCGACAGGTGGCCCTCGTGCAGGTTGCCCATCGTCGGCACGAAGGTGCAGCGGGTGCCGGCCAGCGCCTGGCGCAGCTCGGCAAGGGTGTGGAGGACGCGCATGGGCTGGTCTCGGAGGGGGGGCTCGGGGGACGCGACGGCGAGCGGGCTTCACGTCAATAGCCGTGGAGTGTTTCGTCGGGGAAGCTGCCGTCCTTGACGGCGGTCACGTAACGTCGGATCGCCGCCGAGATCGGGCCGCCCTCGGCCAGGAAGTCGCGCACGAAGCGTGGCGCCCTGCCTGCGTTCAGGCCCAGCATGTCGTGCAGCACCAGCACCTGGCCGCCGATGCTCTGGCCCGCGCCGATGCCGATCACCGGGATCGGCAGCGCGCTGGCCACCTCGGCGGCCAGCGCGCTGGGCGTGAGCTCCAGCACCAGCAGCGCGGCGCCGGCCTCGGCGAGTTCGCCGGCGTGCTGGCGCAGCGTGCCAGCGCTGGCCTCGTCGCGCCCCTGCACGCGCCAGCCCCCCAGCGCGTGCACCGATTGCGGCGTCAGCCCGAGGTGGGCGCACACCGGGATGCCTCGCGCCACCAGCGCGCGCACGATCGGTGCCGTCCAGCCGCCGCCTTCGAGCTTGACCATCTGCGCGCCGGACTGCATCAGCCGCACCGCGCTGGCCACCGCCTCGTCCACCGTGCCCTGGTAGCTGCCGAAGGGCAGGTCGCCGATCAGCCAGGCGCTGCAGTTGCCGCGCGCCACGCACTGCACGTGGTAGGCCATCTCGTCGAGCGTGACCGGCAGCGTGCTGGACCGACCCTGCAGCACCATGCCCAGCGAATCGCCCACCAGCAGCGCGTCCACGCCGGCCTCGTCCGCCACGCGGGCGAAGGTGGCGTCGTAGCAGGTGAGCATGGCGATCTTCTCGCCGGCGGCGTGCATGGCGCGCAGGCGGTGCAGGGTGATGGATTTGCGCTCGTTCATGGCCAGCGGCGCGGCGGCTCGCGGCGACGGGCAGACCCTCGCCGACGCCGCCCCGCAAGAAGGCTACTCGATGTTCTGCACCTGAAGCTCGGAATCGGCTCCAAGCAGTTGATTCTCCGTGGAGATTTTCGCGACAGCCCATCTGAACCCGCCAGTTGATCCGCCACCCAGCCTGCTTCGCCGGCAGCGTCGCAGAAGTTCGGCATCACGTCGCGCGGCCTTGACATGACGGCCCACGGCCTGCGGCACGACGCGCCGATCGAGGAGTACATCGCGATCACCGGCCAGGAGCCGCCGCTGCGCGGTGGTGGGGATGGGCTGACGCGGGAGCAGGAGGATGCGGCGCGGTTGGCAGTGAGCCGCCTGGCGGGCCATAACAGAAAGAGGGCCTCGGCCGCGTACTTGGGTGCGGTGCTCCACAAGAAGAAGGGCGGCGGCAGCGTGGCGGGTGGCGACGCTGCGGCGCGATGCAAGACTGCGGCTGGTGGCGGAGCAGTCCGCTGGTATTCAGCTCGCCTTGGGCTCCTGCGCGTACAGCGGTGTCACGGTTCGGCACCGCTGTTCGACCTGGTTTGCCGCGCCTTCGTCTTTCTGCGAATCAGGACGAAGAGGGCCGCGGCAGGCCCGGCGAAGCAGGCGACGAGGACGCCAAGGACGATGCCGATTTGGTTGGCGACCTCTCCCATTGATCCGTCTTTCCTGCGGCTGGCGTTACGCGGCCAGGCGCGCTGCCAGCTTCTTGGTGGTGGACGACACGAAGCGCTCCAGACTCTCGGCCAGCGTGCGCGCCGATGGCCCCAGCGAGGGCGTGATCTCGCGCGTGGCCTGGTCGATGGCGGTAGGCACGCGCTCCGCCATGTCCCGCGCCTGCTGAGCCACGAAGCGCGGTTGCATGCCCAACTGCCTGGCCATCAGTGCCAGATCCTTGGCGTCCATCTCGCCCGGCCTGACCTCGCCGCCAATTGCGAACGCGAATTCGGGCGACAGGCCCGGGTACAGCCGAGTGCACATCAGGTCGTAGAACGGCGTCAGCGTCACGCCCTGGCCGGGCACGCTGTAGATCGACAGGTTCTTGGCGTGGCTGTCGTTGTTGCCGACGTACAGGTTGAAAAAAGCCCAGCGCACCAGTTGGCGCAGGTCGACGGCGGGCTGCGCGCTGTAGCGGCGGATCAACTCGGCGCACGCGGCCAGCCCCGGACCGCCTTCCTTCTCGTACTTGCGGTACGACACGGTGCCAGCCAGTTGGCACAGGTCGTACTGCACCAGCCGGGCCAGCGTGCCATCGGGCCGGCGCTGGCGGTCGAAGCGGCGCACGACGCAGGCTTGCGCGTGCGGTTCGTAGAAGGCCTCGGCCGTTGGCAGGCCAGCCAAAGCCGCGGCTCGCATCACGATGGTCTCGTTCGCGGCCGAGTGCCACACCTTGGCCAGGCGGCGGATGTTGGGCTTGAGGATGTGGGTCGATGGCGAAGTTCCCTTGGGCAGCCGCGGCATGCCGTCGTCGAAGATCGCCAGGCTGGTCTTGTCCTGGGCCCCGGCCAGGGAGATGCGCGCGCCTTGCCCATGGATGTCGATCGCCGAGGCCGACCGCTTGGCCAGGATCGCGGCGATGGCCTCCCACGTCGTGGCTTCGTAGCGGGGCGCTTCCGGTGTCTGCCCGGGCGCTACCAGCACGAAGGCTCCCGCGGTGTCGCCCGCCACTTCCAGCAGCAGCGAAAAGAGGGTGGATGCCTTGCGCTGCGCGGCCAGATAGTCGCGCAGTTCGCCCTCAGGCAGCAGGTTCTCGAAGAAGGCCTGCACCTCGGGTGTAGTCTGCCGGCCGGGCTGCAGCGGGATGGCGGCCAGCGACATGCGCTGGCGTCCTTCCGAAGGGTTCAGCCAGCCAGGCGCGTACTCGAAGGCCAGCGGCGCGCTGTCGTGCACCGCACCGACGAGGTCGCTGCCGTAGTAGACATCCAGCCGATCAGGCCGTGGCTGCATCACCTGCCCCTCACAGCGCCGAGGTCGAACGAGAGGCCTTGGTGCGCACCACCACCTCCAGGCCCAGCAGGTCCATGAGGTCGAGCACCTTCTGCAGTTGCACCGTCGGCTTGCCGTTCTCCAGGTCCACGATGAACCGGTTGCCGGTGTTGCCCAGGCCCGCCAGGTCGAGCTGCTTCAAGGCCAGGCGCTTGCGCTGATCGCGGATGACGGCGCCCAGCTCGACGGAGGAGCGGATGGGCGTCTCTGCATCAGTGAAATGACCGATCGGTAAGTGTTGGGCCGAGGGCGGCATGGCAGAAGCTCGAAGTTACCTCTCGGTCATTCTCAGTGTCGACCTGCTGGAGGTCAAGCGGAAAGTGACTGACCGGTAATCGACGGTCATTCAGCGGCCGGTCGGTGCCTCAGGGCGAGTCGCTGCCGGGCACGCTGTCGCCGCCAGACCGATGGGCTGCCAACCTGTCACGCAGCCGACCGCCCTTCGAAGCGCTTGCCGGACCTGATCCAGGCCCGGATTGCGACATCGGTCAGCTTGCCCATCGTCCACCCCTGCTGTGTACCCAGAAATTCCGGGATGGGGTGGGCCGCTGTTCAGCCTCCTGAAACGCCAAGCCCGCGTAAACGCGTAAACGCTGGACTTTCCGGCCGCTTGGGGGTGTCAAGAGACCCCCTGAAACCTCACTCGATGTTCTGCACCTGCTCGCGCATCTGCTCGATGAGGACCTTCATCTCGACCGAGATGCTGGTCAGTTCGAGCGCGGCGGACTTGGAGCCCAGGGTGTTGGCTTCGCGCTGCAACTCCTGGATCAGGAAGTCCAGGCGCTTGCCGAGTTCGCCGCCGACGGCCAGCAGGCGCTCGATCTCGGCCAGGTGCGAGGACAGGCGCCCGAGCTCCTCGGCGACGTCGATGCGCAGCGCGTAGGCCGCGGCTTCGCCGAGCGCGCGCTCCTGCAGCGCCTGCGCGGGCATTGCCGCCGCGGCCTGGGTGCCGGCGAGGGCGTCGTGCCAGCGCTCGAGGAAGCGCTCCTGCTGGCGCTTGACGACCTGCGGCAGCAGCGGCTGGGCGCGCCCCGCCAGCTCGCGCAGGCCGTGCACGCGCGCGAGCAGCAGCGCAGCCAGGCGCTGGCCCTCGCGCGCACGGGCTTCGCGCAAGGCTTCGAGGCCGCGCGCGGTGGCCTGCAGCGCCGCCTCGGCCAGTCCGGCGGGGACCGTGCTGCTGCGGCAGGACTGCAGCACCTCGGCCACCGAGAGGCTGCGCGCCTGCGGCAGCCAGCCCTGCACGTGAGATTCGAGCCGGGCCAGGCGGGCGAGCTGTTCGGGCGCGGGCAGCGCGAAAGCGTCGCCACCGCCTTGCTGCGTGGCCAGGCGCAGCTCGACCTTGCCGCGGCGCAGCGCCTCGCCCACGCGCTCGCGCAGCGCGGGCTCGAGCGCACGCAATTCATCGGGCAGGCGCAGGCTCAGGTCGAGAAAGCGGCCGTTGACGGAACGCAACTCCGCGCTCACCGTGGCCGGGTTCGCGCCCGCTGTCGCCGGGGCCTCGTAGGCCGCGGCCGCGAAGCCGGTCATGCTGTAGACTGGCATCGGACATCTGTCGAAAATTACAGTCCATTATGTCAAAGCCCAAGCCAGCCCCGTTGCCGTCGGGCACCGTGGTCGGGGGCTACCAGATCGTCAAGAAGCTCGCTGCCGGGGGGTTCGGCGTGGTCTACCTGGCCGAAGGCGAGAACCAGCAGCTGGTGGCCATCAAGGAGTACCTGCCTTCCTCGCTCGCCGAGCGCTCGCCGGGCGAGCTGACGCCGCGCGTCAAGCCCGACAAGCAGCCGCTCTACCGCCTGGGCCTGAAGAGCTTCTTCGAGGAGGGGCGCTCGCTGGCGCAGATCAGCCACGCGAGCGTGGTCTCGGTGCTGAACTTCTTCCGCGAGAACGAGACCGTCTACATGGTGATGAACTACCTGCAGGGCGACACGCTGCAGGACTTCATCGTCACCGCGCGCGACCTGAAGCGCGACAAGGTCTTTCGCGAGAGCACCATCCGCAGCCTCTTCGACGAGATCCTGCGCGGCCTGCGCATCGTGCACCAGCACAAGATGCTGCACCTGGACATCAAGCCGGCCAACGTCTTCATCACCAACGACAACAAGGCGGTGATGCTGGACTTCGGCGCCGCGCGCGAGGTGCTGTCCAAGGAGGGCAACTTCATCCGCCCGATGTACACGCCGGGCTTCGCGGCGCCCGAGATGTACCGCCGCGACGGCACGCTGGGCCCCTGGACCGACATCTACGCCATCGGCGCCTGCATCTACGCCTGCATGCAGGGCTACCCGCCCAACGACGCGCCGCAGCGCCTGGAGAAGGACCGCCTCGCGCTGTCGCTCTCGCGCCTGCGCAACGTCTACTCCGACAACCTGATCGAGGTCACCGAATGGTGCATGTCGCTCGATCCGCTCTCGCGCCCGCAGAGCGTGTTCGCGCTGCAAAAGGAACTGGCGCGTGAGACCGAGCGCCGCTACACCAAGCTCAGCTTCAGCGAGCGCCTCAAGCTGCAGCTGGAGACGATCAAGACCGGCGCCAAGACCTGAGCTGCCGAGGCCGCCGATGAGGTTCTCCGTCTATCAGGTCAGCCGCCGCGGCGGCCGCGCGAAGAACGAAGACCGCATGGGCTACTGCTACACGCGGGATGCCGGCCTCTTCGCGCTGGCCGACGGCATGGGCGGACACCCCGAGGGCGACATGGCCGCGCAGGTGGCGCTGCAGACGCTGGCGGCCGTGTTCCAGCGCGAGGCGCGTCCGGCGCTGCTGGACCCGGCGCGCTTCCTGCACGAGGCGGTGATGGCCGGGCACCACCAGCTGCTGCGCTACGCGACCTCGCGCGCGCTCGTCGACTCGCCGCGCACGACCATCGTCGCCTGCGTCATGCAGGGCAGCGCCGCCTACTGGGCGCATTGCGGGGACTCGCGCCTGTACCTGCTGCGCGGCGACAAGCTGGTCGCGCGCACGCGCGACCACTCCTACACCGAGCTGCAGGAGGCGATGGCGCAGCTCGTGCCGGCGCAGGAGCGCATGAACCGCAACGTGCTCTTCACCTGCCTGGGCAGCCCGGGCAAGCCGATGATCGACACCACCGGCCCGCTGCTGCTGCACCCGGGCGACCGCGTGCTGCTGTGCTCGGACGGCCTGTGGAGTGCGCTGCCCGATGCCGTGATCACCGCGGCGCTGGCCGGGCCGTCGATCTCCGACGCGGTGCCCGAGCTCGTCGAACAGGCGCTGCGCCAGGCCGGGCCGCGCAGCGACAACGTCACCGCGCTGGCGGTGGAGTGGGAGTCGGCGCGGGACAGCACGGCGCCCACGGGCGTCTCGACGCAGGCGCTGGGCGACGACGTCTTCGCCTCGACCATCCAGGCCAGCCTGCAGGGCGAGACGGAGGACGGCGACGAGCTCGACGAGGCCGAGATCGAGCGCTCGATCCGCGAAATCAACGAGGCCATCCAGCGCTCATCCTCCCGCCGCAGCTGAACGTCAATCGCCTCTTCCCGCTCCGAGCGTATCCCATGAGCACTCCACGAAACGGCGGCCGCGCCGCCGACGCCCTGCGCCCGCTGCGCCTGCAGCGTCGCTACACCTGCCACGCCGAGGGTTCGGTGCTGGTCGCCTTCGGGCGCACGCAGGTGCTCTGCACGGCCTCGGTCGACGAGAAGGTGCCGCCGCACAAGCGCGGCAGCGGCGAGGGCTGGGTGACGGCCGAGTACGGCATGCTGCCGCGCGCCACGCACACGCGCGGCGATCGTGAGGCCGCGCGCGGCAAGCAAAGCGGCCGCACGCAGGAGATCCAGCGCCTCATCGGGCGCAGCCTGCGCAGCGTCGTCGACCTCTCGGCGCTGGGCGAGCGCAGCATCCTCGTCGACTGCGACGTGCTGCAGGCCGACGGCGGCACGCGCACCGCCGCGGTCACCGGTGCCTTCGTCGCCGTGCACGACGCGGTGTCGTGGCTGCTCGAGCAGGGTCGCATCGCGCACTCGCCGATCCGCGACTTCGTCGCCGCGGTCTCGGTGGGCGTGCGCCAGGGCGTGCCGCTGCTGGACCTGGACTACGACGAGGACTCGAGCTGCGACACCGACATGAACGTCGTCATGACGGCGGCCGGCGGCTTCGTCGAGGTGCAGGGAACGGCCGAGGGCGCCCCCTTCACGCGCGCCGAGATGGATGCGCTGCTCGCGCTTGCCGCCAAGGGCATCGGCGAACTCGTGACGGCGCAGCGCAACGCCCTGGCGCAGGCCTGAGCGCGCGCCCGGGCTGCCGCCATGCGCGTCGTGCTCGCGTCCAACAACGCCAAGAAGCTGGCCGAGCTGCAGGCCTTGTTCGCGGGCCTGCCGCTGCAGCTGGTGACGCAGGACTCGCTGGGCATCCCCGAGGCCGAGGAGCCCTTCGCCACCTTCTTCGAGAACGGTCTGGCCAAGGCGCGCCACGCGGCACGGCTTTCCGGCCTGCCGGCGCTGGCCGACGATTCCGGGTTGTGCGTCGATGCCCTCGGCGGACGGCCCGGCGTCGCCTCCGCGCACTTCGCGCCCGCAGTCGATGGCGACGACGACCGCGAGGCGCGCCGCCGCGCCCAGGACGGCGCCAACAACGCGCTGCTGCTGCAGCGCCTGAGCGGGCAGCCCGATCGCCGCGCAGCCTTCGTGTGCACGCTGGTTGCGCTGCGCCATGCCGATGATCCCGAGCCGCTGCTGGCCTGCGGGCGTTGGGTCGGGCAGATCCTGACCGCGCCGCGCGGCGCAGGCGGCTTCGGCTACGACCCGCTCGTCTTCATCCCGTCGCTGGCCCGGACGGTGGCCGAACTCGACGCCGCGACGAAGAATCGCCTGAGCCACCGCGCGCTTGCGGCCACGCGTTTGCGCGAACGCCTGCGCGAGGACTGGCGGATTGGCTGAGGCCGCAGGCGCCGCGGCCCGCGACCCGGTTGCCGGCCCGATCCAGCTGGCGACGCTGCCGCCGCTGTCGCTCTACGTGCACCTGCCCTGGTGCCTGCGCAAGTGCCCCTACTGCGATTTCAACAGCCATGAGCTGCGCGGCGAACTGCAGGAGGCGGCCTACCTCGCGGCGCTGGTGGCCGACCTCGAGGCGGCGCTGCCGCAGCTCTGGGGCCGGCGCGTGGGCAGCGTCTTCTTCGGCGGCGGCACGCCGAGCCTGTTCTCGCCGGCGGGCATCGAGCGCCTGCTGGCCGACGTGCGCGCGCGCCTGCCGCTGCTGCCGGGTGCGGAAGTGACGCTCGAGGCCAACCCCGGAACCTTCGAGCGCGAGCGCTTTCGCGCCTATCGGGCCGCGGGCGTGACGCGGCTGTCGATCGGCGTGCAGAGCTTCGACGACGGCGCGCTGCGCGCCCTCGGTCGCGTGCACGACGCCGCGCAGGCGTGCGCCGCGGTCGCCGAAGCCGCCGCGGCCTTCGACACCTTCAATCTCGACCTGATGTACGCGCTGCCCGGGCAGGACCTCGCAGCGCTGGCGGCCGACCTCGATGCGGCGCTGGCCTTCGCGCCACCGCACCTGTCGATCTACCACCTCAGCCTCGAGCCCAACACGGTCTTCGCCACACGCGCGCCGCCGGGGCTGCCGGACGACGATCTCGCCAGCGACATGCTGGACCTGATCGCCGCGCGCACCGCGGCCGCGGGGCTGCAGCGCTACGAGGTCTCGGCATTCGCGCGCGCGGGCCATCGCTGCGCGCACAACCTGAACTACTGGCGCTTCGGCGACTACCTGGGTCTGGGCGCCGGGGCGCACTCCAAGCTCTCCTTCCCCGATCGCATCCTGCGCCAGGTGCGCTGGCGCGAGCCTGCGGCCTACATGCGCCAGGCGCAGCAGGGCCGGGCCGTTTCCGGCGAGCACGCGGTGCCGGTGGCCGAATTGCCGTTCGAGTTCATGCTCAATGCGCTGCGCCTGGCCGAGGGCTTCGAGCTGCCGCTGCTGGCCGAGCGCACCGGCCTGGACCTGCGCGTGGTCGACGAGGCGCTGGCGCAGGCGCTGGCACGCGGCTGGCTGCAGCGCGAGGGTCCGCAGCTGCGGCCGACGCCGCGCGGCTTCGACTTCCTCAGCGACGTGCAGCAGCTCTTCCTGCCGCCGCGCGTGGGCTGAAGAGCCGCGCGCTTCAGACCCGCGTCGTGTGCTGGCCGGCGGTGCTGCGCAGGCGTTCGATGAGCTTGCCGGCGATCTGCGTCACCGGCAGCACTTCGTCCGCGGCGCCGTGGGCGATGGCCTCGCGCGGCATGCCGAAGACCACGCAGCTGGCTTCGTCCTGAACGAGGTTCCAGCTGCCGGCGTCGCGCATGGCCTTCATCGCGCGCGCGCCGTCGGCGCCCATGCCGGTGAGCATGACGCCCAGTGCGTTCGGCCCCACGACGCGCGCCGCGCTCTCGAACAGCACCTCGACCGAAGGCTTGTGGCGGTTCACCGGCTCGCCGTCGCGTACGCGGGCGATGTAGTTGGCGCCCGAGCGCTCCACCGACAGGTGCAGGCCGCCGGGGGCGATGTAGGCGTGGCCGGGCAGCACGCGTTCGCCGTCGCGCGCCTCGGCGACGCGGATGCGGCACAGCGAGTCCAGCCGCGCGGCGTAGCTCGTCGTGAAGCCCGCCGGCATGTGCTGCGTGATGAGCACCGCGGGCGCATCCGGCGGCAGCCGCATCAGCACCTCGCGCGTGGCCTCGGTGCCGCCGGTGGAGGCGCCGATGAAGATCAGCTTCTCGGTCGACAGCCGCCCGATCGGGCTGATGGCGGCGGGCGTGGCGCCCGCGCCCGCCGCGGGGGTCGCAGCCGGCCTCGCCGGCGCGAGTCGGCGCACGGTGGCGCGCGCCGCGGTGCGGATCTTGTCGGTGATGTCGTGCTCGAGCTGGCGCAGGCCGTTGGCGATGCCGATCTTGGGCTTGGCGACGAAGTCGATGGCGCCCAGTTCCAGCGCCTTCAGCGTGACCTCGGCGCCGCGTTCGGTCAGGGTCGAGACCATCACCACCGGCATCGGCCGCAGCCGCATCAGACGGCTGAGGAAGTCCAGCCCGTCCATGCGCGGCATCTCCACGTCGAGCGTGATGACGTCCGGGTTCAGGGTGCGGATCATCTCGCGCGCCACCAGCGGGTCGCTGGCCGCGCCGATGCAGCTCATGTCGCCCTGGCGGTTGATCATCTCGGCCAGCAGGCCGCGTACCAGCGCCGAGTCGTCGACCACGACGACGTTGATCTTCTTCATGGCTCGCTTGCTCCCTTGCAGTCCTTGCGCGCCCCGGGGCTTCAGAACAGGTCGACGCTGCCGCCGGCGCTGACCACCGGCGCGGCCGCGCGCGAGGCGGCCTTCTCCTGCGCCTGCAGCATCTCGGTGTTGGTCGAGGCCAGGCGCTTCACCATCGCCTTGCCGCTGGCGGGCAGGAAGCAGACCTTGCGCGGGTAGATGTCCATCACGTCCTTGGAGACCACGGTGATGCGCTCGGTGCGCAGATAGTCCATGACAAAGCTGGTGTTGCGCTCGCCGACGTTCAGGCTGTTCATGCCGCTGATCACCGCGCCGCCGCCGAAGACCTTGGCCTCCATGGTCGAGCGGGTCGCGCCGCGCTTGATCATCTCATTGATCAGCAGCTCCATCGCATAGGAGCCGTAGCGTCCGCCGTCGGTGGCGCTGCCGCCCTCGGGCAGCATGAAGTGGTTCATGCCGCCGACGCGCTTCTCGCGGTCCCACAGGCAGGCGGCGATGCACGAGCCCAGCGTCGTCATGATCGAGATGTCCTCGTCGAAGACGAAGAACTCGCCGGGCAGCACCTTCACGGCCTCGTTGCGGAAGTGCGCGTCGTAGAAGAAGAACGAGGCCTGGCCGGTGCGCCTGGGCAGGTTCTTCAGCTGCTCCAGACGCGGCGTGCTGCCGAGGACCGGACGCGCGGCGGCGGCGGGTCGGCTCGTGGGGATGTTCATGGCCTGCGGCGGGGGAAGGCGGTCAGACGCGCTCGTAGATCGTCTTGCCGCGCAGGCGGAAGAGGTCCGAGGAGTCGGTGAAGTTCTCCGAATGGCCCACGTAGAGCAGGCCGCCGGGACGAAGGCTGCGATGCATGCCCGCCAGCACCTTGCGCTGCGTCGGGGTGTCGAAGTAGATCATCACGTTGCGGCAGAACACGATGTCGAAGGGCTCGCCGAGCGACGACCAGTCCTGGCTCATCAGGTTGAAGGCACGGAAATCGATCAGCCGGGCGAGTTCGGGCCTGACGCGGATGAAGCCGGCGTTGGCACCGGTGCCGCGCAGGAAGTGGCGCTTCAGGCGCTCGGGGGCGAGTCCGCGCGCGTCGGCGGCGTAGACCCCGCGGCGCGCGGCATCGAGCACGTCGGTGTCGATGTCGCTGCAGACCAGCCGCGCCTGCGCCGACACGCCCAGCGTCTCGATCACGACCATGGCCAGCGAGTAGGGCTCCTCGCCCGTGCTGGCGGCGTTGCACCACAGGCGCAGCGGCCGCGAGGCGCGCGCGCGCAGGTCGGCCACCAGCGCGTGGAAGTGGTGCTCCTCGCGGAAGAAGGCGGTGAGGTTGGTGGTCAGGCAGTTGACGAAGGCCTGCCACTCGGTCGGCGGGGCGCCGCCCTTCTCCAGCCAGTGCAGGTAGTGGGTGAAGCTCTCCTGGCGCGTCTCGCGCAGCCGCCGCGCCAGGCGGCTGTAGACCATGGCCTGCTTGCCGGCGTGCAGGCTGATGCCGGCGTGCTGGTAGATGAGGCTGCGGATGCGCTCGAAGTCGGCCGGCGTCAGCACGAACTCGGGCTCGGCGAGGTCGGGCAGATCAGAGGTCGGCGGGGGCATGGCGGGTGGCGGGTTCTAAGCAGGCAGGGGCCCGGGCGGCGGGGCGGGACGGCAGGAGGGGATCGAGGCCGATGCTTCAGCGAGTGTGCCGGCGCGGCCACCGCCAGAAAGTGCAGAAATGACGTGCGGCCATCGCCCATTTCGGCCGCAGCGTCCCGATGCCCACTGCTAGACTGTTGCCATTCGTATCCGGGCTGCCGCGCGCACGGCTGGCGGCCAACTCCTACGTGCAGCTACCGCCAGCGCCTCTGCCGCCTGCCGCCCCGCCGCTGCAACTGGAGCAGGCGCTGCAGTTGCTCTGCCACTCCGGGCGGCCTGCACCGAGCGGCGACGTGGGCAGCGCCGGCTGGCTGCAGCAACTGATCGACGCCCTGGTCGACCTCTCCAGCCGCGACGCCCTCACCGGCCTGGCCAACCGGCGCAGCTTCGAGCTGTCGCTGGCGCGCGAGGTCGACCGCGTCGCGCGCAGCGGCGAGCCGGCCCTGCTGCTGATGCTGGACATCGACCATTTCAAGCGCGTCAACGACCGCTTCGGCCATGCCGCGGGCGACGACGTGCTGCGCAGCGTGGCGACGGCGCTCGCAGACAGCGTGCGCCCGATGGACCTGGTGGCGCGCGTCGGGGGCGAGGAGTTCGCGATCATCCTGCCCAACTGCCCGGCGGCCTTCGGCGCCACGGTGGCCGAGCGCGTGCGCCGCCGCGTCGAGCGCTCCCCGGTGATGGCCGGATCCGCGGGCGCGGCCATCGATGTCACGATCAGCATCGGCGGCGCGTTCGCGCCGCAGTGGGTGCGCTCGACGCCTTCGCTGTGGATCGAGCGCGCCGACCAGCAGCTCTACCGCGCCAAGGCGATGGGCCGCAACCTCGTGCTGCTCGAGGAGGGCGCGGTCTCGCTCGTCAGCACCGAGGAGCGGCAGGCGCTGTTCGACACCCATTTCGGCTTCGAGGGACAGGATGACTGAGGCCGCCGCGCGGCGAGCGCGCATCATGGCCGTGACCAGCGGCAAGGGCGGCGTGGGCAAGACCTTCGTCAGCGCCAACCTGGCCGCGGCGCTGGCGCGCCTGGGCGAGCGCGTGCTCGTGCTCGACGCCGACCTGGGCCTGGCCAACCTCGACGTCGTGCTCAACCTGTTCCCGAAGATCACGCTGCACGACGTCTTCACCGGCCGCCACGCGCTGGACGAGGCCATCCTGCCCGCGCCCGGCGGCTTTTCGGTGCTGCTGGCCGGCTCGGGCATGGTCGAGTACTCGCGCATGACGCCTGAACTGCGCGAGCAGTTGCAGCAGGTCGTGGCCGAGGTTGCCGCGCGCTTCGATCGCGTGCTGCTGGACACCGGCGCGGGCATCTCCGACGTCGTGCTCTACACCGTCTCGCTGGCCGACGAGGTGCTCGTCGTCGCCACCCCCGAGCCGACCGCCATCACGGACGCCTACGCGACCATCAAGGTGCTGGCGACGACGCAGGGCCGCGCCGAGCTGCGCCTGGTCGTCAACCAGACGCGCCGCAACGGCGAGGGCCGGGGCGTGCACGGGCAGCTGCAGCAGGTGCTCGATCGCTACGTGGCGCCGACGCTCCAGGGCGGCCTGCGGCTGAACCTGCTGGGTGAGCTGCCGGTCGACGCCGCGGTGCGCGAGGCCGTGCAGCGCCGCGAGCTGCTGCTGCAGGCGATGCCCGGCGCGCAGGCCGCGCAGGCGCTGATGACCCTGGCGAGGCGACTCAGCGACGCGGCACCCTGAGGCCGTGCCTGCCGGCGCCGCGCCGCCGCGCGGGCAGCATGCGGGAACGCCCTGTCCGGGGCGCAGGGCCGTCCGCGCTAGGCTAGGCTTGCAGCTTGCGGCGTGCAAGCCCTCGCCTGGAGCGTCACGATGATCTTCGACTTCATTCCCGAATCCACCCGCGCCGCGGGCCTCGGCGCGCTGATGAAGGGGGCGGGTGCGCTCACGCGCGTGTTGCCGATCCCGCAGCCCACGCTGCTCGTGGGCGCCGGTTCCAGTCGCCGGCTGGGCCAGGCGGTGGCGGCCTTCGGGCATGGGCGCGTGCTCGTCGTGACGGACAAGGTGATCGTCGGCCTGGGGCTGCTGCAGGGCCTGACCGAGGCGCTGGCCGAGGGCGGCTGCGAGGTCGTGGTCTTCGACGAGATCACGCCGGATGCGCCGATCCCGCTGATCGAGCGCGGCATCGCGGCCTTCCGCGACCACGACTGCGATGCGCTGGTGGCGGTCGGCGGCGGCAGCGCGATCGATGCCGCCAAGGCCATCGCCGTGGCCATCGCCAACCCCGGGCGCAGCCTGCGCTCACTGGCGGGCTACTACAAGGGCCTGCGCACGCCGATGTCGGTGTACGCCGTGCCGACGACGGCGGGCACCGGCTCGGAGGTGACCGTGGCCGCCGTCATCGCCGACCCCGAGCGCCGCAGCAAGCTCGTCATCGTCGACACGCGCCTCGTGCCGCGCATGGCCGCACTCGACCCGGCGCTGATGACCGGGCTGCCCCGCGCCATCACCGCGGCCACCGGCATCGACGCGCTCACCCACGCCGTCGAGGCCTTCCTCGGCAACTGGGCCACGGCGCACACCGACGCGCTCGCGCTGGCCGCCGTGGGGCTGATCTTCGCCAACCTGCGCACCGCCTGCGGCGACGGCGCGAACCTGCAGGCGCGCGAGAACATGGCGCTGGCCAGCACCTGGGCGGGCATGGCCTTCACGCGCGCCAACGTCGGCTACGTGCACGCCATCGCACACCAGTTCGGCGGCCTCTACCACACGCCGCATGGCCTGGCCAACGCCATCATGCTGCCGCACGTGCTGCGCTTTTCGGCGCCCGCGGTCACCGCACGCCTGGCGCAACTGGCCCTTCGCGCCGGTCTCGGGCAGGAGGACGAGGGCGAAGAGACGCTTGCACGCGCCTTCATCGACGGCGTGTGCCGGCTCAACGACGACATCGGCATTCCGACCACGCTGCAGGCGCTGCGCGAGGAGGACATCCCGGAGCTGGCGCGTGCGGCGCTGCAGGAGGCGCACGCCGGCTACCCGGTGCCGCTCTACATGACGCAGGCGCAGTGCGAGGCGATGATCCGCGCCGTGCTGCCCGACGAGGGCGCGGCCGGCGCGGTGACGGCCAAGGCCCCGCGCAAGACGAGGTCGAATCCGCCCGCCAAGGGTGCGCGCGCGTCGTCCACGCGCCCGGGGGCCATGCGGACGACGCCTGCGTCGAAGAAGACCCCGCCACGCAAGCGCCGCAGCGCAACCCAGGCCTGATTCCTTGCCGCCGGAGTGCCACCGATGAAGAAAGTCGTCACCGTGACGCTGGGTGCGTCCAAGCAGGACTTCGCGTTCGAGACCGAGTTCCTCGGCCAGCGCTTCCAGGTCAGGCGGCTGGGCGCGGACAACGACATCACGCGCGCCTGGGAACTGATGCGCCGCCACCAGGAGCAGGCCGACGCCATCGGCCTGGGCGAAGTCGGTGACCACTTCCACGTCGGCCAGCGCACCGTCATCAACAAGGAGACGGCGCGGCTGCTCAAGGTCGTGACGCGCGTGCCGGCGACCACCGGCGCGCGGCTGCGCCGGCTGCTGCAGGTGCGCGCGGTGCGCCTCGTGCAGGCGCGCCTTGGCAACTACTTCGACAACAACATCGTCCTCTTCCTCTCGGGCATGCGCAACTACGACCTGGCGCAGGCGCTCGCCGAGTACACGCCCAACCTCGGCTTCGCCGACGCGCTGGCGCAGACCGGCGCCCCGGCGCTGCTGACTTCGCTCGAGCAGCTCGAGCTCTACGCCAAGGGGACCGATTGGGTGCTCAGCGGCCGGCGCCGCGAGCTCGTCGAGGGCGCCTTCTCCGACTTCAAGCGCAGCCGCCTCGCCGCCGAGGTCGCCAGGGCGCACGTCGTCGTGGGCACCTATGCCGAGATCAAGGAGGTCGGCAACACGCGCAACCTGGCCGGCAAGACGCTCATCACCTCGGCCATCGACGAGGAACGCCTGGCCTTCTTCCGCCAGTGCCGCGTGAACCTGGTGATCGACGTCAGTCCCAAGCTCTTCGAGCAGGTGGTGGGCGTCAACGTCATCGAGGCGATGATCCTCGCCGCCCTCGAGCGCCCGGCCGAGGAGGTCTCCGACGAGGACTTCGAGGAGGTCATCGACGAACTCGACCTGCAGCCGCGGCTGCTGCATCCAAGCGGGCGCTTCCGCAACATCCGCCGCTTCGCGTTCGTCATCCATCCCCTGAGCCAGGAGTTCATCCGCAAGGGCTTTCCCATTCCCAAGGGCACGCCCAAGTTCGTGATGGACCAGGTGGAGACGCTGGCCGCGCACATGCCGCCGATGGTCTATTGCAAGATGGAGAACATCGTCTCGCCCACCGGCGCGGAGGCCGAGGGCTGGCTCATCAGCGTCGGCGGCACGCCCAAGGAGATGCTCGCGCGCAGCCCGGAGTTCACCTACCGGCGGCTGCTGGCGGCCGCGGCCATGGCGCAGAAGCTGGGCGCGCAGATCATGGGCCTCGGGGCCTTCACCAAGGTGGTGGGCGACGCCGGCGTCACCGTGGCGCGGCGCGCGCGCATCCCGGTGACGACAGGCAACAGCTACTCGGCCTCGGGCGCGCTGTGGGCCGCGGCCGACGCTATGCGACGCATGGGGCTGGTGCAACAGCCGCCGCCGGGGCAGCGCCTGCAGGCCAAGGCGATGGTCATCGGCGCCACCGGCTCCATCGGCTCGGCGAGCGCGCGCCTGCTGGCGATGGTGTTCGAGCAGGTGGTGCTGGCCGGGCGCAGCCTGGACAAGCTGCAGGAGCTGAAGGCCTCGATCCTGCTGGACACGCCGGATGCCAATGTCCTCTGCTCGAACGACTACGACGAACTGCTCGGCGACATGGACATGATCGTCACCAGCACATCCGGCGCGGGCAAGAAGATCCTCGACATCATGCGCGTCAAGCCCGGCTGCGTCATCACCGACGTCGCACGGCCGCTGGACCTGCCGGCCGCCGAGGTCGCCAAGCGCCCGGACGTGCTCGTCGTCGAGTCCGGCGAGATCGAGCTGCCCACCAAGGTGCGCGGCCTCAAGAGCATCGGCCTGCCGCCCAACGTCGTCTACGCCTGTCTGGCCGAGACCATCGTGCTCGCGCTCGAGGGCCGCTTCGAGGTCTTCACCGTCGGCCGCGACACCGAGTGGGCGAAGGTGAAGGAGATCTACAAGCTCGGCCTCAAGCACGGCATGAAGCTGGCGGCGATCTCCGGCGTCAACGGCCCCTTCAGCGACGCGCAGATCGCCAAGGTGGTCGAGCTCGCGAAGGAGGCGCGCGCCAAGGCGGCGCCCGGGAAGAAAGCGGTGGCGAAGAAGGCCGTTGCAAAGAAGGCGGTGGCGAAGAAGGCTGTGGTGAAGAAGACGGCGGCGAAGAAGGCGCCTGCAAGAAAGGCTGCTGCAGGGGCAGGGACGGCCAAGACGCCTGTGCGTTCGCGGGCGGCAACGCCGTCCGCGGCGGCCGACTGAGCGGCTGCGCCTCAGGCGCTGCGGCCGCGGCGCGTGCTGCGGTCGAGCAGGGCGATCAAGGCCCCTGCGCCGCCCTGCGGGCCGCTGGCCTGGGCGAAGGCGATCACCGCGGCACTCTGCGCCAGCCAGCGCTGCACGCGCAGCTTGAGCACGGGGCGGCGGCCCGGCGAGCCGTGGCCCTTGCCGTGCACGATGCGCACGCAGCGCTGCCCGCGCCGCGTCGACAGATCCAGGAACTCGCGCAGGACCTCGCGCGCCTCCTCGCGGCGCAGGCCGTGCAGGTCGATCTCGCCCTGGACCGTCCACTGCCCGCGGCGCAGCCGCGTCACGACATCGGCGCCGATGCCCGGGCGCCGGAAGCTCAGCCCGTCGTCGGTGAGCAGCAGCGACTCGACGTCCACCTCGTCGGACCAGGTCTGTCGCAGGGCGGCGCGCTCATCCGCCTCGCGCTGGTGCGGCCAGGGCTCGGGGCGGGGTCGATGCAGCTCGGCGCGGTTGCCCGCCCGCAGCGGCGTGACCTCGCCGACGGCGGCGCGAAAGAGCCGCCCGGCGGCGTCGACGGCCGCGCGCCGCGTCTGCTCGCGCGCCCGGCGCTCGGCCTCCTCGCGCCGCCGCGCCGCGAGCGCCTTGCGCAGCTCGTCGAGGCCGGCAAGACCCCGCGCCGCCGCCGCCGTGGCGCGCCCGCCCTTCACAGCAGCCCGCGTTCGGCCATCGACACCACCTGCCCCTGGCCGACGACGAGATGGTCGAGCACGCGCACGTCGACGAGGCCCAGCGCGCTCTTCAGCGATTGCGTCAGGTACTCGTCGGCGCGCGAGGGCTCGGCCACGCCCGAGGGATGGTTGTGCGCGAGGATCACCGCCGCGGCGTTGAGCGCCATCGCGCGGCGCACGACTTCGCGCGGGTAGACGCTGGTCTGCGTCAGCGTGCCGCGAAACATCTCCTCGAGCTCCAGCAGCCGGTGCTGGTGATCGAGGAAGAGCACCGCGAAGACCTCGTGCGGCAGGCCGCCAAGCTGCAGCGCCAGGTACTCCTTGACGCGCTGCGGCGCATCGAACACCGGCGACTGGCGCAGGGGCTCGGCGATGGCGCGGCGCGCGATCTCCATCACCGCGAGGATCTCGGCGCGCTTGGCCGGCCCGAGGCCCTTGACGCGCTGCAGGTCCTCGGCGCGCGCCGCCAGCAGCCCGGCGAAGCCGCCGCAGTGCGCGAGCAGATCCTCGGCGAGCGCGAACACGCCCTTGCCGGCCAGGCCCGTGCGCAGCAGCAGCGCCAGCAGCTCGGTGTCGGCCAGCGCGGTGGCGCCGCGCTGCAGCAGCTTCTCGCGCGGGCGCTGGTCGGCGGGCAGGTCCTTCAGCGGCATCGGGGCGTTCGAGGGCGGCAGGGGGATCCCGGGGCGGCGGGCCGCGCGACGCGGGTGGCCGACTAAAATCGAGCGCAGTCTATTCGAGGCGCGCGACCGGGCGCGCGAGCACGCGTGCAAGCCGCAAACCGCATCCAGCCGGGATCCTTCCTGACCCTGCACTACCGCCTCAGCGGCCCCGACGGCGCGGTCGTCGTCGACACCTTCGAGGGGCCGCCGGCGACGCTGTCGCTGGGCCTGGGACAGCTCGCGCCGGCGCTCGAGGGCAGGCTCGTGGGGCTGCTCGAGGGCGCGCACGCGGCCTTCGACCTGCCCGCGGGCGAGGCCTTCGGCGAGCGCAACCCGCAGCTGCTGCAGCGCGTGTCGCGGGCGCTGCTGCGCGAACTCGGCGACCCGCAGGCGAGCTACGCCCGCGGCGAGGTGGTCGAGTTCCCGACGCCCGACGGCGCGGGCTCCTACGCCGGCGTCGTGCGCGAGGTGGGCGAGGACGCGCTGCTGTTCGACTTCAACCACCCGCTGGCCGGGCGCGCGGTGCGCTTCGAGGTGCAGGTGCTCGGGGTGCTGGATTGAACGCCCCGAAGCTCATCGGCGAGGTGCTGCTGGCCGAGCCGCGCGGCTTCTGTGCCGGCGTCGATCGCGCCATCGAGATCGTCGAGCGCGCGCTCGAGATGTTCGGCCGCCCGATCTACGTGCGCCACGAGATCGTGCACAACACCTACGTCGTCAACGACCTCAAGGCCAAGGGCGCGATCTTCATCGAGGAGCTGGACGACGTCCCCGCGGGCGCCACACTGATCTTCAGCGCCCACGGCGTGAGCAAGGCGCTGCGCGAGGAGGCCGCGCGGCGCGGCTTCCGCGTCTTCGACGCCACCTGCCCGCTGGTGAGCAAGGTGCACATGGAGGTGCACAAGCTCGCGCGCGAGGGCTACGACTTCATCATGATCGGCCACAAGGGGCACCCCGAGGTCGAGGGCACGATGGGCCAGCTGGGGGAAGGCATCTACCTCGTCGAGAGCGCCCAGGACGTGGCGCGCGTGCAGCCGCGCAGCGACAAGATCGCCGTGGTGACGCAGACCACGCTCAGCGTCGACGACGCGGCGACCATCCTCGCGGCCGTCAAGCAGCGCTTCCCGCAGGTGCGGGAACCCAAGAAGCAGGACATCTGCTACGCCACGCAGAACCGCCAGGACGCCGTCAAGCAGATGGCGCGCACCGTCGACGTCGTCATCGTCGTCGGCAGCGCGACCAGCAGCAACAGCAACCGCCTGCGCGAAGTCGCCGAGCGCCTGGGAACGCCGGCGCACATGGTCGACTCGGCCGAGGACTTGAAGCCCGAGTGGTTCGAGGGCCGCCCGCGCGTGGGCGTGACCGCGGGCGCCTCGGCGCCCGACATCCTCGTGCAGCAGGTGATTTCGCGCCTGCGCGAGCTCGGCGCCCAGAGCGTGCGCAAGCTCGACGGCGTGCAGGAGCACGTGCGCTTTCCGCTGCCGCGCGGCCTCGGGGGCGCCGGGCGGGTCTGAGCCGCGGCCCGGTTGTCCGCATTCGGGCGCGCGCGGCTGCCTACAATTTCCGGTTTCGCGCCAACGCCCACCTCATGCTCGACATCAACCTGCTGCGCCGCGACCTCGATGGCGTCGTCGCCCGCCTTGCACGGCGCAAGAGCCCGCAACCCTTTCTCGACGTCGAGCGCTTCACCGCCCTCGAAGCCGAGCGCAAGCGCATCCAGACGCGCACCGAGGAACTGCAGGCGCGGCGCAACAGCCTCTCGCGGCAGATCGGCATGGCCAAGGGCAAGGGCGCGGACGCCCAGCCGCTGATGACCGAGGTCGGCGGTATTGCCGACGAACTGAAGGCCGGCGCCGCGCGGCTCGATGCGCTGCAGGGCGAGCTGCACACGCTCCTCATGTCCCTGCCCAACCTGCCGCAGGACGAGGTGCCGGTGGGCGCCGACGAGGCCTCCAATGCCGAGGTGCGCCGCTGGGGCACGCCGCGCCGCTTCGACTTCCCGCCCAAGGACCACGTCGACCTCGGCGCGCCGCTGGGGCTGGACTTCGACACCGGCGCCAGGCTGTCGGGCGCGCGCTTCACCTTCCTGCGCGGGCCGGTGGCGCGGCTGCACCGGGCGCTGGCGCAGTTCATGCTCGACGTGCAGGCGCGCGAGCATGGCTACACCGAATGCTGGACGCCCTACATCGTCAACCGCGAGATCCTCGAGGGCACGGGGCAACTGCCCAAGTTCAGGGAGGACATGTTCTGGGTGCTGCGCGGCGGCAGCGAGGAGCAGGCCGAGCAGTACCTGATCAGCACCAGCGAGATCAGCCTCACCAACACCGTGCGCGAGCAGATCCTCGATGCCGCGGCGCTGCCGATCAAGCTCACCGCGCACAGCCCGTGCTTTCGCAGCGAAGCCGGCAGCGCCGGGCGCGACACGCGGGGCATGATCCGCCAGCACCAGTTCGACAAGGTCGAGATGGTGCAGATCACGAAGCCCGAGCAGAGCAGGGCTGCGCTGGAGGAGATGGTCGGCCACGCCGAGGCCATCCTGCAGAAGCTCGAATTGCCCTACCGCGTCATGCTGCTGTGCAGCGGCGACATGGGCTTCGGCAGCGCGCGCACCTATGACCTCGAGGTCTGGCTGCCGGCACAGGACATGTACCGCGAGATCAGCTCCTGCAGCAACTGCGAAGCCTTCCAGGCGCGGCGCATGCAGGCGCGTTTTCGCAATGCCGCGGGCAAGCCCGAGCTCGTGCACACGCTCAACGGCTCGGGCCTGGCCGTGGGACGCGCGCTCGTCGCCGTGCTGGAGAACCACCAGCAGCCCGACGGCAGCATCCACATCCCCGCGGCGCTGCGGCCTTACCTGCACGGCGAGGACGTGCTGCGCCCCTGACCCCAACGGGGCGGACCGCCGCACGTCCGCTAGAATGCGCGGCTGCCCCCGACCCGGGCAGCACCTGGAGAGGTGGCAGAGTGGTCGAATGCGCCGGACTCGAAATCCGGTATACGGTTTACCGTATCGAGGGTTCGAATCCCTCCCTCTCCGCCAAGACAAGACCTTGCACTCGCTCAGCGCAGCGGGGTTGCAGGATGTCAAGAGGCCTCGAGATGCGTCGCGGATTCCGTGGCGTCTCGGATTGCATGTCTCTTGCGCATGGGGCCGATCAGGCCTGTTGCGCGCGTTCGAGGAGACGGCGACTCAAGGGGCTGTGCGGCTTGAGCGCCATGCGCTCGTGGGACAGGGCACTTGCCAGGTCCTTCAGGCCGCCGCGCAGTGCGGCCTCGGTTAGCGTCCAGTCGATCACATCGCGCTGCGCGTGGCTGCCGCCGAATCGGTTGGCGATGAAGCGCGAAGGGTACAGATGCTCCGCGGCGCTGCGGTAGTCCCCGCGCCAGAAGGCCACAAAACCCCGTACCAGTGGCAGTCCTGTGCCGCGAATCCAGCCGGCCAGCGGCGTGGCTTCGCTCGCGCCCTGGACCATGGCCTGTTCGATGCGCTGCACCTCGGCATCGCGCCCCGCGCCCAGGCAGGCCATGATCGCGTGCCAGTCATTGAACGGATAGGAACGCCCGTCGGCGTGTGGCGCCAGGGCCTGAGCGACCTCCAGCCAGCGCTGGCTCACATCGATTCCCACCAACTGCACCCGCCAGAGCAGGGCGGCCGCATCGACCAGGTCCAGTGCCACGGCGCTCGCAGACTTGCGCACTGCGCCGTCGTAAAGGGCCAGTACCTGTTCGTGCTGCTCGAGTTCGAGGTGGTACAGCGCACGGTGCCAGTGGTTGTGCACCTTGAAGAAGTTGTCGTCGCCCGACCAGTACGGCTCACGTGCCGTCATCCAGCCGATGCCATCCTCAGGGCGGCCTTGCATCTCCATCACGTGCGCCACGGCGTGCTGCGCCCAACAATCGAGCGGCTCGCGGTCGATCGCTTCGCGCCCACACGCTTCGGCGCGCGCGTAATCGCCCATCTCTTCAAGACCGAACGCGTGCATGCCCAGCACGAGCGCGTAGCCCGGAACCTCGGGTGACCAGCGGGGCAGCGCCCGCGCGATGCGGTCGCGAAGATTGCGCGCGTTGCCACGGTAGAAATCGATCAGGTGCCCGACTTGCAGGGCAAGAATGTCGAGCGGCCAGCGCATGTCGAGATGATCCAGCGCGAGCGCAGCATCGTCCCATCGGCCGTCGAGCAGCAGGCCTAGCGCGTCGGCGTGAGCAGTCTCGCGTTCATCCATCGGCAGGTGACGTGCGGCTTCGAGCAGCTTGCGCGCCTCGGCCGCCGCAGCCGGTTCGGTTGCCATGCCCATCAGCCACGCTTTGGCCAACAGCGCCATCACACAGGCGGGCGCAACCGACAGGGCCTCGTCGAGTTCCGCAAGGGGATCGCCTCGGTAAATGCCGAACTGCGCAATGGCGGCGTCGTAGTGGCGCGCGGCTTGCGAATTCGACCCGGAAAGCGCGTGTCCCTGGCGATCACTGCGCATGGATCGTTCTCCGGTACAGAACCGGGTTTCATGATACTGCTCGATCCCCGAACTGTGTGGGGGGATGCCGCTGGACACCTGTCGCGCACGTCGTCAGAGCTGTGTCATGCCGTGTTCGCGGTCAGCCCATGCCTCGGTGCAGGGCATGACAACTGTATGTTCATACAGTATTCTTCGCGCCTTCGCCGGCGGCCCGTCGCCGGCTGCCGGAGCTCGAACCTTGTCGCCGGATCCAAGTCTCCGTCCAGCGCGCGCGGCGTTCGCGCTGCCGGGCTATGCCGAGCTGAGCTGCCGCAGCAACTTCAGTTTCCTGTGCGGGGCTTCGCAGCCGCAGGAACTGGTGGCGCGCGCGAAGGCTCTGCGCTATGCGGCGCTGGCGATCACCGACGAGTGCTCGCTCTCGGGCGTGGTGCGCGCGCATGGCGAGGCCAGGCGATGCGGGCTGCCGCTCATCGTCGGCGCGACGATGCAGCTCGAGGCGCCGCAGGCCGCGGCTGCGGCAACGCCCACGGCCGCCCCCGCAGCGGCTGCCGATCGCGGTGCTGAAGCAGGTCACGCGCCCGGCGCGCGCCTGGTGCTGCTGGCGCAGACGCGGCGCGGCTGGGGCAACCTTTCGCAGTGGATCACGGTGGCGCGGCGGCGTGCGCCCAAGGGGCAGTACCGGGCCCTGGCCAGCGACCTCGAAGGCAAGGTGCCCGAGGCGCCGATGCTCGCCGGTCTGCCCGACTGCCTGGCGCTGCTGCTGGCGTCGGCGGTGCTGGCGCCGTCGCCGGACGATCCCTTCGAGACCTTGTTCGCGCAGGCGCTGTGGCTGAAGACCTGGTTCGGCCCCGAGCGCTGTGCCCTCGCGCTGCCGCTGCTGCTGCGTGCGCACGACGCGCTGCTCGCCGACGCGGTGCAGCGCGTGGCCACGCTCACCGGCCTGCGCATCGTCGCCGTGGGCGACGTGCTGATGCACGCGCGCTCGCGCAAGCCGCTGCAGGACGTGCTCACCGCGACCCGGCTGGGCCGCCCGGTGGCCGAGTGCGGCCACGCGCTCGAGCCCAATGCCGAGGCGCACCTGCGCTCGCGCGCGCGGCTGGCGCGGCTGTACCGGCCCGAGTGGCTGCAGGCCACGCTCGAACTGGCGGGGCAGTGCCGCTTCTCGCTCGACGAACTGCGCTACGAGTATCCGGACGAGGTCGTCCCGGACGGCCACACGCCCACGAGCTGGCTGCGGCAGCTGACCGAGGAGGGCCTGCGCCGGCGCTACCCGGGCCGCGGCGAGGCGCCGGGTGCCGGCGCGGCGGACGCCACGCCGCCTGCGGTGCGCGCGATCGTCGAGCACGAGCTGGCGCTGATCGCGCAGCTGCGCTACGAGCCCTACTTCCTCACGGTGGCCGAGCTCGTGCACTGGGCGCGCGCGCAGGGCATCCTGTGCCAGGGGCGCGGCAGCGCGGCGAACTCGGCGGTGTGCTATGCCCTCGGCGTGACCGAGGTCGACCCGGCGCGCATGTCGGTGCTGTTCGAGCGCTTCATCAGCGCCGAGCGCAACGAGCCGCCGGACATCGACATCGACTTCGAGCACCAGCGCCGCGAGGAAGTCATCCAGCATGTCTACCGCAAGTACGGCCGCCACCGCGCCGCGCTCACCGCCGTCGTCATCAGCTGGTGCCCGCGCTCGGCGCTGCGCGACGTCGGGCGCGCGCTCGGCATCGACCCCGGGCGCATCGACGCGGTGGCCAAGGGCATGCATCGCGGCATCGCTCGGGGCGAAGGCGAGAACGAGGCCGAGGATGGGGGCGGGGGCCTGGACGTGCAGCACCTGCGCGAGCAGGGCTTGGACCCCGAGGCGCCGCTGTCGCGGCTGTGGATCGAGCTCAGTCGGGCGCTGGTCGGCTTTCCGCGGCACCTGTCGCAGCATCCCGGCGGATTCGTCATCGCGCGCGAGCACATTGCGCGCCTGGTGCCGGTGGAGAACGCGGCCATGCCCGGACGCAGCGTCATCCAGTGGGACAAGGACGACCTCGACGCGCTCGGCCTGATCAAGGTCGACCTGCTGGCGCTGGGCATGCTGAGCGCCATCCGCCGCGCGCTCGGCCTGGTCGGCGCCAAGCTCGGGCGGCAGGCGTTGACGATGCAGGACGTGCCCGCCGAGGACGCGGCCAGCTACGACATGCTTTGCCGTGGCGACAGCGTGGGCGTGTTCCAGGTCGAGAGCCGCGCGCAGATGAGCATGCTGCCGCGGCTGCAGCCGCGCTGCTTCTACGACCTCGTGATCCAGGTCGCCATCGTGCGCCCGGGGCCGATCCAGGGCGGCATGGTGCACCCCTACCTGCGCCGCCGCCAGGGCCTGGAGCCCGCGGACGAGCCGAGCGAGGAGGTGCGCCAGGCGCTGTCGCGCACCCTGGGCGTGCCGATCTTCCAGGAGCAGGTGATGCAGCTGGCGATGCTGGCCGCCGACTTCAGCCCCGGCGAGGCCGACCAGCTGCGCCGCGCGATGGCGGCGTGGAAGCGCAAGGGCGGGCTTGCGCCCTTTCACGAGCGCCTCGTCGGCCGCATGCGCGCCAAGGGATACAGCGCCGAGTTCGCCGAGCGCATCTTCAGGCAGATCGAGGGCTTCGGCGAATACGGCTTCCCCGAGAGCCATGCGGCGAGCTTCGCGCTGCTGGTCTACGTCAGCGCCTGGCTCAAGTGCCACCACCCGGATGCCTTCCTCGTCGCGCTGCTGAACAGCCAGCCGCTGGGCTTCTACGCGCCCGCGCAGCTCGTGCGCGACGCGCGCGCGCACGGCGTCGCCGTGCTGCCGCTGGACGTGACGCGCAGCGCCTGGGAGAGCACGCTCGAGCCCGCGGCCGCGGCCGCCGCCGGGCCGGGTGCGGCGCTGCAGCCGGTGCGGCTGGGCCTGAGCCGCATCCACGGCCTGGCCGAGGACGCCGCGCAGCGGCTGCTCCTGGCCCGCGCGCAGGCGCCCTTTGCGGACGCCGAGGACCTGGCGCGCCGTGCGCGGCTGGATGCGCATGCGCTCGGGCTGCTCGCCGATGCCGGGGCGCTGGCGCCGCTGGCCGGCCACCGCCACCGCGCCGCCTGGGCGGTGGCCGGCGTCGATACGCGCGCCACGCCGCTGCTGCAGGCCACGCGCACGCACGAGGCCTTGCCCGAGTTGACGGCGCCCAGCGTCGCGCAGGGCTTGATGGCCGACTACCGCAGCACGGGGCTGAGCCTTGACGCGCACCCGCTGGCGCTGCTGCGCGCGCCGCTGGCCGCCTTCGGCGTGCAGCCCGCGGCGGTGCTGCGCGACTACCCCGACGGACGTCTGGCGCGCGCCAGCGGCCTGGTCACGCACCGCCAGCGCCCGGCCACGGCCGCCGGCGTCGTCTTCGTCACGCTCGAGGACGAGAGCGGCGCCGTCAACGTCATCTGCTGGCCGCAGCTCGCGCGCCGGCAGCGCCGCGCGCTGCTGGGCAGCCGGCTGCTCACGGTCTACGGCGTCTGGCAGCGCGAGGGCGAGGTGCGGCATCTCGTCGCGCACCGCCTCGTCGACCACACGCTGCTGCTGCAGGGCCTGGCCAGCCGCAGCCGCGACTTCCGCTAGGCCGACGCGCGCCACAATGCGCGCTATGGAGATCGCCATCGAGCACCTGCCTGCCTCGGGCCGGCCCGAGCAGCTCGTGCTGCTGCTGCACGGCTGGGCGCAGCAGGGGCTGGCGATGGCGCCGCTGGCCGAGGCGCTGCGGCGCGAGTTTCCGCAGGCCGCCGTGCTGGCGCCCGATGCGCCGACACCAGCCGACGGCGGTCGCCGCGGCCGCATGTGGTATTCGATCGAAGGCCTGGAGGACGCCGCGCTGTGGCGCGCGCGCGTGGCGGCGCAGCTCGAGCAACTCGAGCCCTGGGTGCGCGCGCAGCAGCAGCGCCTCGCGGTGCCGCAGGCCGCCACCTGCCTTGCCGGCTTCTCGCAGGGTGCGCTGCTCGGGCTCGAGCTGGTGGCGCGGCAGGACGGCATCGCCGGCCGCGTGCTGGCCTTCGGTGGCCGCTACTGCACGCTGCCCGACGCGGCGCCGCGCTTCACCACGCTGCACTTCCTGCACGGCCGCGACGATGCGATCTTCACGCTCGCCGACGTGCAGCAGGCCTTCGCGCACCTGGCCGAGCGCCGGGGCGACGCCACGCTCGACGTCGCGCACGGCGTCGGCCACGAGCTGCACCCGGCGCTGATCGAGTGCGCGCTGCAGCGCCTGCGCACGCACATCCCGCGCCGCACCTGGGAGGAGGCGCTGGGCGCCGTGCCGGTGTGCCCGCCGGGCCGCGACATGCACTGAGCCCCCAGGGCCGGGCTGCGCCCAGCCCGCGCCCGGCCCGCGCGCGCCGGGCACCGGCAGGCGGGCGAGCGTCTCGATGTCCTCTCGCGCCGCGTCCGCCAGCCGCACCACCACTGGCACCTGGCGCTGGGCCAGGTTGAGCTTGGCCAGGCCCTGGTCGTAGTCGCCGACGGTGGCGGCCAGCGTGAGGATGCGGTGGCGCAGGCACCAGCGCGCCCAGCCGAGGTGGATGCCGATCCAGCGCGGCTCCGTCTCCTCGCGCCTGGGCTTCTGCAGCAGGTAGGCCGCCATCATCGGTGTCAGCATGCGCGCCACGACGAGCGAGAAACAGTGCCGGCTTGCCCGGCGTCCCCGGCCCGGTGCCGCCAGCGGACGCGGCCGGTTCGGCGGCGAAGACGGGCGCGGGCCACGACGTGCCGGCGACGAGGCTGCGAAATCGCGGGGCCGGGAGTCTAGCGCCCGGCCATGCAGGAGGTCATGCACGGGGGCGGCGCGCTTGTCCCGACAATCCGGCCCTGACATCCGAGCGCCCGTGCACGGCCCGGCCCCCTGTCCCGTGCCCGCCGCCCCTCGTGCCTCCTGTACACCCCGCTGCCGCCATGCTCTACCTGCTCTCTCCCGCCAAGCGCCTGGACTACGAAACGCCGGTGCCCGCGGCCATCGCCCGGCGCGCCAGTGAGCCGCTCTTCACCGACCGCGCGGCCGAACTGGTCGCGCTGATGCGCCGCAAGTCGCCGGCGGAGGTGGCGACGCTGATGAAGCTCTCGGATGCGCTGGCGCAGCTCAGCGTCGGCCGCTACGCCGCCTGGCAGCGCCAGGCCGACGACACGAACAGCAAGCCGGCGCTGCTGGCGTTTGCCGGCGACGTCTACGCAGGCCTGCAGGCGCGTACGCTGAAGGCCGCGGACCTGGACTGGGCGCAGCGCCACCTCGTCATCCTGAGCGGCCTCTACGGCGCCTTGCGGCCGCTGGACCGGCTGCAACCCTACCGGCTGGAGATGGCAACGGCGCTGCCCAACGCGTGCGGCAAGGATCTCTACGCCTTCTGGGGCGACACGCTGGCCGCTTGCCTGGACGAGCGCCTGGCGGCCGCGCGCGGCGCGCGCGTCGTCGTCAACCTCGCCTCGGTCGAGTACGCGCGCGCGGCGCTGCGGCCGGCGCTCGCCGCGCGCGTCGTCGACTGCGTCTTCGAGGACTGGAAGGACGGCCGCTACCGCGTCATCGGCATCTTCGCCAAGCGCGCCCGCGGACTCATGGCGCGCTGGGCCATCGAGCAGCGCGTGGACGCGCCCGAGAGGCTGCCGCTGTTCGAGGCCGAGGGCTATGCCTTCGCTCCGACGGCCTCCGACCGCGATAGGCTCGTCTTCAGGCGCCGGGGGGTTCCCGCTTGACGGCAGGGGCCCGGGCGGCCTCTACTGCGCCAAGGGTCGCGGCGGCGCGACAGCCTCTCGGAGGGTGAAGACGATGGGAACGATGATCAGCTTCCAGCGCCCCGACGGACAGTCGGTGCAGGCTTACCTGGCGGAACCGGCGGGCGATGCCGGCGGCGCGCCGGGTGTCGTGGTGCTGCAGGAGTGGTGGGGCCTGAACGAGCAGATCCGCGGCGTCGCCGAGCGGCTGGCCGCCGCAGGCTACCGGGCGCTGGTGCCCGACCTCTACCGCGGCCAGTCCACGCTCGAGGCCGAGGAGGCCCATCACCTGATGTCGGGCCTGGATTTCGGCCAGGCGGCGTCGCAGGACATCCGCGGCGCCGTGCAGCATCTGAAGATGGGCTCGCCGCGCGTGGGCGTCACCGGCTTCTGCATGGGCGGTGCGCTGACGGTGCTGGCCGCCGTCATGGTGCCCGAGGCCGACGCCACCGTCGTCTGGTACGGCATGCCGCCGCTGGAGTTCGTCGACGCGGCCAGGATCAAGGCGCCGATGATGGCGCACTGGGGCACGCAGGACGAGTTCTTCGGCCCGGCTGGCGTCGATGCGCTGGAACTCAGGCTGCACGAGGCCAAGGTCGCCTACTGCGGCCACCGCTACCTCGCGCACCACGCCTTTGCCAACGAGACCGCGCAGGGGCCGGGGCGCATTCCCGCCACCCAGTACGACGCCGCCTGGGCGCAGGTCGCCTGGGACCGCACGCTGCGCTTCTTCGGGCGCGTGCTCGGCTGAGGGCAGGTCGGGTGCAGTCGCAGCCAGCCGCGGCAATGCCATGACGCGCGTGTACCTTCTCGATGACCATGCCCTCGTACGCGAGGGCCTGCGCGCGGTGCTGGAGTCCGCCGGCATGGTGGTGGTGGGCGAATCGGGCGAGGTCGGCCCGGCCCTCGCGGAGATCGTCGCGCGCGTGCCGGACGTCGTGCTGCTGGACCTGAGCCTGCCCGATCGCTCGGGCCTGGATCTGCTGGCGCAGCTGGGCGATCGCGGCCTGCCGACGCGGATCCTGGTGCTCACCGCCTCCGAGCGGCCGCGGCACGTGGCCGAGGCCGTGCGGCTGGGGGCGGCCGGCTACCTGCTCAAGGGCGCTCCGGCCGAGGAGGTGGTGAAGGCGATCCGCGAGGTGCTCGGGGGCCGGCGGCACTTCGGCGAAGGCGTGGCCGAAGGCGCGACCGAGAGCGGCGACCCGATCGCCACGCTCTCGGCGCGGGAGCGGCAGATCATGCGCATGGTGGTGGCCGGCATGTCGAGTGCGGCCATCGCGCTCGAGTTGCACCTCTCGCCGAAGACCGTCGACACCTATCGCAGCCGGCTCATGGCCAAGCTCGGCGTGCACGACCTTGCCAACCTCGTGCGCGTGGCCGTGCGCCTGGGCGTGATCGACGCCGACAAGCTCTGATAAGCGCCATGCCCGCGGTCGACGCCGTCCCGGCGGCCCTGCGCGACGTCCCCGGCCTCGAGGCCGCGCGCGGACTGGCGGCGATCGGCGGGCGTGGCGCGGTCTATCGGCGCCTGCTCGGCCTCTTCGTCGAGACACACGCGGACGACGGCAGGGGGCTGTGCCGGCTGCTCGCCGAACACCGCGGCGCCGAGGCCGCGGCGCTGGCGCATCGGCTGCGCGGCGCCGCGGCGACGCTCGGGTTGGTCGGCGTCGAGACGGCGGTGCGGGAGTTCGAGCAGGCGCTGGATGCGCGGCCGGGGGATGGCGCGGCCGCGCTCGCGCAGCAGGCGGCGCAGCAGGTGGCGCAGGCGCTGGCCGAGCTGCTGCCGCGGCTGTCGGCTGCGCTGGAGCGCTGAGGCGGCGCCCGACGGCCCCGGTCGCTCGGGTATAAGGGATCGTGACCCGCCGGGGGGCGGGACTGCCTGAAGATCGACATGACCCTCGAGCAACTGCTGGCGCGTGGCGCCGACGATGCGGTGGCCATTGCCGCCCCCGGCCGCCGCGCGCTCAGCTACGGCGGCCTGCGCGCACTCGTCCAGCGCAGCCTGGCCGGCCTCAATGCCGGCGGCATCGGCCGCAACGACCGCGTCGCCCTCGTGCTGCCGAGCGGCCCGGAGATGGCGAGCTGCTTCATCGCCTGCGCCAGCGGCGTTGCCAGCGCGCCGCTCAACCCCGGCTATCGCGCCGAGGAGTTCGAGTTCTACCTTTCGGACCTGGGGGCCAAGGCGCTCATCGTCGAGGCCGGCAGCACCTCGCCGGCGGTCGCAGTGGCGAGAAAGCTCGGCGTGGCGGTGATCGAGCTGCACGCGGGCGAGCGCGCGGGCGACTTCACGCTCGCCGGGCTGGCCAGTGGCACGCCCAGCGCCCAGGGCGGGATGGCGCAGCCGCAGGACACGTCGATGGTGCTGCACACCTCGGGCACGACCAGCCGACCGAAGATCGTGCCGCTGTCGCAGGCCAATCTCGCGGCCTCGGCGCAGAACATCGTCGCCACGCTGCGCCTGTCGACCGGCGACTGTGGCCTGGTGATCATGCCGCTGTTTCACATCCACGGGCTGATCGCCGGCGTGCTCTCGCCGCTGGCCGCCGGCGCGCGCGTGTTCTGCACGCCGGGCTTCAACGCGCTGAAGTTCTTCGCCTGGATGGACGAGGCCGCGCCCACCTGGTACACGGCGGTGCCGACCATGCACCAGGCGATCATCGCGCGCGCGTCGAAGCACCGCGACGTGATCGCGCGCCATCCGCTGCGCTTCATGCGCAGCAGCTCGAGCAGCATGCCGCCGCAGGTGATCCAGGAGCTCGAGGCGATCTTCCAGGCGCCGCTGGTCGAGGCCTACGGCATGACCGAGGCCACGCACCAGATGTGCAGCAACCCGCTGCCCCCGGCGGTGCGCAAGCCCGGCAGCGTGGGCCCGAGCGCCGGGCCCGAGGTCGCCATCATGGACGAGGCCGGGAACCTGCTGCCGCAAGGCGCCATCGGCGAGGTGGTGATCCGTGGCGCCAACGTCACCGCCGGCTACGAGGCCAACGCGAAGGCCAACGCCGAGGCCTTCAGCAACGGCTGGTTCCGCACCGGCGACCAGGGGCAGCGGCTACGTGAGCCTCACCGGCCGCCTGAAGGAGATCATCAACCGCGGCGGCGAGAAGGTGAGCCCGCGCGAAGTCGACGAGATCCTGATGGACCACCCGGCGGTGGCGCAGGTGGTGTGCTTCGGCATGCCGCACGCCAGGCTCGGCGAGGAGGTGGCTGCGGCCGTCGTGCTGCGCGAAGGCCAGGCGGCGACCGAGCGCGAACTGCAGGCCTTCGTCTCGCAGCGCGCCGCCGAATTCAAGGTGCCGAGGAAGATCCTGCTGCTGGACGAAATCCCCAAGGGCGCCACCGGCAAGCTGCAGCGCATCGGCCTGGCGGCCAAGCTGGGCCTGGCGTGAAGATCGCGGTCGTCGGTGCCGGCGCGATCGGCGGCTTCCTCGGCGCGCGGCTGTCGCTTGCCGGCGAGGAGGTCACCTTCATCGCGCGGCGCGCGAATCTGGCGGCGATCAACGCCCGGGGCCTTCGCCTCATCGAGGAGGACGGCCGCGAGCAGCACGCTGCCGGCGCGCGCGCGGTGCAGGACATGGCGCAGGCCGGCGCACAGGACGCCGTGCTGCTGGCGGTGAAGGCGCACCAGGTGGCGGACCTGCTGCCGGCGCTGCGCGCGCTCTTCGGCCCGCAGACGATGCTGGTGTCGATGCAGAACGGCGTGCCCTGGTGGTACTTCCACAGGCTGCCGGGGCCGCACGAGGGGCGGCGTCTGCAGAGCGTGGACCCCGGCGGCGTGATCGCGCAGGCGATCGAGCCCGAGCGCGTCATCGGCAGCGTCGTCTACCCGGCGGCCGAGCTCGTCGAGCCCGGCGTCGTGCGCGTCATCGAGGGCAACCGCTTCACCCTCGGCGAGCCCGACGGCACGCGCAGCGCGCGCATCGAGGCTTTGTCGCAGGCGATGATGAAGGCCGGCTTCAAGGCCCCGGTCAGCCGCGACATCCGCAGCGAGATCTGGATCAAGCTCTGGGGCAACCTGAGCTTCAACCCGATCTCGGCGCTGACGCACGCGACGCTCGAGGACATCTGCCGCTTCCCGCCCGCGCGCGCGCTGGCCGCCGTCATGATGGGCGAGGCGCAGCGCGTGGCTGAAGGCCTGGGCGTGCGCTTCAAGATCAGCCTCGAGCAGCGCATCGCCGGTGCCGAGGCGGTGGGCGCGCACAAGACCTCGATGCTGCAGGACATCGAGAACGGGCGCGCGCCCGAGATCGCGGCGCTGGTCGGCGCGGTGATCGAGCTCGGCCGCATCGCCGCGGTGCCGACGCCGACGATCGAGGCCGTGCACGCGGCGACGGCGCTGCTGGCGGGAACGCTCCAAAGGCAGCAGGGGCGGCTGCGCGTCGAGCCGGTCTGAGCGTATCCGGGCCCGAACCATTCCCGATCGATCCTCCGTGGGGCCGGGTCTTCAGTCCGCTTCGGGCGCTTCGTCGTCGCCGCGCGGCAGGGGTACGCGCAGCGTGCAGCGGATGCCGCCCGCGGCGGGAGCCGACCATTGCACCTCGCCGCCCAGGGTGCGTGCGCGCTTGCGGATGCCCGAAAGCCCCAGGCCATGCGACCAGGCCTGCGGGTCGCCGCCGCGGCCGTCGTCGCTCACCGTGAGCCGCAGCGCGTCGTGCTCGACCCGCAGTTCGACGAGGACGCGCGAGGCCTGCGCGTGCGCGATGGCGTTGCTCGCCAGCTCGCGCAGGATGCGCGTCAGTGCCGACCAGGTGACGACGCCGAGCACCGGGTCGGCGCCGGGCTCGAGCTGCCAGTCCAGGCGGATGCCGGCCGTGGAAAGGCGCTGGCCGAGGTCGGCCTTCCATTCGGCGGCCGCGTCCGACAGCGTCTGGCTGCCGGCGGCCAGACCGCGGGTGAGCGTCTTCAGGTCCTGCAGCGTGTGGCGGATGTAGTCCTCGATCTCGGGGTCGCCGGCCTTGTACATCAGCGTCAGCAGCCGTGCGCCGATGTCGTCGTGCAGGTCCTGGGCGATGCGCTGGCGCTCCTCGCGGCGGCCCTGCTCGAGCGCGCGGTCGTGCGCCAGCGTGCGGCAGACCTGCTCCACCACGCGCGCGGCGAGCTGTGCGTCCTCGGGCATGAAGATGCGCTGGCCGTGGCTGGCAAAGCGCAGCACCAGCACCTCCTGCAGCGCCAGCGTCGTGCCCGTGCCGGGTACCGGCACACACAGCGCACGCCCCGAACCGAGCACGCGCGCCTGCTCGATGCGCCGCGGCAACTGCACCAGCTCGCGCGGCGCGAACAGCGCCTGCAGCAGCCGCCGCAGCAGCAGCGCGGTGCGCTCGGGGCGCTCACTGGCCTGGCGCACCGTGCTGTAGATGAGCTCGAAGGTGCGCTCGGCGCTCAGCACGCTGGCGCCGGCGAACATGCGCGCGAGGATCCAGCGCCGCGCGCCGATGTAGAGCAGCGAGGCCGTCGCCGCGGCCAGCAGCAGCGCGCCCATCGCGCCGAGCGCGAACACCGCCACGAAAAGCAGCGTGAGCGTGCCGGTGACGGTGCCGATGCCGGCCAGCAGCGCGAACTCGCGCAGCACGCGCCGCGGCCGCGACATCAGGGTGAGCAGCAGCAGCAGCAGCGTGAAGAAGAGGTACCACACCTCGGCGCTGGTGGCGGCGACGAAAGGCGCGATGCCGCTGGCATGGCGCGTGGCGAAGACTCCCAGCGTGACGAGGACGAGCAGGGCGAGCACCAGCCAGGCCACCCGGGCGACGAGCGCCAGCGCGGGGTCGGCACGCCGGCGCAGCACCCAGGCGAGCACGACCACCTCGACCAGGCCGAAGCCGATCAGCGTGCCCTGCGTCAGCAGCCACAAGGCGGGTGCGCCGGGGGCACGCGCGACCCAGGCCCAGGCCAGCACGATGGCCGCGGCCGCGGCCAGCAGCAGCGGCGTGCGCCGCATCGGCCGCGGGCGCAGCACGTAGATGCAGGCCGCCGCCATGGCCGTCAAGACGTCCAGCGCCATGCGTCCCTGCGGGTCTAGCGCCACCAGGGCCGGCGGCAGGCCCAGGCCGCGCCAGGGCCCGCAGCCGATGAGCAGCAGGTTCAGCGCCTGGCAGCCCGTCATCAGGGCGAACAGCGCGTTGCCTGCGTCGGGACGCCGCAACAGCACCGAGATGCCGATCAGGTAGAGCGCCAGCGCCAGCACCGCGGCGAGCCAGAAGAGCAGCGGGACATGCGCGTAGCCCAGCGCCGACATGGCCAGATCGAGGCGGCTGCCGTCCGTGAAGCGCAGCGTGATGCGATCCTGCGCCAGGTGCTCGGCCAGCGCCTGCTGCTGACGCTGCCAGTGGCTGCGCTGCGTGCCGTCGACCAGCCAGCGCGCGGTGCGGCGCAGCAGCCACTCGTCGGCGACGAGCGCGGGCCGGCCGGGGGACTCGATGTGCGAGAGCGTACGGCCGCTCATCGCCGCCAGGTCGGCGCGCGGGCTGGCCAGCAGCGTGGGCTGGCCCAGCGCCGTGAGCTGCCAGGTCGAGGGCAGGTGCGGGTGGGTCGCCAGCATCTGCATCAACGTGAAGACGACGGCGATGGCCGCCAGCGTGGACAGCACGAGCAGCCGCAGCCGCCAGCCGATCCAGCGCCGCGGCGCGTGCAGCGCCAGCGAGCGCTCGATCGCCGCGAAATCCAGCCCGTCTTCCGTCGCGCCGGCGGGGCCGGATGGGGCGGGCACGCGCGGTCCCGGCTTCAGCCGCCGGCCGAGGTGCCGCTCGAACGTGCGCCCGGACGTCCCCGCGCAGGCCCGGAACCGCGCGCGCGCGTCACACCAGGCCCTGCTTGCTCGCCAGCACGGCGGCCTCGGCGCGGCTGGAGACGTCGAGCTTACGGTAGATCGCCTTGATGTGGTCGTTGACGGTACTCCACTTGATGCCCATGAGGCTGGCGATCTCCTTGATCGTGAAGCCCTTGCTCAGGTAGGTCAGCACCTCGGTCTCGCGCGGCGTCAGCGGCTCGTGCGGGGGCGGCTTGCCGATCGCCAGCGGCGCCGTCGCCGGCCCGGGCGCGGCCTGCAGCCCCGGTGGCGGCGCCGGCTCGGCGCCGGGCGTGCCGCGAAAGTGGTTCAGCAGACGGCGCGCGATCGCCGGTGACAGCGGCGGTTGCCCGCGCACGATCTTCTGCAGTTCCTCGACCAGCACCTCGAAGCGATCCTCCTTCAGCAGGTAGCCGTCGGCGCCGCGCTGCAGCGCGGGGAAGAGGTGGTCGTCGTCCGAGTAGAGCGTGGTGACGATCTTCGTGGCCGGGTAGCTCGCCAGCTCGCCGAGCAGGTCCAGGCCGTTGCCGTCGGGCAGTTCGAGGTCGACGAGGATGAGCCGGAAGGGGTCCGTGCCGTGCATGCCGGTGGGCCCGCCGGCCAGCGCGAGCTGGCGGCGCGCGCCCTCCAGGTCGCCCGCCTCCACGATCTGCTGCGCGTCGCTGAAGCTCTCGCGCACGACCCGGCAGAGGAAGCTGCGGGCCACGGGGTTGTCTTCCAGGATCAGCACCTTGACCGGCATGCGAGCCTTTCCCGGGGGCGGGCTGGGTGGCGATCGGGGATGCTAACCCGAGCCGGGCCGGCTCCTACAATCGGCCGCCATGCGCATCCTTATCGCCAATGATGACGGCTATCTCGCGCCGGGCATCGCGGCGCTCGCGCGCGCCTGCGAGGGCCTGGGCGAGATCGACATCGTCGCGCCCGAGCAGAACGCCAGCGGCACCAGCAACGCGCTGTCGCTGGTGCGGCCGCTGTCGGTGTTCGAGGCGCGCGTGGGCAGCGGCCATGCGGTGAAGGTGGTCAACGGCACGCCCTCGGACTGCGTGCACGTGGCGCTCACCGGCGTGCTCCCCGAGCGGCCGGACATCGTGGTGAGCGGCATCAACAACGGCGCCAACATGGGCGACGACACGCACTACTCGGGCACCGTCGCCGCGGCGATGGAGGGCTTCCTGTTCGGCATTCCGGCGCTGGCCTTCTCGCAGGTCGACAAGGGCTGGGGTGAACTCGAGGCCGCGGCGGCAACCGTGCGCGCGATCCTGCAGCAGGTGCTGGCCGACGGCCCGCCGACAGTGCCCTTTCTGCTCAACGTGAACATTCCGAACCGCGCCGATGCGCTGACGCGCGAGCGCCGGGTGACGCGCCTGGGTCGCCGCCACCCGAGCGCACCGGTGGTGCGCCAGACCAACCCGCGTGGCGACGTCATCTACTGGATCGGCCCGGCCGGGGACGCGCGCGACGCCGGCGAGGGCACCGATTTCCACGCCATCGCGCAGGGTGAGGTGTCGATCACGCCGCTGCAGGTGGACCTGACCGACCACGCGGCGCGTCCGGCGTGGGCGGCGCGGCTGTCGCGAGCAGCGGCGCCGTGAGCCGGCCTCCACGCGGGGCCCGTTTCCCGGCGGGCCTGGAGCACCTGGGCGGCAGCGCGCCCATGCCCGCGGCGCCGCGCGCGCGCAGCGGCGCGCAGCCGCCCGAGCCCCTGCGGCCGCAGCGCCCGCTGGCGCAGGCCGCGCGCGATGCCGCGCGGCAGGTGCCCGTGGCGGGCCTCGGGCTGGACTCGGCAGCGGTGCGCCTGCGCATGGTGCAGCGACTGCGCGGCGACGGCATCGCCTGCGAGCCGGTGCTGCAGGCGCTGGCGCGCGTGGAGCGCCATCGCTTCGTCGACACCGCGCTCGCCACCCAGGCCTACGAGGACACGAGCCTGCCGATCGGCCATGGCCAGACGATCAGCAAGCCTTCCGTCGTGGCGCGCATGCTCGCGCTGCTGCACGACTCCGAGTGCGCGCGCGCGCAGGGAACGCTCGGGCGGGTGCTCGAGATCGGCAGCGGCTGCGGCTACCAGGCGGCGCTGCTGTCCCTGCTCTCGCGCAGCGTGCTCTCCATCGAGCGCCTGCGCCCGTTGCACGAGAAGGCGCGCCAGCACCTGCATGGCTGGCGGCAGGGCGATGTGCGGCTGATCCACGGCGACGGGCGCCTGGGCCACGCGCCCTGGGCGCCTTACGACCACATCGTCGCCGCCGCCGGGGGGGAGGCGATTCCCGAGGCCTGGCTGGAGCAGCTCGCCGTGGGCGGGCGCCTGGTGGCGCCGATGCAGGACGGGCGCGGCGGCGGGCAGGTGCTGGTGGTCGTCGATCGCACCGCTTCGGGCCTGCGCGAGCAGCGGCTCGGGGCGGTTCACTTCGTCCCTCTAAAATCCGGCCGCGAGTGACGGCTTGCGGGATGCCCGCCAGCGCAGCTGGAGGGCCGTCGTGCGCCGCGCTTGCGCAGGTCGAGCCGGCACGCCCCGGTCCGGGGCTGCTGACGACGGACGGGCGACAGGGATGGACGAAACGATGAGGCCCAGCAGAAGCGGACGCGCGATCAAGGTGCCGGGCCTGTGCCTGCTGGTCATGGCCGCCCTGCTGACGGCGTGCGCGGGCAGTCCCAACCACGCCCCCGTCGAAGAGCGCAAGCCCCCGCCACGCGGTGCCGCGTCGCGGCCTGCGGGAGGCGACAGCGGTGCCGCGGTGCTGCGCCCGGCGGAGCCGGGCAAGGCCCAACCCGGGGCCGACAACGCCGACAAGCCGGGCTACTACACCGTCAAGCCGGGCGACACGCTGATCCGCATCGCGCTCGACAACGGCCAGAACTGGCGCGACGTGCAGCGCTGGAGCAACCTGGAGAACCCGCACGTGATCGAGGTCGGCCAGGTGCTGCGCGTCGCGCCTCCGGTCGCGGAGCCCGTGGTGGTGGCCGGCGGGGCCGCGGTGGTGAAGCCGGTGCCGGCCTCGGGTCGCGTGGAGTCGCGTCCGCTGGATGCGCCGCGCGAAGCCACGGCCGCGTCGGCGCCGGCCTCGTCGCCCGCCACCGCGACCAGTACGACCGGTGCGCCCGCCGCCGCCGCGGCCTCGGCCCCCCCGGCGGCGGCGAAGGCGCAGGCGCGCGAGGGCGATGAGGCGGTGGCGTGGATGTGGCCCGCGTCGGGTCCGGTCGTTGCTCCCTTCGACGAGGGCCGCAACAAGGGCCTGGCCGTCGGCGGCAAGGCGGGAGATCCGGTGCTGGCCGCCGCCGACGGGCGCGTGGTCTACGCCGGCTCGGGCCTGCGTGGCTACGGCAACCTGGTGATCGTCAAGCACAACGCCACCTACCTGAGCGCCTACGCGCACAACCAGGTGCTGCTGGTCAAGGACGAGCAGGTCGTGCGCCGCGGCCAGAAGATCGCCGAGATGGGTTCGAGCGATGCCGAGCGCGTGCAGCTGCACTTCGAGATCCGGCGCCTGGGCGTGCCCGTCGACCCGCTGCGCCTGCTGCCCGCGCGCTGAGCCGCGGCACCCCGTTTAAGGGCTTCCGCTAGGCGGGCGGCCGGGATCCCCCGGCTAGCATGCACCGCGCCGATCCGGTTTCGGCGCGTCGTGCGGGGGTCCATCGCTTGCAGTTGTTGCAGCTCATCGTCAGCGGCATCGCGCAGGGCTGCATCTATGGCCTGATCGCGCTGGGCATCGTGCTCATCTACAAGGCCACCGAGACGGTGAGCTTCGCGCAGGGCGAGCTGATGATGCTCGGCGCCTTCCTCGGCCTCGTGCTGATGGGCCTGCTCGGCGGCTCGTTCTGGCTCGCCTTGCCGCTGGTGGTGCTGGCCATGGTGCTGCTGGGGATGGCCACCGAGCGCGTGGCGATCCGCCCCATCCTGGGCCAGCCGGCGTTCTCGATCGTCATGCTGACCTTCGGCCTGGGCTACGTCGCGCGCGGCGCGATCACGATGATCCCGGGCATCGGCACCGACACCAGCGCGCTGACCGTACCCTACAAGGACCAGGTGTGGATGGCCGGCGAACTGGTGCTCAACGTCGAGCAGCTCGTCGTCATCGGCGCCACGCTGCTGCTGTGCGCGGCGCTGTACGCGCTGTTTCGCTTCAGCCGCATCGGCATCGCCATGCAGGCGGCGTCGCAGAACCAGCTCGCCGCCTACTACATGGGCATTCCGGTGCAGCGGCTCAACGGCCTGGTCTGGGGCCTTGCCGCCGGGGTGGCGGCGATCGCCGGCCTGCTGCTGGCGCCGATCACCTTCGTGCACGCGAACATGGGTTTCATCGGCCTCAAGGCCTTCCCGGCGGCGGTCGTCGGCGGCTTCGGCAGCCTGCCCGGGGCCATCGTGGGCGGCCTCGTGATCGGCCTGGTCGAGGCGCTCGCGGGCTTCTACCTGCCCGAGGGCATCAAGGACATCGCCGCCTACGTCGTCGTGCTGCTGATGCTGATGGTCAGGCCTGCCGGCCTCTTCGGCGACACCATGCACAAGAAGGTTTGAGGCGGGCCCGCGATGCGCTTTCTCTTCAGGACCAGCCATGCGCAGGACATCGCCCTGGCCCGGCACGAAGGGCATCGCTTCTGGTATTCGCTGCTCGTGCTGCTGCTCGCGGCCGCGCCCTGGCTGCTGTCGGAGTACGGTCTGGCGCAGCTGAGCTTCGTGCTCATCTACGCCATCGTCGGTCTCGGGCTGATGCTGCTGGCGGGCTTCACCGGCCTGTTCTCGATCGGCCACGCCGCCTTCCTCGGCGTCGGCGCCTACACCGAGGCGGTGCTGGTGGCCGCGGGGCTGCCGTTTCCGCTGGCGCTGGCGAGCGCGATGCTGGTCGCCGCCGCGGTCGGTGTCGTCGTGGGCCTGCCGGCGCTGCGCGTCAAGGGCATCTACCTCGGCATCGCGACGATGGCCTTCGGCTTCATCGTCGCCGAGGTGTTCGCGCGCTGGGAGTCGATCACCGGCGGCAACGCCGGCCTGCACGTGAAGCCGCCGGCGATTGGCGCCTGGGCGATCGACGACGGCGTCTCGTTCTACTTCCTCTGCCTCGTGCTCACCATCCTGGCCACGCTGGGCGTGCTCAACCTGCTGCGCTCGCCCACCGGGCGGGCCTTCGTCGCCATCCGCGACAGCGAGATCTCGGCGCAGAGCATGGGCATCCACCTGGCGCGCTACAAGACGCTTTCCTTCGCCATCTCGGCGGCACTCGCCGGCCTGGGCGGGGCCCTGTACGCGCACATGATCAAGTTCCTGAGTCCCGACCAGTTCGACATCATCCAGTCGATCGACCTGCTGCTGATGGTCGTCATCGGCGGCCTGGGTTCGGTGCACGGTGCCTTCCTCGGCGCCATCTTCCTCATCGTGATGCCGCAGGCGATCAACGCCGCCAAGGGCTTCCTGCCCGAGGCCATCGGCATGGCGCCGGGCCTCAAGGCCGCGGTCTACGGCCTGGTGCTGATCGCCTTCGTGCTCTTCGAGCCGATGGGCCTCTACGGCCGCTGGCTGAAGATCCGCACCTGGTTCAGCGTCTTCCCCTTCTACCGCCGCGGCATGTTCAAGCGGCAGAAGAGCTTCCAGAAATCGGAGCGCGTGCGATGAGCGCTGCCACCGACGCCCCGCTGCTGTCGGTGCACGAGATCGGCGTGCACTTCGGCGGCGTGCGCGCGGTCGACGGCGTCAGCTTCGACGTCAGGCGGGGCGAGGTCTTCACCCTCATCGGTCCCAACGGCGCGGGCAAGACGACGGTCTTCAACCTCATCAGCCGCATCTACACGCCCACGAGCGGACACATCGTCTTCGACGGCGTGGAGCTCGCGCGCTGCGCGCCGCATGAGGTCGCGCGCCTGGGGGTGGCGCGCACCTTCCAGAACATCGAGCTGTTCGAGCACGCCAGCGTGCTGCAGAACCTGCTCATCGGCCGCCACACGCACCGGCGCACCGGCTTCTGGAGCGACCTCTTCTTCACGCCGGCCGCGCGCGCGGCCGCGCTGCGGGAGCGCGAGGAGGTCGAGCAGGTGATCGACTTCCTCGACCTGCAGCACTACCGCGACAGCCTGATCGCCGGCCTGCCCTACGGCGTGCGCAAGGTGGTGGAGCTGGCGCGCGCGCTGTGCATGAAGCCCAGGCTGCTGCTGCTGGACGAACCCTCGTCGGGGCTGAACGTCGAGGAGACCGAAGGTATGGCCTGGTGGATCCACGACATCCGGCGCGAGTTCGGCATCACCGTGCTGATGGTCGAGCACGACATGGGCCTGGTCTCCAGGGTCTCCGACCGCGTGCTTGCGATGAACCAGGGCCAGGTGCTGGCGCTGGGCGATCCGGCCGCGGTGCAGGCGCACCCGGGCGTGGTCGAGGCCTATCTCGGCGCCAGCCAGGACCTCGGCAGCCTGCGGCGGGAGCGCGCATGAGCCCCGCCGCTGCCGACGAGATCCTCGTGCTCACCAACGTCGAGAGCGCCTACGGGCCGATCCGCGCCATCCGCGGTGTCAGCCTGAAGGTGCGCCGCGGCGAGATCGCGACCGTGCTCGGCAGCAACGGCGCGGGCAAGTCGACGATCCTGAAGACGATCAGCGGCATCCTCGACCCCACGCGCGGCAGCGTGCACTTCAAGGGGCGGGACATCACCGCCGGCGACCCGGCGGCGATCGTGCGCAGCGGGATCGTGCACGTGCCCGAGGGGCGCGAGGTCTTCCCGCTGCTGTCGGTGCGCGAGAACCTGCTCATGGGCGCCTACACGCGCCGCGACCGCGACGGCGTGGCGCGCGACATGGAACAGGCCTTCGCCTACTTCCCGATCCTGCAGGAGCGACTGCAGCAGGAGGCCGGGCTGCTCTCGGGCGGCCAGCAGCAGATGCTGGCGATCGCGCGCGCGCTGCTGGCCGCGCCCGAGCTGATCCTGCTGGACGAGCCGAGCCTGGGCCTGAGCCCCAAGCTCACCTACGAGATCTTCGAGATCGTCGTGCGCATCAACCGCGAGCGCGGCACGACGGTGCTGCTGGTCGAACAGAACGCCAACATGGCGCTCAACGTCGCCGACTACGGCTACGTGCTGGAGAACGGCCGCATCGTGATGGAGGACCGCTGCGCCGTGCTGCGCGAGAAGGAGGACGTGAAGGAGTTCTACCTCGGCATGAAGGCCGGCGGGGTGCGCGGCGAGCGCCGCTGGAAGAAGCGAAAGACCTGGCGATGAGCGGCCTCTGGGACCTTGCCACCTTCGAGCAGCGCAGCGGCGCGATGACGCCGGGCGAGACCCTGCCGGAGCTGTTTCTCAACGCCGTGCAGGCGCGCGGTGACGCGGTGTGGATGCGCGAGAAGAAGCTCGGCATCTGGCGCGAGTGGCGCTGGCGCGAGGCGGCGGTGGCCGTGCGCGAGATCGCGATGGGCCTGGCCGCCCTGGGCCTGCAGCCGGGGCAGACGGCGTCCATCCTCGCCAATACCGTCGTCGAGTGGGTGCTGGTCGACGTCGGCATCCTCTGCGCCGGTGGCGTCACCAACGGCATCTACCCGACCGACAGCGAGCAGCAGGTCGTGTACCTGTGCGCCGACTCGGCCACGCGCATCGTCTTCGTCGAGGACGAGGAACAGCTCGACAAGCTGCTCGAGGTGCGCCAGCAGTTGCCGCTGCTGCAGCACATCGTCGTCTTCGACATGAAGGGCCTGGGCCAGTTCGAGGACGCGCAGGTGAGGAGCCTGGCCGCGCTGCGCGAGCTCGGCCGCGCCTTCGATGCCGCGCACCCGGGCGAGTACGAGCGCCGCTGCAGGAGCCGCGGTCCCGAGGACCTCGCCATCCTCGTCTACACCTCGGGCACGACGGGCCGGCCCAAGGGGGCGATGCACCTGCACGGGGGGATCATCTGGACGCTGCGCCGCATCGGCGTGCACTTGCCGCAGATGCAGGGCGACGAGCGCATGTGCTTCCTGCCGCTGTGCCACATCGCCGAGCGCATGATCGGCGCGTACTCGTCGATCGGCGCGGGCTCGATCCTGAACTTCGTCGAGAACCCGGACACCGTGGCCGAGAACGTGCGCGAGATCGCGCCGACGATCTTCTTCGCCGTGCCGCGGGTGTGGGAGAAGTTCTATTCCGCGGTGACCATCGGCGTGAAGGAGGCCGGGCGCGTGCAGCAGCTGGCCTACGCCTGGGCGATCGGCGTCGGCGGGCGCATCGCCGAACGCGTGCTGGCGCGCCGGCCGGTGCCGTGGCTGCTGCGCTGGCAGTTCCGCGTGGCGCGCTTCCTGGCCCTGGACAACGTGCGCAAGATCGTCGGCATCCACCGCGCGCGCTACCTGATCACCGGCGCGGCGCCGATCTCGCCCGACCTGGTGCGCTGGTTCATGGCCCTGGGCGTGCCCATGCTCGAAGGCTGGGGCATGACCGAGACCTGCGCCATCGGCACCATCAACCGTGCCGATGCGATCAAGGCCGGGACCATCGGGCCGCCGATGGAGGGCATCGAGGCGCGCATCGACCCGGACAGCGGCGAGATCCAGCTGCGCGGGCGCAACGTCTTCGCCGGCTACCTCAACCAGCCGGAGAAGACCGCGGAGGCGATCGACGCCGAGGGCTGGCTGCACACCGGCGACGTCGGCGCGGTGGACGAGGAAGGGTACTTCCGCATCACCGATCGCATGAAGGACATCATCATCACCGCCGGCGGCAAGAACGTGACGCCCAGCGAGTGGGAGAACGAGCTCAAGTTCTCGCCCTACATCACCGACGCCGTCGTCGTCGGCGACAAGCGACCCTATCTCGTGTGCATCGTGATGATCGACCAGGAGAACGTGGAGCGCTTCGCGCAGGAGCACGACGTGCCCTTCAGCAACTATGCCAGCCTCGCCCGCGCGCCCGAGGTGCTGGCGCTGATCCAGCGCGAGATCGACAAGGTCAACGCGAAGTTCGCGCGCGTCGAGCAGGTCAAGCGCTTCTGGCTGCTGGACCTGCAGCTCGGTGCCGAGGACGAGGAGCTGACGCCGACCATGAAACTCAAGCGCAAGCTCGTCGAGAAGAAGTACGCTTCGCAGATCGAGGCGATGTACCCGGCCTGAGTCAGGCCACCCACCGAGAAGGAGACCCGAGATGAAAGTAGGTGCATGGGTGACGGTGGCGGCGTCCGCTCTGGCGCTGCTGGGCGGGGCTGCGCAGGCGCAGCAGCAGGGGGTGAGCAAGAACGAGATCCTGCTCGGCTCGATCCAGGACCTCTCCGGGCCGCTGGCGGGCTTCGGCAAGCAGGTGCGCCTGGGGCTGATGCTGCGCGTGGACGAAATCAACGAGCAGGGCGGCATCAACGGCCGCAAGCTCAGGCTGATCGTCGAGGACTCGGGCTACGACCCGAAGAAGGCGGTGCTGGCGGCGCAGAAGCTCGTCAACCAGGACAGGATCTTCATGATGGTCGGCCACATCGGCACGGCGCAGAACCTGGCCGCGATGCCGGTGCAGTTCGAGAAGAACATCATCAACTTCATGCCCGTGACCGCGGCGCGCGAGATGTACGAGCCGTTTCACCGGCTCAAGTACGCGCTGGCCACGCCCTACTACGAGCAGATCCACGTCTTCCTGCCCAAGCTGATCAAGGAGAAGTCGCCCAAGGCGATCTGCGCCATCTACCAGGATGACGAGTTCGGCCTCGAGGTGCTGCGCGGGGCGGAGACGGCGCTCAAGGAGATGAACCTGACGATGCACGAGAAGACCTCGTTCAAGCGCGGCGCGACCGACTTCTCCTCGCAGGTGGCGAAGATGAAGGCCGCGAACTGCGACTTCGTCGTGCTCGGCACCATCATCCGCGAGACCATCGGCACCGTCGCCACGGCGCGCAAGCTGGGCTTCAACCCGCTCTTCGTCGGCTCACAGGCGGCCTACACCGACCTCATCCACAAGCTCGGTGGTCCGGCGATGAACGGCGTCTACGCCACCATGGCCACGCAGCACCCCTACCTGGACGACGCCTCGCAGCCGGTGCGCTTCTGGGCCAACAAGTACAAGACCAAGTTCAACGAGGACCCGACCGTGTTCTCGGTCTACGGCTACAACATCGTCGACATGTTCGCCCAGGCCGCGGGCAAGGCCGGGGCCAACCTCACCACCGACAGCTTCATCAAGGTGATGGACACGATGAAGGTTGCACCCGACATCTTCGGCACGCCGGAGCTGACGTTCGGCCCGCAGAAGCGCCTGGGCAGCATGGCCAGCCGGCTCTCGCAGATCCAGGACGGGCGCTGGAAGGTGGTGAGCGAGTACGTCTCGCCCTGAGGGTCGCGCGGCTTTGGCCGGGGAGGGTGGGACGGCGGTCCGCCGGCACCCTCACCCCGGTCCCTCCCGCGCAGCGGCAGAGGGCGGTCCTGTCCCGGATCACGCGCCTCGGATAATCGGCCGATGACAGCGCAAGAGGAATGGCTCGAGGTCGAATCGCTGGACCTCGATGCGCAGGGCGTGGCGCATCGCGCCGACGGCAAGGTGGTCTTCATCGAGGGCGCGCTGCCTGGCGAGCGCGTGCAGGCGGCGGTGGCGCGCCGCAAGAACCACTGGGAACAGGCGCAGCTCGCGGCGCTCGCGCGCGAGAGCGCGCAGCGCGTGCGCCCGGCGTGCGCGCACTTCGGCCTGCACGCCGGCGCCTGCGGCGGCTGCAAGATGCAGCACCTGCACCTGTCGGCGCAGGTCGCCATCAAGCAGCGCGTGCTGGAGGACAACCTGCTGCATCTGGCGAAGGTGCAGCCGCAGCAACTGCTGCGCGCGATCGAGGGCCCGGCCTGGGGCTACCGCTGGCGGGCCCGCCTGTCCGTGCGCCACGTGCAGAAGAAGGGCACGGTGCTGGTTGGCTTTCACGAGCGCAAGTCGCGCTACGTGGCCGACATGCGCGAGTGCCGGGTGCTGCCGCCGGCGGTGAGCGCGCTGCTGCTGCCGCTGCGCGAACTGGTCGGCGCCCTCGAGCAGCGCGACCGCGTGCCGCAGCTCGAGCTCGCGGTCGGCGACGAGGTCACGGCGTTGGTGCTGCGCCATCTGCAGCCGCTGACGGTGGCCGACGCCGCGCGCCTGCGCGCGTTCGCGGCCGAGCACGGCGTGCAGTGGTGGCTGCAGGCCAAGGGTCCGGAGACCGTGCAGCGCCTGGACGAAGGCGGCCCCGAACTGGCCTATGCGCTGCCCGAGTTCGGCGTCGTGATGCCCTTCAAGCCGACCGACTTCACACAGGTCAACCCGCACATCAACCGCGTGCTGGTGGGCCGCGCGATCGGCCTGCTCGATCCGCAGCCGCACGAGCGCGTCGTGGACTGGTTCTGTGGCCTGGGCAACTTCACGCTGCCGCTGGCCACGCGCGCGCAACGGGTGCATGGCCTCGAGGGCAGCGCGGTGCTGGTGCAGCGCGCCGGCGAGAACGCGCGCCGCAACGGCCTGGCGCAGCGGGCGAGCTTCGAGGCGCGTGACCTGCTCGAGATCGGCGCCGCCGACGTCGTGGCCACCGGGGCGGCCGAACGCTGGCTCGTCGACCCGCCGCGCGAGGGGGCGTTCGCACTCGCCAAGGCGCTGGCCGACCTGCACGCGTCCCCCGCGGACGGCTGGCAGCCACCGCGACGCGTCGTCTACGTCAGCTGCAACCCGGCCACGCTCGCGCGCGACGCCGGGCTGCTCGTGCACCAGGCGGGCTACCGCTGCAGTGGCGCGGGCGTGGTCAACATGTTCCCCCACACGGCCCACGTCGAGAGCATCGCGGTCTTCGATCGCGACGCCTCGACCTAGGTTTTGACTCCAGGAGGCAGCGCGATGGACGCGATCACGATCGATCACAACCCGCGCGGCGGCATCTCGCGCCCAGGCCGGCCGGTGGAGCGCGCGCTCGAGGTGCCCGGCTGACGCGGGCACGGCGCGCACTCAGCCGGGGGTGATTCGCCGCGCCTCGACGTAGTAGCGCTTTTCGTTGGCCTCGCCGATGGAGAAGGTCTTGCGCGGCAGCGGGCCCTTGTGCACGACTCGGCGCAATAGTTCGCTCTTGTCGAGCGCGGGCAGGTGCACGCCGGCATGTCCCGGCGCCTGCGCCAGGCGCTCGAGCACCTCGTCGCCGTGGATATAGTCGACGTCGGCGATCGCCGGGCCCTCGAGCAGGCGGTCGATGAAGGGCTGCAGGGCGTCCAGGCCGAGCGCCGTCGGCGCGCCGTCGATCTCGCCGACCCAGAAGTGCGCGCCGGGCCCGATCAGGCCGAAGCGGTGCGAATGGCTCCCGACCTGCTCGCGCATGGCTGCCGCGGAGGCGACCTCGGCCCAGTGCAGCGCGCTGCCGAATGCCTGCGTGAGCGCATCCCGCAGGTCCACCGTGACGCCGAAGAGCAGGCGGTGGATGGGCTCGAAGACGAGGGCGGGGTCGTGGATGTTGACGATCTCCACGAGCGCGAAGCGGCCCGGATGATCGGGGCCGGCCGTGGCCCTGATCTCGTTCCAAGTCGCCTTGGCGGTGGCCAGCGAATGGTTGCCGTCGCCGACCGGAAACAGCATCACCGGCGTGCCGTCGGGCACGCGATAGCGCCGGGCGAAGGCATGCGGATCGGCCAGCGCGTCCAGGGCGGCGACGACGCGGTCCGCGCGCGGTGCATCGACGGCGCGGCCGCTGACATGGCCGCCGCCGGCCATGAGCTCGATGTCGTAGAGCGGCGCGAGCGCATCGCGCTGGCGCGTCAGCGGCTCGATCACCGTGCCCTCGGGGTCGTCGATCAGCACCATCACGTGCGGCAGCTCGAGCGCAGCACCCCGGCGCACGGCTACGCGCGGCGCGATGCGCGCGACGATGGTGCCCTCGGTCGGGCGGATCAGGCTCGTCGAGGCGGCGTCGAAGTCGTAGCGCTCGAGGTCGAGTTCGAGCATCAGCCCGTGCCGCGTGCGCCCGCCGACGCGGCGCTCGACGTGGATCGGCCCCCGGTGCTCGACGAGCAGGCCGCGCGCGAGGTAGTCGCGCATCGCCGCCTGGATGCGCTCGATGCGCGCCGCGGCGTCGACGTCGTCCAGATGAACCTCCGGAAAGATCAGGCACAGCGTGGACGGGGCCTCGCCGACCTCGCGCTCGACCGCCTCCCAGTACGCCGGCTCCGAGGTGTACTGGTCGCAGGCGACGACGGCCCACTTGTGCAGGTCGATGCCCGCGGCGGGCAGATGGATGAGGGGAAGGCGGAATCCGTGGTCGGGGGTCATCGCGGTGGTGGGCTTGGCTCGGTTCGGGATCAGGCGCAGGCCGAGGTGGGGGGCGGCCGGCAACGCAAAAGGGCCCCGGTCGGGGCCCTCTCGTGGGCGCAGGGTCGGTGCAGGGTCGGTGCGGCGCCGGCCGCCGCCCGCGCCGGGCTCGAGCGCCTCAGTCCTCCCCGCCCAGGATGCCGAACATCGCCAGCAGGCTCTGGAAGACGTTGTAGAGGCTCAGGTACACGCCCAGCGTGGCCATGACGTAGTTGGTTTCCTCGCCGTCGCGCACGCGCTTCAGGTCGACCAGGATGAAGGCCGAGAAGACGAGGATCGCCAGCACGGCCAGCGTCATCATCAGCGCGCTGCTCTGCACGAACACGTTGACGATGCCGACGACCAGGATGCCGATGGCGCCGATGAAGAGGAAGCGCGAGAAGCCCGAGAGGTCGCGCTTGACGACGGTGGAGAGCAGCGACATCGCGAAGAAGGCGGCACTCGTGCCGGCGAAGGCCATCATCACCAGGCTCGCACCGTTGCCCATCGACAGCACGACCGAGAGCAGCCGCGCCAGCATGAGCCCCATGAAGAAGGTGAAGCCCAGCAACAGCGCCACGCCCAGCCCCGAGTTCGCGTTGCGCTGGATGGCGAACATGAAGCCGAACGCACCCGCCAGGAAGACGACGAGGCTGATCATCGGCGACATCGCGCTGGTGATGCCGGTGGCCACGCCGACCCAGGCACCGAGCACGGTGGGGATCATCGACAGCGCCAGCAGCGCATAGGTGTTGCGCAGCACGCGGTTGCGTTCGGCGCCCAGGGCGAGCGGCGAGCCGCCGAAATGTTCGGTGTTCGTCGTCATACGACCTCCATGGGATGCAATCGACAAGGATTCTAGTCGGGCGGCCGGCGCCACGAGAGGAACCGGCCTTTTTCGACCCCAGGACCGGAAAAGGAGCGTCGGGCGGGCGCGGACCCGAGGGCGCCTGACACCACAGGCGCCCAACCACGCGTTGGTACCCTTGGCGCGCCGAAGGTTCCTCGGCTATGGTCCGCGGCGGCTCGTGAAGCGCCGACTCGAGGAACGCCCGATGAAGACGAAACCCCAACTCATGCTCGCGGACGTGCGCCGCATCGCCGCGGCGGCCGAGGCCGAGGCGCTGGCCAACCAATGGGCGGTGAGCATCGCGATCGTCGACGACGGCGGCCACCTGCTGTGGCTGCAGCGCCTGGACGGTGCGGCGCCGATCACCGCGCAGATCGCGCCGGCGAAGGCGCAGACGTCAGCTCTGGGCGGGCGCGAGAGCAAGGCCTACGAGGACATGATCAACGGCGGCCGCTTCGCCTTCCTGAGCGCTCCGCTGGTCGCTGCGCTCGAAGGCGGCGTGCCGGTGATCGTCGACGGCCAGGTGGTCGGCGCCGTCGGCGTGAGCGGGGTGAAGAGCGGGGAGGACGTGCGCATCGCGCGCGCCGCCATCGCCGCGCTATAATTTACAGGTTTACCCGCCAACATCGCAGCCTAGCGAAATCCCGACACCGGTTTCCCTCGGATTCATTCCCGGCCGCGCGGCCCTGGGGTGGAGCTGGGCGAGCGAATCCCGGAGTCCCCTTTGCTGCCCCTCCAGTCCAGCGCACGCGCACGCGCGCTCCTCGCCCTCGCGGACGGCACGACCTTTCTCGGTTCCTCGATCGGTGCGGCCGGCCGCACGGTCGGCGAGGTGGTGTTCAACACCGCCATGACCGGCTACCAGGAAGTGCTCACCGACCCGAGCTATCGACGTCAGCTCGTCACGCTGACCTACCCCCACATCGGTAACACCGGCGTCAATGCAGAGGACCTCGAGTCCTCGGGCGTGCAGGCCGCGGGTCTGATCGTGCGCGACGTGCCGGTGCGCATGTCGAGCTTTCGCGCCACCGCGACGCTGCCGGACTACCTGCAGCGCGAAGGCGTGGTCGCGCTGGCCGACATCGACACCCGCCGCCTGACGCGGCACCTGCGCAGCACCGGGACGCAGAACGGCTGCATCACCGCCTTCGCGCCGGGCGCCGAAGTCGGCGAACGCGAGTGCGCCGAGGCGGTGGCGGCGGCGCGCGCCGCGCCCTCGATGCTCGGCCTGGACCTGGCGCAGGAGGTGAGCACCGCCCAGCCCTACGAGTGGACCGAGACCGAGTGGCGCCTGGGCGAAGGCTACGGCCGGCTCGTCGACGCCACGCACCATGTCGTGGCCTACGACTTCGGCGTCAAGCGCAACATCCTGCGCATGCTGTCCAGCCGCGGCTGCCGCGTCACCGTGGTGCCGGCGCGCACACCCGCGCGCGAGGCGCTGGCGCTGCGCCCGCACGGCATCTTCCTGAGCAACGGACCGGGTGACCCGCAGCCCTGCGACTACGCGATCGAGGCGGTGCGCGAGTTCCTGTCCGTCGGCATCCCGGTGTTCGGCATCTGCCTCGGGCACCAGATCATGGCCCTGGCCTGCGGGGCGCGGACCTTCAAGATGAAGTTCGGCCACCACGGCGCCAACCACCCGGTGAAGGACCTGCAGACCGGCGGCGTGGCCATCACCAGCCAGAACCACGGCTTCGCGGTCGAGCTCGAGTCGCTGCCGGCCACGCTGCGCGCCACGCATGTGAGCCTCTTCGACGGCACGCTGCAGGGCATGGCGCATGTCGAGCGCCCGGCGTTCAGCTTCCAGGGCCACCCCGAGGCGCTGCCCGGGCCGCACGACATCGGCCACCTCTTCGACCACTTCGTGAAATTGATGGAAGTACGCTGACATGCCCAAGCGTCAAGACCTGCACAGCGTGCTCATCATCGGCGCCGGTCCGATCGTCATCGGCCAGGCCTGCGAGTTCGACTACTCCGGCGCCCAGGCCTGCAAGGCGCTGCGCGAGGAGGGCTACCGCGTCGTCCTCGTGAACAGCAATCCGGCGACGATCATGACCGACCCGGAGATGGCCGACGCCACCTACATCGAGCCCATCACCTGGCAGGTGGTGGAGAAGATCATCGCGCGCGAGCGCGCGGCCCACCCCGACGAGAAGATGGCGCTGCTGCCGACGATGGGCGGGCAGACGGCGCTCAACTGCGCGCTCGACCTGCATCGCAACGGCGTGCTCGCGCGCCACGGCGTCGAACTGATCGGTGCCAACGAGACGGCGATCGAGAAGGCCGAGGACCGGCTCAAGTTCAAGGACGCGATGACCGCCATCGGCCTGGACTCGGCCAAGAGCGGCATCGCGCACAGCTGGGAGGAGGCGCAGATGGTGCAGCGGCGCATCGCGCAGCTCACCGGCAGCACCGGCTTCCCGGTCGTCATCCGCCCGAGCTTCACGCTCGGCGGCACGGGTGGGGGCATCGCCTACAACCCCGAGGAGTTCGAGACCATCTGCAAGCGCGGGCTGGACCTCTCGCCGACCAACGAGCTGCTCATCGAGGAGAGCCTGATCGGCTGGAAGGAATTCGAGATGGAGGTGATCCGCGACCGCGCGGACAACTGCATCATCGTCTGCTCGATCGAGAACCTCGACCCGATGGGCATCCACACCGGCGACAGCATCACCGTGGCGCCGGCGCAGACGCTCACCGACAAGGAATACCAGCTGCTGCGCAACGCCTCGATCGCCATCCTGCGCGAGATCGGCGTCGAGACCGGCGGCTCCAACGTGCAGTTCGCGATCCATCCGGGCAATGGCCGCATGATCGTGATCGAGATGAACCCGCGCGTGAGCCGCAGTTCGGCGCTGGCTTCCAAGGCCACGGGTTTTCCGATCGCCAAGGTGGCGGCCAAGCTCGCGGTGGGCTATACGCTGGACGAGCTGAGGAACGACATCACCGGCGGCGCCACGCCCGCCAGCTTCGAGCCCTCGATCGACTACGTCGTCACCAAGGTGCCGCGCTTCGCGTTCGAGAAGTTCCCGGCCGCCGACTCGCGGCTGACGACGCAGATGAAGAGCGTGGGCGAGGTGATGGCCATGGGCCGCACCTTCCAGGAGAGCCTGCAGAAGGCGCTGCGCGGGCTGGAGACCGGCATCAGCGGCCTGGACGAGGTGAGCGACGACCGCGACGAGATCGTCGACGAGATCGGCAATCCCGGGCCCGACCGCCTGCTCTACCTCGCCGATGCGTTTCGCGTCGGCATGTCGCTGGACGAGGTCTTCGAGGAGACCGAGATCGACCCCTGGTTCCTCGCGCAGATCGAGGAGATCGTCGGCGTCGAGCGCGCACTGGCCGGACGAGACCTCGCCTCGCTGCCGGCGGACGATCTGCGCCAGCTCAAGCGCATGGGCTTCTCCGACCGGCGCCTGGCGCACTTGCTGGGTGCGGGCGAGGACGAGGTGCGCGCAAGGCGCTGGCAGCTGGGCGTGCGCCCGGCCTACAAGCGCGTGGACACCTGTGCCGCCGAGTTCGCCACGCAGACAGCCTACATGTACTCGAGCTACGACGAGGAGTGCGAGGCCGAGCCGAGCACGCGGCGCAAGATCATGGTGCTGGGCGGCGGGCCCAACCGCATCGGCCAGGGCATCGAGTTCGACTACTGCTGCGTGCACGCGGCGATGGCCATGCGCGAGGACGGCTTCGAGACCCTCATGGTCAACTGCAACCCGGAGACCGTCTCCACCGACTACGACACGAGCGACCGCCTCTACTTCGAGCCGGTGACGCTGGAGGACGTGCTCGAGATCGTCGACAAGGAGAAGCCCGAGGGCGTGATCGTGCAGTACGGCGGGCAGACGCCGCTCAAGCTGGCGCTGGAGCTCGAGCGCGCGGGCGTGCCCATCATCGGCACCAGCCCCGACAGCATCGACGTCGCCGAGGACCGCGAGCGCTTCCAGAAGCTGCTGCAGCGCTTGGGCCTGAAGCAGCCGCCGAACCGCACCGCGCGCACCGAGGAGGAGGCGCTCGTGCTCGCGCGCGAGATCGGCTACCCGCTGGTGGTGCGTCCGAGCTACGTGCTCGGCGGCCGCGCCATGGAGATCGTGCACGGCGACAAGGACCTGCAGCGCTACATGCGCGAGGCCGTGCGCGTGAGCGAGAAGTCGCCGGTGCTGCTGGACCGCTTCCTCGACGACGCCATCGAGGTCGACGTCGACTGCATCTGCGACGGGCAGGAGGTGATGATCGGCGGCATCATGGAGCACATCGAGGCTGCGGGCATCCACAGCGGCGACTCGGCCTGCTCGCTGCCGCCGTACTCGCTGCCGGCGGCGCTGCAGAACGAGATGCGCCGCCAGACGGCGGCGATGGCGCGCGCGCTGAACGTCGTCGGCCTGATGAACGTGCAGTTCGCGATCCAGGGCGAGGGGGAGGACGCCGTCGTCTACGTCCTCGAAGTGAACCCGCGCGCCTCGCGCACCGTGCCCTTTGTCAGCAAGGCCACCGGCCAGCCGCTGGCCAAGATCGCCGCGCGCTGCATGGTCGGGCAGAAGCTCGCCGCGCAGAAGACGCCGGGCGGCGGCCGCCCGCACGAGGTCGTGCCGCCGTACTTCGCGGTCAAGGAGGCGGTGTTCCCGTTCAACAAGTTCCCCGGCGTCGACACCATCCTCGGCCCCGAGATGCGCAGCACCGGCGAGGTGATGGGCGTGGGCCGCAACTTCGCCGAGGCGATGCTGAAGAGCCAGCTCGGCGCGGGATCGCGCCTGCCGCGTTCGGGCACCGTCGTCATCACGGTGAAGAACGCCGACAAGGCGCGCGCCGTCGACGTCGCGCGCGACCTGGTCGCGCTGGGCTTCACCGTCGTCGCCACCAAGGGCACGGCGGCGGCGATCGCCGCCGCGGGCATCCCGGTGAAGGTGGTCAACAAGGTCAAGGACGGCCGCCCGCACATCGTCGACATGATCAAGGCCGGCGAAATCCAGCTCGTGCTGACGACGGTGGACGAGACGCGCGCGGCGATCGCCGATTCGCGGCACATCCGCACCGCGGCGCTGGCCAACCGCATCACCTACTACACGACGATGGCCGGCGCCGAGGCGGCGACCGAGGCGATGAAGCATCAGAGCGGGCTGGCCGTCCTCTCGGTGCAGGACATGCACGCCGAACTGGCTTAGACTCGGGCCCTCATCCAACACGCCGCAGCCGCCTCTTGCGAGGGACGCTGCGGCGGTTTCGCTTCTGCCTGCGGCCCGCTCGAGGCTTGGCCGCGACCAGTCCTTCCTGTCGAGTCGACCATGGCCACCATTCCCCTGACCCTCCGCGGCGCCGAGCAGCTCAAGGCCGAACTGCATCGTCTGAAGACCGTCGAGCGCCACGCCGCGATCCAGGCCATCGCCGAGGCGCGCGCGCAGGGCGACCTCTCCGAGAACGCCGAGTACGACGCCGCCAAGGACCGGCAGGGTTTCGTCGAGGGGCGCATCAAGGAACTCGAGGCCAAGCTCGCCGCGGCGCAGGTGATCGACCCGGCCGCGGTGAATGCCGGCGGCAGGGTGGTGTTCGGCGCCACCGTCGACCTCGAGGACGAGGACAGCGGGCAGAAGGTCACCTACCAGATCGTCGGCGACGACGAGGCCGACCTGAAGCTCGGCCTGATCTCGATCAGCAGCCCGATCGCGCGCGCCCTCATCGGCAAGGTCGCGGGCGACGTCGCCGAGGTGCAGGCTCCGGGCGGCCTGCACCACTGGGAAATCATGGACGTGCGCTACGTCTGATGGCCCGCAGGGCCGGGCCGCGCGCAGCCCGCCTCCCGCGTGCCTCGGCCTCAGCGCGCCTTCTTCGTCGATCGCTGCGTCGGCCGCGCCCGCTTCACGAGGCCGCCCGCGGTCACGCGCTGGTTGCCCAGCACCTCGAGCTTCTGCGCCACCGGCGCGCGCCCCGGGCGTGCGCTCGGCTTCACGACGCGAACCACGCGCGGCCCGGGCTTGCGATCCGCGCGCTCGCCGCGGGACTTCTCCGCCGGCGGCCGCCAGAGCACCAGCAGCTTGCCGATGTGCTGCACCGGCGCGGCGCCCAGGGCCTGCGCCAGCGCCAGCAGCGTCGCCTCGCGCAGGCTGCGGTCGTCGCTGAAGACGCGCACCTTGATGAGGCCATGCGCAGCGAGCGCGGCGTCGACCTCGCGCTGCACCGCGGCCGTGAGGCCCTCGGCGCCGATCATGGCCACGGGCTCGAGGTGGTGTGCCAGGCCGCGCATTTCCTTGCGCTCGGCGGGGGTCAGGGTGAGGACGGGCATGCCCCTATTATCGGCGCCCGATGAACGTCAAGAGCCGCAGCAAGAAGGTCAACAAGGCCTGGTTGCACGATCACCTCAACGATCCCTACGTGCGCCGCGCGCAGGCCGAGGGCTACCGTTCGCGCGCGGCCTACAAGCTGGCCGAGATCGACGAGGCCTTCCGCCTGCTGCGCCCGGGGCACACGGTGGTCGACCTTGGCGCGGCGCCGGGGGCGTGGAGCCAGTACCTGCGGCGGCGCCTGGGCGCCGAGGCCGCGGGGCCGGGCGGGGTCGGGCCGCGCACCACGCTGCTGGCGCTGGACCTGCTGCCGATGGAGCCCATCGACGGCGTGCTCTTCCTGCAGGGCGACTTCCGCGAGGACGAGTCGCTGCGGGCGCTGGAAGCCGCGCTGCGGGGGCGGCCGGTGGACGTGGTGATCTCGGACATGGCGCCCAACCTCTCCGGCGTGGCCAGCGCCGACGCCGCGCGCATGGCCGACCTGGTCGAACTGGCGGTGGACTTCGCCGAGCGCCACCTGCGACCGGACGGCGTGCTGGTGGCCAAGGTCTTTCACGGCAGCGGCTACAGCCAGCTCGTCGAGCGCTTCAAGCGCAGCTTTCGCCTCGTCAAGCCGCACAAGCCCAAGGCGTCGCGGGCGCGCTCGGCGGAAACCTTTCTCGTCGGCATCGGCCCAAAGGCGGAGGCCAACCCCCGGCAAAGCGCTTGATCGGCAGGGAATTGCCGGTCACTCGAGCGGCTCCCCGGGGTTGACCGCAATAGAATCGCCCGCATATGGGCGGGGTCGCGCGCCCTGCGCGCCGCCCAAGGAGTCGCAGTGAACAATCAATGGTTTTCCAAGGTCGCTGTCTGGCTGGTGATCGCCCTCGTGCTCTTCACCGTGTTCAAGCAGTTCGACCGCGGCGTGGCTCAGGGCAACCAGATCGCCTACTCCGACTTCCTCGAGGAGGTGCGGGCGCGGCGCATCAAGCAGGTGACGCTGCAGGAAAACCCCGGGGGCGGCACCGAGATCGTCGCCATCACGAGCGACGACAAGCGGCTGCGCAGCACCGCGACCTACCTCGACCGCGGCCTCGTCGGCGACCTGATCAACAACGGCATCAAGTTCGACGTCAAGCCGCGCGAGGAGCCGAGCCTGCTGATGAGCATCCTCGTCAGCTGGGGCCCGATGCTGCTGCTCATCGGCGTCTGGATCTATTTCATGCGCCAGATGCAGGGCGGGGGCAAGGGCGGCGCCTTCAGCTTCGGCAAGAGCAAGGCGCGCATGCTCGACGAGAGCAACAACACCACCACCTTCGCCGACGTCGCCGGCTGCGACGAGGCCAAGGAGGAGGTCAAGGAACTGGTCGACTTCCTCAAGGACCCGCAGAAGTTCCAGAAGCTCGGCGGCCGCATTCCGCGCGGCGTGCTGCTGGTGGGCCCGCCGGGGACGGGCAAGACGCTGCTGGCCAAGGCCATCGCCGGCGAGGCCAAGGTGCCCTTCTTCAGCATCAGCGGCTCGGACTTCGTCGAGATGTTCGTCGGCGTGGGCGCCGCGCGCGTGCGCGACATGTTCGAGCAGGCCAAGAAGAGCGCGCCCTGCATCATCTTCGTCGACGAGATCGACGCCGTCGGCCGCCACCGCGGCGCGGGCCTGGGCGGCGGCAACGACGAGCGCGAGCAGACGCTCAACCAGATGCTGGTCGAGATGGACGGCTTCGAGACCAACCTCGGCGTCATCGTGATGGCGGCCACCAACCGCCCCGACATCCTCGATCCGGCGCTGCTGCGCCCGGGGCGCTTCGACCGCCAGGTCTACGTCACGCTGCCCGACGTGCGCGGGCGCGAGCAGATCCTGGGCGTGCACATGCGCAAGGTGCCGGTCGGGCAGGACATCCGCGCCGACATCCTGGCCCGCGGCACCCCCGGCTTCAGCGGTGCGGATCTGGCCAACCTGGTCAACGAGGCGGCGCTCTTCGCCGCGCGCCGCAACGCGCGCGTGGTCGAGATGGTCGACTTCGAGAAGGCCAAGGACAAGATCATGATGGGCCCCGAGCGCAAGTCCATGGTCATGCCCGAGGAGGAGCGCCGCAACACCGCCTACCACGAGGCCGGGCACGCGCTGGTGGCGCGGCTGCTGCCCAAGACCGACCCGGTGCACAAGGTGACGGTGATTCCGCGCGGGCGCGCCCTGGGCGTGACGATGCAGTTGCCCGAGGGTGACCGCTACAGCATGGACAAGGAGCGCATGCTCAGCACGATCAGCGTGCTCTTCGGCGGCCGCATCGCCGAGGAGGTGTTCATGAACCAGATGACCACCGGCGCCAGCAACGACTTCGAGCGCGCCACGCAGATCGCGCGCGACATGGTCACGCGCTACGGCATGACCGACGAGCTCGGGCCGATGGTCTACGCGGAGAACGAGGGCGAGGTCTTCCTCGGTCGCAGCGTCACCAAGACGACCAACATGTCCGAAGAGACGATGCGCAAGGTCGACCAGCAGATCCGCCGCATCATCGACGACCAGTACGGCGTGGCGCGCCAGCTGATCGAGGACCACAAGGACAAGATGCACGCGATGGCGCAGGCGCTGCTCGACTGGGAGACGATCGACGCCGAGCAGATCGACGACATCATGGCCGGCCGCCCGCCGCGTCCGCCCAAGGACTGGACGCCCCCGGCGAACCGCGCGAGCGGCCCGCCGGCGCCGCCTGCGCAGGCCGACAGCGCGCCCGCCGCCGCCTGAGCGGCTGCGACCGCTTCGCGCGTCATCGACGGGGCCTTCGGGCCCCGTCTGCTTTGCAGCGGCACCCGGCCGGCCCGCTCCGGCCCGCTCCGGCCCGGTCGCGCGCGCCGCGCGGCCGTTCAACCCGTCACGACCGCGGCATGGCACGGAGCGAGCAGGCGCTGCGGCGGGCGAGGAAAATCCGGCTTCAGGGGGAAGCGACGATGAGCAGACAGTATTTCGGCACCGACGGCATTCGCGGCACCGTGGGCAAGAGTCCGATCACGCCGGACTTCATGCTGCGCCTGGGGCACGCGGTGGGCCAGGTGCTGCGCCGGGGCAATCCGCATCCGACGGTGCTGATCGGCAAGGACACACGCATTTCGGGCTACATGCTCGAATCCTCGCTCGAGGCGGGTTTCGCGTCCGCCGGCGTCGACGTGCTGCTCAGCGGCCCGCTGCCCACGCCGGGGGTGGCCTACCTGACGCGCGCGCTGCGGCTGGACCTGGGGGTGGTGATCAGCGCCTCGCACAACGCCTTCGGCGACAACGGCGTCAAGTTCTTCTCCGCGCAGGGCGAGAAGCTGCCCGACGCCTGGGAGGCGGACGTCGAGGCGGCGCTCGCGCTCGCGCCGCAATGGGTCGATTCGGCCACGCTGGGCAAGGCGCGCCGGCTCACCGACGCCGGGGGCCGCTACATCGAGTTCTGCAAGAGCACGGTGCCGCACAACCTCACGCTGCGCGGCATGAAGCTCGTCGTCGATGCCGCCCATGGCGCGGCCTACCAGGTGGCGCCGAAGATCTTCCACGAGCTCGGCGCCGCCGTGGTGTCGATCGGGGTCCAGCCCGATGGCCTGAACATCAACCAGGGCGTGGGCGCGACGGAGCCGGCGGCGCTGGTGCAGGCCGTGCTCGAGCATGGCGCCGACTACGGCATCGCGCTCGATGGCGACGCCGACCGGCTGCAGATGGTCGACGCCAGGGGCCGCATCTACAACGGCGACGAACTGCTCTACGTCATGGCCGCCGACCGCCTGGCCAAGGGCGAGACGGTGCCCGGCGTGGTGGGCACGCTGATGACCAACCTGGCGGTGGAGCAGGCGCTGCAGCGCCTGCGCATTCCGCTCGTGCGCGCCAAGGTCGGCGACCGCTACGTGCTCGAGGAGCTGGCCGCCCGCGGCTGGCAGCTCGGCGGCGAGGGCTCGGGCCACCTGCTGGCGCTGGACCGGCATACCACCGGTGATGGCATCGTCAGCGCGCTGCAGATCATGCAGGCGATCCGGCGCAACGGCCGTGATCTGGCTGCGCTGCTGGAGGGCGTGACGCTGTTCCCGCAGACGATGATCAACGTGCGCCTGCGCGAGGGCGGCGACTGGACGGGCAATGCCCGGCTCGACGATGCCAAGCGTTGCGTGACGCGCGATCTGGGCGACGCGGGCCGCATCCTCATCCGCGCCAGCGGCACCGAGCCGGTGCTGCGGGTGATGGTCGAATCGCGCGACGCCGACCTCGGCCGCCGCTGCGCCGAGCAGCTGGCGGCGGCGGCGATGGCCTGACGCAGCGGCCGCCCGCCATGTGACGGCCGGCGGGCCGGCTGTCACGAAGTCGTCACGCGGCGTTTCTAAAGTCCTGGGCAGTTCCACGAGCTGTCAAAAAGGACTGTCATGACGCAAATTCTTCCCCGCGTGGCCGGCACTGCGCTGATCTTCGTTCTGGCGTCGGGCACCGCGCTCGCGCAGGATGTCACCGGCGCCGGTGCCACCTTCCCGGCACCGATCTATGCCAAATGGGCCGACGCCTACAACAAGGCCACCGGTGCCCGCATCAACTACCAGTCGGTGGGCTCGGGCGCCGGCATCCGCCAGATCAAGGCCAACACGGTCGATTTCGGCGCCAGCGACATGCCGATCAAGGACGAAGACCTGGCCAAGGACGGCATGATCCAGTTTCCGACCGTCATCGGCGGCGTGGTGCCGGTGGTCAATATCAAGGGCATCGACCCCGGCCAGATCCGCCTCACGGGCCAGGTGCTGGGTGACATCTACCTGGGTAAGGTCACCAGGTGGAACGATGCCGCGCTGACGGCTTTGAATCCCGGCGTGCCGCTGCCCGACGCGGCGATCTCGGTCGTGCGCCGGGCCGACGGGTCTGGCACGACGTTCGTCTTCACCAACTACCTCTCGAAGGTCAACGCCGAGTGGAAGGAGAAGGTCGGTGAAGGCACGGCCGTCAACTGGCCGACCGGCGCGGGCGGCAAGGGCAACGAGGGCGTCGCCGCCTTCGTGCAGCGCCTGCCCAATTCGATCGGCTATGTCGAGTACGCCTACGTGAAGCAGAACAAGATGACATTCACGCTGATGAAGAACCGCGACGGCAACTTCGTGCCGCCGAGCGACTCGGCCTTCAAGGCCGCCGCCGCCGGTGCCGACTGGAGCAGGACCTTCTACCAGATCACCACGGAGCAACCCGGCAAGGATGCCTGGCCGCTGACCAACCCGACCTACATCCTCATGTACAAGAACCCGGACAAGCCGATGGTGTCGGGCAACGCGCTCAGGTTCTTCGATTGGGCCTTCGTCAACGGCGACCCGATGGCCGGCGAACTCGACTACGTGCCGCTGCCGGACTCCGTCAAGGCCCTGGTGCGCAAGCATTGGGAGCAGATCAAGGACAGCAGCGGCAAGGCGGTCGCCTACAAGTGATGGCCTGATCCGCCTGCGGCGGGTGCCTTGCGGTGCCAGCCGTCGGTTGCCGTCCAGCCCAGGAGCAACCGTGGCCGCTACACTCCCCGCCACCGCCTACGCCGCCGACAAGAAGATGGAGCGTGATACTCCCCGCGGGCGGCCGCCCGAGCGTCGCCGCGTCGCTCCCTGGGCCGATACGCTCTTCTCGCTCCTCACCCACGGTGCTGCCTGGCTGACCCTGGCCCTGCTGGCGGGCATCATCGTCTCGCTGGTCATCGGTGCCGCACCCGCGATCAAGGAGTTCGGTCTCGGCTTTCTCGTCAGCACGGAGTGGGATCCGGTACGGGAGGAGTTCGGCGGCCTGGTGATGATCTACGGCACGCTGATGACCTCGTTCATCGCGCTGCTGATCGCGGTGCCGGTGAGCTTCGGCATCGCGCTGTTCCTCACCGAGCTGTCGCCCAAGTGGCTGAAGCGCCCGCTGGGCATCGCCGTCGAACTGCTGGCCGCGGTGCCGTCCATCGTCTACGGCATGTGGGGCCTGCTGGTCTTCGGGCCCATCCTTTCGACCTATGTGCAGATCCCGCTGCAGGCCGCCTTCGCCGACGTGCCGCTGCTCAGTGCCTTGGTCTCGGGCCCGCCGGTCGGCATCGGCATTCTGTCGGCGGGCATCATCCTGGCGATCATGGTGATCCCCTTCATCGCGTCCGTGATGCGCGATGTCTTCGAGATCACCCCGACCCTGCTCAAGGAATCGGCCTACGGCCTGGGCGCCACCACCTGGGAGGTGGTGTGGAAGGTGGTGCTGCCCTATACGAAGACCGGGGTCATCGGCGGCATCATGCTCGGTCTGGGCCGGGCGCTGGGCGAGACCATGGCCGTGACCTTCGTGATCGGCAATTTCAACCAGCTCGATTCGCTGTCGCTCTTCGAAGCCGCCAACAGCATCACCTCGGCACTGGCCAACGAATTTGCCGAGGCCAGCGCGGGCCTGCACCAGGCGTCGCTGATCTACCTGGGGCTGGTGCTGTTCTTCATCACCTTCGTGGTGCTGTCGCTGTCCAAGTTGCTGTTGTCGCAACTGCGCAAGGGTGAAGGAACCCGGTCATGAGCGCGGTGATGAACGCCCCCCGGCTGGCCATGCACCGCCGACGCAAGCGCGTCAACGCCATCGCGCTGACGCTGTCGCTGGCGGCGATGGCCTTCGGCATCTTCTGGCTGATCTGGATCCTGGTCGAGACCGTGCGGCTGGGCATCGGCGGCATGGCGCTGTCGGTCTTCACCGAGATGACGCCGCCGCCGCAGGCGGACGTCGGCGGTCTGGCCAATGCGATCTTCGGCTCGCTGGTCATGGTGGCGCTGGCCACCCTGGTGGGCACGCCGATCGGCATCCTGGCCGGCATCTACCTGGGCGAATACGGCCAGAAGACCTTGCTGGGCCATGCCGTGCGCTTCATCAACGACATCCTGCTGTCGGCACCGTCGATCGTCATCGGGCTCTTCATCTATGCCGTGGTGGTCGTCCCCTTCAAGGGCTTCTCGGGCATCGCCGGCGTCCTGGCGCTGGCCTTGATCGTCATCCCGGTCGTCATCCGCACCACCGAGAACATGCTGGCGCTGATCCCGAACGCGCTGCGCGAGGCCGCCTATGCGCTGGGCACGCCGAAGTGGAAGGTCATCCTTTCGGTCACGCTGAAGGCAGCACGTGCCGGCGTCGTCACCGGCATCCTGCTGGCGGTGGCGCGCATTGCCGGCGAGACAGCCCCGCTGCTGTTCACCGCGCTGTCCAACCAGTTCTGGACCAACGACCTGCGCCAACCGATGGCCAACCTGCCGGTGACCATCTTCAAGTTTGCGATGAGCCCCTACGAGAACTGGCAGCAGCTGGCCTGGGCCGGCGTCTTCCTGATCACGCTGGGCGTACTGCTGCTCAACATCCTGGCGCGCGTGCTGTTTCGCAACAAGCACTGAGCCCGACAAGGCGACAACCCATGGAAGCCGTCATCGACCTCCTCGCCACCGAGAAGATCAAGATCTCGGTGCGCAACCTCCATTTCTACTACGGCAGCTTTCTGGCGCTGAAGGACATCAACCTCGACATCCCCGAGAAGAAGGTCACCGCCTTCATCGGACCTTCGGGCTGTGGCAAGAGCACGCTGCTGCGCGTCTTCAACCGCATGTTCGAGATCTACCCCGACCAGCGGGCCCAAGGGCAGATCAACCTCGACGGCGAGAACATCCTCGAGAGCAAGGAGGACGTGTCGCTGATCCGCGCCAGGGTCGGCATGGTGTTCCAGAAGCCGACGCCTTTCCCGATGTCGATCTACGACAACATCGCCTTCGGCGTGCGCCTGTTCGAGCGGCTGCCGCGCGTGGAGATGGACGAGCGCGTGGAATGGGCGCTGAAGAAGGCCGCGCTCTGGAACGAGGTCAAGGACAAGCTCGACCAGAGCGGCTCGGGGCTGTCCGGCGGGCAGCAGCAGCGGCTGTGCATCGCCCGCGGCATCGCCATCCGGCCCGAGGTGCTGCTGCTGGACGAGCCCTGCTCGGCGCTGGACCCGATCTCCACCGGCAAGGTCGAGGAGCTCATCCACGAGCTCAAGAGCGACTACACGGTGGCCATCGTCACGCACAACATGCAGCAGGCCGCGCGCTGCAGCGACTACACCGCCTACATGTACCTGGGCCACCTGGTCGAGTTCGGCCCCACCTCCGACATCTTCATGAAGCCGAAGAAGAAGGACACCGAGGACTACATCACCGGCCGGTTCGGATGAGTCCGCATAGGAGCAGCACATGAGCGACAAGCATCTGTCGACCCAGTTCGACACCGAACTCAGTGGCATCTCGGCGCGAGTGCTCGAGATGGGCGGTCTGGTCGAAGCCCAGGTGGAGCAGGCCATCCACGCGCTGACGAACATGAGCGGCGACATCGCCAACCAGGTGCTGCGCCAGGAGGAGCGCGTCAACCAGATGGAAGTGGAGATCGACCGCGACCTGTTCGGCATCATCGCCCGCCGCCAGCCCACCGCGCGCGACCTGCGGCTGCTGATCGCCGTCAGCAAGACCATCGCCAACCTCGAGCGCGTGGGCGACGAGGCGGCGCGCATCGCGCGCACCGTGCAGCGGCTGATGAACACCGGGGTGTCGAGCCGGCTGCGGCTGCCGGTGGCAGACCTGGGGTTCGCGGCCGGCCTGGCCACGGCGCAGTTGCGCAAGGTGCTGGACGCCTTCGCGCGGCTGGACACCGGCCGCGCCCTCGAGGTGCTGAAGCAGGACGACCAGATCGACCAGGAATTCGATGGCCTGTTGCGCAAGCTCATCACCTACATGATGGAAGACCCGCGCACCATCTCGGCGTCGATCGACCTCGTCTTCGTCGCCAAGGCGATCGAACGCGTCGGCGACCACGCCAAGAACCTGGCCGAGGTCATCATCTACGTCGTCAAGGGAACCGACGTGCGGCACAGCTCGATGGCCGCGGTGGAGAGCGCGATCAAATGAGCACGGTGCTCGTCGTCGAGGATGAATCGGCGATCGCCGAGCTGATTGCCATCAACCTGCGCCACGCCGGCCACGACGTGGTGCTGGCGTCCAGTGCCGAGCAGGCCCAGCATGCGATCGGCGGCGCGCTTCCCGACCTCGTGCTGCTGGACTGGATGCTGCCCGGCGAAAGCGGGCTGCAGCTGGCGCGGCGCTGGCGCGCCGACGCACGCACGCGCGCGCTGCCCATCATCATGCTGACAGCGCGCGCGCAGGAGGCCGACAAGGTGGCGGGGCTGGATGCCGGTGCCGACGACTACCTGGCCAAGCCCTTCTCGCCCAAGGAACTGCTGGCGCGCATGCGCGCGGTGCTGCGGCGCAAGGCCCCCGACGCGCTGGACGAGGCGGTGAGGCTCGGTCCGCTCCAGCTGGACCCGGCGGCACACCGCCTGCTGCACGAGGGCGAGGCGGGCGCGCGGGAGCTGCGCCTGGGGCCCACCGAGTTCCGTCTGCTGCACTTCTTCATGACGCATCCGCAGCGCGTGCACACGCGCGCCCAGTTGCTCGACCGCGTCTGGGGCGACCATGTCTTCATCGAGGAGCGCACCGTCGACGTGCACATCAAGCGCCTGCGCGAGGGCCTGGCCCTGGCCGGCTGCGCGAGGATGATCGAGACGGTGCGCGGCGTCGGCTACCGCATGGTGGAAGCCGGCGACGAAGGCACCGTTGACGGTGCCGGCGAAGGCGGCTGAAGTTCACCGCCGCCCGCATCCAGGACCGGCGCATGCATCCGCTGCTGACCCGTGCGCTGCTGGCCCTGGCCCTGCTGCTGGCCGGCGGCTGGCTGGGCGCGCGGCTCGGCGCGGCGTTCGCGCACGCGACGGCGGGTGCGTTCGGCGGCTGCCTGCTCGGTCTGCTGCTGTTCCTGCTGCAGGATTCGCTGCGCGCGGGGCGGCTGCTGCGCTGGCTGCGGCAGGCGCAGGTCGGACCGCCGCCGCCCGACGCGCTGCTGTGGGGCGAGCTCGGCTACCGCGTCGAGCGCGCGCTGCGCCAGCGCGAGCAGGTGGCGCGGCGCGAGGCGCAGCGGCTGGTGCAGTTCCTCAGCGCCATCGAGGCCTCCCCCAACGGCGTCGTGCTGCTCGACGCCAAGGACGACATCGAATGGTGCAACGGCGTCGCGGCCGACCAGCTCGGGCTGGATCCGCAGCGCGACCGCCGACAGCGCATCGGCAACCTCGTGCGCGCGCCGGCCTTCGTCGCCTGGCTGCAGGGCGAGGATGCGGACAAAGCCCTGTGCATGCCGGCACCGGGGGGCGACGGCCGCCAGCTCGCGCTGCTGCTGCGCGCCTACGGCGAAGGGCAGCGCCTGCTGCTGACGCAGGACATCACCGAGCATGAGCGCGTCGAGGCGATGCGGCGCGACTTCGTCGCCAACGTCTCGCACGAGATCCGCACGCCGCTCACCGTGCTGGCCGGATTCATCGAGACGCTGGCTTCGCTGCCACTGTCCGAGGCCGAGCGCGAACGCGTGCTCGGCCTGATGGCCCAGCAGGCCGAGCGCATGCACTCGCTGGTGGCCGACCTGCTGATCCTGGCCACGCTGGAAGGCAGCCCGCGCCCGCCGATGGACGAGTGGGTCGATGCGCGCGCGCTGCTGCAGCAGGTGCTGGGCGACGGCCAGACGCTGTCCGGGGGGCGCCACGTGCTGACGCTGCACGAGGCCGCGGATCGGCAGCTCGCGGGCAGCGGCCACGAGCTGCTGAGCGCGATCGGCAACCTCGTCCACAACGCCGTGCGCTATACGCCGCCGGGAGGACGCATCGAGCTGCGATTGCTGCCCCGCGACGATGGCGGCGTCGAGATCGAAGTCGCCGACACCGGCCCCGGCATCGCGCCCGAACACCTGCCGCGGCTGGCGGAGCGCTTCTACCGAGTCGACGGCAGCCGCTCGCGCGACAGCGGCGGCACCGGCCTGGGGCTTTCCATCGTCAAGCACGTCGCGCAGCGACACGGCGGCGAACTGCAGGTGCACAGCGTGCTCGGGCAGGGCACGCGCATGCGCGTCGTGCTGCCCGCGGTGCGCGTGCGGCGCGTCGGAGAGCTGCCCGCGCCGTGGCCGGCGCCGGACGATTCGGCTCACGACGCGGAGCCGGCGCGGCGGTAGAGCCAGGTGCGCTCGCTGCGGTCCGTCGGTCGCTGCAGCGTGGCGCGCAGCGTCCAACCGTCGACCTGCGGCCCCTGCGCGGCGGCCCCCGTGCGCAGCAGCACCGTGCAGGGCCCCGCCGCGGCCTGCGGCCGGGCATCGACGCGCCAGCCGCCCAGGACTTCGAGGGCGGCCACGAGCGAGGCCGCGGCGCGCGGCGCGGCGATGCACTCGTCGGCGTTGACGTGAGCGCCCACTCGCTGCACCAGGGTGCGGTTGCTGCGCGCATAGTCCAGTGGCGGCAGCAGCAGCGTCATGGTCAGCAGCCAGCCCAGCGCCACGCCGCCGGCGGGCAGCACCAGGCTCTTCCACAGCGCCTCGCGCTGGCGCCCGGTGCGCCAGCGCAGCAGCCACAGCCAGGCCAGGGTGCCGAGGGCCGCCGCGCCGAGCGCCAGCGGCGAGAAGCCGGGCACGAGGCCCGGTGCCAGCTTGGCGATGTTGGCCGCCGGCTTGGCCGGCACGCCGGTCTGCATGGCGCTGTAGAGCACCCAGATGGTGATCGCGGCGCCGGAGAAGAAGAACATCGAGAACCAGTCGATGGCGGCACTGGCGCTGCGCCGCAGCGTGGGCAGGGCAAAGGCCGCGAGCATCGCCATGCCGGGCAGCGCCAGCATCAGGGCGCGGTCCGAGCCGCCCATCGCCAGGCTGGCGCCGAGCCCGGTCGCGGCGACCACCAGCGGTACCGCGAGATGACGGAAGAGCACGTACTGCCGCCAGCGCCACAGCGTCCACAGCACCAGCGGCCACGCCGGCCAGAGGAACCAGAGCCACTGGCGCGGGATGGCGAGCAGATCGCGCGGCTGCGGCAGCGCGACCCGCCACTGCCACGTGCCCATCAGCCAGGCCAGGGCGATCGCCAGCGCGGTGGCCGCGAGCACCCAGCGGCGCAAGGCGCGCACGGCCGGATAGCCCGAGCGGCGGCAGACCTCGGCGCCGGCCAGACCGAGCACCAGCGCGATCGCGGGTGCGCCGCTGCCCGCCAGCAGCGGCAGCGCGGCGACGACCGCCAGGCGCGGCTGCCAGCGGCGAAAGGGCGCGGCGGCGAGCGCGTAGGCCAGCAGCGCGACGCAGGCGAGCTGGGCGAGTTCGGGCGTCGTCTCGTGGCCCAGCTGCAGCAGCCCGAGCGTAGCCATCAGTGCCAGCACTGCGGCATCGGCGACCGCGCGCGCGTAGTCCACCGGCTCGGCCTCGCCGCCGAAGGCCAGCGGCAGCGGCTGGGCAGCGTCGGTCAAGGCCAGATGGCGGCTGGCGGCCCAGGTGAAGAGCAGGGTCAGCGCCAGCAGCAGCGCGAAGGCCAGCCGCGCCGCCAGCGGCGGCTGCACGAGCGGCGACAGCAGCAGGATGGCCGCTGCGCCCAGCCAGTGCGGCAGCAGGGCGGCGTCGCCGGGGACGCCGCCGAGCGTGGGCGCGAGCCAGCTGCTGCGTCCGTCGGCCATCGACATCATCTGGCCGAAGGCGGCAAGATCGGCATGCCGCCAGGGGTCGCGGCCGAAGAGCCCCGGCAGCAGGTAGGCGGCAGCCAGGGCCAGCAGCGCCAGCCGCGGCAGCGGCCGTGCGCCGCGCGCCGTGACGAGGGCGGGGATCGGGGAATTCACGCGCCGATGATGCCCGAGTGCGGCGCGGTTCCCGCCCCGGGGCGCGGCCGGCCGCTGGTGATAATCGCGCCATGAGTCAGACCACGATCATCGCCACCCGTGAAAGCCGGCTTGCGCTGTGGCAGGCGGAGCATGTACGCGCGCTGCTCATGCAGCGCTTCGGGCGCGAGGTCGAGCTGCTGGGCATGACGACGCAGGGCGACCGCATCCTCGACCGTGCGCTCTCCAAGATCGGCGGCAAGGGCTTGTTCGTGAAGGAGCTCGAGACGGCGCTCGAGGACGGGCGCGCGCACCTCGCCGTGCACTCGCTCAAGGACGTGCCGATGGAGCTGCCGCCGGGCTTCGTGCTGGCGGCGGTGCTCGAGCGTGAGGATGCGCGCGACGCCTTCGTCTCCAATCGCTTCGCGGGCCTGGCCGAACTGCCGCAGGGCGCCGTGGTCGGCACCTCGAGCCTGCGCCGCGTCGTGCAACTGCTGGCGCTGCGCCCCGATCTGCGCATCGAGCCGCTGCGCGGCAACCTCGACACGCGGCTGCGCAAGCTCGACGAGGGCGGCTTCGACGCCATCGTGCTCGCCGCCGCCGGGCTCGTGCGCCTGGGGTTGGCCGCGCGCATCCGCAGCCGCTTTGCCGCCGAGCAGATGATCCCCGCCGCGGGGCAGGGGGCGCTGGCGCTGGAAGTGCGCGAGGATGCCGTCGCGCTGCGCGCGACGCTCGAAGCGCTGCAGCATCGTCCCACCTGGCTGGCCGCGCATGCCGAGCGCGCGGTCTCGCGCGCCCTCGGCGGCAGCTGCAGCATGCCGCTGGCCGCGCACGCGGTGTGGCAGGGCGGGCAGCTCGTGCTCGATGCTGCGCTGGGTCACGGCAGCGAGCTGCATGCGCCCTTGCTGCGCACGCGCGTCGCCGGCGCTGCGGCGGACGCCCAGTCGGCCACGGCGCTGGGCGAGCAGGCCGCCGCCGCGCTGCGCAACGCGGGCGCCGCCGGCTACCTGGCCGCGACCGTGCCCGCGGCGCCGCACTGAAACGGGGCGCGGGCCGCGCGCGCCGCAGCGAACGCCGCATGCGCGTCATCGTCACCCGGCCCGAGGCGCAGGGCGCCGCCTTCGTGCAGCGGCTGCGGGCCCTGGGCGTGGACGCCGTCGCCCTGCCGCTGATCGAGATCGCCCCGGCGCCGGATGCGCAGGCCGTGCGCGAGGCCTGGGCCGGCTTGCCGCGATGCGCGCTGGCGATGTTCGTGAGCGCGAACGCGGTGGCGCATTTCTTCGCCGCGGGCGCGGCCGGCAAGGCCTGGCCGCGGCACACGCTCGCCGGCTCGAGTGGCCCCGGCACCAGCGCCGCGCTGCTCGCCGCGGGTGTGCCGCCGACGCAGCTCGTCGACCCGGGGCCGGAGGGCCCCTTCGATACCGACACGCTGTGGCAGCGCCATCTGGCCCGGTACGCCTGGGCTGGACAGCGCGTGCTGCTCGTGCGCGGCGAGGGCGGCCGGGACTGGCTGGCGACGCAGCTGCGGCAGGCCGGTGCGCAGGTCGACGTCGTCGCCGCCTATCGCCGCCTCGTCCCCTCGCTGGCGGACGTGCATCGCGACGTTCTCGCCGCCGCGCTGCACGATCCCGGCGCGCACTGCTGGCACTTCAGCAGCGGCGAGGCGATCGACAACCTGGCGCGCCTGTGCGCGCACGCGGACTGGTCGCGCGCGCGCGCGCTCGCCACGCATCCGCGCATCGCCCTGCGTGCACGCGCGCGGGGCTTCGGTCGCGTCGCCGAGGTCGGGCTGCGCCCCGAGGACGTGGCGAGAGCCCTCGCGGAAGGCGTTCCTGGCGCCGCCGCGGGCCCCGGTCGATAGAATCCCCGACCCTGTGAGCGACTCTTCCGCCCCCGCGGCCGCACCCTCGGCCGAACCCGCGTCCGCGGCCCCGGCGGCGCCGGTCCTGCCCATGGCCGTGCCGGCGTCGGCGCCGGAAGCTGCCGGTGGCGGCGGCTTTGGCCGCTGGATCGCCACCGGCGCCGCGGTGCTGGCAGCGCTGACCACGGCGGCGCTGGTGCTGGCATGGAACGCGCAGCAGCGCGTGAAGCTGCTGGAGGTCGAACTCGTCAAGCGCCAGCAGGACAGCGGCGCGCAGGCCGCCGAAGCCCGGCTGCTGGCGGTGCAGGCGCAGGAGGGCGTGCGCGACACCGCCGCCCGGCTGGCGCTGCTCGATGCGCGCGTTGCCGAGTCCACCATGCAGCGCACGCAGATCGAGGACCTGATCCAGTCGATGGCACGCTCGCGCGACGAGAACGCGCTGGCCGACGTCGAGGCCGCGGTGCGTGTGGCAATGCAGCAGAGCGCGATCACCGGCAGCGTCGAGCCGCTGGTGGCGGTGCTGCGCCAGGCCGACGAGCGGCTTGCGCGCTACAACCAGCCGCGCCTCGAGCGCGTGCGCCGCGCGGTACTCGCCGACCTGGAGAAGGCGCGCGCCGCTGGCGTCGCCGATCTGCCGCTGCTGAGCCTGCGCCTGGACGAGGTGATCCGCCTCGTCGACGACCTGCCGCTGCTGGCGGCGGTCGATCGCCGCCCCGGTTCGCGCCAGGCGGCCGCGCCGCGCCGCGGCATTGCGGCCTCCGCGCCGGCCTCGGGACCGGACGCCGCGGCCGAGGCCTGGAGCACGCGCTGGCAGCTCATGCTGGATGCCATCTGGACGGAGCTGCGGGCGCTGGTGCGCGTGACGCGCATCGATATGCCCGAGGCCATGCTCGTCGCCCCGGAGCAGGCCTTCTTCCTGCGCGAGAACCTCAAGCTGCGGCTGCTCAACGCGCGCCTGGCCCTGCTCAGCCGCCAGTTCGACATCGCGCAGTCCGACCTGCGCGACGCGCAGTCCGCGCTCGAGCGCTATTTCGATCGCGGTTCACGCCGCGTCGGCGCGGCGGTGGAGGCGGTGCGACAGGTCGCCGCGCAGGCGCGCTCGGTGAGCGTGCCGCGGCCCGAGACCACGCTGGCGGCCATCGCCGCGGCCGCGGCCGGCCGCTGACGCGCGGGTGTGCAGCGCGCGCCGCATCTCGCCATGCGCAGCATCATCTGGCTCCTGCTCCTGGGCGTGGTGGCGGTGGTCGCCGCCACCACCCTGGGCGGCAACGACGGGCTGGTGACGATCTACTGGTCGGGCTGGCGCACCGAGCTCTCGCTCAACCTTTTCATCCTGCTCGTGCTGGTCGGCGTGGCGCTGCTGTTCTCGGCCGCGCAGGCCTTGCGCTCCCTGCTCACGCTGCCTGAGCGCGCCAGCCGCTGGCGCGCACTGCGCCGCGAGCGCGCGGCGCACGCGGCGCTGCACGAAGCGCTGGGCGAGTACTTCAGCGCGCGCTACTCGCGCGCGCACAAGGCCGCGCTGAAGGCGATCGCCCTGCGCGACGAAGTGTCGCAACTGCGAGGCGATGCCGAGTTCGCCATGCTGGCCCGCATCCTCGCCGCCAGCGGCCTGCACCGGCTGCAGAACCGCGCCGGCCGCGACGCGCAGATGCAGGCGCTGTGGCAGCAGGCGGGCCCGCGCGGCGGCGGTCACGGCGTCGAGGACGGGGCGCGGCTGCTGGCTGCGGAATGGGCCGTCGAGGACCGCGACGGCGACCTCGCCAGCGAGCTGCTGGAGCAGTTGCCCGCCGGCGTGGCGCGGCGCACGCAGGCGCTGCGGCTGAAGCTGCAGGCCAGCCGCCTGCAGCGCCGGCCGCTGCAGGCGCTGTCGACGGCCCGGCTGCTGGCCAAGCACCAGGGCTTCACCCCGCTGGCCGCACGCGGCCTGCTGCGCTCGCTCGCCGCCGAGTCCATCGACGAGGCCTACGACCTGCAGCAGCTGCAGCGCCTGTGGGAGCAGTTCGACGCCGCCGACCGGCGTGACGCCGCCGTGGCGGCGCGTGCGGCACGGCGCGCGGTGCAACTGGGCGCTGCCGCGGCCGGCCGCGAGTGGCTGCGCCCGTTCTGGGAGCACCCGGGCGAGCTCGATCGCGACGACCGCGACGCGGTGGCGCTGGCGCTGCTCGAGGCCGTGCCCGGCATCGAGGCCGAGTGGTTGCCGCGGCTGGAGGCAGCACTCGAGGCGCATGGGATGGAAGCGCCCGTCGCCGCCGCGGTCGGTATCGCCTACGCCGATCGCCAGCTCTGGGGCAAGGCCAAGGGCCTGCTCGAACAGAGCGCCGCCGCCGCCGATCTCCCCGCGCGCGTACGCCGCCGCTGCCTGCGGGCGCTGGCCCAGCTGGCGCGCGAGCGCGGCGACGAGACGGCGGCCCAGGCGCACGAACGCGCGGCTGCAGCGACCGACTGAGCCCTGGACGCGACCCTTGTGCGTGGTATAGTGCAAGGCTTCGCGCGGCTGTAGCTCAGTTGGATAGAGTACTTGGCTACGAACCAAGGGGTCGTGGGTTCGAATCCTGCCAGCCGCGCCAACAAAATCAACGGGTCAGCTCTCACGAAAGAGCTGGCCCGTTTTTTCGTTTCAGAGCTCGGGAGGTCCACCCAGGGGTCCACCGCAACGTGGCCATCGGCGCCTCGCCATCCCGCGTGGCCCTGGATCGGGCAGGGTAGGAGAGATCAAGAACAATGATTGCCGACCCCATGCAGGGCATCGAGCAGTTCGAGAGCGAACTGTGGAGGATGGCCGACAACCTGCGCGCCAACTCGAACCTCGCCTCGAACGAGTACTTCATGCCCATCCCCGGGCTAATCTTCCTGCGTCAGGCCACCAACCGATACCACCAGGCGCTGGTCGCCATCGAGGCCGACAAGGCTGCCGGCAAGATGCCCGACCGCCCGCTGGTCGAAGCCGACTTCACGCGCCGCCGCGCGCTGATGCTTCCCAAGGGCGCGCACTACGAGGAACTGATGGCTCTGGAAAAGGGCGCTGACCTGGGTGCCGCCGTCACGGCCGCTGCGACCTGCCTTGGGAAGTAGTGCGATCCTTGACCGCGCGGCAGGCTTGGGACGCTAGCCGGCTACGTTGCCGGTCATGCCCACACTGCGGTGAGGAATGCGCTGGGAGCGAGCAATGCAAGTCGGCAACAACCTACACCCGCACGCGCGACATCAGCGGCTCGAAGCGATAGACCGCGGAACGTCGGCCTGAAGCCTCGCTCACCGTCTGCAACAGGCCTTCCTGCAGCAGCACACGTGTGAAGCGCGCAGCCGTTTGCGACGGGATGCCTGCTTTGCTCGTGAATCGGCTGTTGCTGAACACCGGGTAGGTGAAGAGGTAGTCCAGAGCGGCCACAGCGAACTTCGATGACAACAGTTCGATGAAGCGCGGCTTCATCTCGTCATAGAAGTCGCTGATGCTCTGTGCCACGTCGAGGTTACGGACGGCCTGCTGCGCGACTGCCGCCAGGAAGAACTCGCACCAGCCGTCCCAGTCATCGTTGGCCGACACTTCCCTGAGGCGGTCGAGATACTCGTCCTTGCGGTCCTCGAAGTAGCGGCTGATGTAGAAGTGCGGGGCGCTGATGGCGCGGCCTTGCCAGAGCATCAGAGTGATCAGCATCCGGCCGACGCGGCCGTTGCCGTCCTCGAACGGATGAAGTGATTCGAACTCCGCATGGGCCAGCGCGGTACGCAACAACACGGGTTTGGCATCGTCGCCGGCCAGCTCGAACAGCGCCTCCATGCCGCTGGCCAGGTGCTCCGGTGCGATGGGCACGAAGCTCACCTTGCGGCTGCCGCGCTCGCCGATGTAGTTCTGCTCGTGCTTGTACTCGCCGGGGGACTTGTTGGCGCCGCGCCCGAACGACAGCAACTGGCGGTGGATGCTTTTCACGAGCGACTCGGCCAGCGGCCGGCCTTCCTCCATCTGTCGCTGCGCGGTGTTCAGTGCGCGTCGGTAGAGCGCCGTCTCGATCACGTCCGCCCTGAACTCGGACGCTGCCTTCTCGTCGTCATCGTCGAACTCGGCCTGCAACTGGAGGATCTCGTCCAGCGTGCTGATGGTGCCCTCCATCCGCGACGAGATCACCGCCTCCTGGCCGCGCAACGGGGAGAGGAAGATCTCGCTGTTGTGCATGCCGCGCAGCATCTGGTCGTAGCGAGCCAGTGCGGCCGTGGCTTCCAGCAGCACCGGCATCAGCCGGGCGTAGTCCAGTTGGGGCGGGGGGAACTTGCCCAGGTGGTAGTGGACGGCGTTGCTGGTGTCGAGGGTCATCGGTGCTGGCGCTCTCGTTGTAGATGGATTTGTTGTTAACGAACGTGCTGTATTTTATAGACAAACGGCGTTGTCGTTCATGGATTGATGTCGGACGAGCTTGTCGTCAACCAAGAGCCCGGCATGAACGACAAACGACTTTGTCGTTCTTCGATCAACGACTAGGTGCTTTGTCGTTCAAGAAGTCGAGTCAAATCAACGACAACCGCGTGCGGGGCAGATTCCCGGTGTCCTCGCCGCCACGGGCTCGGGGGCTGGCCGCTGGTGAGCTGCCAGCCCGAACCCGAGCATCGGGCGCCGCGCGGCGCGCTGTCGCCTGCGATGAAGCGCACCGCGCCCACGAGCCCGTCGCCGTCGCGCAGCGCGTCGCCGCGCCAGTCCGCCGGGATGGCTTTCAGCTCCGCCACGGGCCACTTCCGGCCGCGACCCGACTTGGGGCAGCGAGTCATCTCGAACTTCTCCAGGGGTCCACCCAGGGGTCCACCGGAAACGGGATCTTGCGGGCAGATCCGGGATGGGTTGAGATGAAGTGCAGAGATTAAGCTATTGATCTACAAAGAAATTTACAGTCCCAGAAGATCCCGCAAAGTCTCGTTTCAATGCGCTACGAACCAAGGGGTCGTGGGTTCGAATCCTGCCAGCCGCGCCAACAAGATCAACGGGTCAGCTCTCACGAAAGAGCTGGCCCGTCTTGCATTGGGGCGTGGAGGCTGCCGCTGGCGCCTACACGCCTACACGCCTACACGCCGACAGGATGCCTGCTTGTCGCCGGCGACGGTGCGCGGCCACGGCGCGATCTCGGGTGGCGCGGCACGCCGTCTCACTTGCCGCTGATGCTGAACCAGAGTTGGTCGTAGTAGACGATGCCGCCAACGCCGGCCGTGGGTTCGCCGAAGCCTACGAAGACTCGATCGCTGAAGGTGCCGGTCCAGCTTGTGTACTTGCCGGTGCCGCCGGCGATCACACCGTCGCCGCCACCGGCGACCACCACCGTGGCGCCGAGTTCGGGGTACCGGGGGGCCTTCAGGACGGGGTCGATCGGCGCGCCGCAAGTACCGTTAGCCCCCGATGCGACGTGCAGTTCGCCTTGCGCGAGCGCGAAGACGATGAACTCGCTGAAGCACAGCGAACCGCCGGCGCCGAACGCGAAATCCCGGCCCCAGACGTAGGCCGTGCCTTTGGGCTGGCCGTTGCCCGGGTCGTAGACCGGAAACTGTGTCGTCGGGAAGCAGCGTCCGCTGCACCAGGCGTCGAACGCCGACGTCGCCGGTGGTGTCGCGGCATTCGCCGCAGGGACACCGTCAGCGATGAACTGGAGGTTCTGCGTCGCCGCGGCCGGACCGGCCCACGCCGCCAGTGCCACCAGCGCGGCGGCTGTCACCGACTTCGTGGCGCAGGGAAGCAAGGAATGGAGTGAAGTCATGGCGGGCTCCGGTTGAGCAGTGGGCAGCGCCCGCAGGATTGGAGCGCTGCGTTGGTTTGTAAGCCTCTGCGGCGTGCCCATGGAGAGCGGAATCCCTGGGTCGCTCCATGGTGCAGGGGTGGCGGCGGCGTTGATGTCCCAGGAGCTGCCGCGCGGGTCCGGGGATTCGGCAGCAGGCATCCTGGCCGCCGATGATCCGAAGCCAGGCGCGCGTGGGCGTCCGCTAACGCAGCAGCCCCGGCACGTTCAGCTTCGCGAACCGCGCCATCATGTCCTTCGCCATGGCCGTCGCGTCGGTGGCACCGGCGCTGATCCAGAGATCGAGGTTCAGCATCGTGGCGCCTTTGCGCGCGAAGCCTCGCAATACGGTGTTGGAACCCTTGTGGCGCGCGCAATCCTCGGTGTACTCGACGTAGATCAGCACGCCGCCGGGCACCTTTTCCTCGCGCAGCGACGCCACCGATTGCACCGAGGCATTGGTCCTGCGCAGCTGCTCCACGCGCTGCGGCAGGGCCTTCCTCGCCGCCAGGATATCGGCGTTGAAGAGCTCGACCGCCGCGTCGAGCATCGGCGGCTCCTCCCAGGCCGTGTCGCCCTTCAGGCTCACGCGCAGCTCCGGCCCGATCGTGATGTCGCAGGAACTCGGGCGCCCCGGGATCGTGGCACGCATCTCGCCCGAGAAGGTCTTGCCGAATTCGGTGGGCATGATGGCGAAGCTGCCGCGGGCGAGTTGCGCTCCTGCGGGCAGCAAGTCCGAAACCGCGGGAGGCAGCTTCTGCGCCTGGGCCGGCTGCAGGAGCAGGAACAGAGCGAAATACCCGACGACCGCAACCGAACGGCCGACGGGACGAAGAGACGCGTGCAGGATCATGCAACCACCTCGGCTCCGAACCCGTGTCAGCGCCGTCGGCCATTCTATGGAACCTGCAGGGCGCATCCTCACCGGCATCGTGATCGACGTCCTGCGCCGCCTGCAGCTTCTGCAGGCGGCGTCCGCGCCAAGGGGCGATGCGCAGGTCGCATGGGCAGCCTTCGCCCTATCGGGTGCTGCACGTCTGGCCTTGACTTCTGGCTCGCTCTTCTTTGCCGGAGGGCTTGCCAGGGGTGCTCGCGCCGCGCGACCGCGGGTCCGGGCAGGTGCTGTCCTTCGGCCCCTCCGCCGCCCCGCTCACGCCCGGGCACGCAGACCTGGCGTGGGCGCGATGCGGCGAGCCCGCATCAGGGGGCGATATCGAGGCCGCTGGCACGGGTAGGCGCCCGCCCGGCGCAAGGCCGACGCGACCGGCCTTCGATCGGCCGCGAAGGCTCAGCGCTTCACCGCCAGTGCCTCGGCCACGGTCTGGAACGCCTCCAGCGCCGCCTGCAGGTTCTCGACGATCTCGGCGGCCATGACATCCGGCGGCGGCAGGCCGTCCACGTCGTCCAGGCTCTCGTCCTCGAGCCAGAAGATGTCGAGGTTCAGCTTGTCGCGCGCGAGCAGTTCATCGACCGGGAACCGCCTGAAGCGCTCGCTCTCGCGCCGTGCACCGGGCTGGCCCACCCGATAACAGGCCGCGAAGTCCTGCAGGTCCCCGCGTGGCCAGGGGGTTCTTCTTCAGCGTGAAGTGCTGGTTGGTGCGCAGGTCGTAGATCCACAGCGCCTGCGTGTTCGGCTTGCCGTCGGCCCGCGGCGGGTGCTTGTCGAAGAACAGCACGTTGGCCTTGACGCCGGGCTTGTAGAAGATGCCGGTGGGCAGGCGCAGCAGGGTGTGGAAATCGAACTGCTCCAGCAGCCGCCGGCGGATGCCTTCGCCGGCGCTGCCGGCTTCGAACAGCACGTTGTCGGGCAGCACCACGCCGGCGCGGCCGCGGCTGCCCATCACCGTCATGATGTGCTGCATGAAGTTGAGCTGCTTGTTGCCGGTGGTGAACTTGAAGTCCTCGCGCTCGTAGTCCTCGCGCTCGGTGTCGACCTCGCCGTCCTCGCCGATCACCCGGAAGCTGCTCTTCTTGCCGAACGGCGGGTTGGTGAGGATGACGTCGTAGCGCTCGCCGGGGTCGGCGGCGAGCGCGTCGACGTTGCGGATCGGACTGTCGCCGTTGCCGATGCCGTGCAGGTAGAGGTTCATCGCGCACAGGCGCACCACTTCATCGACGATGTCGTTGCCGCTGAAGGTCTCTTCGCGCAGCCGCCGCTGCGCGGTGCGGTCGCGCGCCTGGGCGCCGACGTGCTCCTTCATGTACTCGTAGGCCGAGAGCAGAAAGCCCCCGGTGCCGCAGGCCGGGTCGTGCACGGTCTCGCCGATGCGCGGGTCCAGCGCCGTCACCATCGCCTGGATCAGCGGGCGCGGCGTGAAGTACTGGCCCGCGCCGCTCTTCACCTCGGCGGCGTTGCGCTCCAGCAGGCCTTCGTAGATGGCGCCCTTCACGTCCACGCCGATGCCGATCCAGGTCTCGGCGTCCATCAGCGACACCACGCGCTTGAGCTTGGCCGGGTCGGTGAGCTTGTTCTGCGCGCCGCGGAAGATGGTGCCGATGAGGCCCTTTTCCCCCGCCAGCGCTTCCAGGGCGTGGCGGTAATGGATCTCCAGGTCGTCGCCGGCCAGCGGCGCCAGCCGGTCCCAGCGCCAGGCGGCCGGGATGGTGCTGGGCTCGCCCAGCAACTCGGCGCGCTCCTGGTCCATCTTCAGGAACAGCAGGAAGGTGATCTGCTCGACGTAGTCGCCGTAGCCGATGCCCTGGTCGCGCAGGACGTGGGCGTAGTTCCAGACCTTGCTGACGAGGGCGGTGTGGTCGGTGCTCATGGGTGGGGAACCGGTCCGCCGGATAACAACAGCGAACTCAAGTCGTTGTTTCGATTGAATTTTTCCGGATGTCTGGGTTTGTTCTCCGGGGCTTCGGAAAACAAGCGTTCAGCCCTGCGGGTCTGTTGCTCGGCGGGCGGCGTACCGTTGCTCCGGGTGCTTTTCCATGCTCGGGATGGTGAAGGCCAGCAGCCCCTGCGCCACCATCGGGCTCAACAGCTCCTTCACCAGGTGCTTGTGGTCGCGCCGGCCCAGCAGCATCGCCAGCTCGCGGGCGCTGTGGGGCTTCCAGGCGCAGATGTCGAACACGAGCGCCTGGAGCAGTTCGCGCCCTGGGCGGGTGCCTCGTGCCGGCAGGCGTTGCACCAAGGCGGCTGGCAGCGGCCCAGGCTTGAGGGTTTGTGCGGCTGCCTGGGGGGTTTGTGGCCCTGCCTGGGGGGTTTGTGCGCCTGCCTGGGGGGTTTGTGGCTCTGTGCGGGAGGAATCTGCGCCGGCGGCCGGGCCCTCGGGCCTGACGAAGCCTGGCCCCGGCACGTAGTAGGTGCGGCTGCCACTGCCCTTCATGGCCAGCAGCCCCAGGTCGCGCAGCCGCCGCAGGTGCACCGAGGCGTTGAGCGTGTCCGTGCGATTGATGTTGCGGTAGGCCGCGTTGTCGATGGCGCCCAGCTCGCGCACGGCCACGAGCGCGCGCGCTTCCTCGTCGGACAGCGGCTCGGCCGTGAGCGCGCGCAGCCAAGCCAGGTCCACCGCACCCAGGAAGTGGTGGAACAGGAAGGTGGCCACGAACTGGTCCGGTCGGCGGCTCGATTCGAAGGTGGGTGGCAGCAGGTCGTGCTGCTGCATCAGCTCGCGCATGGCGCGGATGCTCGGCCACGCCGCTGAGCGTGACGCCCGCCTTCTTCGCCTCGATCACGCCGCAGGCCTTGCCGCCCACGAACAGCAGGTAGTCGCAAGGGCCGCCCGGCAGCGGGAACTCGCGCACCGCGACGCCTTCGGCGGCGTGACGGTCGAAGCCCACCCTGTCCTGGACGGCCCACCCTGCGGCCACCAACAGGGTGTCGATGGCAGCCCGGGCTTGCGCTTCGGGTGGGAGGGTCATGGGCGGTGCGCCGGAGTGTGGCCCGCGCAAGACGCGGGTCGCGGCGGGCCGCCCGCCCGGCGCCGCCGCCGTCAGCCCACCGTCGCGGCGTGCGCGTCCGACCCGGCGGCCTTCACCGGCGGGCCGATGGTCACGGTCTCCGACGGCGCGCTCGCGTCGCCGTCGATGCTGCAGGCGCGCACGAAGTAGCGGTAGGTCACGTCGGCGAGCACCGCGTTGTCGGTGAACACCGGCAGCCGCACGCCGTCGAGGATGCGCGCCGGGCCGTCGTCGTCGGCGCGATAGACGTCGTAGTGCACGGGCTCGCCGGCGGCCTTCTTCCACTTCAGCGACACCGTCCCCGGCGCCTGCTTCACGACCAGCCCGGCCTGGCCCCGCGGCCAGTGCGGGGCGGCGGCGGCCGCCGCCGAGGGCTGCGGCGGCGGGGCCTGCAGCGCGCCCTTGGGCCACAGGAAGCAGGTCACCGGCATGTGCGCGCCGTCGAGCTGCTTGCACACGTTGCAGTAGTCGCACTTCACGATGCGGTCGATCTGGCCGGCGCGCAGCTTGTTGACCCAGTCGGGGTCGGCGAGCAGCCCGCGCGCGATGCCGATCAGGTCGGCCTGGCCCTGGGCGAGCACGCGCTCGGCGGTGGCCGGATTCGACAGCTTGCCGGCGGCGATGACCGGCACGTCCAGGCCGCGCTCGCGCAGGAAGCGCCGCACCTCGCCGGCCAGCGGGGCGTGCAGCGCCTCGGCGTAGCTGGCACCGGGCATGCAGCGCTCGCCCGAGTAGCCGGAATAGCCGTGCAGCACCTGGCCCTGCGTGTGCACCGCGTCCTCGAACTTGCCGCCCACCGACAGCGAGAGGTAGTCGGCGCCGAGCCGCGCCATGCGCAGGCCGATCAGCTTGGCGTCCTCGACCGTGTAGCCACCGCGGATGAACTCGTCCGCGAGATAGCGGATGCCGACGGGGAAGTCGTCGCCGACATGGCGGCGCACGCAGTCCATGACGCGGCCGATGAGGTGCAGCCGGCCTTCGAGCGTCGCGCCGCCGTAGTCGTCGCTGCGCTGGTTCACCGGCGAGACGAAGGACGCCAGCGTGTAGGCGTGCGCGTTGTGCAGCTCGATGCCGTCGAAGCCGGCCTCGCGCGCCCGCGCCGCGGCTTGGCCGAACTGCTCGACGATGCGGTCGATGTCCTCGACCGACAGCATCTCCACCGTCTGCCGCCAGCCGGACTTCGAGATCTTCAGGAAGTGAATGAGCTGCGGCACGACCTTCGAGTCCGAGGTGTCGTGGATGCGCTGCGTCATCGCCTTCAGGCCCGGGATGAACTTGTCGTCGCCGATGCGCAGCAGCGGCCCGGCGTTGCTGCCGTGGATGGCCATCGCCTCGACGACGATCAGGCCGACGCCGCCTTGCGCATAGCGCACGTAGCGCTCGGTGATCGCTTCGCTGACGAAGCCGTCGTCGCCGCACAGTCGGGTCACCATCGCGGGGACGACGACGCGGTTGGGCACGAGCATGCCGTTGATGTTCAGGGGTTCGAGCAGCTTCATGGCAGGGGAGGGGTTCGGGTTCATGCGGGGATCAGCGGCGCGCCAGCGCCATGGCCAGGATGAGGATCGAGCCGATGGCGATCGTCTGCGCGTAGGCGCCGACCTGCATCAGGTTCATGCCGTTCTGCACGAGCACGATCAGCAGCGTGCCGAGCACGACGGCGATCGTGCGGCCGGCGCCGCCGGCCAGGCTGACGCCGGCGATGACGCAGGCGGCGATCGACTCCAGCGGCAGCGAGGCGCCGATGTTCGATTCGCCGGTGTCCAGCCGCGCCGTCAGCAGCAGCCCGGCCAGCGACGCCAGCGCGCCGGCGATCGCGAACGCCGTGACGGTGACGCGCGTGGTGCGCACGCCCGAGAGCTCGGCGGCGCGCGCGTTGCCGCCGGTGGCGTAGAGGTGGCGGCCAAAACGCGTCCACTCCAGCAGCCCGTAGATCGCCGCGACGACGACGAGCGCCACCAGCGAGGGCACCGGCACGCCGGCGAGGCGGCCGAAGCCGAAGGTCTCGGCGAAGGCCGGCGGCAGCCCCTGGATCGGCACGCCGCCGCTGACCAGCAGCGTCAGGCCGAAGACGACCGAGGACATGCCCAGCGTCATCATGAACGAGGGGATGCGCAGCAGCGCGGTGCCGAGCCCGTTGACCAGGCCGACGAGGGCGCCCACGGCCATGCCGGCCGCGCAGCCGGCGCCGATGGCGAGCCATGGCGAATCGGGGAAGGCCTGGGCGACCAGCGTCATCACCGTCGCGCCGACCACCGAGGTCAGCGCGACGACGGTGCCGACCGAGAGGTCCAGGCCGCCGCCGATCAGCACCACCAGCTGCGCCAGCGCGACGATCAGCAGGTAGACCGACTGGCGCGAGACGTTGAAGAGGTTGTCGGCGCTGAGGAAGCCCGGCGCCAGCAGCGCAAAGGTGGCGACGGCGCCGACGAAGAGCACCGGCAGCACGGCGGCCTGGCGGTGACGCGCGAGCCGGCGCCAGACGTCGCCGAGCAGCGAGGCCGCGGGCCCGGATGCGGGCGGATTCGAGTTCATGACGGCGGTCCGGTTCATTCGAAGAACTGCTCCAGGATGCGGCCCTCGTCGAAGTCCGCGCGGTCGAATTCGGCGACGAGCCGGCCGCCGCGCATGACGTGCAGGCGGTGCGACAGGCCCATCAGCTCGGGCAGGTCGGAGGAGACGAGCACGATCGCCGCGCCGGAGGCGGCCAGCTTGGCGAGGTACTCGTAGATGGAGCGCCGCGCGCCCATGTCGACGCCGACGGTGGGCTCGTCGAAGAGGTAGACGCCGACGTCCTGCGCCAGCCCCTTGGCCAGCAGCGCCTTCTGCTGGTTGCCGCCGGAGAAGTTGGCCACCGGCTCGCCGACGCGCGCCGCCGGGAAGTCGACCTGGGCGGCGAGCCGCCCGACCATCGCCGCCTCGCGCCGCCGGCGCAGCCGCCGGCCGGCGAGCTCGCCGAAGCGCCACGACGACAGCGACATGTTCTCGCGCGCCGCGCGCATCGGCACCAGGCCGTCGCGCTTGCGGTCCGGCGGGCTGTACCAGACGCCGCCGGCGATGGCGTCGGCGGGGTGGCCGAAGCGGCGCGTGCTGCCGTCCACCGCGAGCTCGCCATGGGCGATGCGGCGCAGCCCGAAGCAGGCCTGCGCCAGCTCGCTCTTGCCGCATCCCACCAGCCCGGCGATGCCGACGATCTCGCCGGCGCGCACCTGCAGGTCGGCGCCGCGCACGCTGCCGTCGCGCGTGTCGACGCCGCGCAGCGCCAGCCGCACCGCGGCGCCGGGCGCCAGCGGCGGCAGCGGCGGGTAGATGTCGGAGACCGCGCGCCCGGTCATCAGCTCGACGAGGCGGCCCTCGGAGGTGTCGGCCGGCACGGTGGCGATGCGGCGGCCGTCGCGCAGCACGGTCACTTCGTCGCCGATCTGCGCGATCTCGTGCAGCCGGTGCGTGATGTAGACGATCGACGTGCCCGCCGCGCGCAGCTTGCGCACCAGCGTGAACAGCGCCTGCGTGTCGTGTTCGGACAGCGAGGCCGTCGGCTCGTCGAGGATGAGCACGCGCGGCGCCTCGCGCACCGCCTTGCAGATCTCGACCATCTGCTGCTTGCCGCGCGGCAGCTCGTCGACCTTCGCCTCGGGGCGCAGCTCGAAGCCCAGTGCGTCGACGACGCGCTGCGCCTCGTGCAGCGCCGCGGCGCGCGACAGCAGGCCCAGGCGGCCGGTGGGCTCCTCGCCGAGCGCGATGTTCTCGGCGACCGTCAGCTGCGGAATGAGCGAGAACTCCTGGAACACGGCGCGCACGCCGTGCGCGCGCGCCTCGCCGACGGAGGTGAAGGCGCCGCGGTGGGCGCCGATCTCGATCGTGCCGCTGCTGGGCGCGTTGGCGCCGGCGATCATCGAGATCAGCGTCGACTTGCCCGCCCCGTTCTCGCCGAACAGCACGTGCACGCGGCCGGGCATCAGGTCGAGGCTGACGCCCTCGAGCGCGACGTGATGGCCGTAGCGCTTGCCGAGATCGCGCAGGCGCAGCGCGGGCGCAGCGCCTGCGGCTGCCGGGGCGGGCGTCGAGGTCACGAGCCGACCTTGAACACCGGGCGGAAGCCGGTCGGCGCGAGCACCGTGTCGGTCTTCAGCGTGCCGATGTCGGCGTCGGTGTAGACGCGGCCGATCGGGCCGACGTCGCGCAGCAGCTCCTTCTTCTCGAGCAGGCGCACCGCCTGGTCGACGGCGATGCGGCCGACGAGCACGACCGGTGCCATGTTCGAGGCCTCGATCGACTTGTTCCTCAGGCCCTGGTAGACGCCGGGCGTCATGTAGACGGAGACCACCTTGACCTTGCCGGTGAGCCCGCGCGCGCGCAGCACGGTGACGGCGGCCTCGGCGGTGACGGCGGTGCCGGCGACGTAGTCGATGTCCTTGTGCGCCTGAAGGATGTCCTCGATCAGCCGCGCCTGCACCTCCTTGCCGGTGTCGCCGTACTTGGTCTCGGCGATCTCGACGGCGCTGTCCTTGATCGCTTCGCGGAAGCCGCTGTTGAAGAGCTCGACCCAGCCCGCGCCGGCCGGCCCCGGCAGCCAGGCGACCTTGACCGCCTTGCCTCCCTTCGGATGCTTCTCGGCGAGGTAGCGGCCGGCACGCCAGCCTTCGTCGCGCGGCGCGGTGAGCGAGCGCGCGTCGACCTCCTTCGAGGCGATGCCGTTGTAGGCGTCGACGACCGGGATGTTCTTGCGCTTGAGCTCGGCGACGAGGTTGTTCAGGCCGTCCTGCGAGATCGCGCCGATGATCACCGCCTTGGCGCCGCCGGCGACGCAGTTCTCGATCTGCGAGATCTGGTTGGCGAGCTGCGTGAAGCCGCCGGCGTCGAGCACCGCGGCGCGCACGCCCAGGCGCTTGGCCTCTTCGGTGATGCCGTAGTTGGCGGCGAGCCAGAACGAGTCCTTCAGGTGCGGGAAGGACACGCAGATGTCCCAGGGCTGCGCGGCCTTGGCGAGGGCGACGTAATTCGCGGGCGCGGACTTGCCGTCGGCGCCGGTCGAGTTGACCTGCAGCGGGAACCAGTCGGCGGCGTGTGCCGCGCTGCCGCACAGCAGCGCAGCGGCCAGGACCAGGGGCTTGGGGAGCATCTTCATCGTGTCGTCCTCGCAGAGGGGTTGGCAGGGGAATGCGCGAGCGGATGGCCGCGCCGCAGGTGGCCGAAGGCGTAGCCCTGCAGTTGCGCGGCGCGGGTGACGAGGGCGGCCTTCATCGCCCAGCCGGCGCCGATGCCGGCGAGGCCGGCGAGCACGAGCAGGGCGCGGCCGGCCGGTGACGGCGCGAGGGCCGCGCCGACGGCCAGCACCGCCACGACGAGCCCGCCGCGGCCGAGCCAGGGGTCGAAGCGGGCGAGGCGGGCCTGCGCCGCGGCCGGCGCCTGCGCGCGCTGCAGTCCGGCGCGGTAGCGGCGCCAGGCGAGCGCGCGCAGCAGCGCCAGCACCGCCAGCGCAAGGCCGAGCCAGGCCGGCACGGCCACGCCCGCGCCGCCGAGCAGCGCGAGCACGCCGGCACCTTCGGCGAGACCGGTGGCCACGATCAGCGGCACGACCGCCGGTTCGCGCCAGGCCGGCACGCCCTTGGCGGCCCGCAGGATGCGGGCCTGGCAGTAAAGGAAGGCCAGGCCGAGCACGCCGGCAGCGACGAGCAGTGCCGGCTGGCCGCTGAGCGCGGCCGCCAGACCGGCCGGCATCGCCAGCGCGGCCACCATGCCCTCGCGCGTCATCCACGAGCGCTGCGCGTGGCGGAAGACGTTCAGCGCGCGCCACGGACGGCCGATCTCGAGCCAGACGCAGGCCAGGCCGGCGCCGATCAGCGCCAGCGCCGGCAGCACGGTCCACGGGTGCGGCGAGGCGCCGGTGAGCACGGCGGCGCCGAGCAGCGCCAGCAGCCCGCTGCCGGCGCCGCCGAACACGAAGTTGCCGGCGGCGCGCCAGTCCCAGTGGGTCTGCAGCTTGGTGGCGAACCGGATCATGTCCTCTCCTTGTCCCAGAGGTAGTAGAAGCCGGGGTTGGTGCCGAGCTCCTCGTGCATCTGGAACCACGGGTTGTGCTCGAGCTGTTGCGAGACGTTGCTCTGCGGATCCTCGATGTCGCCGAAGACCAGCGCGTTGGCGATGCAGGCGTTGACGCAGGCCGGCGTGGCGTCGGGGTCGACGCCGGGCTTGAGCCCCTTGGCCGTGCCGGCATCGATGCGGTCGACGCAGAAGGTGCACTTCTGCGCCACGCCGAGGCGACCTTCGTCGAAGCGCTGCTCCTCGGTGCGCGTGGGCTTGTCGTAGGCGAAGCTCGGCTTCTCGACCTTGTAGCGCGCCTGGTACGGGCAGGCGACCGCGCAGTAGGCGCAGCCGATGCAGATGTCGTAGTCGATCGTCACGATGCCGTCGTCGCGCTTGCGCGTGGCGGTGCTCGGGCAGACGTCGAGGCAGGGCGGGTCCGAGCAGTGCTGGCAGCCCACCGGCATGAACACGCGCTCGGCGTTCGGGTACTCGCCGAGCTCGACGTCGAGCACCTTGCGCCACTGCACGCCGGGCGGCGTGGCGTTGGTCAGCTTGCAGGCCGCGGTGCAGGTCTGGCAGCCGACGCAGCGGCGCAGGTCGGCGACCATCGCGTAGCGGGTCATGCGGCTTCTCCAACGCGCCGGATGCGCACTTTGACGGCGTCGATCGACGAGCCGGTGCCGTCGATCAGGTCCATCGTCATCGGCACCAGATCGTTCAGGCTGGGCATCGGGATGTCCTTGGCAAACGGCGTCTTCCAGTGGCCGAACTGGCCGACCATGACGATGACGTCGGGGCGCACGCCCTGGCGCAGCTGCGCGCGCCCGCGCGTCGTGCCGACCGGCGAGCTGACCTCGATCGTGTCGCCGTCGGCGATGCCCATGCGGTCGGCCGTGCCCTTGTTGAGCAGGATGCCGCTGTGGCCGGCGACGTTCTCGGCGACCTCGCGCATCAGCTGGATGCCGACGTTGCCGCCCCAGGCGTACTGCATGCTGCGCGCGGTCAGCAGCCAGAACGGGAACTCGGCGATGTCGGTCTTGAAGTTGCGGCGGTAGACCCCGGCCCAGCGCGCCTCGAGGTCGTCCCAGGCCGGCAGCGCGGCGTAGTCGTGCAGCTGCAGGTCCCACCAGTCGATGCCGTTCTCGTGCAGCCGGTTGGCGAGCTGGCGGCCCACGCGCAGCACGCGCTCCTGGTAGGGCAGCTCGTAGCGCAGCCCGAGCTCGACCATGCGCGGGTGCAGGTACCAGTTCAGGCGCGAGAAGGGCTTGAGCCGGTAGCCGTGTTCCTTGAACCAGTCCAGGCCGTCGCTGGCGGCGCCGTCGGTGGTGTCGATGCTGGCCGCGCGGCACACCGCGTCCCAGATCTCCTCGACGCCGTTCTGCCGCTCCAGCGGCAGCGAGAAGTCGTAGCCCTCGCCCTTCAGCGGCAGGCCGCAGACGCCGGCGTTGATCATCGCGTTGAAGCTCTCCTGCAGCCCCGTGCGCTTCGCCAGCTCGGCGGCGATCCAGGTGAACTCCTTGGTCTGCCCCTGCGGCTCGACCACCGGCTGGCGCAGCACCCAGCCGCGCGACTCCCAGAACTGCTCCTCGTAGCGCGTGCCGCCGATGCGCACCAGTTGCGTGCCCTCGAGGTCGGTGCGGTCGGGCAGCAGGATGTCGGCGAAGTGGTTGGTCTCGTCGTGCGTGTAGGCGAAGGCGACCATGAAGGGGAAGCTGGCGATCGTCTCGCCCAGGCGCGTCGTCTCCGAGAACGAGATCAGCGGGTTGCAGCGGTAGACGAACCAGACCTCGGGCGGCTTGGGCACCGGCCAGCTCGGCGCCGCGCGTCCCTGCAGGCGCAGCCAGCTCAGCGAGGTCGAGCCCACCGCCTGCGCGTACGGTCCGTCGCCGGTGCCGGGGATCAGCGTGCTGTAGGCGTGGCGGATCGTCGGCTTGGCGATCCAGTGCTCGCGGTCGGTCGGATGGAAGGGGTAGGACAGGAAGCCGTCCGGGCCGGCCTCGACCGTGGCCCAGCGGTCGTGGTCGAGGCCGGGCTTGGACAGCAGCACCGTCGTGCCGAGCAGGCCGCCGGGCACCTCCAGGCCGCCGACCAGCACCATCAGCACGGTGCGTGCCCAGACGCACTCGTAGGAGCCCCAGCCGTTGTTGATCGACTTGCCCATCGTCACCGCGACCGGGCGCAACGGCAGCGTCTGGCCGTTCACCTCGGTGGTCTCGCCGATGCGCGCGTGCGCGAGGAATTCGTTGGCGATGCGCCGGATCGTCGCCGCCGGCACGTCGCACACCTTGGCCGCCCACTCCGGCGTGTGCGTCGCCACATGCTGCATCAGTCTGGCGTGCGCCGGCTGCCCGGTTGCGCCGGCATGCTGCCACTGCTCGTCGTCGGCGCCGACCTCGAGCGCGTCGAGCGTGAAGCTGCCGATGAGCGCCGGAGCGATGTCCGGCGTGTCGTGCGGCACGGCGCGGCCGCTCTCGAGGTCCCATACCAGCGGCTTGCGGCTCGCCGGGTCGCGCAGGTACCAGCCGTTGGGCCCGATCAGGTAAGGCGCGCCGGTGCGGTGCTCGAGGAACGGCACGTCCAGTTCGTCGAGGCGGTGCTCGTGCAGCAGCACGTGCACCATCGCGTAGAGGAACGCGGCGTCGGTCTTGGGGCGGATCGGCACCCATTCGCTGGCCTGCGCGCCGGTCACGGACAGGTGCGGCTCGATCTGCACGCGCTTCATGCCGCGCACGCGCGCGTCGGCGCCGCGGCGCACGCTGGTCACGCCGCCCGAGGCGTCGATGTTCAGGCCGAAGGAGACGACGTACTCGACGCGCGGCGTGTCCGGGCAGACGGTGAAGCCGCGGTGCCACAGCTCGCCGTACAGGTGCTCGGAGTGCTTGCACTTCACCGTGCCGCCGGCGCCCAGACTCATGTCCAGCGGGCCCCAGGCGGCGAAGAAGGCCGGGAACGCGCCCATGAACATCAGCGGCGTGCCGGCGCCGCCGGTGCTGAAGGCGAACTTCGGGTTGCCGTTGTCGTCGAGCAGGCCGGCGGCGCGGATGCCGTTGAGCTTCTGCGCGATCGTCTCCAGCGCCTCGTCCCAGCTGATCGGCTCCCAGCCAGGGTCCTCGTCGCGGCCCTTCCTCGGATTCGTGCGCCGGAGCGGCGTCAGCAGCCGGTTCGGGTTGTAGATCTTCTGGATCAGGCCGTAGGGCTTGACGCAGATCTTGCCGTCGGCCGGATGCACGCCGCAGGCGTCGAAGTTGGGTTCGACCTTGGTCGCCACGCCGTCGACGACCTCGACCTTCAGCACGTCGGGTCCGTTGACGCACTGGTAGCAATAGGTCGGGATGCGCTTGCGCACTCCCGGGGTCGTCGTCGTGGCCATGTCTGCTCCAGCCTTGCGCATTCGGTGGAGGCGAAGGGTGAAGCCAGGCGGCGGCGGCGGCTATCCGATTCGTCCGCGGGTCATCCGCGTGCTGCGGCGACCTCGGCGCCGCCGCGCCACGGCGACGCCGGCTGTCCTGGGTCAACAAAGCGCGTGCCGGGGCGGCGAACAAGGGTTTACCCTTATTGTCCGTCGCCGGGTCGCTTGCGACATTGATATAGGCTTGAACTAAAGCATCGGCCACCCGCGAGCCTTGCTTGCGGTGTCGCGGCCGACAGGAGGTGACCGAATGAATGCCGCCGAGACTGACTCACGGACGCCGGGTTCGCTCGGCGCGTACGCGATCCTGCGCACCCGCGACCTCGACGAGGCGCGAGCCCGGGTGGCGGGCGTCTTCTCGCCGCACCATCTGTGCGTGGCGAGGCAGGACGCCCGGCTCGACGCCGAGATGTGCCACGTGCCGATGGGCGGCGTGTCGGTCAACCGGCTGCGCTACGGCGCCACGGTCGACATCGACGTCGGCCGCACGAACGACTTCCTGCTGGTGATGATGCCGCTCACCGGCAGTGCCGAGATCCGCTGCGGCGACGCGACGATCCGCTCGACGCCGACGCTGGCCTCCGTGGTCTCGCCGACGCTGCCGCTGCGCATGCGCAGCCAGGCCGACGCCGACCAGATCATGGTGCGCATCGACCGCGCGCTGATCGAGCGCCAGTGCGCGCAGCACCTCGGCCACGACCTCAAGCGCCCGATCGAGTTCGAGGTCGGCATGGAGCTGTCGGAGAGCGGCGGGCAGAGCTGGGCGTCGCTGATCCGCTACCTCGTCGGCGAGCTCGATCGCCCGAGCAACGTGTTCACCTCGCCGCTGACGCGCGCGCACGTCGAGCAACTCGTCGTCGCCACGCTGCTGCTGGCGCAGCCGCATCGCTACCGCGACGAGTTGCTGCGCCCCGGGCGCTCGATCGCCCCGGCCTTCGTGCGGCGCGTCGAGGAGCACATCATCGATCACGCCGACCAGGCGCTGAGCGTGGCGCAGCTCGCGGCGCACGCCGGCGTCAGCACGAGCACGCTGTTCTCGGGCTTCCGCGATTTCCGCAACACCAGCCCGATGGCCTACCTGCGCCAGGTGCGGCTGCAGCGCGTGCGCGACGATCTGCAGGCGAGCGGCGGCGGCGACGCCACGGTGACCGAGGTCGCGCTGCGCTGGGGCTTCACGCACCTCGGCCGCTTCGCCTCGGAATACAAGCGCCGCTTCGGCGAATCGCCGTCGGCGACGCTCAAGCACTGAGGCCCTGAGGCCCTGAGGCACGCAGCCGTGGCCGCGGGCCGCCGCGTCTCAGTCGGGCCTGATGCCGCGCGAGCGGACGATGGCCGCGAAGAGCTTCGTCTCCGCCGCCACGCGCTCGCGAAACGCCTGCGGCCGCAGCGGCAGGGCCTCGGCGCCCAGCTCGGCGAAGCGCTCGCCGACGGACGCCTGGCCGAGCGCGGCGTTGACCTCGCGGCTCATGCGCTCGAGCGCCGCCGCGGGCAGCGACGGCGGCGCGTAGATGCCGAACATCGAGTCGGCGTAGACGCCGGGAAAGCCCTCTTCGTCGAAGGTCGGCGCCTGCGCGTAGCTGGCCGCGCGCTGACGGCTGGCGACGGCGAGGATCTTCAGCCGCCCGGCCTTCACCAGGCCGAAGACCGTGCCCGGACCGAAGGCGAAGTCGATCTGCCCGGCCATCACGTCCTGCAGCGCCGGGGCCGCGCCGCGGTAGGGCAGATGGGTGATGAACAGGCCGCCGGCCTGCTTGAACAGCTCGCCGGCGAGGTGCGGCGTGGTGCCGTTGCCGGCCGAGCCGTAGCTCAGGCGTCCGGGCGTCGCGCGCGCGAGCGCCGCGAGTTCCTTCAGCGAGCCGGCGGCCAGCCCCGGCCGCGCGATCAGGAACAGATGGCTGTTGGCCAGCAGCGCCACCGGCTGCAACTGCGTGCCCGGGTTGAAGCCCATGCTGGGGTACAGCACCGGGTTGATCGATTCGAGCGTCGTCGGCGCGACGAGAAAGGTGTGGTGGTCGCCGCCATTGCGGATCACCTCCAGCGCCGCCAGATTGCCGCCGGCGCCGCCGCGGTTGTCGATGATCACCGGCTGGCCCAGGGCCTTGGTCAGCGGCGCCTGCAGCGTACGCGTCAGGACGTCGGCCAAGCCGCCGGGCGCAAGGCCGACGACCAGCCGCAGCGGCCGCGTCGGCCACGTCGCGGCCGGCTGGGCGCGGGCGAGCTGTGGCAGGGCCGCGGCGCCCGCGGTGGCGGCGCAGCGGATGAGCAGGTGACGACGGGTCGGGGACGGGGGCGGTCGCATGGGCTCTCCACGATTGTTCGGGGCGCGGGGTGGCGCACGACACGCCGGCCGTCCCGCGTCTGCGACTGTCGCCGCGCCGGCGATGCGCGCGCTATCCGCTTCGTGCGCCGGCTGTCCGCGCAGTGCGGCAAGGCCAGGCCCGAGCAAACGGCTAGGGAATGGACAAAGCGGATAGCCGGTGGCGCGCCGCCGCGGCAGGATACCGAACCCGTCCCCGCGGGCGCCCAGGAGAGCAACTTGAACGAACGCCTTGCAGGCCTTGCCGCCGACATCGCTTCCGGCGCGCTGCGTGTCGTCGACCTGACGCACACGCTGTCACCCGACTTCCCCGCGCTGAAGCTGCCGCCGGAGTTCGGCCAGGTCTGGGCGTTCAAGCAGGAACGGATTTCGCGCTACGACGCGGCGGGCCCGGCCTGGTACTGGAACAACTTTTCCTGCGGCGAGCACACCGGCACGCACTTCGACGCGCCCGCGCACTGGGTCACCGGCAAGGACCACCCGCGCAACACCGTCGACACCATCGACCCGGCGCGCTTCCTCGCGCCGGCGGCCGTCGTTGATGCCAGCGCCGAGGTGGCGGGCAACCCCGACTGGGTGCTGACGCCGGAGTTCCTGCTCGGCTGGGAGTCGCGCCACGGGCGCATCCCGCGCGGCGGCTGGCTGCTCTTTCGCACCGACTGGTCCAAGCGCATCGTCGATCCGGCGGCCTTCGCCAACCTGCGCGACGACGGCCCGCACACGCCTGGCCCCTCGAGGGAGGCGGTGCAGTGGCTGATCGACGAGCGCGACGTCTGCGGCTTCGGCGTCGAGACCATCAACACCGACGCCGGCCAGGCGAGCAAGTGGGATCCGCCGGCGCCCTGCCACGCGCTGATGCACGGCAGCAACCGATTCGGCCTGCAGTGCCTGAACAACCTCGACCAGCTGCCGCCGCAGGGTGCGTTCCTCATCGCGGCGCCGCTGAAGATCAACGCCGGTTCGGGCAGCCCGCTGCGCGTGATCGCGCTCGTCGGCCGCTGAGTGCGTCATGGCTGAGCGCTCGTTCGCCCGCGAGGTCCAGACGCTGCGCGTCCCGGCCGGCAGCACCTTCCATGGCGAGGGCATCCTCGCCGTCACCAAGGCGCTGCTCGAGGCCGGCGTCTCCTACGTCAGCGGCTACCAGGGTTCGCCGATCTCGCACCTGATGGACGTGCTGTCCGACGCGCAGCCGATCCTCGAGGAACTCGGCGTCTACTTCGAGCCGGCCGCCAACGAGGCGACGGCGGCGGCGACGCTGTCGGCCTCGGTCATGTACCCGGTGCGCGGCGCCGTGACGTGGAAGTCGACCGTCGGCACCAACGTCGCCTCGGACGCGCTGGCCAACCTCTCGTCGGGCGGCGTCACCGGCGGCGCGCTGATCATCGTCGGCGAGGACTACGGCGAAGGCTCCTCGATCATGCAGGAGCGCACCCACGCCTTCGCGATGAAGTCGCAGATGTGGCTGCTCGACCCGCGGCCCAATCTGCCCGGCATCGTGCAGGCGGTGCACGACGGCTTCGAGCTCTCGGAGGTGAGCCACACGCCGGTGATGCTGCAGCTGCGCATCCGCTCGTGTCACCTGCACGGCAGCTTCGTCACGCGCGAGAACCGGCGCCCGACCTACACGCTGCAGCAGGCGCTCGAGTCGCCGCAGCGCGACACCGACCGCATCGTGCTGCCGCCGGCGTCGTTCCTGCACGAGCGCGAGAAGGTCGACGAGCGCTGGCCGGCGGCGGTGAAGTTCATCACCGAGCGCGGCCTCAACGAGTTCTTCGACGGCGAGCGCGAGGATCTGGGCATCGTCATGCTCGGCGGGCACTACAACAACGTGCTGCGCGCGCTGCGGCTGCTCGGCCTGGCGGACCTCTTCGGCGCCTCGCGCATCCCGCTGTACGTGATGAACGTCGCCTACCCGGTGGTCGACGCCGAGATCGAGCGCTTCTGCCGCGGCAAGAAGGCAGTGCTGCTGGTCGAGGAAGGCCAGCCCGACTTCCACGAGCAGGCGCTGAGCAAGATCCTGCGCCGCGCCGGCATCGACACGGTGCTGCACGGCAAGGACCTGCTGCCCATGGGCGGCGACTACTCGGTGGCGGTGCTGCGCGACGGCCTGCGCGCCTTCCTCGAGCGGCACTATCCGGCGGCGCTGGCGACGGCCGTGCCGATGGCCATGCCGGCACGCGCGAGGACCCCGGTGCCGGCCGCGCCCGCAGCGGCCGAAGCGGCCGAAGCGGCGGCAGGGCCGGGCGAGGAGCTGCCGCTCGACGACCTGCTGCCGCGGCGCCTGCCGGGGCTGTGCGTGGGCTGCCCGGAGCGGCCGATCTTCTCCTCGCTGAAGCTGGTCGAGGGCGAGATCGGACGCCATCACGTCTCGGCCGACATCGGCTGCCACCTGTTCTCGATCCTGCCGCCGTTCGAGATCGGCGCCACGACCATGGGCTACGGGCTCGGCGTGGCGAGCGCCTCGGCGTTCAACGTCAAGGGCGGCAAGCGCGCCATCGCCTTCGTCGGCGACGGCGGCTTCTGGCACAACGGCCTCTCCAGCGGCATCGGCAACGCGGTCTTCAACCGCAACGACGGCGTCACCGTCATCGTCGACAACAACTACTCGGCGGCCACCGGCGGGCAGGACATCCTGTCGTCGCGGGCGGTCAACCCGCGGCGCAGCACGATGCACCCGATCGAGCGCGCGGTGCGCGGCGTCGGTGTCGAGTGGGTGCGCCTGGTCGACCGCACCTACGACGTCGCGCGCATGCGCGCGACCCTGCGCGAGGCGATGACCACCGACTACCAGGGGCCCAAGGTCATCATCGCGCAGAGCGAGTGCATGCTCAACCGGCAGCGGCGCGAGAAGCCGCTGGCCGCCGCCGCGCTGAAGGCCGGCGAGCGCATCGTCAAGGAGCGCTTCGGCGTCGACGCGGCGGTGTGCAGCGGCGACCATGCCTGCATGCGCGTCTCCGGCTGTCCGAGCCTGACGCTGGCGCCCAGCGGCGATCCGCTCAAGCCGGACCCGGTGGCCCACGTCGACGAGCACTGCGTCGCCTGCGGCCATTGCGGCGAGGTTGCCGACGCGGCGGTGCTGTGCCCGTCCTTCTACAAGGCGCAGTGGGTGCGCAACCCGCGCGGCCTCGAGCGCTGGCTGCACCGCCTGCGCGCGCGCGTCGTCGGCTGGATGCAGGCACGCCACGCGGCCGGCCTGCGCCGGCGCGCGCTGTACCCGCAGGAGTCCGAAGTGCGCGCGCCGGGCGGTCCCCAGGCGCTCACGCCGGAGCACGCAGTGCGGAGGGTTGTCCCATGAATGACGCTAACGGTCAGCGCGAGCCTTGGCCGCTGACGATCGCCGTGCAGGCGCTCGGCGGACAGGGCGGCGGCGTGCTCGTCGACTGGATCGTCGACCTCGCCGAGGCCAACGGCTTCATCGCGCAATCGACCTCGGTCGCCGGCGTCGCGCAGCGCACCGGCGCGACCATCTACTACCTCGAGCTGGTGCCGCGCAGCGTGCTGCCCGCCGACGGCCGGCTGCCCGTGCTGGCGCAGATGCCGGTGCCCGGCGAGGTCGACATCGTCATCGCCTCCGAGCTGATGGAGGCCGGCCGCGCCGTGCAGCGCGGCTTCGTCACCCCCGGCCGCACGACGGTGATCGCCTCGTCGCACCGGACGTATTCGGCCGACGAGAAGGTCGAGCCCGGCAACGGCATCGCCGACAGCGCCGCGGTGCTGAAGGCGGTGCGTGCCAAGGCGCGACGGCTGATCTGCGACGACCTGGCGGCCCTGGCGGTGCGCAACGGCAGCGTCATCTCGGCGAGCCTGTTCGGCGCCCTGGCCGGCAGCGAGGCGTTGCCGTTCGGGCAGCAGGCCTTCGAGGAGACGGTGCGCCGCGCCGGCGTCGGTGTCGAACCCAGCCTGCGCGCACTGCGCGCGGCAGCCGAGGTGGCGCGGCGCGAGCCGGGCGAGCCGCACGGCGACTCGATGGTCACGCAAGCGCCGGCCTTGCCGGCGCGGGCCGCGAGCGCCGAGGCGCAGCCGCTGCTCGATCGCCTGCGGCGCGAGTTCCCCGAGCCGGCATGGCCGATGCTCGGCGCCGGGCTCGCCCGCGTCGTCGAATACCAGGATCTGCGCTACGGCAGCGAATACCTCGACCGCATGGCCGACGTGCTCGAATGCGAACGCCGCGCCGGCGGCGCCGCGCGCGGGTTTCCGCTCACCACCGAGGCGGCGCGCCAGGTTGCCGTGGCCATGGCCTACGACGACGTGATCCGCGTCGCCGACCTGAAGATCCGCGGCGAGCGCTTCACGCGCATCCGCGGCGAACTCGGCGCTGCGCAGGGCGACGTCGTGCAGACCGAGGAGTTCTTCCATCCGCGCCTGCAGGAGGTGTGCTCGATGCTGCCGCGGCGGCTCGGGCAATGGCTCGAAGCGTCGCCGCGCACGAGCGCCTGGCTCTCCCGCCGCGTCGACCGCGGCCGGCGCCTGCGCCCGGGCACCGTGCTCGGGCACCTGCAGCTCAGCCTCGTCGCCGGGCTGCGCCGCTGGCGCCGCGGCATGCTGCGCCACGGCCGCGAGCAGGCCCACCTCGAGGCCTGGCTCGAGGCGGCACGGCGCGTCTGCGCGCACGATCCGGCGCTGGCGCTGGAGATCGTGCGCTGCCGCCGGCTGATCAAGGGCTACAGCGACACGCACGCGCGCGGCAGCGGCCGCTTCGATCGCCTGATGGGGGCCGCGCGCGCGCTCGAAGGGCGAGTCGACGCCGCTTCCGCCCTCGCCGGCCTGCGCACCGCGGCGCTGAAGGACGCGTCGGGGCAGGCGCTCGAGGCGCGCTGGCGCATGCTGGAACTGCCGGACAAGGCCTGAGCCTTGCGCGGGCCGCGCCGCCGCGGCCCGCGACGGTGGCACATCACGTCGAATCGACGCCGGCCATCATGCCGGTGCGGCGCCGGCTGCGCTCAGCGCATGAACGAAGGCAGCCACAGCGCGATCCCCGGCCAGGCGATGACGACGCCGAGGCAGGCCAGCGCGGCAACGACGAAGCCGCCGACGTTGGCGAACATCTGCCACGAGCCGACGTCCGGAATCAGCCCCTTGACGACGAACACGTTCATGCCCAACGGCGGGGTGATGAGCCCGAGTTCGACGACGATGACGACGACGATGCCGAACCAGATCGGGTCGAGCGCGAGCGCCTGGACGATCGGGAAGAAGATCGGGATCGTCAGGAAGATCATCGCCAGGCCGTCGAACACGCAACCGAGCAGAACGTAGATCAGGCACATCACCAGCACGACGCCGACGGGCGCGATGTCGAAGGACTGCACCCAGGCTGCGGCGCTCTGGGTCAGCCCGGCGATGGTCAGGAAGTTGGTGAAGATCGCGGCACCGATCGTCACCGGCAGCAGCACCGCAGTCAGTTCGACCGACTCGCGCAGCGCCTCGCGGATCGTCGCCCAGTCCGCCCTGCGGCGGATGAACAGGAACAGCAGGCCGCCGCCGGCGCCGATGCCGGCGCTTTCGCTGGGGGTGAAGACGCCCGCGTAGAGCCCGCCGAAGACGAGCGCGAACAGGCCGAGCACCGGCAGCACGCCGCGCAGCGAGGCCAGCCGCTCGCCCCAGTCCGAGCGGCTGATGGTGCCGGTCTTGTGCGGGGCCGCGATCGCCGTCAGCCATACCGCCGCCATGTACATCAGCATCATCACGATCCCGGGCAGCACGCCGGCGGCAAAGAGCTTGCCGATGTCGGTCTCGGTCAGGATCCCGTAGATCACCATCGGCACGCTCGGCGGAATGAGGATGCCCAGCGTGCCGCCGGCGGCGATGGTGGCGCCGGCGAATGCGGGGTCGTAGCCGTGGCGCCGCATCTCGGGCACGGCCACGCGGGTCATCGTCGCGGCCGTCGCCAGCGAGCTGCCGCAGACGGCGCCGAAGCCGGCGCAGGCCCCGAGCGAAGCGTGGGCGAGGCCGCCGCGCAGGCCGCCGAGCCAGCGCTGCGCGGTGGAGAACAGTTCGTCGGCGAGGCCGGCCTTGAAGATGAACGAGCCCATCAGCACGAACAGCGGGATCACCGACAGTCCGTAGCTCATGCCGGTGTCGACCACCTGCTGCGACGCCATCGCCAGCGCTGGATCGAGCCCGCGATAGGCGGCGAAGCCGAGCGTGCCCACGGCCGCCATCGAGAAGCCCAGCGGCAGGCCGACGAAGGCCAGCACGAACAGCGCCACGAAGCCGAGCAGAGCGGTCGTCATGCAGGCATGCCCTGTGTCAGTGCGCGGCGCCGCCGGAAGGCGCCTCGCGGCCGTTGGCGAACGTCGAGTCCAGCAGCAGCGCCGCGGCCGTCACGAAGGACAGGATCGACATCAGGTAGGCCGCCGGATGCACCGGCAGGTTCAGGAAGCCGATCACGTCGCCCTGCGCGCGCATCAACTGGGCCGTGCCGAAGACGATCCAGCCCTGGGCCGCGAGGATCACCGCCGAGGCCAGGCCGAGGACCAGGCGCTGCAGCCGCCGCGCCGGCGCGCCGAGCCGGCCTTCGAGCAGGCTCAGCGAGATGTGCCGGCCGTCGCGGGTGACGACCGGCAGGCCGGCGAAGACGACGATCGCCAACGCGTACTGCACCAGCTCGACCGTGCCCGGCACCGGGCGCCCGAGGGCATGCCGGCCCAGGACGTCGGCGACGGTCAGCAGCATCATGGCGCCCAGCGCGAGGCAGGCCGCGGTCTCCAGGGCGCGCAGGAACAGCCCGTGCCTCACTTGCGCGCCTCGGTCGGCGCGGCACCCGAGGCGGCCTGCAGGTGCGTGCGGTAGAACGCCAGCGCGGCCGTGCCGTCGACGCCGCGCTTGGCGACCTCGCGCTTCCACTCCTCGTCGAGGAAGCTGAAGGCGCCGCGCAGGCCGCCGACCAGCGCCGGGCCGGCGTCCTGGATCTTCACTCCGGCGTCGGCCAGCTTCTTCGTGGCCGCCGCGTTGGTCTCGTCGAGCACCGCCATGCGCGGGCTGAAGGCCGCCCCCGAGAGCTTGTCGATGGCGGCGCGGTCGGCGGCATCGATGGCGGACCACTTCGACGCGTTGACGACCAGCGAGAAGGAGCCCGCGGTACCGAGATCCTTCACGCGCAGCATGCCGGTGGTGCTCGGCCCGAGGTTGAAGCTCAGCGCGTCGATCGGCGTGACGCCGACGTACGAGTCGACGATGCCCTTGGAGACGATCTCGAAGTAGCGCACGGCGGGACCGGCGACGACGCCGCTGGTGAGCGCGCCGTACTGCCGGGCGGCGGTGCCGGGCGTGGTCGCGATCTTCGACGAGCGGATCTGCTCGATCCCGCTCGGGCACTCCTTGACGCAGAAGAACTCCTGCGGCGGAAAGACCATCAGCGCCAGCAGATGCAGCCCCTTGTAGCGTGCGGCGTCCTTGGCGAAGAAGCGTTCATGCGTGGTCCACAGCGCGTGCGACATCTGCACCGACGAGGCCACCGGCCCGGGCAGCTCGGTCAGCAGTTCCGGCTGCAGCCGGTTGGGCACGACGCCGGTGAACTGCAGCGTGACGTCGGCGATCGAGCGTTGCACCATGTCGAGCTGGCCCGGCGGCGGCGCCAGGCTGCTGGCTGCGAACTCGACCTTCACCCGACCCTGCGTGGTCGCCTCGACATCCTTGGCCCAGGGCACGAGGACGCGTGCGTAGATCGGGTGCGTCGCGGGGAAGAAGGTGCTCAGCAGCAGCTTCGTCTCCGCGTGCGCCGAGGCGGCGATGGTCAGCGCCATGGCGGCGAGGCCGCCGCGCAGCCAGGATCGGTTCATGAGCTTGTCTCCTTGGATGTCTCGTCAATCGGATGTCGAGGCCCGCTGCCAGGCGGCGCAACCTCGCGTCGGCTTGTCGGCGTCACCACACGCCGATGAACAGGCCGTTGCCGCGCCAGTCCTCGGTGCGGCGCACGACCGTTGCATGGTCGACTGTCGTGCGCGTCTTGCGGCGCAGCAGCCATTCGAACAACCGCTCCTTCATGCCGGCGCGCACGGCGTCGAAGCCGGGCGCATCGCCGAGATCCACGAGCTCGTCGGGATCGGACTGCAGGTCGAAGAGCTGCGGCCGCAACCCTTGCCAGTGCACGTACTTCCAGCGGTCGGTGCGCACCATCCAGGCGCCGCACTCGTCCACCGCGCGGCCTAGGTGCAGCCGCGCCGAGCGGAACGAGTAGTCGAGCTCGCTGAAGACGGCGTCGCGCCATCCGCACGCCCCGGTGCCGTGCAGCAGCGGCATCAGCGAGTGCCCTTCGACGACGTGCGGCGCCGGCTCGAGCCCGAGCGCCTCGAGGATCGTCGGCACGATGTCGACGGATTCGACGAAGGCGTCGCTGGCCGAGCCTCGCGTCGCGGCGGCGTTCGCGCGCGGGTCGACGATGATCATCGGCACGCGCACCGCCTGCTCGTAGAACAGTTCCTTCTCGCCGAGCCCGTGGTCGCCCAGGTGATCGCCGTGATCGGACGTGAAGATGATCAGCGTGTCGTCGGCGCGGCCGCTGCGGTCGAGGTAGTCGAGCACGCGGCGCAGGTGATCGTCGACCTGCTTCACCAGTCCCATGTAGGTCGGCCGGACATGGCGCACGACCTCCTCGCGTCCGTAGCTCATGCAGTCCTCGTGTGCACGGCGATAGGCCTGCAGCACCGGGTGCGCGTTCTCGGTGCGCGGATCGGCCCGGACGATGCGCCCGGTGTCGGCGTCGCGGTACATCGCGTGGTAGGGGGCCGGCGCGACGAGCGGCCAGTGCGGCTTGATGTACGAGAGGTGCAGCACCCATGGCTTGTCGCCCTGCGCCTGCATGTACGCCAGGGCGCGGTCGGTCATGTAGGCGGTTTCCGAGTGCTCCTCGCGCACGCGCGCCGGCAGATGCGCGTGGCGCAGCAGCCAGCCGTTGGCCTTGCCACCGCCCCCGTCGCTGGCACCGACGACGAATTCGCTCCACGGGTCCGCGCTGTCGTAGCCGTGGGCGCGCAGATAGTCGGCGTAGCCCGATTCGCTTCCCGGCGGCGCATGCCCGTCATAGCGGTCGAGCTCGCCGAATCCGCCATCGAGGCGGCGCCGGGCCTCGCTCGCATCGCGCGGCAGGCCCAGTCGCTCCAGGCTGGCCGTGTCCGGAATGACGTGCGTCTTGCCTGCGAGGATGGCGTCGCGCCCGGCCCGCGCCAGATGATCGCCGAGCGTGATCTCGGCGGCAGGAAACGGGACGTGGTTCCAGGTCGTGCCGTGGCTGCCGACGTAGCGCCCGGTATAGAAGCTCATGCGCGACGGCACGCAGACCGGGGACTGGACGTAGGCACGGTCGAAGCGTACGCCGCGGCGCGCGAGTTCGTCGATGGCCGGCGTCTGCACCACCGGGTGGCCGTAGCATGAGAGGTGGTCCCAGCGCAGCTGATCGCACATGATGAACAGCACGTTGCGCAAGGGCTGGCGGCGGGAGTCGGACATGAGAAGACGCAGGGCGTTTCGAGTGGCCACGATCTTCCTATGGGGTCGACGGGTGACGGATGAAAAGCTCGGGCCCGCCTCATAACCAATTGGTAATATGGGCCTCCGGCAAACCGGGGGCAGGGCGATGGCGCGACTCGACTGGTACATCCGCTCCAACCTGAAGCCCCGGCACCTGCAGCTGCTGGTCGCGCTCGACGACCTGCGCAGCGTCAGCCGCGTGGCCGACCTGCTCAACGTCAGCCAGCCGGCCGTCTCCAAGGGCCTGGCGGAGATCGAGAAGGGCGTCGGCCTGGTCCTGTTCGAGCGCAGCCAGCGCGGTCTCACCCCGACGGTCTACGGCGAGTCGCTGATCCGCATGTGTCGCGCCATGCTGCAGAGCCTGGATGCCGCGGGCGACGAGCTGCGCCACCTGCAGGCCGGCGCTGCCGGGCGCGTTCGCGTCGGCGTGCTGCCGGTGGCGGCGCCCGCGCTCGTGCCGCTGGCCGTCATCCGGCTGCAGAAGATCGCGCCGCGGGCGATCGCCGTGCTGCACGAGGCGACCGCCGACCGGTTGCTGCCGATGCTGCGCGAGGGTCGCCTGGACCTGATCGTGGGGACGGTGCCGCCGGTGTCCTTGTCCTCGGGTCTGCATCTCGAGATCCTGCATCCCGGCGAGGGCGTCTCGATCGTGTGCGGCTCGCGGCACCCCCTGGCGCGGCGCAAGGGCGTCGACGCCGCGGAGCTGCACGCGCACCCGCTCATCATCCCGCCGCTGGGCACGCTGTTCCGCGACGGCGTCGAGAAGGTGATGGACGCCCTCGACCTGCCGCGCGAGAACGTGCGGACCGAATCCGGTTCGATGACCGCGACCAACACGATCCTGCGCGAGACGGATGCGATCGGCTTCTACTCGCTGCACCTTGCACAGCACTACGCCAGGCTGGGCTGGCTGAAGATCCTGCCGATCAAGGCGGTCAGCGTGCCGGTGCCGATCGGCTGCTACCGGCTGAGCAACGTCGAGCCGAGCGCGACGACGCGATCGCTGGTGACGCTGCTGCGCGAGGTGGCCCAGGAGGCGCTGACCGGGCAAGCGTAGGCGGCCGGGCGCATCCGGCAAACGCTCAGCGCGCCTTGACGGCCTGCGGGCTGCGCATGATCTCGGCGGGCGGGCGCCCCTGCTGCAGCAGCCGCGTCATGGCGCGCATCGACGGATCGGCGAAGCGGAAGAAGCTGCGGTAGCCGGCGCACAGGTAGTTCAGGCCGGGCTCGCCGTCGGCCGTCTGCAGGAAGCGGTGCTTGGGGCAGCCGCCGTTGCAGGCGAAGCGGAACTCGCAGCGGCGGCACTGCGCGGGCAGCGCATCGCGCTTGGCCGACCCGAAGCGCTGCTGCGCAGGCGAATCCAGCATCTCGGCGAACGAGGTCTGCCTCAGGTTGCCCAGGCGGTACTGGGGGTAGACGTAATGGTCGCAGGCGTAGGTCGATCCGTCGTGCTCGACGACGAGCTGGCGTCCGCAGGTCTCGGCGAAGACGCACAGCCCGGCGCCGGCGCCGGCCCAGCTCCCGAGCGCGTGGTCGAACATCTGCACGAAGACCCGGCCGACGTCGTGCTGCAGCCACTTCCGGTAGATGGCGATGAGGAAGTCGCCGTAGGCCACGGGGCTCACGCTCCAGCTCGTGACCCGCGCGTCGCGGTCGGCGTGCGGCCCGGGCGGGCCGGCCAGGCCGCCGGCCGCGGAGACGCGCTCGACCAGCGGGATGAACTGGATGAAGCGCGAGCCGATGTCGGTGAGGTGGCGGTACACCTCCAGCGGGCGCTTCGCGTTGGCGCGGTTCACGACCGTGAGCGTGTTGAAGTCCACGCCGTGGCTCTTGAGCAGCTCCAGCCCGCGCAGCACGCGCTCGTGGCTGCCCTGGCCCGCGGCATCGGTGCGGTAGTCGTCGTGCAAGTGGGCCGGTCCGTCGACGCTGACGCCGACCAGAAAGTCGTGTTCCGCCAGGAACTGCGCCCACTCGGCGTCGAGCAGCACGCCGTTGGTCTGCAAGGCGTTCGAGATCTTGCGTCCGTCGGCGTGGCGGCGCTGCAGCTCGACCACGCGACGGAAGAAGTCCAGCCCGCGCAGCGTCGGTTCGCCGCCCTGCCAGCCGAAGGTCACTTCGGGGGCGTCCTGGGCGTGGATGTAGTCGCGCACGAACGCCTCGAGCGTGTCGTCCTGCATGCGCGTGCCGGATGCCGGCCCGAACGCCTCCTTCTTCTCCAGGTAGAAGCAGTAGGTGCAGCGCAGGTTGCAGGCGGGGCCGGAGGGCTTGGCCAGGACCGAGAAGGGCTCGGTGCGTGGCGTCGGGGCGGGCGTCATCGGCAAACGAGGGTGAGAGTGACTCTGGGCAAGCCGTCAAGACCCGCGCTGCGCGCGCAGCGCCGAGCGGAAGCGGCCGAGCAGCTCGTCGAGCGCGGCCAGGTCGCCGCGGTCGACGCCCTGCATCAGCCCGGCCAGCCACTGGTTGTGTGCCGGCACCATTCGCGCCACCGCGCGCCGACCCGCGCTGGTCAGGTAGACGCGCTGGACGCGGGCATCGACCGGGTCGCGCCGGCGCTCGACCAGCGCCTCGCCCTCGAGCCGGCCGATGACGTCGGTGATGTTGCCCTTCGTCACCATCAGCCGCGTCGACAGCTCGCTCATCGTCGGCCCCTGCGGTGGCCGCGCGACCTGGGTCAGGACGTCGAAGCGCGCCAGCGTGCTGCCGAAGTCCTCGCGCATGCGACTGCGCAGCTCGGCCTCGACGAGGTTGCAGCACGCCAGCAGGCGCAGCCAGATCCGCGTCTCGGACAGCTCGCCCGAGGGCGGTACTGGCGCTGCGTCGTGCCCGTCGTCGGGGCGCTTCGATGCCTTCAAACGAGATGCTTGCGTCCGATCTCCCACGCTCGATTCCTCCCTTGCCGGGCCGCTGGCCGGCGCATGACCGATGTCCTTCCTGGACCGCGGCAAAGAATAGCCCAAGGGGCGCCGTCCGACCCCGGATGTTCCCGGCGGCGATGCGCTTGACGCGGCTTTTAGTTCAAGCTTAAACTTTCGCCGTCATCCCCCAGGAGAGCGCCATGTATCGACCGCCCGCGAAGATCAAGTGGAAGGCGAAGCCCGGCGAGTGGCCGACGCGCGAGCAGGCGTCGGCGTCGCGGCTGTTCAGCCCGGTCTCGCTGGGGCCGGTCACGCTCGCCACGCGCACCTGGGTACCGGCGATGGTGCCGTGGCGCGCCACCGAGGACGGTTTCGTGACCGACGACAACGTCGCCTGGTACGCCCGCTTCGCCGAAGGGCGGCCGGGCGCGATCGTGCTCGAGGCCACCGGCATCCGTGACATTCCGAGCGGGCCGTTGCTGCGCATCGGCCACGAGCGCTTCGTGCCGGGCCTGCGGCGCCTCGTCGACGCGGTGCGCGAGGCCAGCGGCGGCGAGACGAAGCTGTTCATCCAGATCATCGACTTCCTCGGCATCCGCCGCCGACCCGAGCCGCAGAAGTTCCTCGAGCGGCACCTCACGATCACCGAGCGCCACCGCGCCGCCCTGGCGCTGCCGGGCCAGGCGCCCGATGCCGCCGTGCGCGCGGCGTTGCTGGCGCTCGACGCCGAAGGCCTCGCCGAGGTGCTCGCCCCGCGCGAGCTCGAGGCCTTGCGCATGGGCGCGCGCGAGCGCGTGACCGACATGCACCTGCCGCACGTGCGCGAGCTGCCGCAGGTGCTGCCGCCGCTGTTCGCCGACGCGGCGCGTCGCGCGCGCGACGCCGGCTTCGACGGCATCGAGCTGCACTACGCGCACGCCTACACGATGGCCTCGTTCCTGTCGGCGCTGAACGACCGCGACGACGGCTACGGGGGCTCGCGCGAAGGCCGCGTGCGGCTGCCGCTCGAGGTCTACGCCGCGGTGCGGCAGGCGGTCGGCGCCGACTACGCGGTCGGTTGCCGCTTCCTTGCCGACGAATGCATCGCCGGCGGCTCGAGCGTCGCGGACGCGTGCTTCTACGGCGTCGAGTTCGCGCGCGCCGGAATGGACTTCCTCTCGGTCTCGCGCGGCGGCAAGTTCGAGGACGCCAAGCAGCCCGACCTCGGCTGGTCCGCCTACCCCTACACCGGACCCAGCGGCTACGAGTGCATGCCGCATCACGTCTCGGACGAGCGCGGCCCGTTCGGCCGCAATTTCGAGGCGACGGCGGCAATCCGCACCGCGGTGCAAGACGCCGGCCTGGCCACGCCGGTCGTCGTCGCCGGCGGCGTGCACGGCTTCGAGCAGGCCGAGGCGCTGCTCGCCGACGGGCGTGCCGACGTGGTCGGCTTCGCGCGCACCAGCCTGGCCGACCCCGACTGGTTCGTGAAGGTGCGCAGCGGCCACGGCCGCGCCGTCAACGTCTGCAGCTACTCCAACTACTGCGAGGCGCTCGACGAGAAGCACAAGGAAGTGACCTGCAGCCTGTGGGACCGCATCGACCTCGCCACGCCGGGCTTGCGCATGAGCGCCGACGGCAAGCGTCGGCTGGTCCCGCCGCGCTGGAGCGCGCCGACCGCCGAAGCGGCGGCCGTACCCGCCGACGCCGCCACCGCCACCCCTTGAACGGAGCGCCAGAACATGACCCATGTCGTCACCGACGGCTGCGTGCGCTGCAAGTACACCGATTGCGTCGACGTCTGCCCGGTCGACTGCTTCCGCGAGGGGCCGGAGTTCCTCGTCATCGACCCCGACGAATGCATCGATTGCGCGGTCTGCGTCGCCGAATGCCCGGTGGACGCGATCCATGCCGAGGAGAACGTCCCCGAGGCGATGCGCGGCTTCGTCGAGCTCAACGCCCGTCTCGCGCCGCAGTGGCCGGCGATCACGCGGCGCAAGGCACCGCTGCCGGACGCCGAGGTCTGGAAGGCGCGCGCCGACAAGCTGGCCGGCCTGGCGCTGTGACGCCGGTCGTCCGTCCGAACCACCTGCCCTCGACTTCACCACCATGAGTGCTTTCAACGAGGAACGCGTCCTCAGCGTCCATCACTGGACCGACCGCCTGTTCAGCTTCACCACCACGCGCGACACGTCGCTGCGCTTCGCCAACGGCCACTTCACGATGATCGGCCTGCGTGTCGAAGGCAAGCCGCTATTGCGCGCCTACAGCATCGCCAGCGCCAACCACGAGGAGCATCTGGAGTTCCTCAGCATCAAGGTGGACGCCGGCCCGCTGACCTCGCGGCTGCAGCACATCCAGGTCGGCGATCCGATCATCGTCGGCCGCAAGCCTACCGGCACGCTGGTCATCGACTACCTGCTGCCGGGCAAGCGGCTGTACCTGCTGGGCACCGGCACCGGGCTCGCGCCCTTCCTAAGCATCGTGCGCGACCCGGCCACCTACGAGAAGTTCGAGCAGGTGATCCTGGTGCACGGCGTGCGCACCACGGACGAACTCGCCTACCACGACCTGCTCGTCGAGCACCTGCCCGCGCACGAGTTCCTCGGCGAGCTCGTCACCTCGCAGCTGCGCTACTACCCGACGGTGACGCGCGAGAGCTATCGCAACATGGGGCGCGTGACGCACCTGATCGAGTCGGGCAAGCTGTTCAGCGACCTCGGCGTGCCGCCGCTGTCGCCCGAGGACGACCGCGCCATGCTCTGCGGCAGCCCGGCGATGCTGCGTGACATCAAGAAGATGCTCGAAGTGCGCGGCTTCAAGGAGGGCAACACCTCGACGCCGGGGGACTTCGTGATCGAGCGCGCCTTCGCCGAGCAGTAGCCCGCGCCGGACGCCGGACGCCGCCCGGCGCCCGGCACGGTCGTCACTGCGGCAGCACGGCGGTGCACTCGATCTCGACGCGGGCGCGATCCTCGATCAGCGACTTCACCTCGACCGCGGTCATGGCCGCGTTGTAGGCGCCGATGAGCTCGCGGAACGCGGCGCCGACCTCGCGGCCGGCGGCGAGGTACTCGCGCTTGTCGACCACGTACCAGGTCATGCGCACGATGTGCTCGGGCCGCGCGCCGGCCTCGCGCAGCACGTCGACGATGTTCGTCAGAGCCTGGCGCGTCTGGACGCCGAAGTCGTCGCTGTGAAAAACGCCCTCGGCGTCCCAGCCGATCATGCCGGCGACGTAGACATGGCGGCCGTTCACGGCCACGCCGTTGGCGTAGCCCTTGGGCCGCGGCCAGCCCGGCGGCAACAGCACCTGCGCTTCATTCGTGTTCACATGCATCTCCCGGTTCATTGAACGATGCCCGTCGTGCGGGCGATGGCTTCGCGGATATCGGGCGGGATCTCGACCGCCGCGTAGCTGTCGAGCGAGATCGTGACGAGCACCTGGCGCGCGGCCATGCGCACGATGCCGTCGTGGCGCCCGGTGCAGCGCAGCTGCAGCGTCAGCGAGCGCACGCCGAGCTTCTCGACCTCGAGCGACAGCACGACCTCGTCGCCCATGCGGCTGACGGCCTTGAAGTCGACTTCGAGCCGCACGGTGGGCAGGCCGATGCGGCGGCGGATGATCGTCTGCTCGTAGCCGACGCCCAGCCCTTCGTTGAACCAGTCCTCGACCAGTCCGTTGAAGATGACGAAGTACTGCGGGTAGAAGATGATCCCGGCCGGGTCGCAGTCGGAGAAGCGCACCAGCCTCTGGCGCATGAAGGTCAGCGGCTTCATCGGCGCGCCTCCTTCAGCAGTTCGCGCGCGATGATCAGCTGCTGCACCTCGCTGGCGCCTTCGTAGATGCGCAGCGCCCGGATCTCGCGGTAGAGGCGCTCGGCCGGGTGCCCGCTGACGACGCCGAGCCCGCCCCAGAGCTGCACCGCCGCGTCGATGACCTGCTGCGCGCCTTCGGTCGCGGCGAGCTTGGCCATCGCGACGTCGCGCGTCACCGTGGCGCCACCGCGGTCGCGCTGCCAGGCGGCGCGATAGGTCAGCAGCGCCGCCTGGTCGACCTGCACCGCCATCTGCGCAAGCTTGCCCTGCGCCAGCGGCAGGTCGGCGAGCACGCCGCCGAACATGCGCCGCGCGATGGCGCGCTGCAGGGCGCCATCCAGCGCGTGGCGGGCGAAGCCGAGCGCCGCGGCCGCCACCGAGGTGCGGAAGACGTCGAGGTTGCGCATCGCGATCTTGAAGCCTTCGCCCGGCGCGCCGAGGCGGTGCGACAGCGGCACGCGGCAGCCGCGAAAGCGCAGCAGGGCCAGCGGATGCGGCGCGATCACGTCGATGCGCTGCGCCACCTCCAGCCCCGGCGTGTCGGCCTCGACGACGAAGGCCGAGATGCCGCGCGAGGGCTTGTCGCCCGCCTGGCCCTCGTCGGTGCGCGCGAAAACGACGTAGAAGTCGGCGATGCCGCCGTTGGAGATCCACGTCTTCTCGCCGTCGAGGATGGCGTGGTCGCCGTCCAGGTGCGCGCGGCAGCGCAGCGCCGCGACGTCGGAGCCGGCTTCGGGCTCCGACAGCGCGAATGCCGCGATCGACTCGCCGCGGCTCACCGGCGTGAGCCAGCGCGCCTTCTGCCCGGGCGTGCCGGCGAGGCTGATCGAGCCCGAGCCCAGGCCCTGCATCGCGAAGGCGAAGTCCGCCAGCGCCGAGCGCTGCGCCAGCGTCTCGCGGATCAGGCAGATCGCGCGGGTGTCGATGGCGTCGCCGGCGCCGCCGAAGGCCGTGCCGGCGACGGCGTAGCGCAGCCACCCGGCCTGGCCGAGCGCGCGCACGAGTGCGCGGCACGCGGCGTCGACGTCAGGCCCGTGCGCGTCGGGCAGGTGTTGCGCGGCCCAGTCGTCCAGTCGCTGCGCCAGATCGGCGTGGCGCGGCTCGAAGAAGGGCCAGTCGAGGTGGTTGCGCTCGCTCATGGTCGGTACACGCTCCAGGGGGGGAGGAACAAGCGGCCTCAGTTGCCTTCGAAGCGCGGCTTCTGCTTGGCGACGAAGGCGTGGTAGGCCCGCGAGAAGTCCTCGGTCAGCATGCAGATCGCCTGCGCCTGGGCCTCGGCCTCGATCGCCTGGTCGATCGACATCGTCCATTCCTGGTGCAGCATCGTCTTGGTCATGCCGTTGGCAAAGCTCGGGCCATCCGCCAGTTCGCGCGCGAGCGCCAGCGCGTCGTCGAGCAGCGCCTGCGGCGCCGACAGGCTGTTGAAGAAGCCCCAGCGCTCGCCCTCCTCGCCGCCGAAGGCGCGTCCGGTATAGAGCAGCGCGCTGGCGCGGCCGTGGCCGACGATGCGCGGCAGGATCGCGCAGGCGCCCATGTCGCAGCCGGCGAGGCCGACGCGGTTGAAGAGGAACGCCGTCTTCGAGCGCGCCGTGCCCAGGCGCAGGTCCGACGCCATCGCGACGATGGCGCCGGCGCCGGCGCAGACGCCGTCGACCGCCGCGACGATCGGCTGCGGGCAGGCGCGCATGGCCTTGACGAGGTCGCCCGTCATGCGCGTGAACATCAGCAGCTCGGGCGCCTTCAGCTGCACCAGCGGGCCGATGATCTCGTGCACGTCGCCGCCGGAGCAGAAGTTGTCGCCGGCGCCGACGATGACCACCGCCTTCACGTCGTCGGCGTACTTCAGCTGCCCGAACAGGTCGCGCAGCTCGGCGTACGAATCGAAGGTCAGCGGGTTCTTGCGCTCGGGGCGGTTCAGCGTTACGGTCGCGACGCGGTCGGCGACCTGCCAGCGAAAGTGCGTGGCCCGGTAGTCCGACGCCGGACGGCGGTTACCGGCAAGCAGGGCGGGGTCGATGCGGGGGGTGGCGGAGTCCATAAAGCTTCCTCGTCGTTGAAGTCGGTCGGGTGGCCGAGCTGCGCCCGCAGCGCGACCAGGCGGTCGTGAAGTTGATCGAGCGCGTCGGCGTCGAGGCCGCAGAACAGCTCGAGCATCCATTGGCGGTACTCGCGCGCCATCTGCTCGAAGGCACGGCGGCCCTGCGCGGTCAGGCGCACGATGCGCACGCGGCGGTCGGCGGGCGAGGTCTGGCGCGACACGAAGCCCTCGCGCTCGAGCTCGTCGGCCAGACCGGTGACGTTGCTGCCGGTCACCATGAGACGGCGTGCCAGGCTCTTCATGTGCATCCCGGCCGGTCGCCGGTGCAGCTGCGCCATGAGGTCGAAACGCGCCGCGGAGACGCCAAAGCGCGCGCGCAGCCGGCGCTGCACGTCGTCGGAGATCCGCAGCGTGCAGGCGTGCAGGTGTGCCCACAGCGCGTCGACGCGCGCATGCCGCAGCGGCGGCGCCGCGGCGGCATCCGGCGGCGGGCGCGGCACGCGTGGCGGGGCGTCGCCGACGCTCACGGCATGACTTCCCCGCCGCACACGGCGATGGCCTGGCCGTGCATCGACGCCGCGGCCGGCCGGCACAGCCAGCGCACCGCGTCCGCGACCTCCTCGGGTTGCACGATGCGCCCCTGCGGGTTGCCTGCCGCGAACTCCTCGCGCGCGGCCTCGATGCTGCGCCCGGTCTTGGCGACGACGTTGGCGATGCTCTCGCGCAGGATCTCGGTCTCGGTATAGCCGGGACAGACCGCGTTGACGGTGATGCCCTTGCGCGCCACCTCGTGCGCCAGCGCGCGCGTCAGGCCGACGACGCCGTGCTTGGCGGCGCAGTACGCGGCGACGTAGCCGTAGCCGATGAGGCCGGCGGTGCTGGCGACGTTGACGACGCGCCCCCAGCCGCCGCGCAGCATGTCGGGCAGCGCCGCCTGCGTGCACAGGAAAGTGCCGGTGAGGTTGACCTCGAGCATGCGGCTCCACAGCGCCGCGTCGGTCTTCAGGAACGGCGCGCTGGCGGCCTGCCCGGCGTTGTTGACGAGCACGGCAAGCGGCCCGAAGCGCCCGCGCGCCGATTCGAAGGCGGCCGCCACCTGCGCCACATCCGCGACGTCGGCGGCCACGGCGTGCAGGCGATCGGGTGACTCCGCGGCGAGGCGCTGCACGACCTCGTGGCGGCGCCCGAGGACGGTGACGCGGGCGCCTTCGGCCAGCAGCGCGCGTGCCACCGCGGCGCCGATGCCGCTGCCGCCGCCGGTGACCAGTGCGTGACGCCCGTGAAGAGTGGTCGCGCCATCCACGATCGCTGTCCTTCCTGTGATGCGGCCGTGCGGCGCACGGCGTGACCGCTATCGTTGCCCTCGCCCGGCAGCGGCGCTATCCGTTTCCTATCGGCCCCTGACCGCTACCTCCGGCGAACTGCGCCGACGGCGGCCGCGCGCCGCGCGCCGGGCCGCAATCGAAGCGGATTGCCGTGGCGGCGAAAAATTGGTACAAGCCTGAACTTTCGCGGGCCCGGGTCCCGCTGGCCACGGAACGCCACCGCATGACACGTCCGAACTTCCTGCTGTTCATCACCGACCAGCATCGCGCCGACCACCTGGGCGCCTACGGCAACACCGTCGTGCACACGCCGAACCTCGACGGCCTGGCGCGCCGTGGCTGGGTCGCCGACCGCTGCTACGTGTCGTCACCGGTGTGCATGCCCAACCGCGCCAGCCTGCTGACCGGACGCCCGCCGTCGCTGCACGGCGTGCGCCACAACGGCATCCCGCTGTCGCTGCAGGCGACGACCTTCGTCGACGTGCTGCGTCGCGCGGGCTGGCGGACGGCGCTGATCGGCAAGGGGCACCTCCAGAACATGTCGGGCCTGCCGTCGGCGTGGCCGCCGGCGCAGCGCCGGCTGGCGCTCGAGGCGCGGCGCGGGCCGCCCGGCCGCTACGACCAGGAATGGGGGCCGCGCTGGCAGCAGGATCCCGGCTGCGAAATGGAGCTGCCCTTCTACGGCTTCGACGGCGTGCGCCTGGCGATCGACCACGGCGACGAGGTGCTCGGGCACTACCGGCGCTGGCTGGAGCGCGAGCATCCCGCGGTCGCGGCGCTGACCGGGCCCGGGCACGCGCTGGCGTCCGACTACGCGCTGGTCGCCGCCGGCCAGGCCTGGCGCACGCGCGTTCCCGAGGAATGCTCGACGACGCGCTGGATCGCCGACGAGACCATCCTGCGCCTGCAGGAGCACGCCCGCGACGGGGAGCCGTTCTTCATTCAATGCTCCTTCCCCGATCCGCACCATCCCTTCACGCCGCCCGGTCGCTACTGGGGCATGTACGACCCGGCGCTGATCGATCTGCCGGCGTCGTTCCACGGCTGCACCGAGCCGCCGCCGCACGTCGCCGCCTTGCACCGCTTGCGCGACGCCGGCAAGGCCGTGAAGTCGAGCCCGGCGGCGTTCGCCTGCAGCGAGCGCGAGGCGCGCGAGGCGATCGCCCTGAACTACGGCTCGATCGCGCACATCGACGCCGAGGTCGGGCGCGTGCTCGGCACCCTGCAGCGCCTCGGTCTGGACCGGGACACCGTCGTCATCTTCACCAGCGACCATGGCGACTACCTTGGCGACCACCAGTTGCTGCTGAAGACGCCCATCCACTACCAGAGCCTGATCCGCGCGCCGCTGATCTGGAGCGATCCGCAGCGGCCGACCGCGTCGCGCAGCGCGGACCTGCACGCGACGATCGATCTCGCGCCCAGCATCCTGCAGCGCGCCGGCGTGCCCGCGTTCAACGGCATCACCGGGCGCTGCCTGCCCTGCGTCGCGGACGCGGACGCGGACGCACCGCTGCGCCGCCGCGTCGTCGTCGAGGACGAAGTGCAGCGCATGCTGTTCGGCTTCGCGGTTCCGCCGCGCCTGCGCACGCTGGTGACGCCGCGCTGGCGCATGAGCGTGTACCTGGACGCGACCTGGGGCGAGCTCTACGACCTGCAGGACGACCCGCACGAATGCCGCAACCGCTGGGACGACCCCGGCTGCGTGGGGCTGAAGTCCGAGCTGCTGTTCGAGCTCGCGCAGGAACTGATGGCCCAGGGCGAGTGCAGCCCCTATGCCAGCGCGCTGGCCTGAGGCCGTCGCTGGTTTGCCCATCGACCCGCAATCCGATCCACAGGAGACCACCGTCATGCCTACCGTGATTCGTCATCTCGTGGCCCTGCTGGGCGGCGTGCTGTTCGCTGCAGGCGCCTGCGCGCAGGCCTTTCCGGGCAAGCCGGTGAAGATCGTCGTCAACTTCGCGGTCGGCGGGCCGGCGGACCTGATGGCGCGGGTCTTTGCCGAACACCTCACCGCGCGTGTCGGGCAGCCGGTGATCGTCGAGGCCTTGCCCGGAGCCAACGGCAACCTCGGCGCCCAGGCGGTGAGCCGTGCCAGCGCCGACGGCCATACCCTGCTGCTGACGGCCGAGAACGTGCTCACCGTGAGTCCGCTCATCTACTCGCGCATGGGCTTCGATCCGCACACGGACCTCGAGCCGGTGAGCCTCGTCGGCGCCTTCGAGCAGGTGCTGGTGGTGCCGCCCGGCAAGGGCATGCGCACGGTCGCCGATCTCGTCGCACGGGCCAAGGCTGAGAATCTCGCCTATGCCTCCGCCGGCATCGGCAGCCCCGGCCACCTCGCCTTCCTGAGCTTCGCCCAGCGCGCCGGCATCACGGCGTCGCACATTCCGTACAAGGGCGGCGTGCCTGCGGTGACGGACCTGATCGGCGCTCAGGTCGACGCCGGTTTCGTCGTCATCGGCGGCGTGCGCCAGCACCTGCAGGCCGGCAAGCTGGTCGCGCTCGCGGTCTCCGGCAAGGAGCGCTCGCCCGAGCTGCCCCGGGTGCCGACGCTGTCGGAGACCGGCTACCCGAACTTCAGCATCGCCTACGGCTACCTGCTGATGCTGCCCAAGGGCGCCACCGCGCCCGTGAAGCGCTACTGGCAGGAGCAGATGCGCGAGGTCCTGCAGATCCCCGATGTCGTCGAGCGCCTGAAGGCACTCGACACGCGGGTCATCAACGGCGACGCCGTCGCCGCGCGAAGCTGGGTCAAGGACGCCGGCGCGCGCTGGCGCGCGGCCCTCGGCGACGGCGCGATGAAGCTCGACTGAACGCCGCGACCGGGCGGGTCGCGGTCGCCGCTCAAGCCTTGCTGCGTGGCACCCGCCCCATCAGGTAGAACTCGTCGTTGGGTCGCATGCCGGTGACGTTGGCCAGGCGGTTGGAGAGGCCGAAGAAGGCGGTGATGGCGGCGATGTCCCAGATGTCCTCGTCGCTGAAGCCGTGCGGGCGCAGCGCCTCGAAGTCGGCCTCCTCGACCTCGTGCGAGTGCAGGCAGACCTTCATCGCGAAGTCGAGCATGGCGCGCTGGCGCGGCGGGATGTCGGCCTTGCGGTGGTTGACCGCGACCTGATCGGCGACGAGCGGCTTCTTCTCGTAGATGCGCAGGATGGCGCCGTGCGCGACCACGCAATAGAGGCAGTGATTGGCCGCCGAGGTGGCGGTGATGATCATCTCGCGCTCGCCCTTGGTGAGGCTGCCGCTGTCCTTCAGCAGCAGCGCGTCGTGGTAGGCCATGAAGGCGCGCCACTCGGCGGGGCGATGCGCCAGGGCCAGGAAGACGTTGGGCACGAAGCCGCTCCTGGCCTGCACCTCGAGGATGCGGGCCTTCATGTCCTCGGGCAGGCCGTCCAGCCCGGGCACGGGCCAGCGGGAGATCGGGGGGGTGGTCGCAGGGGGCGTGGCTTGAGGCATCGTCGGGCTCCTCGTCGGCTTCGGGTTCGGTGGCTTCAGGTGCGGAACTGCATCGCATGCAGCCGTGCGTACAGGCCGCCGCGCGCGATCAGCTCGGCGTGGCGGCCCTGCTCGACCAGGCGTCCGGCGTCGAGCACGAGCACGCGATCGGCGTGCTCGATGGTGGCGAGGCGGTGCGCGATGACCAGCGTCGTGCGCCCCTGCATCAGATGCGTGAGCGCGTCCTGCACCGCGCGCTCGCTCTCGGCGTCCAGCGCCGAGGTGGCCTCGTCGAGGATCAGCACCGGCGCATCCTTGTAGAGCGCGCGCGCGATCGCCACACGCTGGCGCTGGCCGCCGGAGAGCCGGCTGCCGTTGTGGCCGACGTTGGTCGCCAGGCCCTGCGGTAGCGCGAGCACGAAGTCCAGCAGGTTGGCCGCGCGCAGCGCGTCGCGTACGCGCGCCTCGTCGAAGGCCGCGCCGCCTTCGCCGCGCTGGCCCCCGAGTGCGACGTTGGCGGCGATGCTGTCGTTGAAGAGGACCACGTCCTGGCTGACGAGCGCGAACTGCCGCCGCAGCGCGCGCATGTCCCAGGCACCGAGCGCAAGGCCGTCGAGGCGGATCTCGCCGGTCGTCGGCTCGATGAAGCGCGGCAGCAGGTTGGCGAGCGTGCTCTTGCCGGCCCCCGAGGGCCCGACGAGGGCCACCGTCTCGCCGGGGCGGATGTGCACGCCGACGTCGGCCAGCGCCGGCTCGGCGTCGCTGCGATAGCGCAGACCGACGTCGCGCAACTCGATCTCGCCGCGCGCACGGCCCGGGGCGTGGCCGCCACCCTGCTCGAAGGGGTGGTTCTCGACCAGGGCCACGCCGCGCTCGACGGCGGCAAGGCCGCGCGTGATCGGCGCCATCACGTCCGAGAGATGCTTGATCGGCTGCACCAGCAGCAGCATCGCCGTGACGAAGGCGACGAAGCTGCCGACCGAGGCGCCGCCGCCGCGCGCCTGCCACAGCGCCACGGCGATCACCGCCGAAAGCGCGCATGCGGTCAGCAGTTGCGTCAGCGGCGACAGCGTGGCGCCGGCCACCACCGACTTCAGGAACAGGCGGCGCAAGCTGCGCGCGCGCTCGACGAAACGCTCGGCCTGCGCCGTCGCCGCGTCGTGCAGGCGCACGATGCGCCAGGCCAGCACGTTCTCCTCGACCACGTAGGCGAGCTCGTCGGTGGCGCCCTGCACCGAGACGGTGAGCCGGTGCAGCCGCCGCCCGAGCGTGCGCATGACGAAGGCCAGCGCCGGGAACAGCAGCGCAACGAAGAGCGTGAGCTGCCAGTTCAGCCATAGAAGATAGCAGAGCAGGGCGACCAGCGTGAGCGCGTCCCGCAGGAGCGTCAGCAGCGCGCCGATGAGCTGCGTCGTGCCCTGCTGCACCTCGTAGACCAGCGTGTTGGTGAGATGGCTGGCCGAACTGCTGCCGTAGAGCGCCGGGTCGGCGCGCAGCAGGCGATCGAACATCGCCTGGCGCAGTTGCAGCACGCCGTCCTGCGCCGCCGCGGCCAGCCCGTACTGGGCGACGAAGCCGGCCAGCCCGCGCACGGCGAACAGCAGCACGAGCGCCAGCGGGATGCTCCACAGCGGCAGGTCGCGGCTGGTGAAGCCCTTGTCCAGCAGCGGCTGCAGCAGCGCCGGAATCAGGGGCTCGGTGGCGGCGCCGACCAGTGCCCCGAGACCGGCCAGCGCCAGGGCGCGGCGGCCGTTCTTCAGGTAGGGTGCGATGCGTGAGAGACGTTCGGAGATGCTGGCCATGGCGCGCGGGCATTATCGCGGCCGATGCCTACAATCGAAGCCCGATGCCGCCGCACCGATGCGCCGTCCGCTCATGCGCCTGGGTGCGGCGATTGAACCAATTCGAAACGATGCGATCCACAGGCTTCATGCCTTCCCGCCGACAAGCCCTGCGGACCCTGGGTGCGTGCACCGCGGTCTGTGCCCTGCCGGCAGCGGCGCAGTTCCGCGTCGAGATCGCCGGCGTCGGCGCGACGCAGATCCCGATCGTCGTCGGCGACTTCCGCAGCGAGGCGGTTTCCGGCACGGCGATCGGCGAGATCGTGCGTGCCGACCTCGCGCGCAGCGGCCTCTTTCGCAGCAGCAACTCGCCCGAGGCGCTGGACGAGCGCGCGAGCATCGTCGCCGCCGACTGGCGTGCGCGCGGCACGGATGCGGTCGTCGGCGGTTCCGTCGCGCGTCTGGCCGACGGCCGCTTCGACGTGCGCTACAAGCTCTGGGACGCGGTGCGCGGCGAGGAGCTTCTCGGCCGCAGCCAGATCGTCGTTGCCGCCGACCTGCGCCTGGCCGCGCACCGCGTCGCCGACGAGATCTACCAGTCGCTGCTGGGCGAGCCCGGCGTCTTCGCCACGCGCATCGCCTACGTGCTGCGCAGCGGTCGCCGCCATACGCTCTACGTCACCGATGCCGACGGCGAGCGTCCCCAGGTGGCGCTGGCCAGCGCCGAGCCGATCATCTCGCCGGCCTGGTCGCCCGACGGTCGCGAGCTCGCCTACGTCTCCTTCGAATCGCAGAAGGCCGTGGTCTGGGTGCAGAACCTGGTCAGCGGCGAGCGCCGCGCGCTCGCCGCCTTCCGCGGCTCCAACAGCGCGCCGGCTTGGGCGCCCGATGGCCGCGAGCTCGTCGTCACGCTGTCGACGACGGGCATCGCGCAGTTGTACGTGATGCCGCGCGCCGGCGGCAGCCCGCGCAGGCTGACGAGCAGCAGCGCGATCGACACCGAAGCCGCCTACAGCCCCGATGGCCGCTTCGTCTACTTCGTCAGCGACCGCGGCGGCAGCCCGCAGATCTACCGCGTCGCGGCGACCGGCGGCAGCGCCGAGCGCCTGACGTTCTCGGGTTCGCAGAACACCAGCCCGGCGATCAGCCCCGACGGCCGGCTTATGACCTTCGTGACGCGGCAGGGCGGCGGCGCCTACAAGGTGGCGCTGATGGATCTCGCCGCCGGCGGCGGCACGCGGCTGCTCACCGAGACCCGCGACGACGAAAGCCCGAGCTTCGCGCCCAACGGACGGCTCATCGTCTACGCCACGCGCGAGCGCGGACGCGACGCATTGATGACGACCACGCTCGATGGCAAGATCAAGACGCGTCTGGTGAGCACCGGCGCCGACATGCTGGAGCCCGCCTGGGGCCCGTTCAACCGCTGAGGGCGCGTGCTGGCGCGAGCGCTCCGCCATCCGGCCATCGTTTCTTTGACCCGCTCGAGGAGTAGCAGATGAAACCAGGATTGTCCCTTTGCGGGGCCGCGCTTGCCGCGGCCGCTCTGCTGGCGGGTTGCGCCTCGGGCGTGAAGCTCAACGACCAGGTTCCGGTGGAGTCGCGCACGCCGACGCCGCTGGCCGAAGGCGCGGGCGCCGCGGGCGGCCAGGGTGCCGCGAGCACGGGCGCGACCTCGCAGTCGCAGGTGGCCAGCGTCGATCTCACCGGCAAGAACGGTTCCGCCGCCGCCAACGGCGTCGCGCGCATCATCTATTTCGACTTCGACAGCTTCGTCGTCGGTGACGCCTATCGGCCGGTGGTCGAGGGCAACGCCAAACGCCTGGTGGCCGAGCGGCAGCTGCGCATGGTCGTCGAAGGCCACACCGACGAGCGCGGCAGCCGCGAGTACAACCTGGCGCTTGGCCAGAAGCGCGCCGAGGCGGTGCTGCGCGCGCTCGAGCTGCTGGGCGCGAGCGCCAGCCGCGTCGAGGCGGTGAGCTTCGGCGAGGAACGCCCGGCGGCGCAGGGCAGCAACGAAGAGGCCTGGGCGCAGAACCGTCGCGCCGAGCTGAAGGATCGCTGACTTGGCTGCGCTGCGCAGAGCCTTCGGCGCAGTGCGCGCCGCGTTCGCATCGGCGCCGCGGCTTGCCGCGCCCGCCCTCGTCGGCTTGCTGATGCTGCAGCCGCTGCAGCCGGTGCATGCCGCCCTGTTCGAGGACGACGAGGCGCGCCGCGCCATCCTCGACCTGCGCGCGCGCGTGACGCAGAGCGAGGAACAGCAGCGCGCGCGCCTGGCCGAGCTGACGCAGACGAACGCCCGACTGCTGGAGCAGGTGGCGACGCTGCAGCGCAGCCTGCTCGAGCTCAACAGCCAGATCGAGGGCCTGCGCGGCGAACTCGCCGGCCTGCGCGGCGGCAACGAGGTGATGCAGCGCGAAGTCGCCGAACTGCAGAAGCGCCAGCGCGACCTCGGGCAGGCAGTGGACGAGCGCCTGCGCCGCTTCGAGCCGGTGCGCGTGAGCCTGGACGGGCAGGAGTTCAGCGCCGAGCCCGAGGAGCGCAAGGGCTACGAGGAGGCGCTGGCGCTGCTGCGCGCCGGCGAATTCGACAAGGCCGCACCGGCGCTGGCCGCCTTCCTGCGCCGCTACCCGACCAGTGGCTACGCCCCTGCGGCGCGTTTCTGGCTCGGCAACGCGCAGTACGCGCGGCGCGACTACAAGGAGGCGATCGGCAGCTTCCGCACCTTCGTCACCGCGGCCCCCGAGCACCCGCGCGCGCCCGAGGCGCTGCTGGCGCTGGCCAACAGCCAGGCCGAGATGAAGGACACCAAGGCCGCGCGCAAGACGATCGAGGAACTGATGAAGACCTATCCGAAGTCCGAAGCGGCGCAGGCGGGCAAGGATCGCCTGGCGTCGCTGCGCTGAAGGGCTTGGGCGGGCGCTGAGTCGTCCTTCGGCGGTCGTCGCGCGCCGCATGCCGGGGCCCGCCGAAGGGCGGGCGCCCCACTCCTAGAATCGCGCGCCATGGCGGAATCCGACCTCCCCGGCCTCGTCCAACTGGTGTTGTGGACGGGCTTTGCGCTGGCGGTCGTCTTCGGTGCGATCGCGCAGCGCACGCACTTCTGCACCATGGGCGCGGTGTCCGACATCGTCAACATCGGGGACTGGGCGCGCATGCGCATGTGGGCGCTGGCGCTCGGGGTGGCGATGATCGGCTTCAACCTGATGGTGGGCCTGGGCTGGATCGAGGCGCGCAACACCATCTATGCCGGGCCGCGCCTGGTGTGGCTCTCCAACATCGTCGGCGGGCTGTTGTTCGGCATCGGCATGGTGCTGTCCTCGGGTTGCGGCTTCAAGACGCTTGTGCGCATCGGCGGCGGCAACCTGAAGTCGGTGGTCGTGTTCCTGGTGCTCGGCTTGTCGGCCTACGCGACGATGCGCGGCCTCACCGCCGTCTGGCGCGTGGCCAGCGTGGATGCGGTGGCGGCCACGCTGGCGCCGGGCCAGGACCTGCCCTCGCTGCTGGCCGCCGGCACCGGCGTGGCGCGCCCGACGCTGGCGCTGGGGCTGGGCGTCGGCCTGGGCCTCGTCTTCGTCGCCTTCGCGCTCGCGCGTCGCGAGGGGCGCAGCGCCGACGTGCTGCTGGGGGGCCTGGGCAGCGGCGCCGCGGTGGCGGCGATCTGGTGGGTGTCGGGGCGGCTGGGCTTCGTCGCCGAGCATCCGCAGACGCTCGAGGCAAGCTTCCTCGCCACCAATTCGCGCAGCATGGAGTCCTTGTCCTTCGTCGCCCCGGTGGCCTATACGGTCGACTGGCTGATCCTCTTCAGCGACACCAGCAAGGTGCTCACGCTGGGCATCGTCACCGTGCTCGGCGTCATCGTCGGTTCGGCGCTGATGGCGCTGGCCACGCGCAGCTTCCGCTGGGAAGGCTTTGGCGGCGTCGAGGACACGGCCTGCCATCTCGCCGGCGGCACGCTGATGGGCGTGGGCGGCGTCACGGCGATGGGTTGCACCATCGGCCAGGGCCTCTCCGGCATCTCGACGCTGGCCATCGGCAGCTTCATCGCGCTGGTCTCCATCATCGTCGGCGCGGTGCTCGCGCTGCGCTGGCAGGCGTGGCGGCTGGAACGCAGCCTTTGAGCGGCGCGACGCCCGGCGACGCCGACCTCGAACGCCGCTTCGGCGGCCTGCGCCGCCTGCACGGCGACGCCGGCTACGCGCGCCTGCGCAGCGCGCGCGTGGCCGTCGTCGGCCTCGGCGGCGTGGGCTCGTGGACGGTGGAGGCGCTGGCGCGCAGCGGTGTGGCCGAACTCGTGCTGTTCGACCTCGACCACGTCGCCGAATCCAACGTCAACCGCCAGGTGCAGGCGCTCACGCACACCCTGGGCCAGGCCAAGGCCGTCGCGCTGGCCGAACGCGTGGCGGCGATCCATCCGGGATGCCGGGTGCACGCGATCGAGGACTTCGTGCAGCCGCAGAACTGGCCGGCATTGCTGACGCAGCCGGTGGACGTGCTGATCGACGCCTGCGACCAGGTGCCGGCCAAGGCGGCGCTGGCGGCGTGGGCGCTGGCCACGCGGACCCCGTTCGTCTGCGTCGGCGCGGCCGGGGGCAAGCGGCGCGCGCAAGAGGTGGCCGTCGAGGACCTGGCTGCGGTCACGCACGACCCTCTGCTGGCCAGCCTGCGGCAGCGCCTGCGCCGAAGCGGCGCCGCGCTGCGCCACGGAGCCATCGGCGTGCGCTGCGTGTTCTCGCGCGAGCCCGTGCAGCGGCCGACGGCCGGCGCATGTGACCGCGGCGCCCCCGGTGCGCCCCTGGCCTGTGCCGGCTACGGCTCGTCGGTCACGGTCACCGCGACCTTCGGCATGGTCGCCGCGGGCGAGGCGATCGCGCAACGCCTGCGCGACTGAGGCGCAGGCGGCGCTGTCGGCCGCCGAAAATCGGTGGCTATAATGCGCGGCTCTGCGGATGGGGTCGTTAGCTCAGTCGGTAGAGCAGCGGACTTTTAATCCGTTGGTCGCAGGTTCGAATCCTGCACGACCCACCAAGCGTGCAGGCAAGGTTTCAGGGGCTCTTAGCTCAGCTGGTAGAGCAGCGGACTCTTAATCCGTTGGTCGTAGGTTCGAATCCTACAGGGCCCACCAAATACGGCTGCATGGACGGGAAGCGCGCACTGACAAGCGGCTTCCCGTTCTTGCTTTCGTCGCCCTTGCTCGTCAGGCCAGCAGCTGGCGGAGCCCGGCACCTCCGACTGCACTGGCATCCGGTCGAAGAGTGCCGCGGTCGACCCGCTTTGCGCTCACGCCTGCCGCAGCGCGAAGGCCTCGCGCGCGAGCCAAAGCGTGGCGACGATGATGGCCGTGCCGCCGACGAGCACGAGCAATGGCGGCACGCCGGCCAGCAGGTGCAGGACGATGCCCACGGGCATCAGCAGGCCGGCAAGCGCGAGCCAGGAGATCCAGCGTGCGCGGGGGGCGGGCACCGGCAGCTTCAGCAGGGTGAGGCCGACGGCGACGTTGATGAGCCCGAGCAGCGCCCCGTGCGCGTGCCCGAGGCGCAGTTCGAAGTGCGTGCCGGTGGCGTACTGCGCGATCCACTGCTCGCGTGCGGGCGCGAGGTCGTGCATGTAGCCGAGGACGAAGCCCACGGCCATGAAGAGGGCGATGAAGAGGAAACCCCAGCCGACGTTCCTTCTGCCCTGCATGCCGTGCTCCCGTAGTCCCGTCGCGCCATCGTAGCGGCGGCGCCGGCAGGGCGCGAGGTGCGATCCCTGCCGCCGGGTCGGGCTAGTCCGGCACGATCGCCGTGACCTCGATCTCGACCTTGGCGCGCTCTTCCATCAGCGCCGAGACCTCGACCGCGGTCATCGCCGCGTTGTAGGCGCCGATGATCTCGCGGAAGGCGCGGCCGATCTCGCGCCCCGCGGCCTGATATTCGCGGCGGTCGGTGACGTACCAGGTCATGCGCACGATGTGCTCGGGCCGGGCGCCGTCCTCGGCGAGCACGGCAACGACGTTCTGCAGCGCCTGGCGCACCTGGTCGACGAGGTCGTCGCTGTGAAAGCGGCCGTCGCCGTCCCAGCCGATCATGCCGGCCACGCAGACCGTGCGCCCGCGCGCGGAGACGCCGTTGGCGTAGCCCCTGGGCTTGGCCCACGAGGCGGGTTGCAGGACCTTCATCGTCAATGCTCTTCTCCCGGGTTGCCGGGCGCCTGGATCGCCGCGCGCAGCGCGCCCAGGTGCTCGTGCGTCTGGCGGATGGCGCGCGCGTCCATCGGCGCGAACAGCTCGAGGATCCACTGCTCGTGCGCGTGCGCCATCGCCTCGAAGCTGCGTTGGCCCTCGGGCGTGAGGCGGACGATCCACGAGCGGCGGTCGGTCGGGCTGCTCTCGCGCGTGACCAGGCCGTCGCGCGCGAGTTCGTCGGTGAGCGCGGTGACGTTGCCGCCGGTGACCATCAGGCAGCGCGAGAGGTCGCGCATGCGCAGCCCCGCCGGGTGGCGGTGCAGCTGTGCGAGGTAGTCGAAGCGCGCGAGCGAGACGGAAAAGCGCTCGCGCAGGCGGCGGCGGATCTCGGTCTCGATCTCGGTGACGCTGGCCAGCATGCGCAGCCACAGCTTGAGCGCGGCGTGGTCGCCGGCGCGCGCGCGCGCCTCGTGGCCCAGGCGCGCCGCATCGCGCAGCTCGACGGTGGCACTCACATCACCTCCCCGCCGCTGACCGAGATCGCCTGGCCGGTGATCGAGGCCGCGCCGTCGCCGCACAGCCAGCGCACCGCGTCGGCCACGTCCTCGGGCTGCACGAAGCGGCCCTGGGGGTTGAAGCGCGAGAACTCGGCGCGCGCCGCCTCGACGCTGCGGCCGGTCTTGGCGACGACCTTGTCGATGCTCTCGCGCAGGATCTCGGTCTCGGTGTAGCCCGGGCAGACGGCGTTGACGGTGATGCCCTCGGCAGCCAGCTCGAGCGCGAGCGCGCGCGTCAGCCCGAGCACGCCGTGCTTGGCCGCCACGTAGGCGCTGACGTAGGCGTAGCCGCGCTGGGCCGCGGTGCTGGCGATGTTGACGATGCGCCCGTGGCGCGCGGCGCGCATGTCGGCCAGCACCGCCTGCGTGCAGGTGAAACAGCCGGTGAGGTTGACGGCGAGCATGCGCTGCCAGAGGTCGGCGCTGGTCCTGCCGAAGGGGGCGCTCTCGGCCTGGCCGGCGTTGTTGACGAGGACGAGGATGGGGCCGCGCGCGTCGCGGGCGGCGGCGATCGCGGCCTGCAGCTGCGCTGCGTCGGCGATGTCGGCGCAGGCGAAGCCGTGCGCGGGGCCGAGCTCCTCGGCCAGCGCCTGCAGCGGCGCGGCGGTGCGGCCCAGCAGCGTGAGGGTCGCGCCCTCCTGCGCCAGCATGCGCGCGATGGCCGCGCCGATGCCGCGCGAGGCACCGGTGACGAGGGCGTGACGACCGAGCAGCGGTGACGAGGCCATGACCCGTCCCGGCTCACGCCGCCAGCCGCGCGGCGGCGATGGCCTGCGCCTGCGTGGCCTTCTCGCGCTGGAAGAGGGCTTCCATCTGCCCCTTGCCGGAGAGGTAGGTCTTGGGCCAGGGCATGGGGACGTAGCCGATCCTCGCCGCCTCGGTCAGCGTCCAGGCCGGATTCGCCAGGTGCGGGCGGGCGACGGCGCAGAGGTCGGCACGGCCCGCGGAGACGATGGCGTTGACGTGGTCGGCCTCGGTGATCGCGCCCACCGCCATGGTCGCGATGCCCGCCTCCTGGCGGATGCGATCGGCGAACGGCGTCTGGTACATGCGGCCGTAGCTCGGCTTCTGCTCGGGCGAGACCTGCCCCGAGGAGACGTCGATGAGGTCGGCGCCCGCGGCCTTGAAGGCGCGCGCGATCTGCACCGCGTCGCTTGGCGTGATGCCGCCCTCGACCCAGTCGTGCGCCGAGATGCGCACCGACATCGGGCGCTCGGCAGGCCACGCGGCGCGTACCGCGGCGAAGACCTCGAGCGGCCAACGCAGGCGGTTCTCGAGGCTGCCGCCGTAGTCGTCCTCGCGCCGGTTGGTGAGCGGCGAGATGAAGGCCGAGAGCAGGTAGCCGTGCGCGCAGTGCAGCTCGAGCCAGTCGAAGCCGGCCTCGGCCGCGCGCTTGGCGGCGGCGACGAAGTCGGCCTTGACGCGGTCCATGTCGGCGCGGTCCATCGCCTTGGGCACGGCGCCCTCCGGCAGGTAGGGCAAGGCCGAAGGCGCGAGCAAGGGCCAGTTGCCGGCTGCGAGCGGCTGGTCGGCCCCGGCGCCGATCCAGGGTGCGTTGGTCGATCCCTTGGGCCCGGCGTGGCCGAGCTGCAGCGCGATCTTCGCGCTGCTGTGCGCGTGCACCCAGTCGACGATGCGTTTCCAGGCCGCGCCCTGCGCGTCGTTCCACAGCCCCGGGCAGCCCGGGGTGATGCGCGCGTCGGGGCTCGTGCAGGTCATCTCGGCGAAGACGAGTCCGGCGCCGCCGAGCGCGCGCGCGCCCAGGTGCACGAGGTGGTAGTCGGCCGGCATGCCGTCCTGGCACGAGTACTGCGCCATCGGCGAGACGACGACGCGGTTGGCAAGCGTCACGCCGCGCAGCGTGTAGGGGGTGAACATCGGCGGCGGCGCGGGCAGGGCCGCGGGCACGGCAACGCCGGCCTGCTCGGCGAACCAGCGCTCGTAGCCGCCGAGCCAGGCCTCGTCGCGCAGGCGCAGGTTCTCGTGGCTGATGCGCTGGCTGCGCGTGAGCATGCTGTACATGAACTGCTCGGGTGCGAGCTGGTCGCAGTAGCGCTCGCCGCAGACCTCGAACCACTCCATCGCGTTCCAGGCGGCGTTCTGCAGCCGCAGCGTCTCCACGCTGCGCAGCGCCTGGTAGGTCTGCAGCACCTCGCCGATCTTCTCCGGCGCGTCGGAGAGGCGCTGGAACTGCCGCGTGAGCTCGATCGCGTCCTCGAACGCCAGCTTGGTGCCCGCGCCGATGGCGAAGTGCGCCGTGTGCACGGCGTCGCCCATCAGCACCACGTGCGCGCCGTGTTCGTTCTTCACCCACCAGTGTTCGCAGACCACGCGCTGGAAGTTCAGCCAGGCCGAGCCGCGCAGGTGGCGCGCGTTGGTCATCAGCGGCGCGCCCTGCAGGGTGTTCGCGAAGAGCTTCTCGCAGAAGGCGATGGACTGCGCGGCGTCGGCCTGGTCCAGCCCGTGCGCACGCCACACGGACTCCGGGCACTCGACGATGAAGGTCGTCGTCTGGTCGTCGAACTTGTAGATGTGCGACTGGAACCAGCCGTGCTCGGTGCGCTGGAAGTCGAAGGTGAAGGCGTCGAAGAGGCGGTTCGTGCCCAGCCAGATGTAGCGGTTGGGCCGCGTCACGATGTCGGGCCTGAAGACCTCGGCGTACTTGCTGCGCACGCGCGAGTTGATGCCGTCGCTGGCGATGATGAGGTCGGCGTCGGGGAAGTCGGCGTCGGAGTCGACCTCCTGCTCGAAGGCGAGCTTCACGTCCAGCGCCTCGCAGCGCGCCTGCAGGATGTTGAGCAGCTTCTTGCGCCCGATGCCGACGAAGCCGTGCCCGCCCGAGCGGATGGTGCGGCCCTTGAAGCGCAGCTCGATGTCGTCCCAGTGGTTGAAGGCCTCCTGGATCTCGTCCGCGCTCTGGCGATCCCACTGGCGCATGTTGTCCATGGTCGCGTCGGAGAAGACGACGCCCCAGCCGAAGGTGTCGTAGGCGCGGTTGCGCTCGACCACGGTGATGTCGTGCGCCGGGTTGAGCTTCTTCATCAGCAAGCCGAAATACAGGCCCGCCGGGCCGCCGCCGATGCAGACGATCTTCATGCCTTGCCTCCTGTGATGCCGCTCAATGCATCACGTTAGAAAGATTCAGATGTGAAGCAATATAGCGTGCGCCAGCGTCGCCTGCAAGAGGGTGTCAACCCGCCTTCATCCGGTACCAGCACGCCCCCGCGTCGTCGACCTCGACGACCAGCTCTCCCCGGTGGCGCAGGTAGTTCAGGCAGGCCACGCTCTCGCCGGTGGCCAGGCCGAGCAGCCCGACTTCGCCCTCGGGCACCGGGCGGCCGAAGAGCGCGGCGAAGACGTCGATCGCCCGCCGGGGCTCGGCCAGGCGCCGACGCAGGCGGGTCAGCGCGATCTCCTGCCCGCTGGCCAGCGCGTCCAGCCGCGCGTGCAGGCCACGGAAGGGCTCGTTGTGCGCCGGCAGCACCAGCACGTCGTCGGCGACCTCGCGGCGCAGCTTCTGCAGCGAGGCGAGCCAGTCCGAGAGCGGGTCGGCGTCGGGCTCGACGGGGTGCACCGAGACGTTGGACGAAATGCGCGGCAGCACCTGGTCGCCGCTGATGAAGAGGCCGTCCTGCTCGCAGTAGAGGCAGGCGTGCTCGGGCGAGTGCCCGCTGCCGACGACGACGCGCCAGTCGCGGGCCCCGATGCGCAGCATCTGCCCGTCGTGCAGCCGCCGGTAGCTCTCGGGCAGCGCGTGGATGTAGAGACCGAAGCGCCCGAAGCGACCGCGGTAGACGTCGATGGCGTGGCGGCTCCAGCCGGCGCGGCGGTAGAAGGCGATGGCGTCGGGCGGCGGCTCGCGCCCGGTGTCGCCGACCATCACGCGGCAGCTCATGTATTCGAGGCGCGTCATCCACAGCGGCACGTCGAAGCGCCGCGCGATCCAGCCTGCGGTGCCGACGTGGTCCGGGTGCATGTGGGTGACGATGACGCGCGTGGGCTCGCCCTCGGCCTTCGTCGCCTCGAAGTGCGACTGCCAGTGCGCGATCACGTCCTCGCTGCGCGTGCCGGTGTCGACGACGGCGTAGCCGCCTTCCTCCTGCAGCGTCCACAGGTTGATGTGGTCCAGATGAAAGGGCAGCGGCATGCGCAGCCAGTGCACCCCCGGCGCCACCTCGAGTCGCGCCCCGGGCGCGGGCTTGGCGGGGAAGGGATAGACCAGGCGCGGGCGGGTCGCTGGGGAGGCAGCAATGTCAGCCGGGGTGTCGGGTGAAGCGTCGGACATGGAAGTTCGGATGGGCCGAGGCCGCGGGCAAGGTGGCAAGTGTCGCTGGAATGGCGTCGGTCGCCAGTCGGTCGCCAGTCAAGAAGGTCGCGCCTGGCGGATGCCCGAGGAGCCGCTCCGTGCTAGGCTGTTCCGCCACGCCCTGTCACCACCATGGAGGTCTTCATCGCCCCGATTCGTGAGGACCATGCGGCAAGCTACCGCGAGTGCCTGGACGTCGTCGCGCGTGAGAAGCGCTACCTTGGCCTCACGCAAGCGCTGCCGCTGGCGCAGACCGAGGCCTTCGTCCGCGACAACGTGCGCAGCGACGCGATCCAGTTCGTGGCCCTCGAGGGCGAGCGGGTCGTCGGCTGGGCCGACATCTTCCCCCACTGGGCGCAGGCGCTGGCGCACTGCGCGGGGCTTGGCATGGGTGTTCACCCGGACTATCGGCGGCGGGGCATCGGCCGCCAGCTCCTGCAGGCCTGCATCGCCAAGGCCTGGCAGAAGGGCGTGACGCGCATCGAGCTGGAGGCGCGGGCCGACAACGCCCATGCCATCGCGCTCTACCGTCGCCTCGGCTTCGAGCACGAAGCGGTGAAGCGCCACGGCATGCGCTTCGACGGCACCTACTTCGACACGGTGCTGATGCGGCTGCTGGCGCCGACCTTGCGACAGACCTCGTGAGCCGTCACGGGGACCGAGTCTCTACCCCGACTCCGCCGCCCTGCGCAGCCACCGAAGCAGGCGTCAACAGGTCGCATCGGCGCGCGCGGCCACAAGACGCCCGACAATGGCCGCTGCCACCGCTTGCGCCCATGCCCCGCACCGACCGCGTCTACAAGATCGAGATGCTCATCCGCAGCCGCGGGCACCTGAGCTTTCAGGCGCTGCTGGACGAGCTCGAGGTCTCGCCGGCCACGCTCAAGCGCGACCTCGAGTTCCTGCGCGACCGCCTGGGCGCGCCGATCGAGTATGACCGTGACCTCAACGGCTACCGCTTCGGCGCCGAGTACCGCGGCCAGAAGCACGAACTGCCCGGGTTGTGGTTCAGCGAGCGCGAGCTCTACAGCCTGCTGATGGCGCACCAGCTGCTCTCCGAGATGGACGCCGACGGCGTCATCAGCCGCCATCTGCAGCCCATGCTCGAGCGCATCCACGGCATGCTCGGCGGTACGCAGCTGGATGCACAGACGCTGCTGCGCCGCGTGAAGATCGTCAGCCCCGGCAAGCGGCCGGTGCCCGGGCCCTTTTTCGAGCGCGTGGCCGAGGCCTTGCTGCAGCGGCAGCGGCTGTCCATGCGCTACCTCACGCGCGGGCGCGGCGAGCGCAGCGAGCGCGAGGTCTCGCCGCAGCGCCTCGTGCACTACCGCAACACCTGGTACCTGGACGCCTGGTGCCACCGCCGCGAGCGCCTGCTGCGCTTTGCGCTCGACGCGATCGAGGCTGCGCAGGTGCTGCCGGGGAAGTCGCGCGAGATCCCGCTGCGCCAGGTGCAGGCCGAGATGGATGCGGGCTACGGCATCTTCGCCGGCGGCAAGCCGCGCTGGGCGCGGCTGCGTTTTTCGGCGCAGGCGGCACAATGGGCCAGCCGCGAGCAGTGGCACCCGCAGCAGCAGGGGCGCTGGCTCGGCGAACCCGGCGACAGTGCGTGGGAGCTGCGCCTGCCCTACGTCGACGCGACCGAACTGGTGATGGACGTGCTGCGCCAGGGCCCACAGGTGCAGGTGATGGAGCCGGCCTCGCTGCGCCGCCAGGTGCAGGAGCGGCTGCTCCAGGCCGCGAGCCTCTACGGCCCCTTGAACGCTCGACCCGACGCCTGATTGATCCCGATGTTCGAACACGACGAAACCCTGGACGACGCCTTGCGGCGCAATGTGCGCGACGCGCTGATGGAGGACATCGGCCGCGGCGACTGGACGGCACGCCTCGTGCCCGCGGGCCGGCCGGTGGTGGCCCGCGTGCGCGCCAAGGAAGCGGCGGTGATCTGCGGCCGGCCCTGGTTCGACGCCTGCGTGCAGGCGCTGGACGCGCAGGCGTCGATCACCTGGTCGCTGGCCGAAGGGCAGCGCGTGGAGGCCGGCACCGAGCTGGTGCGCATCGAGGGCGACGCGCGTGCCCTGCTCTCGGCCGAGCGGCCGGCGCTCAACTTCCTGCAGCTGCTGTCGGCGGTGGCGTCGACGACGCGGCTCTACGTCGAGGCCATCGCGGGCCTGTCGCCCAACCCGCGCGGCTGCGTGGTGCTCGACACGCGCAAGACGCTGCCGGGTCTGCGCCAGGCGCAGAAGTACGCCGTGCGCGTGGGCGGCGGCGCCAACCAGCGCATGGCGCTGTGGGACGGCATCCTCATCAAGGAGAACCACATCGCCGCGGCCGGCGGCGTGGCTGCGGCGCTGCGCGCGGCGCAGGCGCTGGGCGCCGGGGTGCCGATCCAGATCGAGGTCGAGAACCTGGACGAACTGCGCCAGGCGCTGGACGCCGGCGCCACCAGCGTGCTGCTGGACGACTTCTCGCTGCCGGACATGCGCACGGCCTGCACGATCGCCGACGGCCGCGCCCTGCTCGAAGTCTCCGGCGGCGTCGACCTGGAGCGCATCCGCGACATCGCGCGCACCGGCGTGGACCGCATCAGCAGCGGCAAGCTGACCAAGGACGTGCGCGCGATCGACCTTTCGATGCGCATCGACGCGCCGGGTTGAGCAGGGCTTGCGATGAAACCGCCCCGCGCCGGCGTGCCGTCCTTGTTGGCGGCCATGCTGCTGGCCGGCTGCGCGGCCCTGCAGGGCCCGCGGCTGGCGCACGGGCAGACCGAGGCCGACGTCCTGGCGCTGCTGGGACCGCCGAGCGAGCGCTACCCGATGCCCGGCGGCGTGCAGCGGCTGCAGTGGGTGAGCGGCCCCTTCGGCCGCCAGACCTGGATGGTCGACATCGGCCCGGACGGACGCAGCCTCTGGTTCGCGCAGGTGCTCACGCGGCGCTACCTGTTCGACTTCGCCCAGCGCGCCCAGGGCATGGATGTCCCGCAGCTGCTGCGCGAACTGGGGCGCCCGGCCGAGCGGCGCGCCAACGGCTGGGGCGGGGGCCAGACCTGGTCCTGGCGGTTCGTGACCAACGACTGCCTGTGGTGGCAGGTGAGCCTCGACGCGCACGGCAGGGTCAGCGGTGCCGGCGAGGGGCCTGATCCGCTGTGCGAGGCAAGAGATCGACACGGCCTCTTCTGAACGCTGGCCCTGCCGACCTGTACCCCGGCTTCAGCGCAGCGGCCGCGTCAGGTACACCCCTTCGCGCCCGACGATGGGCAGGCGCGCGGGCATCAGCACCGTGCATTCGTCGCAGGGCGCGCGGATCTCGTCGTGGCCGTCGGTGGCGATCAGCTCGCCCTGGGCGAAGCTCTCGAAGCCGACCAGCGGCCGCGTGAAGCGGAACCCGGGCGTCCTGACGACCCAGGTCTGCAGCAACTCGTAACGCCGCTGCGGCGCGTCCGCTCGCGGGCGCGGCGCGACGAGGCCGAAGTGGGCAAGGAAATCGAGCGTCGCGCCGATCGCGAAGTCGGCCGTGCTGCGCTTGAAGTGCTGTCCGCACTCGACGACCAGGCCAACGCCGTGAAAGCTCGCGCTGCCGTGCGCGCCGTGCTGGGTCAGCGGCGTGCCGGTGCCCATGCCCTGCGGCATCACCAGGTGCACCGAGGGGCGGCCGAGCGCCATCGCCGCGGCGACATTGCGCTGGAATTGCGGATAGACCCAGAAGGGGCTCACGTCGCGGCTGGTCGAGTGGATGTCGAGGATGTGGTCGGCGGCGGCCACCGCCGGGCGCATCTGCCGCGCGCGCACGAGTTCGGGGCTCGCCTCGTCGCCGTCCAGGTGCGCGGCCGACCAGATGCGGTTCATGTTGTGCACGAGCTGGCGGCTCTCGAACGGCTGCGCGGGGTCGAAGCTGGCGTAGGCGGCGACGTTGGCGAAGCTCACCGTCAGCGTGCCGATCAGCGGCCGCACGCCCGCATCGAGAAGATGGGTTGCGGCGACCATGCCGCAGAACTCGTTGCCGTGCGTGAGCGCGTTGATCATCACGTGCGGCCCGGGCCGGCCGGAGTCGAAGCGGTGCACGTAGTCGATGCCGGTGTTGCCGGCGCGGTAGGGCGAGAGATCGCGCGGCTGGATTTCGATCGGCGGCAGCGGTTCGGTCATCATGGGCGAGGACTGTAGGCGATCGCGCCGGCTGCTAAGCTGGCCCCGGCCTCACCCCATTCCTACCGCGAGCGAGAAGAACATGTTCACCGGCATCGTCCAAGGCATTGCCTCCGTCATGCGCATCGACGAGCGCCCGGGGCTGCGCAGTTTTCACCTGCGCTTCCCCGAAGGTTTCGACGAGGGCCTCGCGATCGGCGCCAGCGTCGCCGTCGACGGCACCTGCCTCACCGTCACCGCGCGCCCGGCGCCCGGCGAGGCCACGTTCGACGTCATGCAGCAAAGCCTGGCGTTGACCACGCTGGTCGCGCTGCGCCAGGGCAGCCGCATCAACGTCGAGCGCGCCGCGCGCGACGGCGCCGAGATCGGCGGACACCCGCTCTCCGGCCACGTCGACTTCATGGCCGCGGTGGCCGAGATCCGCCGCCCCGAGAACAACCACGTGCTCCGCATCGCCGTGCCCTCGCCGTGGATGCGCTACGTCTTCGCCAAGGGCTACATCGCCGTCAACGGCGCCAGCCTGACGGTGGCCGAAGCCGCGCGCGAGCGCGACGGCAGCGGCTGGTTCGAGGTCTGGCTGATCCCCGAGACGCTGCGCCAGACGACCTTCGGCGAGAAGGGCGTGGGCGACGCGCTCAACGTCGAGGTCGAGCGCAGCACCCAGGTCTTCGTCGACACCGTGCGCGAAGCCATCGACGAGCGCCTGGGGCCGCTGTTGCCGCTGCTGGAGGAGATGCTGGCGCGGCAGGGCAGGACGCTGGACGACATGGCGCGGCCGGCGGCCTTGCCGCCGCAGTGAAGGCGCGGGGGGCGTTCAGAACACGATCACCCCACGCGCATTGCGCCCGTTGGCGAGGTCGTCGAAGGCCTGCGGTGCTTCTTCGATCGTGTAGCGCCGCGTCACCAGTTCGTCGAGCTTGAGCTTGCCGGCCTTGTACAGGCCGAGGATGCGCGGGAAGTCCACGCGCGGGCGCGCGCCGCCATAGAGGCTGCCGGTGAGCGTCTTCTCCTCGAACAGCAGGCTGCTGCAGCGCACGCTGACCTGGTCGTCGGCGCGCGCCACGCCTACCATCACCGCGGTGCCGGCCTTGCGCAGGCAGCCGTAAGCCTGGGCCAGCACGCTGCCCACGCCGACGCACTCGAAGGCGTAGTCGGCGCCGCCGCCGGTGAGCTTGCGCAGCGCCCTGGCCGCGTCTTCGCCGGGCGTGGGCGCGTAGACATGCGTGGCGCCGAAGGCCCTGGCCAGCACGAGCTTGGCGTCGTTGGTGTCGACGGCGACGATCATCGCTGCGCCGCTCATCGCACAGCCCTGGATGGCGTTGAGGCCCACGCCGCCGGCGCCGAAGACGACGCAGGTCGACCCGGGCTCGACCTTGGCCGTGTTCACCGCGGCGCCCCAGCCCGTCATCACGCCGCAGCTCACCAGCGCGCAGCACTCCGGCGCCACGCCGCTGGCGTCGATCTTCACGACGTTGCTGACGTGCAGCGTGGCGAACTCGGCCATGACGCCGCAGCCGCTGAAGATGGACAGCGGCGCGCCGGCGGTGTCGAAGGTGCGCACCGTGCCGTCGGGCAGCGTCGTCACCGACCTGGCGGCCAGGTTGCAGAGCTCGGGCCGGCCGATCGAGCACCAGCGGCAAGTTCCGCACATGCTGACGAAGGAGGAGAGCACGGTGTCGCCGACGGCGAACTCGCTCACGCCCTCGCCCACGGCGATGACCTCGCCCACGCCCTCGTGCCCGAGCACGACCGGCGGCGGCAGCGGCAGGGTGCCGGTGACCACCGAGAGGTCGCTGTGACAGACGCCGCAGGCCTGCAGCCGCATCGTCACCTCGTCGCGCCGCGGGTCGGCCACGGTGATGGTCTCGACGACGACGGGGGCGCAGGTCTGGCGCACGAGCGCGGCGCGGGCGGTGTAGGTCATGGCGCGGGCTTTCGGGGGTTTCCAGTCGTTGCAGCCGCGACTCTACGGCCGGCGCCGATAATCGCGGCCCGACCGACCCGCGCGAGCGCCTGCTTCCGTCCCCTGCCCATGTCCGACCTCATCGTCCACGGCGGCAAGCCGCTGCGCGGCCGCCTCGTGCCCTCGGCGAACAAGAACGCCGTGCTGCCCATCCTCTGCGCGACGCTGCTCACGCGCGAGCCGGTGCGCCTCGTGGGCATTCCCGAGATCACCGACGTGAGGAAGATCCTCGAGATCTTCCGCGAGCTCGGCAGCCGCGTCGAGGTCGATTACGCGGCACGCGTGCTCGACCTGCACCACGAACACACGCGCTTCGACGAGACGCTGCACCGCCTGCCCGAGGAGATGCGCAGCAGCATCATGCTGGTGCCCGGGCTGCTGGCGCGCTTTGGCGTGGCGCGCATCGAGGACGACGTCAAGGGCTGCAGCCTGGGCATGCGGGAGATCGACCCGCACGTCGAGGTCATGCAGAGCTTCGGCGCCACCGTCGCGCGCCGGCCCGACGGCATCGTCATGCGTGCCGAGCGCCCGCTGCGCGCGGCGCAGCACTGGCTGGACTACGCCAGCGTCACGACGACCGAGAACTACGTCCTCTGCGCCGCACTGGCCGAAGGCCGCAGCGTGCTGATGAACGCCGCCAGCGAGCCGCACGTGCAGGAGTTCTGCCGCTTCATGCAGATGCTGGGGGCACGCATCGAGGGCCTGGGCACATCGCGCCTGGTGGTCGAAGGCGTGGCGCGACTCGGCGGCGGCAGCTTCACCTTCGACGAGGACTTCCACGAGATCGTCACCTTCCTTGCGCTCGGCGCGATCAGCGGCGGCGCGGTCGAGGTGAAGAACTCGACGCCCGAGCAGTTCCCGCTCATCGACCGCACATTCGCCAAGTTCGGCGTGCAGGTCGTGCACGAGGGCGGCTGGTCGCGCACCTTGCCCGATGGCCCGCTGCGCGTGCGCGAGCCCTTCACGCGCAACATCCTGCAGAAGGTCGAGGCCGCGCCCTGGCCCTACCTGCCGGTGGACCTGCTGCCGATCTTCGTCGCGCTGGGCGTGCGCGCCGAAGGCAGCATGCTGTTCTGGAACAAGGTCTACGACGGCGCCATGGGCTGGACCAGCGAACTCTCCAAGTTCGGCGGCCACGCGCTGATGTGCGACCCGCACCGCGTCATCGTCTTCGGCGGCAAGCCGCTCGCGCCGGCCACGGTCGAGAGCCCCTACATCATCCGCGTGGCGATCGCGCTGCTGATGCTGGCCGCCAGCATCCCCGGCAACAGCACCATCCGCAACGCCGCGCCGATCCGCCGCGCGCACCCGAACTTCGTCGAGAACCTGAGCGCGCTGGGCGCCGAGATCGAGTGGCGCGATTCGCCGTGAGTCGCGCGATTCAGGGCTGAGGCTCGGCGGTCAGCGCCATCGCCTCGGCCTCGATCAGCAAGCCGTGGTGCAGCGCCGGCACCGGGATCACCGCCCGCGCGGGGCGATGCACGCCCAGCCACTGTGCGTAGAGCGCATCGAACTCGGCCGAGTACGCGATGTCGGTCAGGTAGACACGCACCTGCACCAGGCGCTGCGGGTTCGTGCCGGCGCTGCGCAGCGCGGCTTCGAGGTTGGCCAGAACCTGCTGCGCCTGCACCGCAAAGGGAGCGTCGCCGAGCTTGCGTCCCTGCGCATCGATCGGCAACTGCCCCGACACCCACACTTGCCCGCCGGCGACGACGGCGGAGCTGTAGTGGCCGCCGGGCGGGCTCGAACCGACGGCTTGCAGGCAGTTGATGGTCATGGTGACTCCAAGGGGATTTGAGGGGCCGGGCGGCGCGGCAAGGCATCATCGCAGCATGCGAATCGCCGACGAGATCTCCGCCCTGCTCGCGCAGGCGCATGCCGAAGGGCCGCCGCTGCGCGTGCGCGCGCTGCACCTGCCACCCGTGTCCCCGCCCGAAGGCCAGGAGGGCGAGTTCGCCGCGCTCGAGCTCGAGTCCGGCGCGGTCGGCCTGTGCTTCCTGCTGCTGGACGACACGCTCACCAGCATCGCCGCGCTTGCCCAAGCCGTGCAAGGCGTCGACGCGCGCGAGATGGTCGCCTGGTGGGCGCACGGCCAGGCGGCAGCGGCGTCGCCGGCACGTGCGGCGCTCGGCTATGCCGCCGTCAACGCGCTCACGCGCGCGGTCTTCGATCGCGCCGGTTTCGTGCCGCCGCGGGCGGGCAACAGCATCGGCGGCCTGGACCCGCAGCCGGGCGATGCCATCGGCATGGTGGGGCTCTTCCCGCCGCTGGTGCGGCGCGTGGTGGCCGCGGGCGCGCGGCTGACGGTGCTGGAGCTGCGGCCCGAGCTGGCAGGCGAGCACGAAGGCTACACGGTGACGCTCGACCCGCAGGCGCTCGCCGCCTGCACCCAGGTGCTGTCGACGAGCACCGTGCTGCTCAACCACAGCTTCGACGGCGTGCGCCAGGCGGCGCGTGCGGCGCAGCGCTTCGTGCTCGTCGGCCCGGGGGCGGGATGCCCGCCGGACCCGCTGTTCGCCGCGGGCGTCAGCGCCATGGCCGGAAGCTGGATCGCGGACCCCGCGGCGCTGGTGCGCGCGATCACCACCGGCGCGTCCTGGGGCGATGCGGTATTCAAGTTCCTGCTCGAGCGCGAGCGCTATCCGGGCTGGGCGGCGATGCTGCGCTCGCCTCGCTGAGCCGCCGCAGGGCGTTCCTGCCCCTCAGTCCACGAGCGCGCCGCGCTGCGTGCGCTTGGAGGCGTACATCAGGCGGTCGGCATGGTCCAGCAGCGTCGGCGCATCGCGGCCATCGCGCGGATAGAGCGCCAGGCCGATGCTCACGCACAGGTCGATCGCCGGCAGGCCCTCGAGCTGCAGCGGCCTGCGCATCTGCGCCTCGATCTTGCGCGCCACGACGTCGGCGTCCGCCGCCTCGGCCAGCGGCTCGAGCAGGATCGCGAACTCGTCCCCGCCCAGGCGGGCGACGAGGTCGGAGTCGCGCAGCGCGCGCTGCAGGCGCTGGCCGAGTTCGACCAGCACCTGGTCGCCGACCGTGTGCCCGTAGGTGTCGTTGATGGCCTTGAAGCGGTCGGCGTCGACGAACATCAGGCCCAGGGCGCTGCCGCGCTCGGCCGCCTGGTCGACCGCCTGCTGCAGCCGTGCGGCGAAGGTGCTGCGGTTGGGCAGGCCGGTGAGCGCATCGACCTCGGCCTGCTGGCGCAGCAGTTCGTTGCGCGTGCGCAGCCTGCGCTCGCGTGCCAGCAGCTCGGCCTCGTGGGTCTGCACCTCGGCCAGCAAGGCGTTGAAGTCCTCGCCCAGCGCGTCGATCTCGGCGATGCCGGTGCCGGGCGCGCGCTCGGAGAAGGCGCGCGATTCGCGCACGCCGCGCGTGAACTGCGCCAGCGCCCGTAGCGGCGCGGTGATGCGGTCCTCGAGCCGCCGCGTGGCCACGACGACCAGCGCGGCGGTCGCGGCCATCGCCGCCGCCAGCCCCAGCGCGTAGCCGCCGAGCAGGCCGAGCAGCGCCTGGCCGTCGCCGCGCAGGCGCAGTTCGGCGCGCGCGCGCTCGTTGAGCATCACCGGCGCGCTGGCCTGCAGCTCGAACAGCCGCGCCGCGACGCGGTCGACCCAGAGCCCGAAGGCGCTGCCCTCGCGCTGCACGCGCGTGAGCATGCGCCCATCGGCCAGCTCGATCTCGGCATGCGCCAGCCGCTCCTGCGTGGCCAGCAGCTGCAGCAGCTCGGCGGCAGCCTGGGCGTCCTCGAAGATGACGGCGGCCTGCGCGCTGAAGGCGGCGCTGCGCGCGACACCCTGCAGGCTGCGCCCGACCTCGCTGCGCAGCAGTTGCACCGCGACCGCGCCGACGATCACGGCGGCCAGCGCGAGCGCCGCCGCCGCGGAGCGCCAATGGCCCCGGCGCAGCATTCGGGACAAGGGGAGCGACTCGCCCATCGCGCCGAGTCTAGGCGGGGGGCGGTCCGCCCGCCACGGCGTTCACGATTGCTTGCAGCCTTTGCCGGGCCGCGAGGCTTCCCCGGCCGCCGCCGGGGCTCGGGCCGCGGCCCGCCTAGCGATAGGCCTGGAAGACGCTGGCGCCGCCGCCGGCGTCGAGCAGCAGCACGTCATAGGGGTCTCGGCGACCGCCGTAGACCTCGCCGTCCATCCCGGGCGAGCCCACCGGCATGCCGGGCACGGCCAGGCCCAGCGCCCTGGGGCGCTGGCGCAGCAGGCGCTGCACCTCGCGCGCCGGCACATGGCCTTCGATGGCGTAGCCGCCGACCCAGGCCGTGTGGCAGCTGCCGTACTGCAGCGCGATGCCCAGGCGCTTGCGCATCGCGGTGTTGCCGCTGTCATGCACGGTCACGGCAAAGCCGTGCTCGCGCATGTGCGCGATCCAGTCGCCGCAGCATCCGCAGTTCGGATCCTTCCAGACGTCGAGCTGCGCGGCGGCGGGCGCCGCGGCGCGCGCACCCGGGGCCAGCCGCATCGCCAGGGCCGCAGCCACCGTGCGCTGCAGCCAGCGGCGGCGGCCCGGGGCCAGGGGAAGGAGCGGCAGGGGTGTCATCGCGCGCGAACCTCGGAAGTTTCCGCGGCAGTGTAGATGATGCGGATCAAGACGGTATTCAAGCGGCCCGCAGGGCGGCGCAGGCCGGCGGGCGGAGTGGCCGCCGGCATCGCACCCCGCGACTCGGGCTTTCGTGCCCCAGGGCGCGTGCCTTGGGACAATCGCCGGTCGTTGGCGGAGCGGTACTGCCGCCGGCAAGCCAAGGAGGCGTCGAGACCATGAGACCGCGCACCGCAGCAGTCCTGCAGGCGGCGATGGCCGCCCTTGTCACCCTCGCCACCTGGGCCCCGGCGCCCGGCGCTGCGGCGGCGCTCGATGTCGAGGCCGCCGAGCGCCTGTACGAACAGCATTGCGCGGTCTGCCACGGTGCCGACCGCGGCGGCTACATCGGGCCCGCGCTCAACCGCGACGAGACCAAGCTCAGCCGCAGCGAGGTGCTGGGCCGCATCCTCAGCGGCGCGCCGCCGACGCTGATGCCGCAGCATCCGTCCTGGCGCGGAGTGCTGAATGCCAGGGACCGCGACCTGCTCGCCGACCTCATCAAGACGCAGCCGGCGCGCAAGCTGAGCTGGGACATGCAGGACATCCGCGCCTCGCTGCAGGTGCTGGTGCCGCCGGACGTGCCCAAGGTGGGCGCGCCGCGCTACCGCATCGATCACATCGACGACCTGATGGGCGTGATGTCGCGCGGGCGCCAGGCCGCGGGCAAGGAGGCCAAGGTGGTCTTCTTCGACGGCCGTACGCACCGCAAGGTCGGCGAGGTGCGGACCGACTTCGCGCCGCACCTGATGGACTTTCACCCGACCGACCCGCGCTGGGCCTACGTGCGCGACGATGCCGGCTGGCTGCACAAGGTCGACCTCTACGCGATGCGCACCGAGCGCAGGATCCGCGCCGGGCTCAACGGCATTTCGCTTGCCGTCTCGCGCGACGGCCGGTTCGTTGCCGCCGGCTCCTACGTGCCGCACACGATGGTGATCATGGACGCGCAGACGCTCGAGCCGCTGCACCTGCTCGATCTCGCCGGCGTCGATCCGGACGGCAGGATGGTCGAGGCCGATGCCGGAACCATCATGGCGCTGCCCAAGGCGAACGCGTTCGCGATCGCGCTCGAGCAGGCGGGGCAGGTGTGGATCATCGACCTCGACCGCCCGGGCATGCCCTACAAGGTGGTCAAGGACGTCGGCCGCCACCTGCACGACGGCTTCTTCTCGCCGGACGGCCGCTACATGGTCGTCGCCTCCTACGACGATCACGTCAACACGGTGATCGACCTCGACGAGGCGCGCATCGTGCGCAAGATCCCCTCGGGCTGCAAGCCGCACCTGGGCTCGGGCGCGGTGATCCGCTCGGGTGGGCGGCTGCTGGGCATCGGCACCAACATCGGCGACAAGAAGTGCGCGTCCTTCGAGGTGACGGTGTTCGACATGCAGACCTTCGACGTCGTCAAGCGCATCCCGGTCGTCGGCCCGACCGAGTCGCCCGCGGCGCACCCGAACGCGCCCTACGTGATCGTCGACATCGTCGGCACCGGGCCTGATGCCAACAAGCTGCAGTTCATCGACAGGAACACGCTCGAGGTGGTGCGCACGATCGAGGTCGCGGGGACGATGGGGCACTCGCACTTCCCCGAGTACACCGCGCGCGGCGACTTCTTCTACGTGAGCGCCCGCTACCGCGGCGACCGCAGCCTGGGCCTGCCCGGCGGCCAGCTCGCGATCTTCGACTCGAAGACGCTGAAGCAGGTGAAGACGGTGCCGATGGACGTCTCGGCCGGCGTCTTCTCGCGGGTGCGGGCACGCAGCGTCGTTGTCGGGATGCAGCCGCCGGTCGAGTAGGCGAGTCGTCGTGTCGTTGCGGGGCGCAGGAGCCCTCACCCCGGCCCTCTCCCGCAAGGGCGGGAGAGGGGGAAACCGGTTCAGGCCTGCGCCCAGAGCGCTTGCATCGCCTGCGCGTAGCGGGTGGCGATCGCGGCGCGATCGGGTGCGATCCAGCGCCCGGCGACCATCACGCGCGCGAAGGGGCGCGTCGGTGCGGCAAAGACGAGGCCGTCGAGCAGGTTTTCGCCGGGCAGGCCAAGCAGCGCCGGGTCGGCGAGGTGGAGCAGCAGCAGGTCGGCGCGCGCGCCGGCAAGCAGGCCCCAGCGCCGGGCGCCCATCGCGGCGCCGCCGCCGAAGCGCATGCGCTCGAAGAGGCGCGCCGCGGTCGAGGGCTCCTGCCCGGGTGCCGCGGCGACGTTGCGCTCGTGGCGCACGAGGCGCTGCGCGTACTCGAGCCAGCGCAGCTCCTCCGGCCAGGCGCGGGTGACCTGGCTGTCCGAGCCAAGCGACAGCGCCACGCCGTGCGTGAGCCAGCCGGGCAGGTCGGGCACGCCGTCGCCGAGGTTGGCTTCGGTGCCCGGGCAGAGCACGACGCCGGCGCCGCAGGCGGCCACGCCCTCGACCTCGCTGGCCACGCTGTGCGTGGCGTGCACGAGCTGCCAGCGCACGTCCATCCCGGCGTGCTTGACCAGCCACTCGATCGGCCGCGCGCCGGTGACGTCGAGGCATTCGCGCACCTCGGCCGTCTGCTCGGCGACGTGGATGTGCAGCGGGCCGTCGCTGCGCGCGGCGAGCACCTTCAGCGACTCGGGCCGCACGGCGCGCAGCGAGTGCAGCGCCGCGCCGCAGGCCAGCAGCGGACGCGCCGCGGCGCGCACCGCGCGCTGGATTGCCAGCACCTCGTCGACCGTCGTGCGAAAGCGCCGCTGGTCCTCGCGCAGGCCGTGCGCCTTGAAGCCGGCGCGCTCGTAGAGCGTGGGCAACAGCGTGAGGCCCATGCCCGCGTCGGCGGCCGCATCGGCCAGCGCGAAGCTCATCGCCGCCGGGTCGGCGTAGGGCTTGCCGTGCTCGTCGTGGTGCAGGTAGTGGAACTCGCACACTTCCGTGTAGCCGCCGTCGAGCAGCTCGAGGTAGAGCTGGGCGGCGATCGCCCGCATCTGTTCCGGCGTGATGCGCAGCGCGACGCCGTACATGCGGTCGCGCCAGGACCAGAAGTCGTCGTGCGCCGATTCGCGCCGCTCGGCCAGGCCGGCGAAAGCGCGCTGGAAGGCGTGGCTGTGCGCGTCGACGAGGCTCGGCAGCACGGCGGCAGCCAGCAGCTCGGCCTGCGGCGGCGCCGCGCTGTCCGGCGTCACCGCGGCCCAATGGCCGTCCGCGCCGATCTCGAGCAGCACGCGCTCGCGCCAGCGGCCGTCGACCCAGGCGCGCGGCGCCCACAGCAGCTTGTGGGTAGCGTCAGATCGGGTGGCGTCAGACATCGGGCCTCCAGGCGAGCATGGCGTCGACCATGCGCTGCAGCAGCGGCGCAATCGCCGCCGCCTTGGCCTCGTGCCAGGCAAAGGGCGGCTCCTCGTCCATGTAGGCGCGCAGCGCCATCTCGAGCTGCACCGCGTGCACGCCTTCGCCCGGCCGGCCGTAGTGGCGCGTGATGTGCCCGCCCTTGAAGCGGCCGTTGTGCACGTGGCTGTAGCGGTCCTGCGCGGCGAAGACCTCGACGATGCGCGCGGCAAGCGACTCGGCGCAGGCGGCGCCGCTGGCGGTGCCGAGGTTGAGGTCGGGCAGCCGGCCCTCGAACAGCCAGGGCAGCTCACCCTTGATGCTGTGGCCGTCGAAGAGCACGACGTGGCCGTGCAGCGCCTTCAGCCGCACCAGCTCGCCGGCCAGCGCCTCGTGGTAGGGGCGCCAGTAGGCGGCCACCCGCGCGCGCACCTCGGCCTCCTCCGGCGCCTGCCCGGGCAGGTAGAGCGTCTGGCCGCTGAAGGCGTGCGTCGGGCAGAGCTCGGTGTTGTTGGAACCGGCGTACATCGGCTGGTTGTCGCTTGGGCGGTTGAGGTCGACGACGTAGCGGCTGTGGCGCGGCACGAGCAGGCTGGCGCCGCGCGCCTTGACGAAGTCGTAGAGGCGGTCGACGTGCCAGTCGGTGTCGGGCACGGCCAGCGCGTGCGCCTGCAGGCGTGGGCGCAGCCACTCGGGGATGCGCGTTCCGCTGTGCGGCACGCTGACCAGCAGCGGGGCGCTGCCGCGGTGCAGTTCGAAGACCTCGCTCGGGTCGACCTTGTCGAAGGGGTTCATGCGGATCGCTCCACGCCGCCGTGGAAGGAGCGGCGACAGGGGTTGTGGCCGAAGCGGTAGGCCATCTCGCGCGGATGCTCGGCGTCCCACACCGCGAAGTCGGCGCGCAGCCCGGCGGCCAGGCGCCCGCGGTCGGCCAGGCCCAGCGCCCGCGCGCCGTGGACGGTGATGCCGCGCCAGGCTTCCTCGGGGGTGAGGCGAAAGAGCGTGCACGCCATGTTCAGCATCAGCAGCAGCGACAGCGTCGGCGAGGTGCCCGGGTTGTGGTCGGTGGCCAGCGCCATCGGCACGCCGGCCTGGCGCAGCGCCGGCACCGGCGGCAGATGCGTGTCGCGCAGGAAGTAGTAGGCGCCGGGCAGCAGCACGGCCACGCTGCCGGCGGCGGCCATCGCGGCCACGCCTTCGGCCGAGAGGTGCTCGAGATGGTCGCAGGACAGCGCGCCCAAGCGCGCGGCAAGTGCTGCGCCGCCCTGGTCGGAGAGCTGCTCGGCGTGCAGCTTCACCGGCAGGCCCAGGCGCTTCGCGGCGGCGAAGACGCGCCCGGTCTGCGCCGGCGTGAAGCCGATGGTCTCGCAGAAGGCGTCGACCGCATCGACGAGGCCGGCGGCCACCTGCCCGGGCAGCCATTCGATCAGCGCATCGACGTAATCGTCGGGCCGGCCTTCGAATTCCGGCGGCAGCGCGTGCGCGGCCAGCGAGGTCGTGCGCACCGTCAGCGGCAGCTCGCGGCCGATGCGCCGCGCAACGGCCAGGCAGCGCGCCTCGTGCGTTTCGGTGAGGCCGTAGCCGGACTTGATCTCGAGCGTCGTCACGCCCTCGGCGATCAGGCAGCGCGCGCGCGCCGCGGCGCCGGCGAAGAGCTGTTCGTCGCTGGCCTGGCGCGTGGCCAGCAGCGTGCTGCGGATACCGCCGCCGGCGCGCGCGATCGCCTCGTAGCTCGCGCCCTGCAGGCGCAGCTCGAACTCGGCGGCGCGGTCGCCGCCGTAGACCAGGTGCGTATGGCAGTCGATGAGGCCGGGGGTGACGAGGGCGCCGCCGAGGTCGATCTCGGCATCGGTGCGCAAGGCCGCCGGCAGCGCGTCGTCGGCGCCGGTCCAGGCCAGGCGCTCGCCGTCGACGAGCAGCGCGCCGCGCTCGATCCAGCCCCAGGGGCGCTCGTCGGTCATCGTCGCCAGGCGGGCGTGGCGGTAGAGCGTGCGCATGGGCCTTCAATCCTCCAGCGTCAGGAACCAGGCCGGGCCGCCGTCGTGCAGGCGCCAGCCCGAGGCCTCGGCGCCGTCGCTCCAGACGAGGGTACCCGGGGGCAGCGTGGTCGTGTGGTCGTCGATGTCCAGGTGCACGAGGCCCTGCGAGAACACGCCGCGCCAGCGCGTGGGGCCGTCGATGACGTCGCCGACGCGGGCGCGGCGCAGCGCCGCGTGGCCGGCGTCGCGGCGCACCATCAGGTTCAGGTCCTCGGTCGGGCCGTCCAGCAGATGGCACATCGGCGCGGCCTCGCCGTCGAAGGCGATGGCGTCGTCGGCGGGGGTGAGCGTGCGCGCGCCGCCCGGCAGGTCGAGGGTCACGCCCTGCCCCTGCAGCACGGCGAAGCCGCGCCAGATGCCGGCAAAGGCCGAGAACGGCCCGCCGTGCTCGATGCGCGCGACGCTCACGCGCAGCCGCCAGTCGGCGGCGTCGGGCTCGCGCGGCCAGGCCAGCAGCTCGCGCGTGCGGCCCCCGCCGTTGCGCCAGGGCTGCGGCGGGCAGGCGTGCAGGTCGACGAAGTGCAGATCCTGCCGCGTCATGGCTCGAATTCCCCCTGCAGCTGATAGCGCGAGCCCGGGTGCACCAGGCGCGCCAGGGTGATGGCGGCGTCGCGCGTGAAGGTCGCGCGCGTGACGACGAGGCAGGGCTCGCGCGCGGGGATCGCCAGCAGCCGCGCCTCCTCGGGCGTCGGCGTGCCGGCCTCGATCGTGTACTGCGCGCGCCACAGCGCCGTGGTCTCGAACAGCACCTGCGTCGGTGTCGTGCGCGTGAAGTCGGCGTCCAGGTAGGCCGGGCTGCAGCCCGGGTTGACCCAGCGGTCCTCGCACTGCAGCGGCACGCCGTTCTCGTGGTGCACGATGAGCGTGTGGAAGACGCGCGCGCGCGCCGGCAGCCCGAGCTGGGCGGCCAGCGCCGCGGGGGCACTCTCCGCGCGCTGCAAGTGCACGACGGCATGGTGGACATGGCCGCGCGCGGTGATCTCCTCGTGCAGATCGCGGATGGTGAGCGTGGAGCTGACGCGGTGCAGCCGCGCCGCGAAGGTGCCCACGCCCTGGCTGCGCTCGACCAGGCCCTCGGCCTGCAGCTCCTTGAGCGCGCGGTTGACCGTCATGCGGCTGACGCCAAAGCGCGCCACCAGCTCGGCCTCGGAGGGCATCTGCGCGCCCGGGGGCCAGGTGCCGGCGGCGAGGCCGTCCTTCAGGAACTGCTTCACGCGGGCATAGGGCGGCTGCGCCGACTCGGTGGAAACCATGACCGAAATCCTACTTGCCTAGACTTGTCTAGACAAGTAGCATGAGGACATTCTCCATCAGGGAAAACCGCCATGACCGATCTCTCTGCCATTCACGCTCCCGCCAAGGCCCGTCCGGTTCGCGCCCCGCGCGGCGGCCAGATCGTCTGCGCCAACTGGCTCATCGAGGCCGCCTATCGCATGCTGCAGAACAACCTCGACCCCGAGGTGGCCGAGAACCCGGATGCCCTCGTCGTCTACGGCGGCATCGGCCGCGCGGCGCGCAACTGGGACTGCTTCGACGTCATTCTCGAGAGCCTGAGGAAGCTGAAGGCCGACGAGACCCTGCTCGTCCAGTCGGGCAAGCCGGTGGGCGTGTTCCGCACGCACGAGGACGCGCCGCGCGTGCTGCTGGCCAACTCCAACCTGGTGCCCAAGTGGGCGACCTGGGAGCACTTCGACGAGCTCGACCGCAAGGGCCTGATGATGTACGGGCAGATGACCGCCGGCAGCTGGATCTACATCGGCAGCCAGGGCATTGTGCAGGGCACCTACGAGACCTTCGCCGAGGCCGCGCGGCAGCACTACGGCGGCGACGCGCGCGGCCGCTGGATCCTCACCGCGGGCCTGGGCGGCATGGGCGGCGCGCAGCCGCTGGCGGCGACCTTCGCCGGCTTCTGCTCGCTGAACATCGAGTGCCAGCAGTCGCGCCTGGACTTCCGGCTGCGCAGCCGCTACCTCGACGAGCAGGCGACGAGCCTCGACGACGCGCTCGAGCGCATCCGCCGCCACACCGCCGAGGGTCGTGCGATCTCGATCGGCCTGCTCGGCAACGCCGCCGAGATCCTGCCCGAGCTGGTGGCGCGCGCCAAGGTCGGCGGCATCAGGCCCGACCTCGTCACCGACCAGACGAGCGCGCACGACCTCGTCAACGGCTACCTGCCCGCGGGCTGGAGCGTCGAGCGCTGGCACGCGGCGCAGGCCGACCCCGCGCAGCACGCGGCGCTGCGCGAGGCGGCGGCGGCGGGCTGCGCGGTGCACGTGCAGGCGATGCTCGACTTCCAGGCGATGGGCATCCCGACCGTCGACTACGGCAACAACATCCGCCAGGTCGCCTTCGACAAGGGCGTGAAGAACGCCTTCGACTTCCCCGGCTTCGTTCCCGCCTACGTGCGCCCGCTCTTCTGCCGCGGCAAGGGGCCGTTCCGCTGGGTCGCGCTCTCGGGCGACCCGGAGGACATCCGCAAGACCGACGCGAAGATGAAGGAACTCTTCCCCGAGGACCGGCACCTGCATCGCTGGCTCGACATGGCGCAGGAGCGCATCGCCTTCCAGGGCCTGCCGGCGCGCATCTGCTGGATCGGCCTGGGCGAGCGCCACCGCGCGGGCCTGGCCTTCAACGAGATGGTCAGGTCCGGCGAGCTGAAGGCGCCGATCGTCATCGGCCGCGACCACCTGGATTCGGGCAGCGTGGCCAGCCCCAACCGCGAGACCGAGGCCATGCGCGACGGCAGCGACGCGGTGAGCGACTGGCCGCTGCTGAACGCGCTGCTCAACACCGCGGGCGGCGCGACCTGGGTCAGCCTGCACCACGGCGGCGGGGTCGGCATGGGCTACAGCCAGCACAGCGGCGTCGTCATCGTCTGCGACGGCAGCGACGCCGCGGCCCGGCGCATCGAGCGCGTGCTCTGGAACGACCCCGGTACCGGCGTCATGCGCCACGCCGACGCCGGCTACGAGGACGCCATCGCCTGCGCCCGGGAGCAGGGCCTGGCCCTGCCGATGGTCGACCGCGCGCGCGGCTGAGCCACGGCTTTCGTCGCAGGAGGACCCATGCTGATGCACCCCGGGCGGCTCACGCTCGACGAACTGCAGGCCATCCATGCCGGCGGCCACCGCCTACAAGTCGATCCGCAGGCGCTGCCGGCGATCCGCGCCAGCGCCGCCCTCGTGCAGGCCGCGGCCGCGGGCGAGGCGCCGGTGTACGGCGTCAACACCGGCTTCGGCAAGCTCGCCAGCACGCGCATCGACGCCGAGGACCTGGCCACGCTGCAGTGGAACCTCATCCGCAGCCACAGCGTCGGCGTCGGGCAGCCGCTGGCCGCGCCGGTGGTGCGGCTGATGCTCGCGCTGAAGGCGGCGAGCCTGGCGCGCGGGCACTCGGGCGTGCGGCCCGAGCTCATCGACACACTGCTGGCGGTGCACAACGCCGGCCTCGTGCCCTGCGTGCCGAGCCAGGGCTCGGTCGGCGCCAGCGGCGACCTCGCCCCCTTGTCCCACATGACGCTGGCGCTGATGGGCGAGGGCGAGTTCGTCGACGAGGCCGGGCGGCGCACGCCCGCGGCGCAGACGCTGGCCGCGCACGGCATCGCGCCGCTCGTGCTGCAGGCCAAGGAGGGCCTGGCGCTGATCAACGGCACGCAGACGAGCACGGCGCTGGCGCTGCACGCGCTCTTCACCTTCGAGCCGGTGCTCGAGGCGGCGCTGGTCATCGGCGCGCTCACGGTCGACGCCGCGCGCGGCAGCGACAGCCCCTTCGACCCGCGCATCCACGCCCTGCGCGGGCAGCCCGGGCAGGTCGACGTGGCGCAGTACTACCGCGCGCTGCTCGCCGGCAGCGCCATCCGCAAGAGCCACGAAAGCGGCGACGACCGCGTGCAGGACCCGTACTGCCTGCGCTGCCAGCCGCAGGTGGTCGGCGCCTGCCTGGACCAGTTGCGCCATGCCGCGCTGGTGCTGCTGCGCGAGGCCAACGCCGTCACCGACAACCCGCTGGTGTTTCCGGCCGATGGCGCCATGCTGTCCGGCGGCAACTTCCACGCCGAGCCGGTGGCGCTGGCCTGCGACGCCATGGCCAACGCCATCGCCGAGGTCGGCGCCATCGCCGAGCGCCGCGTGGGCATGCTCATCGACGCCAACATCTCGCACCTGCCGCCCTTCCTCACGCCCAACGCGGGGCTCAACAGCGGCTTCATGATCCTGCACGTCACGGCGGCGGCGCTGGCCAGCGAGAACAAGACCTACGCGCATCCGGCCAGCGTCGACAGCCTGCCCACCAGCGCCAACCAGGAGGACCATGTCTCGATGGCCACCTTCGCCGCGCGGCGGCTGCAGCCGATGATCGCCAACGTCCGCCGCATCCTGGCCATCGAATGGCTGGCGGCGGCGCAGGGCATCGAGTTCCTGCGCCCGCTGCAGAGCTCGGCGGTGCTCGAGCAGGCGCATGCGCTGCTGCGCGGCTTCAGCCCGGCGATGATGCAGGACCGCTCGCTCGCCGCCGACATCGAGGCCGCCGCCGCGCGCATCGACGGGGGCGCGATGTCCGCGCTCTTCAAGGGCCTGCCGGCGATGCCGACGCTGTGGGTGCCGGCTTGAGCGCCCGGCGCGCGCCGCCGCGGCGGCCCCGGGTGGCGACCGGGGGCAGGCTGTGGCGTCGGCGCCGCGACGCTGCGCCGGATTCGCGCCGCGAGTGACGAATGGCGCACACCCCGTCGCGTGTCGGCGGCCGGCGCGGCGTTCTGTGATATGAAGTCGGACCTTTTCCAACGCACCCCACTGCCGCCATGCTCAACGCCGACATCTCCACGCTCGAGCAACTCGTCCAGGACCTGCGCACGCTGCTCAAGGAAGGACTGGTGGCCACCGACATCTGGGACCGCTCGACCGGCCTCTCGCTGGCGGGCTACAACGCCCAGCCGGCCGCCGTCGCGCTGTTCAACCAGCTCACCGACGAGATCGGCAGCACCCTCGGCGGCGCCGGCTTTCCTTCGCTCGGCCGCTACTACCTGCTCGAACTGGAAGGCGACAACTCGGTCGTCATCCTGAAGCATGGTGCCGACCTGCTGCAGGGCATCCTGCTGAACGCGAAGAAGGTCAACATGGGGATCCTCTTCAGCATCGCGATCCCGAAGTCACTCGAAGGGGTCGCGAAGTCGCGCAGCTGAGGCGCGGGGCATCGCGGCGGGCACGCCGGCGCGCGCCGGGGCTGAACGGGTGGGCGACGCGCACCACGTGCTCGAGCAGGGCGGCGCGGCGCGCGGCGCCGAGGCGAAGTCGCGCGCTGGCATGAGCATGAATGCAACCCTCTGGACCCCGACGCGCGAGAGCGCCAGCACGTTGGCCTTCATGTCCACGCTGCGCCTGCATTCGTCCGACTGGCAATGGGTGGATGCGCCCGAGCAGGCCCGCTGGTGGGTGATCGACGCCGGCGCGCACGAGGATCTCCCGGCCCTGGCGACGCTCTACGACCGCCTGCCCGAGAAGCCGCAAGTGGCCTTTCTGGCCGCACAGCTGAGCCAGTTGCCGCGGCCGTCGTGGGCCTTCTTCAAGCCGCCGGTGAAGAGCGGTCTGGTCTTCAACTGGATCCGCCCGCACGAAGCAAGCCGCTCCGGCGCGGCCACCGCCGGTGCATCGCATCCGTGGCGCCAGGGGCGGCTGAGGCTGCGCCGCTGGCCCAACATGAGCCGCTACGGCAACACGCTCGAACTGACGGTGGCCTGTTCGCGCCTGCTCGCGGCGCCGGCGAGCTACGAGCAGATGCTGCAGTGGCAGGTGCCCGCGCCGCTGCTGGAGCGCCTGCTTGCCGACGCCCACGAGTCCGGACTGTTGCAGTTCGAGTCCGGCGCACGGGCCGCCGCCGCGTCGTCGCCTGCGATCCAGGCGCCCGAGGTGCAGCCGAGCACCCCGCCGACGGGCGCGGCGGTGACGGCTGCCGCGGCCGGCGGCGAGCACTCGCGCTGGGATCTCGTGAAGCGCCTGCTCGGCAAGTTCGCGCGGCGATGATGCGCTGTGCCGGCAGGCGGGCGCGCGCACCGTCCCGAGGTCCGATCCAGCACGAAGGAGGCCCTGGCGCGGCCGGGGAGAGGCGAAGATGAGAGTTGTCCTCGGCCATCAGGCGAAGCATCAGGTGGTCTTCGTCGGGCCCTTCGGCGTCGGCAAGACGACGGCGTTGCGCGCCGTCTCGGACATCCCGGTGGCCAACATGGAGACCGCCAGCAGCGAGGCCGCGGCGCTCGGCGACCAGGGCAAGACGACGACCACGGTCGGCTTCGACTACGGCGAGTGGCAGTTTCCCGACGGCGCCCGCGTCGGCCTCTACGGCGTGCCGGGTCAGGAGCGCTTCAACGCGATGTGGGACGTGCTGCTGCCGCAGAGCTCGGCGGTCGTCCTGTGGCTCTACGGCGACCGCAGCGAAGCGCTCTCCGAAGGGCGCTTCTGGCTCGACGCGCTGGCGCAGCGCAAGGCGGTGGCACGGCTGGCGGTGGCGATCACGCGGCTGCCGCCGGATGCTTCGGACCTGCAGCTCGACCCTTATCGCCGGCTCACGAGCCGCTACCACCCGCTGGCCCCGGTCATCACCGCCGATCCGCGTGAAGGCGGCAGCGTGATGCAGGCGATCATGGTGGCGCTCAGCACGCCGTATTCCGCGGTCCAGGGCTGAAGGCCGCGTGGCCCGTCCTGCGATGACCGTCTCACCGGCCGTCACCGAGTCGCCCGCGACCCGCAGGCCTTCCCATTGCGAGAGCTCGAGGAGTTGGATCATGGATTCGCAGGCCCTGGGCCGCTACGTGCTGCCGACCATGGAGGAACTGCCGCGCCGCGTCCCGAAGCTGATCGCCGCCGTGCTGTGCACGCCGGACGGCTTCAACATCTGCTCGCTGGGCGTCGACGAGAAGCAGGTCGGCAAGCTGGCGGCGCTCTCGGGCTCGCTGCTCGCCGTCGGAGACGCCACCCTGGGCGAGCTGAACCCCGGCGGCGGCGCCCATTCGATGGACCTGCTGACGCTCAAGGCCGGCGGCTTCCAGGTGCTGGGCGTCAAGGTGATGAAGCCCGGCGGCCACCTGATCCTGCTGGGCGCAGCCAACGACACCACCCTGGGCGTGATGATCGTCGGCATGCAGCATGTCGCGGCGGCGATCGAGAAGCTTTTCAATCCGGCCGCCAGCGCCGGCGTGTGATCGCGCGGCGGCCGGGCCCGCCTGTTCGCCGCACCCGCCGCACCCGCCACGCCCCCCTGCGCACGACCGGCGCGCTGGCATGATGCCGGCATGCTCAGTCTGACGCTCGGCCCGCTGGCCCTGCCGCTGCCGCCGCTGCTGCTGGGCGCGGGCCTGGGCGTGGCGCTGCTCCTGCTGCGCCTGCTGGCGCCGCGCGCGGCGCGCGAGGCGCTGGCCAACCGGCTGTGGCTGGCCCTGGCCCTGGGCTTGCTGGCGGCGCGCGTGCTGTACCTGCTGCGGCATGCCGAGGCCTATGCGGCAAGCCCCTGGGCCATGCTCGACGTGCGCGACGGCGGCTGGCTGCCGGTGGGCGGTGCCGTGGCGGGGTTGGCGGTGCTGCTGCTGCAGGCGCCATCCGAGCGGACCTTGCGACGCCCGCTGCTGCTGGCGGCCTTCGCCGGGCTCGCCGCCTGGCAGATTGCCGATGGCCTGGCGCTGCGCCGCGGCGCCGGCGCGCAGGCGCTGCCGGCGGTGCAGCTGGTGGCGCTGCCGCTCGTGGCCGCGCCGCCCGGCGCCGGGGCGCAGCCGCTGCCGTCGCTGCGCGATGGCCGGCCGCTGGTCGTCAACCTCTGGGCGAGCTGGTGCGGCCCCTGCCGTGCCGAGATGCCGATGCTGGCGGCGGCGCAGCAGCGCGAGCGCGGCGTGCGCTTTCTCTTCGTCAACCAAGGCGAGACGCCGGCCACCGTGCAGGCCTGGCTGGCGCGCGAGCGGCTGCCGCTGCAGGACGTGTGGCTGGACCCGGCGGCGGTGCTCGGCCCGGCGCTCGGCTCGCGCGCGTTGCCGACCACGCTCTTCGTCGACGCGCAGGGGCGGCGCGTGGCTGCGCATGTCGGCGCGCTCAACGAAGCGGCGCTGCGCGTGCGCCTGCAGGAGCTCGTCGCGCCCTGAGTGGTCGGGCCTGCCGCCGTTGTCTGCAGCCCGCCCGGGTGGTCAAGGTCGCAGCAGCGCCTGCAGCTTGTCGACGAAGACCGGCAGCTCGATCGGCTTGGTCCAGTAGTCGACGACGCCGGCGGCGCGCGCCTTGGCGATGTCCTCGGGCATGGCGTTGGCCGAGAGCGCGACGCAGCGCAGCCCGGCGGTGGCCGCATCGGCCTGCAAGGCCCGCATCACCGCCAGGCCGTCCATGTCCGGGAGCTGCATGTCCAGCAGCACGAGGTCCGGCCGCCAGTCGTGCGCCAGCGCGAGGCCGCTGCGGCCGTCCGCGGCCGTCCGCAGGCTCACCCAGGGGTACGACGCGAGGATCTCGCGCACGAGCATGGCGTTGATCTCGTTGTCCTCGATGTAGAGCACGCGCGCCGGCGGCGGCGCCTGCGGCCCGGCCGGGGCGGGCTGCGGCGCGGGCGCCGGCAGCGCCTGGTTTGCGCCTGCGGCGGCTGGCGGGGGCGGCGCCGCGGCCGGTGCCGACGTCGACGCGGCCGCGGCGCTGACGGGCAGCGTGAATGCGAACACCGAGCCCTCGCCGGGGCGGCTGCAGGCCTCGATGCGGCCCTGCATCTGCTCGACCAGCGCCTTGGCGATCGCCAGGCCGATGCCGGTGCCTTCGATGCCCAGGCGCTCCGCGCCGAGGCGATTGAAGGGCTCGAACGCCGCCTGCAGCCGCGCCGGATCGATGCCGCGGCCGCTGTCGCGCACCTGCAGCCGGACCTGCGTCGGCTCGGCTTGCACGCTCAGCCGGACCTGCCCGCCGGGGCGGTTGTACTTGATGGCGTTGGAGAGCAGGTTCAGCAGCACCTGCCGCGCGCGCACCGGGTCGGCCCAGACCCGGGCGTGCGGCAGCGCCTCGACCTGCAGCGCGATGCCGCGCTCGCCGGCCTCGCGCTCGACGAGGCTGAGCGTCGACTGCACCAGGTCGCGCAACGCCAGGTCCTGCGGCGTCAGGTGCAGGTCGCCCGATTCGGCGCGCGAGAGGTCGAGCACGTCGTCGATCAGCGCCAGCAGGTGGCGGCCGGCGTCGTCGATGTGCATGAGCCAGCGCCGGCGCTCCTCGGGCGGCGTCTGGCCCCGGTCCTGGCGCAGCAGATGGGTGAAGCCGAGCACCGCGTTCAGCGGCGTGCGCAGCTCGTGGCTGATGCGCGAGAGGAAGCGCGAATTGGCAAGGCTCGAGGCGACCGCCCGTTCGCGCTCGCGGATGGCCTGCTCGGCCTCCATGAGGTCGGTGATGTCCCAGTTCAGGCCGATGCGGCGCTGCGGCCTGCCGTCCGCGTCGAGCAGGATCATCGAGCGCGAGGCCAGCCAGCGCACCGTGCCGTCGGGCCAGACGACGCGAAAGCTGCCGCGCCAGCTCTGGCGCTTCTCGAAGGCGTCGACCTGCTCGGGAATGACGCGTGCGCGATCGTCCGGGTGGAGATAGGACCAGATCTCCTCGAGTTCGATCGCGCGCCGGGGCGAGTCGACGCCGCGCAGGCGGAACATCGCGCTGTCCCACACCATCGCCGGACTGGCCTCGTCGAACTCCCAGGTCCCCAGGCCGATGGCGGCCGCGGTGAGCTCGAGGCGCTGGCTGGACTCACGCAGGCGCTGCAGCGTCTCCTGCTGCTCGGTGATGTCGATGGTCACGCCTTCCAGGCGCCTGGGCGCATCCGCGGTGGCGGCGGCGACCTGCCCGCGCGTGATCAGCCAGCGCAGGCTGCCATCGCGGTGCCGGGCGCGGTACTCGATCGCGAACGGGCCCGATCCTTCGCGCGCCCACAGCGAGCCGAGTTCGGCCAGGCGGGCACGGTCCTCGGGGTGGGCGCAGCGGCGCAGCCACTCGCCCAGGCGCAAGGGGCCCTCGGCGGGATCGAGCCCGAAGAGCTCGTAGTTGCGCGCGTTCCAGTCGGGCAGGGCCTCGTCGTCGACCGGTGAGGACCACAGGCCGATGCGCGCCGCCTCGGCGGCCGACTCCAGCCGCCGGCTGAGCCGCTGCGCGCGCTCGGCGTGCTCGACGCGCACGCTCTCGTCCAGCAGCACGCCGACGAACGCCAGCGGCTTGCCGGCCTCGTCGCGCTGCAGCGACCGTCGCGCCAGCACGTGGCGCCAGCCGCCCTCGGGCCGACGGAAGCGGATGGCAAGGTCGGAGATCGAGCCGCCGCCTTGCTCCACCGCCCTCCAGTCGTCGACGATCGCGAGGTCGTCGGGATGGATCCGGGCGCGCACCTCCTGCGCCGCGTGGCCTTCGCTGCGGTAGTGCAGGCCCATATGGCGCGCGGCCCGCTCATCCAGGAAGACCCGGCCGGCGCGGAGATCGTGCCGCCACAGGCCGATGTCGCTGAGCTGCAGCGCGAGCTCGAGCTCCTCGCGCAGCTTCTGCGCCTGACGCGCCAGTTCGTAGGTGGCGGTGTCGTCGATGTTGACGCCCAGCACGCGATTGGCGCGCCCCTGCTCGTCGTGGAAGACCTTCCACTGCGAGTGGATATGGCGCACCTGCCCGTCGGGCCGGCGCAGCCGCATGCGGCTGCCGTGGTTGCCGGGGCGTCCGAGCGAAGGCACGAAGCTGCCCGGGGTGCGGTCTTCGGCGAAGAAGAGCCTGGAGGCTTCCTTGTACTCCGGCGCCGGCGTTCCGGCCGCAGGCGCGGGCAGGCCGAAGATGCGGTACATCTGCTCGTCCCAGTGGCCCTCCATCGTCCGCGGGTCGCGCTCGAAGATGCCGGCGTGGCAGAACTCCTGCAGCATGGCCATGCGCTCGCGCAGGTCGGCCACGGTGCGCTGCAGGGCCTCTGCGTCCTGCAGCGGCAGCAGCCTCAGGAGCCGCTGGCCCGCGTCGGCATCCTCTTCGTTCATGCGCCAATGGGTGCGCCAGTCGGTGCGCCCGGGCCCGCCCTCGTCGCCGAGCCAGGCGCTGGCGGCTGTGCCTTGCAGCGCGTCGACCCCGGCCCCGGCGCCGGTCATTGCCCGGGCAAAGGCCTGTGAGCACCACGCGATGCGGCCGTCCGCGTCGACCAGCGCCAGCGCCAGCTCCGGCGCTGCCGCGGCCAGTGCCGTCAGCAGCCTCGGGGCCTGCGGGTCGGAACTCATGGCGATCTCGGGGCGGTGGGCGCGATCACGAGGGCACTGTAGCGCCTTGGGCCCGCGGTCGGTCAACTGAAATGCAGCCCGCCGACGCGAAGCCAGGGCAGGGCCTGGCTGCCGCCGTCGATGCGCTCGCGGCTCACCGCGCGCACGTCGTGCAGCATCTGCGCCACGTTGCCCGCGATCATGGTCTCGGCCAGCGCGTGGCCGACCTGGCCGTCGCGGATCGCGAAGCTGTTCTTGATGACGCCGGAGAAGTCGCCGTTGGGCGCCGGGTCGCCCATCGAGAGGCGATCGACGAGCGCGCCGCGCTGAACGCCCGCGATGATGTCGGCCAGCGGCGTCTCACCTGCGGCCAGCTCCCAGCCCTGCGCCGCCACCGGGCGATGCGGCAGCCCGGTCTTTCGGCTGCCGTAGAGGCTGGGCGTGAGCTGCGTGAGCACGCCGGCATCGAGCAGGGTCGTCGCCGGGGCGACGAAGGCATCGGCGGTGAGCGGCACGCAGCCCGGCGCGTCCCAGCGGCTGTGCAGCGTGAGCAGCGGTGAGGCGATGGGCTGCTGCACGCGCTCGCGGTAGATCGAGCTGCCGTCGATCAGCGGTCCGTCGCCGAGCTGCGTCATGAGCCAGGACAGCAGCTCCTCGACGGCGCCGGGGGCCAGCACCACGTCGCCGACGAAGCGCTCGCCCAGCGACTGCGTGCGCACCTGCTGCACCAGCTCGCGCATCATGCGCGCGATGCCGAAGCGCTGCGGCAGCCCGGCAAGCGCATCGGCCGTGCCGGCGGCGCCGTTGAAGGAGCTCGTCTGCCCGCCCTCGCGCGCGAGGCCGAAGACCGAGGCCTCGCACCAGCCCAGGTCGCAGGCGAGGCGGCTGCCGGCGCCACCCGGCGCGTGCGTCAGCGTGTGCGAGCGCACGCGCACGTGCGCGGCCAGCGCCTCCTCCATCATCATCGCCGGCGTGTTCGCGGCGCGCCAGTCCAGCAGCTCGCGCAGGGCCGCGGCCAGGGCGGCGGGGTCGGCCTCCTGCGCGCCGCGCACGATCGTCGCCTCCTGCGCGGTGGAGACGGCGTTCGCCTCGTCGACGGGGGCGCTGGCAGCCGCGCTCCACAGCTCCTCGACCAGCGCCTGCATGCCTTGCGCGTCGACGCGGTTGCCTTCGGCCGATGCGCGGCGCCCGCCGACGATGCCGGTGGCCGCAAGCCGGTGCGAGACGTTGCTGCGCAGCAGGCTGGGTTCGTTGTGCGCGAGGTTGAGCTCGCAGCGGCGGCTTTCACTGGCACTCACCTGCGCCATCTCGAAGCCACGCGCGCGCAGCGCGGCGAGCAGCTGCGCCGCGGTGTCCTCGGTGGCAAGCTCGATCGTCATGCGCGGCCTTCTCACTGCCTCACTGCCCGCCGAGGTGCGCGCGCGTGCGCAGGGCGGGCCCGCCCACCGAAACCACCATCGGCTGCTTCTTGCCGCAGTATCCGTTGCAGCTCCACTTCATCTCGCGGCCGACGCCGTCCACGGCCTGCAGCACGTCGAGCGCGCAGCCGGAGAGCGTGGTGTCGCGGATCGCGCGGCCCAGCCTGCCGCCCCGGATCTCGTAGCCGAGGTTGACGCCGAACATGAACTCGGTCGTCGAGTCGGCCTGGCCGTTGCTGGTGTCCAGCAGCAGGTAGCCGTCCTCCACGCCCTCGATCAATTCCTGCAGCGTGCGGTCGCCGGGCAGCACCGCGGTGTTGCGCATGCGCACGAGCGGCTCGTCGTCGGGCCCGTAGGCGCGCGCGTTGCCGCTGGGCGCCAGGGCCAGGCGCGCCGCCGTCTCGCGGCTGTGCATGAAGCGGCGCAGCACGCCGCGCTCGATCATCACCACGTCCTCGGCCGGCGTGCCCTCGTCGTCGACGTAGACCGGGCACATCAGCTCCTGGCCGTCCCAGTGGTGGGCGAAGTCGACCATGGTGATCAGCTCGCTGGCCACGGACTTGCCCTGCAGGTCGGCGGTGACGGCGCCGGACAGCACCGCGTCCGCCTCGCAGGGGTGGCCCATGGCCTCGTGCGCCAGCATGCCGGTGAGGTCCGCCGAGAGCACCACCTGCTGCGCGCCGCCGCGCGCGGACACGGCGTGGCGCTTGGCCTGCAGGTGGCCGTGCAGCACGTCCAGCCGCGGCGCCAGCGTGGCCAGCGACCAGTCGATGTCGGCCAGGCTGCCGAGGCCGGAGACGATCTCGGTGAGATCGATCGGCGCGCCGTCCTCGCCCTCGCCGATCAGCACGACGTAGACGGCGGCGCGCTGGATGCGCGCCAGCGACTGAGCCCCGCCCTCGGTGCGCAGCTGCTTGGCGTGTGCCTCGTCGGTGAGCATCACGCGCGTGCTCGCGAGCCCCGGGTACTGCCGCATGCAGTAGGCGTGCAGCTCGGCCATGCGCTGCCCGCACTCGGCCGCCGAAAGCGGCGCCCCGCCATGCGCGCGCTGCTCGCCGCGGTGGTGCGCGCCCGGCAGCGCCAGTGCCGCGCGTGGGCCGAAGCCGGCCATCGCCGCGGCGTTGCGCGCCGCCTGGTCGCGCACGCGCGCCAGCACGTCCGGCGCGCCCGCCGGCGCCGAGGCGAAGCCCCAGTAGCCGTCGCGGTAGGCGCGCGCGCTCACCCCGGCCTGCGTGCTGCGCAGGTTGCCGGTGAGGTTGCCGTCGACCATCACCATGCGCGTCTTGCGCAGCTCGTGGCGGCGGGTCTCGAGATAGGTTTCGGCCAGGGGCATCAGGGGCGGAGCGCGCGCTCGTCGGGGCGGTCGGCCGATCATACGAAGCGCCCGTCGCCCGCGCTGACGCAGGGCTTGCGCTTTGCAGGCGCAGGCTGCGGCCTGCGGCACACTTCACGCCCATGAACTTCCTGCGCCGAACCGATGACCGCCATCGCGCCTGGGTGCGCGAGGCGGTGCGCCGCATCGAGGCCGACTTCCAGCGCAGCAGCGACACGCACCTGATCGCGCTGCCGCTGCCCGGCATGCCGGGCGTCGACCTCTACCTCAAGGACGAGAGCAGCCACCCCACCGGCAGCCTCAAGCACCGCCTCGCGCGCAGCCTCTTCCTGCACGCCCTGTGCAACGGCTGGCTGCACGCGGGCTCGACCGTGGTCGAGGCCAGCAGCGGCAGCACGGCGATCAGCGAGGCCTATTTCGCGCGGCTGCTGGGCCTGCCCTTCATCGCCGTTATGCCGGCCACCACCGGCCGCGAGAAGATCGCCGCGATCGAGTTCCAGGGCGGGCGCTGCCACCTCGTCGACGACCCGCGCGCCATCTACGGCGAAAGCCAGCGCCTGGCCGACGAGGCCGGCGGCCGCTTCCTCGACCAGTTCACCTTCGCCGAGCGCGCCACCGACTGGCGCGCGAACAACAACATCGCCGAGAGCATCTACGCGCAGATGCGGCGCGAGCGTCACCCCTGCCCGGCCTGGCTCGTCGCCAGCGCCGGCACCGGCGGCACGCTGGCCACCCTCGGGCGCTACGTGCACTACTGCCGCCACGACACGCGCGTGTGCGGCGTGGACGCCGAGCGCAGCGTCTTCTTCGACTTCTATCTCGGCGGCGACGCCGCGCTGACGATGGCCGAAGGCTCGCGCATCGAGGGCATCGGCCGCCCGCGCGTCGAGGCCTCCTTCGTGCCCGACGTGCTCGACGCCATGGCCAAGGTGCCCGACGTCTGGAGCCTGGCGGCGATGCACGTGCTCAGCCGGCGCCTGGGGCGCCCCGTGGGCGGCAGCACCGGCACCAACCTCATGGCCGCGCTGCTGTGCGCGCAGCAGTTGCACGATGCGGGGCAGGGCGGCTCGGTCGTGACCCTGCTGTGCGACGGCGGCGAGCGCTACCGCAACACCTGCTTCGACGACGCCTGGCAGCGCGCGCAGGGGCTGGCCAGCGCAGCCGAGCAGGGCGCCGTCACGCGCTGGATCGAGCAGGGCCGGGCACCCCGGGAGGCGCTTGCCGTGCTGCGCATGGCCGGCGCCTTGGCGCCCTGAACCCGGCGTCCGCCCAGGCAGGCGACCAGGCGCTGACCTGCCGGGCGCAAGACGACCGGGCGATCGACGCCATGCAGGCGACCTGGGCGATCGCCGTTTGCGCTGGGCGCGATGCTGCGCATCCCGTTCCATAGCGACGGTGGCAGCCCCGTACGCCAGCCAGGCCATGGCGGCCAAGCTCGCCGGTTCGGTTCCTCGAGAACGGGATCGGTGAGCATGTCGATCAGCGATCCAGGGCGGCATGAGCGCGGTCCTCTGGAAGGCGACACTCTCGGGGCACCTCATCTCCGCCGGCCTCTCGCCATCAACCTCACTGGAACCGCCCGTGATCAAACAGTTCATGCTCGCTCTCGTACTCGCGCCAATCCATCTTCTGGCACCGGCTGCCGATAGCTGGCCGGAATGCCGTCACGACCCGACGATTACCGAGCGCTTCCTGCCTGTCGAACTGATCAACGGCGAGCCACTCCCCGCCACCGACGTGTTGCAACTAGTCGCCATCGACAAGCATTACTCCTTCGTCGCCTACTATCCCTCCGGCGAACCACCGTTCAACGGTGAAACCACGCTCAAGGGCCCGATCGAACAGCGCAGGGCAGACGGCCGCGTCGTCCAGAGCTACGAGCGCACGGTACCTGCAGCCACCGAACGCATGGCCATCACGGACAACGGGCAGGCCATGGGCAGGATCTTCGATGAGCGCATCGGGCTGATCAGCAACGAGGGAAAATACCCGGTCGGATTGTGGAAACAGGGTGAAACCCGTCACTTCAACACCGTTTTCCACACCGCAAGAGGGGACGGAAACTCGAGCACCAGTATCACAATGGAAAAGCTCAGTTGCGAGTTCGAGGGGATCTCCGGCGCTTATGCCATTCGCTGGCGGGTGGACAGTGGCCGGCGAGGCGATTACGGTTACGTGTTCGCCCCCGGCCGCGGACTCGTGCAAGTCATCGTCTACAAGCGAGCCGGATCCAGACCCTCTTGATCCGCGCTCCTATCCAAGAGATGTCGCCGGCACCGCGAGCCCGCGAGCCCGCGAACCCGCTGACGATCTCTTCCGCGCTCGGCTGGACTCGATGATCGACCTGCGCCATCGGCTCGCCGTGTTGGCGTCGAGACTGCCTTGGCCGGCCATGGAGACGGCCTTGGCTCCGAAGTTCGCGCCCGGGACCGTCAGGGCACGGCCGCCACGGTCGATGGCCTGTTGGGCACCGAGTCCATCGGGTTCGGCGGCGGCGTCAGCGCCGCAGGCTGGCCGCGACTGCCGAGCCGGCTCATGGCCGGGCTGCTGTACGTGAAGAACAGCTTCAACCTCAGCGACGAAGCGCTGGTGCAACGCTGGCGGGCGGTTGTCCGGTGCAAAAAGCCCGCCCGTTCAGCTTACGCGTCATGCCGCGGGTTGCTGCGGGTCAGGCGCCCAGAAGCCTGCGCGCGAGCACGGATTGCATGTCACGCCGGCCATCGACGATCAGGTAGATCACGACCCGGCTGCCGAGGACGCGATAGACCACCCGGTAGGGCTTGAACGCCGTCTGCCGGTACTCCTTGATGCCCAGCGCCACGAGTTCCTTGGGGTAGCTGCCGCGCTCGGGGGACCGGGCCAGCCCGTCCACGACTTCCATCAAGCGATCGAGCAGGTGGTTCGCATTGGCCACGCTGTCGAACTCGGCGATGGAGTCGTGGATCGACTCCAGGTCCTGCTCGGCACCCTGCGTGAGCAGAACCTTGCAACGCCCGGCCCTGCCGCTCATCAGGCCGGGGCTTGCTTCGCGCGCAAGCGCGCCACCACCTCGGCGGCCGGCTTGACCCGGCCTTCCTCGACGTCCTGCTGGCCGAGCGCCAGGATCTTCAGTAGGGCCAAGGTCTCCTGCGTCTCCTCGAAGGAGGCCACGTCCTGCAGCACGGCCTTGGCCTCTCCGTTCTGCGTGATGACCAGGGGCTCGCGCTGTTCGGCAAGCTGGGTGAGCACCTCGGCGGCGTTGGCCTTGAGGTAGCTGATGGGCTTGACTTGGGAGGAGTAGCGCATGGCCGTCGTGTCGTGAACGGTAAGGACCGAATATAGACCTGGCGGTTTCAAGACCGAAGTGCAACACCGAGGTCAATGAACCGAAGTTGATGGCTTATGAGAGCTGGCCAGCGTCTGTGCGAAGACCTCGAGTGGCGT
>MEFD01000017.1 GCA_001724995.1 Rubrivivax sp. SCN 71-131
CGGTCCCGCCGGCCATTCCCTCGCGCTTACCCGCTCCATCAGCATGACCACCGCAGGGACCCTTCCCTCCAGCCGCGTTTTGCCGCACGGCCTTCGTCGGCTCGGCTCGCGCCTTACCTTGCGGTACGACGATCCCCTCGGACTCCCGCTGCGCACGGTTCGACTTCGCCTTGGGCTTATACGAACTCGCTTGCCCCGACTCGGGCCGCGCAGACGGGCCTCTCACGTTCCGCTCCAGTCCTTGCACACGTGCTGCGCCCCCTACCCCGCCGCAGTCACCACAGCGCTTCGGATCTCGCTGCAGTGATGTTGCCTTCGCCGTGACATGAGCGGCTCGGCCTGCGGCTTGTAAATCTGTCGAGGCTGCAGGCTTCACTTCATGTTGCGGCCCGCGTGCTTGCTCTCCGCTGAGCGGCATGCGCCGGTTCACGGACTTTCNACCGGGACGGGACTCTCACCCGTTGGACTGGCGCAGCATGCAGCAGCTCCGCCTCCCCCTTGCGGGTTCAGCCGAGCCTTTGCTTCGTGACGCACCATGGGCGCATTGTCGGTCGTCGGGCCTTCGAATGCTGCGTGCAAACCCGTGCAACCCGCCGCGCGCCTGGCGCGCCTAGATTGGAGGGCATGAGCACCGCCACCACCCCCGCCCTTCCCGTGATCGGCCGCCCGCGCGGCGTCGAGCGCCTCGTCCAGGGCCGGCCCACGCGCGATGGCGCCGGCGTGCGCCTGACGCGCGTGCTGACGCACGACCTGCAGCGTCGCCTGGACCCCTTCCTCATGCTGGACGCTTTCGGCTCCGAGCAGCGCGACGACTACATCGCCGGCTTTCCCGATCACCCGCACCGCGGCTTCGAGACGATCACCGTCATGCTCGAGGGCCGCATGCGCCACCGCGACAGCGCCGGTCACGAGGGCCTGCTGCAGAGCGGCGGCGTGCAGTGGATGACCGCCGCCCGCGGCGTCATCCACAGCGAGATGCCCGAGCAGGAGGACGGCCGCATGGAGGGCTTCCAGTTCTGGCTCAACCTGCCCGCGGCAGACAAGCTCGGCGCGCCCTGGTACCGCGACTTCGCCGCTGCCGAGATTGCGCAGTGGCAGGGCGAGGGCGCGTCGGCGCGCGTCATCGCCGGCAGCGCCATGGGCGTGCAGGCGCAGGTGCAGCGGCCGGCGACGCAGCCGCTGATCCTGGATCTCCAGCTCGACGCCGGCGCACGCTTCGCGCAGCCGCTGCCGCCCACGCACAACGCCTTCGTCTACGTCTACCGCGGCGAGTTGCTCGTCGGCACGCAGCCCGTGCCGGCCGAGCGCATGGCGATCCTCGCCCATGCCGCAGACAGCGACGGCGTCGTGCTGCAGGCCTCGCCGCAGGGTGCGCGTGCGCTGCTCGTGGCCGGCCGGCCGCTGGCCGAACCGATCGTGCAGTACGGCCCGTTCGTCATGAACACCCAGGCCGAGATCGTGCAGGCGGTCGAGGACTACCGCGACGGGCGTCTGGCCTGACGCGGCGCCGCGCGGCACGGAGCGGGCCCGTCCAGGCCCAGCAGCGCCTGCACCGCGAAGTCCAGCGGGACGTCCCGGTGCTCGATCACCGCCAGCCCCGCGAGCAGTTCGTGGCTGGAATCGAACCAGCCGCACGCGCCGGGCTCCTCATGCGGAGCAGCCGGCGCGGGCGGCGCCGTTGCCACGGTGCAGAGCCCTCGATCGTGCGGCCACCGGGCAGCGCCGGCCCGGCGCCGCCACCAGGCGAGCGCCAAATGCATCCATCGTCCCATCCTCGTCTCCCGCGGCCCTTCGATGGGTGGCCGCCACGGACGCGGATGCTCGCGGCTGCTGCAGCCGGCAACCATCGCCTTCTCGGTCGGGTCGTTGGGGGCCCCCGCCGGCACCCCCCCGCCAGGCGCGCCGGCCCCTCCCTCATCCGGGGGTCAGACCGACGGCGGTACGCTGTCGATGAAGCTCGGACGCGCCGCCAGCTTGTCCAGCAAGCGGCCGAGGTTGGGACGCGAAGCGCGCCAGTCCAGTTCGGCGAAGCGGAAGTCGAGGTAGGACAGCGCCGTGCCCACCGCGACGTCGGCGAGCGTGAACTGATGACTCGCGCACCAGGGCTTGTCCGCCAGGCCCTGCGCCATCGAGTCGAGCGCCGCCTGCACGCGCGACAGCTGGCGTTCGATCCAGGCCGGGCAGCGCTGCTCGGCGCTGCGCCCGGGCCACCACTGCTCGAGCCGCGCCGCAACGGCGGCGTCCAGCACGCCGTCGGCAAGCGCCTCCCAGGTGCGCACCTCGGTGCGCTGGCGGCCCGCCGGGGGAATCAGCCGCCCCACCGGCGACAGCATGTCCAGGTGCTCGACGATGACGCGCGAATCGAAGACCGCCTCGCCGCCTTCCATCACCAGGCAAGGCACCTTGCCCAGCGGGTTGGAGACCAGCACCTGGTCGTTCGCCCAGGGATCCTCGGGCACGAAGTGGTAGTCCAGCTTCTTCTCGGCCAGCACGACGCGCACCTTGCGCACGTAAGGACTGGTGAGCGAGCCGATCAGTTTCATGGAAAGCAGGCGGGCGCACCCGACGCGATGGGGTGCGCAGGATTCTAGCGACGCGCCCGCGGACGCAGCGGCGCCGCACCGACCTTGGCGCTCAGGCCGCCCGCACGCCGGCGTGCTCGCGCTTGTGCGCCTGCAGCACCTCTTCCTCGAGCTGGCGCGCCATGCGCAGCACCAGCGTCGTATCCAGGTCCACCTGGGGCGCCAGGGCAGCCACCGCGGCATCCAGCCGCGGCGAACGGTCCGACGCTTGCGGCGCCATGAGCGCCGCAACGATCGCCGACAGCGCAAGAATGCCGCGACGCTGCAGTGCCGCCGGGAACTCGAGCGTCGCCTGCACGCTGACATGGTGGCGCACGCTGGCCACGGCCGCCGGCCCCAGGCCCCAGCTCTCGCACAGCGCCGCCCCGAGCGCGTCGTGGCTGACGCCGAAGCCGGCGTGCTCCAGCGTCAGCAGCTCCGTATCGGTGGTCGCCGCGCGCAGCATCGAGCGGTAGTGGTCGGCAGCATGCCGGAACAGCACCGCCTTGCCGCACTCCTCGAACAGCCCGGCGGAGTGCGCGGCCCAGGCGTCCAGCGACATGCGCTGCGCCAGCCGCCCCATCAGCACGCCGCGCACCGCCGCGCGCGACCATAGCGGCTCCAGCTCGATGGCCGGCGGGAAGGCCGCGCGCAGGCCCATCTCGAAGGTGATGGCGGCGACCTCACGCATGCCCAGGTAGGTGATCGCCTGCTGCACGCTCTGCACGCGGCCCTTGAGCCCGTAGAGCGAGGAATTGACCGCCTTCATGACCGCCGCGGCCAGCGCCATGTCGGATTCGATGAGCTGGGCGATAGCCGCCAGGTTCAGCTCCTCCTCGGCCATCAGCAGCGACAGCCGCACCAGGCTGTCGGGCTGAGCGGGGATGGCGATGTCGAGCGTGCGGAGTTCGGGATTGACGGACATGGTGGCCTCGGCTGGCTGGGCGGTGGGCGGCGCGCCCGACGCACGGACGCCCGCACCCGGGCAGGCGGCCACGCCTCACGCGGCGAGGCCCTCGAGCCATGCTAGGGCGGGCACGACGCGCCAAGGACCGGAATTGCCGGGCTGCGGCCCGCCTGCTCGGCCGATCGGGGGCAAGGCCCGCGCTCCCGACGTCGCCCGCGCCCGCAACGGACAAAGGAAAGGCGCCGACCGCTGGTTGGCGGGGCGCCTTCAAGGCCGGGCTGTGCCCGGACACTGTCGTTGTGCTTGGCCGTGACGGCTGTGAATGTCTCCTCGAGCCCCCGCCCAGACGCCTGCCCTGCTGGGCCCGACGCTGCGAGTGGGCGCAATGTAGCGAGGTGCGCCGAGTGCTCGTATCCGGACTTTCCCGTCATCCAGACCCCTGCTTGCAGGGGGTCGCAGCGTCGTCCGCTTCTGCGCATCAAATCAAGCAGCGAGCACCCACTCCGCGGCACGCTCGGCGATCATTAGGGTTGGCGCATTCGTGTTGCCGCTGGTGATGGTGGGCATGACGCTCGCATCGGCGATGCGCACGCCCGCCACGCCACGCAGGCGCAGACGCGCGTCGACCACGGCCTGGGGATCGTCCTGGCGGCCCATGCGGCAGGTCCCCACCGGGTGGAAGATGGTGGTGCCGATGTCGCCGGCCAGTCGCGCCAGTTCCTCCTCGCTCTGGAACTGCACGCCGGGCTTGAGTTCGCGCGGCCGGTAGCGGGCGAGCGCCGGCATGGCCACGATGCGACGCGCCAGCTGCAGCGAATCCGCGGCCACGCGCCGGTCCGCCGGGGTCGAGAGATAGTTGGCCAGGATGCGCGGCGCGTCCCCTGGCCGCGGCGAATGCACGCGCACGAAGCCGCGCGACGACGGGTTGAGGTTGCAGACGCTGGCGGTGAAGGCATCGAAGCGGTGCAGCGGCTCGCCGAAGGCCTCCAACGACAGCGGCTGCACGTGGAACTCGACGTTGGGCCAGCGGTGGCGCGGCGACGAGCGCGTGAAGGCACCCAGCTGCGATGGCGCCATGCTCATCGGCCCGCTGCGCAGCAGCGCGTACTCCAGGCCGATCAGCGCCTTGCCCCAGAGCGAGTGCGCCATCGTGTTGAGCGTGCGCACGCCCTCGACGCCGAAGACGGCGCGGATCTGCAGGTGATCCTGCAGGTTCTCGCCGACCCCGGCATGCAGCAGGCGCGGCGCGATCCCGGCGTGCTGCAGGACGCCCTCGGGTCCGATGCCCGAGAGCTGCAGGATCTGCGGCGTGCCGATCGCCCCGGCGCAGAGGATGAGCTCGCGCCGGCAACGCCACTGCTGCGCAGCGCCGCCGCCGACGGGCACGACTTCGATGCCCTCGGCACGCAGCGGCGACCCCTCCTGCAGCAGCAGGCGCGTCGTCTGCCAGCCGGTGCGCACGTCCAGGTTGGGGCGCTTCATCACCGGGCGCAGGAAGGCCTTGCTCGCGCTCCAGCGCACGCCGCGGCGCTGGTTGACCTCGAAGTAGCCCACGCCTTCGTTGTCGCCGCGGTTGAAGTCCTCGGTCGGCGGCACGCCGGCCTGCTGCGCCGCGGCGGCAAAGGCGTCCAGGATGTCCCAGGACAGGCGCTGGCGCTCGACGCGCCACTCGGCGCCCGCGCGTTGCCCGCTGGCGTCGAACCCGCCGCCACCGTGCAGCCCGTCCGAGCCGCGCCAGTGATCCTCGTGGCGCTTGAAGTAGGGCAGGCAGAAGTCCCAGCGCCAGCGCGCGTCCCCGGTCAGCTCCGACCAGGAGTCGTAGTCGCGCGACTGGCCGCGCATGTAGATCATGCCGTTGATGCTCGAGCAACCCCCGAGCACCTTGCCGCGCGGGTAGCGCAGCGAACGCCCGTTGAGCCCCGGGTCGGGCTCGGTGCGGTAGAGCCAGTCTGTGCGCGGGTTGCCGATGCAGTGCAGGTAGCCCACCGGGATGTGGATCCACAGGTAATCGTCGCGCCCGCCGGCTTCCACCAGCAGCACGCGCGTACCGGCCGCGGCACTCAGCCGGTTGGCCATCAGGCAGCCGGCCGTGCCGGCACCGACGACGATGTAGTCCCATTGGACTTCGTTACCGCTCATTCCCGCTCCTGCAGCGCCGGCCGGCGCGCCGCGCGCGATCGCCCTTGCCGCGATGCTGGCACCGGCCGCGCCCGCCTGGCCTGCGGACTTGTGCTCATGGGCGCGCACTTGACCGGGGTTGACGCCGCGGACGGCGCTCGGATTGAGGGTTTACCCTGGGCGCGACAAAACAACACTTGACGACGCCGCGCTTTACGGGCAAGCATGGAGAACGCTCTAATAGCCGGGTCTGTGTCTGGATGCCGCGCCTTTCGCCCCGAAAAAGAGGTCACGCAGGGTTGAAGCTCCACATGGTTTCATCGCTATTTTGTTGAGGGCTTCTTTCGTGGGTAACAAACTCTATGTCGGCAACCTGGCCTACTCGGTGCGCGACGAATCGCTGCAACAGGCGTTCTCGCAGTACGGCCACGTGACCTCCGCCAAGGTCATGATGGACCGCGACACCGGCCGCTCCAAGGGCTTCGGCTTCGTGGAGATGGGCTCCGACGCCGAGGCGCAGGCGGCGATCAACGGCATGAACGGCCAGCCGCTGGAGGGCCGCGCGATCGTGGTCAACGAAGCGCGTCCGCGCGAAGACCGTCCGGGCGGCGGCTACGGTGGCGGTGGCGGTGGCAGCCGCGGCGGCTACGGCGGCGGCGGTGGCGGTGGCGGCTACGGTGGTGGCGGCGGCGGTTACGGCGGCGGCGGTGGTGGCGGTGGTCGCAGCCCCTACGGCGGCGGCGGTCGCAGCCCCTACGGCGGCGGCGGCCGCGGCGGTAGCGGCGGCGGCGGTGGCCGCGGCGGCTACTAGGCAGCTCCCACAGACGGGCTGACCGCAGCCCGTCCCGAAGGGCTCGAGCCAGGTGGCAGAGCCCCGTTCGCTTGACCGCGCCGCGCGCCACGCGCCGCGGTGCAGCACAGCAGAATCACACCCGACGCGCGCTGAAGCGGGTTTCGGGGCGTCCGGACCAAGGCCCGCCCGCGCGGGCCTTGGTGCTTCTCGGCGCCGCCGAATCAGCTCCCCGCGCGTGACGCCGCCGCCGGCGGAGTCTGCAGGCGCACGCGCAGCCGGCCCTGCAGTTGCAGCAGCCGCTTGCCGTGGTCGTAGTTCAGCCCCTGCGCTTGCAGTTCGTCGGCGCCGAGGTTGACGACCACCGGCCGATCGGTTCGCACCTGCTCGGTGACGAGAAAGGCGTGCAGGAAGTCGCTGCGCATCAGCAGCGGCCGGCCGCGCGCGTCACTGCTGCTCACGCGTGCGCCCCCCACGAGTCGCACCTCGCTCAAGTCCCCATCGGTCAGCGCGCGCGCCGCCTGCGCGTCGGTGCGGCGGCCATCCGTGCCCACGGCCTGGATGCGCGCGTCGTCGATCTCGTAGCGGTCGGTGTCGGGATAGTGCCGCACTTCCGCGCCCTCGACGCGCACGCGCATCTGCCCGCTGCGGTCGAAGCGCTCGATGACGAAGCGGCCCATCCTGTAGTCAGGCTCGCGTCGGAGCTCCGTGCTCGACTGCGGCTCCACCGGACCCGGGGTGTTCTTGACCAGCCACCAGCTCGCCAGCGCGAGCAGCGTCATCAGCAGCAGCGGCAGATAGGTCGACAGCGCATCCCGCAGCCGCTGCGGCCAGGCCTGCGCGTGCCGTGGCAGCGCTCCGGGCACCGGGCCGAGCGAAATCGGCACTTCGGGCAGGTCGGGCAGATGCAGTTCGACGGACATCGGCGGCGGCGCCCGGCGGCAAGAAGCTCTGGGGCGCGCTAGCGCGCGTCCAGCGTCCCCATGTGGGCGCCGAGCAGGCGCGCGTACTGGCCGCCGCCCATCAGCAGCAGGTCGCAGAACTCGCGCGCCGCGCCATGCCCGCCGCGGGCCGCCGTCACGTGGTGGGCGATCGCCTTCACCTCGGGGTGGGCGTTGGCCGGCGCACAGGCCAGGCCCGCACAGGCCAGCAGCGGCAGGTCGGGCCAGTCGTCGCCGATGGCCGCGGCCTCGGACCAGTCCAGGCCGCGTTCGGCCAGCACCGCCGCGGCGGCGGCGTGCTTGTCGCGCACGCCGTAGAGCGCGCGCGACAGCCCGAGGTCGTCGATGCGGCGCCGCAGCGCCGCCGAGTCGCGACCGCTGATCACCACCGGCTCGATGCCCGCGCGCACAAGCAGCTTCAGGCCATGGCCATCGAGCGTGCTGAAGGCCTTGATCGCCTCGCCGCCGTGCTCGCCGATGTAGATGCGCCCGTCCGTGAGCACGCCGTCGACGTCGAAGAACGCCATGCGCATGCCGATCCCGCGACCCTGGGCACGCAGCAGCAGCTCCGGCGCAAAGCGCAGCACCGCTCCCATCAGATCACCTTGGCGCGCATGAGGTCGTTGGAGTTGAGCGCACCCACGAGCCGGCCCTCGCCGTCGACGACGAGCACGCTGGTGACGCGATGCCGCTCCATCACCTCGACGGCGTTCACGGCCAGGGCATCCGCGCGCACCGTGCGCGGCTCGCGGTGCATCACCTGCTGCGCATCCAGGCCGCGCAGTTCGGCGCCACGCTCGATGAGGCGGCGCAGGTCGCCGTCGGTGAAGATGCCGACCGGTCGCTCGTCCCCGTCGACGACGGCGGCAAAGCCCAGGCCCTTGCCCGTCATCTGGCGCAGCAGCGCGTCAAAGCCGGCGTCGAGCGCCACGCGCGGCACCGCCTCGCCGCTGCGCATCAGGTCGCGCACATGCATCAGCAGCCGCCGCCCCAGGCTTCCGCCCGGATGCGAACGCGCGAAGTCTTCCTCGCGAAAGCCGCGCGCATCGAGCAGCGCCACGGCGAGCGCGTCACCCAGCGCCATCTGCGCCGTCGTGCTCGCCGTGGGCGCCAGGTTCAGCGGACACGCCTCCTGCTCGACGGCGCAGGACAGCAGCCAATGCGCGTGCCGCGCCAGCGTCGAGCCCGCCTTGCCGGTCATCGCCACCAGCACCACGCCCAGGCGCAGCAGCGCCGGCAGCAGCGCCGCCAGTTCCTCGCTCTCGCCGCTGTTGCTGATCGCCAGCACCACGTCGTCCGTGGTCAGCATGCCGAGGTCGCCGTGGCTGGCCTCGGCCGGATGCACGAAGAAGGCCGGTGTGCCGGTGCTGGCAAGCGTCGCGGCGATCTTGCGCCCGACATGTCCGCTCTTGCCCATGCCCATCACGACCACGCGTCCGCGGCAACGCAGCATCGCCAGCACCGCATGCGCGAAGTGCTCGCCCTGGCGCGCCATCAGGTCGCGCAGCGCCTGCGCCTCGATCTCGAGCGTGCGCTCGGCCAGACGCAGGGCACGCGCGGGGTCGAAAGCTCTCTCCTGGGTCACGCCGGCCGATGCTGGATTTAGGATCGGGCATTCTAGGTTCGCCCCCCGCCCCCTTTGGCCACCACGCTCGAAGTCGTTCTTCTGTACCTGGTGGCCGCGGTGCTGGGCGTGGTCGCCTTTCGCTCGCTGAAGCTGCCGCCGATGCTGGGCTACCTGGTCGTCGGCGTGCTGATCGGGCCCAACGCGCTCGCGCTCGCGCAGGACAGCAGCGGCGTCAAGTACCTGGCCGAATTCGGCGTCGTCTTCCTGATGTTCGTCATCGGGCTGCAGTTCAACCTGCCCAAGCTGCGCAGCATGCGCACGCTGGTGTTCGGACTCGGTCTCTCGCAGGTGCTGCTGACGGTGCTCGGGACGATGGCCGGCTACCTCGTGCTGGCCTGGGCCTTCGAGGCGCTGATGGGAAGCAGGCGCGACCTCAGCCTGGCCGGCGCGATCGTGCTGGGCAGCGCGCTGGCGATGTCCTCGACGGCCATCCTCGTCAAGCTGATGGCCGAGCGCCTGGAGCTCGACAGCGAGCACGGCAGGCGCGTGCTCGGCGTGCTGCTGTTCCAGGACCTGGCGGTGGTGCCGCTGCTGGTGCTCATTCCCTCGCTCGGGCGCGCCGGCAGCGAGCTGCTGCTGTCGCTGGCGCTGGCGGTGCTCAAGGCCGGCGCACTGCTCACGCTGCTGCTCGTCGGCGGCCAGCGCGTGATGCGCTGGTGGCTGACCCTCGTGGCGCGGCGCAAGAGCGAGGAGCTGTTCATGCTCAACCTGTTGCTGGTGACGCTGGGCCTGGCCTGGCTCACCGAGCACGCCGGGCTGTCGCTGGCGCTGGGGGCCTTCGTGGCGGGCATGCTGATCGCCGAAACCGAATACAAGCACCAGGTGGAGACCGACATCCGGCCCTTCCACGACGTGCTGTTGGGCCTGTTCTTCATCACCATCGGCATGAAGCTGGACTGGCACGTGGTGCTCGACCGCTGGCTGCTGGTGCTGCTGCTGACCACGCTGCCGGTGCTGGCCAAGTTCGGCCTCGTGGCAGGCCTGGCACGGCTCTTTCGCGCGGCTCCGGGGACTGCGCTGCGCACCGGCCTGTACCTCGCCTCGGCGGGCGAGTTCGGCTTCGTGCTGCTGACGCTGGGTGCCGACAAGGGCCTGCTCGGGCCGCAGTGGATGAGCCCGGTGCTGGCCAGCATGGTGCTGTCGATGCTCGCCACGCCCTTCATCGTCATGGCCAGCGACCGCATCGTCGTGCGCCTCTCCGCCAGCGACTGGCTGCTGCAATCGGTGCAGCTCACCGCCATCGCGAAGAAGTCCATCCTCACCGAGAAGCACGTGATCATCTGCGGCTACGGGCGCAGCGGCCAGAACCTGGCGCGCATGCTCGACACGCAGCGCATCCCCTACATGGCACTGGACCTGGACCCCGACCGCGTGCGCCAGGCCGCAGCCGCCGGCCAGAGCGTCGTCTTCGGGGATGCCGCAAGGCTGCAAAGCCTGATGGCCGCGGGGCTGGCGCGCGCCAATGCGGTCGTCGTCAGCTACCCCAACACGGCCTCGGCGCTGAAGATCCTGCACATCGTGCGCGAGCACGCGCCGCAGGTGCCGGTGATCGTGCGCACCCTCGACGACAGCGACCTCGAGATGCTGCGTGCCGCCGGCGCCACCGAGGTCGTTCCCGAGGCCATCGAGGGCAGCCTGATGCTCGCCAGCCACGCGCTGGCGCTGGTCGGCGTGCCCATGCGCAAGGTCATCCGCCTGGCGCGCGACGCGCGCGACGCGCGCTACGGCCTGCTGCGCGGCTATTTCCACGGCCTCGACGACGACACGGTCGGGGAGCTGCAGCAGGCGCGGCTGCAGAGCGTGACGCTGCCGGCGGGAACGCGCTGGCACGGCCATGCCCTGGGCACCCTGGCGCTGCAGGCCGTCGGCGTGGCCGTGGTCGGCCTGCGCGGCGCCGACGGCAGCGTGCGGGCACCGCAGCCCGAAGGCCTGCTCGCCGGCGGCGACACGCTCGTGCTCAGCGGCCTGCCCGAAGCGCTGGCGCAGGCCGAGGCCAAGCTCCTCAACCCGGGTTGAGCGCGCACCGACACCAGGAAGCCACCGATGAGCGAACCGACCACCAGCCCCTCGCAGTACATCCGCGAGCACATCCGCACCGTGCCCGACTGGCCGGCGCCGGGCGTGCAGTTCCGCGACATCACGCCGCTGCTGTCGACGCCGCGCGTCTTTCGCGTGCTCATCGACCAGTTCGTGCACCGCTACTTCGACGTGCGCCCCTCGGCCATCGCCGGGCTCGACGCGCGCGGCTTCATCATCGGCTCGGTGCTCGCCTACGAGCTCGGCATCGGCTTCGTGCCCATCCGCAAGAAGGGCAAGCTGCCCTACGCGACGGTGGCGGAGACCTACGAGCTGGAGTACGGCGCCGCCACCGTCGAGATGCACACCGACGCCGTGCGCGCCGGCGACCGCGTCGTGCTCATCGACGACCTCATCGCCACCGGCGGCACGATGATGGCCGGCAAGAAGCTGCTCGAGCGCCTGGGCGCGTGCGTCATCGAGGGTGCCGCGATCGTCGACCTGCCCGAGCTCGGCGGCTCGGCCCGGCTGCGCGCGGCCGGCTTGGCGCTGTTCACGCTCGTCGCCTTCGACGGACATTGAGGCCGCCATGTCCGCGAAAGACCGCCCCCGCGACGACCCCTGGGCCAGCGAACGCGCCGCGATGCTGGTCGAGATCGACGACGACTTCCGCCGCACCGCGGGCGACACCGGACTCACCGCGATGCCGGCATCGGTGCGTGCGGCGATCGCCGCCGTGCCGCGGCACCGCTTCGTCCCCGACGACGAGCGCCCGTTCGCGTACGAGAACCGGCCGCAGCCGATCGGCCACGGGCAGACGATCTCGCAGCCCTTCATCGTCGCCCTGATGACGGCGCTGCTCGAGCTGCAGCCGCAGGACCGCGTGCTTGAGATCGGCACCGGCTGCGGCTACCAGGCGGCGGTGCTGGCGCGGCTGGCGGCACGGATCGACAGCATCGAGATCGTTCCCGAGTTGGCCGCGCTGGCGACGGCGACGCTGGCCCAGCTCGGCATCGCCAACGTCTCGGTCCACGTCGGCGACGGTCATCAGGGCTGGGGCGCCCAGGCCCCCTACGACAAGATCATCGCGACCGCCGCCGCAGCGACGTTGCCGCCGGCATGGGCCGAGCAACTCGCCCCGGGCGGGAGAATGGTCGCCCCGCTCGGCGAGCGCGACGGCGTACAGTGGCTGCATGTCCTGCAAAAACGCCGCGATGGCAGCGTGCAGCGCCAGCGCATCCTCGGCGTGCGCTTCGTGCCGCTGACCGGCGGCGGCGTGTGACCACCCCCACGCAGCACTGCTGCACGACAAGGCGACGCACCGCTGCCGATACAGAATGTAGAGAGTCGCCTGCGACCCGCATGAATGCTCGGTCTCGCGCCTGCGCAAAGCGTGCTTCGACTCAAACTTGAACGGCAAGCTCTGCGCTGTGCTGGTTGCGCCCGCCGCTGTTGCCGTGCGGCGCCTTCTTGCTCGCGTTGTACAGCTCGCCGATGACCTCACGCTCGCGCGCCGCCGCGTGGACGTGCTGGTCTACTTCGGCCAGCCGATGCACGAGTTCACCACCGACCTGCAAGGTCAGTGGCAGTCGCTGCTGACGATGGAGGACGCCATCCTGAAGAAGCTGCAGGCCTCACCCGGCTTCTTCTTCGCCTACCGCGACACCTTGCTCGATGAGGACCGGATCGAGGCGTACAAGGTGTTGGTGATCAGGGGCGTGGTCGAGGGGTGATCAGGCAGCTTGCTTGGCTGCGGCAAGCATGGTCATGGGATCGAAACCAGCCATGCCCACCTCGCCGGGGTCGATCCCGAACGTCTCGATCTCATTCAGGAGCGCCGACACAGCCTCAAAGTACCCCATCCTGACGCCCTGATCAAACGGGGCTTCGGCGCCCGACTTCTCGGACGCGCGCTCGACGAGTAGCTGCAGGACATCCCGCATCGCCTCTTGGTACTTGATCTCATTGCCCACTTTTTCCGCTCCTTGAGGATGCTGCGCAGAACATCCGCTTCGCGCCTGAACGTTTCGATCTCCTTCGGCCAGTAGGAGTTCACCAAGTGCCCGATTTCCACATCGGACGCGCTGGGATCGACGTACCGTCGAGGGTTCTTCACCTTGTCCAAGTCATCACCGAGTCAACGCTCTTGCCGTTCAGCACCGCCAGCGCCCGGGCCTTGGCGTCGGGGGAAGGCGGTGGAATCGTGTCCGGCGATGCGACGCGATTCCCCGCGCGCTGGCACCAAGTCGTCAATTGGCGGGGCTGCCTCGTGCAGTGCATGCAACCGCGCGAAGTCCATGTAGCCGCGATCGAGCAGGTAGCCCGCACCGGGCTCGGGGACCGCGTGCGGCTTGCCGGTCTTGGAGTGCTCGGCTGGAACGCGCCACTCGGCACAGTCGAAGTCGACGTGCTCCCATCGCGTCAGCAGCAGCTCGCGCTTGCGGACCATCGTCAGCAGGACCAAGTGTCGGCCGAGCTTGAACTGCCACTCTACTTGCCGATACAGAACCGCGAGAAGATCTCCCCGAGCAGTTCGTCGGCGCTCATCTGACCGGTGATCTCGCCCAGGCTCTCGTGCGCCAGGCGCAGTTCCTCGGCGAGCAGGTCGAGCGCGGCGTCGCGCTCTTCGGCGCGGGCCAGGGCCTGCTGCAGGTGCTCGCGCGTGCGCAGCAGCGCCTGCACGTGGCGGGTGCGGGCGATGAAGACGCCTTCGGCGCCCGGCTGCCAGCCGGACTGCTGCTGCAGCGCCTGGCGCAGGGCCGGCAGGCCTTCCCCGCTGCGCGCCGACAAGGCGATCGCGCCTTCGGGCAAGGCACGGCGCGCGCTCGCCGACGCGGCGTCGAGCTTGTTGTAGACCTGCAGCACCGGCACGCCTGGCGGCAATTGCGCGGCGATCGCCGCGTCGGCCGCGACGTGGGCGGGATCGGCGCTGCGCGTGAGGTCGTGCAGGAAGATCACGGCGTCGGCCTGGCCGATCGCCTGCCAGCTGCGCTCGATGCCGATGCGCTCGACTTCGTCTGCCGTCTCGTGCGCAGCGCGCAGGCCGGCGGTGTCGACCACGTGCAGCGGCACGCCTTCGATCTGGATGGTCTCGGCAACGCGGTCGCGCGTGGTGCCGGGGATCGCCGTGACAATGGCCAGCTCCGCGCCCGCCAGGGCGTTGAGCAGCGAGCTCTTGCCGACGTTGGGCTGGCCGGCGAGCACGACGCGCATGCCTTCGCGTAGAAGCACGCCCTGGCGCGCCCGCGCGAGCGTCGCGTCGAGCTCGGCGGCGATCGCCTGCAGGCGACCGAGCGCGTCGGCCTGCCCGAGGAAGTCGACCTCCTCCTCGGGGAAGTCGAGCGTCGCCTCGACCAGCATGCGCAGGTGCACGATGCGCTCGGCAAGCGCATGCACCTGCGCGGAGAAGGCGCCGGCGAGCGCGCGCGACGCCGAGCGGGCCGCGACCTCGGTCCCGGCGTCGATGAGATCGGCCACGGCCTCGGCCTGCGCCAGGTCGAGCTTGCCGTTGAGGAACGCGCGCTGCGTGAACTCGCCGGGCTCGGCCAGGCGCGCTCCGGGCAGGGCCTGCAGGCAGCGCGCCAGCAGCAGTTGCAGCAGGACCGGGCCGCCGTGGGCCTGCAGCTCGAGCACGTCCTCGCCGGTGTAGGAGTACGGCGCCGGGAAGTGGATCGCCAGGCCCTGGTCGATGGCGCTGCCGTCGGCGTCGCGAAACGCGCCGAAGTGGGCCACGCGCGGCCGCAGGCTGCGCGCGCAGACGGCTTCGATCAGCAAGGCCAGGTCGGCACCGGAGGCGCGCACGATGCCCACCGCGCCGCGCGCGGGGGCGGTGGCGATGGCGACGATGGGATCGTTCAGGCGGGCGAGCATCGCCCCGGGGCTGCGGCGCATGTCCGGTTCATTGTGGCGCGGCAGCCCGGGGGTGGGCGAGCAGGGTGTGGCGCGGGTGGAGCAGCGGCGCTGGTCGGCCTGGGCAGGCCGCCCCGCAGCGGTCTCCTGAGCCGGCCAGGTTGGACCGGGTCGCCCGCATGCAGGCATCGTCGGACCAAAGCGTCCGCGCCTCAACCCCTGTTCGCGGGGTGGGCGTCACGCCCGTGAGCCATGTCACGCCACCCCGGCGAGCACCCGGGAAGATCTTGCCAGAGCTACTTCAGCACGCCCATGCGCTTGTTGATGAACCACTGCTGCGCAATCGAGAGGATGTTGTTCGTCAGCCAGTAGAGCACCAGGCCCGCGGGGAAGAAGAAGAACATGAAGGAGAACATGAGCGGCATGAGCCACATCATCTTGGCCTGCATGGGATCGGGCGGCGTCGGGTTCAGCCAGACCTGGAACAGCGAGGACAGCGTCATCAGGATCGGCAGGATGAACCACGGATCCTTGTCGGCCAGATCGGTGATCCAGCCGATCCAGGGCGCATTGCGCATCTCCACGCTCGACAGCAACACCCAGTACAGGGCGATGAAGAAGGGCATCTGCACGACGATCGGCAGGCAACTGCCCAGCGGGTTGACCTTCTCCTCGCGGTAAATGCGCATCATCTCCTGCTGCATCTTCTGCGGTTCTTCCTTGTAGCGCTCGCGCAGCTCCATGACGCGCGGGTTGACGGCCTTCATCTTGGCCATCGAGCGGTAGGCGCTGGCGTTGAGCCAGTAGAAGGCGACCTTCAACAGCACCACCAGGGCCACGATCGCCCAGCCCCAATTGCCGATCACCTTGTGCAACTGGTCGAGCAGCCAGAACAGCGGCTTGGCGAGCATCGTGAACCAGCCGTAGTCCTTGACGAGGTCCAGCCCGGGCGCAAGCGTCGCGAGATGGTGCTCCTCCTGCGGACCGGCGTAGAGCCTGGCCTCGTGCAGCTTCGAGGCGCCGGGCGCGAGCTCGCCCAGCGGCGTCACCATGGCGATCGTGTACTGGTTGTCGCCGACCTTGGCAGCGCGGTACTCGCGCGCCTGCGGCGCCGGCAGCAGCCAGGCGGAGGTGAAGTAGTGCTGCACCATCGCCACCCAGCCGTCGTCGGCCTGCTTGACGAACTCGGCCTTGCCCTTGTCGATGTCCTCGAAGTTGACCTTCTGGAACTTGCCCTGCTCGGTGTAGACCGCCGGACCGGTGAAGGTGAAGTAGAAGGACGACTCGCCCTCGGGCGGCTGGCCATCGCGCGCCAGCTGCAGGTAGAGCTGCGGCGAAACCGCAGCGGCACCTTCGTTGAAGACCTCGTGCTTCACCCCGACGACATAGCTGCCGCGCGTGAAGGTGTAGGTCTTGACCAGCCGCACGCCGACGTCGGTGCGGCCCTCGAAGCGCAGCTCTAGCGTCTCCTGGCCGTCGGACAGCGTGCGCGGGCCGGGGACGACGCTCATCGGCGTCAGGTGCGTGGGCAGGACGAGGCCGCTTTGCGTGCTGATGAGGCCCGTCTGCGCCAGGTACAGCCGCTTGGCGTCGCGCTCGAAGAGCGTCACGTTGCGCGTGCGATCGGCGTTGTCGCGGTAATCGAGCAGTTCCAGGCGCACCAGCGTGCCGCCGACGCTGTCGAAGACCGCCTTCACGAGGTCGGTCGCCACCTCGACACGCTCGCCGGCGGCCGCGACCGCGGCCGGCGCGGCGACCGCCGTGCCGACGCTCGCGGCCGCCGGCACGCCCGCGGGCGCGCTGCCTGCAGCCACCGCGCTCGCTGCCGGCGGTGCGGCCATGCCGAACAGCGTGGGCTGACCGTTGTGCCGGTTCCACGCGTCATACAGCAGGACGAGCGACATCGTGAAGACCACCCACAGCAGGGTGCGGCGCATATCGGTCATGAAGGCTTCTCGGGATCGGGAAAGTCGTCGCCGGAACGCAGGGGCAGCCGCGTGAAGAGGCCGGCAAAGGGATGCTGCTGCGGCACCGGATCCTCGCCGCCGAGCGACCAGGGATTGCAGCGCAGCACGCGCCAGCTGGCCAACGCAGTGCCACCCAGGGCGCCGTGGCGGTTCAAGGCCTGCAGCGCATAGTGCGAGCAGCTCGGGTAGTAGCGGCAGACGTTGCCCAGCCAGGCGCTGAAGAGCAGCTGGTAGGCACGCACCATGCCGACCAGCAGCCGGCGCGGCAGCAGGCCAAGCGCCCGCCGCAGTCCCGCGTCGGCGCGTCGCGGCGGCCGTCCCCCCGGCGTGTGCTCGGCGACGCTCGGGGCCGGGTGTGCCTCGGCAGGCATGCGTGCACTCCGCCCGGCGTCAGGACGCGCGCGACGACAGGCGCTGCGCAGCACGTTCGAACAGGCCGCCCAGTTCCAGCCGCACGGCCCGGCGCAGCGCATGCGATGCGGCGCTCGGGTAGGCCGACGTCGGGTAGGGCACGCGCAAGCGCACCAGCCACAGCCCGGGCGCCAGACGGGGAAGTTGCTCGCCCATGACCGTGCGGATCTGGCGGCGCAGCAGGTTACGCGTCACGGCCCGCCGCGCGTGGCGCTTCGGAACCACGCTGCCCAGCCAATACCCTTGCGGGCCCGCTTCGGTCGATTTATCCACAGACGGCTCGCCAGGTTCGGTCAAATCTGTGGATAAATCAGTGGATGAAGCGTGGACGAGCGCACGCGCCGGCCCTGTCGGCAAGGCTGACAGATGATGCACGGCGAAGTGAGCGCTTCGCGAGCACATGGGCGTGGCGAGCAGGCGCTGGAAGTCGGCCGGTCGATGCAGGCGGCCGATCATCGCCAGCGCGCGCGAGCGGACTCAGGCCGCCAGACGCTTGCGACCCTTGGCGCGGCGCGCCTTGATGACGGCACGGCCGCCGCGCGTCTTCATGCGTACGAGAAAGCCGTGCGTACGCGCGCGGCGGGTCTTCGAAGGCTGGTAGGTGCGCTTCATGGCCATGATGGGGCTCCGGTAGCGGGTAGGGAAGAGGAAGAAGTCGAACGGGGGACTCGCCGCTTGCGGCGCAACGCGCGGGCTTGGCCCGCGGGGCCGGCGCGCGCACGGGCAGGGTGAAGGCGCAACTGCAGCGTGCCCGACGCGCCATGGGCGCTGTCGCGTACCAAACCGCCAAAGCCAAAACCGCCTAAGCAACCGCCTAAGCAACCGCCTAAGCGCAAGTCCGAAGAACCCTCTATTAGAGCAAGAAAGCCGTTTAGGGTCAAACACTTGCACCATGGCTTGCGGCTTCGGGCGGGCTTGACCCCAGGTCGAAAACTGTGGATAACTGCGCCTCGCCGGGGCTCGGAGGACAGCCTTGGCAAGTTCCTGATCGATACCTTTCCACAATGACAGAAGACCTCTGGCAGGCCGGCTGCGAGCGTCTGGCAGCGCAACTGCCCGAACAGCAGTTCAACACCTGGATTCGCCCCTTGCCCCCCGCCCAGCTCGTCAGCGACGGGCCCGATGGGGTGGTGGTGTGCCTGCGCGCGCCCAATCGATTCAAGCTCGACTGGATCCGCTCGCAGTACGCCGGACGCATCGAGGCGACGCTGGCCGAGCTTGCCGGACGCCCGGTGCGGCTGGATCTGGCGCTGGCGCCGCGCGAACCCGCCCCTGCGGCAGGCCCGTCCGCCGCGGCAGGCGCCGCAACACCCGCCGTCGCGTCCATCCTCGCCTCGGCGGCTGCCGCGACCGGCACCCGCAGCATCACCGAGACGCTGGCGAGCGGCGGCTTCACCGGCTCATCGGCCGAGCGCCGCAACGGGCTGCCGAACGCGCCCGCGCCGGCTGCCGACGCTTCCGGGCGCGAGCGCGCCGCGCCGCCGATGCCGCGCCACAAGCTCAATCCGGCGCTGACCTTCGAGACCCTGGTGGCCGGACGCGCCAACCAAATGGCGCGCACCGCGGCGCTGCACGTGGCCGGCGCCCCCGGGCAGATGTACAACCCGCTCTTCATCTACGGCGGTGTCGGCCTGGGCAAGACGCACCTCGTGCACGCGGTCGGCAATGCGCTGCTGAAGGACCGGCCCGATGCGCGCGTGCTCTACCTGCACGCCGAGCAGTTCATCAGCGACGTCGTGCGCAACTACCAGCGCAAGACCTTCGATGAGCTGAAGGCGAAATATCACAGCCTGGACCTGCTGCTCATCGACGACGTGCAGTTCTTCGCCGGCAAGGAGCGCACGCAGGAGGAGTTCTTCAACGCCTTCGAGGCGCTGCTGGCCAAGCGCGCGCACATCATCATGACCAGCGACACCTACCCCAAGGGCCTGGTCGACATCGACGAGCGCCTCACGAGCCGTTTCGACGCCGGACTCACGGTGGCCATCGAGCCGCCCGAGCTCGAGATGCGCGTGGCGATCCTCATCGCCAAGGCACGTGCCGAAGGCGCCGAGATGCCCGAGGACGTCGCCTTCTTCATCGCCAAGAACGTGCGCGCCAACGTGCGCGAGCTCGAAGGCGCGCTGCGCAAGGTGCTGGCCTACAGCCGCTTCACCCACAAGGAGATCCACATCGCCCTCGCGCGCGAGGCCTTGCGCGACCTGCTCTCGATCCAGAACCGGCAGATCTCGGTGGAGAACATCCAGAAGACGGTGGCCGACTTCTACAAGATCAAGGTCGCCGACATGTACAGCAAGAAGCGCCCGGCGAGCATCGCGCGCCCGCGCCAGATCGCCATGTACCTGGCCAAGGACATGACGAAGAAGAGCCTGCCCGAGATCGGTGAGCTCTTCGGCGGGCGCGATCACACCACCGTGCTGCACGCGGTGCGCAAGATCGGCGACGAGCGCCAGCGCAACCCGGAGCTCAACCAGCAGTTGCACGTGCTCGAACAGACCCTCAAGGGCTGATGGGCCGCGCGCCGCCAACACCGCGGACAGCGTGGACAAGGCTGGGGGCAAGAGTCGGACAAGTCCGGACTTGTGCACAGCCCGGGATCGTGGCGCGCGCTTGCCCACAATCCGGCGACGCCGGGGCAGTCGTTGCGTCCACAGGGTTCACGGCAGCGTAAATCCCTGTCGGAACAGGCGAAAATAAGCTTTTCCCCAGCTTGGCGCGGCCTCTACTACGGCTACCAGGCGTTTCAAAGAGAAAACAGCAAGAGGAAGCCCATGATCGTCGTGAGATCGTCGCAGGACAAACTGCTGCAGGCCCTGCAGTCGGTGGCCGGCATCGTCGAGCGTCGTCATACGCTTCCGGTGCTGGCCAACGTGCTGCTGCGCCGCAACGGTCCGCTGCTCGAGCTGACCACCAGCGACCTCGACATCCAGGTGCGCACCCGTGCCGACCTCGGCGGCGACGAGGGTGACTTCGCGACCACGGTGGGCGCGCGCAAGCTCATCGACATCCTGCGCGCCCTGCCCTCCGATCAGGTCGTCACCCTGTCCTCGGCGCAGAACAAGCTCACGCTGCAGGCCGGGCGCAGCCGCTTCACGCTGCAGACGCTGCCGGCGGAGGACTTCCCGCTGGTCAACGAGTCGGTCGACTTCGGCCCGGCCTTCGCGGTGCCGCAGAAGGTGCTGAAGGATCTCATCAACCAGGTACATTTCGCGATGGCGGTGCACGACATCCGCTACTACCTCAACGGCATCCTCTTCATCGCCGAGGGCCGCACGCTCACCCTCGTGGCCACCGACGGTCACCGCTTGGCGCTGGCGCAGGCCACGCTGCAGGCGGATGTGCCGGGCCGCCAGGAGGTCATCCTGCCGCGCAAGACGGTGCTCGAACTGCAGCGCCTGCTCGCCGACGACGAGGAGCCCATCGAGATGCGCTTTGCCGGCAACCAGGCGCGCTGCGTCTTCGGCGACATGGAGTTCGTCACCAAGCTGGTCGAGGGCAAGTTCCCCGATTACAACCGCGTCATCCCGAAGAACCACCGCAACAGCCTGACGCTGGGGCGCGCACCGCTGCTGGCCAGCCTGCAGCGTGCGGCCATCCTCACGAGCGAGAAGTTCAAGGGCGTGCGCGTGAACCTCGAGCCCGGGGTGCTGCGCATCGCGGCCAACAACACCGAGCAGGAGGAGGCCAACGACGAGCTCGAGGTCGACTACGAGGGCGATGCGATCGACATCGGCTTCAACGTCACCTACCTGATCGACATGCTCTCCAACGTCAACCAGGAGCGCGTGACGATCGAGCTGCAGGACAGCAGCGCGAGCGCGCTGATCACCGTGCCCGAGCAGCCGGGCTTCAAGTACGTGGTGATGCCGATGCGGATCTGACCGCCGAGGCGGTCGGATCCCGCATCGGCATCGATGCCCTTCCATGGGCTCCCCCCTGCCCCCCGCCAAGCGGGGGGTTCCGGTTCGAACGACGAGGCAAGGCCGCCCGGGCGGCCTTGCCGGAACACGATGAGCGACAACATTTCCTCTTCCCCGTCCGACGGCGGCTACGGCTCGGACAGCATCCAGATCCTCGAGGGACTGGAGGCGGTGCGCAAGCGTCCCGGCATGTACATCGGCGACACCTCCGACGGCACCGGGCTGCACCACCTCGTGTTCGAGGTCGTCGACAACTCGATCGACGAGGCGCTGGCCGGCTACTGCGACGACATCGTCGTCACCATCCACAGTGACAACAGCGTGAGCGTCATCGACAACGGCCGCGGCATCCCCACCGGCCTGAAGATGGACGACAAGCACGAGCCCAGGCGCAGCGCCGCCGAGATCGCGCTCACCGAGCTGCATGCCGGCGGCAAGTTCAACCAGAACAGCTACAAGGTCAGCGGCGGCCTGCACGGCGTCGGCGTGAGCTGCGTCAACGCGCTCTCGAAGTGGATGCGCCTGCTGGTGCGACGCGACGGCAAGGTGCACCGCATCGACTTCGCGCGCGGCGTGCCGCAGGACATGCCGATCGAGGATCGCGGCGGCGTCCCGGTGCGACCGATGCGCATCGTCGGCGAGACCGAGAAGCGCGGCACGGAAGTGCATTTCCTGCCCGATGTCGGGATCTTCCAGCAGAACCACGAGTTCCACTACGATATCCTGGCCAAGCGGCTGCGCGAGCTCAGCTTCCTCAACAACGGCGTCAAGATCCGCCTCGTCGACGAGCGCAACGGCAAGGAGGACAACTTCGCCTTCGCCGGCGGCGTCAGCGGCTTCGTCGACTTCATCAACCAGGGCAAGACGGCGCTGGGCACGCAGAACTTCCACGCCATCGGCGAGAAGGAGACCGACCAGGGCACGACCGTGGGCGTCGAGGTGGCGATGCGCTGGAACACGAGCTACGTCGAGAACGTGCTCTGCTTCACCAACAACATCCCGCAGCGCGACGGCGGCACGCACCTCACCGGCCTGCGCGCGGCGATGACGCGCGTCATCAACAAGTACATCGAGGACAACGAGCTGGCGAAGAAGGCCAAGGTCGAGATCAGCGGCGACGACATGCGCGAGGGCCTGGCCTGCGTCATCAGCGTCAAGGTGCCCGAGCCCAAGTTCAGCAGCCAGACCAAGGACAAGCTCGTGTCCAGCGAGGTGCGCGGCCCGGTCGAGGAGGTCGTCGCCGGCAAGCTTGGCGAGTGGCTGCTCGAGAACCCGAACGAAGCGAAGATCGTCTGCGGCAAGATCGTCGAGGCCGCACGCGCCAGGGAGGCTGCGCGCAAGGCGCGCGAGGCCACGCGCAAGACGGTGATGGGCAGCATGGGCCTGCCCGGCAAGCTCGCCGACTGCCAGGAGAAGGACCCGGCGCTGTGCGAGATCTACATCGTCGAGGGCGACTCCGCCGGCGGCAGCGCCAAGCAGGGGCGCGACCGCAAGTTCCAGGCGATCCTGCCCTTGCGCGGCAAGATCCTCAACGTCGAGAAGGCGCGTTACGAGAAGCTGCTCTCGAGCGACGCCATCCTCACGCTCATCACCGCCCTGGGCACCGGCATCGGCAGCGACGACTTCGACATCGCCAAACTGCGCTACCACCGCATCATCATCATGACCGACGCTGACGTCGACGGCGCCCACATCCGCACGCTGCTGCTGACCTTCTTCTATCGCCAGATGCCACAGCTGGTCGAAGGTGGCTACGTCTACATCGCGCAGCCGCCGCTCTACAAGGTCAAGCACGGCCGCCGCGAGCAGTACCTGAAGGACGGCCACGAGCTCGACGCCTTCCTGCTCGAGGTGGCGCTGGACGGCGCGCGCGTGCTGCCCGACGGCGACGGGCCGCTCGCGCGATCGGCCCTCGAGGGCGACACGCTGCAAGGTCTGGCGCGAACCTATGTGCTTGCGCACAGCGTGATCGAACGGCTGCAGAACTGGATGGACCTGCAGGCCTTGCGCGCCATTGCCGCCGGCCTGGTGCTGGACCTCGGCGACGACGCCGCCGCCCAGGCCAGCGCGGACGCGCTGCAGGCCGTGCTTGCGGACGCGACGGTGCAGGCGCAGTTCGATGCCCGCACCGACAAGCACCTGCTGCGCATCGAGCGCCGCCACCACGGCAACCTCAAGGCCAGCGTCATCACGCAGGACTTCCTGCACGGCGCCGACTACGCGGCGCTGGCCGGAGCCGGGGCCACCTTCAAGGACCTGCTGGGCCCCGAGGCGCTCGTGCGCCGCGGCGAAGGCGAGCGCATGAAGGAGCAGAAGGTCGCCGACTTCCGCGCCGCCATGGCCTGGCTGATGGCGCAGGCCGAGTCCGCCGTCTCGCGCCAGCGCTACAAGGGCCTGGGCGAGATGAATCCCGAGCAGCTCTGGGAGACGACGATGGACCCGGCCGTGCGCCGCCTGCTGCGCGTGCAGATCGAGGACGCCATCGAAGCCGACCGCGTCTTCACCATGCTCATGGGCGACGAAGTCGAGCCGCGCCGCGACTTCATCGAGAGCAACGCGCTGCGGGCGGCAAATATCGACGTGTGAGATCTTCTGTCGCCGCCGCCGACCGCGTCACGGCGCGACGTCGGGTGGCTCTCCTGCTGCTGTGGCTGCTGCCGGCGATCTGGTCGTCCAACTACCTGATCGCACGCAGCGCCGGCCCGCATGTGCCGCCGCATGTGCTTGCCTTCGGGCGCTGGGGCATCGTGTTCGCGCTGCTGCTGGCCTTCAACGCGCGCTCGATCGCCTCGCACCCGCAGCGCCTGCTGGCCGAATGGCGGCAGTCGCTCGTGCTGGGGGCGCTGGGCATGTGGATCTGCGGCGCCTGGGTCTATCTGGCCGGGCACACGACCTCGACCACCAATCTCAGCCTGATCTACGCCGCCGCCCCGGTGGGCATCGCGCTGGCCGGCCAGCGCCTGCTGGGCGAGCGCCTGGGCAGGGCGCAGGCCGTCGCCATGCTGTTGTCGCTTGCCGGCGTCATCTTCGTCGTGCTGCACGGCGACCCGGGTTCGCTGCTGTCGGTGCGCTTCGTCGTCGGCGACCTGTGGATCCTCGCGGCCACGATCTCGTGGATCGGCTACTCGGTGCTGCAGCAGTACTTCAGGACCCGGCTCTCGCCCACCGAGCGCCTGTGCTCGATGGCCGCCGGGGGCCTGGTCGTGATGCTGCCCTTCGTCGCCTGGGAACTGGCGGCGATGACCGCTCCGCTCGACGCGAAGGCCTGGCAGCTGATCGTGCTTGCGGCCCTGCTGCCCGGACTGCTGTCCTACCTCACCTACGATTTCCTCCAGCGCGAGCTCGGAGTGGCGCGCGCCGGGCTCGTGATCTACCTTGCGCCGATCTACGCTGCGGGCCTGGCCTGGTGGCTGCTGGGCGAGGTGCCGCAGTGGTACCACGCCGTGGGCGCCATGCTGATCCTGCCGAGCATCCACATCGCGACGCGGCGCGCGTGAGGGCGCGCCGCGGCTAGGAGGCCACCGCGTCGGCCGGTGCCGGCTCCTGCCCTTGCGGCAGCGCCAGGTGCAGCCGCTGCAGCAGTTCCAGGTTCTTGCGGGCGTGCGCGTCCTTCGGGTCCAGGGTCAATGCCGTGCGCAGCGCGCGCTCGGCCTGCGCGAACGCACCCTGGTGGCGGTAGAGCACGCCCAGGGTGTTGAAGAGCGGCGCGAAGCCGGCGTCCTGCGCGTAGGCGCCGCGCAGCCAAGCATAGGCTTCGCGCGGGCGGCCCTGCAGCATTTCCTCGGCGGCGCGGTTGTTCATGAACATCGCGGCGACGCGGCGTTCGTCCACGACCTGGCGCTGCTGCCGGCTCAGGTCCTGCCCCGGCAGGAAGTCGACGATCAGCCAGGGATCGAAGCCCCTGAAGGTGCGGCGCAGTTCGATGCCGAGCGCGAGGTTGATGTGGCCGACGATGAAGGTGAGATCGCCGCTGTGCTCGATCGTCGGGGCGGCCAGCACCTCGTGCAGGCGCACCGGCACGCCGAGCTCGCGGGCCAGCGCCGCAGTCATCAGGACGAGCGAGAGGCAGTTGCCGCGCCGCTCGGCGAACGCTTCGGCGGCCGTGCGCGTGGGCTGGGCCTCGTAGGCCAGCAGCAGCTCGCCGGGCGTCGCCAGGGCGTCGAGCAGGGCCTGGCGCTCGCCGCGGCGCCGGGCGCGCGGCCGCACGCGCTCGTCGAGGAAGCGCCGCATCGGGGGTGTCATGGCCATCAGCGCCGCGGCATCGGGCAGCGCGGGCAGCGGCGCGAAGAGCGCATCGTCGAAGGCAGCGGCGGCGTGTGGCGCGCGCGGCGGCGCCGCGGCGCAGCCGATCAGCAGCAGGCTCGTCAGCAGCGCGATCCAGGTCTTCATCACCTTCCCCCCGCCGGTGGCGGCACGCAAGGTGCACGGGGCCTATCGTCGTTGTGGCGCCGGGCGGCGTCAACCCGCCCGCCCTGCCCTCGGGGCCCTCAGAACGTGAAGCCGCGGCTCAGGCCCTGGCCGGCGAAGGGCTCCAGCAGCACGAGCAGGGGCGCCAGCGGCGCGTAGCGCAGGGCGATGCCGCTGGCGGTCCGCGCCAGCGGCGCCAGCGCCGCGGTGTGCGGCGCCAGGCCTTCGTCCTGCGCCTGCGCGCAGAGGGCGCCGATGCGCTGCAACTGCTGCAGCAGGGCCGTCCATTCGAGTGCGCGCCAGCATTCGCCGAAGTCCTCGGCCAGGGCCTGCCCGAGCGCCGGCGCGCTGCGGCGCGCCTGCTGCCACCAGCGCACGGCGGCGTCGATGCGCTCCTCCTCACCGCAGGCGAGGCTGGGGTCCATGAGCAGGCCGGCCAGATCGAAGAGCCAGGGGCCGCGCAGCGTCGGGCGGATCGCGGGCCCAGAAGCAGCGTCCGCGGCCGGAGGTCCATCGCCTCGCGCGCCGGCGGCCGCTGGCCAGGCACGACGCAGCGCGACTGCGGGCTGGGCCAGCGCGCCGGACACGAGCAGGTCCAGGGCGCGATCCAGGCCGCGCGGCCGTGCGGCGCCGGTCGGCTGCGCACAGGCCTGCAGGAAGAGCGCCAGCGCCGCGCGCAGCGCCGGCTCGTCGAGCCGCGGGAGCCCGCCTCCCTGCGCCTCGTCCCGCAGCGCGTCGTGCGCAGCGGCCTGCCAGGCCTGCAGCGCCTGCACGGCGGCGCGCAGCCGCTGCTGTCGTTCGGCGGGATCGTCGTGATGCATCGCGTGGTGTTCGCGGCGGCGAACCCTCGTGGATAATCGCCGGCCATTCTATGAAGTGCCCCGCAGCCGTCCTGCGCTTGCTGCCTCTGGCCGTCGCGGGGCTGGCGGCCTGCCCGCAGGCCCAGTCGCAGACGCCCGTGCCGGCGCCCTCGTCGCTGCCGTCCGAGGCCCTGGCGTGCGCGCCGACGAAGCCGCCGAGGCCGGGGCCCTCGCGCGCCGCGCCGTCGGAGCCGCAGCCGGTGCGGCTGCAGGCGCGCGAAGTGCGAGGTCGGCCCGACATCGATGCCGAGGCCGAAGGCGAAGTGCGGCTGCAGCGCGGCCCGCTGCTGCTGCAGGCCGACCGGCTGGGCTACGAGCAGGTGCAGGACCTGGTGCGCGCGCGCGGGCAGGTGAGCATCGAGCACCCGAGCGGCCGCTACAGCGGCAGCGAGCTGCAACTGCAGCTCGAGCGCTTCGAGGGCTTCTTCCTGCAACCGCGCTACGAGTTCGAGCGCGTGCAGGCCGGCGGCGGTGCCGAGCGCATCGACTTCCTCGACCGCGAGCGCTCGGTGGTGGAGAAGGGCTGGTACACGAGCTGCCCGCGCGAAGACGTCGTCTCCCCGACCGGCGAAGGCGGCACGCCGCGACCGGACTGGGTGCTGCAGAGCGACCGCGTGCGGCTGGACTTCGAGGCCAACGAGGGCATCGCCGAAGGCGCCGTGCTGCGCTTCATGAACGTGCCCATCCTCGCGCTGCCGACGATGAGCTTCCCGCTCGGCGAGGGCCGCAAGTCGGGCTGGCTGCCGCCGACGCTGGACATCGACACGCGCAGCGGCCTGAGCGTGGCCGTGCCCTACTACTGGAACCTCGCGCCCAACCGCGATGCCACGCTCACGCCGAGGATCATCACGCGGCGCGGCGTCGGCGCGAGCGGCGAGTTTCGCTACCTGGAGCCGGCGGTCTCAGGGCGCATCGAGGGCGAACTGCTGCCAGACGACCGCCTTGCGGGCCGATCGCGCTGGCTGCTGTCGACCGAGCACGAGGGCCAGCTGCCCTTCGCCGGGCGCTGGCACCTGGATGCGCTGCGCGTCTCCGACGACGCCTGGTGGAAGGACTTTCCGCTCGACGCGCGCAGCCTCACGCCGCGGCTGCTGCCGCAGCGCCTGGCCGCCGAGCGCGAGCTGGACTTCGGCTGGGGCCAGGGCCTGGCCTACGCGCGCATGCTGCGCTGGCAGGTGCTGCAGGGCAGCGACCAGCGTGTCGTGCCGCCCTACGAACGTGCGCCGCAGATCGGCGTGCAGCTCGATGGGCCGCTGGCCGGCGGCCTGCGTTACGCGCTGCAGGCGGAGACCACGCGCTTCGTCCGGGCAGCCGACGGTGCGGACCTGGCGGGCCCCGGGAGCAGTGCGGCGTCCGCCTCGGGCTGGCGCAGCCACCTGCTGGCGGAGGTCTCGAAGCGCCTGGGCCACGACGGGGCCTGGCTGGCGCCGCGACTGGCGCTCAACGCCGCCAGCTACGCGCTGGACCAGCCGCTGGACGACGGGCGTCGCCGTGCCACGCGCAGCATCCCCAGCTTCAGCGTCGAGGGCGGCCTGACCTTCGAGCGCGACCTGGCGCTGTTCGGCCGCGCGCTGCGGCAGACGCTGGAACCGCGCGCGCTCTACGTCAACACGCCCTGGCGCGACCAGGCGGCGCTGCCCAACTTCGACTCCGCCGCGCGCGACATCAATTTCGATTCGATCTTCGCCGACAACGCCTTCACCGGGATCGACCGCGTCTCGGACGCCCACCAGGTGACGCTGGGTGTGACGACGCGCCTGCTGGACGCCGGCAGCGGCGCCGAGGCCGGGCGGCTTGCGCTGGCGCAGCGCTACCTGCTGCGCGATCAACGCATCACCCCCGAGGGCACCACGCTGACGCGCCGCGCCTCGGACCTGTTCGCGCTCGGCGGTGCCACGCTCGCGCGCGGCCTGGCCTTCGACCTCGCGCTGCAGTACAGCCCCGATCAGCGGCGCACCGTGCGCAGCGTGGGCTCGCTGCGCTGGAACCCGGGCGAGTTCCGCACCTTGAGCACGACCTACCGCTTCACGCGTGGCCTGGCCGAACAGGTGGAGCTGGGCTGGCAATGGCCGTTGTGGAAGCTGGCGCGCAGCGCGCAAACGGCAGGCGTGGGGGCCGGCAGCGGCGGCGGCAAGGCCTGCGGCGGGATCTTGTACACCGTCGGCCGCGTCAACTACAGCCTGCGCGACAGTCGCGTCACCGACTCCATCCTCGGCTTCGAGTACGACGCCGGCTGCTGGATCCTGCGCCTCGTCGGCGAGCGCCTGTCCACCGGGCGCAGCGAGGCCACGACGCACCTGCTGCTGCAGCTCGAGCTGGTGGGTCTGTCGCGCCTGGGCTCCAATCCGCTGCGGGTCTTGAAGGACAATATCCCCGGCTATCGCCTGCTGCGCGACGGGCACACCCAACCGACTCCTGCGCCTCCCCGCTATGACTGACACCCTGCCTCGTCGGCGCTTTCAGGTCGGGACGACCGCGGCCGCCTTGCTGCTGGCGGCCGGCCTTTGCGCGCCGCTGGCCGCGCAGCCGCGCGACGCCGTGCGCGCGGGGGACTACATCGTTGCCGTCGTCAACCAGGAGCTGGTGACCGCCGGGGAGGTCGAGCGTCGGCTCGAGCAGGCGCGCACCGAGAGCGCGCGCCGCGGCGCGGCCAGCGCCTCCTCGGCCGAGGACTTGCGACGCCAGGCGCTGGACTCGCTGGTCGAGGAGCGCGTCATCGTCACCCACGCGCGCGAGTCCGGCGCGCGCGTGGACGAGCCCGATCTCGACCGCGCGATCCACAGCATCGCGCAGCAGAACCAGCTCAGCATGGCGCAGTTGCGCGAGCGGCTGCGGCAGGAGGGCATCGACTACGCGCGCTTTCGCGCCGACCTGCGCGACCAGATGATGGTCGAGCGCGTGCGCGAGCGCGAGGTCTACCAGCGCATCCACGTGACCGATCTCGAGGTCGACCGGCTGGTCGAGCAGCAGCGCGCGGCCGCGCAGGCGGACGCGGAGCTCGACATCGCGCAGATCCTGGTCACCGTGCCCGAAGGCGCCGGCAGTGCCGAGCGCGAACAACGGCGCAAGCGCGCCGAGCAGGCGCTGGCGCGCGTGCGCGGTGGTGAAGATTTCGCTGCCGTGGCGCGCGAGCTCTCCGAGGATGCGAATCGCGAGCAGGGCGGGCGCATCGGGCTGCGCCCGGCTTCGCGGCTGCCCGACCTCTTTCTCGACGCGGTGCGGCCCCTGGTGGCGGGCGAGGTGGCGGCGTCGCTGGTGAGCAGCGGCGCGGGCTATCACGTGCTCAAGCTGCTCGAGCGCCGCGACGGCGCGGCGCTGCGCGTGCCGCAGACGCACGCACGCCACATCCTGCTGCGCACCTCGGCGCAGCTCAGCACCGAGGCGGCGGTGCAGCGCCTGCAGGAGCTGCGCAGCCAGATCGAGCAGGGCAGCCGCGGCTTCGACGAGGCCGCGCGCCAGTTCTCCGACGACGGCAGCGCGGCCGGCGGCGGTGACCTCGGCTGGACCGGGCCGGGGCAGTTCGTGCCCGAGTTCGAGGAAGCGATGAACCGCCTCGTGGTGGGCGGCATCTCGCCGCCGGTGGCCTCGCGTTTCGGCGTGCACCTGATCCAGGTGCTCGAGCGGCGCGAGGTGGCGCTGCAGACGCGGCAGCTGCGCGACCAGGCGCGCGCGCTGCTGCGCGAGCGCAAGTTCGCCGAGGCCTACGCCGAATGGGCGCGCGATCTGCGTGCGCGGGCCTACGTGGAGATGCGCGAGCCGCCGCTGTGAGGCACGTCGCGCGCAAGCGCTTCGGCCAGCACTTCCTGGTCGACGAGGCGGTGATCGAACGCATCGCCGATGCCATCGACCCGCGTGCACAGGAGGAACTCGTCGAGATCGGCCCCGGCCTGGGGGCGCTCACCGAGGCGCTGCTGGCGCGCGGCGCGCGGCTCACGGTGATCGAGCTCGACCGTGACCTTGCCGCGCGCTGGCGCCGCGACGCGCGCGTGCAGGTGATCGAGGCCGACGTGCTGACGGTGGACTTCGCGGCACTGGCCGCGCGCGCGGCCAGTGCCGGACGTTCGCTGCGCGTGTGCGGCAACCTGCCCTACAACATCTCCTCGCCGATCCTCTTTCACCTGCTGCCGCAGGCCGCGCGGGTGCAGGACCAGCACTTCATGCTGCAGAAGGAGGTCGTGCGGCGCATGGTCGCCGCGCCGGGACACAAGGACTACGGGCGCCTGTCGGTGATGCTGCAGTGGCGCTACGCCATGGAGCCGCTGCTCGAGGTGCCGCCCGAGGCCTTCGACCCGCCGCCGCGCGTCGATTCGGCGGTCGTGCGCATGCTGCCGCGGCCCGCCCCGGTGGCGGTCGACGCGGCACGGCTCTCCGAACTGGTGGCCGTGGCCTTCTCGCAGCGGCGCAAGCTGCTGCGCCACACGCTCGGTCGCTGGCTGCAGCAACGCGACGCCAGCGGGGCAACCGCGGCGGACTTCGACTGCCAGCGCCGCGCCGAGGAAGTCCCGGTGGCCGAGTATCTCGCGCTGGCGCTGCGGCTTGCCGCCGGGGAGCGCTGAGCGCTCAGTCGCCCGCGCGCGTGGTGGCGCGGGCGTCGGCGTGCTTCATGCGGCGTTGAGCCACATCGAGGTGTCGAAGGCGCTGCACATCAGCGGCATGTTCATGCCGAAGTTGGGGTTGAACCCGTTCTTGGGCACGGCCACCTTCGGTGCCGGCTTGACCACCGCGCCCGCGGTGCCGATCTGGGCCGTCTCAGCAGCCCGCTCCCATGACCCGATTTCCTGGGAGCGGGCTACTGAAAAGAATAGAAACATCGAAACGGTATGCGCCGCTCGCCCCAGAAGTCGGCGGCGTCGCGGAAGACGTCGAGCAACTGCTCGCGCGCTTCACGATCGAAGCGCGGGTTGTCGGGGATCTGTTCCAGCACGACCACGAAGCCCGGCTGCTGGCCGGCCTTGTTGACGAGGTCGGTCATGCAGTCGTAGAGCGCGTCGAGGTTCTTGCCGAAGTGCGCCGGGAAGGTGAACGCCGAGGCGATCTGCTCCAGCACCTCCTGCTTGGACTGCGCCTGCGTCAGGTTGGCATAGAGGAAGTGCTGGCCGGCGTCGCCGGCGGCCTGCATCAGGTCGTCGACGCGGTAGGCCCTGATCGCCTGCACGATGTTGGGGCGGACGGTCTGCAACAGCATGGTCGCGTGCCTCCTGGCTTTTCGAGAATAGGAATGCGATGAAGGGATTCGGTTCCGTGCCGCTCAGGGCGCGATGCGCGTGAAGCTCGCGTAATGGTCGGCCGTGTAGTAGCAGGCGTCGGGATCGGCCGGTCGATGCCCACCGCAAACGATGCGCCGCGCGCCGCGGTCGACCGCCTGCGGCGTAGGTACCGTGTACTCGCGGTAATAACCCCGCTTGCGCTGCGGTAGCAGGCGCTCGCGGTTGGCGAAGACCGTCCCGTCCTTGGCAAAGGGGAAGGGGCCGCCGCTGCGGATCCTCGCCGCGGTGCGCTGCGCCTCGGGCGGCAGCGTGGCCAGGGATGCGACGGCGGACTCTTCGCTGTCCGACCTTGCCTGCAGTCCGGACACCGGTGCCAGGCAAGCTGCGACTGCAAGAGCTAGTCCTAACTTACGAAGCTTGGACCCCACGGAGTCCCATCCGGCACCAGACACGGGAAAACCCTGAAAGCGAAGCCGCAATGCTAGCGACATCGCTCCCAAAACTCAAGAGAGTGCTCAAAAAACGAGCACCCAGTCGAGGGGTTATGTAAGTGCACGCTTATTGCATCGAGTTTGTTTGACGTGAAATGTGGCCGTGATCTGGCAGACGTGCGGGATCTCCAGGGCGTCGCGCTCAGCGCTCGGCGCTGGCGTCGACCACCGCCAGCGCGGTGAGGTTGACGATGCGGCGCACGGTGGCCGAGGGCGTCAGCACATGCACGGGCTTGTCCGCGCCGAGCAGGACCGGCCCGATGGCGATGCCCCCGCCGGCGGCCGTCTTCAGCAGGTTGTAGGCGATATTGGCCGCGTCGATATCGGGCAGCACGAGCAGGTTGGCCTCGCCCTGAAGCGTGCTGTTGGGCATCAACGCCCGTCGCGCCGTGGCGTCCAGCGCCACGTCGCCGTGCATCTCGCCGTCGACCTCGAGCCACGGCGCCTGCTGGCGCAGCAGCTCCAGCGTCTTGCGCATCTTCACCGCGCTCGGCGCGTCGCTGGTGCCGAAGTTGCTGTGCGAGAGCAGCGCCGCCTTGGGTTCGAAGCCCAGACGCATCATCTCCTCGGCGGCCATCGCCGTGATCTCGCAGAGCTGTTCGGGCGTGGGGTCGACGTTGACGTGGGTGTCGACGAGGAAGACCTGCCGCCCCGGCAGCATCAGGCCGTTCATGCACGCGTAGACCGGGACGCTTTGCGGCGTGCGCGGGCTGCCGCCGGCGCGCGGACCGATCACCAGGTCGACGTAGTGCAGGTGCGCCGCCGTCGTGCCCCAGGTGCCGCAGAGCATGCCGTCGACGTCGCCCTTGTGCAGCAGCATGCAGCCGATCAGCGTCAGCCGCCGACGCATCTCGATCTTGGCCATCTGCACCGTGACGCCGCGGCGCTCGGTGAGGCGGTGGTAGGTCTGCCAGAAGTCGCGGTAGCGCGGGTCGTCCTCGACGTTGACGACGTCGTAGTCCTGCTCCTGCCTGAGGCGCAGGCCGAAGCGCTTGATGCGCTGCGCGATCACCGCCGGGCGTCCGATCAGCGTCGGCCGTGCCAGGTTCTCGTCGCACACGACCTGGGCGGCGCGCAGCACGCGTTCCTCCTCGCCCTCGGCGTAGGCCACGCGCTTGCGCGGGCTCTTGCGTGCGAGCTGGAAGATCGGCTTCATCGTCGCGCCCGAGGCGTAGACGAAGCTCTGCAGCTTGTTGCCGTACTCGTCGAGGTCGGCGATCGGGCGCAGCGCGACGCCGCTATCCGCCGCCGCCTGCGCCACCGCCGGCGCGATGCGCATCATCAGCCGCGGGTCGAAGGGCTTGGGGATCAGGTACTCGGGGCCGAAGGTCAGTGCTTCGCTGCCATAGGCGGCGGCGACGACGGCGTGGATCTCCTCCTGCGCGAGTGCTGCGATGGCGTGCACGGCGGCGATCTTCATCGCGTCGGTGACCGTCGTCGCGCCGCAGTCCAGCGCGCCGCGGAAGATGTAGGGGAAGCACAGGACGTTGTTGACCTGGTTCGGAAAGTCGCTGCGCCCTGTGGCGAGGATGGCGTCGGGGCGCGCCGCCTTCGCCTCGTCGGGCATGATCTCCGGCGTCGGGTTGGCGAGCGCGAAGATGATCGGCCGCGAGGCCATCTGCGCCACCATCTCCGGCTTCAGGACGCCGCCGGCCGACAGGCCGAGGAAGACGTCGGCGCCGGCGATGACCTCGGCGAGCTTGCGTGCCGGGGTCCGCTGCGCGAACTGCGCCTTGTCCTCGTCCATCAGCTCGGTGCGCCCCTCGTAGACCACGCCGACGATGTCGGTGACCCAGATGTTCTCGCGCCGCACGCCGAGCATCACGAGCATGTTCAGGCACGCCAGGGCCGCCGCGCCGGCGCCGCTGGCGACGAGCTTGATCGCCGCGACGTCCTTGCCGACCACCTTCAGCGCGTTGAGCACCGCCGCGCCGACGACGATCGCGGTGCCGTGCTGATCGTCGTGGAAGACCGGGATCTTCAAGCGCTCGCGCAGGCGGCGCTCGACGAGGAAGCAGTCCGGCGCCTTGATGTCCTCGAGGTTGATGCCGCCGAAGCTGGGTTCGAGCGCGGCGATGATCTCGACCAGCTTCTGCGGGTCGCGCTCGGCGACCTCGAGGTCGAAGACGTCGATGCCGGCGAACTTCTTGAACAGCACGCCCTTGCCTTCCATCACCGGCTTGGCCGCCAGCGGCCCGATGTCGCCCAGCCCCAGCACGGCGGTGCCGTTGGTGACCACGGCCACCAGGTTGCCGCGGCTGGTGTAGCGAAAGGCGTTGAGCGGGTCGGCGACGATTTCCTCGCAGGCCGCGGCGACGCCGGGGGAGTAGGCCAGCGCCAGGTCGCGCTGGTTGACGAGGCTCTTGATCGGCGTGACGGCGATCTTGCCGGGCTTCGGAAACTCGTGGTATTCGAGTGCGGCGCGGCGCAGTTCGGCGCGCTTTTCGTCGTAGGTCGGCATCGGCTTCTCCGGCAGCGCGAACCATTCTAGGTTCGCGCCCCCTGGGGGGGGCTGCGCGCGCTCGGGCGAGAATCGGCGACCTGCGGCGAGGAAATCGCCGCGCGAAAAGGGGGCAGCGGGCGGACATGGGTGAATTCGAGCTCATCGAGCGCCACTTCGTGCGCGCGACGCCGCGCGCGGCCCTCGGGCCCGGCGACGACTGCGCACTGCTGGCGCCGGCGCCCGGACAGCAGCTGGCGGTGACGAGCGACATGCTGCTCGAAGGGCGCCACTTCCTCGCCACGGTGCCGCCGGTGCGCCTGGGGCACAAGGCGCTGGCCGTCAACCTGAGCGACCTCGCCGCCTGCGGCGCCAGGCCGCTGGCCTTCACGCTGGCACTGTCGCTGCCGCGCGCCGACGAGGGCTTCGCCGCCGCGCTGGCGCGGGGCCTGTTCGCGCTCGCCGACGCGCACGACGTCGAGCTCGTCGGCGGCGACACCACTGCGGGCGCGCTGTCGCTGTGCATCACCGCGATCGGCGAGGTGCCCGCGGGTGGCGCCCTGCTGCGCAGCGGCGCGCGTGCGGGCGACCAGCTCTGGGTCAGCGGGCACCTCGGCGATGCGCGGCTGGCGCTGGAGGTCTTCCGCGGCCACGCGGCGCTGCCGGCCGCGGACTTCGAGGCCGTGCGCCTGGCGATGGAGTGCCCGCAGCCGCGCGTGGCTCTGGGTCTGGCGCTGCGCGGCCTGGCCAGCAGCGCGATCGACGTCAGCGACGGGCTGCTCGGGGACCTCGGCCACATCCTGCGGCGCTCGCGCGTGGGCGCACGGCTGGAGCTGTCGGCGCTGCCCTGCAGCGCGGCGCTGGCGGCGCAGCCACAGGCCTTGCGCCAGGAGTGCCTGCTGCGCGGCGGCGACGACTACGAGCTGCTCTTCACCGCGCCGCCGCACCGGGAGGCCGCGGTGCGCGCCGCCGGCGTCGCCGGGGGCGTGGCGGTGACGCCGATCGGCGTCATCACCGCGGAGCCCGGGCTGCTCGCCGTCGATCACGACGGCCGCGTGCAGGCCCTGCCGGCGCGCGGTTTCGACCACTTCGCGTGATGCGGGCCTGGCTGGGTGCGAGGCGATGACCGAGCCGCTGGCCCCGGTTCAGGCGACGGCGCCGCGGCGCGCCGACCTGCGCTTCATGTTCGCGCAGCCGGCACACGTCATCGCCCTCGGTTTCGGCAGCGGTCTCGCGCCGTGGGCTCCCGGCACCGCGGGCACGCTGTGGGCCTGGCTCGCCTACGTGCTGCTGGCGCGCGCGCTGCCGGATGCTGCGCTCGTGCTGCTGCTGCTCGCCGCGCTGCCGCTGGGCTGGTGGGCGTGCACGCGCGCTGCGCAGCACCTCGACGTGGCCGACCCCGGCGCCATCGTCTGGGACGAGGTGGCGGCGTTCTGGCTGCTGCTGTGGCTGCTGCCTTCGGTGTGGTGGGTGCAGGCGGCGGCGTTCGCACTCTTCCGGTACTTCGATGCCGCCAAGCCCGGGCCGGTGGGCCGGGCCGACCGACGCTTCAAGCTGCGTCCGGGCCAGGTCATCGGCTGGGCGCAGGGCGCGGGCATCCTGCTCGACGACCTCGTGGCCGCGCTGTGCAGCCTGCCGCTGGCCTGGGGCGTGTTCTGGCTGGCGCGGTACGCGGGCTTCGCGTGATGTCGCTCGCCGCCTTCGAGCCGAAGGTGCTGGTGCTGGCGCAGGACTTGCGCGCGCGCGGACTGCGCATCGCCAGCGCCGAGAGCTGCACCGGCGGCCTCATCGCCGCCGCGTGCACCGCGGTCGCCGGCGCCAGCGACTGGTTCGAGCGCGGCTTCGTTACCTACAGCAACGCGGCCAAGGTCGAGCTGCTGGGCGTCGACGAGACGCTGTTGCAGGCGCATGGGGCGGTCAGCGAGGCGGTGGCGTGTGCGATGGCCGACGGCGCGCTGCAGCGCGCGCCGGTGCAGCGCGCCATCGCCGTCACCGGCATCGCCGGCCCCGGCGGTGCGGTGCCCGGCAAGCCGGTGGGCACGGTGTGGCTGGCGCTGGCCTGCAGCGACGCGCCGACGCAGGCCTGGTGCCTGCAGCTGCAGGGCGACCGCGCCGCGGTGCGCGAAGCCGCCGTGCACGCCGCACTGCAGGCCTTGCGACAAGGCCTGCGCTGAGGGCCCGCACGCTGGGCGCCCGGCCTTCAGGCCAGGGCCTGTGGCTGCGGGCTGCGCGCCAGCCAGGCTGCGAACGCCGCCGCCGGCATCGGCATCCCGTGCAGGTGGCCCTGCTGCAGCGCACAGCCGTGCGCCAGCAGCCACTTGCGCTGCGCCGCCGTCTCCACGCCCTCGGCCAGCACTTCGATGCCCAGCGCCGCGGCCATCGCGAGCATGGCCTGCGCCAGCGCGCAGTCCTCGGTATCGTGCGGCAGGCCGCGCACGAGGCTGCAGTCGATCTTCAGGCGCTGCGGACGCAGGCGCCTGAGCTGCGACAGCGAGGAGTAGCCGACGCCGAAGTCGTCCACCGTCAGCCCCAGGCCCAGCGTGCGCCAGCGTGCCAGGGCCCGCGGCACGCCATCGGGGTCGTCGAGGAAGGCGTCCTCGGTGATCTCGAGCTCGAGCATCGCCGGCACCAGGGCGTGGCGATCGAGCGCGTCGCGCAGCGCCTCGGACAGTGCCGGGTTGCGCGCCTGCTGCACGGAGAGGTTGAGCGCCAGGCGCCCGGGGGCAAGCCCCTGGCCGAGCCAGCCGGCGAGCTCGCCGCACGCCGCCTCCAGCACCCAGGCGTCGAGGTCGGCCATGAGCCGGCACTGGCGTGCCGTCTCGATGAAGTCCGCGGGCGCGAGCAGCCCGCGCTCGGGATGCTGCCAGCGCAGCAGCGCCTCGCAACCGAGGACGCGGCCGCTGCCGGCGTCGACCATCGGCTGGTAGACGAGCGTGAGCTCGTCGCGTTCGAGCGCCCGCGCCAGTTCGCGCTCGGCGTCGATGCGCTCGCGCAGCGCCTGGTCCAGGCCCGGCTGGTAGAAGCTGTAGAGCCCGCGCCCGAGCGTGCGGCTGCGCTGCAGTGCCAGCGACGCCGCGCGCTCCAGGCCTGCGAAGTCCGAGCCGTCGGTCGGGTACATGGCAATGCCCAGGCTGGCCGAGGCGCCCAGCACCTGGCCGCTGCGCGGCAGCTGCAGCGGCTCCTCGACGCAGCGCAGCAGCCGCTCGGCGGCCGTGGCAACGCGGTCCCAGCCCACCGGTCCGCTCAGCAGCACGAGGAACTCGTCGCCGCCGCCGCGGCAGATGAAGTCGGAGTCGCGCAGCGTCGCCGCCAGCCGGTGCGCCATGCCGGTGAGGAGTTCCTCGCCGACGCTGTGGCCGAGCGTCTCGTTGACGGTGTGCAGGCGATCGATGCCGATGCGCAGCAGCGCCAGCGATCGCGCCTGTCGGCGTGCCGAAGCCGCCTCGTGGCCGAAGAGCTCCTGCAGCAGCGTGCGGTTGGGCAGGCCGGTGAGCGCGTCGTGCGTCGCCGCGCGGCGCAGCTTGGCCTTGCCGGCCTGCAGCTCGCCCTGCACCTGGGCCGTGCGCTCGCGCAGCGCGTCGAGCCCGCGTGCCAGCGGCTGCAGTTCGGGCGCCTGATCGCGCAGGGGCAGGGTCGTCGCCGGGCGCAGCGCCGCGAGCGCGTGCGCCTGTTCGGTCAGGCGCGCCAGCGGCTCCTCGAGCCGGCGCGCCAGCAGGTGCAGCACGAGCATCGCCCCCGTCACGCCCTGCACGACGACCATCAGCAGCACCGCGGCGCGCCAGGGCGCCGCCGCCTGCCCGAGCACATCGGGCGGCAGCAGCGCGGCCAGCAGCCACAGCAGCGCCGGGCCGAACACCGCCGCCAGCACGCCCAGCAGCAGGCCGGTGCGCAGGCTGGCACCCGCGCGGGTGGAGTGCAAGGCGATCGGCTTCATGCGCTGCAGGGTGGGGGAAAGGTGCGGTAACGCCGGGAGCCGGGTGTCGTTGTCCGGCTTTCGGCGCCGCCGCCGCGAGCTTGAGGGCGCGCGGCCTTAGGCTTCGCGCATGGACATCCTCTTGTGTGGAAATTTCGACGCCGACGAGCGCCAGTCCTGGCAGCAGGCGTTGGCGCAGGCGCTGCCCGAGGGCCGCTGGCTTGACCTGGACGAGGCGCGCGCGCAGCCCGCCGCCGTGCAGGCGGCGGTGGTGGCCAACCCGCCGCCGGGCAGCCTGCAGGGCTTGCCGGCGCTGCGCTTGATCCAGAGCCTGTGGGCCGGCGTCGACCGGCTGCTGGCCGACGCGACGCTGCCGCCGGGTGTGCCGATCGCGCGCATGGTCGATCCGGCGATGAGCGCGGCGATGGCGCAGACGGCCTTGTGGGCGACCCTGGCGCTGCAGCGCGGTTTCTTCGGCTACGCGCGTCAGCAGCGTCAGCGGCTGTGGCGCCAGCACGGCCAGCGGCGTGCCGACGAGTGCCCGGTGCTCGTGCTGGGCCAGGGCGAGATCGGCGGCGCGGTGGCGCAGGCGCTGGCGCGGACCGGCTTCCCGGTGACCGGCTGGTCGCGCCGCGCGGGTGAAGCGCGGGGGGGCGTGCGTCGCGTCGCGGGCGCGGCGGCGCTGTGGCAGGAGCTCCCCGGCGCGCAGGTGCTCGTCAACCTGCTGCCGCTCACCGAAGCGACCGCCGGCATCCTGGACGCGCGGCTCTTCGCCGCCTTGCCGCACGGCGCGGGCCTCGTCAATCTGGCGCGCGGCCGTCACGTCGTCGACGCGGACCTGCTGGCGGCGCTGGACCGCAGTCAGGTCGGCCACGCGGTGCTCGATGTCTTCCATCCGGAACCGCTGCCGCCCGAGCACCCGTTCTGGACGCACGAGCGCGTCACCGTGCTGCCGCATGTCGCGGCGCAGACCGACGAGCGCAGCGCGGCTGCGGTGGTGGCGGCCAACCTGCGCGCCCTGCGCGAGGGGCGCGAGCCGCTGCATCGGGTGGACCGGCGCACCGGTTACTGAGCGCTGCCCGCGCCCACGCTCCCCCGCACCCCCCTTGCGTCAGCCGCGCAGCGCGAGGGCGCGCGGGCGTGCCGTCGGCGCGCGCGTCGACGCCAGGCCTTGCAGCGGCTCGAGCATGGTCAGCACGAGGCGGCGCAGGCCCGCCCAGGGCTCCGTGGGCCAGTCGGGGTGGCGCAGGCCCTTGACGAGGCCGTCGCAAGTGCTCGCCGCGGCCAGCCAGTGGGCCAGCGTGTCGGCGCCAAGGCGCGGCAGCGCGCGCTCGAACAGCTTCTCCTTCAGGCCCCAGACGCGGGCCTCGCGCAGCGCCAGCGGCAGCGGCCTGCCATCGTCGAGGGCACGGCGCACGCGGTCGAGCGCGCGGATGTCCTCGGCCAGGGTCCAGTGCACCAGCACGGCGGCCTCGCCTTCGGCGCGCAGGCCCGCGAGCATGCGCAGCGCGCGCTCGACCTGGCCGGCGAGGATCGCCTCGCCCAGCTTGAAGACGTCGTAGCGCGCGACGTTGAGCACCGCCGCCTCGACCTGCTCGAAACTCAGCTCGCCCGCCGGGTAGAGCAAGGCCAGCTTCTGCAGCTCCTGGTGCGCGGCCAGCAGGTTGCCTTCGACGCGGTCGGCGAAGAAGGCGAGCATGAGCTGCCCGGCCGGCCCTTCCTGCGCCCGCTGACCCTGGTGCGCCAGGCGCTGCGCCAGCCACGCCGGCAGCGCGCGGCGCTCGACCGGATCGAAGCGCAGCGTGGGGCCGGCGGCGTCGAGGGCACTGAACCAGGCGCTCTTCGTCTGCTGCCCATCCAGCCGCGGCAGCAGCACCAGCGTCAACAGATCCTCGGGCAGCGCCCGGCAGTAGCGCTGCAAGGCCTCGGAGCCGTCCTTGCCGAGCTTGCCCGAGGGGACGCGGATCTCGAGCAGGCGGCGCTCGGAAAAGAGGCTTTGCGCCTGAGCGGCGCCGAGCACGGTGCTCCAGTCGAAGTGCGCGCCGCTGACCGTGAACACCTGGCGTTCGCCGTGGCCGGCGGCGCGAGCCGCGGCGCGGATCGCGTCGGCCGCCTCCTGCGCCTGCAGCGGCTCGTCGCCGTGCAGCGTGTAGACGCGGTCGAGCCCTCGCTGCAGGCGGGCCTGGAGCTGCTCGGCGCGGATCTGCATGGCCCTTGGCCCTCTTCGCTAGGGTCGCACCGCCGCGAGCTGGCGCATCACTTGCGTCACGACGTCGGCCTGCATCTCGCGAAACAGGTCCTCCTCCTCGTGCCGCTTGGCCAGCGCCAGGTTCTCGCTGTAGCTCATGTCGCGCGCCAGCACCAGCTCGGCCACCGGCGTCAGCTCGCGGCCCGCCGGCGTGTGCGCGCGCCAGCGCAGGCGCAGGCGCAGCTGCAGCTCGCGCACCTGCGCGGCGGCGGTGGTGGCGACGACGCTGCGCTCGCGCGCCTCGGTGAGCGCCTGCAGCACGAGCTCGGCGCGCGCCGGGTCGGGCAGCACCTGCACGCCGCGCGCCTGCAGCGCCAGCTCGAAGGCGCGCGCCAGCGGCGAACGGGGCGCAAAGCCGGTGAGGGCGATCGAACCGAAGGCCAGCGGCTCGCGGCCGCGCAGGCGGAAGCCGCAAGCCGACAGCGAGAGCGCGGCGAGCCCGAGGGATGCCGCCGCGAACACGCGACGGCGCGCGCCGCGCAGGTTCGCCTCAGGCGACGACATTGACCAACCGGCCCGGAACGACGACGACCTTCCTGGGCTTCCTGCCTTCGCAGAAGCGCGCGCAGTCCGGGTGCGCCAGCGCTGCGGCCTCGATCGCGGCACGATCGGCGTCGGCGCGCACGCGCAGCTGCCCGCGCAGCTTGCCGTTGACCTGCAGCACGAGCTCGATCTCGTCCTGCACCAGCGCGGCTTCGTCGACCTCGGGCCAGGGCGTGTCGAGCAGGTCGCCCAGTTGGGCTTCCAGCCCCAGCTCGCGCCACAGCGCCCAGGTGAGGTGCGGGCAGGCCGGGTAGAGCACGCGCAGCAGGATGGAGAAGCCCTCACGCAGCGCGCCTGCGGGCGGCTCGGCCCCTTGTGCGGCGGCTTCGAGCGCGTTGAGCATCTTCATGCCGCCGCTGACGACGGTGTTGTACTGCATGCGCTCGAAGTCGTAGCTCACCTGACGCAGCACGGTATGCAGCTCCAGGCGCAGCGCCCTGGCCGGGGCGCTCGCCTCGGGCGCGCCGGCATCGCGCAGCAGCGCCTCGTGGCGCGCGCCGAAGGCCCAGACGCGGCGCAGGAAGCGGTGCGCGCCCTCGACGCCGGAGTCGTTCCACTCGACCGTCTGCTCCGGGGGGCTGGCGAACATCATGAACAGGCGCGCGGTGTCGGCGCCGTAGCGGTCGATCACCGCCTGCGGGTCGACGCCGTTGTTCTTGGACTTGGACATCGTCGTCCAGCCCTCGTAGGCGACCGGCTGGCCGTCGCGGCGGGCGGTGGCCGAGACGACGTGCGCGTGCTCGTCGCGCACGATGTCGAGGTCCTGCGCCCAGAAGTACTCGCGCCCGGCCTCGGCGCTGGTGCGCGAGAAGGCTTCGTTGAGCACCATGCCCTGCGTGAGCAGGCGCACGAAGGGCTCGCTGGCCTGCACGAGGCCGAGGTCGCGCATCACCATCGTCCAGAAGCGCGCGTAGAGCAGGTGCAGGATGGCGTGCTCGATGCCGCCGATGTACTGGTCCATCGGCATCCAGTACTGCGTGCCGGCGCCGACCATCGCGCTCTCGAGGCGCGGGTCGCAGTAGCGCATGAAGTACCAGGAGCTGTCGACGAAGGTGTCCATCGTGTCCGTCTCGCGGCGCGCGGGGCGGCCGCAGGTCGGGCACTTGACGTTGGCGTGAAAGCCTTCGTGCTTGTTCAGCGGGTTGCCGCTGCCGTCGGGGATGCAGTCCTCGGGCAGCACCACCGGCAGGTCGGCTTCGGGCACCGGCACCGCGCCGTGCACCTCGCAGTGGATGATGGGGATGGGCGTGCCCCAGTAGCGCTGGCGGCTCACGCCCCAGTCGCGCAGGCGCCAGGTCGTCTTCTTCTCGCCCAGGCCCTTGGACTGCAGCGCCTTGGCGATGGCGTCGACCGCGGCCTGGTGCGGCAGGCCGCTGAAGTTGTCGCTGTTGATCGACACGCCGCGCGTCTTGTCGGCGTACCAGGGCTGCCAGCGGCGGTAGTCGAAGTGCTCGCCGTCGATGTGCACGACCTGCGTGATCGGCAGCCCGTACTCGAGTGCGAAGGCGAAGTCGCGCTCGTCGTGCGCGGGAACGCCCATCACCGCGCCGTCGCCGTAGCTCATCAGCACGTAGTTGCCGACCCACAGCGGGATCGCTTGGCCGGTGATCGGATGCTGCACCGTCAGCCCGGTGTCCATGCCCTTCTTCGCCTTCAGCGCGAGCTCGGCCTCGGTGGTGCCGCCCCGCTTGCACTCCTGGATGAAGGCGGCGATGGCCGGGTTGCCGGCGGCGGCGTGCGCGGCCAGCGGGTGCTCGGGCGCGACGGCGCAGAAGGTCACGCCCATCAGCGTGTCGGCGCGCGTCGTGAAGACGTGCATGCGCCCGCCCTGGATGGGCTTGCCGTCGGCGCCGCGGATGTCGTGCGTGAAGGCGAAACGCACGCCTTCGCTCCTGCCGATCCAGTGCTCCTGCATCAGCCGCACGCGCTCGGGCCAGCCTTCGAGGTAGTGGCGCGACGTGCTGTCGGCCACGCCCGCCAGCAGTTCCTCGGCGTAGCGCGTGATGTTCAGGTAGTAGCCCGGGATCTCGCGCTTTTCCACCAGCGCGCCGCTGCGCCAGCCGCGGCCGTCGATGACTTGCTCGTTGGCCAGCACCGTCTGGTCGACGGGGTCCCAGTTGACGAGCTGCGTGCGCCGCTCGGCGATGCCCGCCTGCAGCATCTTCAGGAACAGCCACTGGTTCCAGCGGTAGTAGCCGGGGTGGCAGGTGGCGACCTCGCGGCTCCAGTCGATGGCCAGGCCCATCGCGCGCATCTGGCCCTTCATGTGCGCGATGTTCGAGTAGGTCCACGCGGCCGGCGGCACCTTGTTCTTGATCGCCGCGTTCTCCGCCGGCAGGCCGAAGGCGTCCCAGCCCATGGGCATGAGGACGTTGCAGCCCTTCATGCGCAGCTGGCGCGCCATCATGTCGTTGATGGTGTAGTTGCGCACGTGCCCCATGTGCAGCTTGCCGCTGGGGTAGGGCAGCATCGAGCAGGCGTAGAACTTCGGCTTCGGGGCGCCCCGGGCGTCGCGCGCGTCCTCGCTGACGCGGTAGGCATCGGCCGCGGCCCAGGCGGCCTGTGCAGCGGCTTCGACGTCGGCGGGCACGTACTTTTCGTTCATGGCCGAATTCTAGGAGGCGGACTGCCCCCGTTCCGGCCGCGGGCCCGCGGGGCCGGTGACGCCGCTCAGCCAGCCAGGCCGAGCACGTCGTCCATGCCGTAGAGGCCGGGCGCGCGTCCCTGCAGGAAGCGCACTGCGCGCAGGCTGCCGGCAGCGTAGTTGGCGCGGCTGCTGCTGCGGTGGGTGATCTCCAGGCGTTCGCCGGTGCCGGCGAAGAGTACCGTGTGGTCGCCGACGATGTCGCCGCCGCGGATGGTGGCAAAGCCGATGCTGCCCTCCCGGCGCTCGCCGGTGAGGCCCTCGCGCGCGTAGACGGCGAAATCCTCGAGGCGGCGGCCGCCGGCCTGTGCCAGCACCTGCCCCATGGCCAGCGCCGTGCCGCTGGGCGCATCGACCTTGTGGCGATGGTGCGCCTCGATGACCTCGATGTCGTAGCCCGGCCCGAGCACGCGCACGGCCTGCGCCAGCAGGCGCAGCATGACGTTCACGCCCACGCTCATGTTCGGCGCGCGCACGATCGGCAGCGCCTGCGCCGCTGCGGCGATCTCGGCCTCGTGCGCGGGCGTCAGCCCGGTGGTGCCGATGACCATCGCCACGCCTTGCGCGCGGCAGGTCGCCAGGTGCGCCATCGTCCCTTCCGGGCGCGTGAAGTCGATCAGCACCTGCGCGCCGGCCAGGCCGCGCGCCAGGTCGGCCGTGATCGCCACGCCGCTGACGCGGCCGATCGCAGCACCCGCATCCTCGCCCAGCGCCGGGCTGCCGGGGGCGTCGAGCGCGCCGGTGAGGCTGCAATCCTCGCTGGCGAGCACGGCCTCGACCAGCATGCGACCCATGCGGCCGGTGGCGCCGGCAACGGCGACGTTGATGGCGGCCATGGCGCTTGCGCCTCCTTCAGTTTCCGACCGGCGGGTAGCTGCGCGCCGGCGCGGCGGGCTCCGCGGCGGCGGCTTCCTCGCGCCGCGACGGCGCGGGCAGTGCCTGGATCTGCGCCTGCGTGAGTTCGAGCACCGGCGCCTGCGGCGTCTTGCTCGAGACCGAGATGCTCTTCACGAACTCCTGCTCGGAGGGCAGGTCCGGCGGCGCTTCGACCGAGGTCAGCGCGTCGCCCTGGAAGTGCGCGATCACGCTGCGGCGCTGCGGCGGCGCGCCGTCGCGGCGCAGGGTGAAGATGTAGTCCCAGCGGTCGCCGTGGAAGGGGTCGGTGAGCAACGGCGTGCCCAGCACGTCGCGCACCTGGGCGCGGCTGAGGCCCGGGCGCACGCGCGCGAGCTGCTCGCGGGTGACGACGTTGCCCTGCACGATCTCGATGCGGTAGGGCGTGATGCGGGAGAAGAAGCCGTCCTCGGTCTGCCGCGACGAGGCGCAGCCGGCCAGCGACAGCGCCAGGCCGCCGACGGCAAGCGCCAGCGCGAGGGCCGGGGGCGGGCGCGTCGGACCGGGGCGACCCGGAGCACGGCGTGAGGAAGCGAGCATGAGGCGCATGAGGCGCATGAGGCAGGCGGGCGGCAAGGGGCGCATCGGGCGCATGGAATTGAAGCCCGGCAAGGCACCGCATGGCGGGCCGCTGGCTATCATCGAGGCATTCTAGCCGCGCGCCCTGCTGCGCGAGTTCGCCGTGGAGCGCCCCAGATGACCAACGCCGAGGAACTCAAGAGCAGCGGCCTGAAGGCCACGCTGCCGCGCATCAAGATCCTCGAGGTCTTCCAGCAGGCCGAGCACGCGCAGCGCCACATGACGGCCGAGGACGTCTACAAGGCACTGCTGTCCGAGGGCTCCGACATCGGACTGGCCACCGTCTACCGCGTGCTGATGCAGTTCGAGCAGGCGGGGCTGCTGACGCGCAGCAACTTCGAGTCCGGCAAGGCGGTGTTCGAGCTCAACGAGGGGCAGCACCACGATCACCTGGTGTGCCTGACCTGCGGTCGCGTCGAGGAGTTCTTCGACGCGGAGATCGAGAAGCGCCAGCATGCGATCGCTGCCGAGCGCGGCTTTCAGCTGCAGGACCACTCGCTGGCGCTCTACGCACGCTGCATCAAGCCCGGCTGCCCGCACCGCAAGTGAGCCCCGGGCGCAGCGTGCCTCGCGGAGCTCACTCCGCGTCGCCGCGTGCCATTGCGCGCTGGTGGCGCTCGATGAACTCCTGGTAGGTGTCGATGCCGCGCAGCTGCAGCACGGTGTTGCGCACCGCGGCCTCGACCAGCACCGCCAGGTTGCGCCCGGCGTCGACGGCGATCACCACCTTGCGCACCGGCAGGCCCAGCACGTCCTCGTACAGCGGTTCGTAGGGCAGGCGCTCGAAGTCGCGCTCCATCGTCTCCTTGCGCACCAGGTGGACGATGAGCTTGAGGCGCATCTTGCGCCGCACCGCGGTCTCGCCGAAGATGGCCTTGATGTCCAGCAGCCCGATGCCGCGCACTTCCAGCAGGTTCTGCAGCAGTTCGGGGCAGCGGCCCTCGAGCGAAGTCTGGCTGATGCGGTAGAGGTCGACCGCGTCGTCGGCGACCAGACCGTGGCCGCGGCTGATGAGCTCGAGGCCGAGTTCGCTCTTGCCCAGGCCCGATTCGCCGGTGAGCAGCACCCCCAGGCCGAGGATGTCCATGAAGACGCCGTGGCGGGTGGTGCGCTCGGCGAAGAGCTGCGCCAGGTAGGCGCGCACGACGTCGATCACGTGCCCGGCGGACTCGCGCGTGACGAAGAGCGGGATCTCGGCACGGTCGCAGATCACCACCAGACGCTCCGGCGGCTGCTGCTCGTCGGCGACGATGAGCACCGGCGGCTCCAGCGCGACGATGCGCGTGATGCGGCGCTCCTGCACCTCGGCGTCGGCCTGGGAGAGGTAGGCCACCTCGCGCAGGCCGACGATCTGCACCCGGTAGGGGTGGATGTAGTTCAGGTAGCCGACGAGGTCGGCCGCCGAGCGCGCTTCGCGCACCACGGCATCGTCGAAGCGGCGCTCGGGATGGGCGTGGCCGGCAACCCACTCCCAGTGCAGCACCCGGCGCTGCGCCTCGAACAAGGCGTCGGCGCTGATCGAGCTGGGCTTCATGCCGGCGCCCGCAGGATCAGGCCACCGTCTTCAGCGGCTCCCAGTCGGAGATCAGCTTGTGCACCGTGGCGGCGTCGGGCTCGGACTTCAGCCGCTCGCGCAGCTCGCGGTCGGAGAGCATCTCGGCGATCTCGGAGAGGATCTCGAGGTGGCGCTGCGTTGCCGCCTCGGGCACGAGCAGGAAGATCAGCAGCAGCACCGGTTCGTCGTCGGGCGCGTCGAAGGCCACCGGCTGCCGCAGGCGCAGCACCGCGGCGAGCGGGTTCTTCAGCCCCTTGATGCGCCCGTGCGGGATCGCCACGCCGTGACCGAGGCCGGTGGAGCCCAGACGCTCGCGCGCGAACAGGTTGTCGGTGACGGTGCCGCGGGCGATCGCGTGCTGGTTCTCGAGCAGCAGGCCGGCCTGCTCGAACACGCGCTTCTTGCTGGTTGCGTCCACGTCGACCAGCACGTTCGTGTCCGGCAGGATGGCAGCGAGGCGGTTCATCTCGAAGTGTCCCCCCGTGGGCTGCCCGCTTGCCTGCGGACGGCCGCCCCAGTGTTGCAAAACGCAAGATTATAGGAAGCCCACCCCGCGCGCGCCCGCGATGGGCGCACCCCGAAAGCGGGGTATCGGTCGCATTTGACGACCTGGGCGAAGGGGCGGCCGGCAACAAGAACGGCCCCGCAGGGCCGTCGTCGACGCATGCGCGGGGCCGTGTCTTCAGCCGGTGCTCGCGTCCAGGCGCTTGGCGCCGTGGTGGTGGTCCTGCAGCCGGTCCTTGTGGCGCACGACCTGGCGGTCGAGCTTGTCCATGAGCTGGTCGATGGCCGCGTACAAGTCCTCGCTCGCGTGCTCGACGAAGATGTCGCGCCCCTTCACCCTCAGGGTGACTTCGGCGCGCTGCCGTCTCTCCTTCTCCTTCTTCTTCTCGACCGTCAGCAGGACGTTGATGTCGACGACCTGGTCGAAGTGGCGCGTCACCCGATCCAGCTTGTTCAGCACGTACTCGCGCAGCGCGGGTGTGACTTCGAGATGGTGTCCGCTGATCGTCAGATTCATTCAAGCCTCCTTGGGAAGGGAGTGGGCATGGCGCGATGGGGAACGCCGACGACGCCGCCTGCAGCGACCGGTTCAGGGGCTGTGCCGAGGCCATGAGAGGTGCCGTCCGCGGTCGTCGACCCGGTGGCCGACGAGCCCAGTGTGCCGCGGCCCGCAAGGGCTGGCAAGCCGGGTCCGAATGCAATGGAGGCGGTCGTTGTGATAGCTGCCAAGTCATGCCGGAGCGTGGCGCAGAAGCGGACCTCGCGGCGCGAACCTCCGCGTGCGGAAATGATCGAAGGCGCCCACGACCCGCGTCGCCTGACCCCTGCCGACACCGACACCGACACCGACACCGGCGCCGGCGCCGCGGGGACGGGGACGGGGACGGGGACGGGGACGCTCAGGCCGCGGCGCGGGCCGGCGCCGGCGTCGGCAGGGGCCGCGCGTGCCAGACCAGGATCGCCAGCACCGCCGGCACGCAGATCGCGCTGACCACCGGGTTGCCGAAGACCAGCGCCAGCGACAGCACGTTCAGCACCAGGAAGGCCGGCCTGCCCACCGGGCGCGCGACGAAGCCGGTGTAGGCCGCGCCCAGGCCCAGGATGCCGACGATGATGGACACCAGGGCGACGCCGAACGAAGTCCAGCCGAACTCGACGAACAACAGCGAGGGCGAGTAGACGAAGGCAAAGGGCACCAGCGCCTTGCCCATCGAGAGGCGAAAGGCCGTCATGCCGGTGCGCATCGGCTCGCTGGCGGCGATGCCGGCGGCGGCGAAGGCCGCCAGCGCCACCGGCGGCGTGACGTCGGCGAGCACGCCGTAGTAGAAGACGAAGAAGTGCGTCGCCAGTTGCGGCACGCCGAGCTGTTGCATCGCCGGCGCGACCATCGCGGCCAGGATGATGTAGGTCGGCGTCGTCGGCACGCCCGCGCCCATCACGATGCAGGCCGCGGCGGTGAACAGCAGCCCGAAGAGGATGGTGAGCTGGCGCAGGTCGAGGAGGCCCAGCGCGTCCATCGCCTTCACCGCGTGCGCGGCCACGCCCGAGAGGTCGATGACCCAGGCGGAGAACTTGAAGCCCATGCCGGTGAGCGTCGTGATGCCCAGCACGAAGCCCACGCAGGCGCAGGCGGCGCCGATGCCCAGCGCCGCCTTGGCGCCCATCTCGAAGCCCTCGACGAGCCCGCGCGGCCCGATCGCCAGCCCGCTCATGTGGCGACCCATGGGCCCGAGCAGCTTGGGGATCCACGAGCAGATGATGCTCAGCGTGATGCCCCAGAACGCCGCCAGGAAGGGCGTGTACTGCATCAGCAGCAGCGTCACCATCACCACCAGCGGGATGAACAGATGCCAGCTGCTCTTGAGCACCAGCGTGAGCGAGGGGATTTCCGAGGCGTCCATGCCGGCGAGCTTCAGCCGCTTGGCCTCCAGGTGCACCATGAAGAGAATCGCCATGTAGTGCAGCAGCGCCGGCACGATGGCCACGAGGATCAGGCTGTTGTAGGGGATGCCGAGCGTCTCGGCCATGATGAAGGCCGCGGCACCCATGATCGGCGGCGTGATCTGTCCGCCGCAGCTGGCGCTGGCCTCGACGGCGCCGGCAAAGCGCGGCTTGAAGCCGACCTTCTTCATGAGCGGGATCGTCATCACGCCGGTGGTCACGGTGTTGGCGATCGCGCTGCCGCTGATCATGCCGAACAGGCCCGAGGAGACGACGCTGACCTTGGCCGGCCCGCCGGCGAAGCGACCGGCGGCGATCGTCGCCAGGTTCACGAACAGCTGCCCCAGGCCCGTGAGCTGCGCCATGATGCCGAAGAGCACGAAGTGAAAGACGAAGGTCGCCACCACGCCCACCGGGATGCCGTAGATGCCCTCGGTGCCCTTGTAGAGGTGCGCGAGCACGCGTGGCACGCTGTAGCCGCGATGCGCCAGGCCGCCGGGCAGGTAGGGGCCGAAGATGCCGTAGAGGACCGTCGCGATGGCCAGCAGCGGCAGAAAGATGCCCATGGTGCGGCGCGTGGCCTCGACCACCATGATGACGGCGACGACGCCCATCATCAGGTCGGCCGGCGTGTGCTGGCCCGGGCGCTGGATGAAGATTTCGTCGAAGAAGAGCAGCAGGTAGAGCGAGAAGCTCGCCGCCGCGAGCGCGAAGATCCAGTCGCGCCAGGGGACGTGGCGGCTGCTGCCATCGTAGGCGCGCAGCGGCAGCGACAGGCCCGAGAGCGCCACCAGCACGGCGATGAAGCTTGCCTGCGCGCCGCTCGTGACCTCCCCGCCCAGCTCGCGCAGCAGGCCTACGCCCAGCAGCGCGTAGAAGGCCACGAGGCCCAGCGACACGATCCACTCCCAGGGGCCGGGCAGGCGGTGCTGGCGCGGAAAGACCAGGAAGCACAGCGCGAGCACCACCGTCAGGTGGATGGCGCGGTGCGCGATCTCGTTGTGCAGGCCGAAGCCGGCGGTGTAGTAGTGGAAGATCGACAGGCCGACCGCCAGCACGGTGACGACCAGCGCCGAGAGGCCGGCGAGGCGGCGGAAGTTCGACTCCGGATCGAACTGCTCGATCAGGCGGTCGATCTCGTCCTGGGTGAAGGGGACCTTGACGTTGGTCGAGGGTGCGGGGGAGGCGTCTGGGGCGGTGCTCACGCGGGTCCTCTTCGGGTTGATGCCTGTGGCTTGACCAGGGGCGCTGCGTCGGCTGCGCAACGGAGTCGTTTCGGTCGCAGCTTCAGCCGGGCGCGCAGTGCTCGACGCGCATCGCCACGGCAGGAACGCCGAGCGCGGCCAGCGGCAGCACGCGCCCGTCGGCGAGCAGCACGCGCATGTGCTGTTGCGCCAGTGCCCGCACCACCAACGGGTCGACGACGCGGTCGGTCAGGAGCCGCCAGCCGGCGCCGTCGCGCTCGAGGCGTTCGCCGGCCTCGGCGGCGTAGGGCAGGCCGTAGCCCTGGCCCTCGAAGCGCTCCAGCACGAGGTGCGCACGCCAGCCCGGGGTGTCGGGCCGGAAGCGGTAGTGGTCCTCCACCGGCGTGCCCAGCACCGAGTGCGTGAAGGCCACGCGCAGGCCCGGTGCCGCGGCGTCCAGCGGCGCGCGCGCCAGCTCGCCGCCATCGGGGTGCGCAGACAGCACCAGCTCGCAGGCCGGCGCGGCCAGCGTCAGCAGCAGCGCGGCCGCCGCGACGGCGCCACGCTGCGCCGCCCTCACTTGACCAGGCCCTTTTCCTTGAAGTACTTCAGCGCGCCCGGGTGAAACGGCACGTTGCCGACCGCCATCGCCGTCTGCAGGTTGATGTTCTTGCCCTGCGCGTGCACCTGACCCATGATCGCCGTGTTTTCGTACAAGGCCTTGGTGACCTCGTAGGCCACGGTCTCGGGCACCGCGTCGTGCGTGGTCCACACCGCCATCACGGCCAGGGTGTCGACGACATCGGCCTGACCCTTGTAGGTGTTGGCGGGCAGCTTGACGCTGGCGTAGTAGGGCTGCTGCTTCTGCAGGTTGGCGATCTCCGCGCCGGCCAGCGGGATGACCTTGAGCGCGTGGCTCTGCGCGAAGTCGGTGATCGCCGCGGTCGGCACGCCGGCGGTGATCAGCGTCGCGTGCAGGTTGCCGTCCTTGATCTTGTCCACCGCCTGCGTGAACGAGGACAGATCCTCCTTCACGTCGGCGCGCGTCATGCCGTAGACCTGCAGCAGGTCGGTCAGCAGCTGGTACTGGCCCGAGCCGGGCGAGCCCGAGGAGATGCTCTTGCCCTTGAGGTCGCGTACGCTGTGGATGCCCGAGTCGGCGCGCGTGATCAGCTGCACCGTCTCGGGGTAGAGGGCGCCAAGCGCGCGCAGGTTCTTCAGCGGTGCGCTCGCGAACTGGCCCTTGCCATGGTAGGCGGCATCCAGGATGTCGGCGGCAACGAAGGCCGATTCGATGTCCTTCTTGGCCAGCAGCTGGGCGTTGCCGACCGAGGCGCCGGCGGCCTCGGCGGTGGCGCTGATCTTCTTGCCGTCGACCGTGGCCTTGTTGCTGATGAGCTGCGCCAGCATGCCGCCCAGCGGGTAGTAGGTGCCGCCGGTGCCGCCGGTGGCGATGCCGAAGAACAGCCGTTGCTGCGCCATCGCGCCGGTGGTGGCCAACGCGGCGGCCGCGAGCGCGGCGGCCGCGGCGTGTTTCCAGTTCAGTCTCATCGATTGCTCCTCGGTTTGCATCGGTGTGGCCACGGCGGCGCGGCCGGGTGGCGGACAATCTAGGCGATGCCTTGCGACGTCCGTTCGTCATCGTGCGTGCTGATGCCGAGCATCACGCCGTATTGCGCGCCATGAAGCCCGAGGTCGCCGTGCCGCCGCCCTGGGAGCAGCTCGCGAGCTGGATCGCCGTGGTCGAGACCGGGGCGGTCTCGGCCGCTGCACGCCGCGCCGGATTGTCACAGGCGGGCGTGTCGCAGCATGTGCGTGCGCTCGAGCAGCGACTGGGCTGCGAACTGCTCGACCGCGGCACGCGCCCGGCGCGCGTCACCGCCAGCGGCCGGCGCCTGTACGAGCATGCGCTGGACCTGCTGCAGCGCGCCAACGAGATGGACGAGGGCGTGCGCAGCCTCAGCCGCAGCACCCGCAGCGCGGTGCGCGTGGGCTGTGTCGACAGCTTCGCGGCCACGCTGGGGCCGTCGCTGGTGCGCGGGCTGTTCGACCGCGTGCAGCGGCTGCAACTGCTGTCGGGCCTGATGCCCGACCTGGCGCAGCGCTTCGCCGAGCGCCGGCTGGACCTGCTGATCGGCACCCAGGACGTGGCCGGCCAGGCCGGGATCGATGCGCAGCCGCTGCTGGCCGAACGCTTCGTGCTCGTGCTGCCGCGCGAGCGCGGCCTGCGCGGCGCCACCACGCTGCAGGCGCTGGGCGCCACGCTGCCCTTCTTCGGCTACAGCATGCGCTCGACCATCGGAGCCCAGGTCGATGCCTACGTGCGCCGCCACGATCCGGGCCTGACGCGGCGCTACGAGTTCGACGCCACCGATCCGCTGCTCGGCCTGGTGGCCGCCGGCCTGGGTTTCGCGCTGACGACGCCGCTGTGCCTGTGGCAGTCGCGTCATCACGCGCAGGCCGTGCAGGTGTTGCCGCTGTCGACGCTGAAGCGCGACGGCGAACCCTATCCGCTGCTGGAACGCCGCTTCTGGCTCTGCAACCGTGCCGGCGAGCTCGGACGCCTGCCCTCCGAGACCGCCAACCTGGTGCGGGTGGCGGTTCGCGAACTCAAGCGTGCGCTGCAGCCGGCGCTGGGCGTGGAGCCGGCGGCGCTGGTGGCGCTGCACGAGTCGCGCCGCAACGCCGGCTGATCCAGAGCATCAGCTTCGGCGGTGCTGGCGCGTGGCCGGCGACGCCGCGCACAGACTGCCGGCCCATGCAATCCAACCACGACGTGATCGTCATCGGCGCCGGCGTCGTCGGCTGCTCGATCGCCTTTCATCTGACCGCGCTCGGCGCGCGCGACGTGCGGGTGATCGACCGGCTGGGCATCGGCAACGGCACCAGCGCGCAGAGCAGCGGCATCCTGCGCACGCACTACTCGGTGCCGCAGAACGTCGAGCTGGCGCGGCGCTCGTTCGCCGCCTTCGAGCGCTTTGCCGAGTACGTCGCCGACGCCGAGGCCGACGCCGGGCTGGTGCGCTGCGGCTACCTGATCGCCGCGCCCGAGGGCCCGCGGCTGGCGGCGCTGCAGGCGGCACTCGCGCAGCAGCAGGCGCTGGGCATCCCGATGCGCCTGCTGGACGTGCACGAGGCCGCGGAACGCCTGCCGATCGCCCGCTTCGACGACGCCGCGCTGATCGGCTTCGAGCCCGAGGCGGGCTTTGCCGACGCCTACCTCGTCGCCACCGGGTTCGCGCGCGCCGCGCGCCGGCTGGGCGCGCGCTTTCTCGAAGGCGTGGCCGTGCAGGGCCTGCTGCGCGAGGGCGGGCGCATCACGGGCGTGCAGACGGACCGGGGGCCGATGCACGCGGGCCTCGTGATCAGCGCGCAGAACATCTGGACGGCCGAGCTGCAGGCCTGGAGCGGCATCGAGATGCCGCTGTACCCCGAGCGCCATCGCGTCTTCGCCTTCGAGACGCCGGCTGCGCCCTACACGCGGGCGATGCCGGTGTACAAGGACCTGGGCTCGCCCGGCATGCTCTATTGCCGCAGCTACGGCGGCCGGCAGATGCTGGTGAGCGAAGGCATTGCCGGCGAGCGGCTCACCGCGCCCGAGATCGAGCAGGCCGACATCCCGATGGACGCGGTGATCGAGGTCGGCGAGCAGGTGGCCGGCCGCTTTCCGGCCTACGCCGAGGCGGGGCTGGCCTCGTCCTGGACCGGCGTCTACGACGTCACGCCCGACTGGAACCCGGTGCTCGGCCCGGTGCCGGGGCTCGAGGGCTTGCTCGTGGCCTTCGGCTTCTCGGGCCACGGCTTCAAGCTCTCGCCGGCGGTGGGCCGGCTGGTCGCGCAAATGGCGCTGGGCCAGCCGACCGGGATCGCCGCCGAAGCCTACGCGATCGAGCGCTTCGCGCAAGGGCGGCTGCTCACCGGCGCCTACGGCGCGGGTGCGGTGTCCTGAAGGGGTGCGGGCACGCCGATCGCGGCTGCCGCCTCGCGACCGGGGCGGCGCCGCGGCGCAGGCGCGATCCGTCACAATGCCCGCTGCTGCTCGCCGCGGGCACCGCTCCGGTGCCCGCGCGCCCGCGTCGACATGGCCTCCTGCGCGGCCCTCTGTCCGCATCCGCGACGCGGGGCCTTCACCATGTCACGCCATGCCCCTGCACTACCGCACCCTCCCCGTCACCCCCTTCGAACAGAACGCCTCGCTCGTCTGGTGCGAAGCCACGCGCAAGGCGGCGGTGATCGATCCCGGCGGCGACCTGCCGCGGCTGCTGGCGGCGGTGGACGAGCTCGGGCTCGAGCTCGGGCAGATCTGGCTCACGCACGCGCACATCGACCACGCCGGCGGCACCGGTGAGCTGGCGCGCACGCGCGACCTGCCGATCATCGGCCCACATCGCGGCGACCAGTACTGGATCGACACGTTGCCACAGCAGAGCCAGATGTTCGGCTTCCCGCCGGCCGAGGCCTTCACCCCCACGCGCTGGCTCGAGGATGGCGACACCGTGAGCGTGGGCGCATGCACGCTGGACGTGCGCCACTGCCCCGGCCACACGGCCGGGCACGTCGTCTTCCACAGCGTGCAGGCGCAGCGCTGCTTCGTCGGCGACGTGCTCTTTGCCGGCAGCATCGGTCGCACCGACCTGCACGGCGGCGACTTCGACACCCTCATCGCCAGCATCACGCAGCGCCTGTGGCCGATGGGCGACGACACCGTCTTCATCCCCGGCCATGGTCCGGAGAGCAGCTTCGGCCGCGAGCGCCGCTTCAACCCCTTCCTGCAGGGCCGCTGATGGCGCGCGGCGGCGTCGATCCGGCGGCGCTGGTCGAGACGGCGCCGCTGTCCGACGCGGTGCGGGCGCTGGCGCGTCGCGGCGAGTTCTGCCGCTTCCCCAAGGGCGCCGTGCTGATCCAGGAGGGCACGCAGGGCGACACGCTCTACATCGTGCTGCAGGGGCGGCTGCGCGTCTACGGGGCGCATTTCGCCAACGAACGCGAGATCACGCACGGCACCTACGGCCCGGGCGAGTACGTCGGCGAGATGAGCCTGGACGGTGGTCCGCGTTCGGCCAGCGTGGCTGCGCTCGAGCCGACGCTGTGCGCGATGGTGACGCGGCGCACGCTGCAGGCGCACCTGGGCGAGAACCCGGAGTTCGCCTTCGAGCTGCTGGCCAAGGTGATCCGCCGCGCGCGCATGGCCACGCTCAGCGCCAAGAGCATGGCGCTCAATGACGTCTACGGACGCCTGAAGGCCTTGCTCGAGGATCTGGGCGAAGGGCAGGCCGACGGCACGCGGCGGCTGCGGGAGAAGCTCACGCACCAGGAACTGGCCCACCGCGTGGGCTGCTCGCGCGAGATGGTGACGCGCCAGCTCAGCGACCTGCAGCAGGGCGGCTACGTGAGCGCGCCGCGCGGCGACGCGCTGGTGCTGCTGAAGCCGCTGCCGCCGCGCTGGTAGGCGGCGACGCGGAACCCGGCCGCAGCGAGCGGGGGGACTACTTCACCAGCACCTCCGGCAGCCAGGTGCCGAGCAGCGGGAAGGTCATCAGCAGCGCGAGCACGAGCAGTTCCAGGCCGAGGAAGGGCAGCGCCGCGCGATAGACCTCGGCCATCGTGATGTGCTTGGGGGCAACGCCCTTCATCACGAACAGCAGCAGCCCGAACGGCGGCGTCAGGAAGCCGATCTCCATCGTCAGCAGGTACAGCACGCCCAGCCACAGCAGGTCGATGCCGGCGGCGTGCGCGAGCGGGATGAACAGCGGGATGGTGATCATCAGCATGCTCACCTGGTCGACGAAGCAACCCAGGAACAGCAGGATCAACACCATGCCGACGACCAGACCGAACGGCGCCAGGCCGGAGTTGCTGACGAGTTCGACGAGCCCGGTCGTGGCGCCCGAGAACGCGAGGATCTGCGCGAAGGTGACCGAGGCGACGATGATGAACAGCGTCATGACGCTGACGCGCGCCGTCTCGCGCAGCGACGTGGCGAGGTTGCTCCAGGTGAGCGAGCGGTAGCCGATCGCGGCCAGCGCGGACGCGACGCAGCCGAGGGCGGCCGATTCGGTCGGCGTGGCGATGCCGCCGACGAGGCTGCCGATCACCGCGACGAAGACCAGCGACAAGGGCAGCACGTCGACGACGAATGGCCGAAAGCGCGCCCAGCCCGTCTGGCTCGGCGCGTCGTCGCGCGGTGAACGGCTCGGGTCGATGACGCACACCGCGACGATGTAGCCGATGAACAGCGTCGCCATCATCAGCGCCGGCACGATGCCGGCAATCAGCAGCTTGGAGATCGACATCCCCGCCAGGCTGCCCAGCAGCACCGCGAGCGCCGAGGGCGGGATCAGCATGGCGATGCCGCCGGTGGCCATGATCGGTCCCATCGCGATGCGCGGCTCGTAGCCGCGCTTGAGCATGTCGGGCAGCAGCGCGCTGCCCAGCATCGCGGTGTTGGCGAGCGACGAGCCCGACAGGGCCGCGAACACCGTGCCGCCGGCCACGCTGACGATCGGCAGGCGCCCGGGCACGCGCGCGATCAGCTTCTCGATGGCGTTGATGGCCCGAAACGCCACCCCGCTGTGCAGCAGGATCTCGCCCATCAGGATGAACAGCGGAATCGGCGCGAGCGAGTAGTTGGTCAGCGCCGTGACCGCGTTGCGCACCATCTGCGAGAGGCCAGCGTCGCCGCCGAGGAAGATCATGGCGCCGGCGATGTTCACCACGAAGAAGGCGAACGCCACCGGCAGCCCCAGCAGCAGGAACACGCACAGCGGCCCCAGCATCACGAGCAGCGCCGCTTCCCAGCTCATGCAGGCCTCCGGCTCGCCATCACAGCTCGGGCGGCGCCGTGGGCGCGGCCTGACCGAGCGCCAGGCGGCGCGCGAACTCGAGCGCCAGCAAGGCCATGGAGGCGGCAATCACCGCATACAGCCACCACTCCGGGAAGATCATCGTCTTGAGCACGATGTTGCCGGCCTTGAAGGCGCCCCAGGTCACGCGCACCGCGTAGACGAACAGGACGGTGCACACGAGCAGGCCGACGGCGTCGCCGAAGCGCCGGACGGCGGCGCCGATGCGCGGCGGCAGCGCCGTGACGAGGAAGTCGACCTGGACGTGGCCGTTCTCGCGCAACAGCCACGGCGCGGCGAGAAAGGTGGCGCCGAAGAGGGCGTACTCGACCATCTCCGCCAGGCCGTTGATCGTGCTGCCGGCGACGCTGCGAAGCAGCACGTCCCAGCTGGTCGCCAGGGCGATCACGCCGAACACGATGCCGGCACCGACCCCGAGCAGGTCGAGCAGCCGGGCATAGCCGCCGCGCATGCGCAGAGGCCCTACTTCGCGAGCAGCTTGCGCAGCGTGTCGGCGTTCTGCGGCGCCACCTTCTTGACGTAGGCCCAGCCGGCCTCGCGCGCGGTGTTCAGCCACGCCTGGCGTTCCGCGCCCTCGAAGGTCAGGGTCTTGATGCCGGCGTCGGCCTGCTTCTTCTTCTCGGCGGCGTTGACCGTGGCGTTGTCGGCGTTGGTCGCCTCGACTTCGGTGGCGACGCGCGTCAGCAGCGCGCGCTGGGCGTCGCTGAGCTTGTTCCAGCGATCCAGGTTGACGAGGAAATTGACGTCGACGACGTAGAAGCCGGGGTCGACGCGGTACTTGGTCTTCTCCTGCCAGCCGAGGTCGAGGATGCCCTGGATCGGCCAGCCGTAGCCGTCGATGACGTTGCGCTCGAGCGCGGTATAGACCTCGCCCGGCGCCGTCTGCACGAGGTTGGCGCCGAGCTCGGCAAAGAAGGCGCGATAGATCGGCGTCACGCGGATCGTCAGGCCGCGCAGATCGGGCTTGGCGAGCGGCTTGTTGAGGTAGAGATGAAAGGGCACGCCGTCGCCGGTGCGCGCCAGATAGTAGGAATTGAGCTTCTCGTTGTGCAGCTTGTTCAGGTACTCCCAGGCGCCGTTCTTGCGCTGCTCCTGGATCGTGGACTCGGCGAGCTTGAGCGCCTCGGCCTCGGGCATCAGGTTGGTGTAGAAGGCGCTGGTCACGTTGGCCAGGTCGACGACGCCGTTCTTCACCGCATTGCCGACCTCGAACGGCGGCATCGCCTTCGGGCCGCCGATGTAGTTGATCTTCACCAGGCCCTTGCCCTCGGCGTTGACCCGGTTGATGAAGGCCTCGAACGGTTTCGCGAAGGCCGTTCCTTCCTGGAAGGCATTGACGGCGCGCAGCGTCACCTCCTGCGCCGAGGCGAGCAGCGGAGTCAAGCCGGCGGCCGCAACGGCGAGCGCGCACAGGGTCGTCTTGTAGGTCATGGAGTCGTTTCCTTTCGCCAAACCAGGGAGGGCCGACGGGTGTCCGGCCGGCTTGCGGGGGGTGATCGAGGAGCGAGCGCGACACCGGTATCCTGGCCGCAGCAGGGGTCCGTGGCTCTCGGTGTCATCCCGCTTGACCCGTCGCCACGCACCGGTTCAACTCTAAAGCATTGCCGTGACCCGGCGTGGCGCGGGCTGCGCCCTCGCCGCAGCGCTACTGGCGCGCGCTCGAGCCCTTGGGTGGCGGCGCGAAGCGGCGCTCGGGCTTGCGCGCGGCGTCGAAGTCCGGCAGCACGCGCGCCAGCCGGGCCTCGATGTCCTTGATGCGCGTCGGCCCCGCCGGGTGCGTGGACAGCAGCGCCGGCGGCGCGCCGCCGCCATCGGCGGTCATCTTCTGCCACAGCGTGACGCCGGCGCGCGGGTCGTAGCCGGCCCGGGCGGCCATCACCAGGCCCAGGGCGTCGGCCTCGGACTCGTCGTCGCGGCTGAATTTCAGCGCCAGCATCTGGCTGCCGATCTGCGCGCCGATGTCGCCGATCTGGCCCAGGCCGAGCAGCGAGGCGCCCAGCCGCATGGCCCCCGAGGTGACGACGTTCTTGCCCATCTGCTCGCGCGCGTGTTCCAGCAGCGCGTGCGCGATCTCGTGGCCCATGACCATCGCCACCTCGTCGTCCGAGAGCTGCAGCTCGGAGAGGATGCCCCAGAAGAAGGCGATCTTGCCGCCGGGCATGCAGAAGGCGTTGATCTGGCGGCTGCCGATGAGGTTGATCTCCCACTTCCAGTCGGCGGCGCGCGCATTGCAGTCGCGCGTGAAAGGCTCGATGCGCGTGCCGATGTAGCGCAGCCGCTGCAGCTGCGGATGCTGCATCGGCGCCAGCGCCCGGTCGCCGCTGGCCTTGTCCAGCATCTGGCGGTACTGCTGCTGCGCCTGCTGCTCGACCGTTTCGGCCGACACCGCCTTGGTGAAGCCCGAGCGCCTGCACTCGGGGATGCTGGCTGCCGCCAGTGGCCCGCTGGCGGCCAGCAGCGCGGCGCCGACGGCGCCGCCGGTGAAGAGGCGCCGCGCGTGCAGCGTGCAGCGGCAGGCGGGGGCAAGCGCAGGGCGCGGGATCTCGGCATCGGTGCGCAGGGTGCAGGGCATCGCGGCAGGGTCTCGGTTGGTTCCGGTGCAGATGGTGCCACGGGAGGGGAATTCCACACGGGCAGGCGGCGCGTCAGCGGGCCGGCGCACCCTGCAGCGCGGCGATCGGCGCGCGCAGCCACCACAGCATGAGGAGCGCAGGCAGCGCGAAGAGCGTGCTGACGATGAAGAACGTGGGCCAGCCGATGGTCTGGGCCAGCACGCCGGCCAGCGGCCCGACCCAGACGCGGCCGATGGAGGCGAAGGCCGAGAGCAGCGCGAACTGCGTGGCGGTGAAGCGCTGGCTGCACAGGCTCATGAGGAAGGCGAGGAAGGCCGCCGTGCCCATGCCGCCGCAGAGGTTCTCGAGCACGACGACGAGCAGCAGGCCGCCGTCCACCGGTGTCGCCTGGGCGAGCGAGACGAAGCCCCAGTCGAAGGCCGGCAGGATCGCGGCGCCGATCTGCCCGCGCCCGCCCTGCGCCAGCCACCAGAAGCCCAGGTTGCTGGCCATCTGCAGCAGCCCGAAGACGAAAAGCGCGCGCCACAGGCCCAGGCGCAGCATCAGCGCGCCGCCGAGCAGCGCGCCGGCGATCGTCATCCACAGACCGATCAGCTTGTTGACGACCCCGACCTCGGCCAGGCCGTAGCCCACGCCCTTGAGCAGGAAGGGCGTGAGCAGCGCGCCGGCGAAGGCGTCGCCGAGCTTGTAGAGCACGATCAGCAGCAGCATCGCCGTCGCGCCCGGCTGGGCGAAGTAGTCGCCAAGGCCGGCCAGCAGCGTCTGAAAGCGCGCGCGTCGCGCTGCCCAGGCGGCCAGCGGCAGCGTGAGCGCGACGCCCGTCAGCAGCGCCGCCAGGTCGATCCAGCGACCCTGCAGCGCCGCGGGCAGCGCGGTCGTCGCCAGCCACGCGCCGAGCAGCGCGCGTGCCGCGTCCTGGCCGAAGCGATCCGTCAGCAGCACGCCCAGCGCCACCGCGGCCACGACGGCGGCAAAGCCCCAGAGCTCGCGCGCGCCGCGCCCTTGCGGCCGGGCCCCCGGCGGCAGGCGCGGCAGCAGCAGTGCGCTGACGAGTGCGGCGCCGACCATCAGCGCCGCCATCAGCCGATAGACCTCGGGCCAGGACCAGCCGCCGCCCTGGTTGGCGTCGGTCCAGATCAGCGCCAGGCCGCCGCTGACGATCATCGCCAGGCGGTAGCCGGCCACGTTGAGCGAGGCGCCCAGACCGCGCTCGGTCGCCGGCAGCAGCTCGGTGCGATAGGCGTCGATGACCACGTCCTGCGAGGCCGAGACGAAGGCGATGGCCACCGCCAGCAGCGCGAAGGAGCGCATGGCGCCGGTGGGCGAGGTCGCCGCCAGCACCAGCAGCAGCGCGGCCAGCAGCAGCTGCGTGGCCACCAGCCAGCCACGCCGCCGGCCGAGCCCGGGCAGTTCGAAGCGGTCCATCAGCGGCGCCCACAGGAACTTGAAGGTGTAGGGCAGGCCGACCAGGCCGAGGAAGCCGATGGTGGCGATGTCCACGCCTTCCGTCGTCAGCCAGGCCTGCATCGCCTGCCCGGTGAGCGCCAGCGGCAGCCCCGAGGCGAAGCCGAGCAGCGCGACGACGAGCAACCGGACCAGGCGCGCCATCAGTCCAGCGCCCGCGGCGAGCAAGGCCGGTTCAGAACAGCACCCGACAGCGGATCGTCCCGGGCACCTGCGCGAGCTTCTGCAGTGCCAGGTCGGAGGAGCGCGCGTCCATGTCGATGACCACGTAGCCGATGGCCTCGTTGGTCTGCAGGTACTGCGCCGAGATGTTGATGTCGTTGTCGGAGAGGATGCGGTTGATCTGCGAGAGCACGCCGGGCTGGTTGGCGTGCACGTGCAGAAGGCGGTGCTTGCCCGCGTGCTCGGGCAGCGCGACCTCGGGGAAGTTCACTGACGAGGTGGTGGTGCCGTTGTCGCTGTAGCGGACCAGCTTGGCCGCGACCTCGATGCCGATGTTGGCCTGCGCCTCCATCGTCGAGCCGCCGATGTGCGGCGTGAGGATGACGTTGGGCAGTCCGCGCAGCGGGCTCTGGAACTCGTCCTGGCTGCTCCTGGGTTCGACGGGGAAGACGTCGACCGCGGCGCCGCGCAGCGCGCCGCCCCTGAGCGCCTGCGCCAGCGGCTCGATCTCGACCACCGTGCCGCGCGAGGCGTTGATGAGCAGCGCGCCGGGCTTCATCGCGGCGATCTCGGCGGCGCCGATCATCCACTTCGTCGACGCCAGGTCCGGCACGTGCAGCGAGACGATGTCGCTGCGCGAGAGCAGGTCGCGCAGGCTCGCCGCGCGGTGCGCGTTGCCCAGCGGCAGCTTGGCGACGACGTCGTGGAAGAGCACGTGCATGCCCAGGCTTTCGGCCAGCACCGAGAGCTGCGAGCCGATGGCGCCGTAGCCGACGATGCCCAGCGTCTTGCCGCGCGCCTCGTGGCAATGCTCCGCGCTCTTGAGCCAGCCGCCCTGGTGCGCGGCGGCGTTCTTCTCCGGCACGCCGCGCAGCAGCAGGATGGTCTCGGCCAGCACCAGTTCGGCCACCGAGCGCGTGTTCGAGTAGGGCGCGTTGAAGACGGCGATGCCGCGCTCGCGCGCTGCGCCCAGGTCGACCTGATTGGTGCCGATGCAGAAGCAGCCGATGGCCGAAAGCCGCTTCGCGTGCGCCAGCACCTCGGCCGTGAGTTGCGTGCGCGAGCGGATGCCGATGAAGTGCACCTCGGCGATGCGCCGCCGCAGCTCCTCGCCCTCCAGTGCGCCGGGCAGGCGCTCGACCCGCGTGTAACCGGCGGCGTGCAGCGTCTCGACGGCGCTGTCGTGGATGCCCTCCGCGAGGAGGAACCTGATCTTGCTCTTGGGCCGGGAGGTGTCGGGCATGGCCGCGTGCCGTTCTTCGATGGATGGCGGGGCGCGATCATGCCGTCAACGCCGGGTCGGGTCGATGCAAGAGGACCCAATGGCCATCCTGGGCGCAAGGTCGGCCGCGCCGGATCGGTGTCCGCGGCGGCTTTGGCGTCGACGCCCGGCCGCAGGCATGCACGCCGCGCGACGCGCGTGGCCCGCGTGCAGCGAGTACCCTCGACGCATGACCTGCGCCTCGCTTTCCGACCTGCGGCAACACCTGCGCGACCTCGGCGCGCGCCCGGTGCACGAGGAGCACCTGCTGCGCCAATGGCTGCAGGCGCGGCCGCTGCAGCGTGGGCGGCACGATGCGGCCGACTTCCTGCCGCGTGCGCTGCGCGAGGCGCTGCCGGCGTTGCGCGCGTGGCTGGACGGCCTGGCACGGCCGGTGTCGGAGCACCCGGCGCCCGACGGCTCGGCGCGGCTGCTGCTGGCGCTCGCCGACGGCCAGCGCATCGAGGCCACGCGGCTGCCGCGGCAGGGGCTGTGCGTCTCCACGCAGGTGGGCTGCGCCGTCGGCTGCCGCTTCTGCATGAGCGGGCGCGACGGGCTGCTGCGCCAGCTCGGCAGCGCCGAGATCCTGGCCCAGGTGGCGCTGGCGCGCGCGCAGCGGCCCGTGGCCAAGGTGGTGTTCATGGGCATCGGCGAGCCCAGCCACAACCTGGACGCCGTGCTGGAGGCGATCGACGCGCTCGGCACGCTGGGCGGCATCGGCCACAAGGCGCTGGTGTTCTCGACCGTGGGCGATTCGCGCGTGTTCGAGCGTCTGCCGCAGCAGCGCGTGAAGCCGGCGCTGGCGCTTTCCCTGCACAGCACCGACGCCGCGCGCCGCGCCGCGCTGCTGCCGCGCGCGCCGCGCCTGGCACCGCACGAGCTGGTCGAGGCGGCGGACCGCTACGCGCGCGCCAGCGGCTATCCGGCGCAGATCCAGTGGACGCTGCTGGCCGGCGTCAACGACGGCGACGACGAGGTCCAGGGTCTGCAGCGGCTGCTCGCCGGGCGCTACCTGATGCTCAACCTGATCCCGTTCAACCGCGCCGAGGGCAGCGGCTTTCAGCGCCCGCGCTGGGAGCGCGCGGTGGCGATGACGCGCGCGCTCAACCGGGCCGGGATCCTGACGCGGGTGCGGCGCTCGGCGGCGCAGGAGGTCGACGGCGGCTGCGGCCAGTTGCGCGCGCGGGCGCCGCTGGAGGGGGCGCCGCGCGCCGTTTCGGCCTGAGGGCAGCCCACGCCGCGCGGCCGCGCCGTGGCCGTCGGTCAGCCCTGCGGCGGGCGCTCCGAGGGCGGGACCTCGCGCGCCTGCACGTCGACGATTTCGGCCGGCGGCACCGGCCGCGAGGCGCGCGACCGACGCACGAAGACGTTGGGCGGCAGCGGCCGGCGCCCGCGCAGCAGCGACCAAAGAATCAAGCCGAGCGCCAGCGCAAGCCCGGTCGCCAGCGCGACCACCGCGGCCAGCGCGCCGAAGACGAGCACGGCCACGCGCAGCAGGCCGTCGGCAAGGCCTCGGGCCAGTTCGCGCAGGGACTGAAGAGTTCCGGACATGGCAGTGGTCCCAGGTGAGAGCGATCCGCGGGATTGCAAGGCGCAGCGGCAGGCGCAGCCCGGGCCGCTTCGGTGCCGGGGTCGCGCGCGGGGGGTCATTGTCGCTGCGGCGCTGCCGTCCATGCCCGCCGCCGCCGCGGTCCGCCCTGGCGCGCCGTGGCCCGTCCCGGCCTCTTGAGGCGCGCGCCCGGCGCCCCATCTGGCGTTCATGGATACGCCCAAGCTGATGATCCGCTGCCCGCATTGCGGCGCGACGAACCGGGTGCCGGCCGCGCGGGCCGGCGAATCGCCGCAATGCGGCAAGTGCAGCCGGCCGCTGCTGGCCGGGCAGCCCGTCGAGCTCGGCGACGCCGACTTCGATGCCGTCGTCGGCGCCGTCGGCGTGCCGGTGCTGGTGGACTTCTGGGCGCCCTGGTGCGGCCCCTGCCGCGCCATGGCGCCGGCCTTCGCGCAGGCCGCGCAGCAGCTCGGCGAGCGCGCGCTGCTGGTGAAGGTCAACAGCGACGACAACCCGCAGCTCTCGCAGCGCTTTGCCATCCGCAGCATTCCCACGCTGGTGCGCCTGGACGGCGGCCGCGAGACGCGCCGCCAGTCCGGCGCGGTGCCGGCGGCGGCGATCGTGGCGCTGGCCGGGGGCTGATCGAGGCGGGCGCCGGCTTCGCGCGCCCGGCGCCCTTCAGGTGTCGCCGCTGCCGCGGGCCTTCTGCAGGCCGGCGTCGACGTCGACATAGCGCCAGAAGGCGCGCACGAAGATGTTGCGGTGGTAGCCCCGCACCCAGGGCTGCACGAGGTCGGTGAAGAGCCGGTGCACGTGCACCTTGTAGGGCATGTAGGCGATCATCAGACGCGCGGCGTCGGTCATCAGCCGCTGGCGTTCGGGGCCGTCGGGCAGGCCGCGCTGCTGCTCGTAGAGGCGGTTGAAGTCCGGCAGGTCGAAGCGCGAGTGATTGGCCTGGCCCTTGTTGGGGCCGTAGCCCAGCGCGAGGAAGGTGTCGCCGTCGGGCTGTCCGGCGACCCAGCCCACGCCCCACATCATCAGCTTGCCGCTGCGGCTGGCCTTCAGGTTCTCGGGCCACTTCGCGGTCCTGAATTCCATGCGCAGGCCGATGGCGTTCATGTTCTTCCGCCACAGCTCGACCAGCGAGCGGCTCTGCTGGTCGGGCTGCGAGTGGTATTCGATCGTCAGCGCGCGGCCGTCGGGGCGTTCGCGCCAGCCGTCGCCGTCGCGGTCGACGAAGCCGTGCAGGTCCAGCAGGGCCTTGGCGCGCGCGACGTTGTACTCGCTCATGGTGCTTCTGAAGGCCGGGTCGTGGCCCCAGACCCGCGGCGGGATCGGTCCCTGCGCGGCGATGGCCTGGCCGCGGCGCACGATGCGGATCTCGCGCTCCACGTCCACCGCCAGGGAGATCGCGCGCCGCAACGCGACCTGGGCCGGCGTGTAGCCGCCCACGACCTCGTTCTCCATCGCGAAGTAGGACACGGCGACGTCGGCGCGCGAGTAGCGCGTCATCGCGATGCCCTGCCTGGCAAGGTTGGGTGCGAGCTGGTTGTTCGGGAAGGCCACGGTCGAGAACTCGGCCGGCACGTTCTCGATCAGGTCCTGCTCGGCGCCGAGGAAGGCCAGCCAGCGCGGCTGCGCCTCCTCGATGACGGCGATGTGCACCTCGTCGACCAGCGGCAGGCGACGCCCCTTGAACTGCTGTGCCAGCGCCTGCAGCCGCACATCGCCTTCGGCCGGATGCTCGTCGTAGAGCACCTCGCGGTAGCCGGGATTGCGCGCCAGCACGATGCGCGCGCTGCGCTGCCACGACTTGATCATGAAGGGCCCGGTGCCCACCGGGTGCTCGCCGATACGGTCGCCGTAGAACTCGACGACTTCGCGCGCCACCGCGCCGGTGAACGAGCCGTCGGTGAAGTTGTAGACGAAGCGCGGCTTGGGATCGGCCAGGCGCACGCGGAAGGTGTAGCGGTCCAGTGCGCGCAGGCCCTCGACCTCGCGCTCGTAGTCGAAGGGGACCTTGCGCTCGATGCACTCGCGCCGCAGCTCGGAGAGGCCGAGGATCTTGTCGTTCTCCAGGATGTAGAGGTTGCCGCTCTTCCAGCGCGGGTCGTAGTGGCGCTTGAGGCTGTAGACGTAGTCGTGCGCCGTCAGCTCGCGGCGCTTGCCGCCGAAAGCCGGGTCGTCGGCGAAGAAGATGCCGGGCCTGATGCGGAAGGTGAAGCTGCGGAAGTCCTCGCTGATCTCGGGCAGCGAAGCCGCGGTGTTCGGGCGCATGCGGATCGGCTGCGCCAGGAACTCGAACTCCAGCGGCGCGTCGAAGATGCCGTCGAGGATGGTGCGCGAATAGAGGTCGGTGACGTAGGCCGGGTCGAAGCTCGACTCGGCGATCGGGAAGGCGTAGCGCAGCACCTTGAGGCCGCCGGCCGCGCTGCCCGGCAGGGCCGCACGCAGCGGCGTGGCGGCGCACAGCGCGGCGGCGGCGCCGAGCACGGCGCGGCGATCCGGGCCGGGCGACGGGGTCATGGGCATGGGGGCGCTCCGCAGGAAAGAGAGAGGCCGCGCCGTGATCGGCGTCGGCCGGGCCGAAGTCTAGGCGGGCGCGTCGTCCCCTGCGCCGGCTTTTCGCCGGGCATCGCCGCGTCGCGGGGGAAACCCCGGCCCAGGGGCGCGAGGGGCCCCCCCTACACTCGCGCATCCCGAAATCCCGGGCGCCGCGCGCCGCGCTGCAACCGACCGCCTCGCCGACGCCCCGATGGCCGCCTACCTGATCCGCCGCCTGTGGCAGATGATTCCCACGCTGGCGGGGGTCGTGCTGCTGGTGTTCTTCCTCTTCAAGGCCTTCGGCGGCGATCCGGCCGAGGTGCTGGGCGGCCTCAACGCCAGCCCGGAGCAGGTCGACGCCATCCGCCAGCAGCTCGGCCTGAACGAGCCGCTGTGGGTGCAGCTGTGGATCTTCGTCAAGCAGATCGTCACCTTCGACTGGGGTCGAAGCTGGGCGACGAACGAGGCGGTGTCCAACCTCTTCGCCACGCGCCTGCCGGCCACGCTCACGGTGATGCTGCCCATCCTCGTGCTCGACACGCTGCTGGCGCTGCCGATCGCGATGGCGGTCGCCTACCGCCGCGGCAGCCTCTCCGACCGCGCGGTGATGGTGGTCACGACGGTGGCGCTGTCGATCAGCTTCCTCGTCTACATCATCGTCGGCCAGTACCTGTTCGCCTTCCAGCTCGGCTGGTTCCCGGTGCAGGGCTGGAGCGAGAGCACGCTGACCAACCTGCTCGTCTACGTCCCGCTGCCGGTGCTGCTGGCGGTGATGGTGGGTGTGGCGCCGCAGACGCGCCTGTACCGCAGCTTCTTCCTCGACGAGCTCGGGCAGGACTACGTGCGCACCGCGCGCGCCAAGGGCATGACCGAGGGCGCGGTGCTGTTCCGCCACGTGCTGCGCAACGCCATGATCCCCATCCTCACCAACATCGGCCTGCAACTGCCGGGCATCTTCGTGGGCAGCTTCCTGATCGAGGTCTTCTTCTCCATCCCCGGCCTCGGGCGCGAGGTGCTGCTGGCGGTCAACCGCAGCGACTTCCCCGTGATCCAGGCGGTGACGGTGTACCTGGCGATGCTGACGATGGTCATCAACCTGCTCACCGACCTCGCCTTCAAGCTGGCTGACCCGCGGGTGGTGCTGAAGTGAGTGCGGTGCCCGCCCCCTGCGGCGCGCGCGACGACGCCGAGCCGAAGTCCGAAGGCGTCTGGCACGCCGCCTGGCGGCGTTTCCGGGGCGATCGCGTGGGCTTCTGGTCACTCGTCGTCGTCGCCGCCTTCGTGCTGCTCATCGCTGCGGCCGCCAGCGGGCTGCTCGCGCGCGACTGGCAGGAGGAGGTGGGTGTGCCCAACGCGCCGCCCACGCTGCTGGGCGCGCGCACGGCAGGCCCGGCCGGCGCTGGCGCCATCGAGGCACCCAGGGGCCCGGACGTCGACCTCTCGGACATCGACCCGCTGGCCCCGCGCTATGGGGAATGGGACGAGCGCGCCAGGCAGTACCGGACGCAGGAGTCGCCGAAGCAGGAGACGCTGCCCTTCGGCGGCGACCGCTTCGGCCGCGACGTGCTCGCAAAGGCGATCAAGGGCACCGAGATCTCGGTCTTCGTCGGCGTCGCCGCGGCGCTGTGCGCCACCCTCATCGGCACGCTGCTCGGGGCGCTCGCGGGCTTCTTCGGCGCCCGCGTGGGCGACCTGCTGGAGTGGGTCTACAACGTCTTCGAGAGCATCCCCAACATCCTGCTCATCTTCGCCTTCGCGGCCGTGGTCGGGCGCGGGGTGGAGAGCGTGGTCGTGATCCTCGCGCTCACCGGCTGGACCGGCATGTACCGCCAGGTGCGCGCCGAGTTCATGAAGCACGCCACGCGCGAATACGTGCGCAGCGCCGAGGCGATCGGGGCCAGCGCGAGCAGCCGCATGTTCCGCCACATCCTGCCCAACGTCAGCCACGTCATCCTCGTGCGCATGAGCCTGCTCGCGGTGGGCTTCATCAAGGCCGAGGTCATCCTCTCCTACCTGGGCCTGGGCGTGCGCGTCGACCAGGTCTCCTGGGGCACCATGCTCGCCGAGGCGCAAAGCGAGCTGATCCTCGGCTACTGGTGGCAGCTGGCCACCGCCACGCTCTTCATGGCGGTCTTCGTCACCGCCTTCTCGCTGGCGACCGACGCGCTGCGCGACGCGCTCGATCCCAAGCTGCGGGGGCTGGAATGAGCGCCCCTCTGTTGAGCCTGCAGGATCTGCGCGTGACCTTCCGCATGGGCCGCGGCCAGCGCGCCGAGGCGGTCCAGGGCGTGTCCTTCGACGTGCCCGAGAACACCACCGTCGCGCTGGTCGGCGAGTCGGGTTCGGGCAAGAGCGTGACGGCGATGTCGGTGCTCGGCCTGCTGCCCGAGAACGCCGAGCGCCGCGGCCGCATCCTCTGGCAGGGGCGCGAGTTGCTGCAGGCCTCGCTGCGCGAGCTGCAGGCGCTGCGCGGGCGCGAGATCGCCTGCGTCTTCCAGGACCCGATGAGTTCGCTCAACCCGGTGTTCACCGTCGGGCAGCAGCTGGCCGAGCCGCTGCGCAAGCACCTGGGCCTGGGGGCCCGCCAGGCGGCGCGGCGCGCCGAGGAGCTGCTGGCCGAGGTCGGCATCGCCGAGCCGGCGCGACGCCTGGCGAGCTACCCGCACGAGATGTCCGGCGGCCAGCAGCAGCGCGTGATGATCGCCATGGCGCTGGCCTGCGAGCCCCGATTGCTCATCGCCGACGAGCCGACGACGGCGCTGGACGTGACCATCCAGCGCCAGATCATCGAGCTCCTGGCGCGGCTGAAGGCCGAGCACCGCATGAGCGTGCTCTTCATCAGCCACGACCTGGCGCTGGTGGGCGAGATCGCCGACCGCGTCGTCGTCATGCGCCACGGCCAGGTGCGCGAGCAGGGCCCGGTGGCGCAGATCTTCGCGCAGCCGCAGGACGCCTACACGAAGGCGCTGCTGGCCTGCCGCCCGAGCCTGCAAGGCAACCCGCGGCGGCTGCTGGTGATCGACGAGCACATCGCGGCGCAGGGGCAGGGGCAGGCGGGTGCGCAGGAAGCCCCCGCCGCCGCCAAGGACGCGCAGGCGCCGGTGGTGCTGGAGGTGAAGGCGCTGGCCAAGAGCTTCTGGCTGCGCCAGGGCCTCTTCGGGCGGCGCGAGTTCAAGGCGGTGCAGGACGTGAACTTCCGGCTGCGCCGCGGCCACACGCTGGGCGTGGTCGGGGAATCGGGCTCGGGCAAGACGACGATGGGCCTGACGCTGCTGCGCCTGCACGAGCCGACGAGCGGCGAAGTCATCTTCGACGGCCGCAACCTGCTGACCCTCTCCGACCGCGAGCGCCTGGCGATGCGCCGGCGCATCCAGATCGTGTTCCAGAACCCCTACGCCAGCCTGAACCCGCGCTTCACCATCGGGCAGACGCTGGTCGAGCCGATGGCCATCCACGGCATCGGCGCCGACACCGCCGCGCGCGAACGGCGCGCGCGCGAGCTGCTGGCGAAGGTCGGCCTGGACGGCCGCGCCTTCGGCAAGTACCCGCACGAGTTCTCCGGCGGCCAGCGCCAGCGCGTGGCGATCGCGCGCTGCCTCACGCTTTCGCCCGAGGTGCTGGTGCTGGACGAGGCGGTGAGCGCGCTCGACGTCAGCGTGCAGGCGCAGGTGCTCAACCTGCTGAAGGACCTGCAGGACGAACTCGGCCTGGCCTACGTCTTCATCAGCCACGACCTCGCCGTGGTGCGCTTCATCAGCGACGAAGTGCTGGTGATGAAGGACGGCCGCGTCGTCGAGCGCGCCAGCGCCGAGCAGATCCTGGCCGCGCCGCAGCAGGAGTACACGCAGCGGCTGCTGGTCGCCGTTGCGCGTGGCTGGCAGCCGCGCGCCGCCGCGTGAAGAAAGGCAAAGCGGGACGCCGCAGGCCTTGCCGGCGCCAGAATCCGGGCCCGTGCATCCACCCGCCTCGTCGCGCCGGCCGACCCTGCCGGCAGCGCCCCTGCCCCTCCTGCTGCTGAGCCTGGCCGCCGCGCCGGCCTGGGCGCAGACGAGCGCGAGCACGGGCGCGCTGCCGGCCGCCGCCGCGGCGTCGGCTGCGGCAGCGGCCGCTGCGCCGGCGCAGCAGGTCGAGATCACCGGCACGCGCGGCAGCGACACCGAGCAGCGGCGGCAGGCCACGGCGGCCAAGATCGTCATCGGCCGCGAGGAGATCGAGCGCTTCGGCGACGCCACCGTCGGCGAGGTGCTCAAGCGCCTGCCCGGGGTGACGATGCCTGGCGCCCCGGGGCGCGGCGGCGGGCCGCGCATGCGCGGCCTGGGTGGGGCCTACACGCAGCTGCTGATCGACGGCCAGCGCGTGCCGCCGGGCTTCAGCCTGGAGTCGCTCACCCCCGAGCAGATCGAGCGCATCGAGATCCTGCGCGCGCCCACCGCCGAGACCGGCGCGCGCGCCATCGGCGGCACGATCGACATCATCACGCGCGAAGGCTTCAGGCGTCGCGTCAACGACCTGCGCCTGGCCGTCTCGCAGGACGCGGGGCGGCGCTCCGGGCAGGTCGGCTGGACGCGCAACGACAGCATCGACGAGCTGACCTACACCGTCTCGGCCTCCGCCTTCAACGGGCGGCGCGGCAGCGCGGATGCGACACTCACCACGGAAACCGATCTCGCCAGCGGCCAGCGGCTGAGCGAGCAGCTCGAGCACAGCAGCGACCTGAGCCGTCGCCAGGGGCTGAACCTGAGCTCGCGGCTGCAATGGCGCCTGGGCCCAAGCGGCGCGCTGACGCTGATGCCGGTGCTGTTCCACAGCCGGCGCGAGGGCCGCGAGAACCTCGACCTGCAACAGGCGCTCGGCGCCACGCCCGCGCTCTACGACCACGCTGAAGCCGATCGCGACGGCCGCTACACGCTCGGGCGGCTGAACCTGCAGTGGCGGCAGACGCTCGCCGAGGGCTGGCGCGTCGAGCTCAACGGCGGCACGCATGCCGCGCGCGGCCGCTCGAGCAGCCTGCGGCAGGAGTTCGACGCCGGCCACGCGCTGCTGCGCAGCGTCGAGGACCGCAGCCGCTCGAACGACCGCAGCGCACTGCTCAACAGCAAGCTCTCGAAGCTGCTGGAGGGCGACCACAGCCTCGTGGCCGGGGTCGAGTTCGAGCAGCTTCGGCGCAGCGAGACGCGCGTCACCGCGCAGGACAACAGCGACCCGCTGGCCGACTTCGACGGCGACCTGCAGGCCAGCAGCCGGCGCCTGGCGCTGTATGCGCAGGACGAGTGGTCGGTGAACCCGAACTGGGCCGCGCACGCCGGGCTGCGCTGGGAGGAGATCCGCACGCGAGGCGACGCGGCCGTAGGCGACGTGCGGCCGGACAACCGCAGCCGCGTGCTGACGCCGCTGCTGCACGCCGTCTGGAAGCCCGACCCCAAGGCGCGCGACCAGATCCGCATGAGCCTCACGCGCAGCTACAAGGCGCCGACGCTGCAGAACCTGGTGGCGCGCCCGCAGCTGTCCAGCCGCTGGCCGAGCAGCGGCCCCAACACCGCCACCCATCCGGATCGCGCGGGCAACCCCGAACTGCGGCCCGAACTTGCCACCGGCATCGACCTCGCCTTCGAGCGCTACCTGGCGCAGGGCGGCGTGCTCAGCGCCAACCTCTTCGTGCGCCGCCTCCGCGACACCATCCGCAGCACGACGACGCTGGAGAGCGTGGGCTGGAGCCCGGTGCCGCGCTGGGTGTCGCGGCCGCGCAACCTCGGGCGCGCGACGACGCAGGGCCTGGAGCTGGAGGCCAAGTTCCGGCTCGACCAGCTCGTCGACGGAGCGCCGCCGGTGGAGCTGCGCAACAACCTGAGTCTCTTTCGCTCGCGCGTGGACGAGGTGCCCGGACCCGACAATCGCCTCGACGAGCAGCCTGTTGTCGTCCTCAACCTCGGCGCCGACTATCGCCTGCGCGGCACGCCGCTGACCCTGGGCGGCAGCCTGCACCTGACGCCGGGCTATCGGACGCAGGTCTCCGACGTGCAGGCGCGCGAGGCCGGGCGCAAGCGCCAGTTCGACGTCTACGCGCTGTGGGTGTTCGATCCGGCGCTGCAACTGCGCTTGCTGGCCAACAACGCCGTGCCCGCCGACTACCGCTCCCTCGCGAGCGTCGACCAGGGCCTCGTGCGCACGCAGGCGACGACGCTCGCCAGCACCGACGTCAGCTGGGCCCTGCGGCTGGAGTTCAAGCTCTAGGCGCCGCCCGCCGGGCGACCGGCACTTTTTCGCGCGGATTTGACGCTGATGCTTGCGTCCGCGCTCTTCCCGCACGTAGACTACGGAATGCGAACGGTTCGCAATAACATTCAGGAGTCAACTTGAGCATTGCATCGAAATGGGGGCGGCGGGCGATCGCGCTGGCGGCGGGGTTGACGCTGCTTTCCCAGGCGGCCGAGATTCCGATCGGCAAGCCGCACATCGAGGGCGGCCTCGAGGTCGCGGCGGTCTACCTGCAGCCCATCGAGATGGCGCCCGCGGGGATGATGCGTGAGGCCAAGGTCTCCGACATCCACCTCGAGGCCGACATCCGCGCCGTCAAGGGCAACACCAACGGCTTCGGCGAGGGCGACTGGGTGCCGCACCTGGTCGTGCGCTACAAGCTGCAGAAGGCCGGTGACGTGCAGCCGTTGCAGGGCGAACTGATGCCGATGGTGGCCAGCGACGGCCCGCATTACGGCGACAACGTCAAGCTGATGGGCCCGGGCAAGTACACGCTGACGCTCTCCGTGCAGCCCCCCGGGGCCGGCGCGCATGCGGCGTTTGGCCGCCACGTCGACAAGGAGACCGGCGTGGCGCCCTGGTTCAAGCCCTTCGAGGCGCGCTACGAGTTCGCCTTTGCCGGCACCGGCAAGAAGGGCGGGTACTGAGACCGTGGCGCGCCTCGATCGGATCGCGGTGCGCGGCCCGACCCGCCGCGCCGTGCCGCTCGGGCTCGAACTCGTGGTCGCGCGGGGCCGCACGCGCACGCGGGTGCTGCCCGGCAGGTCGCCGGGCACCTACCCCTTCTTCGACGAGTTCCACATGCAGACCACGCGCGGCGAGTTTGTCATCAGGTAAGGAGCGCGCGCGAGGGCCGCGCGGGGTCGCAGGCGCGGCGCAGGACATGGCACAGGTGAGCTTCATCATCTGGCGTGAGAGCGTCGAGGCGCTGCTCGTCGTCGGCATCCTCTACGCCTGGCTGGCGCGCACGCCGCACGCCGCGATCGGCCGCCGCTGGCTGTGGGGCGGCGTCGCCGCCGGAGGTGCGCGATGACGCTCGCCCGCAGCCTGCCGGGGCCTGCCACGACACCCGCGGCCGCGCCGCGCCGCGGCGCGCGGCTGGCCGCCGTCGGCGAATGGCTGCGCACGCACGCGCGCCTCATCCGCGCGCTGCAGTGGCTGGTGGTGCTCGTCTACGCGGTGCTGCTGCTGGTGCCAGCGATGCTGCCGCTGCCCGATCGCACGGCGCATGTCTGGAACCACATGACGGTGCTTGCGGAGTTCGCGTTCTGGGGCCTGTGGTGGCCCTTCGTGCTGCTGAGCATGCTGCTCTTCGGGCGTCTGTGGTGCGGCGTGCTGTGCCCGGAGGGCGCGCTCACCGAGTGGGCGTCCAAGCGTGGCCGAGGCCTGGCCGTGCCGCGCTGGATGCGCTGGGGCGGCTGGCCCTTCACCGCCTTCGTCTGCACCACCGTCTACGGCCAGATGGTGAGCGTCTACCAGTATCCGAAGGCGGCGCTGCTCGTGCTGGGGGGCAGCACGGTCGTGGCCATCGTCGTCGGCTACTTCTACACCCGCGGCAAGCGCGCCTGGTGCCGCTACCTGTGTCCGGTCAACGGCGTGTTCGGGCTGCTCGCCAAACTCGCGCCGATGCACTACCGCGTCGACGATGCGGCCTGGCGGCGCTCGCTGGATGCACCCGCGGGGGCGGCGGCGCGCGCGCCCATCCGCGTCAGCAAGCGCGCGGTCGACTGCGCGCCGATGCAGCCGCTGCGCACGATGCAGGGCGCCAGCAACTGCCACATGTGCGGGCGCTGCAGCGGCCACCACGACGCGATTGCGCTGCACTGGCGCTCGCCCGCGCACGAGGTGGTCGAGCTCGGCGCCACCGAGGCCGGCGCCTGGCAGACCGCGCTGATCGTCTTCGGCCTGCTGGGTGTGGCGATCGGCGCCTTCCACTGGAGCGCGAGCCCCTGGTTCGTCGCGATCCGGCAGGCCATCGCGACCTGGCTGATCGATCGCGACATCTACTGGCCGCTGGCCGAGAACGCGCCCTGGTGGCTGCTCACCCACTACCCCGAGCAGAACGACGCGCTGAGCTGGCTCGACGGCGCACTGCTGCTGGCCTACATCGGCGCCACCGCGCTTCTTTGGGGCGGGCTGACGCTGGCGCTGCTGGCGCTGACGGTGCGCGCGGCCGGGCCCTGGCGCAGCCAGCGCCTGCACCACCTGGCGCAGGCGCTGATCCCGCTGGCCGGCGTCGGCGTCTTCCTCGGCTTGTCGACGATCACGCTGACGCTGCTGCGTGGCGAAGGGGTCGTGCTGCCCTGGGTCAACACCCTGCGCCTGGCGCTGCTGCTGGCCGCATCGACCTGGTCGCTCGCGCTCGCCTGGCGCATCCTGCGGCGCTGGGGCCTGCCCGCCGGGCGGGCCCTCGTGGGCAGCCTGCCCATTCTTGCGGCGCTGGCCTGGATCGCCAGCGCCTGGGGCTGGATGTTCTGGTGGTGGTGAGCCGGTAGGCGAGCGCTCACCAGCGCAGCGTCAGGCCGGCGCCGAGCGTGTTCGCGGTCGGGCCGTGGCCGAGACTGCGGCGCCAGCCGAGATCGAGGTCGAGCTCCTCGCCGAGGTGGTGGATGACGCCGAGCAGACCGAACTTCTCGCTCGGCGCGCCCTGTTCGGCGGCGCGGCTGGCGCCGACGTCGGCGACCAGCGTCCAGGCGTCGGTGACGGTGTAGAGCAGCGCGGTCGAGGCGGTCCACAGCCGTTTGCGGTCGCCCGCCTTGTTGTCGTTGTAAGCGATGCCGACGTTGGCCAGCCAGGTCCATGCGCCATGCTCGAGCTGCGACATCAGCGTCAGCGCGCCGTTGGCGCGGCCGTTGCCCAGGCCCTTGCCCTCCTTGCCCGTGGGCAAGGTGAACTCGGGCCGCAGGGCCAGGCTGAAGCCTTGTCCGTCGTCGTGCAGGCGCCACTTGGCCAGCAGGGTGAGGTCGCCGATGCCACGCTGCGACGGCTCGCCGGTCGTGCCCAGGTGCAGCCAGGGCAGGCCGACGGCGAGGTCGAGCGTTTCGGTCAGGCCGTAGGTCAGCGCGAGGCCGATCTCCTGCTCGCGCGCAACCCGGCTGCCGTCGCGCACGCGCGTGCGATCGGTGCTGGCTTCGAGCTGCGCCTGGCCGCGGCCCTGCGTGCCGGTGTCGTCGCTGACGAGCGGATGCGCGGCCCGAGCGGGACCGACCAGCGCCAGCAGCGCGGCGGTCACGGCGAAGGATGGGAGAAGAGGGTGTGCGAATGTTGGCTTCATGATGAGGATGGGGCCGGTCAGTGAGCCGCCGATGGCCCACCGCCTCCTGACGGCTCCTGCAACCCCGGCCATGGCGACGCCGCGACAGGCATTGCCCCGGCCCTGCTGATAGTAAATGCGACTGCGTCGCATTTGCATGTGACACATCAAGAGCGTGCGTGGTGCGGCCGGCTTGCGCCGATGTAAATCGTTCACCGCCACCGTGGGCACGAGTGCCTGCCGGATGGGCGGCACCGGGGCTAGGCTGATGGGGTGGGCTCGAACGATGCCGTCCCGGCAGCGCCGGCCCAGCGGGAGTGCACGATGCTGGATCTTCCTGACCGTGTCCGGGCCCTCGTCGTCCCGGCAACGTCGCCGCCACGGGCGCTGTCGCCAAGCGTGTACCGCGGGCCGGAGCGGCGCGCCGCGGCGTCGACGGGCGCCGCGGGTGCGCCCTGGCTGGCCTTGATGCTCGACGAGATCGACTACGGCATGCTGTTGCTGGGCGAAGAGGCCCAGGTGCTGCACGCCAACCACGCGGCGCGCGCCGAGCTCGACGACGGGCACCCGCTGCTGCTGTGCGGCGGCGAACTGCGGGCGCGGCGGCCGCAGGATGCGCCGGCGCTGCTCGATGCGTTGCAGGCGGCGCGGCGCGGCCTGCGGCGGCTGCTCACGCTCGGCGCGGCGCGGCGCAGGCGTCGTCGACCGTGGCCGTGGTGCCGCTGGTCGCGGGCGTCGGCGCCCTGCCCCAGGCGACCTTGCTGCTGCTGGGCAAGAAGCGCGTCTGCGAGTGCCTGTCGGTGCAGTGCTGCGCGCGCAGCCATGCCCTGACCGCCACCGAGACGCGCGTCCTGGAGGCGCTGTGCCAGGGGCTGGAGCCACGCGAAGTGGCAGTGCAGCATGGCGTCGGCCTGGCCACCGTGCGCACGCAGATCGGCTCCATCCGCGCCAAGACCGGCGCGCAGAGCATCCGCGAACTGGTACGGCGCGTGGCCGTGCTGCCGCCGATGGTGAGTTCGCTGCGCCTCGCTGCCTGAGGCCTCGGCGATCGGCCGCGCCGCGGCGGCCGACCCTCAGCCGGCCGTGCCGTCGTGGTCGATCAGCTGCTGCAGGCAACGCAGCGCGGCGCCGAAATCGAAGGCGTTGAGGTGCCGGCCCAGCTCCTCGACGCCCGCGCCCAGGACGCGCCCGAGCCGGGCGCGCTCGCGCTCGAACAGCGGCAGCGCCGCGGTGTCGTGCGAGGCCAGCAGCGGACGCAGCTGCTGCAGCGTGGCGCGCGCCGCGTCGGACGCGGCCTGCGGGCCCCCGGGCCCGATCGGGGCCGATGCCGCGGGGTCGGGTCCGACCCGCCTCGGCGGCTGCGGCGCTTCGCCGTCGGCCAGCGCGGCGCGCAGGGCGTCCAGGCCCTGATGCAGCACCAGCGCCAGCGCCCGCGTCGCGTCGCGGGCAGCGCCATCGACGGCCGCCGTCGCTGCCGTCGCCGCCAGCAGGGCGCGCGCGCCCTGCTCGATCGTGCGGGCGCCGATGGCCGAGGCCGCCCCGGCCAGCGCGTGCGCCAGCGCGCGCAGCGCGCTCGGCTCGCCGCGGCGCTGCAGCTCGAGCAGGCGCTCGTCGTCCGCGCCATGGTGCGCGATGAACATCTGCAGCATGCGCCGGTACAGCGCCTCGTTGCCTGACAGGCGCGCCAGGGCGGCCGGCGCGTCCAGGCCCTGCACCTGCGCCAGCCGCGCGAGCCGCGCCGCGCGCCCGGGCGCGTCGTCGGCCGGCGACGCCGGGGGCTCCACGGGCGCCAGCCAGCGTCGCAGGCAGCGTTCGAGGGCCACGGGGTCGACCGGCTTGCTCAGATAGTCGTTCATGCCGGCGGCCAGGCAGCGCTCGCGCGATTCGGCAAAGGCATCGGCGGTCATCGCCACGATCGGCAGCGTGCCCGCTGCGGGCAGCGCACGGATGGCGGCGGCGGCCTGCAGCCCGTCGACGCCGGGCATCTGCACGTCCATCAGCACGAGGTCGGGCGCGCCGCTGCGCACGCGCTCGACCGCCGCGGCGCCGTCGGCGGCGATCTCCACCGTCACGCCAAGCGAGGCCAGCAAGGCGCTCACCACCTCCTGGTTGACCGAGTTGTCCTCGGCCACGAGGATGTGCCGGCCCTGCAGCGGGGACGAATCCGGGGTGGCGGGGACGGGCGGCGCGTGCGGCGCGTCGTCGTCCAGCGGCGGCAGCGACAGCAGCAGCCAGAAGCGGCTGCCCTGGCCGGGCTCGCTTTCGACACCGATCTCGCCGCCCATCATCTGCACCAGGCGCCTGCAGATCGCCAGGCCCAGGCCGGTGCCGCCGAAGCGGCGCGTGGTGGAGACGTCGCCCTGCGCGAAGGCGTCGAAGACCTGCGCCTGCTGCGCCTGCGTCATGCCGATGCCGGTGTCGCGGACCTCCAAGCGCAGCCGCGTCCGGTCCTGTGGCGCCGGCTCGGGGGCGACGTGCAGCTCGACCCGTCCCTCGGGCGTGAACTTGATGGCGTTGCTGAGCAGGTTCAGCAGCACCTGCTCGAGGCGCAGCGGGTCGCCGCGCACGCGGCGCGGGCAGCGCGGATCCAGGTGCAGCGAAAGCGCGAGCTGCCGCGAGCGCGCCTCCTGGGCCTGCAGCGCCTGCACGCGCAGCAGGCTCTCGCGCAGGTCGAATGCGGTCTCCTCCAGCGTGAGCCGGTCGGCCTCGATCTTCGAGAAGTCCAGGATGTCGCTGATCACCTGCAGCAGGTGCTGGCCCGCACCCGTGAGCTTGTCCAGGTGGTCGAGCTGACGCGCGGTCAGCGGGTCGCGCCGCAGCAGGTGGGCAAAGCCGATCACCGCGTTCATGGGCGTGCGGATCTCGTGGCTCATGTTGGCGAGGAAGGCGCTCTTGGCCTGGCTGGCGGCGTCGGCCGCGGCCTTGGCGCGGGCGAGCGCGAGCTCGGTGCGCCGCCGCTGCAGCAGCCGCCAGAGGTCGCCGGCCAGCACCTGCAGCTCGCGCAGGTCGGTGGCGTCGTAGGACCGCGTCCGGCCGCCGGTGCACAGCACCAGCATCACCTGCCCGGCCTCGCGCACGGCGGCGCCGATGGCGCCCACCGGCCAGGGCGACATGCCGCTCGTTCCCGGGACGAAGCCGCGGGCGAGCTGCGTGGCCAGGCGGGTCATCACCGGCGTCACGCTGCCGTGCGCGGCCAGCGGCTTCGGCTGCGCGTCGGGCGACACCTCGAACGCCGCCACCGCCGGGCTGTCCTCGAGCGCCATGATCTCCGCCAGCGCTTTCCGCAGCAAGGCGTCCTCGTCGAGCGTGCTGGCGCGCTGGTTGAGCGAGAGCACCGCGCGAAGTCGCCGGTCCTCGCGCCGCAGCCGCAGGTTGGCGTCCTCGAGCTCGGCGGTGCGCTGGCGCACGAGGTCCTCGAGCCCGGCGCGGTAGCGCGCCAGCTCCTGCTCGTTGCGCACGCGCTCGCTGATGTCCATGCCGGTGCCGGCCAGCAGCGGGCCGGCGGCGGTCTCCACGCGGCGCCCCACCAGCAGGTAGGGCGCACAGCTGCCGTCGGCCGCGCGCACGCGCGCCTCGACCTGGACCTGCCCGTGCGCGAACCCGGCGTCGAGGGCGCTCGCGACGCTTGCGCGGTCCTGCGGCTCGATCTGCTCGAGCACCGATTCGCCGCCGACCCCGGCCGGTTCGCGCCCGAGCAGCTCGACGATGCGCCGGTTCCACAGCATGAGCCGATGGCGCCGATCGACCGCGAAGAACAGCCCGGCCACCGCTTCGACGATCTGCTCGTGCAGCCGCTGGGCTTCGCTGCGCGCCTTCTCGGTGGCGATGAACTCGAGCGCGAAGCCGACGTCGCGCGCCAGGCGCGCGAGCAACTCGACCTGCTCGCCGTCGAAGTGCTCGGGCGTCTGCGAGTACACCACCAGGCAGTGCCAGGGCATGCCCGGCACGATGATGGGGAAGATGGCCATCGATTCCAGCCCGAGGCCGAGCAGGATCTCGCGGCGATGAGCCAGCTTGGACTCGGTGCGGATGTTGGGCACGACCCGCCGCTGGCCGCTGCGCAAGGCGTCGACGAACGGGCTTTCGTGCTCGGTGCTCAGCGGCAGCTGCAGCCGCTGCAGACACGAATCGGCGGGCCCGGCGATGCGCAGCGGGCGCACGACGGCGCCCGGGACGTCATGCGTTCCGACCCAGGCGACGCGAAAACCGCCGGTCTGCACCGCGATGCGGCAAAGTTCGCCGAACAGCGCCTCGGCGTCGCGCACCCGCACCACGGCCTCGTTGACGCCGCTGAGCAGCGAGTAGGAGCGATTGAGCCGTTCGATGCGCGCTTCGTGCCGGCGGCGCTCGGTGACGTCGCGGGCCACGCCGAGCACGCCCAGCGGCCGGCCGGCCTCGTCGAAGAGCGGCGTCTTCACGAGGTCGAAGCAGCCGCGACCGACATCCGCGCCGAAGTCGAGCCAGCGCTCCTCGCACACGGCCGTGCGCTGCGCCAGGGCCTGCGCGTCGGCCGCCTCGTTGCGCCGCGCCGACTCGGCGTCGGTGATCTCATGCGTGCGCCGGCCGACCAGTTCGGCCTCGCTCAGCCCGGTGAAGCGCTCGAAGGCGGTGTTGCAGGCCTGGTAGACGCCGTCGGCGCCCTTCAGGAAGACGAGATCCGGCATCGCCTGCAGGATGCCGCGCAGGCGGTGCTCGCTGCGCCGCAACGCGGCCAGGGTGTCGTGATGGGTGATCGCGGTGGCGGCCAGCTGGGCCGCGTACTGCATGTGCTCGAGCTCTTCGCTCCCCGGCTGCAGGGCGATGCGGCGGTGCACGGCGAACAGCCCCAGCACGCGGTCGCCAGGGCCCAGGACGGGCTCGAACCAGCAGGCGCGCAGCGCGGCCGCGCGCGCCGGCTCCCGGTAGGCGCTCCAGTCGTCGCCCTGGTGACCGATGTCGGCGATGACCAGGCGCCGGCGCAGCCCGGCGGCCGCGCCGAGCCTCACGCCGTCGAGCGCGAGCGTGAAGGTCGCGGGCAGGCTGGGCGCCACCGCGCGCTGCACCCGGCTGGCGGACGCGTCGAGCAGCAGCACCGCGCATGCGCTGCCGGCGAACATGCGCTCGTGGTCGTGTACGAGCTGCTCCAGCAGCGTGTCGAGCCCTTCGCCATGCGCCAGGCGCTCGAGCAGTGCCAGGCGCTGGCGCTCGATGATGCGGCTGCGCTCGAGCAGCTCGACCGGGGTCAGGCTCAGGAGCCGGCAGTCCTCGCCCTCGAAGTCGACATCGTCCGAGCGCACGAGCACATGCAGTTCGTCGCCGTTGCGGCGCAGATGCCGCCACAGGCCGGCGTTGACCGGCCCGCGCAGCGTGCGGGCGCGGGCGCTCACCGCCTCGCGCTCGCCGGGCAGGCACAGGTCGAGCAGGCTCAGCCGGCCGGCCTCGTCGGCGGTGTAACCGTAGGCGTCGAGAAAGGCCGGGTTCCAGACGCGCAGCCGGAAATCGCGCCGGCGGTAGACGAACATCGGCGCCGGGCTCGCCTCGAAGAGCGTGCGCGCGGTCGAAGCCCTGTGCATCGATCAGACCCGATGGTCGTCCTGGGCCTGGTTGCCCAGGCGGCTGGCAATGGCCTCGAATTCCTCGCGCCCGGCAGTGAAGGCGGCGACGACGTCGGGGTCGAAATGGGCGCCGGACTGCGCGGCGATGTGCTGCGCCGTATCGTGGCGCGACCACGCCGGCTTGTAGATGCGCGGCGTGGTCAGGGCATCGTAGACATCGGCCAGCGCCATCAGCCGTGCCGGGCGCGGGATCGCCCACGCGGCCAGCCCGCGCGGGTAGCCGCCGCCATCCCAGCGCTCGTGGTGGTCGTAGGCGATGGTGCACGCCACCTGCAGGAAGCGCACCGGTTCGGGCGTCTCGCCCTGCTGCGGATGCAGCGCGATCGCGCGCTGCATCGCGTGGGCCAGGGTGTCGCCGCCGATGGCCGCATGCGTCTTCATGATCTCGAATTCCTCGGGCGTCAAGCGTCCGGGCTTGAGCAGGATGCGGTCGGGGATGCCGATCTTGCCGATGTCGTGCATCGGCGCGGCCTTCACGATGCGCGCGAGCCCGTCGTCGGCGAGCTCCGAGGCCCAGCCCGGCAGGTGCATCAGGCGCCGCGCCAGCGCCTCGACGTAGGCCTGCGTGCGCACGATGTGGTTGCCGGTCTCGTTGTCGCGCGTCTCGGCGAGCTCGGCCAGCGCGCTCAAGGTCAGGTCCTGCGCCAGCGCCGCCTCCTGCGTGCGCCGCCGCACCTCGCGCTCGAGCCAGTCGTTCTGGTCCAGCAGCCGGGCGCGCGCGGCCCTGAGCTCGAGCTGTGCCCGCACGCGCGCCAGCACCACCGCCGGCTTGATCGGCTTGGCGACGTAGTCCGCCGCGCCCAGCAGCAGGCCGCGCTCCTCGTCGGCCTCGGCGCCCAGGGCGGTGACGAAGATCACCGGCAGCGCGGCTCCCTGGACCTGGCGGCGCAGCTGCGCCAGCACGGCATAGCCGTCCATGCCGGGCATCATGACGTCCAGCAGCATGAGGTCGGGCGTTTCGCTGGCGACCAGGTCCAGCGCCACCTGGCCCGAGCGCGCGCCGAGCACGCGGCACTCGGGCGCGAGCAGCTCGGAGAGCACCGCGACATTCAGCGGTTCGTCATCGACGACCAGCACTGTAGGCTTTTGGGCCAAGGCAAGACTCCTGCTCGACAACGCCTGCGCACGCGCAAAAAGGGCAAGCAGGACACTCGCCGCATGGGCGGCGGCCGGCGATCGCCGGGCGCAACGCTGCTGACGCCCGATGCTACCTGCCGCCGGCGCGTCGTGCGGGCTATCGTTGCGCCGGTGATGAAGCCCGAAGCGCCGCAGAAGAAGCCCTCGCCGTTGCCCCGCTACCGGCCGCTTTCGCGCCGACGGCGCCTGCTGCTGCTCGGCGTGGCGGTGGCGACGGCCTGTGCCGTGATGGCGTTGATGCTGCAGCCGCGCCTGCGCCAGCTGCAGCATCCATCGCAGGCGCTGCAGCGGGAGCCGGCGCAGGCCGCGCGCGCGGCGCCGCGAGCGGCCGCTGCACCGTCCTGTGCCCCGGGGCAGACCCGGGGCTGCCTCGGCGGCCTCACCCAGGTCATCGCCGCGCCCGCCTCAGGCGCCCTCAGCCGTCGCGAAGAAACTGCAGCAGACGCTGCACCACCTGCGCGCGCTCGGGCTCGTTGAAGATCTCGTGCGCGAGCGCCGGAAACACCTGGTGCTGCACCACGGCCGGCGGCGCCGCGGCGGCAAACGCCGCGCTGCCCGCGGGGGCGACGCAGCGGTCGGCGCCGGCCCACAGCAGCAGCGTGGGCGTGGTCCAGCGCGGGGCGAGGGCGCGCACCTGCTCGCCGGCGTCGACGATGAAGCGCGCCAGCCGCGCGCAGATGCGCGCGTGCACCCGCGGATCGTCGCGGTAGGCCTGCACCACCGCCGGATCACGCGAAATCCACGTCGGGTCGAGCCCGTTGGGCAGCGGCAGCGACGGCGCGAGCGCGTGCATCAGCGCCAGCTGCAGCCGCTGCCCGCGCGAGAGATCGGCGGCCAGCGCCGGCGAGGACAGCACGAGCCGCGGCACCGGGCGGCTCCACGCCGCCGGCTGCGGCTGCAGCGCCTCGGCGACGAAGCGTGCGGCGACGAGCCCGCCCATGCTGTGGCCCAGCAGCACGCTCGGCGGCCGGCCGGTCTGCGCCAGCGCGTCGATCACTGCGGCCAGGTCCCGGCACAGGCTGTCGGCCGCGGGGATCACGCCGCGCGCGCCGGCGCTGCGGCCGTGGCCGCGCTGGTCGTAGCTGCTGACCGCGAAGCCGGCCGCGACCAGGTCGCGCGCCAGCGCCTCGTAGCGCCCGCTGTGCTCGCCCAGGCCGTGCACGACGAGCACATGCCCGCGCGCGCGCGGGCACGGCCAGCGGCGCAGCGGCAGCGCCAGGCCGTCGGCGGCGGTGACGACTTCGGCATCGGCATCGGCATCGGCGGGTGGCAGCGTCAGGGCCATAAGCTCACTTCCAGGCGAAGAGCGGTTGCTCGAAATGCGCCACGCGCGTCGCGCGATCGGCGATGCAGACCTCGCGGAACTGGTAGAGGAAGACGGCGGTCGGCGCGGCGATCCAGCCGCTGCCCAGCGGCATGCCCAGCACGGGCCTGGGGCTTTGCGGGATGTGCTCGAGGATCGGCGCGTCCTCGCGCATCAGCTCGGCCACGGGCACGCGGTGCACGCTGGCCACCTCCTGCGGATTGGGCTGCAGGGCGCGCGCCGTGTCGCCACCCCAGAACACGAGCGGCGTGATGGCATAGCCCGAGCGCGTCACGTAGTCGTCAAGCCGCCCGAGAAGGGCATCGCTGCCGAGCTCGAGGCCGACCTCCTCGCGCAGCTCGCGCAGCGCCGTCTGCTCGGGCGTCTCGTCGCGGTCGATGCGGCCGCCGGGCAGCGCCCACTGGCCGGCATGCTGGCGCATGCCGCTGGCGCGCAGGGTCAGCAGCAGCGCCGGTTCCGTGCTCCAGCGCGGCAGTCGCGCGATGCCGCAGGCCTCCGCGCCGTGGCCTTCCTCGACGACCACGAGCGCGACCGCCGCCCGGCGCACGTGCGCCGGGCAGGCGTCGTCGTGCGCCAGCACATCGAAGGCGCCCAGGCGGCGCTGCAGCAGGTCACGCATGCGGCTTTATAGCGCCGCCGCGGCGCCACGCTCTCGCGCAAATGTGGCTCCGCCACTTTGCTTGACCCCCCGCGGGGGGGCGGGCTGGGCGCAGCCCGGCCCTGGGGGTGCTCAGCCGCGCTCGAAGCGGAACACCGCCGCGCTGGCGAGCAGGTTGGGCCAGCGGCGCACCACGCGACCGCCCTGCAGGCCGAAGCTGTCGGTCACGGTGAGGCCGCTCTTGCCCGCCAGCACCTCGAAGTCGGCGTGCGTGCCGACGCGGATGTTGGGCGTGTCGTACCACTCGTAGGGCAGCGCCTTGGTCACCGGCATGCGCCCCGAAAGCACGCGCAGCCGGTTGGGCCAGTGCGCGAAATTGGGGAAGCTGACGATGCCGATGCGGCCCACGCGCGCCGTCTCGCGCAGCATGTGCGCGGTGTTGCGCAGGTGCTGCAGCGTCTGCAGCTGCAGCACGACGTCGAAGCTGGCGTCGTCGAAGAGCGCCAGGCCCTCCTCCAGGTTGAGCTGGATGACGTTGACGCCGCGCTGCACGCAGGCGTGGACATTGGCATCGTCGATCTCGATGCCGTAGCCGCTGCAGCCGCGTTCGCGCTGCAGGTGCTGCAGCAGCTCGCCGCTGCCGCAGCCGAGGTCGAGCACGCGCGAGCCCGGCGGCACCAGCTCGGCGATGACCTCGAGCTCGCGGCGTTCAGACATCACCGTCCTTCCCCACGCGCTGGAAGTAGGCGCGCATCACGCGGTGGTAGCGCTCGTCGTCGAGCAGGAAGGCGTCGTGGCCGTGCGGCGCGTCGATCTCGGCATAGCTCACGTCGATGCGGTTGTCGACCAGCGCCTTCACGATCTCGCGGCTGCGCGCGGGCGCGAAGCGCCAGTCGGTGGTGAAGCTCACGAGCAGGAACTGCCGGCCGCGCGCCGGGGCGAAGGCGCGCGCGAGGTCGCCGTCGTGCTCGCGCGCAGGGTCGAAGTAGTCGAGGGCCCGCGTGATCAGCAGGTAGGTGTTGGCGTCGAAATAGTCGCTGAACTTGTCGCCCTGGTAGCGCAGGTAGCTCTCGATCTGGAACTCGATCTCCTGCGTGCTCCAGTGGCGCTCGGCCTCGCGCAGCGCGCGGCCGAACTTGGCCTCCATCGCGTCGTCGGAGAGGTAGGTGATGTGCCCGATCATGCGCGCCACGCGCAGGCCGCGGCGGGGGATGACGCCGTGCGCGTAGAAGTGGCCGCCGTGGAATTCGGGGTCGGTGACGATCGCCCGCCGCGCGACCTCGTTGAAGGCGATGTTCTGCGCCGAGAGGTTGGGCGCGGTGGCCACCGCGATGCAGTGGCGCACGCGCTCGGGGTAGCGCAGCGTCCAGGCCAGCGCCTGCATGCCGCCGAGGCTGCCGCCCAGCACCGCGGCCAGCTGCGTGATGCCCAGGCCCTCGACCAGCCGCGCCTGCGCGTCGACCCAGTCCTCGACGGTGACGACGGGGAAGTCCGCGCCCCAGGCGCGCCCCGTGGCCGGGTTGGTGTGCATCGGCCCGGTGGAGCCGAAGCACGACCCCGGGTTGTTGATGCCGATGACGAAGAAGCGGTTCGTGTCCAGCGGCTTGCCGGGGCCCACGAGGTTGTCCCACCAGCCCACGGCGCCCTTGTCGTCGACGCCCGCGACATGGTGCCCGGCGTTGAGCGCGTGGCACACCAGCACGGCGTTGCTGCGCGCGGCGTTGAGCGTGCCGTAGGTCTCGTAGGCCAGCGTGTAGTCGGGCAGCACGGCGCCGCTTTGCAGCGGCAGCGGCTGCGGGAAGCGCATGAACTGCGCGTGGACGCTTGCTGGACTGGCCATCGACGAAAAAACCCGGCGCCACTGCAGAAGAGGTGGGGCCGGGCCGGCGTCCCTCTTTAGCGGCATTTGTTGAGCGCCCGCAATTCGGAACAAATCGGCGCTGTGCGCGGCAAGTATAGCGGGCGTCCGCCGCGGCCGTGCGCCTGCGACGGGCGGCCCGCGCAACCGCTAGCATGCGGCGCGCGCAAGACCCGTACCGCCGCGCGCTGCGGCCGACAAGGAGACGACGCATGCACGCCTGGCTACAGCGGCTCGACCAGCATTTCCCCGTGCGCTTCGCGCTCTGGCTGGCCAGCGCGGTCGGGCTGCTGCTGTTCGGCTTCACCTGGGTCGCCTTCGACACCTGGGGCGGCGCGGCGCTGGTCTGCCTCTTCCTCGTGCTGCTGGGGCTGCGCGACGTGCGCCAGCGCCGCCACGCGCTGATCCGCAACTACCCGGTGATCGGGCATGTGCGCTACCTGCTCGAATTCATCCGCCCCGAGATCCGCCAGTACTTCATCGAGAGCGACCGCGAGGCCGCACCCTTCTCGCGCCAGCAGCGCAGCCTGGTCTACCAGCGCGCCAAGGGTGATTCCGACAAGCGGCCCTTCGGCACGCAGCTCGAGGTGCAGGCACTGGGCTACGAGTGGATCAACCACTCGATCGCGCCGACGCAGCTGGCCGGGTACGACTTCCGCGTCGACGTGGGCGATGCGGCCAACGGTTGCACGGCACCCTACGAGGCCAGCGTCTTCAACATCTCGGCGATGAGCTTCGGCGCGCTCTCGGCCAACGCGGTGCTTGCGCTCAACGGCGGCGCGAAGAAGGGCGGCTTCGCGCACGACACCGGCGAGGGCTCGATCAGCGTGCACCACCGCGTGCACGGCGGCGACCTGATCTGGGAGATCGGCTCGGGCTACTTCGGCTGCCGCGACGACGAGGGCCGCTTCAGCGAGGAGCGCTTCGTCGCCAACGCGCGCGACGCGCAGGTGAGGATGATCGAGTTGAAGCTCAGCCAGGGTGCCAAGCCCGGCCACGGCGGCGTGCTGCCGGGGCCCAAGGTGAGCGCCGAGATCGCCGCCGCGCGCGGCGTGCCCCAGGGCGTGGACTGCGTCAGTCCGGCGCGCCACGGCGCCTTCGACACGCCGCTGCAGATGCTGCAGTTCATCGACCGCCTGCGCCGGCTCTCGGGCGGCAAGCCCACGGGCTTCAAGCTCTGCATCGGCCACCCCTGGGAGTGGTTCGCGATCTGCAAGGCGATGCTGCACACGGGCATCCTGCCGGACTTCATCGTCGTCGACGGCGCCGAGGGCGGCACCGGCGCCGCGCCGCTGGAGTTCACCGACCATGTCGGCGCGCCGCTGCAGGAGGGGTTGCTGCTGGTGCGCAACACGCTCGTGGGCCTGAACCTGCGCGAGCGCATCCGCATCGGTGCCGCGGGCAAGGTGATCGGCGCCTTCGACATCGCGCGCATGATGGCGCTCGGTGCCGACTGGTGCAACGCCGCGCGCGGCTTCATGTTCGCGCTCGGTTGCCTGCAGGCGCAGAGCTGCCACACCGGCAACTGCCCGACCGGCATCACGACGCAGGACCCGCGGCGCCAGCAGGCGCTGGTCGTGCCCGACAAGATCGAGCGCGTCTGGCGCTTTCACCGCAACACGCTGCTGGCCTTGCAGGAGCTGGTGCAGGCCGCCGGGCTGCAGCACCCGCGCGAGATCACGCCTGCGCACATCGTGCGCCGCGTGGCCGACAACGACGTGCGCCTGCTGGCCACGCAGCTGCCGCTGCTGCAGCCCGGCGAGCTGCTCGACGCCGTCGAGGGGCGGCGCGACTGGCCACATGCGGTCTACCGCCTCTACTGGCCGATGGCCGATGCGCACGGCTTCGCGCCGCGGCGCTGATGCCGGCGACCGCGTGCCGGCGGCGCGGCTAGGCCGCCACCGCCTGCCGCACCGCGTGCTCCCAGCGCGCCATCCACTCGGCGGCCTGGGCAGGCGGCATGGTGGGGTGAAAGCGCCGCTCGACTCGCCACTGCGCGGCGAGTTCCTCGCGTGAGGCGTAGGTGCCCACGGCCAGCCCGGCGAGGTAGGCCGCGCCCAGGGCGGTGGTCTCGGTGACCTGCGGCCGCACGACCGGGATGCCCAGCAGGTCGGCCTGGAACTGCATCAGCGCGTCGTTGACGCTGGCGCCGCCGTCCACGCGCAGTTCGGTGACCGCGCCCGTGCCGCCCGCGGCGGCATCGGCGGCCATCGCCTGCAGCAGCGCGGCACTCTGGAAGGCGATGCTCTCGAGCGCGGCGCGCGCGATGTGCGCCACCGTGCTGCCGCGCGTGAGGCCGACGATGGCGCCGCGCGCCTCGGGCTGCCAGTAGGGCGCGCCCAGCCCGGTGAAGGCGGGCACGAACATGACGCCGCCGGCGTCGGGCACGCTCTGCGCCAGGCTCTGCACGTCGCTGCTGCGGGTGATCGCGCCCAGGCCGTCGCGCAGCCACTGCACGACCGCGCCGCCGATGAAGACGCTGCCTTCGAGCGCGTACTCGGGCACGGCCGAGGTCTGCGCCGCGGCGGTGCTGACGAGGCCGTTGCGGGAATGCTCGAAGCGCCCGCCGGTGTGCATGAGCAGGAAGCAGCCGGTGCCGTAGGTGTTCTTCGCGAGGCCCGCCTCGAAGCAGGCCTGGCCGAACAGCGCGGCCTGCTGGTCGCCGGCGATGCCGGCGATGGCGATCGGGGCGCCGAACAGCGCCGGCTCGGTCTCGCCGTAGACATGGCTGGACGGATGCACGGCGGGAAGCAGGCTCTCGGGCACGTGCAGCGCGGCCAGCAGCGAGGGGCTCCAGCGGTTGTGCCGGATGTCGAAGAGCATGGTGCGCGCGGCGTTGCTCACGTCGCTGGCGTGCACGCGCCCACCCGTCAGCTTGTAGAGCAGCCAGCTGTCGATGGTGCCGAAGGCCAGCTCGCCGCGCGCGGCGGCGAGGTGCGTGCCGCTCACGTGATCGAGCAGCCAGCGGATCTTGCTGCCGCTGAAGTAGGGGTCGATGACGAGGCCGGTGGCGCGCCGAACCTCCTCCTGCACCTCGGGCCGCTCGCGCAAGTGCGCGCAAAGCGGCTCGGTGCGGCGGTCCTGCCAGACGATGGCGTGGTGGATGGGGCGGCCGCTCGCGCGGTTCCAGAGCACCGTCGTCTCGCGCTGGTTGGTGATGCCGATGGCGGCGATGTCGCGCGGCTGCAGCCCGCTGGTGGCGAGCGCTTCCCGGGCGACGGCGAGCTGCGTGTCCCAGATCTCCTCGGCGTCGTGCTCGACCCAGCCGGGCTGCGGGTAGTGCTGGCGGAACTCGCGCTGCGCGCGGGCGACGATGCGGCCGTCGCGGTGAAAGACGATGGCCCGCGAGCTCGAGGTGCCCTGGTCAAGCGCGAGGAGATGGTCGGCAGGCATGGCGGCAGGCCTTTTGTCGAGGGCGGGTCGGGTGCGGGTCGGGTGCGGTCGCGTCCGTCGGCGGACTCTGCCACAGCCGCCGCCGCGGCGTGGCTCAGGCCAGCGCTTCGTCGAGCACTTCGACCCAGTGCCGCACCGGCGTCTTCGTGCCGGCCTGCAGGTGCTGGATGCAGCCGATGTTGGCCGAGACGATGAGCGGCGCGTCGACGGCCGCGAGCGCCTGCAGCTTGCGCTCGCGAAGCCGGTGCGAAAGCTCGGGCTGCAGCACGCTGTAGGTGCCCGCGCTGCCGCAGCAAAGGTGGCTCTCGGTGGGCGAGAGCTGCACGTCGAAGCCGAGTTCGCCGAGATGACGCTCGACCAGGCCGCGCAGCTGCTGCCCGTGCTGCAGCGTGCACGGCGGGTGAAACGCCAGCCGCGCGGGCTCGGCCTTGCCGTGGCGACGCAGCCGCGGCTTCAGGGCCGGCACGAGCTCGGGCAGCAATTCGCACAGGTCCCGGGTGAGGGCGCTCACGCGGCGCGCCTTCTCGGCGTAGGCGGGGTCATGGGCGAGCGCGTGGCCGTAGTCCTTCACCGTGACGCCGCAGCCGCTGGCGTTCATGACGAGGGCCTCGACCTTGCCCTCGCTGGTGAGTCCCTCGACCAACGGCCACCAGGCGTCGATGTTGCGCCGCATGTCGGCCAGGCCGCCGGGCACGTCGCCCAGGTGCGTGCGGATCGCGCCGCAGCAGCCGGCCTCGTCCGCCACCAGGGTCTGGATGCCCGCAGCGTCGAGCACGCGCGCGGTGCCGCTGTTGATGCCGGGCATCATGGCCGGCTGCACGCAGCCCATCAGCAGCAGCACCTTGCGCGGGTGGCTTCGCGTGGGCCACAGGCGCGCGCGCCTGCCGGGGCCTGGCGGAACCTTGTCCTTGAGCACGGCGGGCAGCAGCGGCCGCACCGCACGGCCAAGCGCCATCGCCGGGGCGAAGGCCGGCGAGGTCAGCCCCTCCTTGAGCAGCCAGCGCGCCGCGCGCTCGGCCGCCGGCCGCGGCACGCGCTGCTCGACGATGCCGCGGCCGATCTCGAGCAGGTGGCCGTACTCGACGCCGCTCGGGCAGGTCGTTTCGCAGTTCAGGCAGGTCAGACAGCGGTCCAGGTGCTGCTGCGTCTTGCGCGTCACCTCCGCGCCTTCGAGCAGCTGCTTCATCAGGTAGATGCGCCCGCGCGGGCCGTCGAGCTCGTCGCCCAGCAGCTGGTAAGTCGGGCAGGTGGCGGTGCAGAAGCCGCAGTGCACGCACTTGCGCAGGATGGCCTCGGCCTCCTCGCCCGCGGGCGTGCCCTTGAACTCGGGGGCGAGATGGGTTTGCATGGCAGGGGGTGATTGACTACGCGGCAGGGTCGTCCGCGCCCGATGCGCGAACACATGCCGCGGCCAATCGCTCGAGCGCCGCGCCCAGCGCTGGCAGCTCGCGCGAGACGACCGACCAGATGACCTCGAGATCCAGACCAAGGTATCCGTGGACGATGACGTTGCGAAAGCCGGACAGTTCTCGCCATGGCACGCTCGGTTCCAGGGCTTTCGCCGCCGCCGACAGGCGTTGACTGGACTCGGTCAGCGTCTGGAGGTTGCGCACGACGGCATCCTGCACCAATCGCGACGTCATGAAGGTCGTCCGCTGACGCGCCGTGTACTCGTCGATGCGATCGAGGCAGTCCCGCATGTGGGCCAGCAGGACCGCATCGTGTTCGTTCGGAGATGTCACAGAAGCAGCGCCGAGTCCAGCACACGGCGCCTGAGGTCGGGGTGCAGCGCGGCTTCGGTCACCACGTCGACGCGTCGCCCGAGCAACTCCTGCACATCGATCGCGATGCCGCCGAGTGCCAGGCCGCTGACGCCCGGCGCAAGCGTGATCAGCAGATCGACGTCGCTGTCGGGGCCGGCGTCACCACGGGCCATCGACCCGAACACACGCACGCTGCTCGCGCCGCGGCGTCGCGCGATGGTGAGCAACTCGTCCCGATGTTCGTCGATCAGCGGATGCATGCGCAAAGTGTAGCGATCAAGCTGCAGGACGAATCGCCCACGCAGCTTGGCATGAGCGGCCTCGCCTTCCCCCATCAGCGCCCCATGCGCCCCACGCCCGACCCCGCCACCGTCCAGGTCGCGGCCCAGTAGTGGGTCCACGTGGCCCAGGCGAAGTCGGCTGCGGCTTCGCCGAGCACGGTGCGCACGGCCTGGGCGCCTGGGAAGTTCTTCAGCACTTCATGCGTGCTGCCGTCGTCCAGGCTGCGCTGTTGGTAGGTGTTGCCGTGCGCGTCGCGGCGCGTGAGCGGCGTGCTGCTGCCGGCGACGAGGCGGTTGTCGAGCACGACCACGCGCGCGCCGGGGGCAAGGCGGGCGTGCAGCGTTCCGACCCAGCCGGCCAAGCGCTGCAGCGGCACGTGGCTCCACCAGAAGCCGGCGAAGGCGGCGTCGAAGCTGCGCGCGTGCGATCCGTCCAAGGCGTCCAGGGCGTCCAGGGCGTACGCATCCAGGCGCGCGAACTCGACCGTCGGCGGCATGGCCTTGGCGCGCGCGATCGCCATCGTCTCGGGCTCGAGGTCGGTGGCCAGCCACGAGCGCGCCTCGCGCGCGCCGTGCGGCGTCCACCAGCCGGTGCCGCAGGCGATCTCGAGCACGCGGCGGCCGGCGAAGCGCTCGCGCACCCAGGCCTCCATCGCGCGCAGGTCGGCCTGGCGCTCGGGCTTGTGGTAGACGCGCTCGTAGGACGCGGCGCGGCGGCGGTAGTAGTCCGCCAGGCCGGCTTCGCCCGCTTCGTTCACATCCATGGGTACATGCGCCCGCGGTTGAAGAGGCCCTCGGGGTCGAAGGCCTGCTTGAGCTGGCGCTGGATGCGCTCCTGCGTCGGCGGCAGCGGCGCGAAGACGCCCGCGCTCTTGTCGGCGCCGCGAAAGATCACGGCGTGGCCGCCGACCGCCGCCGAGGCGTCGCGCAGCGTGGGCGCCGGGGTGCTGGTGCACAGCCAGCGCTGGGCGCCGCCCCACTCCACGAGCTGCTCACCCGAGAGCGCCAGCGGCGGCGTGGTCTGCGGCAGGGAAAGCCGCCACAGCGTCGCGCCGCCCTCCACGGCCTTCAGCGCGCCGAGGAAGAACTCGTCGCGCTGGTCGCGCAGCCCGGCCCAGAAGCTTGCGGCAAGCGTCGGCTCGATCGCTTCGCCGCCAAGCGTCTTGCAGGCGGCGTCGACCGCGGCGCGCGCACCAGCCAAGCGCAGCACCAGCATGCCGTCCCACCAGGCGCTGGCCGACAGCGGCAGCGGCCGGCCGCCCCACTGGTTGAGCTTCATCAGCGCCGTCGCCTGGTCGAGCTCGAAGCGCAGCGTGGCCGTGGCCGGCGGCTGCGGCAGCACCTTGAGCGAGACCTCGGCGATCACGCCGAGCACGCCCATCGAGCCGGCGAGCAGGCGGCAGACGTCGTAGCCGGCGACGTTCTTCATCACCTGCCCGCCGAAGCTGAGCAGCTCGCCGCGGCCGTTGATCATCGTGGCGCCCAGCACGTAGTCGCGCACGCCGCCGACGCTGGCGCGCGCCGGCCCGGCGAGGCCGGCGGCGACCATGCCGCCCACGGTTGCGCCGTCGCCGAAGTGCGGCGGCTCGAAGGGCAGGCACTGCCCTTGCGCGGCAAGGGCGGCCTCGAGCTCGGCCAGCGGCGTGCCCGCGCGCGCGGTGACGACGAGCTCGCTGGGTTCGTAGCTGCTGATGCCCGAGAGCGGCCTGAGCTCGAGCGCCTGCCCTTGCGCCGCCTCGCCGTAGAAGGCCTTGCTGCCGCCGCCGCGGATGGCGAGTGCCGTCCTGGCCGCAAGCGCGCTGCGGATCTGGTCGAGCAGGCGGTCGAGGGCCGGATCCGCGGCCGGCCCGGGGGCCGCAGCAGGACGGGTGTCGGTCATCAGAACCGCTCCAGCTCGGCAAACGCGAGCAGGCCGCGGCGGACCTGCACCTTCCCGTACTCGACACAGCGCACGAGGGTGGGGATGACCTTGCCCGGGTTGAGCAGCGCCTGCGGATCGAAGGCGTGCTTGAGGGCGAGCATCTGGGCGCGCTCCTCGGGGCTGAACTGCACGCACATGCTGGCGAGCTTCTCGACGCCCACGCCGTGCTCGCCGGTGATGGTGCCGCCCAGGCGCACGCTGGTCTCGAGGATGTCGGCGCCGAAGCGTTCGCAGCGCGCGAGCTGGTCGGGGTCGTTGGCGTCGAAGAAAATGAGCGGGTGCAGGTTGCCGTCGCCCGCGTGGAAGACGTTGCAGCAGCGCAGGCCGTAGGTCTGCTCCATCTGCTGGATGGCCAGCAGGATGTCGGCCAGGCGCTTGCGCGGGATGGTCGAGTCCATGCACATGTAGTCGGGGCTGATGCGGCCGCTGGCCGGGAAGGCGTTCTTGCGCCCGCTCCAGAAGGTCAGGCGCTGCGCCTCGTCGCGGCTCACCTCCATGCGCGTGGCGCCCGCGCCGGCCAGCACGTCCAGCATGCGCGCGATCTCCTCGGCCACCTCCTCGGGCGTGCCGTCGCTCTCGCACAGCAGGATGGCCGCGGCGTCGAGGTCGTAGCCGGCGTGCACGAAGTCCTCGACGGCGGCCGTCATCGGCTTGTCCATCATCTCCAGGCCGGCGGGGATGATGCCTGCGGCGATGACCGCGGCCACGGCGTCGCCGGCCTTGCGCACGTCGTCGAAGCTGGCCATGATGCAGCGCGCCAGCTGCGGCCTGGGCACTAGCCTGACCGTGACCTCGGTGACGACGGCGAGCATGCCTTCGCTGCCGATGATGGCCGGCAGCAGATCCAGCCCCGGCGCATCCAGCGCCCGCGAGCCGAACTCGATCGCTTCGCCCTCGACGGTGAAGCCGCGCACGCGCAGCACGTTGTGCACGGTGAGGCCGTACTTCAGGCAGTGCACGCCGCCGGAGTTCTCGGCGACGTTGCCGCCGATGGTGCAGGCGATCTGGCTGCTCGGGTCGGGTGCGTAGTACAGGCCGTGCGGCGCGGCCGCCTCGCTGATCGCCAGGTTGCGCACGCCGCACTGGACGGTAGCGGTACGTGCCAGCGCGTCGATCTCGACGATGCGGTTGAACTTGGCCAGCGCCAGCGTCACGCCCAGCGCGTGCGGCATCGCGCCGCCGGACAGGCCGGTGCCGGCGCCGCGCGCCACCACCGGCACGCGCAGGCGGTGGCAGGCGGCGAGCACCGCGCCCACCTGCGCCTCGGTCTCGGGCAGCGCGACGACGAGCGGGCGCTCGCGGTAGGCGGTGAGGCCGTCGCACTCGTAGGGCGTGGTGTCCTCGGTCTGCCACAGCAGCGCGTGCGCGGGCAGCAGCGGCTGCAGGGCGGCGAGCACCTCGGCCTGGCGCGCGGCGCGATCGGCGACGCCGCCCGCGGCCGGATCGGCACGATCGGCGGTGGCAGCAGACGGCGTGGCGCTCACGGGGGTCCCTTCGGGCGGCCGTGCGGAGTCACGGCAAGGCGCGGACTTTAGCGCCCGCGACGCGTCCGCGGCGCGCCCGGCCTCAGCTGCACATCGCCTTGATGTCGGCCGGAATCTCCATCGCCTGCAGCCGTCCGTCGACGCGCTGCACGAAGGCGCGCGTGGCGCGGCCGTCGCACAGCAGGGTCTTGTCGCGCACGACGCGGTGGTACTGCACGAAGACCTTGCGATCCCAGCGCTCGATCGTCGTGTGCACCTCGAGGTGGTCGCCGTAGGTCGCCGATTTGTAGAAGCGCGTGTTGATCTCGAGCATCGGCGTGCCGATGATGCCGCGCGTGGCCTCGAGCTCGCGCCAGCGCGGCAGCCCGCACTGGTGGAAGAAGTCCAGGCTGGCGGCGTCGATCCAGCGCTGGAAGTTGGGAAAGAAGACGATGTCGGCGGGATCGCAATCCCCCCACTGGACGTCGACGCGGAAGATGGTGGTGCGGCTCATCGGACGGACTCGCGGTCGGAAAAGCGCGGATGCTACGGCGCGGCCCGCTTTCGTGCAGCAGGCGGCGCAAGCGGCCCGTGGGCCGGTCCGGCTTGACATGCGCGGCGACGACCCCACCTGGACGCTTGCCTCGTCCCACGCGCCCGCATGCTGCCGCCCCTGCTCTGGCTGGTTGCGATCGTCCTGCTCGCCCTCGTCGTGGCCGGCTGGCTGGCCGGTCCCGCGCTGTGGCGCGCGTGGCGCCGCCAGCGCCTCACGCGCGTGCCGTTTCCGGCCGCGTGGCGGCGCATCCTGCGCCTGCGCATGCCCTTGTACCGACGGCTGCCGGTGCCGCTGCAGCGGCGCCTGCAGCGGCATGTGCAGGTGCTGCTGGCGGAGCTGCCCTTCGTCGGCTGTCAGGGTCAGGCGATCACCGAGGAGGTGCGCGTGCTCGTCGCCGGCCAGGCGGCGCTGCTCCTGCTGGGCCGGCCCGCGGGGCGTTTTCACGGGCTGCGCGAGGTGCTCGTCTATCCCGGACCCTTCGTCGTCGACCGGCCGCTGCACGACGGCAGCGTGGTGCACGACGCGCGCCGGGTGCTGGCCGGCGAGTCGTGGCAGCGCGGGCAGGTGGTCTTGTCCTGGCCGGACGTGGTTGCGGGCGCGGCGGATCCGGCCGACGGGCGCAACGTCGTCATCCATGAGTTCGCGCACCAGCTCGACCAGGAAAGTGGCCCGGCCAACGGCGCCCCCTTCCTCGGCCGGCGCGAGGCCTATGCACGCTGGTCGCGCACGCTCGGCGCGGCGTACGAGCAATTGCGCGCGCAGCTCGGGCGCGGCGAGGCGACGCTCATCGATCCCTACGGCGCCAGCGATCCGGCGGAGTTCTTCGCCGTCGTCTGCGAGCTCTTCTTCGAGCGCGCGGCGGACCTGGCCGAAGCGCATCCCGGACTCTTTTACGAGCTCGCCGCCTACACCCGCTGCGACCCGCGAACCTGGTGAGCGGCCGCGTCGGCGCCAGGGCCCGTGGTAAGGTGCCGAGGCCCCTTCTTTCGGACGACGCCATGGCGAAAACCACTTACGAGAAGCTGCAGCGCCAGATCGCGGCGCTGCAGGCGCAGGCCGAGAAGCTGCGCCGCAAGGAGCTGGACGAGGTCATCGCCCGCATCCGCGAGGCGATCGTGTTCTACGGCATCACGGCTGAAGACCTCGGCCTTGCCGGCGCGCAGCAAGCCGGCAGCGGCGGCAGCCGGCGGCGCGCCGCCGTCGCCCGGCCCGCCGGGACGGGCAAGCGCAAGCGCAAGCGCGCGGCAACGGCCGCGGCGGCGTCGAAGGCGACCGCGAACGGAGCCATGGCCGGCAAGCCGGTCGTGCGCTATCGCGACGAGAACAACCACACCTGGGCGGGCCGCGGCAAGCGCCCGCAGTGGCTGCGCGATGCCCTGGCCGCGGGGCGCGCGCTGGACGAGTTCCGCGTCGGCCCGGCCTGAGCAGGGTGCGAGCGCAGGGCCATCCGGCGCGGCGCAGGGGGCAGGCGCGATGACGGCAGCCGCAGACGGCGTGCCCGCGATCGTCCACCGCCCCGAGGCCTCGCGCTTCGAGGCCGCCTACGACGAGGGGCTGGCCGTCTGCGTCTATCGCCGCGAGGGCGACCTCGTGTTGATCACGCACACCGAGGTGCCTGTGATGCTGGAAGGACGCGGCATCGCCGCCGCGCTCGTGCAGGCCACGCTGGGCTGGGCACGCGCCCAAGGCCTGCGCGTGCGGCCGCTGTGCAGCTACGTCGTCGCCTACATGCGCCGACATCCGCAGACGCAGGACCTGCTCGGCTGACGAGCGCCGGCGCGCGCCGGGCTGTCGCAAGCGCCCCGGCAACCCGGGGGCGACGGGCTTCGGGGCGCGCGGGCGGGATGGTGAATCCGTCACAGGACAGGCGCGCCATCGCTCACCGCCTGCACGGCGCCCGCAGCGGCAGACTGGCCGCATGGCTGCCTTGCTGCGAAGGATTGCGACCGTGGACCATGCCTTTGCGAAGGGTGGCCGCGGCGCGCCGGCCGCATCCCGCGACGATGCCGCCCGGGAGCCGCAGGCGGCGCCCGTGCAATGGCTGGCGCTGCCCGATCCCGACCGCCGCCTGCGGCTGCCCCTGCAACGCTGGCGCATCCTGCTGCCGGCGCTGTGCCGAGCGCACCGCCTGCAGGTGCAGCGCTGCGGCCACTACGCCTGCCGCATCGCGCCGAGCCTTGCGCAGCGTGCGCGCGTGGCCGATCTGTGCGGCCGGCGCCGCGGCGAGCCAGCCGTGGCCTCATCCCTGCTGCTCCACGCGCAGGGCGTGATCGACCTGCTGCAGGCTCGCGTGCTCGCCGACCTTGGCGTCAACGCACGCCACCTGCGCCTGCTGCGGCATCGCACGCGCATGCTGGCGTCCGAGACCGCCCTGCTCGGGCTGGCGCAGCAGGACATCGACTGCTGCCTGGCCCGCGTCGTGCGCGTCGGCCCCACCGAGGTGGTTGCGCTGCTGCAGACGGGCATCGCCGACGAAGGCGGCACGCTGCTCGCGCAGGTCGAGGACGTCTTCGTCGTGCGCGAGCTGCCGGTGGCCTTCGCGGTGCAGGCCAACGAGGACGACCTGCTGCGGCGCGCCGTCTCGCGCATGCGCCGGCGCACGCGCGAGATCGACGCCGCCGCGGCCGGCGTGCGCCAGTGCCGGCTTGGCGTGACGGCCGCAGACGGACGCCGCTTCGCGGCGCTGGCCGGCGGCCCGCTGCGCCTGCCGCGCCGGCCGTGCGCCGACATGGGCTGGTGGCAGCTGCGTGCCGCGGCGCTGGCGCCGATGCACCTGCGCCATCGGGTGGCGCAGGAGCTGGCTGCATGGGGCCTGGACGCCTCCAGCCTGCAGATGACCTTCGTCGGCCGCGCTGCCGCCGGGCAGGCGCTGCAGCTGCTGCAGCAGGGCCGCGCGTTCGAGCTGCTGGACGCGCGCGGGCGCCTGCTCGCCTTCGGCGGCACCTGAACAGGCGCGGCCGCGCGGCGGTGCCGCGCTGATGCGCCGCACGACGCCGCGCTGTACGCCTACCAGCGCGCGGGCAGCTTCTTCAGCAGCACGATGCGCCGGTCCTCGGTGACGACGTAGCCGCCCAGGGTGAGCTGCTTGAAGATGCGGCTGATCATCTCGCGCGAGGAGCCCACGCGCTCGGCGATGTCCTGCTGCGTCAGGCGCTGGCCGACCACCAGCCGGCCCTGTGCGTCGGGCTCGGCGATCTCGCGCAGCAGCTTGGCCACGCGGGTGTAGACGTCGTCCAGCGCCAGCCGCTTCACGGTGTCGGTCGAGCGCCGCACGAGCGCGATCAGCTTGCGCACCAGGTGCAGTGCGAAGTCCGGATGGGAGGCGAGGAAGTCGCGCACGCTGGCGCCGCTGACGACGACGCAGGTGCTCGGCTCGAGCGTCATCACCGAGGCCGAGCGCGGGCCGCCGTCGAGCGTCATCTCGCCGAAGTATTCGCCGGGTCCGAGCGTGTTGTAGACCACTTCGCGCCCGTCCTCGCCGCTGCTGTAGACCTTCACCCGGCCTCGCAGCAGGATGTAGATGGCGTCGGACTCGTCCTTCTCCGTGACGAGCACGGCGCGCGCGGGATAGCTGCGTGCACCGCCGCGGGCGGCGATGGCCTGCAGCAGCTCATCGGCCAGCACGGGCTCGGAGGCGGAACTGTTCATGCAGCGGCGGGACGCGGCGGGCGCATGGCCCGGGTGACGTCAGTATGCGCCAACGGCTGTCCACCGGGGGCATGGCGGACGCGTTCTGCGGTCGTGCGCGGGCAGGGCTTGCGGGCGCTGCGGCCCTGCGCCAAGATCGGCGCGACGGCAACGGAGGTGGGCGCGGTGCGCACTGTGGTGACCCGGGGCACGGCAAGGACATCGTCGCGGCGCACGGCCGACGGGCGCAGCGTGCTCTCGCCGGGCGTGTCCAGCGCGCCGGTGATGGACTTGCTGTGCTCGCACTTCGTGCTCACGCTGACCCAGCACCACGGCCCGCGGCTGAACCTGCGCCGCGACTGGGGCAGCCTGTTCTCGCTGGTGGGCCGCCATCTCGTGTGGCCGCTGCCGGTGCTGGCGCGCGTGCGCGGCTTCCTGCTCAAGCGCTGCAAGGGCAGTCCGCCCTGGCGCGGGCACGAGGCGCTCTCCGACGAGGCCTTCCTCGAACGTCACGGCGTCTGGCTCGGCCCCTACGACGAGGGCTCGCTCTTCTTCTACCTCGACGAGTACGTCAAGGACGCGCACAAGGACCTGCTGGCGACGCTCTCCAACACCTGCGACTGGCTGGCGCGGCGGCTGAAGCAGGAGTCGGCGCTGGTGCAGAAGAACATCGACGCGCTCGCCGGCCTGCTGCAGCTCAACCCCGCCGAGCGCGCGCTGCTGCTCTACGGCACGCTGGCGCGCTGGCAGCGCGAGCTGCGCGGACTGCTGGTGGAGTTCAAGGTGTCGAATGCGCAGGAGGCCTACGCCGCGCTGGCCGCGGTGGCCGGGGTCGATGAGCGCGACGTCGGCGAGGCACTGCGCGCGGGCTCGCGCCTGGAGCGCATCGGCATGGTCGAGAACCTGATCTCGGAACAGAACATCACCGACCTGGCCGACCTCATGAAGGTCAGCGAGCAGCTCCCGCCGGTGCTGATGCGCGAGTACGCAGGGCCGGCCGACCTGATGGCGGTGTTCACGCGTCCGGCGGCCAAGAGCGAGCTCGGCGTCGCCGACTTCGCCTTCGTCGCCGACGACGTGCAGGTGCTCACCGATCTCCTGCAGAGCGCGACGGCGCGCCGCGAGGCCGGCGTCAACGTGCTGCTCTACGGCCCGCCGGGGACCGGCAAGACGGAGCTGGCCAAGGTGTGCGCGCAGGCCGCGGGACTCGAGCTCTACGAGGTCGAGTACGCCGACCGCGACGGCAACAGCCTCTCCGGCCGCGACCGCTACCGCAGCCTGCAGATCAGCCAGGTCTTCCTCAAGGGCAGCGCCGACGTCGCGCTGCTCTTCGACGAGGTCGAGGACGTGTTCCCGCCGATCAGCAACGAGGCCGCGCAGCTCATCGCGCGGCTGGACAGCAGCGACGCGCCGGCCTCGGGCAGCGTCAGCGGCAAGGCCTGGGTGAACCAGATCCTGGAGACCAATCCGGTGCCGGTGATCTGGATCACCAACCGCATCGAGCAGATCGACCCCGCCTTTCGCCGCCGCTTCCAGTACCACCTGCTGCTGAAGTCGCCGCCGCCCGGGGCGCGCGAAGGCCTGGTCGCACGTGCGCTCGACGGCGTGGCGGTGAGCGAGGACTTTCCGGCGCGCCTGGCCGGGCGACGCGCCCTCACGCCGGCGCAGATCCGCACCGCGGTGCGCTTCGCGCGGCTGGTCGGGCAGGACAAGCCGCCGGCGGAAATCGAGGGCCTGATCCTGCGCCAGCTCGGCAATGCCGACCGGGCGCTCGGCAGCGGCCTGAGCGAAAGGGCGGCCCGGCCGGTGGTCACGTCCTACGACCTCTCGCTGCTCAACGTCGAGTCGCGCTTTGCCGTGCCGCGCATCGTCGAGGCCTTGCGCCGTCGCGGCCACGGCACGCTGTGCTTTCACGGCGCACCGGGCACGGGCAAGACCGCGCTGGCCGAGCACATCGCGCAGGCGCTGCAGCGGCCGCTGATGGTGCGGCAGGCCAGCGACCTGGCCAGCAAGTTCGTCGGCGAGACCGAGCAGAACATGGCGCGCATGTTCGAGGAGGCTACCACCGAGGAAGCCGTGCTGCTGCTGGACGAGGCCGACAGCTTCCTGCGCAGCCGCCGCCGCGCCGAGCGCACCTACGAGGTCACCGAAGTCAACGAGATGCTGCAGGGCATGGAGCGCTTTGCCGGCGTCTTCGTCTGCACCACCAACCTGTTCGAGGACCTGGACGAGGCGGCGCTGCGACGCTTCACCTTCAAGATCCGCTTCCTGCCGCTCACCCCCGCGCAGCGCGAGCGCATGTTCCTCGCCGAGGTGCTGGGCGGCGACGCCAAGGCGCTGAGCCAGGAGCAGCGCGCGCGGCTGCTGGCGCTGGACCAGCTCGTCCCGGGAGACTTCGCGGCCGTGCAGCGGCAGGTGGAGATCCTCGGCGAGGCGCTCGACGCCGACGCCTTCCTGTCGCAGCTCGAAGGCGAGCACCGTGCCAAGCCCGAAGTGCGGCAGCGCCGCGGCATCGGGTTTGTGTCAGCAACTGCACATTCCCCCGGGGTCGGCGGCTGACGCCGTCCGGGCAGGTCGATATGCTTCGTGACTCGCCGCGCCCCGACCCGGCGGCGAGCCCGTCCCTTTCAGGAGCCTGCCTGTCCCATGCCATCCGTCGGTGATTCCTCGGTGCTGTTGTGGGTCGCGTCGGCGTGCATCGCGCTGCTGGGCGCGCGCACCTTCTTCGAGTACCTGCGGCGCGTTCGCTTCGAAGGGCCGCTGCGCATGTGGCGCGAGCTGCTGCTGGGCTCCCTCGCCCTGACCGCGGCGCTGTGGAGCGCGATGGTGATCGACATCGGCGCGCAAGGCCTCGTCTTCGCCGTCGGCTACCACCCGGGGAAGGTCTTCGGCACCTTCCTCCTGGGTACGGCAGCGATGGCGGGCGTCGTCACCCTGGCCACGCTGCGCCCGGTCTGGTGGCATCGGCTGGTGGCTGCGATGATCGCGGCCTTGGTGGCCTTGGTGGTGCAGGTGGGCGTGATCTGGTCGGTGGGGGCCGAACCCGGCTTGACCTGGCGCGCCGAGTCCCTCGTCTTCGCGCTGCTGCTGCACGGGGTGGGCATGGCCTTCGCCGGCCACCTGGTGACCAGCGCGCGGCGCGGCTCGCATGCCGACCGGCCTTCGCGCCGCCTGCTGGCGGCGCTGGTCCTTGGCGCCTGCGCCGTGGCGGCTCAGGAACTGGCGATCGCCTCCTCGGGACTCGATCACCAGGTCGTCTCTGCGCATGCGCGCTTCCTGCCCGAGGTCATTGTCACGCTGGTCGCCGGTGCCGGTGTGCCGGTGGCCCTGGTGCTGATGCTCGTCGACCAGCGCACGCAGCAGCACAGCCGGGCCTCCGTGCGCGCGCGACGCCTGCGCGTGCGTGCCGAAGGCGCAAGCGAGCCCGGGATCACCGAGAGCCTCTTCGTCGAGGCCGAGAGCAAGAGCCCGCCGGCGCATTGACCCGCCCGCAGGCGGGCCGGCGGCGCTGGCGGACAATCCGCCGATGACTGCTGCGCCGACCGCCTCGAAGACCGCGCCGATCCCTGCCCCGATCCCCGCCGCGCGGCCCGCGGCGCCCCTGCCCTACGCGCGTGCCACGGCGCTGCCGGCGCTGCTGCGTTCGCGCATCGTCATCCTCGATGGCGCGATGGGCACGATGATCCAGCAGCACAAGCTGGCCGAAGCCGATTTCCGCGGGGCGCGCTTCGCCGCGCACCCGAAGGACCTCGGCGGCAACAACGACCTGCTGGTGCTGACGCGGCCCGATCTCGTCGCCGCGATCCACGAGGACTACCTGAAGGCCGGCGCCGACCTCATCGAGACCAACACCTTCGGCGCCACCTCCATCGCGCAGGAGGACTACGGCCTGGCGCACCTGGCGCGCGAGATGAACGAGGCCGCCGCGCGCATCGCACGCGCGGCCGCGGACCGCCACTCGACGCCGGACAAGCCGCGCTTCGTCGCCGGGGCGCTCGGCCCCACGCCGCGCACGGCCAGCATCAGTCCCGACGTCAATGACCCCGGCGCGCGCAACGTCTCCTTCGACCAGCTGCGCGACGCCTACCGCGAGCAGGCGCAAGGGCTGATGGACGGCGGCTGCGACCTCTTCCTCGTCGAGACCATCTTCGACACGCTCAACGCCAAGGCGGCGATCTTCGCGCTCGACGAGTTGATGGAGGAGCGCGGGCAGCGCCTGCCGGTGATCATCTCCGGCACCGTGACCGATGCTTCCGGGCGCATCCTCTCGGGGCAGACGGTCGAGGCCTTCTGGCACAGCGTGCGCCACGCCAGGCCGCTGGCGATCGGCCTGAACTGCGCGCTCGGCGCGGCGCTGATGCGCCCCTACATCGAGGAACTGGGACGCGTGGCCGGCGACACCTTCGTCAGCTGCTATCCCAACGCGGGCCTGCCCAATCCGATGAGCGAGACCGGCTTCGACGAGACGCCATCGGTCACCGGCGCGCTGATGGAGGAATTCGCCAAGGCCGGCTTCCTCAACCTCGCCGGGGGCTGCTGCGGCACCACGCCCGCGCACATCGCCGAGATCGCGCGCCGCGTCTCGCCGTACCGCCCACGCAGCCTGCGCGATCCGCTGTTCACGGCGCTGCAGCCGGCCTGAGCGGCTCTGCGGCGCAGCGCCGCAGCGCATGTGCGCTACCAGTGCGGGGGAAGCTTGCGCGAGGTGTGGAAGACGCGGAGGATTTCGATCTGCCTTGCGCGGATGCGATAGGGCACGAGGTAGCGCGTCTTCAGGACGACCAGTTCGCGGATCCCTGGAACGCGGCCCGGGCGACCGAGGGCCGGCTGTTCGGCCATCTGGGCAACAGCGTCGAGAACGCGCTGAACGACTCGCTGCGCGGCCATCGGGCTCTCCTCGGCGATGTAACTCGCCTCCCTGTCAAGGTTGTGCAACGCCTTGCGCAGCCAGCGCACGCGCAGCGGCTCAGGGTGCATCCACCTTCCACTTGGCCGCGAGCGCCTTCACGTCCTCGTCGCCGGCAAAGTCGCCTGCGTCAGCCTCTTCGATTGCCGCTTGGAGCTCGGCGATCTGCCATTCGCTGTTCTCGACGAAGCTGCGGATGGCCTCGCTCACCAGATGCGACTTGCTGCGCTGCGTCGATTCGGCCAGCCGATCGAGACGGCTCTTGACCTCTTCGTCGAGCCGGATGGTCAGGGTGGAGGTCATCGGAGATGCGCGCATGGGCGCAATGTACGCGCTCTCATGCACGGGTCGCGGCAAAGTTCACTCGCCCATGAGCAGCCGCGCCGCGCTGGCGTAGCGCTCGGCGGTGGCGGCGATCACCTCCGCAGGCAAGGCCGGGGCCGGGGCGGTCTTGTTCCAGGGCTTGCCGTCGACCTGTGCCTGCTCGAGCCAGTCGCGCAGGTACTGCTTGTCGAAGCTCGGCGGGTTCTGCCCCTTGCCTTGCGCCGCGCGCCAGCCGTCGATGGGCCAGAAGCGCGAGGAGTCCGGGGTCAGCACCTCGTCCATCAGCGTGAGGCGGTCCTCGTCGTCGAGGCCGAACTCGAACTTGGTGTCGGCAATGACGATGCCGCGCGTGAGCGCGAAGGCCGCGGCCTCGGTGTAGAGGCGGATGGCGACTTCGCGCACCTGCGCGGCGCGCGCCTGCCCGATGAGGGCGGCCGCCTGCTCGAAGCGGATGTTCTCGTCGTGCGCGCCGGCCTCGGCCTTGGTGGCGGGCGTGAAGATCGGCTGCGCCAGCGCGCTGGCCAGGCCCAGAGCGGGCGGCAGCGGCACGCCGCAGACGGCACCCGTGGCCTGGTACTCCTTCCAGCCGGAGCCGGCGAGGTAGCCGCGCACCACCGCCTCGATGGGCAGCGGGCGCAGCCGCTTGACCAGCATCGCGCGTCCGCGCACCTGCTCGATCTCGTCAGGGGCGACGACCGAGAGCGGATCCTCGCCGGTGAGGTGGTTGGGCACCACGTGCGCCAGGCGCGCGAACCAGAACAGCGCCATGCGCGTGAGCAGCGCCCCCTTGCCCGGGATCGGCTCGCCCATGACGACGTCGAAGGCCGAGATGCGGTCGCTGGCGACCATCAGCAGGCGGTCGCCGCCGACGGCGTAGTTCTCGCGCACCTTGCCGCGCGAGACGCAGGGCAGCGAGTGCAGCCGGGATGCGAAGAGCGCGCTCAGGCGATCACCTTCACCATCTCGAGCACCTTGTTCGAGTAGCCCCACTCGTTGTCGTACCAGGCGACGATCTTCAGGAAGGTCTTGTCCAGGGCGATGCCGGCGTCGGCGTCGAAGACGCTGGTGCAGGACTCGCCGCGGAAGTCGGTGGCCACGACCTTTTCCTCGGTGTAGGCCAGGATGCCCTTCAGGGCGCCCTGGCTCTGTGCCTTCATCTCGGCGCAGATCTCGTCGTAGCCGGCTTCCTTCAGCAGCTCGACCGTGAGGTCGACGACCGAGACGTTGCTCGTCGGCACGCGAAAGCTCATGCCGGTGAGCTTCTTGTTCAACTCGGGGATGACCACGCCCACCGCCTTGGCCGCGCCGGTGCTGCTCGGGATGATGTTCTCGAGGATGCCGCGGCCGCCGCGCCAGTCCTTGTTGCTCGGGCCGTCGACGGTCTTCTGCGTCGCCGTGGCGGCATGCACCGTGGTCATCAGGCCGCGCTTGATGCCCCACTTGTCGTGCAGCACCTTGGCCACGGGCGCCAGGCAGTTGGTGGTGCAGCTGGCGTTGCTGATGATGGCCTGCCCGGCGTAGGTCTTGTGGTTGACGCCGTAGACGAACATCGGCGTGTCGTCCTTGGAGGGCGCGCTCATGATGACCTTCCGGGCGCCGGCGGCGAGGTGCTTCTGCGCCGCCTCCTTGGTCAGGAACAGGCCGGTGGCCTCGACCACGATGTCGGCGCCGGCCTCGCCCCACTGCAGCGCCGCCGGATCCTTCTCGGCCGTGAGGCGCACGCGCCTGCCGTTGACGACGAGCGTGTTGCCGTCGACCGAGACCTCGCCCTTGAAGCGGCCATGCACGCTGTCGTACTTCAGCATGTAGGCGAGGTAGTCGGGCTCGAGCAGGTCGTTGATGCCGACCACCTCGATGTCCTGGAAGTTCTGCACCGCGGCACGGAAGACCATGCGCCCGATGCGCCCGAAACCGTTGATGCCAACCTTGATAGCCATGACGGGAGACTCCTTGCTCTACTTGGACAAGACCTTGTGCACGGTGTCGGCCACGTTCTTCGCCGTGAAGCCGAAATGCTCGAACAGCGCGGGCGCGGGGGCGCTCTCGCCGTAGCGGTCGATGCCGACCACCGCGGCGCAGCCGTACTTCCACCAGAAATCGGTGACGCCGGCCTCCACCGCCACGCGCGGCAGCCCGGGCGGCAGCACCGCCTTCTTGTACTTGACATCCTGGCGGTCGAAGACGGTGGTGCTGGGCATGCTCACGACGCGCACCGCGATGCCGCGGCGCGCGAGCTCGGCCTGCGCGTGCAGCGCAAGCGCCACCTCGGAGCCGGTGGCGATGATCACCGCCTGCGCCTTCTTTCCCAGGCCGACCTCGCCGGGCTCGGAAAGCACGTAGGCTCCCTTGGCGATCTCGTCCAGGCCCGCCTTGGGCGCGTAGGGCAGGTTCTGGCGCGACAGCAGCAGCGCGCTGGGCCGGTGCGTGTTGCCCAGCGCAATCGCCCAGGCGATCGCCGTCTCGGCGCTGTCGGCCGGGCGCCAGACGTCCAGGCCCGGGATCATGCGCAGCGAGGCCGCGTGCTCCACGCTCTGGTGCGTGGGCCCGTCCTCGCCCAGGCCGATCGAGTCGTGGGTGAAGACGTGGACGATGCGCCGCTTCATCAGCGCGGCCATGCGGATGGCGTTGCGGGCGTAGTCGCTGAAGGTCAGGAAGGTGCCGCCGTAGGGGATGTAGCCGCCGTGCAGCGCCAGGCCGATCATGATCGCCGCCATGCCGAACTCGCGCACGCCGTAGTTGATGTGGCGGCCGCCGTTGGGCCGGCCCTCGGCATCGAAACGCAGGGCCGGGGTGGCGCTGGTGTTCGTCAGGTTGGAGCCGGTCAGGTCGGCGGAGCCGCCGAGCAGCTCGGGCATGGCCTTCGTGAAGACCTCGAGCGCGACCTGGCTGGCCTTGCGCGTGGCCAGCGTCTCGGCCTTGGCATGCGCGGCGACGACGGCGTCGACCGCGGTCTGCGCGAAGCCCGCGGGCAGTTCGCCCTTCATGCGGCGCTGCAGCTCGGCGGCAAGCTCGGGGTGCGCGCCCGCGTAGGCGCATAGGCGCGCGCTCCATTCGCCGCGGCGCGCGGCGCCCTGCGCCCGCGCGTCCCAGGCGGCGCGGATGGCCTCGGGGATCACGAAGGGCGGCTCGCTCCAGCCGAGGGCCTCGCGCGTGAGGCGGATCTCCTCGGCGCCCAGCGGCTCGCCGTGCGCCTTGGCGGTGCCGGCGCGGTGCGGCGAGCCCTTGCCGATGGTCGTGCGACAGCGGATCAGCGTGGGCTTCATCGCCGAGGTGCGTGCCCGCGCGATCGCGGCATCGAGCGCGTCGACATCGTGGCCGTCGACCGCGCCGATGACCTCCCAGCCGTAGGCCTCGAAGCGCTTGCCGACGTCGTCGACGTACCAGGGCGAGACCTCGCCGTCGATGCTGATGCCGTTGTCGTCGTAGAGCGCGACCAGCTTGTTCAGCTTCCACGCGCCGGCCAGCGCGCAGGCCTCGTGGCTCACGCCCTCCATCAGGCAGCCGTCGCCGAGGAAGACGTAGGTGTGGTGGTCGACGATGGCGTGGCCGGGCCGGTTGAACTCGTGCGCGAGCAGCTTCTCGGCCAGCGCCATGCCGACCGCGTTGGCCAGTCCCTGCCCGAGCGGGCCGGTGGTCGTCTCCACGCCCGGCGCGATGTCCACCTCCGGGTGGCCCGGCGTCTTGCTGTGCAGCTGGCGGAAGGCGCGCAGCTCCTGCATCGGCAGCTCGTAGCCCGTCAGGTGCAGCAGCGCGTAGATGAGCATCGACGCGTGGCCGTTGCTGAGCACGAAGCGGTCGCGGTCGGCCCAGTGCGGGTCGGCCGGGTCGTGGCGCAGGTGGCGGCTCCACAGCGCCACCGCCATCTCGGCCATGCCCATCGGCGCGCCCGGGTGGCCGGAGTTCGCCTGCTGGACCGCGTCCATCGCCAGCGCGCGGATCGCGTTGGCCATCCCGGCCGGGGTGGCGGACGCCGCGGTCGCGGGCAGCGCAGGGTCGTCGGACAAGATGGAGGACATGCGGGAAGGAGCGCTCGGGGCGCCATCTGACCTTGGGGGAACCCCGGATTGTAGGAGGCCACGTCGCGGCGGAGGTGACCGCCCTTCGTATCATCGGCGCCATGCAGGGCTTGCACCTGACGGCCGACCTTCACGACTGCGCGCCCGAAGCCGCGCGCGCGGCGCCGCTCTTCCTCGATCCGGCCGCGCTGCGCACGCACTGCCTGCAGGCGGTGCGGGCCGCCGGTCTCGAGGCGGTGGGCGAATGCTTCCACCGCTTCGAGGGCGGCGGTGGCGTCACCGGCGTCGTGCTGCTGGCCGAATCGCACCTGGCGGTGCACACCTGGCCCGAGCTGCGCGCGGTGACGCTGGACGTCTACGTCTGCAACTTCGGCGCCGACAACAGCGCGCGCGCCGAGGCGCTGCTGGCGCAACTGGAGGCGGCCTTTGCGCCGGCTCGCGCCCTGCGCCACCGCCTGCAGCGCGGGTCCTCGTCGCGCCTGGGCTGAGCGCGAGCGCGAGGCAGCGAGCGCCTGTGCGTCGCCGCGCCTGCGCGCCGTGCCGTCAGCCCGCGAGCGGCTTCGTCGGCGCGTCGATGCGCGCCAGCACCTCGGGCGTGAGCCGCTCCAGCACGGCCAGGGCGCCCAGGTTCTGCTGCAGCTGCTCGCTGCGGGAGGCGCCGGTGATGACGGTGCTGACGTTCGGGTTCTTCGCCGCCCAGGCGATCGCCAGCTGCGCCAGCGTGCACCCCAGCTCCGCGGCGATGGGCGCCAGCGAGGCGACGGCGGCGTTCTTCGCCGGATCGACGAGCTCGTCGCGCAGCGAGGCGTAGCTGGCGACCGTGCCGCGGCTGCCCGCGGGCACGCCATCCTTGTACTTGCCGCTGAGCAGGCCGCCGGCCAGCGGGCTCCAGGTCGTCAGGCCCAGGCCGATGTCTTCGTACAGGCGCGCGTACTCCTGCTCGACGCGGCGGCGGTGCAGCAGGTGGTACTGCGGCTGCTCCATCACCGGCTTGTGCAGGTGGTGGCGCTCGGCGATCTCCCAGGCGGCGCGGATGTCGGCCGCCGCCCATTCGCTCGTGCCCCAGTAGAGCGCCTTGCCCTGGGTGATCATGTCGCTCATGGCGCGCACCGTCTCCTCGATCGGCGTCTGCGGGTCCGGTCGGTGGCAGTAGACGAGGTCGATGTGCTCGAGGCCGAAGCGGCGCAGGCTGCCGTCGATGGCCTGCATCAGGTACTTGCGGTTGAGCGTGTTGCGGCGGTTCACGCCATGGCCCTCGCGATCCAGGCCCCAGAAGAACTTGGTCGAGACGAGGTAGTTCAGCCGCGGCCAGCCGAGCTGCTTCAGCGCCCGGCCCATGATCAGCTCGCTCTGCCCGAGCGCGTAGGCCTCGGCGTTGTCGAAGAAGTTGATGCCGGCGTCATACGCCGCGGCCAGCATCTCCGCGGCGGCCTTGCCGTCGATCTGGTTGGCGTAGGTGACCCACGAGCCCAGGGACAGCGCGCTGACGCGCACGCCGGCACGGCCAAGGCGACGGTATTGCATGGGAAGGACTCTCTCCACGAGGACGGGGACGCCCGCAAGCGTAGCGGCTTCGCAGCGGCTGCGGGCGCGATCGGCCATCAGGCGCAGCGGCAGGGTGCGGCGGCGGCCTCGCAGCCGGCGATGAAGGCTTCCTCGAAGATCGAGTAGCCGGCCAGATCCGAATGCGCGAAGCGCACGCGGCCGCTGCCGCCGCGCAGTGCGGCGCGCGCGGCAGCGCTTGCCTGGCGCCCGGGCCGCGGGATCGCCATCGCATGACCCCAGCGCTGCAGGTCGATGCGCTGCATGCGCTGGCGCAGGTCGGGGTGCAGCGGCGCGAGCTCGGACAGCACGCGCTCGGCCCAGGGCGCCCAGGCCGGCGCCAGCAGCTCCGGCCGCGCGCGCGCCGGCAGCGCGGCATAGGCGGTGAGCACCGTGGCGCCGGTCACCGGGCGCAGGCTCTGGTGCATGGCGTCGACGTAGCCGAGCATGGCGCCGCCGTAGCGCACGTTGTCCCAGGCCGGCGGCACCCCCGGGCGTGCGCGCAGCGGCCCCTCGAGCTGCAGGTTGGCGACCAGCCAGGGCGCATAGGCGGTGGCGGCCGCGGCCTGCAGCAGCGCCTGCGGCGGCGCGTCGAGCACGCGCGCGGCGACGAAAAGCGGCAGCGCGATGACCACGGTGCCGGCGCTCCAGGTTTCCAGCGTCCGGCCGTGGCGTGCGAGCACCTGCACGCCGTGGCGCTGCTCCCGCACGCGCAGCACGACGCGGCCGCCGTGCACGCGCCCCGACAGCGGCTGCGCCAGCCGGCGCACCAGCCAGGCATTGCCCTCGGGCCAGGTGAAGACGGGCTGCGGCGGGTCCTGCGCGTCACCGGGCGCGTGAAAGCCGTGGCGGCTGCCGAAGTAGTGCAGCCCGGCCCAGGCCGAGACCTCGTCGGGGCCGGCGCCGTAGTCGTCGCGGCAGGCGTAGTCGAGGGCCCAGCGCAGACGCGCGTCGGACAGGCCCTGGCCGTCGAGCCAGGCGGCAAAGCTCTGACGGTCGAGCGCGTCGTGGGCGGCGCTCCAGGGCACGCGGTGGCTGGGGATGGCAAAGTGCGGGGCGGCGGCCACGGCGCGCGCGAAGCGACGGTACTGCGCCATCGTCGCCGAGCCCGGATCGGCCGGCGGCAGCAGGCCCTCGTGCCAGGCGCCCTCGAACCACAGCCGCTCCTGCGGCGCGTGGCAGAGGTGGCGTTCATCGGCCACGGTGCCGCGGGCGTCGTGGCGCAGCAGGCCGATCTCGTGCAGCCACTCGACGACCTCGTGCGCGGGCGCCTGCGGCTGCGGCAGGTAGTGCGCCCCGCGCGGGCAGGCCATGCCGGCCATGGCGTGGCCGCGGCTGTTGCCGCCGGGATCGTCCTCGAGCTCGAGCAGGTGCACGTCGTCGACTCCGGCGCGCGCGAAGCCGCGCGCCGCGGCCAGGCCGGCGATGCCGCCGCCCAGCACCAGCACGCTCGCGCGCCGCGGCGTGGCCTGCGCGGCCTGGCCTGCCTGGTCTTCCTCGGGCGGGCGCGACTGGCGCAAGGCGTGTCCGCGCTCGTGCGCGGCGCCGATCCAGCCGCCCTGCGGCAGCGGCGCAGGCGCCGGCGCGCACGCTGCCAGCGGCCACGCCGCGGCCGCCTGCACGAGCCGGCGCCGGTGCAGGCCGCGGCGCGCCGCCGGCGCTACGGATGCACCTTGCCCCATTCCTCTTCGAAGGTGTACACGAGCGACTGCTCCGACAGCCGGTTGGGCGGCATCGCCACGCGCGCCATGTCCGGCGGGAACTGCAGCAGCGCCGGCAACCCCTCGACGGTGAGAAAGCGCAGGCCCGGCGGCAAGGCCTGCGGCAGGCGGTAGGGGCGATGGCCGGCGATGACGAAGCCCCACTCGCCAAAGCTCGGCACGTGCGCGTGGTAGGGCGCGGTGTCCAGCCCGACTGCCTCGAGCGTGGCCACGACGCTCCAGAAGCTGCGCCGCGCCAGCAGCGGCGAGGTGGTCTGCACGGCGATGAAGCCGCCGGCCGCGAGGTGGCGGTCGACGAGCGCGTAGAAGCTCGTCGTGTAGAGCTTGCCGAGCGCGAAGTTGCTGGGGTCGGGGAAGTCGATGATGACGAGGTCGAAGAACGCGTCGCTGCGCTCCAGCCAGCCGAAGGCGTCGTCGTTGACGATGCGCAGCCTGGGGCTGGCAAGCGCCCCGGCGTTGAGCGCCGTCAGCATGGGTTCGGTCGCGAACAGGCGCGTCATGCGCGGATCCAGCTCGACCAGCGTCACCTGTTCCACGCCGGGATGACGCAGGACCTCGCGCACCGCCATGCCGTCGCCGCCACCCAGCACGAGCACGCGCCGCGGCGCACCGTGCGCGGCCAGCGCCGGGTGCACCAGCGCCTCGTGGTAGCGGTACTCGTCGCGCGAGTCGAACTGCAGGTTGCCGTTGAGGTACAGACGCAAGCCGCCGTGGCCGCGGGTGACGACGATGCGCTGGTAGTCGCTGCTCTGGCGCAGCACGATGGGCTCGCCGTAGAAGCGGTCCTCGGCCCAGGTGGTGAGCCGCGCGCCACCGGCCATGGCGGCGCCCAGCACGGCCACCACCGTCGCGCAGGCCAGCGCGTGCAGCCGCCAGTGGCGCAGCTCGCCGCGAAAGAGGAACAGCGCCCAGACGGCGACCGCGGCGTTGAGCAGCCCGAAGAAGACGCCGGTACGCACGAGACCCAGGTGCGGCACGAACAGCAGCGGAAAGGCCACGGCCACGACGAGGGCGCCCAGGTAGTCGAAGGTCAGCACTTGCGACACCAGGTCTTTGAGCGCGTAGCGCTCGGCGAAGCGGCGCTTGAGGATGCGCATCACCAGCGGGATCTCGAGGCCGACGAGCGCGCCGACGACGAGCACCAGTGCGTACAGCAGCACGCGAAACGACGCCACCGCGCCCGCGGGCAGCAGGTTGTGGGCGACGAAGAGCAGCGCCGGCAACAGCCCGCCGATGAGGCCCACGAGCAGCTCGACGACGAGGAACTGCGCGACCAGCTGGCGCACGACGAAGCGGCTGAGGTAGGAGCCCAGGCCCAGCGCGAACATGTAGCAGCCGATGACGGTGCTGAACTGCAGCACCGAGTCGCCGAGCAGGTAGCTCGCCAGCGCGCCCGCGGCGAGCTCATAGACGAGGCCGCAGGCGGCGATGACGAAGACCGACGCCAGCAGCGCCAGCTCCGCCGGGGCGACCGGCGACTCGCGGCGGCCCGGCGCCCTCATGCCACGACCGCCTTCAGCCCTGCACCGCGGCCGAGATGATGAGGCCGATGGCGATGCACATCGCGCCCACGACGATGGCCAGCGCCACGTTCTTGTGCTCGACGATCTCGCCCCACAGGTCGTAGGGCGTCAGCTTGTCGATGATGACGAAGCACAGCCAGAAGACGCCCACGCCGATCAGCGCGTAGATCATGGAGCCGAAGAACGCCCCCGGCCTGAGCCATTCGATTCCCATCATGCAGGACCTCCTGTCGTGAACGCTACTTGTGTCCGCCGCCGCCGCTGGAGAAGCCGCCGAAGGAGCCTCCGCCGCTGCGCGAGCCGCTGCCGGAATCATCGTCGCTGCAGGTCTCCAGCGCGAGCAGCAGGACGACGATGAGGACGAAGAAGAGGGTCTGGCGCCAGCCGCCCGAGGGCGTGGCGCTCAGCGGCTTCACGTCGCGGCGCAGCGCGGCGGCGTCGGTGATGCCGAAGGCCTTGGCGACGACGTCCGAGGCGATCGTGCGCCCGGCCGACCAGACCAGCTCGCCGGCGCTCTGCTCGCAGGACAGGCGACCGACCGAACCCTTGCCGCTGCCGACGTAGTCGAGCACCCGCGCCTCCTCGCCGCGGCGCACGCGCCAGTAGAACTCGCCCAGCACCCAGCTCACCTTGGCGCGGTAGCTCGCGCGCAGTTCGTAGCCGATGCCGCGCCAGCTCACGCGCTTGCCGCGTCCGGTGGGCGTGCCGGTGATCGGGCGCACCCAGCTCCAGCCGTCCTCCTCGGAGTCGACGAGGAAGGCGAAGCCGAGCTCGCGGTGGTAGAGCAGGTACTCGCGCCAGAAGACCTGCTCCTCGTCGTCGTCCGGGTCGGGCAGGTCGCAGCGCTCCAGGTAGCCCACCACCTGCCAGGGTTCGGCCTCTTCGGTGCCCAGCGCCAGCGTCCCGCTGCGTCCCAGCGGGATCAAGGGCATCAGCCCGCCCTCGCCGGCGTTGTTCTGTGCGTAGTGCTCGAGCTCGCCGCCCACGCCCTGGGAGACGTCGGTCACCGTATGGCACTGCGGGCAGGCGATGGCCTGCGTCGTCGAGAGCCGGATCGGCAGCGCGGCGCCGCAGCCCGGGCACTCGAGGCTGCGGCCGGCGAGCGTCTTCTCGCTCGTGGCCTGCGCCATCCCGCTCATCCTCAGCTCGGCCAGTCGCACCGGGCGGCCGATCGACCAGGCCGGATGCGCGGCGTCGCTGTAATCCAGCGAGCCGACCTCGTCCTGCACGTTGCGCAACTCGGCGACGACGAACTCGCCCTGCAGCCGCGGCGCCGCGGGCAGCTCGCCCTGGGCGGCGATCAGATGGGCGCGCACGACCGAGGCAAGCGTCCACGCGCGGCCGTCGACGACGAGCGGCTGGCCCACGGGCAGGCGCAGCGCCGCCGCGGCATCGGCCGGGGCATCGCCGGGCGAGGCGGCCTCGAAGGCGAGGACGTAGGCGCCGTTGTCCTCGCTCAGCCAGCCCGAGCGCTGCCCGCCAGGAGCGCCATCGAAGAGCGCGTGCCATTCGTTCCACGTGCCTGCGGCATAGCTGTACTGGAGCCTGCCGACGAGCGTGAACGCCACGCCCTGGTAAGTCCCCGAGGCGCCCAGCTGCAGCGGGCTGTGGTCGTCGAAGAGCTCGGCGCTGACGCCGATGCGCCGCAGCGCCTCGCCCTCGCGCACCAGGGTGCTGCGGCAGTAGCCACAGACGGCACTGGCCGAGGCGGCGGAAGCGAACTCGACCGGCGCGCCGCAGTTGGGGCACGCGGCGCGGTAGGCGCGATGGGCGCTCGGGGGCGAGCTCACCTCGGGCCGGGGGCGGCTAGACGAGCTTCTTCAGCAGTTCGGCCTTCTTGGCCGCGAACTCGTCCTCGGTCAGGATGCCCTTGGCCTTGAGTTCACCGAGCTTCTCGAGCGTGGCCATGATCTCGTCGGGCTGGATGCCCGCCGCCGCCGCCGCGCCCGGGGCCGCGGCAGGGTTGGCCGCGGCCAGCCCGCCCTGCAGCTGCTGCGCCATCACCTGGCCCAGGGCGACGCCCGCGCCCAGGCCCATCGCATCACCGACCACACCGCCGCCGCCACCGGCCGCGGCTTCGGCAAATTTCGGGATCGCCTGCGCCGTCTGGTACTGCATGAACTTGCCCATGTCGCCGCCGACCATGCCCATGCCGATCTTCTGGTCGAGCACCTTCTGCAGTTCCTCGGGCAGGCTCAGGTTCTGCACCGTCACCGATTCGAGTACGAGGCCGAGCTTGGCGAACTCGGGCGCGGTGACCTCCTTCAACTGCGTCGCGAACTCGACCTGGTTGGCCGCGAGGTCGAGGAAGGGCACGCCGCTGGCGGCCACCGCGTCGCTGATGTGCTGCAGCATGAGCGCGCGCAACTGGCCGTCGATGTCGTCGACCGTGTAGCGCTCGCGCGTGCCCGAGACGCTGGTGTGAAAGAGCTTGGGCTCGCCGATGCGCCAGGCGTAGTTGCCGAAGGCGCGCAGGCGCACGGCGCCGAAGTCCTTGTCGCGGATCGTCACCGGCTGGCTCGTGCCCCACTTGCGGTCGAGCTGCTGGCGCGTGCTGAAGAAGTAGACGTCGCTCTTGAACGGGCTCTGGAACAGCTTGTCCCAGTTCTTCAGGTAGGTGAGGACGGGCAGCGTCTGCGTCGTCAGCTTGTACATGCCCGGGCCGAAGACGTCGGCCACCTGGCCCTCGTTGACGAAGACGGCCACCTGGCTCTCGCGCACGGTGAGCGAGGCGCCGTACTGGATCTCATTGCCCGCCATCGGGTAGCGCCAGCCGAGCATGCCGTCGCCGCTCTCGGTCCACTCGAGGATGTCGATGAACTGCTTCTTGATGAAATCCATCAGCGCCATCGCGTTCTCCCGCTCGACTGCGCCCGGGCTTCGGGCGCGCCGAATAATACGCGCCGCTTGGGGCCGGCTGCGGTGCTGCGAGGCCCGCTGCGCGCCCCAACCTACAATGGCCGCCGCCGCGCCGACCGCTCTCCAGGGCTGCCGACGCGGTCATCCGCTGGGGGTGTTGGCGCGGCCGCAGGGCCGGTGCCGACTGAGAGAGTCCCTTCGAACCTGATTGAGGTAATCCTCGCGCAGGGAAGCACGTTCGGTGGCTCGACGGCATTCTCTTTCTCGTGCCGGCAAAGCAGCCCCTGACGCTCGCCGACCTGCCATCTGCAAGAGTTGCACATGGCACATTCATCGCTGCGGCGTGCGCGCCGCCTTCGCCTTTCGCTCCTGTGGCTGCCGCTCCTGGCCGGTGGCGCCGGCTGGGCGCAGCAGGCGTCGCCCCAGGCCTTGCCGCAAAAGCCCGCGGCCGCCGCGCCGGCTCCGGGCCGGCACATGATCGCGGAGATCCAGGTCATCCCGCGTCCGGCGGGCACCGCCGAGGACCGCTACAAGCATGTCGACGCCGCCATCGCCGTCATCCAGGCCTCGGGCCTGCGTTACGAAGTGCACGGCCTGGGCACCATCGTCGAAGGGTCACCGGAGAAGATCTGGCCGCTGCTGCAGGCTGTCCACCAGGCGACCCTGGACGCCGGCGCCGAACGCACGCTGAGCCTGATCAAGGTCTCCGGCGCGGCGCAGGCCGGCGGACCGCGCGTCGAAGACCTGGTGGGCAAGTTCCGGAAGTAGGCGACCTCGCGCCGCTGCCGCTCAGCCGGCGGCGAAGATCCGCCGGTGCGCCAGCGCCGGCAGCTGCGCGCGCACCTGGGCGATGCGCGCGAGGTCCAGCTCGGCCAGCGCCGGGCCCGGCCCTTCCTCGCGGCACGCCAGCACCTCGCCCCAGGGGTCGACGATCATGCTGTGGCCCCAGGTGCGGCGGCCGTTCTCGTGGCGGCCGCCCTGCGCGGCGGCGAGCACGTAGCACTGGTTCTCGACCGCGCGCGCGCGCAGCAGCAGCTCCCAGTGCTTCTCGCCCGTGGTGTGGGTGAAGGCCGCGGGCACGACGAGCAGGTCGCAGGGCGGCTGCATCAGCGCGCGGTAGAGCTCGGGGAAGCGCAGGTCGTAGCAGATCGACAGGCCCACGCGCAGCGCGCCGGCCTGCAGCGCCACCGGCACGCTGCCGGCCTCGAGCGTGCGACCCTCGTCGTAGCGCTCGCTTCCCTGCGCGAAGGCGAAGAGGTGCATCTTGTCGTAGCGCGCCGCCTGCCGGCCCTCGGGGTCGAAGACGAGGCAGGCGTTGCGCACGTGCGCGGCGTCGCCACCGGCCAGCGGCAGCGTGCCGCCGACGAGCCACAGCCCATGCTCGCGCGCGGCCTGCGCCAGCATCGCCTGGATCGGTCCCGCGCCGGGCTGCTCGGCGATCGCCAGCTTGTCGTCGTCGCGCCGGCCCATGAGGCAGAAGTACTCGGGCAGCGCCACGAGCCGGGCGCCGGCGGCCGCAGCCTGCGCGATGAGCGCGCGTGCGGCGTCGAGGTTGCCCTCGCGTTCGGTGCCCGAGACCATCTGCAAGGCGGCGATCTTCATGCGGGCATTCTCGTGCAGCCGCGCGCGCAGCGGGCGCTTGGGCAGAATCGCCAGTCGCACCGCCCTCGTGTCGGCGGTGGCGATGGAGGGCTTTCGAACGATGGACCCGCAGCCTGCGGCGCGCGCCGGGCACAGCCGCTTCGTGCAGCGCGTGCGGCGCCGCTACGCCGCCGAGCGCGCCTGGCTGGCCGCGGGAGTTCCCGACGCGGCCGGCATCGCGACGCTGGTCGACGCGCTGCAGCAGGGCGGGCGAGCGCTGCCCGCGGCGCTGCGCGTGGCGCGCCAGCTCGTGCTCGAGCGCCTGGTGGAGGTGGACGTCGAGCAGGGCGCGGCGCTGACGGCGATCACCGGCGCGATGACCGACCTCGCCGAGTTCGTGCTCGATCGCGCGCTGACGCAGGCGCTGGCCGAGGCCGACGCCCGCCACGGCGTGCCGCGCGATGCGGCGGGGCAGCGCATCGACTTCTGGATCGTCGGCATGGGCAAGCTCGGCGGGCGCGAGCTCAACGTCTCCTCCGACATCGACCTGGTCTACGTCTACGAGGACGAGGGCCACACCGACGGCCCGCGGCCGGTGTCGGCACACGAGTACTTCGCGGGCGTGGCGCGGCGCCTCTACGCGCTCGTCGGCGAGACCGTCGAGGACGGCTTCGTCTTTCGCGTCGACCTCGCGCTGCGTCCGCACGGCAACTCCGGGCCGACGGTGTGCAGCCTGCAGATGTTGGAGGCGTACTTCCAGGCGCAGGGGCGCGAGTGGGAGCGCTTCGCCTGGCTGAAGAGCCGCGTCGTCGCGCCGCGCGCGGCCGTGCAGGGCGCACGCGCGCGCGCGCTGCGTCAGCTCGTCACGCCCTTCGTCTACCGGCGCTATCTGGACTACGGCGTCTTCGAGGGCCTGCGCCAGTTGCACCGCAAGATCCGCGACGAGGCGCAGCGCCGCGCCGCCGGCCGGCCGGAGCGCGCCAACGACGTCAAGCTCTCGCGCGGGGGCATCCGCGAGATCGAGTTCATCGTGCAATTGATGCAGGTCGTGCGCGGCGGCCAGTTTCCGGAGCTGCGCACGCGCTCCACGCAGCGCGCCCTGCAACGCCTGGTCGAAGGCGCGCTGATCAAGCCCGAGACCGGCCAGGCGCTGGCCGGGGCCTACGACTTCCTGCGCCGCGTCGAGCATCGCATCCAGTACCTCGACGACCAGCAGACGCACCTGCTGCCGGCCGCCGACGCCGACCTGGCGTGGATCGGCGCCAGCCTGGGGCTGGCCTGCCGCGACGATGCCTGCCTGCTGCTGCAGCGCCTGGGCGAAGTGCGCGAGCTCGTCGCCGAGGAGTTCGACGCCCTGCTCGGCGAAGGGCGCAGCGCGCCCGCGCGCGATGCAGGCTGCCGCAGCTGCGGCAGCGGTCCGCAGGCCATCGACAGCGCGGCGCTGCACGAGGGCCTGCCCGCCGAGCTGGCCGAGCGCGTGCGCGCCTTCGCCGCGCAGCCGCGCGTGCAGGCGCTGCGCGAGGAGACGCGGCTGCGCATGGGGCGGCTGGTGGCGCGCGCGGCGCAGGTGCTGCAGCGCGGCGACTGCAGCCTGCAGGGGGCGTTGCGCTTCGTCGACTGGATGGAGCGGCTGCTGCGGCGCGAGAGCTATCTGGCGCTGCTGCTGGAGCAGCCCGGCGTGCTGCTGCGCCTGCTGCGGCTGCTGGGGCTGGCGCGCTGGCCGATGCAGTACCTGATGCGCCATCCCGCGGTGATCGACGAGCTCGCCGACACGCCGCTGCTGGGCCAGCGCCTGGACCGCGAAGCCTTCGTGCTCGAGCTCGACGAGCGGCGCGCGGCCTGGGCGCGCGCCGGCGAGGCCGACGAGGAGCGGCTGCTCGACGCGCTGCGCCACGCGCACCACGCCGAAGTCTTCCGCACGCTGGTGCGCGATGTCGAGGGCAAGCTGACGGTGGAGCAGGTCGCCGACGAGCTCTCGGCGCTGGCCGACGCGGTGCTCGACACCGCGCTGCGCTGGGCCTGGAGCCTGCACGGCAAGCGCCACCGCGAGGACTGCGGCCTGGCCATCGTCGCCTACGGCAAGCTGGGCGGCAAGGAGCTCGGCTACGGCAGCGACCTCGACGTCGTCTTCCTCTACGACGATGCCGACGAACCCGACCTCGATCGCGCGCAGGAGGTCTACGGCGGCTTCGTGCGCAAGATCATCACCTGGCTCACGGTGCGCACCGGTGCCGGCGAGCTGTTCGACATCGACACCGCGCTGCGACCGAACGGCAACTCGGGCCTGCTGGTGACCTCGATCTCGGCCTTCGAGGCCTACCAGGCCGGGCGCGGCAGCAACACCGCCTGGACCTGGGAGCACCAGGCGATCACGCGGGCGCGCTTCGCCGCCGGCTGCACGCGCGTGGCGCCGCGCTTCGAGGCTGCGCGGCGCGCCGTGCTGACCGCCGCGCGCGACGCCGCTGCGCTGCGCGAGCAGGTGCGCGCAATGCGCGACAAGCTGCGCGCGGCGCGTGCGGTGCCGGCCGGGCGCTTCGACGCCAAGCACAGCGCCGGCGGCATGCTCGACGTCGAGTTCGCGGTGCAGTTCCTGGTGCTGGCACATGCGGCCAGGCACCCGCAGTTGCTGGACAACGCCGGCAACATCGCGCTGCTGCAGCGTGCCGAGGCCGCCGGCCTGCTGCCCGCGGGCATGGGTGGCGCTGCCGCCGACGCCTACCGCGAGCTGCGCCGCGCGCAGCACCAGGCGCGGCTGGACGAGCAGCCGACGCAGTTCGAGCCCGAGCGTCTGGCGCGCGAGCGTGACGCGGTGCTCGCGCTGTGGACCGCGGTGTTCGGCGCCTGATGCGCAAGTGCCCCGCCGCCGTGCCGTTGCGGGGCTCCGACGATGAGCGATGACCGCAAGGACCGGCTCGATGGCCTGGCCGTCGCGCTGCTGCTGACCTGCTGCGCCCTCTGGGGCATCAATCAGGTGGCGATGAAGGTGGCGCTGGCCGAGATCCCGCCGCTGACGCAATCGGCGCTGCGCTCGGCCGTCGCGGGGCTGCTGCTGTGGGGCTGGTCCCTCGCGCGCGGCATTGCGCTCGTGCAGCGTGACGGCACGCTGCGTGCCGGCGTGCTCGCCGGACTGCTGTTCGCCTTGGAATTCGGCTGCATGTTCGTCGGTCTGCAGGTCACGACCGCCTCGCGCATGATCGTCTTCATCTACCTCGCGCCGTTCGTCGTCGCCGCGGGCATGCCGCTCATCAGCCGCAGCGAGCGCCTGGACGCGATGCAGGGTCTGGGCCTGACGGTGGCCTTTGCCGGCGTGGTCTGGGCCTTCGCGGAGGGGCTGGGCGCCAGCCGGGGCTCGACGCAGTGGCGAGGCGACCTGCTGGGCATCGCGGCTGCGGTGCTCTGGGGCGCGACCACGCTGGTGCTGCGCGGCAGCCGGCTCGCCGCCGCGGCGCCGGAGAAGACGCTGCTCTACCAGCTCGCCGTCTCGGGCCCGGCACTGGGTGCTGCCGCGCTGCTGGCCGGCGAGACCTGGCCGGCACGCGTGGGCGCGCTCGCCTGGGCGGCGCTGGGCTTCCAGACGCTGGTGGTGACCTTTGCCAGCTACCTGGTGTGGTTCTGGCTCATCCGCCACTACCCGGCGACGCGCATCTCCGCCTTCACGCTGCTGACGCCGGTCTTCGGCCTGCTGGCCGGCGTCGGCCTGCTCGGCGAACCCGTGACCTCGCGCCTGGTGGTGGCGCTGGCGGCGGTGTCCTGCGGCATCGCGCTCGTCAATCGCGTCGGCCGGCGCGCGGCCTGATCGGCGCGCGGAACTTTTCGCCCGCGCGGCCGATCAGAGCATCCACTGTCAGGTTTTCGCTGCTGTGCGGTCCGGCGGCCACGGTCGCCGGAATCTCCGGGTGGTTCTCCTCCTCCTCCTCCCTCCCTCGTTCGCCCGGAGGCGCCGCACGGCAGTCCTTTCTGCCCGGGCCGGCCCTGCGCCGCCCGCTGCGTCTGCTGCGTCTACTTCTTGAGCCAGCCCTTGCGGCGGAAGTAGACAAAGGGCGCGATCACCGAGGAGAGCATCAGCGCCAGCGCCATCGGATAGCCCCAGGGCTTGTCGAGCTCGGGCATGAAGCGGAAGTTCATGCCGTAGATGCTGGCGATCAGCGTCGGCGGCAGCAGCGCGACGCTGGCCACGGAAAAGATCTTGATGATCTTGTTCTGGTTGATGTTGACGAAGCCGACCGTCGCGTCGAGCAGGAAGTTCATCTTGTCGAACAGGAAGGCGGTGTGCGAATCGAGCGAGTCGATGTCGCGCATGATCTGCCGCGCCTGCTCGAACTGCTCGGCGTCGAGCATCCGGCTGCGCATCATGAAGCTCAGCGCCCGTCGCGTGTCCATCATGTTGCGGCGGATGCGGCCGTTCAAGTCCTCCTCGCGCGCGATCGCCGCCAGCGCCTCGCCGGCGGTGGCGTCGTCCACGCTCTGGCGCAGCACGCGGGCGCTCACCTGCTCGAGGCTGTCGTAGATGCCCTCCAGCGCATCGGCCGAGTATTCGGCGTCGGCGTCGAAGAGGCTCAGCAGCACGTCCTTGGCGTCCTCGATCAGCGCCGGGATGCGCCGCGCGCGCAGGCGCAGCAGGCGGAACACCGGCAGGTCCTCGTCGTGGATCGAGAACAGCACGTTGTCCAGCAGGATGAAGGCCACGCGCACGTTGCGGCTGGGCGTGCGGTCGTCGCCTTCGATGAGGAAGTCCGAGCGGATGTGCAGCTCGCCGTTGTCCTCCTCGTAGAAGCGCGCCGACTCCTCGATGTCCTCGTCGACCGCGTCCTGCGGGATGGTGAGGCCAAAGCGTGCGGCGATCCAGCCCTTCTCCTCGACGCTGGGCTCCTCGAGGTCGACCCAGATCGGCTGCACGCGGGCCAGCGCCTCGGGGTCGCCGATCTCCTCCTGGAACAGCCGGCCGTTGACCAGCGAAAAGACGTTGAGCATGCGGGCTCCGGCAATGACGGCGCGGCCCGGGCTCACGGGCTGCGTCTGCTCACGCGGCTGGGGTGGTTCGAATGCGCAACCGCCACCCGCCAGCGCCGTGGCCGGGGTGGACGGTCACCGGGGTCGGGGGGCGTCCAAGGAGCCGATCTCCGAGGTGAAAACCGCGAGATTATCGCACCGCGGATGGCGCCGGCGGCGGCGTCTGCGCGCGCGCGGGCATTGCGCCGTATGCTTCACCGCTTCGGCCGCACGGCCCCCACGAGTCGACATGACGAGCCCGAGCACCCAGTTCATCTTCATCCGCCACGGCGAGACCGATTGGAACCGCCAGCATCGCTTCCAGGGGCAGATCGACGTCCCCCTCAACGCCACCGGCCACGAGCAGGCGGCGCGCCTGGGCGAGTGCCTGGCCGATGAAGCGGCGGACGTGCTGCTGGCCAGCGACCTCGAGCGCGCGCGCCAGACGGCCGAGCCACTGGCCCGTGCCTGGGGGCTGCCGGTGCTGGCCGAGGCGGGGGTGCGCGAGCAGGCCTTCGGCGTGCTCGAAGGCCTGGACTTCCCGACCATCCAGCGCGAGCACCCGCAGCTGCTGGCCCAGTGGATCCAGCACCGCGCCGACTTCGCGCCGCCCGGCGGCGGCGAAAGCCAGCGCGTCTTCTACCAGCGCGTGAGCGCGGCCGTGCAGACGCTGGCGACGCGCCATGCCGGGCGCCGCGTGGTGGTGGTGACGCACGGCGGCGTGCTCGACATGCTCTGGCGCCGCGCGCACCAGCAGCCGCTGGACGGGCCGCGCCGCTGCGACATCCCCAACGCCGGGCTGAACCGGCTGCGCTGGCACGCCGGCGCCCTCATCATCGAGCGCTGGGCGGACGATGCACACCTCGCCGGCCTGCCACCGCAGCCGCTGGCGCAGGCTGCGCGCGCCTGAGGCGCGAGCACTGGAGGACCGACATGTTCAAGCGCATCGACCACATCGAACTCGTCACCCAGGACGAGGAGCGCACGGTGCGCTTCTACACCGGGGTGCTCGGGTTTCGCGAGCGCATGCGCATGGCGGTGCCCGGGCTGAAGCTGGTCTACCTGGACCTGGGCGGCACGACGGTGGAGCTGATGACCTACACCGAGATGACGCCCGCGCCGCGACCGCCCGGCGAGCACCTGGGCTGGCGGCTGATGGCGCTCGAGGTCGACGACCTCGAAGCGGCGCTGGCGGCGCTGGCCGAAATGGGCGTGGCGTGCACCTGGGGCCCGCTCACCCGGGCGGCCTACGCGCGCGCCGAGATCCGCGATCCCGACGGCAACGCGATCGAGTTGCGGCAGTGGATCGCGCAGCCGGCGCCGGCCTGACCCCCGCGCCTGCATCGCCTCTGCACCGCAGGAGCGGCGGCGGCCGCGATGCGCGGTCCACCCGCCGCGGCGTCTACTGCCAGCTCATCGCCGCGAGGTCGTTGACCGACAGCGGCACGTCCTTCCACAGACCCTTCACGCGGGCGTTGGCCACGGTGATGAAGGTCGGCTGGAAGAGGTAGGCGGCAACGGCCTCCTCGGCCACCATCTTCTGCGCGTCGGCCATCAGCCTGTTGCGCTGCCCGGCGTCGACGGTGGCGTTGATCTTCGTCCAAAGCTCGTTGAAGGCCTGCGACTCGTAGCCCCAGTAGTAGCCGGGGCGCGCGAAGTTGCCGAAGTCCAGCGGCTCGACGTGGCTGACGATCGTCAGGTCGTAGGCCTTCTGGCCATAGACGCCGGACATCCACTGCGCCCACTCGACGTTCTCGATCTTCGCGTGGATGCCGACCTTGGCCAGCTGCGCGGCGATGACCTCGCCGCCCTGGCGCGCGTAGCTCACCGGCGGCAGCTTCATCGTCAGCTCCAGCGGCGGCGTGACGCCGGCCTGATGCAGCAGCGCGCGCGCCTTGGCCTGGTCGAAGGGGTTGATCGCCGTGGTGTCGACGTAGCCCGGCGCGCCGGGCACGTAGAAGCTGCCGATGGGCACGCCGAAGCCGTCGACGGCGCCCTCGATCACCGCCTTGCGGTCGATCGCGGCAAGGATCGCGCGGCGCACGCGCACATCGTCCAGCGGCTTGCGCTTGTTGTTGATCGCCATGATGGTCTTCGCGCGCGAGCCGCCGACGATGACCTGGAACTTCTTGTTGCCCTCGAACTGCTTGATGCTGCGCTGCACGGCCACGCGCGGGAACACGTCGACGTCGCCGGAAAGCAGCGCCGCAGCCTGCGCCGCGACGTCGCTGATGAAGCGGATCGTCACGCGACGCAGCTTCACGTCCTTGGCGTTGCGGTAGCCGTCCCAGCGCGAGAGCACGACGCTCGAGCCCTTGTTCCAGGCGTCGAGCTTGTAGGGCCCGGTGCCCACCGGCCTGGTGCCGTTGGTCGGCGCACTCTTGGGTTCGACGATGATCGCCGTGCCCTGGCCGAGCTGGAACGGCAGGTCGACGTTGCCGTTCTTCAGGTTCAGCACCACGGTGTGCGCGTCGGGGGTGTCGATGCGCTCGATGTTGGCGAAGACGGCCTTGTCCTTGTTGACGCTGTCCTTGCCGACGGCGCGCTCGAAGCTGAACTTCACCGCGGCGCTGTCGAAGGGCTCGCCGTTCTGGAACTTCACGCCGCGGCGCAGCTTGAAGGTATAGGTCTTGAGGTCGGGGCTGACCGTCCAGCTCTCGGCCAGCAGGCCGGTGATGCGGCTGTCGCTGTGGATCTTGGTCAGCGTCTCGAAGAGGTTGTAGAGCGAGACCTCGGCGATCGCCGAGGCCGCGCCGGCGGTCGGGTCCAGCCCCGGCGTGGGTTCGAGCTGCATCGCCAGCACCAGCGTGTCCTTCTTGGACTGCGCGTGCGCGGGCGCCTGCAGCAGCAGCGCGGCGGTGGCGAGCGCGGTGGCGGTGAACAGGGTGGTGCGGCGTCGGATCATCGAGGGGCCTCCTGGAGTGCAGACCCCGATGCTACGGCCTGCGCCCCCGGCCCCGGTTCACTTGAGCTGCGCGCCGCGCGAGTCGAACACGCTCACCGCGACCGGGATGCCCTCGCGCACGCTCTGCGTCACGGTGCAGAAGGCCTCGAAGCTGCCGAGCACGCGTTCCAGATGCTGCAGTGTGTCGCCGGGCACCGAGATGGTGAGCGCGGCCTGCATCTGCAGCACGCGCAGCCGGTTCTCGGCGTTGCGGCCGACCTCGGCGCTGACGTCGCAGGTGATCGTGCCCGGGTCCTGCTTGTACTTGCGCAGCGCGAAGAGCAGCGATGCGCTGAGGCAGTTGCCGACCGCCGCCGCCAGCAGCTGCACCGGCGAGGGCCCCTGGCCCTGGCCGAGCGGCGGCGGCTCGTCGGTCTGCAGCACGGCGATGCCCTCGCCGAACTGCGCGTGGAAGCGGTAGTCCTGCACCTGGGTCAGGCGCATGGTTTCCTTGCCTTGGCTCATCGCGGGCTCCTCGCGTCGGGGGTTGTGGGGTCGGTCAGCGGACCTTGCCGAGCAGGGCCTGCACGTCGTCGAGCAGGGTGTCGAGCTCGCCCTCGGCCGCTTCGTCCAGTTGCAGCCGCTGTTGCAGTTCCTGCTGCATGTAGCACACCGTCATGCGCACGTAGGCGCCGTCCAGCGCCTTGCGCACGGCGGCCATCTGGGCGGCGATGTCCATGCAGGACTGGTCCTCCTCGATCATGCGCTGGATGCCGCGCAGCTGGCCCTCGGCACGCTTGAGCCGGTTCAGCAGTTCGGTGCGCTTGGCGGCGTCCATGAGCATCGTGGAGGGCATGGTGCAGGTCTCGTGGGGACGGGAAACAGGCCCGCTCATTGTGGTCACTGCGTCTCGACCCTGCTCAGCGCATGCCGCAGCTGGCGCCGCCTTCGGGCACGCCCAGCTTCCTCAGCAGCATGCTGGGGACGCAGAAGTTGGTGAAGCCCGACTGGAACAGGTTCAGCCCGACGAAGGCGGTGAAGGCGAGGAACCACGAGCTGACGAAGATGGGGCTGCCTTCGACGCCGAGCGCCAGCGACAGCATGACGAAAAACCCGGCCATCACACGGATGTAGCGATCGATGGTCATGACGGAACTCCTTCGGTTGAGGTGGGGGTGGTGGGGGTGGGAGACGTTTCGATGCGCCGCCGGTACAGCGCGTAGTACAGGACCGGAATCACGACGAGCGTGAGCAGCGTGGACACGGCGATGCCGAACAGCAGCGAGATCGCCAGGCCGTTGAAGATGGGGTCGTCGAGGATGAAGACCGCGCCGATCATCGCGGCCAGGCCCGTGAGCGCGATCGGCTGCGCGCGCACCGCGGCGCTCTGCACGACGGCGTCCTTGAAGGCCATGCCGCGCGCCAGCTGCAGCTCGATGAAGTCCACGAGCAGGATCGAGTTGCGCACGATGATGCCGGCCAGCGCGATCATGCCGATCATGCTGGTGGCGGTGAACGGCGCGCCCAGCAGCGCGTGACCGGGCATGACGCCGATGATGGTCAGCGGGATCGGCGCCATGATGACCACCGGCGTCAGGTAGCTCTTGAACTGCGCCACCACGAGCAGGTAGATCAGGATCAGGCCGACGGCGTAGGCCGCGCCCATGTCGCGGAAGGTCTCGTAGGTGATCTGCGACTCGCCGTCCCACTTCACCGCGTACTGGCGCAAGGGGTCCGCGGGCTGGCGAATCCAGTACTCGCCGACCGCGCCGGAGCCGGGCAGGGCGACATCGGCGAGCTTGCCGCGGATCGCGAACAGGCCGTAGAGCGGGGAGTCCGGGATCTCGGCGTCCTGCGCGCGGCGGCCGACGTCGCCGAAGACGTAGCTCACGCCCAGCAGGTTCTTGGTGAAGAGCGGTTTGTCGATCGACCCGCGCTCGACGCGCACGAGCTCCGACAGCGGCACCAGGCGCCCGTCGGCGGCGCGCAGCGGCAGCGCCAGCAGCGCGTCGAGCCCGACCTGGGATTCGCGCGGCAGCTGGATGCGCACCGGCACCGCGTACTTGCTGTGGCCGTCGTGCAGCCAGGCGGCGTCCGCCCCGGAGAGCGCGGTGTGCACCGTCTGCGCCACCTGCGCCACCGGAATGCCGAGCGACTCGGCGCGCTGGCGCTGCACGCGCAGGAAGGCGCGCGGCGCGTCGGCGCGCAGGCTGGAGTCGATGGCGGCGATGTCGGGCGTGGCGTGGAAGGCCGCCTCCAGCCGCGCGGCGAGCTGCTGGCGGCCGGCCTCGTCGGGGCCGTAGACCTCGGCCACGAGCGGGCTCTGCACCGGCGGGCCGGGCGGCACCTCGACGACCTTGAGCTTGCCGCCGTGGCGCGTGGCGATCTCGTCCAGCGCCGGGCGCAGCCGCTGCGCGATGGCGTGGCTCTGCTCGTGGCGATGCGCCTTGTCGACGAGGTTGACCTGCAGGTCGCCCTGTTCGGCGTCGGCGCGCAGGTTGTACTGGCGCACGAGGCCGTTGAAGGTGATCGGGCTGGCGGTGCCGGCGTAGCCCTGCAGGTCCAGCACCTCGGGCTGCCGGGCGAGGAAGGCGCCGAGTTCGTGCAGCGCGGCGGCGGTGTCCTCCAGCGGCGTGCCCGCGGGCATGTCGAGCACGAGCTGGAACTCGCTCTTGTTGTCGAAGGGCAGCATCTTCAGCACCACCCCCAGGCGCGAGTTCGGGATCAGCGCCAGCGACACCGACACCAGCACGGCACCCAGCACCGCGGCCAGCAGCACCCAGCGCCGGGCGGCGCTGTCCAGCAGCGGGCGCAGCAGCACCTCGAAGAGCCGCGGCAGCCTGGCCGCAAGGCCCGTGGCCTGCGCTTGGCCGTCGGCGCCGGTCACCGCATGGCCATGGCCCTTCATCAGCTTCAGCGCCAGCCAGGGCGTGACGGTGAAGGCGATGGCCAGCGACAGCGCCATGCCCAGGCTGCTGTTGATCGGGATCGGGCCCATGTACGGCCCCATCAGCCCGGTGACGAAGGCCATCGGCAGCAGCGCGGCGATCACCGTCAGCGTGGCGAGGATGGTCGGCCCGCCGACCTCGTCGACCGCGGCCGGGATGATCTGGCGCAGCGGCCGACCCGGCTCGAGCTGCTGGTGGCGGTGGATGTTCTCGACCACGACGATGGCGTCGTCGACCAGGATGCCGATGGAGAAGATGAGCGCGAACAGGCTCACGCGGTTGAGGGTGAAGCCCCAGGCCCAGCTGGCGAAGAGCGTGGCGGTGAGCGTGAGGATGACGGCCGCACCGACGATCACCGCCTCGCGCCGGCCCAGCGCCAGGCCCACGAGCAGGATCACCGAAGCCGTGGCGAAGGCCAGCTTCTGGATCAGCTTGTTGGCCTTCTCGGCGGCGGTGGCGCCGTAGTCGCGCGTCACCGTGGCGTGCACGCCCTCGGGAATGACGGTGTTCTGCAGCGCCTGCACGCGCGCGCGCACGGCCAGCGCCACGTCGACGGCGTTCTCGCCGGGCTTCTTCGTCACCGAGATCGTCACCGCGGGGTAGACCGAGCCCGGCGTGGGCGCGGCGGTGCCGGCCGCCGCCTCGGCCGTTGCCGCCATCGCCGCACCCGGCGTGTACCAGACGTAGCGCTGCGGCTGTGCGGCGGCGGCCTCGACGCGCGCCACCTCGTGCAGGTAGACCGGACGGCCCTGGTGCACGCCGACGACGATCTGGCCGACGTCGGCGGCGTCGCGCAGGAACTCGCCGGTCTCGACCGAGAGCATGCGCCCCGGTGCCTGCGTGTCGACGACGCTGCCCGAGGGCATGCCGAGGTTCGCCGCGGCCAGCGTCTGCTGCAGGCGCAGCAGGTCGACGCCGCGCTCGCGCAGCCGGCTCGGGTCGACGTCCACGTGCACCGCGCGGCCGGGGCCGCCGACGGTGCGCACCTCGCGCGCGCCGGGAACGCGCTTGAGCTCGGACTCCATCGTGTGCGCGACGCGCTCGAGTTCGACGGCGCTGGCGGCGTCGTCGCTCCAGAGGGTCAGCGCCACCACCGGCACGTCGTCGATACCCATCGGCCGCACGATCGGCGGCAGCGCGCCCAGGCCCTGCGGCAGCCAGTCCTGGTTGGCATTGAGCACGTCGTACAGGCGCACCAGCGCCTCGGTGCGCGGCACGCCGACCTTGAACTGCACCGTCACCAGCGCCAGGCCCGGGCGCGAGACGGAATAGGTGTGCTCGATGCCCGCGATCTGGCCGAGCACCTGCTCGGCCGGCCGTGCCACGAGGTTCTGCACGTCGGCGCTGGCGGCCCCCGGGAAGGGGATGAGGACGCTGGCCATGGTGACGTTGATCTGCGGCTCCTCCTCGCGCGGCGTCACGAGCACGGCGAAGAGGCCCAGCAGCAGCGCGACGATCGCCAGCAAGGGCGTCAGCGCGTTCGCCTGGAAGGCCGCGGCCAGCCGGCCGGAGACCCCGAGCCGTGCGCCGTCGTTCGATGCGCCGCGCGCCTGGTCGGTGCTCGCTTCAGTGCTCATCGCGGTGTTCTCTGCGTTTGCCGACAGCCACTCACTGCGCCGGGCGCGCGCCGACCAGGCCCGCCTGGACGGCATGGGCGGCGACCTTCTCGCCGGGCTTCAGGCCGGCCAGGATCTCGACGCCCTGGGCGCCGCGGTCGGCGCCCAGGCGCACCGCGCGCAGGGCGAAACCCTCGCCCTGGGCCACGTAGACGGCGGCGAGCTCGCCGCGGCGCAGCACCGCCTGGGCCGGCAGGCGCAGCGTGTTCGCGGTCCCGGGCCCGGCGGCGGCGCCGAGGAAGTGCACGCGCGCCACCTGCCCGGGCAACAGGCCGGGGAGGGCCGCCGCCGGCAGGTCCAGCCGCCACTCGAGGGTTTGCGACACGGGATCGGCGCCGGCGAGCTCGGTGTGGGCGGCCGGCGCGACGCGCTGGCCGTTGGCAAGCTCGATCTCGATGCGGCTGGCGCGTCGGGCCGCGGGGGCCTGCGACAGCGGTATCTGCGCCGTGGCGCGCATCGCGCCGGGCGAATACAGCGTCACGATGGGGCGCCCGGGGCTGGCGAGGTCGCCGGCCTCCAGGTGGGTGGCGAGCACGACGCCGGCAAAGGGTGCGCTGACGAGCGCGAAGCTGCGCGCGAGGGTGGCCTGTGCGCGCGCCGCCTGCGCCTGCTGCACGCCGGCCTGGGCTGCCTTGGCCTGCGTCTGCACGGTATCCAGCGCCGCCTGGCTGACGAAGCCCTGCGCGCGCAGCTCGCGCGTGCGCTCGAGCGCCGTGCGCGCGTTCTGCGCCTCCGCCTCGGCCTGGGCCAGGGCGGCGTCGCTGCGCAGCACGCCGGCCGCTGCATCGCGCTCGTCGATGCGCGCGATCGCCTGCCCGGCCTTGACGCTGTCGCCGGCCTTCACCAGCAGCGCCAGCACGTTGCCGCCGATCTGGGCCGCCACCGTGGCCTGGCGCAGCGGCTCGATCTGCCCCTCGATCGACAGGCTGCTGCCGCCCTGGGCGGCGCCGGGCTGTACCAGGGCCACCTCGGCGGCAAGCACCGGCTGTGCGGCAGCGGCCAGCAGGGCAGCCAGGGCGGTCAGTGCCGTGACCGTGACGGAAGCGCGTGTCTTGATACCCATGTGGGTATCGTAGCAGATACCTGTCAGGGTATCAAGCGGGGTGCTCGGGCCGCCGCCCGCGGGGCCTTCAGAACGGGACGTCGTCGTCCATCTCGTCGAAGCCGGTGGCGCTCTTGGGTGTGGGTCGGCCGGGCGCTAAACTGGCTGCAGGAGCGCGCGCGGCCGGGGCGCTGCGCGGGGTGCGTTCGGCGCCACCGCCAGCGTCGTCGCCCGCGCTCTCGCGGCCGCCGAGCAACTGCATTTCGCTGGCGATGATCTCGGTCGTGTACTTGTCGACGCCGTCCTTGTCGGTCCACTTGCGCGTCTTCAGCCGTCCTTCGACGTAGACCGGGCGGCCCTTCTTCAGGTATTCGCCGGCGATCTCGGCCAGGCGGTCGTAGAAGACGACGCGATGCCACTCGGTCTCTTCCTGGCGCTCGCCGCTGGTCTTGTCCTTCCACTGCCGGCTGGTGGCCAGCGTGACGTTGCAGATGGCCGCGCCGCTGGGCGCGTAGCGGACCTCCGGGTCGCGCCCGAGGTTGCCGATGAGGATGACTTTGTTGACCGAGGCCATGACGCGCTCCTGGGGGCACTGGGGAGGGGATGCGCCGCATCATAGCGACGCGCCCACCGCAGGCCATCGCCCGGGCGGCGGCCCCCGCATGGTGGCCCCCGGCGCCGGCTGCGGCCGGCCCCTGCGGGCCTCAGCCGGTCTTGGCGACCTTCACCATCCACGCATCGGGTCCGGACTCGAGGTACTCCCACGTGAAGGGCTCCCTGCTCTCGGCCTCGATCTGGTAATAGAGGGGCTTCGGGTCGTGGTCGTTGGTGAAGACGAAGGCCTGGCCCGGCTGCAGTTCGTCGAAGGCGCCGAAGACCATGTCGTGGCGCTGCGCCGGCGGGTAGGGGCGCACGTCGAAGTCCTTGACCACCGGGATCGAGTCGGCTGCCGTCATGCGCGCCGCCTGCTTGGTGACGTGCACGACGATCTCGCCGGGCTCGCTCTTCCTCACCACCCACGCGTACTGGCCGGCGAAGCTCTGCTCGAAGAGGGCGCGGATGTCCTGCGGCTCCTCGGCGGCGATGATCTCCATCGTGTCGCCCTCTTCCATCATGCCGTAGCGGTGCGAGATGACGTACTTGCGCGCCTTGCCGTCGACCTTGCGCAAGTCCATCAGCGTGGCCACGCCGCTGTCGCCGCGGCCCTTGGAGGCCTCCAGCCGCGTCACCTGCACGCGCCAGTCGGTGCCGCCGCGCTGCAGGTAATCCCAGCCGACGACGTCGCCGTGTGCCGAGCGGAACTCGTAGAACAGCGGCATCGGGTCATGGTCGTTGATGAAGATGAAGCTCTCGCCCACGGGCAGGTCGCGGAACATCTTCAGCAGCTTCTTGTGGCGCTCGATGGGCACGAGCACGCGCACGTCCAGGGTTTCGATCGCTTGGCTTGCAGTGTTCATGGAATCCTCCGCGGCGATGCGATGCGCCAACGAGGACTTCGGGCGCGACGCGATGGCCCAGTATCGGCGACATCGACCCGCTGCAGCGGGCAAACCCTGCTCGGCGCATAGTTGCTCGGCGCGCGTGCGGCCACGCGCCGCCGCCGTGCGGCGCGACCCCGTCGATTACCATCCCCGCCGACCATGGATGCCGCGCTTGCCGACGCCCCCGTCACCGCGCAGCAGGTGCTGCGCTCGGTGTTCGGCTACGGCGACTTCCGCGGCCAGCAGCAGGCCATCGTCGAGCACGTGAGCGGCGGCGGCGACGCGCTGGTGCTGATGCCCACCGGCGGCGGCAAGAGCCTGTGCTACCAGGTGCCGGCGATCGTGCGCCACGCGCGCGGCCAGGGCGTGGCCGTCGTCGTCAGCCCGCTCATCGCGCTCATGCACGACCAGGTCGGCGCGCTCGCGGAGCTGGGCGTGCACGCCGCCTTCCTCAACAGCACGCTCGAGGGCGAGGACGCACGCCGCGTCGAGCGCGAGCTGCTCGCCGGGCGCCTGGTGCTGCTCTACGCGGCGCCGGAACGCATCCTCACGCCGCGCTTCCTCGCGATGCTCGATTCATTGCACGGGCGGGGCCGGCTTTCGCTCTTCGCCATCGACGAGGCGCACTGCGTCAGCCAGTGGGGTCACGACTTCCGCGAGGAGTACCTGGGGCTGTCCGTCCTGCACGAGCGCTACGCCGGCGTGCCGCGCCTGGCGCTCACCGCCACGGCCGATGCGCACACGCGCGCCGACATCCGCCAGCGCCTGCAGCTGCAGGACGCGCGCCTCTTCGTCGCCAGCTTCGACCGCCCGAACATCCGCTACACCATCGTCGAGAAGGACGACGCGCGCCAGCAGCTGCTGCGCTTCATCCGCGACGAGCACGAGGGCCCCGATGGGCTGGACAGCGGCATCGTCTACTGCCAGACGCGCCGCAAGGTCGAGGAGACGGCGGCCTGGCTCGTCGCGCAGGGCCTGCCCGCCCTGCCCTATCACGCCGGCCTGGACGCCGGCCTCAGGCGCCGCAACCAGGACCGCTTCCTGCGTGAGGAAGGCCTGGTGATGGTGGCGACGATCGCCTTCGGCATGGGCATCGACAAGCCCGACGTGCGCTTCGTCGCCCACCTGGATCTGCCCAAGAACATCGAGGGCTACTACCAGGAGACCGGCCGCGCCGGCCGCGACGGCTTGCCCGCCAACGCCTGGATGGCCTACGGCCTGGCCGACGTCGTGAACCAGCGCCGCATGATCGACGACAGCGAGGCCGAGGAGGACTTCAAGCGCCTGCAGCGCGGCAAGCTCGACGCCCTGCTCGCGCTGGCCGAAGCGCACGACTGCCGCCGCGTGCGCCTGCTCGCGTACTTCGGCGAGGACGAGTCCGGGACCGCCGGGGATCCGGGTTCCCCGATCCACGCAGAGCGCCCTCGGGGGGACGCGAACGAGGCGAGCGCGGGGGCTCGTTGCGGCAACTGCGGCAACTGCGACAACTGCCTGAGCCCACCCGCGACCTGGGACGCCACCGAAGCGGCGCGCAAGGCGCTGTCCTGCATCTACCGCTTCCAGCAGCACAGCGGCTTCGGCTTCGGCGCCGGCCACCTGATCGACGTGCTGCGCGGCAAGCGCACCGACAAGGTGCTGCAGCGCGGCCACGAGCAGCTCTCGACCTTCGGCATCGGCGCCGACATCGCCGAGACGGCGTGGCGCGGCGTGCTGCGCCAGCTGATCGCGCTCGGCCACGTGCGCAGCGTGGGCGAATACAACACGCTGGAGCTCGCCCCCGGCGCGCGCGAGGTGCTGCGCGGCGGCGTGCCCATCCACTTGCGCGTGCCGGCGGCGCTGCCGCCGCGTGCGCGCAAGGCCGGGCGCGGCACGCTGCGCGCCGGCAGCGGCAAGCCGCCGCCGCTGCCGCTGGACGACGCCGGCCTCGCGCGCTTCGCGGCGCTCAAGGCCTGGCGCGCCGAGATCGCGCGCGAGCACAACCTGCCCGCCTACATCGTCTTTCACGACGCCACCCTGGCCGAGATGGCGCGCGAGCGGCCGGCCACGCTGGACGCCCTGGCCGCCGTCGCCGGCGTCGGCACGAAGAAGCTCGAGGCCTACGGGCCCGAGATCCTGCGCGTGCTGGCGCCGCTGGCCTGAGGGCACGCCTGCAGCCGACACGCGGGCGCCAAGGCGCGCTGGCTATCATGGCCGGTTCGCCTTCCGACTGCCCGATGCCGACCAAGCGCTCCCCTGCCCCTGCGGCATCCGCCGCGGGCGATGCCCGGATGCTGCGTGTGCGCGGCGCGCGCACGCACAACCTGAAGGACATCGACCTCGACATCCCCAAGGACGCGCTCGTGGTGATCACGGGCCTGTCGGGCTCGGGCAAGTCGAGCCTGGCCTTCGACACCCTGTACGCTGAAGGGCAGCGGCGCTACGTCGAGAGCCTCTCGACCTACGCGCGGCAGTTCCTGCAGCTGATGGAGAAGCCCGACGTCGACGTCATCGAGGGCCTGTCGCCGGCGATCAGCATCGAGCAGAAGACGGCCTCGCACAACCCGCGCTCCACCGTCGGCACGATCACCGAGATCCACGACTACCTGCGCCTGCTGTATGCGCGCGCCGGCACGCCCTACTGCCCCGAGCATGGGCTGCCGCTGCAGGCGCAAAGCGTCTCGCAGATGGTCGACGCGGTGCTCGCCTGGCCGGCCGACGCGCGGCTGATGATCGCCGCCCCCGTGGTGCGCGAGCGCAAGGGCGAGTTCGTCGAGCTGCTGCAGGACATGCAGGCGCGCGGCTACGTGCGCTTTCGCATCGGCAGCGGCGGGCAGCCGCCGCGCGTGGTCGAGGTCGATGCGCTGCCGGCGCTGAAGAAGACCGAGAAGCACGACATCGACGTCGTCATCGACCGCCTGCGCGTGCGACCGCAGGCGCGCCAGCGCCTGGCCGAGAGCTTCGAGGCGGCGCTGCGCCTGGCCGACGGGCGCGCGCTGGCGCTGCAGATGCCGCAGGCTGCCGACGACCCGGCGAAGGCCGCGCAGCCGCCGCGCGAACAGGTCTTCAGCAACCGCTTCGCCTGCCCGGTGTGCAGCTTCGCGCTGGCCGAACTCGAGCCGCGGCTCTTCTCCTTCAACTCGCCGCAGGGCGCCTGCCCGCAGTGCGACGGCCTCGGGCAGGTGACGCGCCTGGACCCCGAGCGCGTGGTGGCCTTCCCGTCGCTGAGCCTGGCCGCGGGCGCCGTGAAGGGCTGGGACAAGCGCAACGCCTACACCTTCAGCCTGCTGCAAAGCGTCGCGCAGCACTACGGCTTCGACATCGAGGCGCCCTACGAGCAGCTGCCGCCGCAGGCGCAGCAGGTGCTGCTGCACGGCTCGGGCGAGGAGGCGATCGAGTTCGTCTACCGCGCCGAGGGCCCTTCCGGGCGTGTGCGCTCGGTGCGGCGCTCGCATCCCTTCGAGGGCATCCTGCCCAACTTCGAGCGCCGCCTGCGCGAGACCGACTCGCCCACCGTGCGCGAGGAGCTCTCGCGCTACCTCGCCGCGCGCGAGTGCCCGGCCTGCCACGGCACGCGGCTGAAGAGCGCGGCGCGCCACGTGCGGCTGGATGCAGCCGGCGGGCCGCGGCCGGGCAAGGCGATCTACGAGGTCGAGCGCGCGACGCTGGCCGAGGCGCTGGCGTACTTCGAGGGCCTGCAGCTCGTCGGCGCGCGCGCCGAGATCGCCGACAAGGTGGTGCGCGAGATCCGTTCGCGCCTGCGCTTCCTCAACGACGTCGGCCTGCCGTATCTGAGCCTCGAACGCAGCGCCGACACCCTCTCCGGCGGCGAGGCGCAGCGCATCCGCCTGGCCTCGCAGATCGGCTCCGGCCTCTCGGGCGTGATGTACGTGCTCGACGAGCCCAGCATCGGCCTGCACCAGCGCGACAACGAGCGCCTCATCGGCACGCTGCGGCGTCTGCGCGACCTCGGCAACTCGGTGCTCGTGGTCGAGCACGACGAGGACATGATCCGCGCCGCCGACCATGTCGTCGACATGGGCCCCGGCGCCGGCGTGCACGGCGGGCGCGTGATCGCGCAGGGCACGCCGGAGGAAGTCGCGGCCAGCCGCGAATCGCTCACCGGGCGCTACCTGGCGCATGTGCTGCGCATCGCGGTGCCGCCCGTGCGTCGCGCGCCCGCGCCGCAGCCGGACCAGAGCGCGCTGCGCATCGTCGGCGCCCGCGGCAACAACCTGAAGGATGTCGAGGTCGGGATTCCGATCGGCCTCTTCACCTGCGTCAGCGGCGTCTCGGGCTCGGGCAAGAGCACGCTCGTCAACGACACGCTCTACGCTGCGGTCGCCCGAAAGCTCTACGGCAGCCACGCCGAGCCGGCGCCGCACGAGCGCATCGACGGCCTGGAGCGGCTGGACAAGGTCATCAACGTCGACCAGAGCCCGATCGGGCGCACGCCGCGCAGCAACCCGGCCACCTACACCGGCCTGTTCACGCCGATCCGCGAGCTCTTCGCCGAGGTGCCGGCGGCACGCGAGCGCGGCTACGGCGCCGGGCGCTTCAGCTTCAACGTCGGTGCGTCGGCGGGCGGCGGGCGCTGCGAGGCCTGCGAGGGCGACGGCGTGCTCAAGGTCGAGATGCACTTCCTGCCCGACGTCTACGTGCCCTGCGACGTCTGCCACGGCCAGCGCTACAACCGCCAGACGCTGGAGATCCTCTACAAGGGCCTGAACATCGCGCAGGTGCTGGCGCTGACGGTGGAGGACGCGCACGCCTTCTTCTCGGCCGTGCCGGCGCTCGCGCGCAAGCTGCAGACGCTGCTCGACGTGGGCCTGGGCTACGTGCGCCTGGGGCAGAGCGCGACCACGCTCTCCGGCGGCGAGGCGCAGCGCGTCAAGCTCGCGCTCGAGCTCTCCAAGCGCGACACCGGGCGCACGCTCTACATCCTCGACGAGCCGACGACGGGGCTGCACTTCCACGACATCGGCCTGCTGCTGAAGGTGCTGCACCAGCTGCGCGACGCCGGCAACACCATCGTCGTCATCGAGCACAACCTGGATGTCATCAAGACCGCCGACTGGCTGATCGACATGGGGCCCGAAGGCGGCGAGGGCGGCGGGCGGGTGATGTTTGCCGGCACGCCCGAGGACCTGGTGCGCAGCGGGCTCGGCCACACCGGGCGCTATCTCGCGCCGCTGCTCGACGCCGGCGGCTGAAGGTGCGGCCGGTCGCCGCGGCCGCGGCCGCGACGGCCGCCCCGACACATGGCCGCGATGGCCGCCCCGACGCCCCGACGCCCCGGCGTCGGGAATCAGGGCTGCGCGTCCGGATCCTCCGCGGGCGCTCGCTCGCCCGGGCGCCCGCGGCGCTCGGCCAGCAGGGCGCGGCGCTGCGCCTGCAGCTCGCGCCAGCGCACCTCGATGATGGAGGCCTCGATGAAGTCCTGGCCCGCCGCGCCGCTGCGCGCCAGCTCGCGGCCGCTGCGCAGGCGGTCCAGCGCGCCGGTGAGGTCGCCCAGCAGCGCACGCTCCTCGGCCTGCGCGCGCAGGGCGCGCAGGCGCTGACCTTGCGCCTGGGCGCAGTTGCCCAGCAGCAGCCAGCCGGTGGCGTCCTGCGGATGCTGCGCGACCCAGGTCTGCAGCCGCTCGGTGGCTTCGCGCAGCGCCGCGGCGCGCTGCGGCGGCGGCGCTCGCAGCGCCGCCTGCGCCTGCAGCAGCAGCAGCGGTCGCTGCGCCGCCGCGTCGGCCCGCGGCGCGCCCTGCTGTGCCTGGCGCAGCGTGCCGAGCTGCTGCAGCGCCGCCGCCGCATCGCCCGCGGCAAGCGCGGCCTCGGCCCGCAGCATCACGAACACGTGCTCGAGCTCGGGCTGCGGCGCGTTCGGCGCGGCCAGCAGCGCCTGCGCCTGTGCGATGCGCTGCGCCGCCAGCGCGTGCTCGTTGAGCAGGCTTGCAGCCATGGCGGCGGCGTAGAGCGCCGCCAGCTGCGTCGCTGCGCCCTGCGGCTCGCCCTCCCCCGCCAGCGGTAGCTGCTGCAGGCGGTGCAGCGAGGCCACGCTCGGGTCCATCAGCACGCTGGCGCGCGCGGCCATGAGCGCGTGCAGCGCGGGCGATGCCGCGGTCGCCGGCAGCGGCTGGCCCTGCAGGCGCATGCGCGCCTCGCTCTGGCGTTCCTGCGTCAGCGGATGGCTGCGCAGATAGGGGTAGGCGTTGCTGTCGTTGAAGCGGTTGGTGCGGTCCATCAGCTCGAACATCGCGCTCATGCCCGCGGCGTCGAAGCCCGCCCCGGCGAGCAGCGCGAAGCCGATGCGGTCGGCCTCGCGCTCCATGTCGCGCGAGAAGTTGAGCTGCCCCTGCAGCGCCGCCGCCTGCCCGCCCATCACCGCGGCCTGGGCGAGATCGGCGTTGTCGGCACGGCTGGCCGCCAGCAGCGCGAGGATCATGCCGACCACGCTCAGCAGCGTCTGCCGCTGCTGCACCGCCAGGCCGCGCGCGATGTGGCGCTGGGTCACGTGCGTGAGCTCGTGCGCCAGCACCGAGGCGAGCTGGTCGCGCGTGCGCGTCATCGCGATCAGTCCCAGGTGCACGCCGACGAAGCCCCCCGGCAGCGCGAAGGCGTTGACGCTGCGGTCGCGCACGAGGAAGGCCTCCCAGGCGAACTGCGAGGCGGTGTCGACATCGATGTCCCCGCGCGTGCGCGCCGCGGCGACGAGCGGCTGCCACAGCGACTGCAGGTACTGCAGCAGTTGCGGGTCGTCGAGGTAGGCCGGGTCGCGCCGGATCACCGTCATCACCTCGTCGCCCAGGCGCCGCTCGGCGCCGACGGCGAAATCCTCGGCCGCACTCTCGCCCAGCGCCGGCAGGCGCGGCGTGTTGCCCTCGTGCGGCGGCCCGCCCGGTCGCTCGACCGCCTGCGCCTGCGGCCCTTGCAGCGGAAGGGCGAGCGCGGCCGCGAGCATCAGCGTGCGGGCAAGGCGCTCGGGCAGCAGGGCGGGGCGTTGGCTGGGCACGGAACCTCCCGGGCCCGGTGCGGGCCCGTCGGTATCATGACACCGTCACTTTGCCGGAGTGTTGCTGCGCGATGTCCTCCCCGCTCACCCACTTCGATGCCCAGGGCCAGGCGCACATGGTCGACGTCGGCGCCAAGGATGCGACGCGCCGCGTCGCGCGCGCCACCGGCCTGATCCGCATGAAGCCCGAGACCTTCGCGCTCGTCGCCGCCGGGCAGGCGAAGAAGGGCGACGTGATCGCGGTCGCGCGCATCGCCGCCATCCAGGGCGCCAAGCGCACGGCCGACCTGGTGCCCCTGTGCCACCCGCTGCCGATCACGCGCGTGGCGGTGGACTTCGGGCTCGACGCGGCGCTGAGCGCCGTGCGCTGCACCGCGCAGGTCGAGACCGTGGGCCGCACCGGCGTCGAGATGGAGGCGCTGACCGCGGTGCAGGTGGGCCTGCTCACCGTCTACGACATGTGCAAGGCGGCCGATCGCGGCATGGTGATGGAAGGCATCCGCGTGCTGCAGAAGTCCGGCGGCAAGAGCGGGGACTGGGTGGCGCCGACCGCGGATGTACCGGGGTCGTAGCGTATTGGCTAAAATTAGCCAACAAACCTCGCAGCCGTCATGAACACCGTCAATATGCTCGAAGCCAAGTCCAACCTCTCCCGTCTGGTGGAGGCGGTGGAGAGCGGCCGCGAGGCGGAGGTGATTCTCGCCCGCCACGGACGGCCCGTGGCCCGGATCGTGGCGCTTCGAGACATGCCCGCTGCGGTGCGGCTGGGCGTGGCCAAGGGCCTCTTCGAGGTGCCCGACGACATCGATGCCCACAACGACGAGGTCGCGCGCTTGTTCCTGGAGCCGCAGCGTCCGTGAACCTGCTGCTCGACACGCACATCGCGCTGTGGGCGATCACCGATAGTCCGCGGTTGAGCACGCGTGCCCGGGAGCTGATCGGTGCCCAGCGCGCGGTGGTCTGGGTGAGCGTGGTCAGCCTGTGGGAGATCGCCATCAAGCATGCGCTGGCGCGCGGCGACATGCCGGTCTCGGCCCGGGAGGCTGCGGGCCACTTCTCGGCGTCGGGATTTCGCCTGCTGCCGATCGAAGTCGAGCATGCGCTCGGGGTCGAGTCCCTGCCCGCGCTGCACGCCGATCCGTTCGACCGCCTGCTGGTCGCGCAAGCGCGCGAGGTGCCCCTGCGCCTGCTGACGCACGACGAAACCGTGGCACGCTACAGCGACGCCATCATCCGCGCATGAAGGCGGACCTCAGCCTTGTCGTCGGGCCGGTTCCGCGCCGGCCGGCGCGGTCCGCTCAGCGCTGCGGCAGGAAGTCCCGCCAGCCGTAGGCCTGCTGCGGCGGCGTGCACTGCACCGGCGGCGGCTCCGGCACCGGCTCCGCCTCTGGCGCGCAGGCGGCGAACCAGTCGCGCGAGGCCGGGTTGTGGAACTCGCGCAGGCGCGCGGCGAGGTGGCGCGCGCGGTCGAGGTCGCCCGCCGCGGCCCAGGCCTCGGTCCAGGCCATCATCAGCCGCGTGTCGAGCAGGAAGTGCGTGGCGCCCGCGAAGCCGCGCCGGCGCAGGCGTTCCTCGACCTCGGTCGTCGCCGCGGCGTAGTCGGCCTGGTAGGCGAAGAGCGGGCTGCCCTGGCCGCGCGCGATGCGCGCGTCGAGCGGCCTGTCGTCGGCGGCCGAGAAGATCGCCGCCACGCGCGCGTAGTCCCAGGCCGCGAACAGGGTCAGCGCCAGCGCCAGCGCCGCCGCCGGGACGCGCAGGGCCGGCGCCCGCGCAGGCCCTGCGCGCGGCGGCGCGGCGCAGCGGCCGAGGCCAAAGCCCGCCATCCAGGCCGTGGGCAGCAGGAAGTAGGCGTACCACAGCGGGTACTCGAGCAGGCTGTGCAGGCCGATCATGAGCACGAAGGCCAGCGCCATGCGCTGCGTGATCGCCGCCTCGCCCTGCGCGCGCCGCGCCTGCACGCCCATGCGCACGAGGGCCCACGCCAGCAGCGCCAGCACCAGCGCCGCCAGCGGCAGCCCGAGCTCGACGGCCAGCTGCAGCGGCAGGTTGTGCGCGTGGTCGAAGAAGGCGCCCGGCCGCTGCGGGAAGGGGGTGAGCGTCCAGGCGAGGTTGAATTCGCCCCAGCCCACGCCCGTCCACGGGTTGGCGCCGATGAGCGCGAGTGCGTTGGCCCAGATGCCGAAGCGCGAGCTCGAGACGTCGGTCTCGGCCAGCCGCGCCGCGCCGCCGAAGGTGTGCTGCGCCAGCTCGGCCCACTGCACCATCGCCAGCCAGGTGAGCGCGTACAGCAGCGGCGCGGCCAGCAGCAGCGCGCGCGTGGCGCGGTGCAGGCGCCGGTCCAGCAGGCCCCACAGCGCCAGCAGGCAGACGCTGAGCAAGCCGGTGCGCGAGGCCGTCAGCACGACGCCGAAGACGAGTGCGGCGAAGGCCGTCGTCGCGGCGGCGGGCGTCAGCCGGCGCAACTGCAGCAGCGTCACGGTGGCGATTGCCGCCCACAGCAGCACGCTGCTGAGGTGGTTGGGCTGGCGCAGGTTGCCCACGGCGCGGCCGGGCAGGTTGCTGCTGGCGATCCAGTGGCCGTCGGCAAGCCCCGGCGCGAACACCTGTACGACGCCGATCGCCAGGCCGAGCAGCCCGGTGACGAGCCAGGCCCAGGCGAAGGCGATGGGCAGCGCGTCGCCGTCGTCGGTCGCGCCCGTCGTCACGCCGGCGTGCGCAACCATCATCGCCATCGCCAGCAGCCCCAGGGCCGAGAGCATCAGCGACGCCGGCAGGCTGCCGAACACGCCGGAGGCCAGCGCAGCCAGCGCCAGCAGCAGCAGCGCCGCCTGCAGCGGCCAGGCGGCGCGCAGGGCCGCAAGGCGCGCCGGCAGCGGCTGCCGCAGCGGCACCAGCAGCAGCAACAGCGCCCAGCCGGCGAGCGCGAGGAGCTGGTTCAGCGCCGTGGCCGAAGGCGCGACGTTCCAGGCGAGCAGCGTCGGCGGGGCCACGGCGAGCAGGGCCGCCGGCAGCGGCGGCGCAGGGCGGGGCGGCGGCGTCAAGATCGGGCGGATGGGCGGATCGGCGGATCGGCGGATGGGCGGATGGGCGGATGGGCGGGTGCGCCCGCGTCAGCCGCGCCACGTCGGCGTGGGCACGCCGAGTTCGCGCTGCAGTTCGGCCGCCAGCGCCAGCAGATCCCAGTCGCGCCCACGGCGGCCGATCAGCGAGATGCCCACCGGCAGGCCGCTGGCCGCGCCGACGCCCGCCGGCAGCGCCGCCACCGGCGTCTCGGCCCAGTTCCAGTAGTGCGTGAACGAGATCAGGTCGAGGTCCGAGCCGGCATGCGCGTAGCCCTCGCCGCGCGGCCAGGCCACCGTCGGCACGGTGGGCTCGACGAGGGCGTCGATGCGCGCGTCGTCGAAGGCGTCGTCCCAGGCGCATGCCAGCGCCAGGCGCCGCGCCTGCGCGGCGGCGTAGTCGGTGGCCGACGCGGTGAGCGTGGCGGCGCGCTCGACCCACTCGCGCAGCGCCGGCCGGTACGCACCGCGCTGCTCGGCGAAGCGGCGGTGGAAGGTGTCGATGTCGGCATGCAGCACGAGGCCGTAGTCGGCAAAGACGTCCAGCGGCGCCGCCGGCGGCGGTGCGTCGACGATGTTCGCGCCCAGGCGGCGCAGCGTGGCCAGCGTCGCGTCCAGCCCGGCGGCGGTGTCGGCGTCCAGCGGCGTGACACCGGCCCTGGGCGAGAGTGCGATGCGCGCGCCGCGCAGCGTTGCCGCAGCCGGCTGGCGCGGCGCCAGCGCCGCCAGCAGCGCCGCGCAATCCTCGATCGAGCGCGCCATCGGCCCGGGATGGTCGAGCGAGAACGACAGCGGCACCAGGCCGCGCGTGGACAGCAGGCCGCGCGTGGGCTTGAAGGCCGAGGTGCCGCAGAAGGCCGAGGGGATGCGCAGCGAGCCTGCGGTATCGGTACCCGTGGCCGCCGGCACCATGCCGGCCGCCAGCGCTGCTGCCGAGCCGCCCGAGGAGCCGCCCGCGCTGCGCGCCAGCGCCCAGGGGTTGCCGACCTGGTCGGTGGTGCCGCCGGCGGCGAACTCGTGCGTGTGCAGGTGGCCGAGCAGGACCATGCCGGCGCCGCGCAATCGCGCCCAGACGTCGCAGTCGCGCGTCGGCGTCTCGTTCAGGATGCGGCTGGAGGCGGTGAGCGGCTTGCCCGCGACGCCGTAGAGGTCCTTCAGCCCGATCGGGATGCCGCGCAGCGGCGCGGCGTCGTCGGGCGGCGCCAGCGTCGCGGCGCTGGCCAGCGCCTCCTGCGCGTAGACGCGCACCCAGGCGTTGATCGACGCCGCGTCGCCGTCGAAGCTGTGCACGCCGTCGCGCTCGCCGATGCGCTGCAGGCAGGCCTGCACCAGTTCGTGCGCCGACAGGGTGCGCGCGCGCAGCAGGCGCGCGGCGTCGACGATCCCGAGGTCGGCAGGGTGCATGGCGGCCATTCTGGCCCAAGGCCCCCCGCGTCGTCCGGCCGCGGCGGTGACCCGGGCGACGCGACGGCGGTCGCCTCGCCTACAGCCCGGGCATCGTGCTGCGCCGCACGGTCTCGATGAGGGCGTTGAGCGCGTCGGTGGCGGTGAAGATGCCGTAGAAGCGCCCGTCGTCGTCGTTGACGATGACGCTTCCGACCTTCCTCTCCGACATCGCCAGCGCCACTTCGTCCAGTGGCGTCGAGGCGCGCACGGTCAGCGGATCGGTGGCCATGATGTCGGTCGCCTGGACCTGCATCTTCTCGGCCGCGGAGAGGCCGGCGACGAGGCGCAGGTCGCGCTCGCTGATGAGGCCGACCACGGTGTCGCCGCGCAGCACCGGCAGGTGGCGCACGCCGTGACGGTCCATCAGCTGCTGCAGTTCGTCGATCGTCATGCGCTCGTCGGCGGTGACGGCGTCGGGGGTCGTGTACTCCTCGACAGGAACGCGCGTCAGGGGCATCGGAAATCTCCTCGTGAGCCTGGCGCGGGCAGTCGGCCCGTGCAGGAAGTCAGGGACGCGCGGGCAATTCCGCTGCCCGCCGCGGCGTGCAGGTTAACCCAAGCGTCGCCTGCGACGGGGCCGCCGCGACCGGGTCAACCGCCGAAGAAGCGGTTCAGCGCCTGGCCCGAGGCGGCGTCGGCCAGGCCGTCGAAGCGGCCCTCCTGCACCAGCGGCTGCAGCGCGCGCATGAAGCCGCCCCAGGCCGCGCGCGCCAGCGCCCCGCCGACGCTGACGCGGCGCACGCCCAGCGCCGCCAGGTCCGCCATCGTCAGGCCCATGTCCGCGCGGCCGACGAGCACGTTCACCGGCTTGGGCGCGACCGCCGCCACCACGGCGGCGATCTGCTCGCGCGTGGACAGGCCGGGAGCGTACAGGCAGTCGGCCCCGGCCTGGGCGTAGGCGCGCAGGCGCGCGATCGTGTCGTCCAGGTCCGGGCGGCCGACGATGAAGTTCTCGGCGCGGCCGATCAGCAGCACCGCCTGGCCCGAGGCGTCGATCGCCGCACGCGCCGCGCGCAGGCGCTGCACGGCCTCGGGCAGCGCGAACAGCGGCGTCTCGGCCTGCCCCGTGGCGTCCTCGATGGAGAGGCCGGCGATTCCGGTGGCGATCGCCGCGCGCACGTTGCGCGCAACGCCTTCGGCGTCCGCGGCGTAGCCGCTCTCGAAGTCGGCGTTCACCGGCAGCTCTGTGGCACCGACGAGCGCGCGCAGCGACTCCAGCGCCTGGGGCAGCGACATGCGGCCGTCCGGCAGACCCTGCGACCAGGCGCTGCCCGAGCTCGTCGAGGCCAGCGCCTTGAAGCCCGCGGCGGCCAGCCAGCGCGCCGAGCCGACGTCCCAGGGGTTGGGGATGGCGAAGCAGCCGGCGTCGTGCAGGCGCCTGAAGGCGGCGCGGCGGTCGTGGATCTCGGTCATGCTCGGGCTCATGGCGGGCGTCCTCCGGCGGCAAGCGTAGCGCCATCGCGCGCGGCGACCTGCGCGTGCCTCAGCCGTCGCTGGCCTGCAGGAAGATCGCGCACAGCGACTGCATGCCGGCGCGGTCGCGCTCGTCGAAGCGTGCGCGCAGCGGGCTGTCGACGTCCCACACGCCCAGCAGCGTGCCGTCGGCGCGCACGAGCGGCACGACGAGCTCCGAACGCGAGGCGCTGTCGCAGGCGATGTGGCCGGGGAAGGCGTTCACGTCGGGCACCAGCTGCGTCGTGCGCGTGGCCGCCGCGGTGCCGCAGACGCCGCGCGCGAAGGCGATGCGCACGCAGGCGGGCTTGCCCTGGAAGGGGCCGAGCACGAGCTCGCCGCCGGCCACGGCCGCGTCGACGAAGTAGACGCCGCACCAGTTCAGCCCCGGCAGCGCGTGGTAGACGAGGGCGGCGAAGTTGGCGGCGTTGGCGACGCGGTTGCGCTCGCCGTGCAGCAGGCCGCGCAGCTGCGCGGCGAGCTCGGCGTACTGGCCGGGCTTGTCGGGGGCGTCAAGGGCCGGGGTGTGGAACATGCTGCTTCCTCGGGGGGGGGGCTGAAGGGGGTGACTCCCAGTCCTCGTCGACGCCCAGAGCCCAGAGCCGGTAGGCCCACAGGCTCTCCTCGGTGAACATCTGCCGGCGCAGCGCCTCCGGGGCGAAGCCGGTGACGCGGCGCGTCTCCCGGCACAGGTGCGCCTGGTCGGCGTAGCCGGTGTGCACGGCGACGTCGGCCCAGTCCGGCGGCTGCGCCCAGCGGGTCGCGGCGACGTGCAGGAAGGCCTGTTCGGAGCGCTGCAGTCCCTGCAGCCGGCGCTGTGTCTGCCCGGTCCAGCGCTTGATGCGGCGCTCGGCCTGGCGCAGGCTGCGCCCCAGCGCCGAGCGCGCGGCCCGCACGGCCAGACTCTGCGACCAGTCCGCGAGCCGGAAGCTGCCCCAGACGCCCGGCGGTCGCGCCTGACGCCAGCGCGGCAGCAGAAAGGCCTCGAGCCGCGCCACGCGCTCCTCGTCGTCGCAGGCCGTGCGCACCGGCTCGAGCAGCGCCCGCCAGGACGCATCCAGCGCCTGGTCGGCAGGGACGACGCGGTCGACCAGCGCGCCGATGTCCAGTCCCGTCATCAGCTGCAGCGCGTCGGGCATCAGCAGCACCATGAAGGCGTGCATGTCGCCGGGGTTCCAGCTCACCGTCGGCCGGGTGAAGGGGCCGCACAGGCTGATCGCCGGCAGGCGCCGTGGCACCGCCGGCTCCGATGCCGGCAGCGGCGGGTGCAGCAGATCGCACTCGCCGCTCAGATACCACAGCAGCGCGCAGGTCGGTGCCGCCGGGAAGTGGTTGTAGCGCTGCGCGGCCGCAAGCGACGCGCCGCGGGTGTCGCGCGCCATCACGCCGCGCACGCAGGCCGCCAGCGCCGGCCGCGGCAGCCAGAGTTCGCTGCGCGCGGCGGTGGTGCCGGCGCCCCGGGCGTGCGGCGCCGGCGCGGCCTTGCGCAGGTGGCACGCGCGGGCGCGCGGCGGGTCGAGGGCCTCGGGTGTCGCAAACATTCAAGACGGCGCGGCCGGCCGGATGAGAAAGTGCCCGCCGGGCCGACGCGGTACGAAAGGGAGGAAGAAGTGGCGCTCGTGAGTCTACGCAACGTGAGTCGCAGTTATCGCCTGGGGGCGGTGCGCGTGCCGGCGGTGCAGAACCTGGACCTGGACATCCGCGGTGGCTGCTTCACCGTGCTGTGCGGGCCTTCGGGCAGCGGCAAGACGACGCTGCTGAATCTCGTGGGCGGCGTCGACCGGCCCGATGCGGGAACGATCACCGTCGACGGGCGCGACCTGGGCCGGCTCTGCGACGACGCGCTCTCGGACTTCCGCGCGCGGCACGTGGGCACCATTTTCCAGAGCTTCAACCTGCTGCCGGTGCTGTCGGCGGCGGAGAACATCGAGATGCCGCTGCTGCTGGCCGGCGTGGCGGCCGGCCCGCGGCGCTCCCGGGTGCAGGAGCTGTTGCTGGCGGTGGGCCTGCAGGACCGCGCCGGGCACCGCCCGGGCGAGCTCTCGGGCGGGCAGCGCCAGCGCGTGGCGATCGCGCGCGCCCTGGCGACGCGGCCGCTGCTCGTGCTCGCCGACGAGCCGACCGCCAACCTCGACACGCAGACCGGCGCGCAGATCATCGCCCTGATGCGCCAGCTGCAGCGCACGTCGGGCTTGAGCTTCGTCTTCTCCTCGCACGACCCGCAGCTGCGCGCGCACGCCGACGACGTGGTGCAGATCCGTGACGGCCGCATCGAGTCGATCGAGCGGCGCGACGCCGCGCTGGAGAGCCGCGCATGAGGCTTTGGCAGCTCGCCGCGCGCAACCTGCTGCGCAACCGCCGCCGCTCCCTGGCCACGCTGCTGGCGATGGTCGTCGGCCTCGCGGCCGTGCTGCTCTTCGGCGGCTATCGCTCCAACATCCTCCACGGCCTGGAGACGGGCTTCGTGCAGTACAGCGGGCACCTGCAGGTGCAGCGCCGCGGCTACTTCCTCGACGGCGGCGACAACCCGCAGGCCTACGGCATCGCCGAGCACCCGCGCATGATCGAGGCCATCCGCGGCGACCCGCAGCTGGCGCCGCTGCTGCGCGTGGTCACCCCTTCGCTGCAGGTCGGCGGCATCGCCCAGCACGCCGCCGCGGGGCAGACGCGCTCGGTGATGGCCATCGGCCTCGTCGCCGACGAATTCAATCGCATGCGCGAGTGGAACGCGTACGGCGTCGTCAGCTACGCCCTGCCGCTGGCGCTGGAGGGCGCGCCCGCGGACGCCGCGGTGATCGGCACCGGCGTGGCGCGCAGGCTCGGCCTGTGCGAGGCGCTCGCCGTCCCCGACTGCGTCAGCGCCTCGCCGCCCCGGCCCGGGCCGAAGGCGCGCGGCGCGGGCGCGGCCACCGGACTGCCGGATGACCTGGCCGTCCTGGCCGAGGAGACGGCGCAGGACGCCCAAGCCGCGGGCGCCGCGACGGCCGCCGCCGATCGCCGCATCGAGATGCTGGCTGCCAGCGCCCAGGGCGCGCCCAACGTCATCGGGCTGCAGGCGGTGGGCTATGTCAACGCCGGCTTCAAGGCGCTGGACGACGTCTACCTGGCGATGCAGCTGCCGCAGGCGCAGCGGCTGGTCTACGGGCGCGAGCCGCCGCGGGTGACGGCGATCGCCGTGCAGTTGCAGCGCACGGCGCAGCTGCCGGCGGCGCGGGCGCGGCTGCAGGACCTGCTGGCGCAGGAATTCGGCGCGCAGGAGCTGGAGCTGCTCGACTACCGCGAGCTCAACCCGATGCTCGACCAGACCGATGAGTTCATGGGCTCGATGTTCGGCTTCATCACGCTGCTGATCGGCGTCATCGTGCTCTTCACCATTGCCAACACGATGGGCGCCGCGGTGATGGAGCGCACGGTGGAGATCGGCACGCTGCGCGCGATGGGCATGCGCCGCAGCGGCATCACCGCGCTCTTCCTGCGCGAGGCGCTGCTGCTGGGCCTCGCGGGAGTGGCCGCCGGGCTGCTGCTGACCTTCATCGCCGCCACGCTCATCAACGGCAGCGGCTGGGCCTGGACGCCGCCGGGCTACTCCTACGCCTACCTGGTGCTGGTGCGCGTCTGGCAGGACGGCGCGCTGCTGGCCGGCAGCGTCGCCGGCATGCTGGCGATCACGCTGGCGTCGGCCTGGTGGCCGGCACGGCGTGCCGCGCGCCTGGAGATCGTCGAGGCGCTGCGGCACGCCTGACCCCGGGCCTGCGGCCGGGCGGCTTCGTCGCAGCGCCGGCCAGGCCCCCCCGGCGCAGGCCCGGCATCGCTTGGAACTGCGCTACACCGCCGCCAGCGCCTGTTCCAGGTCGGCCCGCAGGTCGTCGATGTGCTCGATGCCCACGCACAGGCGCACCGTCTCCTCGGTGACGCCGGCCTTGGCGAGCTCGGCCGGCGCGAGCTGCCGGTGCGTGGTCGAGGCCGGGTGCGTGGCCAGGCTCTTGCAATCGCCGATGTTGACCAGTCGCGTGAAGAGCTGCAGCGCGTCGAGGAAGCGCGCGCCGGCGGCGCGGCCGCCGTCGGCGCTCTTCACGCCGAAGGTCATCAGCCCCGAGGCGCGTCCGCCCATCAGGCGCTGCACCAGCGCGTGGTCCGGGTGCTCGGGCAGGCCCGAGTAGCCGACCCAGGCCACCTTCGGATGCTTCTGCAGGTACTGCGCGATGGCCAGCGTGTTGTCGCAGATGCGCTCCATGCGCAGCGCCAGCGTCTCGATGCCCTGCAGGATCATCCAGGCGTTGAAGGGCGAGATCGCCGCGCCCATGTTGCGCAGCGGCACGACGCGCGCGCGGCCGATGTAGGCCGCCGCACCCAGCGCCTCGGTGTAGACGACGCCGTGGTAGCTCTCGTCGGGCTCGTTCAGGCGCTTGAAGCGCGCCTTGTGCTGCGCCCAGGGGAACTTGCCGCTGTCGACGACGATGCCTCCGATGCTGTTGCCGTGGCCGCCGAGGAACTTGGTGAGCGCGTGCACGACGATGTCGGCGCCGTGCTCGATGGGGCGCAGCAGGTAGGGGCTGGGCACCGTGTTGTCGACGATCAGCGGCACGCCGTGCGCGTGCGCGACCGCCGCGATCGCCGCGACGTCGGTGACGTTGCCCGCCGGGTTGCCGACCGATTCGATGAACACCGCCTTGGTCTTGTCGTCGATCAGCCGGCCGAAGGCCTGCGGGTCGTCGGCATCGGCGAAGCGCACCTCGATGCCCTGCTGCGGGAAGGTGTGCGCGAACAGGTTGTAGGTGCCGCCGTAGAGCTTGCTCGAGGCGACGATGTTCTCGCCCGCGGCGGTGATGGTCTGGATCGCCACCGTGATCGCCGCCATGCCCGAGGCCAGCGCCAGCGCGCCGATGCCGCCTTCGAGGGCCGCCACGCGCTGCTCGAGCACGTCGGTGGTCGGGTTCATGATGCGGGTGTAGATGTTGCCCGGCACCTTGAGGTCGAAGAGGTCCGCCCCGTGCTGTGCGCTGTCGAACGCGTACGACACCGTCTGGTACAGCGGCACGGCCACCGCGTGCGTGGTTGGCTCGGGGGTGTAGCCGGCGTGGACCATCTTGGTCTCGAAGCGCCAGCGGCTGGTGTCGCGCGTCACGTCAATGCTCCTGGTCGGACAAGGGAACCGCGAAGTCTAGGCGCGCCAAGCCGCGCGCCTGCGATCGAATGGCGATATGGATATGCAGCGCATGGGCGCCGCGCCACCGCGTGCACGCGCCGGACTCAGCGCTGCGCGCGCGCCAGCGCCTGTTCGAGGTCGGCGATCAGGTCCTCGGCGTCCTCGATGCCCACCGACAGGCGCAGCAGGTCCGGTGGCACCGGGGAGCTCGGGCCCTCGACGCTCGAACGGTGCTCGATCAGGCTCTCGGTGCCGCCAAGCGAGGTCGCGCGCTTCCACAGCTGCACCTCGGCCGCCGTCGTGATCGCCGCGGCTTCGCCGCCGCGCGCGCGGATGGAGAGCATGGCGCCGAAGCCGCCCTTCATCTGCCGCTTCGCGATCTCGTGCCCCGGGAAGCCCGGCAACCCCGGATAGAGCACCTGCGCCACGTGCGGGTGGCCGTCGAAGTGCAGGGCGATGTGCTGCGCGCTGGCGTTGGCCTGCCGCACGCGCAGGAAGAGCGTGCGCAGGCCGCGCAGCAGCAGGTAGGACTCGAAGGCGCCCAGCGTGCCGCCGTGGTTGATGCGCAGCGCGCGCAGGCGTTGCCAGAAGTCGTCGTCCTCGCGCGTGACCAGCACGCCGGCCAGCAGGTCGCTGTGCCCGCCCAGGTACTTGGTCGCCGAGTGCATGACGATGTCGGCCCCGAGCGCCAGCGGCTGCGTGATGACCGGCGAGGCGGTGGTCGAGTCGACCGCCAGGCGCGCGCCCGCGGCATGCGCGATGGCCGCGGTGGCGGCGATGTCGGTCAGCGTCCACAGCGGATTGGCCGGCGTCTCGACCCACACCAGCTTGGTCTGTCCGGGGCGGATCGCCGCCTGCACCGCGGCCGGGTCGGTCATTTCCACGAGTTCGACCTTCAACCCCCATTGCGCGCCGAACTGCAGCAGCCAGTTGCGCAGCGACCAGTACATGACCTTGGGCGCCAGCACGTGGTCGCCCGGCGAGAGCGCCTGGAACACGGGCGTGGCCGCGGCCATGCCGCTGGCAAAGAGCATCGCCTCCTTCCCCTGCTCGAGCGCGGCGATCAGCGCCTCGGCCTGGTCGAAGGCCGGATGGTCGGCGCGTGCATACATGCGCCCGCTGCGGTAGAGGTTGTCGGGGTCGCGCAGATAGGTGCTGGAGACGTGGATCGGCGGCGTCACCGCGCGCGTGCTCTCGTCGATCCAGCCCAGCGCCTGCGCGGCCAGGGTCTCGGGCTTGAACGGGGGGGTCTTCATGGCGCGGATTCTGGCGCAGCGCGGCTTCACCCTGCGTGCGTCATCCCCGCCGCGGCAATGTCTCCGCCTGCTCCGCCAGATCCCAGAACAGCCCGCACATGATCTGCAGCGCCTCGCGCGCGACCGGGGCCAGCAGGTGCTCGTCGGGGGCGTGCTGCCGGCAGCCGGCGTAGCTGTGCGGGATCCACACCGTCGGCAGGCCGAGGATGTCGGCGAAGACGTCGTTGGGCAGCGAGCCGCCGAGGTTGGGCAGCAGCACGGGCGCTGCACCCGTGCTGCGCTCGATGCTGGCGAGCGTGAAGCGCACCCAGGCGTCGTCCGGGTCCAGGCGCGTAGCGTGCATGACCTCGGCGGTGCCCACCTGCACGTCGGCGAGGCCGTGCGCGGCGAGGTGCTCGCGCACGGCCTCGCCGATGCGGGTGACGTCGGTGCCGACGACGAAGCGCATGTGCATCCAGGCCTTCGCGGCGGGCGGGATCGCGTTCATCGGCTGCGCCGGGCTGCCGGCACTCAGCGCCAGCACTTCGAGCGTGTTCCAGGCGATGACGCGTTCGGCCGGCGTCAGCCCCGGCTCGCCCCAGTCGGGGTCGACGGCCGGGTCGCCCGGGTCGCCGCCGAAGACGAGCCCGGCCAGCGCGCGGCGCACGTTGGCGGGAACGGGCGGCGGGCGCAGTGCCGGCACGCGGATGACGCCGCGGGCGTCGACGAGGCAGGCGATCGCGCTCGCCAGCACCGTCGCCGGATTGCGCAGCAGCCCGCCCCAGTTGCCGCTGTGGTGGCCGCTGTCGCGCAGGGCGAGCTCGAGCGTGAAGTTGGCGACGCCGCGCGAGCCGAGGAAGACGGTGGCGCGCTCGCGCGACAGGCGCGGGCCGTCGCTGGCGATGAGCACGTCGGCCGCGAGCAGGGCCCGCTGCGCGGCGCAGAAGGCCGCCAGGCCGGGCGAGCCGGTCTCCTCACTGGTCTCGAAGAGCCACTTGACGTTGAAGCCCAGCCGCCCGCGCAGGCGCAGCAGCAGCGCCAGGGCGGCGAGGTTGATCGAGTGCTGGCCCTTGTTGTCGGCGCTGCCGCGGCCGTAGAGGCGCTCGCCCTCGGCGGCAAGCTGCCAAGGGCCCTGCCCTTGCGTCCACGCCGCGTCCTGGCCGCGCACGACGTCGCCGTGGCCGTACATCAGCACCGTCGGCAGCGCCTCGTGCTCGATGCGGCGGGCGACGAGCAGCGGGCCGCCCGCCGGCACCGGGTTGTCGTGCAGCTGCCAGTCGAAGCCGAGCGCACCGAGCGTCGGCCCGATCTCCTGCACCAGGTAGCGGCGCAGTTCGGGCGCCCCGGCCGCATCCTGGCTCGTGCTGCGGATGGCCACGCGGCGCGCCAGCTCGCGCACGAAGTGCCCTTGGTCGAAGAAGGCGGCTGCGGCGGCGAGAAGCGCCTCGCGGCCGGCATCGTGTGGGGCGTTCAGCATCTGCATCCGGCCGGACAGGCGTCGTCGATCCGCCCTGCGTCGTCCCGCCTCAGACGCCCAGCAGTTGCGCCAGCGCCTCGGGCTGGGCCGCCAGGTCGCGGCTCGCGCCCTGCAGCACCACCTGTCCCTTTTCCAGCACCACCGCGTGGTCGGTGTTGGCGAGCACCAGGCGCACGCTGCGGTCGACGATCAGCGTGGCGATGCCGCTGCCGCGGATCTCGCCGATGACGCGCCAGATGTCCTGCACGATCAGCGGCGCCAGGCCTTCGGTGGCCTCGTCGAGGATCAGCAGCAGCGGATTGGTCATCAGCGCGCGGCCGATGGAGAGCATCTGCTGCTCGCCGCCCGAGAGCTGCTGGCCGCCGTGCGCGAGGCGTTCGGTCAGGCGCGGGAAGGTGTGCATCACGCGCTCGAAGGTCCAGTCGCGCTGGCCGCCCGGGCCCGGGCGCGCGCACATCATGAGGTTTTCGCGCACGCTCAGGTTGGGGAAGACGCCGCGGCCCTCCGGCACGTAGCCTATGCCCAGGCGCGCCATGCGCTCGGGCGCGCTGCCCAGCACCTCCTGCCCCTGCCAGCGCACGCTGCCGCCGCGCGAGCGCAGGTAGCCCATCACCGTGCGGATGAGCGTCGTCTTGCCCATGCCGTTGCGCCCGAGCAGGCCCAGCGCCGTGCCCGGCGCGATCGCGAGGCCGCCGTCGCGCAGCGCATGGCTGTCGCCGTAGTAGGTGTTGAGCCCTGCGGCGTGCAGCAGCGCCTGGGTCATTCGTCCGTCCCCAGATAGGCCGACAGCACCTCGGGGTGGGCGCGAATGGCCTCGGGCGTATCGCTGGCGAGCATCTCGCCGTTGACCATCACCGTGATGCGCTCGGCGATGCGGAACACGGCGTCCATGTCGTGCTCGACGAGCAGGATCGCGTGCGCGGCCTTCAGGCCCTGCAGCACCTGCAGCATGCGGTCGGTCTCCTCGGCGCCCATGCCCGCCAGCGGCTCGTCCAGCAGCAGCACCTTGGGTCGCGTCGACAGGCACATGGCGATCTCGAGCTGGCGCTTGCCGCCGTGGCTGAGCGAGCCCGCCGGCCGCGCCGCGGCGTCGGCCAGGCCCGCGGCATGCAGGGCCTGCTGCGCGATCTCGCCGCTCACGGCGCAGCGCGCGGCGGCCTGCCACAGCGCCAGGGGCCGCGCATGCGCGGCCTGCGCGCACAGGCGGCAGTTCTCCAGCACCGAGAACTCCGGGAAGATGGTCGTGCGCTGGTAGCTGCGCCCCACGCCGGCGCGCGCGCGCCGCGGCTGCGACCAGGCGGTGATGTCCTGCGCACCCAGCCAGACGCGGCCCTCGCTGGCCGGGATCTCGCCGCTCAGCATGTTGATGAGTGTCGACTTGCCGGCGCCGTTGGTGCCGATCACCGCGTGCACCTCGCCGCGGCGGAAGTCGAGCGTCAGGCGCGACACCGCGGTCAGCCCGCCGAAGCGGCGCGTCAGGCCCTCGCAGCGCAGCAGCACGTCCGCGCGGCTCATCTGCGCCCCTTCAGCCGCGCCGGCAGCCCGATCAAGCCCTTGGGCAGGAGCGCGACGAAGGCGATGATCGTCAGCCCCAGCGTGAGCTGCCAGTGCTCGGAAAGGCTACCGACGAGGTCGGGCGAGGCGTACAGCTCCTTCAGCAGCACGAAGGCCGCGGCGCCGAGCACCGCGCCGCGCAGGTGGCCGATGCCGCCGAGGATGATCATCAGCAGCACCGCGCCGCTCTCGTGCCAGGACAGCAGTTCGGGGTTGACGAAGCCGTCCTTCACCGCCAGCAGGAAGCCCGCCACGCCGGCCAGCGCCCCCGCGATCACGAAGGCCGCGAGCTTGTAGGCGTAGGTCGCGAAGCCCACCGCACGCATGCGCTGCTCGTTGACGCGGATGCCCGCCAGCGCATGGCCGAAGCGCGAGCGGCGCAGCAGCGCCAGCAGCGCGTAGGTGAGGATCAGTGTTCCCGCCACCAGGTAGTACAGGTGCGTGCGGTTCTCGGCGTCGAAGGCGCCGACAATCGGCCGGGCCGTCAGGTAGATGCCGTCGGTGCCGCGGCCGATCGGCGTGTCGTGGAAGACGAAGTAGGCCATCTGCGCGAAGGCCAGCGTCACCATGATGAAGTACACGCCCTTGGTGCGCAGGCTCAAGGCGCCGACGAAGAGCGCGTACAGCGCCGCGATGCCCGCAGCCAGCAGCAGCAGCACGAGCGCATTCCCCGGGTCGTACTGCGGCGACAGCAGCACCGTCACGTAGGCGCCGATGCCGAGGAAGGCCGCATGCCCGAGCGAGACCAGCCCCGTCATGCCGACCAGCAGTTCCAGGCTGAGCGCGAACACCGCCAGCACCATGATGCGCAGCAGCAGGTCGAAGGTGTAGGGCGTGAGCAGCGCCGGTGCGGCCAGCAGCAGCAGCGCGACGATCCACGGCAGGGCACGTTGGATCATTCAGTAGCCCTTGCGCATCAGCCCCTCGGGCCGCCAGACGAGGATGATCGCCATCAGCAGGTAGACGCCGATGCCCGAAACCTCGGCGAAGAAGACCTTGCCGAAGGTGTCGACGAAGCCCACCAGCAGCGAGGCGATGAGCGCGCCGGTGATGGACCCGATGCCGCCGATCACCACCACGACGAAGCTGATGATCAGCACGTGCCCGCCCATGCCCGGGTAGACGCTGCTCATCGGCGCGGCGATCATCCCGGCAAGCGCCGCCAGCGCCACGCCCCCGGCGAACACGATGCGGTAGAGCCGCGTGATGTTCACGCCAAGGCCCCGCACCATGTCGCGGTTGCTCGCGCCGGCGCGGATCATCATGCCAAGCCGCGTGCGGTTGACGACCAGGTACAGCGCCACCGCCAGCACGATGCACGCCGCCGAGGCGAAGAGCCGGTACACCGGGTAGGTCATCAACTCGCCCAGCGGGATCGCACCGGAGAGCCAGGGCGGCACCGGCACGCCGTGCACGTCGTCGCCCACGAGCAGCGAGCGCACCTCCTCGAAGACGAGGATCAGCGCGTAGGTCATCAGCACCTGCTGCAGGTGGTCGCGCTCGTAGAGGTAGCTGAAGAACACCCATTCGAGCAGGTAGCCCAGCAGCGCCGAGAGCACCAGCCCGGCCAGCAGCATGACGAGGAACTTCTCCCCGAACAGCGGCAGCAGCGAGAACGCCATGTAAGCGCCCAGCATGTAGAAGCTGCCATGCGCGAGGTTGATGACGCCCATGATCCCGAAGATCAGCGTCAGCCCCGAAGCCACCAGGAACAGCAGCAGCCCGTACTGCACGGCGTTCAGGCACTGAACGAGGAAGGTGGCGAGATCCATCGGGCAAGGCGGCGCGGGGTGCGCGAGCTTATCAGGCAGGCGTAAGGAATCCTAACCGCTGGGGGTCAGGTCCTGCTTCTTGTCGGCGCCTTCGTCGCGGCGGCCGAAGACCCCCTGGTGCCGATGCGAAGCGCGACCGCGGGTCGATGTACCGCCCCGCCGTCTAGGGTGAAGCTTGCTCCGAGCGAGCCTCGACGCGCTCGATCCGGCGCCGGGCGCGCGTCCCTGCGAGCGTGAGGCCGACCTTCCAGTCGGGCTGCAAGGTGATGGTGAGGTGACGTTCGCTCATGCTGCACTCCTGGCAGCATCCACCGCCGCGATGAAGTTCTCCAGCAGGCGCGCCACCGTGGTGAAGGTGTAGGGCAGCTCGCGTCCGCCCAGGGGCAGAGGCAAGCATCCGCAAGTGGCTGGAGCAACCCGGAGTTGAACCATGAACACCATGATCGTCGACGGGTTCACCGCAAAGATCGAGGACGACGCAGACCTTGACGCCTTCCGTGGCGAGATCAGGGGTCTCAACGGTGGCGCTGACTTCTTCGGCAAGAACCCGAAGGAACTTCGGGCCGAGTCCAAGAAGCCCCTGCAGGTCTTCTTGGAGGTCTGCCGCGAGAAGAGGGGGGTCGAGCCTCGCCGCAGCCACTCTGGCAGGTTCAATCTGCGCATCCCGCCCGGACTTCATGAGCGCCTTGCAATCCTGGCCCAGGCGGAGGGAAAGAGCATCAATGCCGTCGCCCAGGAGGCGCTTCAACAGCGCTCGGCAGCGCACTGACGGCGAACGAGTAGCGGGCAAAAGGCAAGACCTGACCCCGAACGCTCACGAGGCCCGCAGCGGATGCCTCCAGCGCAGGCCGCTGAAGCGGCTGAAGTCGCGGTCCGTAGTGATCCATTCGCAGCCGGACTCGATCGCCATCGCAGCCAGGTAGGCATCGGGAACGATATTCGCCTTCGCGCCAGCCTCGATACACAGGCTGCAGAAGATACCCCAGTGCCTGCGGCCCGGCGCGACCGGCACACAGTTCGGGCGTGCGCGCAGTTGCTCGGTGAATTCCAGCGCGTCAGCCAGTGGGCTCGGCTCGGCAAAGACCTTCGGGTGCGTGACCACCCTCACAAAGCCACTCAAGACCAGTTCGGACAAACCATAGGCCTCGTTGCCATGGACCATCGCCTCGAGCCACGCCAGGCAGCCGGCGTGGTGAGGCGAGTCCTCGCGGTGCGCATACACCAGCACGTTGACGTCGGGCAGCATCATGTCGATGGCGCGCCGCCGCCCGCGGGTCCGCCGGATCGGGCGCCAGGCCACGAACAAATCTGGTTCGTCGTGGTTTCATCCTCGTCGACCATGAGGTCCAGCAGCGATGCGCTGTCGTCCAGGTCAACCCCGGGGCGCACGCCACCGCCACGAAACGTCTTCAGCCGCACGGGCTCGATCGGGTCGGTCGCAGCGCGCCGCGCCAGTGACTCGCGCAAGGCCTGCTCCAGCACCGCAGTCAGCGTCATGCCGGACGCCGCCGCATGCTGCTTGGCTTGCCGCAGAAGGTGCTCGTCGAGCCGCACGGTCGTTCGCATGCATCGAAGCGTAGCGAACGCGCATCAATATGTCTAGTGATTCCCGGAGGCAAGAAGCAAGACCTGACCCCGCACCCTGCAGAGGTCTCCGAGCGCGAAGGTCGGGCCGAGTCCAAGAAGTCCCTGCAGGTCTTCTTGGAGGTCTGCCGCGAGAAGGGGATCGAGCCTCGCCGCAGCCACTCTGGCAGGTTCAATCTGCGCATCCCTCCCGGACTTCATGAGCGCCTTGCAATCCTGGCCCAGGCGGAGGGAAAGAGCATCAATGCGGTCGCCCAGGAGGCGCTTCAACAGCGCTCGGCAACGCACTGACGGCGGACGAATAGCGGGCAATGTGCAGGAGCTGACTGCGCGCGCTGCGAGAGTTTTGGACGGCGGAAGCAGAAGGGGCGCCGGAGGCGCCCCTTGCAGACAGCGTGGGCAGCTACACGCTTACTTGCACGAACCCGGCAGGTACTTGGGCGCCATCGTGCCGGCCGCGCACTTGAAGGTGCCCACCTGCGTCGGAATGGCGGCCGCGGTCAGCGCGACACCCGCGGAGGTTTGCGGCGTCAGCGTGATGGTCTTGCCGTCAATATCGCCCTCGCCAGTGCCTTGGGCCGTGACCGTGATCACGCCGTCGGCGCTCGTCGAAACATCTGAGACGTACTTGGTGGACGTAGTGCCTTCGCCGCAGCCCCAGCCGTCGACGGCGAAGACCGCACCAGCAGGCGCCGTTTGATAGACCTCGGCGACCGTGGTGCGGCACTGGCTCGAAGCGAGAATCACTTCCGTGACCTTGGCCTTGAGCGTGTAATCCTTGTACGCCGGCAGCGCGACCGCTGCCAGGATGCCGATGATCGCGACGACGATCATCAGTTCGATCAGGGTGAAACCTTGTTGAACGCGCTTCATGGGGGGGCTCCCTTCAGGACGGATGGGGGTGGAGGACACTCCCCTTGAATGCAGGGGCCGTGCCAGCCCGTTTCCGCGCCTGACGCGTGATGAATTCACGCTTTGCGACGCGTTTGGTCGGTCCGCAGGGGCCGCATGGCGCCGATGCTGACAAGAAGTGTCAGGTGCAGGTGGCGACGCTTGCCGGGGCACGTGAGTTTTCACGTTTCCGATCCGCAATACGAACGCGACAGCGCCGTGGCGGCGCGCGCACAATCGAATCCGCGATCAACCCAAGGAGCGCCAGATGGCCGTAGACATGTTCATGAAGGTGGAAGGAGCCAGCGGCGAGTCGCAGGACGCCAACCACAAGGGCTGGACGAAC
>MEFD01000018.1 GCA_001724995.1 Rubrivivax sp. SCN 71-131
CATTACGCCGATCACGCAGTGGATCCAATATGCCGACCCGCGACTGGCTCCTACATGCCGATCACCAACTGGCTCCTATACGGCGGTCGGTGACACCGCTGGCGGATGTCGTGTTCGGCGCGCGCCTTGCTGCCCGCGCGTGGCAGTTTGCCGATGTCTACGCTGGCGGCGCTGCGCGCATCCAGCAGCGCGTCGAGCTTGGCGTCGCACTCGGCCAGATGCCGGCCGATGTCGTCGTACATCGCCAGCGCCTGCCTGAGCACGAACAGGTGCTCCTCGCGCCAGTTGCCCTCCAATGCCCTGGCGATCTCGGCCTCGCTGGCCTTGACGCGCCGCTGACGATGCCGCGCCAGTTGCTTCGGGTCGCGTACCCCGGCCACGATGTCGCGCACGATGGCCTGGCCGGTCTGCCCCATCACGTCACTGAGCACCTCGGTGAGCTGGATGTTCATCTGCACCAGCGCCTTTTGCATGCGCTGCACCCAGCTGGCCTGCTCGGTTTGCAGCGCTTCCCGCTGGCGCGCCACCGCGCGCAGCACGCAGACCTCGGCACTCGGGCGCCAGGCTGCGCGTAGCAAGCCCAGGCTCATCAACTTCTGCAGCCACTGGCAGTCCTGCACGTCGCTCTTGCGACCTGGCACGTATTTCAATTGCCGTGCGTCCACCAGCCAGACCTTCAGCCCGTGCTGCTCCAGCACCTCGAACACCGGAATCCAGTACACGCCGGTGGACTCCACCGCCACCGTGTCCACGCCCAGGCTCACCAGCCAACTCGCCAGTGCCTTCAAGTCCTCGGTCATCGCCCCGACCTCGCGCACCGGCTCGCAACCGGCGCCTTCGGCCAGATGCCTCGGCACCGCCACCCAGTGGCTGGATGCCCCAATGTCGATGCCCGCCGCGTTCGGGAACACCTCGTCTTCTCGCTTGCGTATTGCCATGCTCTGCCCCACCATCGTTGATGAACGGCAGCGCCATGCAAGGCGTCGATATCGACTCGATCTCTCAAACGGGATGCGGCTCTCACCGCTCACCACTGTCGCCGACGACCTGCGGACCATGCTCAGAAGCGGGCTCGCACCACGGCGTCCGATAACGCCGCGGGCTCGCACCAATGACGTGTCGGTCATGACGGCGCTGCCGTTCGCCTTGTAGCGCAGCAACACAACCGTTTCTTCGCGAACGCCGGGCGCCGTCATGGGCCTGGGATGCTCAGAAGCGCCAGCTTGCCGTCAGCTGCAGCAGGCGCCCTGCGCCCGGGACGTAGTGACCGGTGTAGATCGAATCGGCGTACAGCTTGTCGGTCACATTGGTCAGATTGAGCTTGAGCGTGACCTGCTCGGCCACCAGCTCGTACTCGGCCATCAAGTCGCCGGTGACGTAGCCGTCGGTCTTCCAGCCCGGGTTGCGATTGGGGGTCTGCGACGAGCGCATGTTCAGCCCCGCGCCCAGACGCAACTGCGGGTTGACCTGATAGGTGCTCCAGATCGTGCCTGAGTGCCTGGGCGTCAACGACGGCCGCGTCCCCTGCCCCTCGCTGCCGGCTACCCCCTTGTCGATGTTGGCCACCGGCAGCCACATGTACGAGAAAAACACCTCCCAGGCCGAAGTGATGCGACCGGCGATGTCGAAGTCCAGCCCCGCGACGTGCCGCTTGCCCGAGAGCGTCACCAGGTTGACGAGGGGGTCGGTGTTGCGCTCATGCAGCTTGGTGGAGCGAAAGGCCGCGAAGCGGGCCGACAGCTTGCCGTCCTCGGCGTCGAGCTTGGCGCCGAGCTCGAGGTTGATGGCCTGCTCCGGCGGAATGTCGACGTTGGAGGCGGAGAGCGAGTAGGCGTCGCCCGAGGTGTTGAACGAGGTCGCCGCCGAGAAGTGGAAGGAGGCCAGCGGTGTCGGCTGGAACAGCACGCCGAAGCGTTTGCTCCACTCCGAGACCTTCATGCGGTATCCCGCTGGGGTCACGGGGCCGGGGGCGTTGTTCGGAATCGCGTAGCTGTTGTAGTCACCGCTCAGGCGATCGAAGCGCAGGCCCAGGAGCAGCTTCCAGGTCGGCGCCACCTGGATCAGGTCCTGCGCGTAGACGCCGAAGCCCTCCGATACATAGTCGCTCGTGGTGCGCAGCGCGCGCACCGACTCGTCGACCCACGCCCGGTCGTTCGGGCTACCGATGGCGGTCGTCGGCTTGACCGGCACGACGCCACCCTGAGCCGCATTGCGTGCGCCGTAGACGGTCTTTTGCTCGCGCGCGAAGTCGGCGCCGGCGAGCACTTCGTGGCGCATGCCTGCGAGGCGGAACCTGCCGCTGTAGTCGCTCTGCGCGAACCAGGTGTCGAGGTCCTGGATCTTCAAGTGCGTGCCGCGCGTGAGCACCGTGTCGGGGCCGAAGTTCTCGAGCGAGGCCGCGATGCCGTCCGGCTGAGCGAGGGCGCGGGCGAGCCGGATGGCGCCGGCCCGTTGGTCGCGCTTGTACTGCCCGTGCCGAAGCTTGGCCGTGATCTCATGATCGCGGTCGAAGCGGTGCGTGTGCGTCGCGGTGAGCGTGGCCGCCTCGCCGTGGTTGCGGTCGCTGGCCATGCCGTAGTAGGTGGCCGGGTCCAGCGGGAGCAGGGTGGTGTCGGCAGCCGGCGAGGTCGGCGTCGGACGGATCCACGGCATGCCGTAGTTCATGCCGTTGCGGTTGTCGAGGAAGTAGCCGCTCAGGCTGGTCTCGTCCTGCGTGCCGATGCCCAGGCGCGCCGTGGCCGCGAGGCCGCTCTTCTCGAGCGCGCTTCCGGCGCCGTTGTCGTCGGCCTTGGTGCGCATGGCGCCAAAGCGCAGCGCGCTCCCGCTGCCCAGGCGCAGGTTGAAGTCGCCGACCATGCGCCGGTAGGCATGGTTGCCGACGGTGAGGTCGAGCTGGTGCTCATCGATCGCGCGCGCCACCTTGCTGACCTGGTTCACCGCACCGCCGGTGGAGCCGCGGCCGAAGAGCATCGACGCCGAGCCGCGCAGCAGCTCCAGGCGGTCGTAGAAGAAGGTGTCGCGCTCGTAGAAGGCCGGGTCGCGCATGCCATCGACGAAGACGTCGCCCGTCCCCTGCAGCGGGAAGCCGCGCAGACGGATGTCCTCTTCACCCCCCTCCGGGGCGAGGAAAGTCACGCCCGCCGTGTTCTTCAGCACGTCCTTGAGGGTTTCGAGGTTGCGGTCGTCGATCAGGCGCTCGGTGACGACGGTGATCGACTGCGGGAGGTCACGCAGTTCCTGCTGCCCCTTGCCGATGCGCGTGCTCGTGGCCTGCACGCCCTCCTTGCCCTGGCGCTCGGCGCTGCCGCTGGCCTTGAGGACCGGCATCACCGTCTGCGGCTTGTCGTCGCCCTTGGCCTCGGCTGACGGAGCTGCCGCTGGCGCAGACGCAGACGCGGGCGAGGGCGAGGGCGAGGGCACCGTTGCCTGGGCCTGGGCCGGACCCTGAAGAAGCCCGCAACCGGCGGCCAGTGCGGCCAAGGGCAAGAGGCGGGGTGAGCGGTGCGCGCGGCGTCGGATTCGAGTGGAGTGCGTCATGCGTTGGGGTCAGGTGAGGGAGCGGCCAGGGCGCCGCCGAGAGAGCCCGTCGGCGGCAGCACGGGCGATGAAAGGGCGCGCAAGCGGCGTGCGCGGCTTGCTCAGGGCTTGTCCGGCTCGCTGACGAAGCCGATCTTCGTGAGCCCGGCGCGCGAGGCGTCAGCCAGCGTCTGGGCGACCTCGCGGTAGGCCACCGCCTGGTCGGCACGCAGGTGCAGTTCGGGCAGCGGCTGCAGCTTGCCGGCCTGCACGAAGCGCTCGGCGGCCTGCTCGCGCGAGAGCGGCTCGCCGTTGTAGAAGCGCTGTCCTTGCGCGTCGATGGCGAACTCGATGCGTTCGGGCGGGAGCGGGTTGACCTCGGCGCTGGCCCTGGGCAGCTCCAGCTTGACGGCGTGGGTGAGCAGCGGCGCGGTGACGATGAAGATGACCAGCAGGACGAGCATGACGTCGATCAGCGGGACCATGTTGATCTCGGAGACCGGCATCGCCTGCCGCTTGGTGTCGAAGGAGGCAAAGGCCATAGCGGATCCTTGCGGTGGTTCAGGCGGCGGCGGTGTTCGAGGTGTCGATGCGGCGCAGCCGCGCGCCGCCTTCGGCCTGCGCGGCGGCGGCGCCGGGCGCCTCGCCGAGCGTCAGGAAGCTGTGCAACTCGTAGGCAAAGCCGTCGAGCTGCGCGGCCAGCACGCGGTTGGCGCGCGTGAAGGCGTTGTAGGCGACGACGGCGGGGATGGCCACCGCCAGGCCCAGGCCGGTCATGATCAGCGCCTCCCCGACGGGCCCGGCGACCTTGTCCAGCGTGCCGGCGCCGCTCATCCCGATGGCCACCAGCGCGTGATAGACACCCCACACGGTGCCGAAGAGGCCGACGAAGGGTGCGGTGGCGCCGACGGTGGCCATCAGCGTGAGGCCGCGCTCCATCTGCAGCGTTTCCTCGTCGAGCACCTTGCGCATCGTGCGCGTGATGAACTCGCTTGCCGTGCCGGCGTCGGCCAGGCGCATGGCCCCGTGGCGGGCATGGTGCCCGCTGGCGTGCAGCGCGTGCGCCGCCAGGTGGGAGAACGGATCGTGCGCGCCGTGGGTCTGCAGCTCGTGGCGCACCTGGTCCAGGGTGCCGGCGTTCCAGAACAGGTCGAGGAAGCGGTCGCCCCGCTTGCGCCGCCGCGCCTGCGCCAGCCCCTTGAGCGCCATCAGCACCCAGGTGGCGATCGACATCAGCAGCAAGACGACCAGCAGCGTGCGCCCGACGGCGTCGCTCTGGCTCAGGAAATGGCCCAGGCCCAGGGCGGTTTCGCTTTGCATTCGGCTTTCCTCGCTTGTCGGCGTTCAACGACGCCCGGTCACTCGATCACGTACTGCAGCGGCGCGATCACGATCCACTCGATGGCCACGCCGCCATCGGTTTGCGGCTTGAAGCGCGCGCGCTTCATGGCCCACAGGGCCTGCTCGTCGAGCCGCGTGAAGCCCGAACTGCGATGCACGGTGACGTCCTTGGGCAGGCCGTCGGTGCCCACCCGTACGCGCAGGAGCACCAGACCCTCCTCGCCCATGCGGCGCGAGGCCAGCGGCAGCTCGATCGGCGGCGGCAGCAGGTAGGCGATGTTGCTGGCGGGGATGACGCGCGGCGGCGGCGGCGGCGCGGGCGGTGCCGGCGGCGCAACGGGGACTGCAGGCGCCGGAGGTGACGTCGGCGCAATTTCGACGGGGATCGGCTGCGGCATTGGCGGCGTCGGCACAATGAACGGGGCCGGGGCCGGGGCCTGCGGCTGAGGCGGCGCGGCGATCACTGGCGGCGGACTCTGGGGTGCCGGCGGCCGCGGGCGCGGGGCCGGCGGGGGCGGCGGTTCCGCGTTCGGCCTTGGCGGCTCGAGTGTGATGAAGTCGAACACGATCGGCGCCACCTGGTGCACCGCCTCCTGCACCGCGGAGATCTGCAGCAGGCCCCACAGCGCGACCAGATGGCCGAGCGCCACCGCCGCGACGAGCAGTTGGCGCTCGCCCGCGTGCAAATCGCCGCCGCGGCGCGCAAGCGCCGGCAGCAGCGGATCCGGGTTCTCGGTTGACGCCTGCATTAGAGCAATGCTAGCGCAAACGAGAATGATTCGCGTATAGGAGTACGTTGTATTGAGCCGACAAGCACCGCAAGCGGGGGGCGTCGTTCGTCCCTTGCGCGGGGGCTCCGCCTGTCCCGAGGCCGAGGCGCTGCGGGCGCTACGCGGGCGCCGGCGGCCCGGGGACGCGGCCTTTCAGCCTTTCAGTCGTCCTCGCGAACCTGCCAGCCCTTGCTGAGCTCTTGCTGCACCGCCGGCGGCACCGCTTCGTAGTGCGAAAGGGCAATCGTGTAGCGGCCCTGGCCCGCGGTGAGGGCGTTCAGTCGCGACTGGTAGCTCGCCAGTTCGGACATCGGCGCCTGACCTTTGACCAGCACGCTGCCCAGGGCCAGGTTGTCCGTGCCGGTGACCATGCCGCGGCGCGAGGACAGGTCGCCGGTGATGTCGCCCATGGCCTGGTCGGGTGCGCCGATCTCGATCGTCACGATGGGCTCGAGCACGATTGGCCGCGCCTTGGCGATGGCGTCGAGGAAGGCCTTGCGCCCCGCCGTGGCGAAGGCGATCTCCTTGCTGTCGACGCTGTGATGCTTGCCGTCGTAGACGACGACGCGCACGTCGACCACGGGATAGCCGGCGATCGCGCCATGCGCGAGCACCTCGCGCACGCCCTTCTCGACCGCGGGGATGAACTGCCCCGGGATGGTGCCGCCCTTGACTTCGTCGACGAACTCGAAGCCCGTCCCGCGCGGCAGCGGCTCGATGCGCAGGAAGACCTCGCCGAACTGTCCGGCGCCGCCGCTCTGCTTCTTGTGCCGATGGTGGCCCTCGGCGCCGGCCGTGACGGTCTCGCGGTAGGCGATGCGCGGCGGCCGCGTGTCGACCTCGAACTTGTAGACCTCGCGCAGGCGGTCCAGCAGCACGCGCAGGTGCAGCTCGCCCAGGCCGTAGAGGATGGTCTCGTTGGTGCTGGCCACGTGCTCGAGCTTCAGGCACGGGTCTTCCTGCACCAGCCTGCCGACGATTTCGGACATGCGCTGCTCGTCACCGCGGCGCTTGGGCGCGATCGCCAGCCCGTACACCGGCACCGGGAAGGGCAGGGGCTTCAAGTGGATGTGGCTGTCCTCGGCGGCGTCGTGCAGCACCGCGTCGTAGTGGATGTCGTCGACCTTGGCCACCGCAACGATGTCCCCCGGCACCGCCTGCGCCACCTCGACATGGTCCTTGCCCTGCAGCATGAAGAGGTGGCCGACCTTGAAGGGCTTGCGGCCGTCGCCGATGAAGAGCTGGCTCTCGCGGGTGACCGTGCCCTGGTGCACACGGAAGATGCCCAGCTTGCCGACGTAGGGGTCGACGGCGACCTTGAACACCTGCGCCAGCACGTGCAGCGCAGGATCGGGCCGGGCGTGCATCAGCTGCGCGGCCTCGCCCTCACCGTTGAAGAAGTCCGGCGGGTTGCCTTCGCTCGGGTCCGGCAGCAGCTTGACGATCACGTCGAGCAGTTCGGTCACGCCCGCGCCGGTTTTCGCCGAGACGAAGCACACCGGGATCAGGTGGCCCTCGCGCAAGGCCTGCTCGAGCGGCGCGTGCAACTCGCCGGCGTCGACGTCCCCGTCGTTCAGGTAGCGGTCGACGAAGGCGGCATCCACTTCGACCACCTGCTCCACGAGCGCCTGGTGCGCCGCCTCGACGGCGCCGAAGTCGCTGTGGCCCTGGCGGTTGTAGAAGCAGTCGACGACCCTGCTCGCGCCGTCGTCGGGCAGGTTCAGCGGCAGGCACTCCTTGCCGAAGGTCTCCTGGATCTGGGCCAGCAGCGCCGCCAGCTTCTCCGGCGCGGCGTCGATGCGGTTGACGATGATCAGCCGGTCCAGCTGCTGCGAGGCCGCGTACTCCATCATGCGCTGGGCCATGGGCTCGATGCCCGTGGCGGCGTTGATGACGATGGCCGCGGTCTCGACGGCCTCGAGCGCCGGCAGGCTCTGGCCGAGGAAGTCGCTGCCCCCCGGGGTGTCGATGAGGTGGATGCGCGCGCCCTCGTGCGCAAAGTGCACGATCGAGGCGCTCAGGGACTGCTGCATGCGCCGCTCGAGCAGGTCGTGGTCGCTCACGGTGCTGCCGCGCTCGATGCTGCCCATGGCACCGATGACGCCTGCGCGCTGCAGCAGCGCCTCGGTGAGAAGGGTCTTGCCGGCGGCTGCCGGACCGACGAGGGCCAGGGTGCGGATGGACTCGGTGCCGACGCTGGCACCGAAGGCTGGGCTTGGCATGGACGACTCTCCTGCGGCCCGCCGCGCGCCACCTGCGGGCTGTGTCGTTGAAGGACGTGATGCGGCTGCCACGGGCGCCGGGCCAGCGTACGCCTTTCATTCGCGGCCCACAACCGCGTCTGCCAGGGGACGCCGGCCTGTTTGTTTAAAGGCATTTCGCATGCCTCTTTTTTCGGCGACAATCACGAATGCGAATCGCTCGCGTATGGAGTGCACCTCATGCCTGAAGTCTCAACCCGCCTCACGGCCGTGATCGGCCGACCGCGTCGTCGCGCGATCGTCCTCGGCGCCGCCGCCGTCGCCGCCGGCCTGCCGCTGGCCGGGCGCAGCGCGAGCCGCCGCGCCCGGCTGGTGCTGGCCGGGCCGATGGCGGCGGTGTCCTACCCGATGATGCTGCTGGCCGAGAACGGCGCGCTGGCGCCCTGGGCCGAACAGGTCGAGTTCGTCACCTGGAAGGACCCTGACCAGTTGCGGCTGCTGGCCCTCGAGGGCAAGGCCGATTTCGTGGCCATGCCGACCAACGTCGCCGCCAACCTCTTCAACCGCCGCGTGCGCCTGGCGCTGCTCAACGTCTCGACCTGGGGCATCCTGTGCGTGCTCTCGCGCCAGCCGGGGCCGATGACCCTGGCCGACCTGAAGGGCCAGGAGTTGCTCGTGCCCTTCCGCGGCGACATGCCCGACATCGTGCTGCAGCTGCTGGCCGCGCGCGAAGGCATCGACCTGCGCAAGGACATGAAGCTGCGCTACGTCGCTTCGCCGCTGGACGCCATGCAGATGCTGCTGCTGCGCCAGGCCGAGCATGCGCTGCTGGCCGAGCCGGCGGCCTCGATGGCGCTGCGCAAGACGCATTCCTTCCCGATGTCGGCGGTGGCGCCCGAGCTCTACCGCGCCATCGACCTCCAGGCCGAGTGGGGGCGCGTGCTGCATCGTGCGCCGCGGATGCCGCAGGCCGGCATCTGCGTGCTCGGCCGTGCCCTGGACGACGCCGCGCTGCGCCAGGGCTTCCAGAAGGCCTACGCCAAGGCACTGGGCGAGTGCGAAGCCGACCCCGACGCCTGCGGCGCCGTCGTCGAGCGCCATGTGCCGCAGCTCAGCGCCGCCGCGGTGGCCGATGCGGTGCGCGCCGACGACGCGCATGTGCAGAGCGCGCGCGCCGCGCGCGCCGAGCTGCAGTTCTTCTTCCAGCAGTTGCTGGAGCGCCAGCCGGGACTCGTCGGCGGCGCCATGCCCGGCGACGCCTTCTTCGGCGAATAGCCCTGCACGGCCCGTCGCGTCTCGTCGCCTGAGCCCGAACCGCCGCCGCCCTGGCCACGCTGATTCCCCAAGGCGCTGCCGTCGCCGCGCCGCAAGCCCGGATGCCCACCGTCACCGTCACCGTCACCGCCACGCGGGCCGAGCAGGAGGCGGCGGCGCTGCGCGCCTATCGTAGCCAAATCGACATCACCAACGCCGCCATCCGGCCCGAGAGTTCGCGCTCCTTCGAACTCGCCAGCGAGAGCCTGACGTGGCGCTCGGGGCCGTGGTCGGCACGCGTCGTTGCGCAGTACACCGGCGCGCAGACGTCGACTGGCGGCGCGGCGCTGACCGGCTACGCGCACGTCAATGCCAGCGTCGGCCACGAGCTGACGCTCGCCCCTGGCCGGCGGCGGCGGCTGCGCGCCGGCTTGGACAACCTGGGCAACGTGCGCCTGGCCGAGCAATTGCCCGAGTTCGGCTATGCCGAACGCGCGCGCCGCGCCTTCGTGCAGGCACGCCTCCAGTTCTGACCGATGAGCCTGCTGCAGCGCTGGACCGCGGCGGTCGCCACCTACGCCTGGAGCGCCTGGGGGGCCATCGCCAGCCTGCTGGCGGCGCTGGCGCTGTGGGAGTGGGCCGCGGCGCAGCTCGGCCCGCTGGCGCTGCCCGACCCGCTGGCCGCGGGGCAGGCGCTGCTCGAGCTGATGCAGCGCGGCAGCCTGTGGCCCGATCTCGCGGCCACGGCGCGGCGCGCGCTCATCGGCCTCGCCCTGTCGATCGGCGCGGGCACGCTGCTGGGTATCGTCGCCGGGCTGTCGCCGACGGCGGCGCTGGCGTCGCGGCCGCTGGTGACGGTGATGCTGGGCACGCCGCCGATCGCCTGGCTGGTGCTGGCGCTGCTGTGGTTCGGCAGCGGCGACGGCACGCCGGTGTTCACCGTCTTCATCGCCACCGTGCCCATCGTCTTCGGCGCCGCCTTGCAGGGCACGCGTACGCTGGATGCGCAGCTGCGCGACATGGCGCGCGCCTTCGGCCTGCCCTGGCCCATGACGCTGGCGCAGGTGTACGGCCCGCACGTGCTGTCCTACGTCTTCCCGGCCTGGATCACGGCGCTGGGCAGCGCCTGGAAAGTCGTCGTCATGGCCGAGCTGCTGGCCAGCCCCGACGGCGTCGGCGCCGCGCTGGCGATCGCGCGCTCGCAACTCGACACCGCCGCGGCGCTGGCCTGGACCGGCGCCGTCGTCGCCTCGCTGCTGCTGCTCGAGTACGCCGTGCTGGAGCCGATCAAGCGCGAGTTCGAGCGCTGGCGCCAGGACCCCACCTAGAGAGACACCACGCATGCTCGAGATCCGCGGTCTGCACCACGCCTGGGGCGTCACCGAGGTGCTGCACGACGTCAGCCTGCACCTGCATGCCGGCGAACTGCTGGCCCTGGTCGGACCCTCGGGCTGCGGCAAGACGACGCTGCTGCACCTGGCCGCAGGCCTGCTGCCGCTGCAGAGCGGCCACATCCGGCGCGCGGTCACGCGCCCGGCGATGCTCTTTCAGCAACCGCGCCTGCTGCCCTGGCAGCGCACGATCGACAACATCGGCATCGGCCTGTGCGCGCAGGGGCTGGCACGCGCGCAGGCGCGCGAGCGCGCACGCCGCCTGGCCCACGAGCTCGGCCTTGACGACCGCGCGCTGCACGCCTACCCGCACGAGCTCTCCGGCGGCATGCAGAGCCGCGCCGCGCTGGCGCGCGCGCTGCTGCTGGAGCCGGCCCTGCTGCTGCTGGACGAGCCCTTCTCGGCCCTGGACGTGGGCCTGCGCGCACAGCTGCATGCGCTGCTTCTGGACCACGTGCAGCGGCGGCGCACCGCGGTGCTGCTGATCACGCACGACCTGATGGAGGCCGTGCGTCTGGCCGACTCGGTGCTGGTGATGGCGCCGGCGCCGGGGCGGCTGGTCCATCGCCAGCCGCTGCAAGGGCTGCCGCTGGCACGGAACGACGCCGCCGTGCATCGCGCCGCGGCGGAGCTGCTGGCGGTGCCGGTGCTGCGCCAGGCCTTCGACCTGCCTCCCCTGGAGCCTGCATGCCCGGCCTGAACCACCCGCTGCAGCGCGAGCACGCGCTCTGGCAGTGTGCGCTGCGCCCCTTCTTCCTGGGCGCGCTGGCGGTGGCGCTGGCGGTGATGGCCGCCTGGCTGCTGGTGCTGGGCGCGGGCCCGGCGCTGCCCGCCGCGCTGCAGCCACGCTGGCACGGCCTGGGCCTGATGCTGGGCATGGGGCTGGCCGCGGTGGCCGGCTTCCTCTTCACCGCGGTGCCCGAGTTCACGAGGTCGCCGGAGTTCGAGGAGGCCTGGCTGCGGCGGGGCTTCGCGCTCTGGTTGCCCTGCGCGCTGCTGCCCTGGCTGCCCTGGCCCTGGGCCGAGCCCGCCGCCGCGCTGCTGGGCGCGCTGTTCCTCGCCTGGCTCTCGCGCCGGGTGCTGCCGCGGTTGTGGCAGCAGGACGGGCGGCCGCACCTGGAGCTGATGGTGGGCCTGCTGGCCTTGCAGCTGGCCCTGCTCGGACTGGCACAGGCGCTGGGGCGCGGGCGACTTGCCGGCCCCTGGCTCGATGCGCTGCTGCTGGCCTTCGCCGCGCTCACCATCCTGGCGCTGAGCCGCATCTCGATGCGCATCGTCAATCGCGCGCTCGACGCGCGCCGCGATGCCGGCCTGCCGGTGCCCGAGGACCCCTACCTCGCGCGGCCGCCGCGGCGGCGCCTGGTGCTGGCGCTGCTCGCGGCCCAGGCCGCCGCCGGCGTGCTGCTGGGCGAACTGCCGCGCGTGCAAGGCTGGCTGGCGCTGGCCAGCGCCGCGGCCCTGGCGGCGCTGCTCACCGACTGGCACGTGGGGCGTGCGCTGCTGCGGCGCTGGCCGCTGGCGCTCTACCTCGTCTGCGTCTCGCTGTGCGCCGGTTGTGCGCTCTGGGGCCTGGGCCTGCTCGGACTGGGCGGCGGCTGGATCAGTGCCGGGCGCCACCTGGTGGCCATCGGCGGCTTCGCGCTGGCGATCTTCATGGTCATGGCCATCGCCGGGCGCACGCACGTCGGCGTTGCCCTGGACGAGCGGCCCTGGCTGCCGGCCGCGGCGGCGCTGCTGCTGGCCGCAGCGGCGCTGCGCGTGGCCGCGGCCCTGGGCGGGCCCTGGCAGACGCTGCTCGCTGCGGGGCTGGCCTGGATGCTGGCCTTCGGCTGGATGGCGGCCCACAGCCTGCCGCTATGGTGGCGCGCGCGCGGCGACGGCCAGCGCGGCTGCCAGGAGCCGCTGGACGGCGAGGGCTGACCGGACTCGCGGCGCGCCTGGCGCCTGCCGGCGCTGCAGCGCATCACGGCCCGGCGTCGGCTGCGGACTGGATTTCGGGCACGTCGACGATGGAGCCGTCCTTCATGCGGTAGGCGACACCGGCCTGCTGCCCGTCGCCACGGCCGATGGCGCCGCTGGCCTTGTAGCGCTCGATCTTCTCGCCCTGCTTCACCACGAGTTCCATGCTCGGCTTGCCGGCGTCGGTGATCACCGTCACGTCGCGCTTTGCGAACGGGCTGAGCAGCGGGTTCTGCGCCACCGTGATGAGCAGGGCGGCGATGACGACGAGGAAGACGTCGATCAGGTTGACGACCGACAGGATCGGGGCGTCGGTCTCCGCCTCGTGCAGCAGCTTCAGCGCCATCACGCGGCTCCCGCCGGGCGCGCCTGCGCCGCCGGCTCGCGTGCGTCGATCGGCTGCGGCTTGGCTGCCGACAGCCAGGCGTGCGGCACGCGCGCCAGCGCCGGCAGCCAAGCCGAACTTGCCGCGCAGCGCGCCAAGCCATGCGAGGCAGGGCAGGAACAGCGCGGGCGCGGGCCTGCCTGCCGTGCGGTCGACGTACGTCGACCGCGTAGTTCCTGCGCGATGCCCATGATGTGTCCGCCATCCCGGCTCGCTACACTGCGCCCGATGGAAGGTGGCGTGCACGTTCGGCTCGCGACAGCCCTCGGGACGGGCGCAGCGGGGGCTTGGCTCGCGGCGACGTTGTGGATGCGATGTCCGTCGGAGCGCGCGCGATGATGCGCAGCCTCGTGCGCACGCTGGCGCGTTCGATGACGATGCTGGCGGTGCTGCTGGCGGTGCTGGCCGCCGTCGGGGCCGTGTTGCTGTGGCTGGGGACCGAGCGCGCGCAGGCGCAGGCACGCGCCGAGGCGCTGCTGCGCACCGAGCAACGCGCTGCGCAGCTGTCCGATTCGCTGGCCAACGAAGTGCACGCGCTGCTCGGCGGCTTCGATGTCGCGCTGCAGCACCTGCGTCGGGAGTGGTATCTCGACCGCGCGGGATTCGATGCTCGGGCGCAGTCGATCATGCTGGCGATGCCCAAGGGCTCGGTGAATCACGTGACGGTGATCGATGCGCAGGGCTACTCGGTCTACAACAGCCTTGGGCATGAGGCGCGGCTTGACCTGCGCGAGCGCGAGCCCTTCCGCGTGCAGCGCGACGGCGCGAGCGACCGCCTCTTCGTCAGTCATGTGCTGATGTCGCGCTTCCAGGTCCAGGCCTGGACCGTGGTCGTCAATCGCCCGCTGCTGCGCGATGGCCGCTTCGACGGCACGATGAACCTCAACATCTCGACCGACTACTTCGCGCGCCATCTGGGGGCGCTCAGCCTCGGGCCGCGCGACATCGTCGCGCTGCTCGGCGCCGACGGCTCGTTCGTCGCGCGCAGCCGGGACAACGACCGCGCCATGAGCCGCAAGGTGGCTCCCGACCGCCCCTATCTCGCTGCGGGCAGCGCCGCCCGCGGCCTCTTCCGCAGCGACGGCGCGCTCGATGGCGTGCGACGCGTCTATGCCTGGCACCGCGTGCACGAGCAGAGCCTGATCGTCACCGTCGGCCTGGGCGAGGACGACGCGCTGGCGCCGGTGGCCGCCGGCGCCCAGCGCGAGCGCCAGATCTTTGCCGCGCTGCTGCTGCTGATGCTGATCGCCTGCAGTGCCATTGCGGTGCTGCTGTGGCAGGCGGCGCGCCAGCAGCGCGCGCTCGCCAGCAGCGAGCGTCGCTACCGCACGCTGGTCGACACCTCGCCTGACGCCATCTTCATCACGCGCAACCGTCGCTTTCACTACGTCAATCCGGCGACGCTGCGCCTCTTCGGCGCCGAGCGCGCGGCGCAGCTGCTCGGGCAGGAGGTGCTCTCGCGCGTGCACCCGGACTCGCATCCCGTCGTCGAGCGTCGACGGGCCGAGCTGCTGCGCACCGGGTTGGCCCAGGGGCCGCAGGAGGAACGCTATGTCCGCCTGGACGGCAGCGTCGTCGAGGTCGAGGTCAGCCTGGCGATGAATGCCGGCGACGGCAGCGGCATGACGCAGGCCATCGTGCGCGACATCACCGAACGTCGGCGCGCGGCGCGGGCCTTGCAGCAGGAGGCGGACGCGCTCGAGCGCCGCGTCGAGGAGCGCACGGCGGCGCTGCGCGCGGCGCGCGACGAGGCCGAGCGCGCCAACCTGGCCAAGAGCGAGTTCCTCTCGCGCATGAGCCATGAGCTGCGCACGCCGCTGAACGCCATCCTCGGCTTCGGCCAGCTGCTCGAGATCGAGTTGCAGGCCGCCGCGCCACGCTCGCAGGTGCGCCACATCCTGCAGGCCGGGCGCCACCTGCTCGAGCTGATCAACGACGTGCTGGACCTCGCCCGCATCGAGTCCGGCCACCTGACGGTGAGCGTCGAGCCGGTGGCGCTGCAGCCGCTCGTCCTCGACTGCCTGAATCTCGTGCGCACGCAGGCCACGGCGCGCGGACTCTCGCTCAGCGCGCCGCCCAACGGCGATGGGCGCCGCGCCCTGGCCGACCGCACGCGACTCAAGCAGGTGCTGCTGAACCTGCTCTCCAACGCCGTCAAGTACAACCGCGAAGGCGGGCGCATCGCGCTTCAGGTGCTCGACGAGGACACGCACTGGCGGCTGTGCGTGGACGACACCGGCGCCGGCCTGGACGCAGAGCAGCGCGCGCGCCTGTTCGTGCCCTTCGAACGCCTGGACGCGGATCGCAGCGCGATCGAGGGCACGGGCATCGGCCTGGCGCTGTCGCGCCGGCTGGTCGAGCTGATGCACGGCGAGATCGGCGTCGAGAGCGAGCCGGGCGCGGGCAGCCGCTTCTGGGTGCGGCTGCCCAAGGCGACGCCCGCGCCGCGGCCGCAGGACGACGCGGATGGTTCGACGGCCGAGGAGGCCGGACCTCCATCGGCGCAGGATGCGCAGGCGCTGCCGCTGCTGTGCATCGAGGACAACCCGGTCAACCTGCAGGTCGTGCAGCACATGGTCGCGCTGCGACCGAACTGGAAGCTGCTCGGCGCGACCACGCCCTCGCGCGGGCTGGAGCTCGCGCGCAGCTGGCGACCACGCCTCATCCTGCTGGACATCAACCTGCCGGAGATGGATGGCTGGTCGGTGATGCAGGCGCTGCGCGAAGACCCGGCCACGCGCGGGATTCCGGTGGTCGCGGTGAGCGCGCACACGCTGCCCGCGGACCTGGCGCGCGGCCGCGCCGCGGGCTTCGTCGAATACCTCACCAAGCCGGTGGCGCTGCCGCTGCTGCTGGCGGTGCTCGACCGCTACGCGGAGTGAGTGCGGGTCCGTCCCCGCGGGGATCGCGCGGCCCGCTACTCGTGCCGCAGCGCCTCGATCGGGTCGAGCCGCGCGGCGCGGCGCGCGGGCATGAAGCCGAAGACGATGCCGATGGCCGCCGAGAAGGCGAAGGCCAGCGCGTTGATGCCCGGCATGAACTCGAACGGCAGGTTCAGCAGCGTCGACAGGCCGATCGACGCCGCCAGCGCCAGCAGCAGTCCGATCAGGCCGCCGAGCGCGGCCAGCACCACCGCCTCGACGAGGAACTGCGCCAGCACCTCGCGCTCGAAGGCGCCCACGGCCAGGCGCAGGCCGATCTCGCGCGTGCGCTCGGTGACGCTCACCAGCATGATGTTCATGATGCCGATGCCGCCGACCAGCAGGCTCACTGCGGCCACGGCACCGAGCAGGCTGGTCATCAGCGCGGTCGTGCCGGAGAGCGTCTGCGCGATCTGCTGCGTGTCCAGCACGTTGAAGTTGTCGGCCTCGGCGGGGCCGAGCTTGCGCCGCTCGCGCAGCAGTTGCGTCAGGCTCTTCATGACGCGCGTGGCGTCGCTGCCGGGCTGCAGCGAGACCAGCAGCGTGTTCACGCGCGTGCTGCCGGTGACGCGGCGCTGCGCGGTGGCGGTCGGCACGACGATGGTGTCGTCCTGGTCCATGCCGAAGCTGCCCTGGCCCTTGGCCTGCAGCACGCCGATGACGGTGCAGCCGAAGCGGCGCAGGCGCACCGAGCGGCCCAGCGGGTCCTCGCTGCCGAAGAGCTCGCGCCGCACGGTGGCGCCGATGACGCACACGGCCGCTCCGGCGGCCTCTTCCTGCGGCTCGAACAGGCGCCCGGCGGCCAGCTTCCAGTTGCCGATGCTGAAGTAGTCGTTGCTGCTGCCGGTGACGGTCGTGGCCCAGTTGCGGTTGTCGACCACGGCGGTCGTCGACGCGCGCACCTCGGGCGCGGCGGCGGCGACGCCGCCGATCTGGGTCGCCACCGCCTGCACGTCGGCGAGCTTGAAGGCGGGCGCGCCGCTGCTGCCCGCGCCCGGCCCCAGGCGCTGGCCCGGACGCACCGTCAGCAGGTTGCTGCCCAGGCTCGAGATCTGCGCCTGCACCGCGCGCGTGGCGCCGTTGCCCACCGTCACCATGGTCACCACCGCGGCCACGCCGATGACCACGCCCAGCGTCGTCAGCATCGAGCGCAGCAGGTTGCGGCGGATCGCGCGCAGCGCCAGCCAGATCGTGTTCAGGCCGATCACGCCGGCACCTCGCCGCGCACCGCGCGCGTCACCGGCTGCTGACGCTCGTCGCGCTCGACCAGGCCGTCCTTGAAGTGCACGACGCGGCCGGCATAGGCCGCCATCTCGGGCTCGTGCGTGACCATCAGCACGGTGATGCGGTGCTCGCGCTGGAAGTCCGCGAGCAGGTCCATGATCTCGTGGCTGCGCGTGCTGTCGAGGTTGCCGGTGGGCTCGTCGGCCAGCAACAGCCGCGGATGGCTGACGATGGCGCGTGCGATCGCCACGCGCTGTTGCTGGCCGCCGGAGAGTTCGGCCGGCGTGTGATGCTCCCAGCCGGTCAGTCCCACCTGGGCCAGCGCTTGCCGCGCGCCGGCGTGCCGCGCCTTGCGGCCCAGGCCGCGGTAGAGCAGCGGCAGCTCGACGTTCTCCTGCGCCGAGGTGCGCGCCAGCAGGTGAAAGCCCTGGAACACGAAGCCCAGGTGATGGCGGCGCAGCAGCGCGCGCTGGTCACGCGTGAGCTTGTGCACCGGCACGCCCTGGTAGTGGTAGCTGCCGCTGGTGGGCATGTCCAGGCAGCCGATGAGGTTCATCACCGTCGACTTGCCGCAGCCGCTGGGCCCCATGATGGCGATGAACTCGCCCGCGTGCACATCCAGGTCGACGCCGCGCAGCGCCTGGAAGGCCGCCGGGCCGCTGCCGTAGGTCTTGGTGATGCCGCGCAGAGCGATCAGCGGCGGCTCGGACGTGTCGCCCATGGCGCTACTTCGCCGCCGCCGTCTGGTCGACGATCACCGCCAGGCCCTCGGCGAGGCCTGCGCCGCGAACCTCGGTGCGACGCCCGTCGGTGAGGCCACGCTGCACCTGCAGCGCCACGGCCTTGCCCTCGCGCAGCACCCACAGCGTGCCGTCGGTGCCGTTGCCGTTGCCGCGCTCGCCCGTGGCCGCGCGGCGCGGCGTGGGAGGCGGCCGCGGGATCAGCTTGGAGACGAAGCTGCCGGCGGCGGGCGCGGCGCCGGCCGCCGCCGCATCGACGGGCGTGAAGCGCAGCGCGCTGTTGGGCACCAGCAGCACGCCCTCGTGCTCGACGGTGGCGATGATCGCGTTGGCCGTCATGCCCGGGCGCAGCGAGAGGTCGCCGTTGTCGACGTCGAGCTGCGTCGTGTAGGTGATGACGTTGTCGGTCGTCGTCGAGCCGAAGGCCACGCGGGTGACGCGCGCCGGGTACTCGCGCCCGGGCTGCGCGGCGACGGTGAAGTGCGCGCGCTGCCCGACCTTCAGCTGCGCGACGTCGGCTTCGTCGACGTTGACCGAGAGCTTCATCGCGCGCAGGTCCTCGGCCAGCGTGAGCAGCGTCACCGCCTGCAGCGAGGCCGCGACGGCGTTGCCAGGCTCGACGTTGCGGGCCAGCACGACGCCGTCGATGGGTGAGCGGATCGTCGCCTTGGCGAGACTGGTCTGGCTGGTCGAGAGCGCCGCCGCGGCCTGCGCCACGTTGGCTTCGGCGGCGGCCAGGTCGGCGACCGCGCGCGCGGTGCTCGCGCGTGCGCTGTCCAGCTCGGTCGCCGCCGGCAGCCGGCCGGCCGAGAGTCGGGCCGCTTCCTCCAGGCGCTGCAGGCGCGCGCGCACCTCCTGCTGCGTCGCGGCGGCCTGTGCGCGACGCGCGCGCGCGCCCTGCAGCTCGGCCTGCGCGCTGCGCACGGCGTCGCCGAGCCGGGCGCGGTCGAGCTCGACGAGGAGCTGGCCCCGCTTCACCGCGTCGTTGACGTCGACGAGCACGCGCGTCACCGTGCCCGAGAGTTCGCTGCCCACGGCGACCGAGCGCGTCGGCTGCAGCGTGCCGGTGGCGCCGACGGTGACGGCCAGCGCCCCGCGCGTGACCGCCTGTGTCACGTACTGCGGGGCGGCCTGCCGCGTCGCCTCGCGCTGCCACAGCCAGGCGCCCACGCCCAGCGCGGCCAGCGCCAGCAGGGCCAGCGCGGTCGAGCCGCGCCGCCACCACGGGCGCCGGGCTTCGGCGAGCAGGCCATGCAGGTCGGATGCGGCGTCTGCGGCGGCGGCGGGCACGGGTGCGGCAGCGGCAGCGGCAGCGGCAGCGTTCGGGGAGGGGGCGGATGGTTCGCTCACGGGCGCGTGCTCCTCGCGTCGGGATCGGGGCGGCTCCAGCCGCCGCCCAGGGCCTTGTAGAGGCGGATGTGGCTGCCGGCGAGATCGGTGCGGGCGCCGACGAGGGACTCCGCAGCGGCGAGGGCGCTGCGCTCGGCATCGAGCAGGTTCAGGAAGTCGGTGAGGCCGGCGTCGAAGCCGATGCGCGCCAGGCGCAGCGCCTCGTCGGCGGCGCCGACGGCCTGCGCCAGGGCGTCCTCGCGCTGGCGCGCGCTGGCCAGCGCCGAGAGCGCGTCCTCGACGTCGCGGGTGGCCGCCAGCACCGCGGCCTTCCAGTCGATGCGTGCCGCCTCGAGCGCGGCCTGCTGCGCCTGCACGCGCGCCTGGCCGGCGCCGCCGTCGAGCAGCGTCCAGTCGATCGCCGCGGCGAGGCCGGCGAGCAGGGCGCCGCTGCCCCCCAGCGCCGACCAGGTGGCAGCCTGCAGGCCCAGGTTGCCGCTGAGGCGCAGCGTCGGCTTGCGCTCGGCCTCGCGCTGCGCCAGCGTGGCCAGCTGCGACTCGATGCGGTGCTGCGCCGCCTGCAGATCGAAGCGCCGCTGCAGCAGCTGTGCCGGCTGCGGCAGCGCGGGCAGCGCCGGGGCGCGCACCGCCTGCGCGGCGGGCCGCTGCTGCGCCCGTTCAAGCAACTCGGCGGCCTGGGCCGGGTTGCGTCCGGTGAGCAGGGCAAGGGCATTCGCGGCCTGGGCCTGCGTGTGCTGCAGCGCTGCCAGGCGCGCCTGCAGCCCCTGCACGGCGCTGCGCGCCTGCTCCGCTTCGAGCCCGCCGGCGAGCCCGCTGCGCTCGCGCAACTGCACCAGGGCCAGCGTCTGCTGCTGGCTGTCCAGACTGGCCGCCGCCGCCGCCCGCTGCGCGCGCGCGTCCTGCCATTGCAGGTAGGCCAGCCCGGTTTCGGCGGCCACCGCCAGCCGCGTGGCCTGCAGCATGGCCGCGGCAGTGTCGACGTCGGCTGCAGCCGCCGCCAGCGCGGCGTCGTTCGCGCCGAAGAGGTCGGCCTCCCAGCTCGCGTCCAGGCTCGCCCGCAGGCTGTTGACGCTGCGCCCGGCGCTGCGGCTGCGGCCGGCGCTTGCACCCAGCCCGAGGCTGGGTTGCTGCGTGGCGGCGCTGAGCTCGCGCAGGGCGCGCGCCCGGGCCAGGTTGCTGGCGGCCGCACGCAACTCGAGGTTGTGGGCCAGCGCCTCGTCGACCAGCGCCGGCAGCTGCGCGTCGTCGAAGCCCTGCCACCAGTCGCGCTGCGCCTTGGCGTCGGTCGCGGCTGCCGCAGGCAAGGCCTGAGCCCACCGCGCCGGCAGTTCCCGCGCCGCCTGCGGCGGCGGGTCGGGCCTGGTGGCCAACGGCGCGCAGCCTGCAACAAGGGCGATCAGTCCGGGCAGCACGAGCCGCGAAGTCCTCGGGCGCGCCGGTGGCAGGGCGGTCGATCGGTGCATGTCCTCGGCGGTTTTACCGGCTCCCGGTGCCGGGCATGTGGCTGCCATGTAAAGAAGAAGCGGCGCCCCGCGGCTCGCCCCAGGGCGGGAAGCCGTTGCCGGGAGGTTACAGGAAGCGCTCGAGCAGGCGCCTGGACGGGCGATCGAGCGCGGCGAAGTCGCGCACGCGAAAGTGCAGGCCGTCGCGGGCGGCGATCAGCAGCCCACGCTCGCCCAGGCGGCGGATGTCCTCCTCGCCCTTGAGCACGAGCTGCGTTGCGCCGCGGTCGGTCTGCACCTGCCAGGTGCTGGGCGTGGAGAAGCTGCTCACCGCAAGCAGGCGGCGGATCTCGGGCACGAACTCGCGCCGGGCCAGCTCCTCCTCGACCAGCGCGCGCGGCGCGGCGGGCAGCGCCTGCGGCGCCTCCACCCAGGCGAGCTCGCGGCCGCGGGCGTCGAGCAGGGCCAGGCCCTCGTCCGGCGCGGTGAGCGGGAAGGCGCGCACCGGGACCACGCCGACATGCGCCGTACCGTCGGCGTCGGTGAGCACGAGACGGCCGAAGTCGTCACGATGCAGGCCGAAGTTCATGACTTCGCCGCCGAATGCACCGCCGCGTGCGCCTGGCCGGCGGCTTCGAGCTGGGCGCTGATGAGCGGCTCGCCGCCTTCGGCGCCCGAGTCGGCGGCGTCGATGCGGCGCGCCTGCGCCTCGTACAGCCGCCAGTAGGCGCCGCGGCCTTGCATCAGGTCGTCGTGCGGGCCGACCTCCACGATGCGGCCCGCGTCCATCACCACCAGGCGGTCGGCGCGGCGCAGCGTCGAGAGCCGGTGCGCGATGGCGATCGTCGTGCGGCCTTCGACCAGGTTGTCCAGCGCCTTCTGGATCTCCTTCTCGGTCTCGGTGTCGACGGCCGAGGTCGCCTCGTCAAGGATGAGGATGCGCGGGTCGATGAGGAGCGCGCGGGCGATCGAGATGCGCTGGCGCTCGCCGCCGGAGAGGCCCTGGCCGCGCTCGCCGACGAGCGAGTCGTAGCCTTGCGGCAGGCGCAGGATGAACTCGTGCGCGTGCGCCGCGCGCGCCGCGGCGACGATCTCGGCGCGGCTGGCCTGCGGCCGCCCGTAGGCGATGTTCTGCGCCACCGTGCCGAAGAAGAGGAAGGGCTCCTGCAGCACGAGGCCGATGTGGCGCCTGTAGTCGGCCACGCGCAGGCGCCGCAGGTCGATGCCGTCGACGAGGATGGCGCCGTCGCCGACGTCGTAGAAGCGGCAGATCAGGTTGGCCAGGGTGCTCTTGCCCGAGCCGCTGTGGCCGACGAGACCGATCATCTCGCCGGGGCGAATGACGAGGTCCAGGCCGCGAATGACGCTGCGGCTGCCGTAGCGAAAGCCGACGCCGCGCAGCTCGATGCCGCCGGCCAGGCGCTCGATGGCCGCCGGCTCGGCCGGCTCGGGCACGTTGCTGTGGTGGTCGAGGATGTCGAAGATGCGCTTGGCGCCGGCCGCGGCCTTCTGCGTCACGCTGACGATGCGGCTCATCGAGTCCAGCCGCGTGTAGAAGCGCCCGATGTAGGCGATGAAGGCGGTGAGCACGCCCACCGTGACGCGGCCGCGGCTGACCTGCCAGATGCCGAAGGCCCAGACCACGAGCAGGCCGAGGTCGGTGAGCAGCGACACCGTCGGCGAGAACAGGCTCCAAGTCTTGTTGAGGCGGTCGTTGACCGCCAGGTTGAGGCGGTTGGCGTCGCGAAAACGCGCCGCCTCGCGCTGCTCCTGCGCGAAGGCCTTGACGACGCGGATGCCGGGGATGGTGTCGGCGAGCACGTTGGTGACGTCGGCCCACACGCGGTCGATCTTCTCGAAACCGGTGCGCAGGCGGTCGCGCACGAGGTGGATCATCCAGGCGATGAAGGGCAGCGGCACCAGCGTGACCAGGCCGAGCTGGGGATCGATCGAGAACAGGATGGCCGCGGTCATGGCGATCATCAGCACGTCGGTGGCGAAGTCCAGCGCGTGCAGCGACAGGAAGACCGAGATGCGGTCGGTCTCCGAGCCGATGCGCGCCATCAGGTCGCCGGTGCGCTTGGCGCCGAAGTAGTCCAGGCTCAGGCCCAGCAGGTGCTCGAAGGCGGCGGTGCGCAGGTCGGCGGCGATGCGCTCGGACACCAGCGCCAGCAGCCAGGTGCGCGCCCAGCCCAGGCCCCAGGCGAGCAGTGCCGAGCCGAGCAGGCCGCCGAGCAGCAGCAGCACGTGGCCCGGATCGATGCGCTGCCCGCCCTGGAACGGAATCAGCACCTCGTCCATCAGCGGAATCGTCAGGTAGGGCGGCACCAGCGTCGCGGCGGTCGCCGCCAGCGTCAGCGCAAAGCCCAGGGCGAGCTGGCGCCGGTAGGGCCGGGCGAAGCGCAGCAGCCGCAGCAGCACCCAGGTCGAGGGCGGCCCCTGCGGCTCCTGCGGTTCCTGCACCGCGGCGCTGTCCGCGGCCACCTCCGCGGCCGCGGCGCCGCGGCCGGCCAGCCGCGTCTGCTGGCGCTCGAAGGCGGCCAGCAGCGCCAGGGCCTGCGCGTCGGCGGCGAGCGTGAAGCGCCATTGCGCCAGGCGCCGCGTCGCGTCGCAGAGTTCGAGCGCGCCGATCCCGCCGTGGTCGGCATGCAGAAGCCGCAGATCTGACGTCAAAGGCCAGGACTGCCAGGCGGAACCCGGCGCGCGCGCCCAGAGCCGGCGCTCCGTCAGCGCGAGGACGCCATGCGAAAAACGAAGATTCGCGTCGAGGTCAACCGCCAGCAGCGCCAGCACGTTTTCGCCGGCAGCGAGCGTCGCCTGCAGTTCGATGCGCGCGGCCTGGGCCGGTGCGGTGATCGTGGCAGCGTCGGGGTCGGCGTCGGAATGGGGCATGGCGGTCGATGTCGGCGCGACACCGGGGCGGCGCGATTTTGTCCCAAGCCCTGCCGCTCGCCACGCGCGCCCCTTCTTCCCTCGTCCCTGCCCCGTCCCCCCGCTCCTCCTTCCCCGCTCCTCCTTCCCCGCTCCTCCTTCCCGACAAGCCCCCTCACGATGGACCGGATCCCCGACATCCAGCTGCTGCGCATCACCTACTTGCGCGGGCCGAACCTATGGACCTACCGCTCCGCGCTCGAGACCTGGCTGGACCTCGGGGTGCTGGAGGACCGGCCCTCCAACACGCTGCCCGGGCTGACGGAGCGCCTTTGCGCCTGGTTGCCGGCGCTGGCCGAGCACCACTGCGGCGTCGGTGAGCGCGGCGGCTTCCTGCAGCGGCTGCAGGAGGGCACCTGGTGCGGCCATGTGCTGGAGCACGTGGTGATCGAGCTGCTCAACCTCGCCGGCATGCCCACCGGCTTCGGCCAGACGCGCAGCACCAGCCGGCGCGGCGTCTACCGCATGGTCTTTCGCGCACGCGACGAGCAGGTGGCGCGCACCGCGCTTGGCCAGGGCCACCGGCTGCTGATGAGCGCGATCAACGACGAGCCCTTCGACGTCGCCGCCGCGGTGGCGGCGGTGCGCGAGAAGCTCGACCGCTGCTACCTGGGGCCGAGCACCGCGGCGATCGTCGCCGCGGCCAGCGACCGGCGCATCCCGCACCTGCGGCTCAACGACGGCAACCTGGTGCAGCTGGGCCACGGCAAGCGCCAGCGCCGCATCTGGACGGCAGAGACCGACCTCACGAGCGCGATCGCCGAGGGCATCGCCGGCGACAAGGACCTGACCAAGCGGCTGCTCGCCTCGGTCGGCGTGCCGGTGCCCGAGGGCGAGGTGGTCGAGCGCGTCGAGGACGCCTGGGCGGCGGCGCAGGCGATCGGCCTGCCGGTGGTCGTCAAGCCGCGCGACGGCAACCACGGCCGCGGCGTCACGCTCGAGCTCGGGACGCAGGCCGAGGTCGAGGCGGCGTGGACGCTGGCCTGCCGCCACGGCAGCGAGGTCGTCGTCGAGCGCCAGGTGCGCGGCGACGAGCACCGCCTGCTCGTCGTTGGCGGCGAAGTGGTCGCCGCCGCGCGCGGCGAGGCGGCCTGGATCACCGGCGATGGCCGGCGCACGGTGCGCGAGCTGATCGACCTGCAGCTCAACAGCGACCCGCGCCGCGGCCTCTCCGAGGATCACCCGCTCTCGCGCATCCTGATCGAGGAGGACGACGTCGTGCAGGCCGACCTGCAGCGCCGGGGCCTGACGGCCGACAGCGTGCCGGCCGCCGGGCGCCGCGTGCTGATCCAGCGTAACGGCAACGTCTCGATCGACTGCACCGACGAGGTCCACCCCGAGGTCGCGCACCACGTCGCGCTGGCCGCGCGCACCGTCGGCCTGGACATCGCCGGCATCGACCTGGTGGCCGAGGACATCGGCCGGCCGCTGCGCGAGCAGGGCGGCGCGGTGATCGAGGTCAACGCCGGCCCGGGCTTGCTGATGCACCTGCGCCCGGCCGAGGGCAAGCCGCGGCCGGTGGGCCGCGCGATCATCGACCACCTGTTCCACGATCCGGCCGACGACGGCCGCATCGCCATCGTCGGCGTCGCCGGCACGCGCGACACCGCGCGCATCGCGCGCCTGGTCGCGTGGATCCTGCAGCTCGGCGGACGCCAGGTCGGGCTGGCCTGCCGCGAGGGCCTGTTCCTCGGCCGCCGCCGCGTCGAGGCGGGCGACTGCACCGACTGGGCCGCGGGGCAGCGGCTGCTCATCAACCGCAGCGTCGAGGCCGCGGTGTTCGAGAACGGCGCAGCGGCCATGCTGCGCGACGGCCTGCCCTACGACCGCTGCGCCGTCGGCGCGGTCACCGACCTGGACGGCGTGGCCGATCTTGCCGAGCACGACGTGCAGGACGTCGACCAGCTGCTCAAGGTGCTGCGCACGCAGGTCGACGTGGTGCTGCCCGACGGCGTCGCGGTGCTGAATGCTGAGGATCCGCGCATCGTCGGCCTGGGCGCGCTGTGCGACGGCAGCGTGCTGCTCTACGGCGCCGACGCGGCCCATCCCGAGATCGTGCGCCACCGCGCCGCCGGCGGCCGCGCCGTGTCCTGGAGCGACGACGGCTGCGTGCTCTGCGAAGGCGCGAGCACGAGCCTGCTGCCGCGCCTGCAGCGGCACGATGCCGTGGTGCAGTCGCTGGCGCCCGAAACCCTGCTGGCCGCGGTCGCCGCGGCCTGGGCGATGGGCGTCGAGGCCGACCTGATCGCCGTCGGCGTGCAGACCTTCGAGCCGCAAGTCGGCACCCACCCGGCCGCGGCTGCGCCCTGGAGCGCGCCCATGCCTTCCGAAGACCGCAAGAACGACTGATGGAACTGATCCGCATCCGGGCCCTGCGCGGGCCCAACCTGTGGAGCCGCGAGACGGCGATCGAGGCGATCGTGCGCTGCGAGCCCGAGGAGCTGGACATCGCCGGCCTGCCCGGCTTCGAGGACCGCCTGCGCGTGCTCTACCCGGGCATCGGCGAGCGCTGGCCGCTGGAGACCGAACGCCTGAACCTCGCGCAGGTGCTGCAGGTCGCCGCGCTGTCGCTGCAGACGCAGGCCGGCTGCCCGGTCAGCTACAGCCGCACCGCGGCCACCGTCGACCCCGGGGAGTTCCAGGTCGTCGTCGAGTACAGCGAGGAAAAGGTCGGGCGGCTTGCGCTGCAGCAGGCCGAGGCCCTGCTGCGGGCCGCGGTCGACGGCGGCGGTTTCGACGCCGCGGCGGCGCTGGCCGGCCTGCGCGAGCTCGACGAGGACGTTCGCCTGGGCCCCTCGACCGGCGCCATCGTCGACGCGGCGCGGGCGCGCGGCATCCCCTTCCGGCGCCTGACCGAAGGCAGCATGGTGCAGTTCGGCTGGGGCGCGAAGCAGCGGCGCATCCAGGCCGCCGAGATCGACAGCACCAGCGCCGTCGCCGAATCGATCGCGCAGGACAAGGACCTGACGAAGACGCTGCTGCAGGCCGCCGGCGTTCCGGTGCCGATCGGCCATCCGGTGCGCGACGCGGACGAGGCCTGGGCCGTGGCGCAGCGCATCGGCCTGCCGGTGGTGGTGAAGCCGCAGCACGGCAACCAGGGTAAGGGCGTGACGGTGAACATCGTCTCGCGCGACCAGCTCGAGCCGGCCTTCAGGGCGGCCTCCGAGATCGGCGAGGTGATGGTCGAGAAGTACCTGAGCGGCGGCGACTATCGCCTGCTCGTCGTCGGCCACAAGCTCGTCGCCGCGGCGCGGCGCGACCCGCCGCTGGTGATCGGCGACGGCGCGGCCACGGTGCGCGAACTGGTCGAGCGCGTCAACGCCGACCCGCGCCGGGGCGACGGGCACGCCAGCCCGCTGACGCGCATCCGCATCGACGACATCGCCGTCGAGCGCCTGCGCGCCCAGGGCCTGACGCCGGATTCGGTGCCGGCGGTCGGGCAGATCGTGATCCTGCGCAACAACGCCAACCTGAGCACCGGCGGCATCGCCACCGACGTGACCGACGACGTGCACCGCGAGGTCGCGGCGCGTGCGGTCGCCGCGGCGCAGATGATCGGCCTGCACATCTGCGGCGTCGACGTCGTCTGCGAGAGCGTGATGCGCCCGCTCGAGGACCAGGGCGGCGGCATCGTCGAGGTCAACGCCGCGCCCGGGCTGCGCATGCACATCGCGCCGTCCTACGGCAAGGCGCGGCGCGTCGGCGAGGCGATCGTCGAGCACCTGTTCGGCCATTCCGACGACGGCCGCGTGCCGACGGTGGCCGTCACCGGGACCAACGGCAAGACCACGGTGACGCGGCTCATCGCCCACCTGCTGGCCACCAGCGGCCTGCGCGTGGGCATGACCAACACCGACGGCGCCTTCGTCGAGGGCCGGCCGATCGACAGCGGCGACTGCAGCGGCCCGCGCAGCGCGCGCAACGTGCTTGCGCACCCGCATGTCGACGCCGCCGTCTTCGAGACCGCGCGCGGCGGCATCCTGCGCGAAGGCCTGGGCTTCGACCGCTGTTCGGTGGCCGTGGTCACCAACCTCGGCGAGGGCGACCACCTGGGCCTGAACTACATCCGTACCGTCGAGGACCTGATGGTCCTCAAGCGCGTGATCGTGCGCAACGTCGCGCCCGACGGCTTTGCCGTGCTCAACGCCGCCGACCCGCGGGTGGTCGCGATGGCGGTGGCCTGCCCGGGGGCGATCTGCCACTTCGCCGCGGATCGCCACCATCCGGTGATGGCCGCGCATCGGGCGCGCGGCGGCCGCGTCGTCTACGTCGAAGGCCACGCGATCGTCGCCGCGGAGGGCTCGTGGCGCGAGCGGCTGCCGCTGGCCCACGTGCCGCTGACGCGCGGCGGCGCGATCGGCTTCCAGGTCGAGAACGCCATGGCCGCGGTCGGCGCCGCCTGGTGCCTGGGGCTGGACTGGGACGCCATCCGCCGCGGCCTGGAGAGCTTCGACAGCGACGCCGAGACCACGCCCGGCCGCTTCAACGTGATGGAGTACCGCGGCGCCACGCTGATCGCCGACTACGGCCACAACCCCGACGCGATGCGCGCGCTGGTCGGCGCCGTGCAGGCGCTGCCGGCGCGGCGGCGCGTGGTCGTCATCAGCGGTGCCGGCGACCGGCGCGACCAGGACCTGCGCGAGCAGACGGTGATCCTGGGCGCGGCCTTCGACGAGGTCATCCTCTACCAGGACGCCGCGCAGCGCGGCCGGGCCGACGGCGAGGTGACCGCGCTGCTGCGCGAGGGCCTGCAGGGCGCGGCGCGCACGCGCGAGATTTTCGAAGTCCACGGCGAATTCGCCGCCATCGACACCGCGCTGCAGCGCCTGCAGGGCGGCGACCTCTGCCTCGTGCTGGTCGACCAGGTGCAGGAAGCGCTGGCGCACCTGGCACGGCGCATCGAGGAGGCCGGGCCGGTGGCGGAGACGGCCTGAGCGGGCTTCGTTCTTCGTTCCGCAACGACAGTGTTCGCACGCGATGAGGATGGCTGCGCCGCAGCCGAAGGCCGTCGCTTTTCTTAGAATGCACCGATGCCTGTAGTCTTCCGCTACGAGGGTTTTCGCTTCTTCTTCTACTCAAACGAAGGCAGCCCGCGCGAGCCCGTGCATGTGCATGTTCGAGCCTCTGGCAGCGAAGCAAAGCTTTGGCTCGAACCGGAGATTCGGGTGGCGAGCAGTTCCGGATTCGATGCCGGAACCCTTCGTGAGCTGGTCGCTGTGGCATCGAGCCGTCGCGAAGAGATCGAAAGGGCGTGGCATGAGTACTTCAGCTAGGGCTGTGCGGTTCGACGACGATTGCATGTGGGTCGAACTCGACGATGGCCGCGTGATCGGCGTGCCGCTTGCGTGGTTTCCGCGCCTTCTGGCGGCGACGCCGGATCAGCGCGGGGGCTTCGAACTCAGTCCTCGTGGCATCCACTGGGACGCCTTGGACGAAGACATTTCGGTTGACGGCCTGCTTGCCGGACAGGGCGACATCACTCGGGCAGGGTTCGTCACCTCGGCGTGATCGCCGCCTCTTGGCGCAGGCCGGGAGGCTGCGGCATTCACGGCGCGATCTTGCGCTTGAGCGCGCGTGCCACCGGCGGCGGCAGGCTGGGCAGCGACTTCAGCAGCCACGGCAGGACCTTGCGCTTGGCGCCGGCCAGCGACTCGGGGACCATCGCCTCGATCAGGTGCGGGCCGGGTTGCGCGAGCGCGTATTCCAGCGCCTGGCAGAAGTCCTCGGCGGTGCTCGCGCGCACCGCGTGCACGCCCATGCCCTGCGCGAGCTGCGCGAAGTTCGGCACCGGCGCGTTCAGCTCGAACTGCGCCCGGGCCTTGGGGCTTGCCGCGCTCGCGCCGACGCGTTCGAGCTCCACGTTGAGCACCGAGTAGCTCGCGTTGTTGAAGATGATGGCGACGACGTGCAGCTGCTCGCGCGCCATCGTCCACAGGGCCTGGATCGTGTACATCGCGCTGCCGTCGCCGATCAGCGCGAGCACCGGCCGGTCGGGGCAGGCGATCGCCGCGCCGACCGCGTTCGGCAGGCCCTGGCCGATCGCCCCGCCGGTGAGCGTGAGCAGGTCGTGCCGGGGCGCGCCTTGCGTCATCACGCCCAGCATCAGGCCGGAGGTGATCGCCTCGTCGATGACGATCGCGTTCTCGGGCAGCAGGTGGCCCACGGCCTTGCAGACCTTGGGGGCGGTGAGTGCGCCGCGCGGGCGATCCGGGCGCCGCGCGGGCGCCACGGGTGCTTCGCTGCGCTCGGCGCCCAGTGCCCGTTCGAGCTTGGCAAGGCTTGCTGCAGCGTCCTGCTCGGGGCTGCAGAGCGTGTGCACCGTGCAGCCCTCGGGGACGAGGTCGCTTGGCTTGCCCGGATAGGCGAAGAAGGAGACCGGCGACTTCGCGTCGACAAGCACCAGCCGCTGCGCGCCGGCCAGCTGCACGCCCGCGAGTTCGGCCAGGTAGGCCACGCGCTCGACGGCCGGCAGGCCCGCGCCGCGCTCCATGCGCGTCGGGAAGACCTCCGCCAGAAGCTGCACCCCGGCGTGCGCGGCGATGCGCGCTGCCGAGCGCATCGCACCTTCGCGCAGCGCGTGGCCGCCCAGCAGCAGCACGGTCCTGCCGCCGCCGCGGAGGGCGTCGGCGATCGCCTGCACCGTCTCGTCGCTGGCCGCTGCGGATGCGGGCGGCGGTGGCGGCGCGCAGGGCTTGCCGCCTTCGCCCCAGGAGACGTCGGCCGGCAGGATCAGCGTCGCGACCTGCCCGGGCAGGCCGCGCGCGGCGCGCAGCGCGGCCACGGCGTCCTCGCACAGCGCCGCGGTGCTGCGGCTCGTGCGCACGAAGCCGGGCGAGACGTTGCGCGCGACGGTCTCGATGTCGGACTGCAGCTGGGCGTCGTGCTTGACGTGATGGGTCGCATGGTCGCCGACGATGTTGAGCACCGGCACCTTGCCCTTGCGCGCGTTGTGCAGGTTGGCCAGCCCGTTGCCCAGACCGCAGCCCAGGTGCAGCAGCGTCGCCGCCGGCTTGCCCGCCATGCGCGCATAGCCGTCGGCCGCACCTGTGGCCACGCCCTCGAAGAGCGCGAGCACCGCGCGCATGCGCGGCTCGGCATCGAGTGCGGCGACGAAGTGCATCTCGCTCGTGCCGGGGTTGGTGAAGCAGACCTCGACGCCGGCATCGGCCAGCGTCTTCATCAGGGCGTGGGCGCCGTTCATGGGGATTCCCTCGTTCGCTTCGGCTTCGTTCACCGCCAGTCCTCGCGCAGCATCGCCGCGCCCTTCTCGCCGACCATGTAGCTCGGCGCCGTGGTGTTGCCGCTCGGGATCGTCGGGAAGATCGAGCTGTCGATCACGCGCAGGCCGGTCACGCCGTGCACGCGCAGCCGCGCGTCGACGACGCTGTCCGCGGCGCTTGGCCCCATGCGGCAGCTGCCCGTCGGGTGGTAGTTGGTGCCGGCGACATGGCGACAGAACGCGGCGAAGTCGTCGTCGCTCCCGCAGTGCGCGGTGCGCAGGTCGGCCGCAACGAGGCGGCGCATCGTCGGCGTGTCGTAGACCTGCAGCACGCGGCGCACGCCTTGCACCATCGTCGCGATGTCCTCGGGGTGCGAGAAGTAGCGGAAGTCGATGGCCGGCGCGTCCTCCCAGCGGGGGCTGGCCAGGCGCACGCTGCCGCGGCTCCTGGGGTGCAGCAGCAGCACGTGCGTGGACATGCCGTGCCGGGCGTAGGCCTTGCGGCCGTGGTCCATCGCCAGCGCGACGACGAACTCGTACTGGATGTCGGGCACCGGCGATTCGGGCGACAGGCGCATGAAGCCGGTGACTTCGGCGAAGTTGGTCGTCGCCATGCCGCGGCGCTCGCGCCGCCAGCGGCCGATCGCACGCCAGAGGCTGCGCGCGGCGGTCGGCGAGATGCCGACCAGATCCGGGTCGCCGGGGATGTGGTGGCCGAGGATCACGTCGAGGTGGTCCTGCAGGTGCTCGCCGACCGCGGGCAGGTCGGCAACGACGGGGATGCCCAGGCGCTGCAGCGCCGCTCCTGGGCCCACGCCCGAGAGCTGCAGCAGCTTGGCCGAGAGCAGGCCGCCGCTGGCGACGATGACCTCCTTGCGCGCGCGGATCTCGCGCCGCTGCCCGCGCTGCACGACCTCGACGCCGACCGCGCGCCGGCCTTCGAAGAGCACGCGCGTGGCCGGGCTGTCGCACTGCAGCTGCAGGTTCGGCCGTCTTCCCAGGTGCGGCAGGATGTAGGCTTGGCCCGCGTGGTGGCGTTCGCCGCCCTTCATCATCACCTGCGTCGGGCGAAAGCCTTCCTGCGTGGCGCCGTTCAAGTCCGGGTTGTAGGGCCAGCCGGCTTCCTCGCAGGCCTGGCGCAGCGTCGCGTGCCAGGGGTTGTCGGTGCGCAGTTCCTCGACCCACACCGGCCCGTGCTTGCCGTGGAAGGGGTCGTCGTCGGCCTTGAAGGTCTGGTTGTTCTCGCTCTGCCGGAAGTAGGGCAGCACCTCGCGCCAGTTCCAGCCCGGGTTGCCGGCCGCGGCCCAGCCGTCGTAGTCCCGCGGGTTGCCGCGCATGTACATCAGCATGTTGAGCGCGGTGCCCCCGCCCAGGCCGCGCCCGAGCGGATGGTAGGCGCGCCGGCCGTTTAGCCCCGCTTCGGTGCTGCTGAAGCCCCAGTTGTAGCGGCTTTGCCGGATGCCGTAGACGAGCGAGCCAAGCGCCGCGTTGCGGCCGAGCAGGCCCGTGCGGTGGCCGGGACCGGCTTCGAGCAGCAGCACCTGGTGGCGCGCGTCTTCGCACAGGCGCCCGGCGACCGCGCAGCCGGCCGGGCCGGCGCCGACGACGATGAAGTCGTGCGTTTCCAGGCCCACGGCTCAGGTCCCGTGGACGATGTGCCGGGCCGCGGCCTGCGCGGTGAGGATGCAGCCCGGCAGGAAAGCGCCCTCGAGCGAGCGCCTGCCGCTGGCGCCGCCGCCGCCGAAGCCCGCGGCTTCGCCGACGCCGTAGAGGCCGGCGATCGGCTGCCCGTTCACGCCGAGCACGCGGCTTTGCAGGTCGGTCTGCAGCCCGCCCAGGCTCTTGCGGGTGATGAGCTGCATGTGGATCGCGATGAAGGGGCCCGCGCCCTTCTTCTGCAGCGGCGCGGGCTTGCAGGTGCGCAGGCGATCCGGCCCCCACTGCCGTGCGTGCAGGATGCGGCGGATCTGGTCGTCGTTCTCGAGCTTGTGGCCGTGGGCGAAGTTGGCGTCGAAGGCGTCGGCGGTGGCCTGCAGCTGCGTGGCACTCACGTCCTGCGAGCAGGTGAGCGCGTTCATCTTCGTCGCGAGTTCGCCGAGCGTGTCGGCGACGAGGAAGTGCGGGCTCTGGCTCTGCATCTGCCGCACGAGGCGGTGGTTGCCCAGCAGCGTCTCCTTGAGGAAAGCCGGGAACTGCCGGTCGCGGATGCGCGGGTTGTGCTCGGCGCCCGAGATCGCGAACTCCCTGGCCGCGATGCGCCAGTTCAGCAGGTGCCAGGTCCAGGGCTTCTCCTGTGCTGCGACCTGCTGGCACAGCCAGTGGGTGTCGAAGCCGGTGACCAGCGGCTGCGGGCCGATGCGCTGCCCGCGGTGGTTCAGCCACAGCGCCGACTTGCAGGGGATCGTCGACAGGCCGTGGCCGGGAAAATGCGGGAAGGGATGCGGAAAGCCCGCCGCGTAGTTCCACATCTCGCCGGTGTGCGTGAGCTGCGCCCCGAGTTCCGCCGCGGCGGCGCGGTGCAGGCGGCCGTCGGCGTAGGGATGCGCACCGTTGAGCAGGGTCTGCGGCATGGGACGCCCGGCGGGCCAGTTGCGCCGCGTCTCCTCGTGGCCGCCGTTGATGCCGCCCATCGCGAGCACGATGGCGTCGGCGGCAAGCGGCAGCTCGCGCCCGCTGTCCTCGTCGACGGCCAGCGCCCCGGCGAGCTGACCGCCGCGGTGTTCGAGCCGCGTCACGCGGTGGCGGTGCAGCAGCGTCAGGCGCCCGCCGCTGCCGGCCGCGCGCAGCCGCTCGATCAGCCGCAGTGTCATGAAGCGCGAGGTGCCCCAGACGATGTGGTAGCGCGGCAGGCTGTTGCCGTCGCCGTTCATGCCGCGCTCGACCCAGTTCACGGCCGGCATGAAGCTGATGCCTTCCTTGGCCAGCCAGTCGTAGACGCCGGCGCGCGAGTGTTCGGCGTAGTGGCGCGCCCAGGCCTGCGGCCAGCGGTCGTCGCCTGCGAGCTCGCCGAAGCGCAGCCAGTCGGCCAGCGCGCGCTCGGGCGTGTCCGGGATCTTCATCTTCGCCTGCAGCGGCGTGCCCACCAGCGCCATGCCGCCGAAGGCCCAGAGCGCGAGGCCACCGAAGCGCTCCGGGCTGTCGCGATCGACCAGCGTTACACGCTTGCCTGCGCGCAGCAGCTCGAGCGCGGTGACGATGCCTGCAATGCCGCCGCCGATGACGAGAACATCTGCCTGTGCGTCGGTCATCCGCCTGGTACTCGCTTCTGCTGAGTCGAGCGTGGTTCGGCGTGCATCCGAGCCTTGGGACGGGGCGCCGCGCTACTGGAACGCCACCTCGGCGAAGCTGCGCAGCTTGCGGCTGTGCAATCGTCCCGGGCGCTCCTGGCGCAGCAGCTCGATGGCGCGCAGGCCGATGCGCAGGTGCTGGTCGACGCGCTCGCGGTAGAACTGGTTCGCCATGCCGGGCAGCTTGATCTCGCCGTGCAGCGGCTTGTCGCTGACGCACAGCAGCGTGCCGTAGGGCACGCGAAAGCGAAAGCCGTTCGCCGCGATCGTCGCGCTCTCCATGTCGAGCGCGATGGCGCGGCTCTGGCTGAAGCGGCGCTCGGGCGAGCTGACCCCCAGGCTCGGCAGCAGCTCCCAGTTGCGGTTGTCGGTGCTGGCCACGGTGCCGGTGCGCATGATCTTCTTCAGCTCGTAGCCCGAGAGCTGCGTCACGTCGGCCACCGCCTGCTCGAGCGCCAGCTGCACCTCGGCCAGCGGCGGGATCGGCACCCACAGCGGCAGCTCCTCGTCGAGCACGTGGTCCTCGCGCACGTAGCCGTGGGCGAGCACGTAGTCGCCCAGCTGCTGCGTGTTGCGCAGCCCGGCGCAGTGGCCGAGCATCAGCCAGGCGTGCGGGCGCAGCACGGCGATGTGGTCGGTGATCGTCTTCGCGTTCGCCGGCCCGATGCCGATGTTGACCATCGTGATGCCGGCGGCGTTCTCGCGCACCAGGTGGTAGGCGGGCATCTGCGGCAGCCGCGCCGGCACGCTGCCCTGGGCCTCGCCGCCCGGCGCCTGCCCTGCGCCGCGGCGCGTGACGATGTTGCCCGGCTCGACGAAGGCGTCGTATCCGCTGCCTGCGTCCTGCACCATCTGCCGGCCCAGGCGGATGAACTCGTCGATGTAGAACTGGTAGTTCGTGAAGAGCACGAAGTTCTGGAAGTGCTCGGGCGCGGTGCCGGTGTAGTGGCGCAGGCGGTGCAGCGAGTAGTCCACGCGCGGCGCGGTGAAGAGCGCCAGCGGCTCGGGCTCGCCGCGGCGAGATTGGTGCGTGCCGTTGGCGATGCCGTCGTCCATCGCCGCGAGGTCGGGCAGGTCGAAGACGTCGCGCAGCTGCAGCCGGCGCTCGGGGCCGAGGCTGCCCTCGAGGTGATCCTGCCCGGCGAGGCTGAAGTGCACCGGGATCGCCTGCGTGCTGGTGCCGACCTCGAGCGCCACGCCGTGGTTCTTCAACAGCAGCGCGAACTGCTCGCGGTAGTAGCGTCCGAGCAGGTCAGGGCGGGTGAGCGTGGTCTCGTAGGTGCCCGGGCGGGCGACGAAGCCGTAGGCCAAGCGCGAATCGGCGCGCGCGACGGTGCTCGTGTGCACGCGCACGAAGGGGTAGCAGGCACGCACATGCTCGCCCACGTCCTCGCCGGCGACGAAGCGCTGCAGTGCCTCGCGCAGATGCGTGACGCTGGCCTCGTAGATGCGCTGTACCTGGGCCAGCGCGGCCTCGGGTTCGGTGAATCGGGCCGGGGCGATGAACAGGGGGAGCGAATGCATGCGGGCGCTATTGTGGGGTGCGGTGCGACGGCGCGTCTGGACGCAGGTCCTGGCGCAGGCGCCGCAGGCTCAGCCGCCGGGCAGGCGAAGGTCGCGCCACAGGGCGACGCTGCCGATGCCCAGCAGCGTCAGGGCGATGCTGCCGCTGACGTGGACCGCAATCGTGCCGAGGGCCCAGGCGATGCGGCCGGCCATCAGCTGCGTCACCACCTCGGCCGAGAACGCCGAGAAGGTGGTCAGCCCGCCGAGGAATCCGGTGACGATGAAGAGTCGCCACTCCGGCGGCAATCCGGGATGGCTGCCGAAGAACGCGATCGCCACGCCGATGAGATAGCCGCCCAGCAGGTTGGCCGCGAGCGTCCCGGGCAGCAGCGTGGGGAAGAGGGTGTTGAGCTGGTTGCCGAGCACCCAGCGCAGCAGGGCGCCGAGGGTGGCCCCGATGCCGATGGCCATGACGGGAAACACGAGCGTCCTTTCTGCGCGGGCAGTGCAAGACTGCGGGCAACGGCGCGTCCTCGTGCGGACCGACCGCAGGCAACATCGGCCGGCTGCGGATGCCTGCGCCTCGAGGCGAATGCCGCCTTCGCGAAAAAACTGTAGCACGCGGAGCGCGCGCCTGCGCCTGCCAGCTCGTGAAGGCATCATGCCGGCGCACGCGCCGGCGCCACAATGCGCGCGGCCGCCGGTGCGGCGGCGGCAGGGGCCGGGCGCGCATGGATGATGAAACCCGGGCAGTGGTGCGATGAAGCGGCGGGGGCGAATGGCGAGGCGAACGAAAGGGCGGGCGCGGGCCTGCGTGGCGGCACTGGTGCTGACCCAGGGTCTGGGCGGCATGGCGCTGGCCGAGCCGCTGCGTCTGAGCCTCGATGCGCTTGCCGACCCGGGTCCGGCAAGCACCGCGACGTCGGGCGCGCAGGCGGCGCGCTTCGTCGCGGCGGGCCCAGGCGCGGCGGCGCCGGCCGCCGACGCGAGCGAAGCGGCAGCAGCGGCCAGATCCGATGGCGAACGCGAGTTCGTGCCTTCGCTTGCGCTGCCGCGGCGCGAGGCCGGCGGCGAATTCGCCCTGCCGCGGCCGGATGAATCGAAGGGGCAGCTGCGCCTGCTTGGCGGCGACGGCGCCACGACGGTGCCGCCGTCGGTGCCCGAACAGCGCCCCTTGGGAGACTTCGGCCGGCGTGACGCGGGCCACGAGCCGGCCGCGGGCGGCCGCGCCGCCGCCGAAGCGCGCGTCGGCGAGAGTGGCGAGAGCGGCAGCGCGGCCGAGGATCGCCTCGCGCCGCAGCCCGGCACCGCGGCGGCGGAAGATGCCTTCGATGCGCCGCGCGATGCGTCCGAAGCCGCTGCCGCTGCGGCCCCGCCCGCGACCATGGACGGCGCGCGTGGCGAGCCGAGTCACGAGCGGATGATCGTCGTCTTCATCGTCGTGCCGCTGGTGCTGGCGGCGATGCTCATGCTCTGGCGGCTGGACCGCGGCGGGAGCCATCGCCGTCGCCGCAGTGAGGGCCGGCGCGGCGCGCGGGTGCGCTCGCGCTGATCAGCCGGTGGCGTGGATGACGCCGCCGCCCAGACAGCGCTCGCCGTCGTAGAGCACGGCGGACTGCCCGGGCGTCACCGCCCACTGCGGCGCGTCGAAGTGCAGGGCGAAGCCGGAGGGCATCGTCTCGAAGCGGCATTCGGCGTCGCTCTGGCGGTAGCGCGTCTTGGCCGCCAGGCGCGCCTGCGGCGGCGGCGCGCCGGCGATCCAGCTGCAATCGTCGGCGCCAAGCGTGCGCGACAGCAGCCAGGGATGGTCGTGCCCCTGCACGACGACGAGCGCGTTGCGCGCGAGGTCCTTGCGCGCGACGTACCAGGGCGCGTGCGCGCCGCCGCCGCTCTTCATGCCGCCCAGCCCCAGGCCCTGGCGCTGGCCGAGGGTGTAGAACGACAGGCCGACATGGCGGCCGATCTCGCGCCCGCGCTCGTCCAGCATCGGGCCCGGCTCGTGGCGAAGGTAGCGATTGAGAAATTCGCGGAACGGCCGCTCGCCGATGAAGCAGATGCCGGTCGAATCCTTGCGCGCGGCGTTGGGCAGGCCGAGCTCGGCGGCGAGGCGCCGCACCTCGGTCTTCCTCATTTCGCCCAGGGGAAAGAGCGTGCGCGCGAGCTGCGCCTGCGTCAGGCGGTGCAGGAAGTAGCTCTGGTCCTTGGCCGCGTCCAGCCCCTTCAGCAGGGCGTGACGGCCATCGAGCTCGCGCACGCGGGCGTAGTGGCCGGTGGCGATCTTCTCGGCGCCCAGGCGCAGCGCGTGGTCGAGAAAGGCCTTGAACTTGATCTCCGCGTTGCACAGCACGTCCGGGTTGGGCGTGCGCCCGGCGTGGTACTCGCGCAGGAACTCGGCGAAGACGCGATCCTTGTACTCGGCGGCGAAGTTGACGTGCTCGAGCTCGATGCCGAGCACGTCAGCGACCGCGGCGGCATCGACGAAGTCGACGTTGGACGCGCAGTACTCGGTGTCGTCGTCATCCTCCCAGTTCTTCATGAAGATGCCGAGCACCTCGTGCCCCTGCTGTTTCAGCAGATGCGCGGCGACGGCGGAATCGACGCCGCCCGAGAGCCCGACGACGATGCGCGACTTGGCGGACATGGCGCGGATTATCCCGGCGGGCCGTCTCGAGCGGTCGCGTACCATCGCGTCATGCTGGAATCGTCGCTGCTCGAGCGTGTTCGCACCGTGCTGACCGCGCTGCCGGAGATCGAACTCGCCTTCGTGTTCGGTTCCGCCGCGAAGGGGCGCCTGCGGGTCGACAGCGACCTGGACGTGGCGGTGCAGACGCGCGAGCCTCTCGATGCGGCAGCCAAGTTCGCGTTGATCGGCGATCTCGCATTGGCAACCGGACGCGCCGTGGACTTGATCGAACTCGGCAGCGCCGGAACGGCGCTGCTGGGCCAGATCCTGAATCATGGGCAACGCGTGCTCGGAAGCGAGGCCGAGCACGCGCGCCTGCTGACGCGCTACCTGATCGACGTCGCCGACTTCATGCCTTGCGTCGAGCGCCTACAGCGAGAGCGGCGGCGCGCATGGATCGGGCGCTGATCGAGCGCAAGCTCGAACTCTTGCGCGGGCAGGTGGCGCGGGTTCGTGGCAGCGTCCGCCCACCGCGCAGGCCCTCGCTGGCGATGCCGATCTTCAGGATGTCCTCGTGCTCAACCTCAGCCGGGCGGTGCAAAGCTGCGTCGACATCGGCGCGCACATGCTCGTGGACAGCGGACAACCCCCTCCGGCCACCATGGGCGAGACCTTCGATCGCATGGCAGCGGCGCAGTTCATCGATGCCGATCTCGCGCTGCGACTGCGTCGGGCGGTGGGCTTCCGCAATCTTGCGGTGCACGCCTACGAGATTATCGACTGGTCGCTCGTGCACCTGCTGAGCGGGGCGCCGCTTGGGGACTTCGATCGTTTCGCCGCCGCCGTGATGCGTTCGATCGACGGCTGAGCGCGGCGCGCCTCAGTGCGCCAGGATCTTCGAGAGGAAGTCGCGCGTGCGGTCGGTGCGCGGGTTGTTGAAGAACTCGGCCGGCGTGTTCTGCTCGACGATCTGGCCCTGGTCCATGAAGATCACGCGGTCGGCCACGCTCTTGGCGAAACCCATCTCGTGCGTCACGCACAGCATGGTGATGCCCTGGCCGGCGAGCTCGATCATGACGTCGAGCACCTCGTTGATCATCTCCGGGTCCAGCGCCGAGGTCGGCTCGTCGAAGAGCATGATCTTCGGGGTCAGGCACAGCGCGCGCGCGATCGCCACGCGCTGTTGCTGGCCGCCGGAGAGCTGCAGCGGGTACTTTCCCGCCTGCTCGGCGATGCGCACGCGCTCGAGCTGGCGCATGGCGCGCTCCTCGGCGTCCTTCTTCGCCAGCCTGCCGACCCACATCGGTGCCAGCGTCAGGTTCTCGAGCACCGTCAGGTGGGGGAAGAGGTTGAACTGCTGGAACACCATGCCGACCTGGCGGCGGATGGCCTCGATGGCCTTCACGTCGTCCTTGAGCTCGATGCCGCCGACGAAGAGCTGCCCGTCCTGATGCTCCTCCAGCCGGTTGATGCAGCGGATCAGCGTGCTCTTGCCCGAGCCCGAGGGGCCGCAGATGACGATGCGCTCGCCGCTGGCGACCTGCAGGTCGATGTCGCGCAGCACGTGAAAGTCACCGTACCACTTGTTGACGCGCTTGAACTCGATGATGGATTCGGTCATGAACGCCTCAGCCCGGTGTTGAGGTGCCCCTCCAGCCAGCGGCTGTAGCGTGACATCGCGAAGCAGGCGACGAAGTAGATCGCCGCGGCGAAGAGCTGGCCCTCGAGGAAGAACTTGCGCCAGTCGGCGTCGCCCAGCGCCAGCTGCACCGCGCCGGTGAGGTCGTAGAGGCTGACGATGGTCACCAGCGAGGTGTCCTTAAAGGCGCCGATGAAGGTGTTGACGATCGCCGGCACCACCATGCGCAGCGCCTGCGGCAGCACGATCTTGCGCTGCATCTGCCAGTAGGTCAGGCCCAGCGCCTGCGCCGCCTCGACCTGCCCCTTGGGAATGGCCTGCAGGCCGCCGCGGATGACTTCGGCGAGGTAGGCCGCGGCGAACAGCGTCATGCCGATGAGCACGCGCAGCAGCACGTCCATGCGCCCGCCGGGCATGAACAGCGGCAGCACGAACGAGGCCATGAAGAGCACGCTGATCAGCGGCACGCCGCGGATCAGCTCGACGTAGAGCACGCACAGCGTGCGGATCGCCGGCAGCTCGGACTGCCGCCCGAGCGCCACCAGCACCGCCAGCGGGAAGGCGATCGCCAGGCTCACGGCCGAGAGCATCAGCGTCAGCGGCAGCCCGCCCCAGCGGTCGGTCTCGACCGAGGACAGCCCGAGCATGTCGCCGCGCATGAGCACGTAGAAGCCACCAAGCGCGACCGCCCACAGCACCGGCAGCGCGGCGTTCCAGAAGCGGCGCATGCCGCTGGCGACCAGCGCCGCCACCAGCAGCAGGCAGGCCAGCAGCGGGCGCCACTGCTCGGCGTAGGGGTAGCGGCCGAAGACGATCAGGCGCCCCTTTTCCGCCACCACGCCCCAGCAGGCGCCGCTGCCGTAGGCGGCGCGGCAGGCGTCGTTGTCGGCACCGTAGACGGCGTTCACCAGGCCCCAGGAAAGCAGCGGCGGCAGCACCAGCGCCAGCAGCGCCAGCAGCGCGAGGGTGAGCGCGCTGTTCAGCGGGCCGTCGAAGAGATGGCTGCGCAGCCAGGCCAGCGCGCCAAGCTGCCGCTGCGGCGGCGGCCGGCTGGCGATCGGCGTGAAGGCCTGCTCGACGGACATCGCCTCAGCGCTCCTTGATGCGCACGCGGCGGTTGTAGAAGTTCATGAAGAGCGAGGTCAGCAGCGACAGCGTGAGGTAGCAGGCCATCATCACCGCGATGCACTCGAGCGCGCGCCCGGTCTGGTTGAGCGCGGTGGCGGCGATCGAGATCAGGTCCGGGTAGCCCACGGCCACCGCCAGCGAGGAGTTCTTGGTCAGGTTCAGGTACTGGCTGGTGAGCGGCGGGATGATGACGCGCAGCGCCTGAGGCAGCTGCACGAGGCGCAGCTCCTGCGTGCGCGACAGGCCCAGCGCCGCGCTCGCCTCGTGCTGCCCGTAGGGCACGGACTGGATGCCCGCACGCACGATCTCGGCGATGTAGGCCGCGGTGTAGATCACGAGGCCCAGCAGCACGGTCAGGTACTCGGGCGTCACCGCGCCGCCGTCGACGACGGTGATCGCCGTCTTCTCGGGCATGTCGAGTCCGCTGGGCATGCCGCCGGCGACCCAGCCGAGCAGCGCGGCGGCGACCAGCAGCGCGAGCCCCGGCATCAGCACCGGCAGGCGGCGCCCGGTGGCGTGAAAGCGCGCGCGCGCCGTGCGCGCCCAGGCCCAGACACCGAGGGCGCCCAGAACGAGCCCCGCCAGCGTGCCCCAGTGCCCGGGCGCCCACAGCGGGACCGGGAACTGCAGGCCGTTCTTGCTCAGCCACAGGCCCGGCAGCGGGTGCAGCGCCGCGTCGACGGCAGGCAGCAGTTCAGTGAGGACGAAGTACCAGATGAAAAGCTGCAGCAGCAGCGGCACGTTGCGGAACAGCTCGACGAAGGCGCCGCAGAGGCCCTTCACGAGCACGTTGCGCGAGAGCCGCCCGATGCCCACCAGCGTGCCCAGCAGCGTGGCGCCGACGATGCCGACGATGGCCACGCGCAGCGTGTTCGAAAGCCCGACGGCGTAGGCCTTGGCGTAGCTCTCGGACGAGTCGAATGGCAGCAGCGTCTCGCCGATGGAGAAGCCCGCGGTTTCCAGGAAGAAGCCGAAGCCGCTCTGGATGCCGCGGCCGCGCATGTTCTGCAGCGTGTTGTGCAGCAGGTAGCCGACCGCGGCCGCCAGCAACAGCAGGGCCAGGACCTGGTAGACCACGCCGCGAAACTCCTGGCTGCGCCAGGTGAGGCGGCGGATCCGGGGCGGCGGGCGCATGGCCCCGTCGCGGCTCAAGGGGTCAGCGCACCGGCGGGGCGTACATGAAGCCGCCGTGGTTCCACAGGTTGTTGGCGCCGCGCGGCAGCTTCAGCGCGCTCTTGGGGCCGACGTTGCGCTCGAAGATCTCGCCGTAGTTGCCCACCGCCTTGATGGCGCGATAGGCCCAGTCCTTGTCCAGGCCGAGCAGCTTGCCGCTGTCCTCCGAAGTGCCCAGGATGCGCTGTACGACGGGATCCTTGCTCTCGGCCTTGAGCTTGTCGACGTTGGCCTGCGTGATGCCGTACTCCTCGGCCTCGATGAGCGCGAACACCACCCACTTGACGATGGCGAAGAACTCGTCGTCGCCGCGGCGCACCGAGGGGCCCAGCGGCTCCTTGCTGATCAGTTCGGGCAGGATCACGTGGTCGTCGGGATTGCCGGCTTCCTTGTTGCGGACGCTGGCCAGCCCCGAGGCGTCGGTCGTGTAGGCCTGGCAGCGGCCGGCGAAGTAGGCCTTGTTCGTCGCCTCCTGCGAGTCGAAGACCACCGGCTTCAGGTTCAGGTTGTTGGCCTTGGAGTAGTCGGTGAGGTTCTTCTCCGTCGTGGTGCCGCTCTGCACGCAGACGGTGGCGCCCTTGAGCTGCTTGGCGCTTGCCACGTTCAGCTTCCTTGGCACCATGAAGCCCTGGCCGTCGTAGTAGGTGACGGCGGCGAAGTGCAGGCCCAGCGACGCGTCGCGCGTGAGCGTCCACGTGGTGTTGCGCGACAGCACGTCGATCTCGCCGGACTGCAGCACGGCAAAGCGCTGCGAGGCGTTGAGCGGCACCCACTTGACCTTGCTCGCGTCGCCGACGACGGTGGCGGCGATGGCCTTGCAGACGTCGACGTCGAGTCCGGACCAGTTGCCCTGGCTGTCGGCGGAGGCAAAGCCCGGCAGGCTCGGATTGACGCCGCAGATGAGCTGGTCGCGCTGCTTGATGGCGTCCAGCGCCTTGCCGGCGTGCGCCGGAACGGCGGTCATCGTCGCGGCGGCGACCAGCGTGGCCAGCGCCAGGCGGTTCAAGGTCTTGGTCATGGTCGGGTCTCCCGGGGTCTGGTTGCAGGACGGCGCCGCGGGGCGCCCTGGGCGCGGCACGGTAAAGACAATCGCGGTGCCGGGCAACTGTGCAAACCCGGGGTTGTGCTGCGTCGGCTCAGCGCTCCTGATCGGGCCGTGGCGGGCGCAGGCTTGCCGGCGTGACGACGGCCTGCAGCGGATAGCGCACACCCGCGGCATGGTCTTCGATGCAGCGCAGGACGAGCGGGCTGCGGTGGCGCGATGCGCTCGCGCGCACCTCGGCCAGCGTCATCCACAGCGTGCGTTCGATGCCGGCATCCAGCGCGCGGCCGGCGATCGGCTCGTCCGCCATCCCGGCGTAGGCCAGGCGCAGGTAAGTCACGTCGGGCGTCGCCCCGTCGCCGCCCTCCGGGCCCTGCAGGCGCGCCAGATACACGCCCACCAGCGCCTGCGGCACGAAGACGCGGGCGCTCTCCTCGAGCGCCTCGCGCACCACGGCTTCCTCGGGCGTCTCGCCTCGTTCGAGGTGGCCGGCCGGATTGTTCAGGCGCAGACCTTCTGGCGTTTGTTCTTCGACAAGGAGATAGCGCCCCTGCGACTCGATGATCGCGGCGACGGTGACGCGGGGGGTCCAGCGCTCGGTGCTCATGGGGCACCATTGTGGCCCTGGGCGCGCGGCGCCGGCGGGACCCACGGTGGTGGCACCCGGGACGCGTGCGCTTGTGTTGTGTGTAAGCTTGCGCGGCTGAGGGGAATGGGCGCCCGGCAACGCCGGCGGGCCGGCCGCATCACGACGAATCGACAACGAAACCGAGGAGAAGCGAGTGCGCATTGGAGTGCCAAGAGAAACGCTGGCCGGCGAGAAGCGCGTCGCGACCGTGCCGGAAGTGGTGGCCAAGCTCGTGAAGCTGGGCTTCACGGTGGCGGTGCAGGGTGGGGCGGGCGAGGCCGCCAATTTCAGCGACGAAAGCTATCGCGAGGCCGGGGCCGAGGTGCTGGGCAGTGCCGAGGATCTCTGGTCGACGTCGGACATCGTCTTCAAGGTGCGCCCGCCGACCCCCGAAGAGGTCGCACTGCTGCGCACCGGGGGCATGCTCATCGGCTTCGTCTGGCCGGCGCAGAACCCCGAGCTGATGCAGCAGCTCGCCGCCAAGGGCGCGACCGTGCTGGCCATCGACAGCCTGCCGCGCCAGCTCTCGCGCGCACAGAAGATGGACGCGCTGACCTCGATGGCCGGGGTGAGCGGCTACCGCGCGGTGATCGAGGCGGCCAACGCCTTCGGCCGCCTCTTCAACGGCCAGGTCACGGCCGCAGGCAAGATCCCGCCGGCCAAGGTCTTCATCGCCGGGGCAGGGGTGGCGGGTCTCGCGGCCATCGGCACCGCAGCCAACATGGGCGCCATCGTGCGCGCCAACGACACGCGCGCGGAGGTCGCCGACCAGGTGGTTTCGCTCGGCGGCGAGTTCGTCAAGGTCGACTACGAGGAAGAGGGCGCGGGCGGCGGTGGCTACGCCAAGGTCATGAGCGCGGGCTTCCAGGCGGCGCAGCGCGAGATGTACGCGCAGCAGGCCAAGGAAGCCGACATCATCATCACGACCGCGCTCATCCCCGGCAAGCCCGCGCCCAGGCTCATCACCGCCGAGATGGTGCGGAGCATGAAGCCCGGCAGCGTGATCGTCGACATGGCCGCCGAGCAGGGCGGCAACTGCGAACTCACGGTGCCCGGCGAGGTTGCCGTGCGTCACGGCGTGACGATCGTCGGCTACACCGACCTCGTCAGCCGCATGGCGCGCCAGAGCTCGACGCTCTACTCCAACAACCTGCTGCGCCTGGCCGAGGAGCTGTGCAAGGCCAAGGACGGCGTGGCGCTCGTCAACATGGAGGACGACGCCATCCGCGGCCTCACGGTGATCAAGGAGGGCACGGTCACCTGGCCGCCGCCGCCGCTGCAGATGGCCGCGCCGCCGCCGAAGCCGAAGGCGGCCGTGCCGGCACCCGCGGCCAAGGGTCACGGGCACGGCGCCGGTGCGCCCATGCCGGCCGGCACGCTGGCGATCGTCTTCGGCGTGGGGGCGCTGCTCTTCCTCTTCGTCGGGCTGTACGCGCCCGCGGCCTTCCTCGCGCACTTCACGGTCTTCGTGCTCGCCTGCTTCATCGGCTACATGGTGGTGTGGAACGTCATGCCTTCGCTGCACACGCCGCTGATGAGCGTGACCAACGCGATCTCCTCGATCATCGCCATCGGCGCGCTGATCCAGATCGCGCCGCCGCTGGACGCGGCCGGTGCCGCCGACCGCTCGAACACGCTCATCCTGGCGCTGGCCGTGTTCGCGCTCGCGCTCACCGCCATCAACATGATCGGCGGCTTCGCGGTCACCCAGCGCATGCTGGCGATGTTCCGCAAGTGACGGGGAGACGGACATGACCGAAAGCCTCGTCACCGTCGCCTACATCGGCGCCACCATCCTCTTCATCCTCAGCCTGGGCGGGCTCTCGCACCCCGAGAGCGCGCGCCGCGGCAACCTCTTCGGCATCATCGGCATGACGATCGCGGTGCTGGCCACCGTGTTCGGGCCGCGCGTCACGCCTGCGGGCTGGAGCTGGATCGTCGGCGCGCTCGTCGTCGGCGGCGCCATCGGCCTCTACGCTGCGCGCACGGTGAAGATGACGCAGATGCCCGAGCTGGTCGCGCTGATGCACAGCCTGGTGGGTCTGGCCGCCTGCCTGGTCGGTTTCGCCAGCTACGTCGACACCTCGACGGTGTTCCCGACCGCGGCCGAGAAGGCCATCCACGAAGTCGAGATCTACGTCGGCATCCTCATCGGCGCGATCACCTTCTCGGGCTCGCTGATCGCCTTCGGCAAGCTCTCGGGCAAGATCGGCGGCAAGCCGCTGCTGCTGCCGGCGCGCCACTGGATCAACCTGCTGGGCCTGCTCGTCGTCATCTGGTTCGGGCGCGAGTTCCTGCGCGCCGAGGGCATTGCCGCGGGCATGACGCCGCTCATCGTGATGACGGTGGTCGCGCTGCTCTTTGGCATCCACATGGTGATGGCCATCGGCGGCGCCGACATGCCGGTGGTGGTGTCGATGCTCAACAGCTACTCCGGCTGGGCCGCCGCGGCCACCGGCTTCATGCTCAGCAACGACCTGCTCATCGTCACCGGGGCGCTGGTGGGCTCGTCGGGCGCGATCCTCTCCTACATCATGTGCCGCGCGATGAACCGCAACTTCATCAGCGTCATCGCCGGGGGCTTCGGCTCCGGCGGCGGCGCGCCCGCGGCCTCCTCGGGCGCTGCGGCGCAGCCGGCCGGCGAGGTGGTGGCGGTCAGCGCCGCCGACACCGCCGAACAGCTGCGCGAGGCCAAGAACGTCATCATCGTGCCGGGCTACGGCATGGCGGTGGCGCAGGCGCAGCACACGGTGTTCGAGATCACCAAGCTGCTGCGCGAGAAGGGCGTCAACGTGCGCTTCGGCATCCACCCGGTGGCCGGGCGCATGCCCGGGCACATGAACGTGCTGCTGGCCGAGGCCAAGGTGCCCTACGACGTCGTGCTCGAGATGGACGAGATCAACGGGGACTTCCCGGACACCGACGTGGCGATGGTCATCGGCGCCAACGACATCGTGAACCCGGCGGCACAGGACGACCCGACGAGTCCGATCGCCGGCATGCCGGTGCTGGAGGTCTGGAAGGCGCGCACCTCGATCGTCATGAAGCGCTCGATGGCCTCGGGCTACGCGGGCGTGGACAACCCGCTCTTCTACAAGGACAACAACCGCATGCTCTTCGGCGACGCGAAGAAGATGCTGGACGAGGTGCTGGCGGCGCTGCGGGCCTGAAAGCCTTCGCGCTGTCGCAAGAAGGGCCGGCTCCGCCGGCCCTTCGTCATTCTCCGAGCCCGGCAACGCCGACCTCGTCTCGCACCGATTCGATGGCCCGGGCGTGACTTGCGCCACGCCCGGGCGGCGCCAACGGCGCGCTTGCCCGCCGGATTGACGATGCGCCGCGGCCGGGGTCGGGCCCAGCATGCGCTGCAGGTCGGTGCCCGTCTACGCGGCGCCGGCGAACGCAGGAGGCAACGTGCCGGCTCTCAATCCCCTGACTCACTGGAGACGGTCGCGCGGCGACGGTCGTTCCCCGCGCTGGGCCTTCGGCGCGATGGCGCAGTCCGCGGCCGCCGACCTGGCGGCCATCGGCGCGCAGGAGGCCTGCTGGCTGCAGCGCGTGCTGCTGTCCTGCTTCGGCCTGACGGTCTGCGCGCGCGAGCGGCTGCCCGCGGTCTGCGGACTTGCCGACCTGGCCGCCGAGCTGGCGTCGCGGGATCTCACGCTGCACGCCTGCCGCCTGCGCGACGTGTGCGAACTGCGCCGGGGGGACGTGATCCGGCTCGACGCGGTGCGCGCGGCACGCCTGTGCGCGGCATTGGAGGGCGAGGGCCTGGCGGTGGTCGTCGATGACGGGGCGCAGTGGCTGCGCCTGCGTGCGGCCAGCAGTGACCAGCTTCTCACCTGCGCGCGCTCGACCCTGCGCGGCCTGCGGGATTCGCCGATGCTGCGCGTCGTGCCGGTCGCGTGCAGGGGCGACGAGGATTCGAGCTGGGACGCTGCCTGGAGCGACCTGCGCTGAACGCCCGCGGTCCTTGCTTCCCCTGATATCGGGCCCCTGGGGTCCGGTCCAGAATGAGCGCAGGGGTGGACGGAGCGTTCATGAAGAAGATCTGGCTCGAGCATTACCCGGCCGGGGTGCCGGCCGAGATCGATGCCGATCACTATCCGTCGCTCAGCGCCATGCTCGAGGAGAGCTTTCGCACCTACCGCGACCGCAGCGCCTACCTCTTTATGGGGCGCGCATTCAGTTTCGGCCAGGTCGACGAGCTCTCGCGCGCGTTTGCCGCCTACCTGCAGGCCAGCGGGCTGCAGGCCGGCGACCGCGTCGCGGTGATGATGCCCAACGTGCCGCAGTATCCGGTGGCGGTGGCGGGCATCCTGCGCGCGGGCATGGTCGTCGTCAACGTCAACCCGCTCTACACGCCGCGCGAGCTCGAGCACCAGCTCAAGGACTCGGGCGCCAAGGCGATCGTCATCCTCGAGAACTTCGCGGCGACGCTGCAGCAGGTGGCGCACAGCGTGCCGGCGAAGACGGTCATCGTCGCGGCGATGGGCGACCTGCTCGGCACGGTGAAGGGCGCGATCGTCAACCACGTCGTGCGCCGCGTGCGCAAGCTGGTGCCGCCCTGGAAGCTGCCCGGCGCGCTGCGCTTCAACGCCGCGCTGGCCAAGGGGCGGGGCAAGGCACACAAGCCGGTGGCCGTGAGTGCGCGGGACATCGCGGTGCTGCAGTACACCGGCGGCACGACCGGCGTCAGCAAGGGCGCGGTGCTGCTGCACCGCAACCTCATGGCCAACGTGCTGCAGTCGGAAGCCTGGTACCAGCCGGCACTCGGCAAGGTCCCGGCGGGCGAGCCGATCGTCACCGTCTGCGCCTTGCCGCTCTATCACATCTTCGGCTTCACGGCCTGCATGCTGCTGGGCCTGCGCATGGGCGGCTGCAACATCCTGCTGCCCAACGCGCGCGACTTTGCCGCGGTGCTGCAGGAACTCGCCCGGCAGCGCTTTCACAGCTTCCCGGCGGTGAACACGCTCTTCAACGCACTGGCGCACCACCCGGACTTCGACAAGGTCGACTGGTCGCACCTGAAGATCAGCGTGGGCGGCGGCATGGCGGTGCAGCAGGCCACGGCGCGGCTGTGGCTCGAGAAGACCGGCTGTCCGATCTGCGAGGGCTACGGCCTGTCGGAGACCAGCCCCTCGGTCACCTGCAACCGCGTCGACAGCACCGCCTACAGCGGCAACATCGGCATGCCGCTGCCGAGCACCGAGATCGCCGTGCTCGATGACGACGGCGTGGAGCTGCCGCTGGGCGAGGCCGGCGAGCTCGCCGTGCGCGGCCCGCAGGTGATGGCCGGCTACTGGCAGCGCCCCGACGAGACGGCCAAGGTGATGACGGCCGAGGGCTTCTTTCGCACCGGCGACATCGGTGTGGCCGACGAGCAGGGCAGTTTCCGCATCGTCGACCGCAAGAAGGACATGATCCTCGTGAGCGGCTTCAACGTCTACCCCAACGAGGTCGAGGACGTGCTGACGCAGATGCCCGGCGTGCTCGAGTGCGCGGCCATCGGCGTGCCCGACGAGCGCGCCGGCGAGCTGGTGAAGGTCGTCGTCGTGCGCAAGGACGCCTCGATCACCGAGGCCGACATCCGCGCCTACTGCGAGGCCAACCTCACCGGCTACAAGCGGCCCAAGGTGATCGAGTTCCGCGACGAGCTGCCCAAGACGCCGGTCGGCAAGGTGCTGCGGCGCGCGCTGCGCGGCTGAGCGGATGAGCGGCATCCAGCTCGAATTCCTGCGCACATGGATCGGGAAGGAGACGATCAGCGAGGACGTGCTGTCGTCGCGCCACGCGCGCCTGATGGGGGCCACCTTGGGGCTGCCGCAGGATGCCCTCGTCGATGGTGCCGAACTGCCCCCGTTGTGGCACTGGCTGTATTTTCTGGAGGGCTTGCCTGCGGGTGAACTGGGCCCTGACGGGCATCCCGCTCGCGGCGGCTTCCTGCCGCCCGTGCCGCTTCCCAACCGCATGTGGGCCGGAGGCCGTCTGGAGTTTCATGCGCCGCTGGCCCTGGGCCGCAGCGTGCGCAAGCGCTCCGCAGTCCGTTCGATCGGGCACAAGCGCGGACGCAGCGGCGATCTGGTGTTCGTCACGGTGCGGCACGAGATCCTCGATGGCGACCGGATCGCGATCACCGAAGACCACGACATCGTCTACAAGGAGACCACCCCGCCGCATGCAGCGTCCGAGGCCCCCGTGGCCGGACCGCAAGCCAGCCACAGCGAGCGGTTCGAGGCCACGTCGACGATGCTGTTCCGGTACTCGGCACTGACCTTCAATGGCCACCGCATCCACTACGACCAGGACTACTGCCGCCATGTGGAAGGCTACGCGAACCTGGTCATCCATGGCCCGCTGCAAGCCACGCTGCTGGCGAATATGGCCGCCCGTCTGGGCCAGAAGCCGCTGCGCCATTTCCACTACCGCGGGTTGCGACCCAGCGTGCTGGGCACGTCGCTCACGGTCAACGCAGCCCCAACGGTCGACGGGCTGTCCCTGTGGACCGCGCAGCCGGACGGCAGCGTGTCCATGCAGGCCGAGGCGACGTTCTAGCCGACGATCGGTTGTCAGGCCTTGCGGGGCGTCCTCCAGGACGCGGCCTGCGCCACGCAGTCTCCCGTAGCGGGGCTGCAGCAGCCGCGGTTCGCGGTCCTGCCTGGGGCGACGCCGCTCACACCCATTCGAAGTCCGCCGTGAAGTGGCGCAGGAAGCGCGGCTGGCGCGTGATGCGCACGCCGCGGATCGAGGCCGCCTTCGCCTTCACCTCGGCGATGACCTCGGCGGCGTAGTCGAAGTGCGACTGCGTGTACATGCGCCGCGGGAAGGCCAGGCGCACCAGTTCCATGCTGTGGTAGGTCTCGCTGCCGTCGTCCTGCCGCTTGCCGAACATCACCGAGCCGACCTCGACGCCGCGGATGCCGCCTTCGAGATAGAGCGCGTTGCACAGCGCCCAGGCCGGGTAGTGCTCGACGGGCATCGCGGGCAGCACGGTGCGCGCGTCGATGTAGACGGCGTGCCCGCCCGTCGGGCGCACGAAGCCCACGCCGGCTTCGTCCAGGCGCTCGCCGAGGTATTCGGCGGTGCGCAGGCGGTAGCGCAGGTAGTCCTCGTCGATGCCCTCCTCCAGCCCGACGGCCAGGGCCTCGAGGTCGCGCCCGGCCATGCCGCCGTAGGTCGGGAAGCCCTCCATCATGATGAGGCCGTTCCTCGCCGCCTCCAGCCAGCGCTCGTCGCGCAGCACGATGAAGCCGCCGATGTTGACCATGCCGTCCTTCTTCGCGCTCATGGTCGCGGCGTCGGCGTACGAGAACATCTCCTGCGCGATCGCCTTGATCGACTTGTTCTCGTAGCCGGGCTCGCGCATCTTGATGAACATGGCGTTCTCGGCGAAGCGGCAGACGTCCATCACGAAGGGCTTGCCGTGGCGGTGCAGCAGGGCGGCGCAGTCGCGGATGTTGGCCATCGACACCGGCTGGCCGCCGCCGGTGTTGTTGGTGACGGTGAGCATGCCGAAGGGGATGCGCGCGCCTTCCTGCTGCAGCAGTGCCTCCAGCCGCGCCAAGTCGATGTTGCCCTTGAACGGGTGCACGAGCTCGGGCTGCAGGCCTTCGGGCACGACCAGGTCCAGCGCCTGCACGCCCAGGTATTCGAGATTCGCCCGCGTGGTGTCGAAGTGGCAGTTGTTGGGCACCCGGTCGCCGGCCTTGCAGGCGGCGGTGAAGAGCACCTTCTCCGCCGCGCGCCCCTGGTGCGTGGGGATGAAGTGCGTCATGCCGGTGAGGTCCTGGATCACGCGCTCGAGGCGGTAGAAGCTGCGTGCGCCGGCGTAGCTCTCGTCGCCCTCCATGATCGCGCCCCATTGGCGGCTTGACATCGCGCCGGTGCCCGAGTCGGTCAGCCAGTCGATCAGCACGTCTTCGGCGCGCAGCTTGAAGACGTTGAGCTGCGCGGCCTGCAGCATGCGCTCGCGCTCGGCGCGGGTGGTGACGTGGATGGGCTCGACGCTCTTGATGCGAAAGGGTTCGATCAGGGTCTTGGGCATGGTCTCGGGGAGTGGGGTTTCGATCAAGGCCGCGAACTTACGCCGGTCGGTGCGTGCGTGGTGTCGGTCTTTTCCAACAACGAGGTCGCGACAATCGCCCGTCATGTTGCGCCTCTTCGTCGATGCTGCGCTCGTGGCCGGACGGATCGTCGACCTGCCCGCCGGGCCGGCGCGCCACGTGCAGGTGCGCCGCCTGCAGCCCGGTGAAGCGCTCGTGCTCTTCGACGGCCGCGGTGGCGAGTGGCGGGCGCGCGTGCACGCGATCGGTCGGCAGGCGGTGCAGGTCGAGCCGATGGCGCACGAGGCGGCCGAGCGCGAGCTGGTCCCCGCGGTGACGCTGATCGTTGGCATGCCTGCCAACGAGCGCATGGACTGGCTGGTCGAGAAGGCGACCGAACTCGGCGCCGCGGCGCTGCAGCCGGCGACCTGCGAGCGCTCGGTGCTGCGCCTCGAGGGCGAGCGCGCCGCGCGCCGCCGCGCGCACTGGCAGGCGCTGGCGGTGGCCGCGGCCGAGCAGTGCGGACGCACGCGCGTGCCGCAGGTGCATGCGGTGCGCGACCTTGGCGAGATCCTGCCCAGCTGCGCGCCGGACGCACGGCGCTGGCTGCTCAGCCCCGTCGCGCAGGCCGCGCCGCAGCGACCGACGGACAAGGGTCCGCTCATCGTCCTGAGCGGTCCCGAAGGCGGCCTGGCGCCGGCCGAGGAGGCGGCGGCGCGTGCCGCGGGCTTCGAGGCGGTCGGTCTGGGCCCGCGCGTGCTGCGCGCCGAGACCGCGCCGCTGGCGCTGCTGGCCTGGCTGGGGCTGCCCTGATGCGGCACGACGAATACCTGCGCCACGACGCCACCGCGCTCGCCGCCCTCGTGCGCGCGGGCGAAGTTTCGGCCGCCGAGCTGCTGGAGCTGGCGCTGGCCCGGGCCAGCGCCGTGCAGCCGCGCATCAACGCCCTCGTGCGCGCGATGGAGGAGCAGGCGCGGGCGCAGATCGCCGCGGGCCTGCAGGGGCCGCTGGCCGGCGTTCCCTTCCTGCTCAAGGACAGCCTGCAGGACTACGCCGGCGTGCCCACCGGCCACGGCAGCCGTGCGCTGCGGCATTGGGTGCCGACCGGGCATGCGGCGACGACGCGCCGCTTCCTGGACGCCGGCCTGGTCGTCTTCGGCAAGACCAACCTGCCGGAGTTCGGACTCAAGGGGGTGAGCGACTCGGCCTTTCACGGCCCGGTCAGCAACCCCTGGGACCTCACGCGCAACGCCGGCGGATCGAGTGGCGGCGCGGCGGCGGCGGTGGCCGCGGGCGTGCTGCCGATGGCCGCGGGCAGCGATGGCGGTGGCTCGCTGCGCATCCCGGCGGCGTTCTGCGGCCTGTTCACGCTCAAGCCTTCGCGCGGCCGCATTTCCGAGGCGCCGGCCTTCGGCGAGGTCTGGTTCGGTGCCTGCACCCACGGCGTGCTCGCGCGCAGCGTGCGCGACAGCGCGCTGGCGCTGGACGTGCTGTGCGCGAGCGAGCCCGGCGACCCCTTCGTCGGTGGCGCGCCTGCGCAGCCCTTCGTGCAGGCGCTTGCGCAGCCGCCCGGGCGCCTGCGCATCGGCTATGCCACCGTGTCACCGATCGGCACGCCGGTGGCGGCGGATGCCGTGGCCGCGCTCGAGGCGGCCGTGGCGCTGCTGCGCAGCCTCGGCCACGAGGTCGAGCCGGCGGCACCGGTGATCGACGGCCACGCGCTGGCGCGCGCCTACCTCACGATGTACCTCGGGCAGACGGCGAGCGATGTCGACGCGGCACGGCGCCTGGGTGCCGGCAAGCGCGAGTTCGAGCGGCTCACGCGGGCGCTGGCGGTGCTGGGCCACGGCGTCTCGGCGGCGACGCTGTGCCGCGAGCTGCTGCGCTGGAACGACTTCGCGCGTGCGCTCGGCGCCTTCCACCAGCGCTTTGATCTCTACCTGACGCCGACGACCGCCGACACCGCGCCGCGGCACGGCCAATCCGACCTGCCGCCGGCGCTGGCGCTGGCGCTCGAGGGACTGATCCGCAGCGGCCTGCTGCGCTTGCTGGCGAGCACGCGGGTCGTAGCCCGGGTCGTCGACGCCATCGCCCGCGACAACCTCGCCCCGGTGCCCTTCACGCAACTGGCCAACCTCACCGGCGCGCCGGCGATGAGCGTGCCGCTGGGCCGTGGCGGCGACGGCCTGCCGCTGGGCATCCAGTTCGTCGGCCGCATGGGCGACGAGGCGACGCTGCTGCGCCTGGCGGCGCAGCTGGAGCAGGCCGCGCCCTGGTTCGAACGTCTGCCGGCACTGGCGCGGGAGGACGCCGCTACGATGGCGCATGCGCCCCGGCCCGGCCCGGGCCGGGCCTGATGACGCGAGGGCACTGACGATGGCGCATCCTTTCGAGCGACTGCTGCTGGCCACCGAGCACAGCGTCTACGACGGCGGCGCGGAGACGCTGGCGCTGGCCCTGGCGCGTGCCTGGGCGCTGCCGCTGCAGGCCGTGCTGCCGGTGCATGGCAACCCGGAGTTCGAGGCCGTGGCGCCGCAGCTCGCCGCGCGCGCCGATGACCAGGCGGCCGAGCGCCGCGAGAGCCTGCTGGCCATGGCGCGGGCGCAGTCCCTGCCGCTGTCGGTGCTGACGCGCCATGGGCCGGAGGTCTTCGAGACCGTGGTGCAGGTCGCGCGCGAGGTCGGGGCCGACCTGATCGTGATCCGGCGCCGCGGCCGGCGCGGGCTGCTGGCCAACCTGATGGTGGGCGAGATGGTCGGCAAGGTCGTCGCCCAGGCCCCGTGCAGCGTGCTCATCGCTGCGCGCGGGGCCCGCCTGTGGCAGCGCGGCGTGCTCGTGGGCGTGCACCCGGAGCATCCGCAGATGCAGGCCGTCGAACGGGCGGCGGCGATCGCCGCCGCGGGCGCGCTGCCGCTGCACGTCCTGTGCGTCGTCGAAGACCTGGCGCGGCACCCGCAGGCCGAACAGGTCCTGGCTGCGGCGCTGGCACGGGCACGAAGCGCCTGCGCCGACGCCCGCGGCGCGGTGCGGCAAGGTCGCCCGCACGAGGTGCTGATGCAGCACGCGCGCGAGTGTGGCGACGATCTGCTGGTGCTGGCGCGCGGCGCGAGCGGCCGCTTCTGGAGCCCCGGCACCGCGCAAAAGGTGGCGGGCCTGGCCGAGTGCCCGGTGCTCGTGGAGGTCGCTGCCGCCGCGTAGCGGCAGCGCCCGACCGGTGGGCACAATCGAGCCCGCGACGACGCGGCAGGGGTGCTGCGGGGACGGGCGGTGCAGGCTGCTGACCGCGCACGACGTTCTGCCGCGCCGACGCGGTGCCGGTGCCACGCGCCGGGCTCGCCCGCGGCGCGGGGCCCCGGGTGCCGGGCCTACCGGACGTGCCGGGCGTGCACTACCCGGATGGGCTATCACCCCTTACCCGTCGCGGGAATAGACGCCGTCCGGGCCGCGGGGGGTAATGAAGCTTGTTGCAGGCGCTTGGACGCCAGGAGATGTGCATGGACTTCGACAAGGAATTCGACGCCTCGGGCCTGGCCTGCCCCTTGCCCATCGTGAAGACGAAGAAGTCGCTGGCCGACATGGCCCCGGGGCAGGTGCTGCGCGTGCTGGCCACCGACCCGGGCTCGGTGTGCGACATGGCGGCCTTCGCCGAGCAGACCGGCCACGCGCTGCTGTCCTCGGGCGAGGAAGGCGGCAAGTACGTCTTCTTCCTGAAGAAGGCCTGACCCGCCATGGCTGCCAAGAAGATGGCGATCATCGCCACCAAGGGCGCGCTGGACATGGCCTACCCGCCGCTCATCCTGGCCTCCACCGCCGCGGCGCTGGGCTGGGAGGTGCAGGTGTTCTTCACCTTCTACGGGCTGCAGCTTCTGCGCAAGGACTTGAGCGGCATCGCCATCAGCCCGCTGGCCAATCCGGCGATGCCGATGCCGATGCCGATGCCGGTGGTGGTGTCGGTGCTGCCGGGCATGCAGGCGATGGCGACCTCGATGATGAAGGCCAAGATGAAGAAGAAGGGCGTGGCCTCGCTCGAGGAACTGCGTGACCTGTGCCAGGAGGCCGACGTCAAGTTCATCGCCTGCCAGATGACGGTGGACCTGTTCGAGTTCCAGAAGAGCGACTTCATCGACGGCATCGAATACGGCGGGGCCGCGACCTTCCTGAAGTTCGCCGGCGAGACCGACGTCTGCCTGTTCATCTAGGCGTGCGCCGCGCGCGGGCGCGCTGGCGGTGAGGCGCGGGCATCGGCAGGAGGAGACGGCATGAGTGCAGGGGCGATGGATCCGGCGACCCTGGTCGTCGGCGGCGGGTTTGCGATCGCATTCGTCTTCGGCTTCGTGGCCTCGAGGTCGAACTTCTGCACCATGGGCGCGCTGTCCGACATCGTCAACATGGGCCACTGGAGCCGCATGCGCATGTGGCTGCTGGCCATCGCGGTGGCGGTGGCCGGCACGACGGCGCTGCGCTGGGGCGCGCAGGTCGACCTGGCCAAGGCGGTGCCGATGCGGCCCTCGCTGTCGTGGCTGTCGCTGCTCGTCGGCGGCTTCCTCTTCGGCGTGGGCATGACGCTGGCCGGCGGCTGTGCCAACAAGAACCTGCTGCGCCTGGGCGGCGGCAGCGTGCGCTCGCTGGTGGTGCTGGTCTTCATGGGCATCGCCGCGTACATGACGCTCAAGGGCCTGTTCGCGCAGTGGCGCGCGTCGTGGCTGGACCCGGTGCGGGTGGACCTGGGGGCCCTGGGATGGAGCGACCAGAGCCTTGCCACGGCCGCCGCGCGCGGCCTCGGGCTGGAGCCGCGGTTGGCGCTGCTGGCCGTGGCCGCGGTGCTGGTGCTGGCGCTGCTGGCCTTCGTCTTTAAGGACGCGCGCTTTCGCGCCAACCGCGTGCAGGTGCTGGCCGGCGTGGCGCTGGGCGCCACCATCGTCGCCGGCTGGTACCTGACCGGACACCTCGGTTTCGGCGAAAGCCCGGAGACGCTCGAGGAGGTCTATTTCGCCACCAACACGCGCACGCTCGAGTCGCTGAGCCTGGTGGCGCCGGTGGCCTATTCGCTGGAGCTGCTGATGCTGTGGACCGACAAGTCGCTGCGCATGAGCTTCGGCATCGCCTCGGTGGTGGGCATGGTCGCCGGCGCGCTGACCGACGCGCTGAAGGCCGGCAAGTTTCGCTGGGAAGGGTTTGCCTCCATGGCCGACCTGCGCAACCAGCTCGTGGGTGGGGTTCTGATGGGCTTCGGCGGCGTCACGGCGCTGGGCTGCACGGTGGGGCAGGGCCTGTCGGGGCTGTCGACGCTGGCTCTGGGTTCGTTCATCGCGGTGGGGGCCATCGTCGCCGGCTCCATCGCCACACTGAGGGTGATGCTATGGAACGCCGAACGCGCCTGATTCCCCTGGGTCGCCGGCAGCGGCCGGCGGTGCCCGCTCTTGCCGCCTTGGCCGCGCTGGCCGTGCTCTCCGGCTGCGCCAGTGCGCCGCCGCCGGACAAGGCGTGGCAGGGCCAGGCGCGCCAGGTCGCCACCGCCGTGCCGCCCAAGCTGCTGGCGGTGCTGCAGGCCGAGATCGCGCGTGGCGGCCCGGCCGGCGCGGTCGAGGTCTGCCGCGACAAGGCGCCGGCGATGGCGCGCGCGGCGTCGGCCGAGAGCGGCTGGACGATCCGGCGCGTGAGCCTGCGCAACCGCAATCCGAAGGCCGTTCCCGACGACTGGGAGCGCGGCGTGCTGGAGGACTTCGACCGCCGCGCGGCCGCCGGCGAGCCGGCGGCAACGCTCGAGCGCGCCGAGATCGTCAGCGAGGGCGGCCGCAGCGTGCAGCGCTACATGCGCGCGCTGCCGACGCAGGAGTTCTGCACGCAATGCCACGGCACGCCGGATCGCATCAGCCCGGCGGTGGCGGCCAAGCTGGCGCAGACCTACCCGCAGGATCGCGCCACCGGCTACCAGGTGGGCCAGATCCGTGGCGCCATGACGCTGCAGCGGCCCGCTCCCTGAAGCGCGGGCCACGGGCCTGCGCCGCCCGGGGGCCGGTTGCGGACCCCGCGGCTCAGAGATAGGACTTGCCGAGCCGGCGCTGCCCCGGCACGGCCTTCTGGATGACGACGCCACGCACGGCGGCGAGGTCGGTCAGCGGCAGGTCCGGGGCGTCGCCGCGGGCGTCGTTGAGGGCGTGCAGCACCCAGGCCTCGCCATGCCGCAGCAACTGGCGCAGCAGCCAGCCCTCGCCGTGGCGGGCGAGCACGAAGCGGCCATCGCCGACGGCGCCGTCGGGCTCGATGATGACGATCTCGCCGTGCCTGAACTCGGGGGCCATGTCGTCGCCGAGCACGCGCAGCGCGAAGGACTCGCCGCCGCTGCAGCCGGCGCCGTCGTCGGCCGATGCGGAGGCGATGGGGCGGATGGGCCGGATGGGAATCATGGCGTGATCTGCGTGTGGCGCTGCGCCGCGGGCACCCCGGCGGCGGCGAGTGCCTGCACCAGCGTGTCGACGAAGGCCCGCGGGCCGGCGATGTAGTAGGCGCAGTCGATGTCGAAGAGGTCGGCGCGCATCGCCGCGGCCATCTGCGCGGCGCCGATGGCGGCGTCGTCGTGGCTGGAGAGCGTGCATTCGAAGCTGTCCAATGCCTGCGACCAGGCGCGGCACTGGTTGGCCTGGAAGTGGCCATCGGCTCGCGTGGCCAGCCAGAACAGCGAGATCGAGGTCGAGTCGTCCAGCGACAGGGCATGCTCGATCAGGCTCTTCACAGGGGCGAAGGCGGTGTCGCAGGCGGCGAAGACGAGCGGGCGTGCGTCCTCCTCGGCGAGCGTGAAGCGCCCGCTCGGGCCCCACAGCGTGATGCTGTCGCCCACCGCGATCTCTCCGGCGAAGAGCCGCGCCGCCACCGCGTCGCCGGCGTCGCGCGGGATGTAGAAGTGCAGGTTGCGGTCGTCGCAGGGGCAGCTGGCGATGGGGTGCAGCGCCTGCGCCTCCTCGACCTCGCCCTTGTCCTGGCCGCGCGGCGGCAGGGCCAGGGTCAGCGACTGTCCGGCGAGGAAGCGCAGGCGGCGGCTGGGCGGCGTCTGCAGGTGCAGCAGCAGCGTGTCGGGGGCCAGCGGGCGCAGCGCGCGCACCTGGGCCACCAGCTGCTGCGGCGGGATGTCATCGGGGCCGCCGGCCTCCAGCGCCTCCAGCGTCAGTTCGGCGCTGGCCGCGGTGTGCGCGCAGGCCAGTACGTAGCCCTGGCCCTTCTCGGCCTCGGACAGTGCGTAGTCGGTGTGCTGCGTGCGTGCCACCTCGCCGGCGGTGACGCGCAGCTTGCACATGCCGCAACTGCCGTCGCCGCAGCCGTAGTTGAGCTGCAGGCCGGCGCGCATGCCGGCCTGCAGCAGCGTGTCGTGACCCTCGACCAGGAAGCGGTGGCCGCTCGGGCGCAGCGTGACCTGCGCCGACACCACCTCGAGCATGTCGTCCATCGCGTCCAGGGCATCGACGGCTTCGGTGGCCAGGACCCGTGCCAGCCCTTCGCCCAGCCGGTGCAGCAGGGCGCGCAAGCGGGCGTCGGCGCCGCCGGCCTCGTCGTCCAGGCGGCGCAGTTCGTCGCGCAGTGCGATCACCAGCGCGTGGTAGCGCTGCAGGTGGCGCTGCGCGTCGGCCAGGTCCTGGCTCTGGCGGAAAAGGCGCCGCGCCAGCACCTCGCGGCCGGGCAGGGCCTGCTCGCGCAGGCGGTCATCTTCCGGCCGTGCCTGCGGATACAGGCGCAGCAGCGCGTCGGTGCGGATCAGGCCGTCGCTGAGCGCGAGCTCGCCCGCGCGCACGCGCTGCTGCAGCACGCCGCGCGGCACGCCCAGCAGCTGCGCGGCGCGCCCGAGGCTGATCCACTGCGCCATGCCGCACCTTCAGTCCGGCGCCACCCGGTCGAGGAAGCGGGCGCGATACAGCAGGCGTGGCCGCGCCGGGTCGTCGACGAACGGGCTGCGGTCGTGCAGCACGTTGTGCCCGACCAGGCCCATGCCGGCCTCCAGCCGCACCTGCAGCAGGCCCGGCAGGCCGTGCTCGAGCAGCGCCGCCAGCCGCGCGGCGGCGCGCTGCACCTCGGCGTCGGGGTGCCACTCGATGCTGCGCGTGCGCGCGGTGTAGCGCAGGTGCAGCGCCCCCCGCCCGACGCTGAAGACCGGCCCGGACTGCGCCGGTCGCGCGATGCCCTCGTCGCCCGTGCGCGCGGGAATCGTCATCGCGTCGGGCCGCATCAGCGCGCGCATCAGCGTCGGCGATTCGTCGCGCAGCGCGATGTAGAGCAGTTCGGGGTCCAGCAGCCGATTGATGCCGCCGCGTGCCGCCGGGCGCACGACGTGCAGGACCATGCCCTGGATGCGCCGCGCCGGCGGGTTGTAGTAGCCGTCGGTGTGCCAGCGCAGGCCCTGGCATGTGTAGGGGATGAAGCTGCCCCCGCCTGCGGCGCCGTGCGTGTGGGCACTGACCTCGATGCGGCTGATGCCGTCCTCCCCGGCCAGCCCGTTGGCGTCCAGCCGCCGCAGTCCGAGCGCGGCACCCAGCGCCAGCGGCAGCGCCGGATCCTCGGCGCGGAGCGGCGAGCGGTAGATCGCCACGTTGGCGCGGGCGATGGCCCCGAGCAGGGCGCGGCGCTCGGCGGGCGTGGGCGCGCGCGGGTCGGCGACGTCGACGGTGATCGCCGCCGCATCGGCGGGCCGCTGCTGCAGCTTGCCGTCGCGCCAGCGCGCGTAGGCGGCGTCGTCGGCGAGGTCAAAGGGTGTGCCCGCGCGTCGCCCTGCCGCCGCGGCGTCGAGATGCAGCCGCGCGTTCATCGCGCCTCAATCCCCGCTCGTTGCCCCGCGCCGCGGGCGCTGCGGGCCTGCCGGGTCGAGCAGGCTGCGCATCGAGCGCTGCACGATGGCCAGCGCCTCGGGCGCCTGCACGGCCATGATCTGGTCCAGCACCCAGAGCCGGTCCTTCTCGGGCAGCGTGGGCTCGAGGCGCGCGCCCAGGTAGCGCACGAAGCCGAAGTCGGGATGGAACAGGCCTTGCGCCTGCGCCGGCGGCGAGGGGTCGGCGCCGAACTCGGCGTAGTGGCCGACCACCTCGTTCACGAGATCGATGAAGGGCCGGGTCTGCGCGGGCGTCCCGGCGGCTGGCGCGCCCAGCAGGCTGTCCTCGTTGTCCTGCAGCGTGCGCGCGACGTGGCCGACCAGCGCCACGGTGAAGGCGTGGCGTTCGTCGGCACCCAGGCGCTGGTAGGCGATGCGGTCGGTGACGGCGATCAGGAACACCAGCAGCTCGCGCAGGAAGGCGAAGTAGGGCGCACCGGCGTCGATGTCGAAGTCGGCGCCGCGCATGCGCTCGAGCACCTGGCGCGCGGCGCGCCAGAGGATGAAGGCCATCGCGCTGGCCTGCTCGGCCGGGCTGCGCGGCGCATCGCCCTTGAACCACTGGTTCTTGACGCGCATCGCGGGCAGGAGGGGCGGCGTGGTCACGGCGGGGTGCGGGAAGATCGGTGGGCGGTCGGGGCGGCTCAGGCGGGCGCGCCCACCGCGGCGGCCGAGCGGTGGGGCACGAAGAGCCCGCAGCCCAGGCGGCGGTGCGGGCCCAGGCCGAGGTCCTGCAGGCGCAGCGATTGGGCAGCCGAGAGCCCGTCGAGCATCAGGCTGTGGCCCTGCAGTCGTCCCGACTCCAGCCGCTGCGGCCGGCCGCAGATCGGGCGGCACGGCAGGCCCAGGCGGTCCAGCTCGTGCTCGACCTGTTGCATGAAGGCGGCCTCGTCGACGCCGGCCTCGAGCGCCACCAGGTGGGCGTAGAGCGTGCCCCAGGGCCGCAGCTCGCGCGCGTGCAGAGCACCCACGCAGAGCGCATGGCCGCCGATGTCCAGCGTCTGCCCGGTGAGTGCGGCAGCGTCGGCGGCGCGCGCGCGCGGCAGGCGCAGCACGAGGCGCGTGCGCTGCGCCAGCAGCGCCTGCGCGGCGCCGCCGGCGGGTGCATCGGCCACGTTCAGGCGGTGCACGCCGGCGCCCGGCGCACCGGCCAGCCAGGGCAGCGCGGCCTCGAGCGCGGCGGCCAGCAGCACGCGGTGCTCGTGCGGCAGTTGGCGGCCCCGCAGGACGAAGACGAGGTCGACCATCGATGGGGCGGCGCCGTCGTCGTGCTGCGCGTTCATGGCCGTCTTCCCGGCGTTCGCGGCCTCAGCGCGGTTGCCGCCGTGCCCAGTCCAGCAGCGCCTGCCCCCAGGCCTCGGCGGTGAGGGGGTCGATGTCGAAGATGGTGAAGCGGCTGCCTTCGCGGATGCGCGTACGCAGCAGGCTCATGCCGCCGGCGGCGAAGTCGACCTGCTGCAGCTCGATCTCCTGCTTGCCCAGCGGTGAGCGCAATTGCGTCAAGGGGGTGAGTTGCGTCATGTCACGCCGTGTCCAGGCCGGCATTGAGCGTGAGCGCCCTGGCGCCGTCCATACCCGGTACGGGTGAGCGTTGATAACCCATTCGGGTAGTGGCGTGCCACCCCTTCCGGTCTATCGTGACTAGCCACCCGGGTGATGGCGTCGTCGTCGCCCCGCAGCCAGCATTCGAACCCTGACGACGCGGCCGGCACCCGACGCGGTGCGGCAGCCGCCCAGCCACCAGGAGACTCACGGCATGGCCAAGAAACCGTACGACACGCCGAATCTCGACCAGCTCGAGGCCGGCCCCTGGCCGAGCTTCGTCACCGGCCTCAAGCGCCTGGCACAGGACAAGGACTACGTCGTCGACCTGCTGGGCACGCTCGAGACCAGCTACCGCACCAAGAAGGGCTACTGGAAGGGCGGCACGGTGGGCGTGTTCGGCTACGGCGGCGGCGTCATCCCGCGCTTCACCGAACTGAAGCACGAGGACGGCACGCCGGTCTACCCCGATGCCGCCGAATTCCACACCCTGCGCGTGCAGCCGCCCCCGGGCATGCACTACACGACCGACGTGCTGCGCAAGATGTGCGACATCTGGGAGCGTCACGGCTCGGGGCTGATCGCCTTTCACGGCCAGAGCGGAGACATCATGTTCCAGGGCGCCAGGACCGACAAGGTGCAGGCCGCCTTCGACGAGATCAACGAGCTCGGCTTCGACCTCGGCGGTGCCGGCCCCGCGGTGCGCACCAGCATGAGCTGCGTCGGTGCCGCGCGCTGCGAGCAGAGCTGCTTCGACGAGGGGCGCGCGCATCGGCAGGTGATCAACACCTTCACCGACGACATCCACCGCCCGGCGCTGCCCTACAAGTTCAAGTTCAAGTTCAGCGGCTGCGCCAACGACTGCATGAACTCCATCCAGCGCGCCGACATGGCCGTCATCGGCACCTGGCGCGACAACATGCGCAGCGACGAGGCGCTGGCGCGCCGGTGGTTCGAGCGGCACGGCATGAACGAGCTGGTGAACGACGTCGTCACGCGCTGCCCGACCAAGGCCATCCTGCTGAAGGAAGTGAAGGATCTGCGCGGCGACGGCCACCTCACCACCGTGAAGGTCAGCGACACGCACGCCCTGGAGATCGACAACAAGGACTGCGTGCGCTGCATGCACTGCATCAACGTGATGACGGGTGCGCTCGCGCACGGCACCGACACCGGCGCCACCATCCTCATCGGCGGCAAGCGCACGCTCAAGATCGGCGACCTGATGGGCACCGTGGTCGTGCCCTTCCTGCCGCTGAAGACCGACGCGGACTACGAGGCGCTGGTCGACCTCGGGCGCAGGGTGATCGACTTCTTCGCCGAGAACGCGCTCGAGCACGAGCGCACCGGCGAGATGATCGAGCGCATCGGCCTCGTCAACTTCCTCGAGGGCGTGGGCCTCGAAGTCGACCCGCACATGGTGTCCAGCCCGCGCACCAACCCCTACGTGCGCACCGACGGCTGGGACGAGGAAGTCGCCAAGCTCGAGGCCAGGAAGCTGGCCGCCACGCAGGCCGGCACGGCCTGAACGACGCGAAGGACGCAGCCATGGCCCAACGCACCCCGATCGAGAGCGGCGCACCGGACAACAAGCCGTTCCTGCACCCGACGCTGCTGAAGAACTACGGCAACTGGAGATACCACGATCGACCGCGCCCGGGTGTGCTGCACCATGTCGCGCACGGCGGCGACGAGGTCTGGACCGTGCGCGCGGGCACGCAGCGGCAGATGGACGTGCACACCGTGCGCCGGCTGTGCGACATCGCCGACACCTACGCCGACGGGCACGTGCGCTTCACCATCCGCAGCAACATCGAGTTCATGGTCGCCGACCAGGCCAAGGTGGCGCCGCTGGTCGAGGCGCTCACGCGCGGCGGCTTTCCGGTCGGCGGCACCGGCAACTCGGTGTCGGCGATCTCGCATACCCAGGGCTGGCTGCACTGCGACATCCCCGGCACCGACGCCTCCGGCGCGGTGAAGGCGCTGATGGACGAGCTGCACGTGGAGTTCGTGCGCGAGGAGATGCCCAACCGCGTGCACCTTTCGACCAGCTGCTGCGAGATCAACTGCGGCGGCCAGGCCGACATCGCCATCGTCATCCAGCACACCAAGCCGCCGAAGATCAACCACGACCTGGTGGCCAACGTGTGCGAGCGCCCGGCGGTGGTCGCGCGCTGCCCGGTGGCGGCGATCCGGCCGGCACTCGTCAACGGCAAGCCCAGCCTCGAGGTCGACGAGACCAAGTGCATCTGCTGCGGCGCCTGCTACCCGCCCTGCCCGCCGATGCAGATCAACGACCCCGAGCATTCCAAGCTGGCGATCTGGGTCGGCGGCAAGAACTCCAACGCCCGCGCCAAGCCCACCTTCATGAAGATGGTGGCCAGCGGCCTGCCCAACAACCCGCCGCGCTGGCCCGAGGTGAGCGCGATCGTGAAGAAGATCCTCTACACCTACAAGGAGGACGCGCGCTCCTGGGAGCGGCTGTCCGACTGGGTCGAGCGCATCGGCTGGCCGCGCTTCTTCGAGAAGTGCGACCTGCCCTTCACCAAGTACCTGATCGACGACTGGCGCGGCTCGCGCGCCAACCTCAACGCGTCGACGCACATCCGCTTCTAGAACGCGATGAAGCTCGCCCTGCTCGTCAGCGAAGGCCCGTACACCCATCAGGCCGGTGACACTGCCTACCAGTTCGCGGCCGCGGCGATCGCCAAGGGCCACGAGGTGATGCGCGTGTTCTTCTATCACGACGGCGTCTACAACGCGACGCGCCTGACCGAGCCGCCGCAGGACGACCGCCACATCGTCAACCGCTGGTCGAAGCTGAACGAAGAGCACGGCGTCGACCTCGTGGTGTGCGTGGCCGCCGCGCTGCGCCGCGGCATCAAGGACGAGGTGCTGGCGCCGGGATTTCGCATCAGCGGCCTCGGGCAGCTCATCGACGCCGGCATCAAGGCCGAGCGCACCGTGACCTTCGGAGGCTGAATTGACGGCCCCCACACTCACATTCGTTCGTTGCCCCCCGAGGGGGCGCAGCCTCCCTTGGGGCGGCCCGGCGGGAGGCTGACATGACGCAGAAGAAGTTCATGTTCGTCAACCGCAAGCCGCCCTATGGCACGATCTACGCGCTGGAGAGCCTGGAGGTCGTGCTCATCGCCGCCACCTTCGACCAGGACGTGAGCCTGGTCTTCGTCGACGACGGCGTGTGGGAGCTCGTCAAGGGCCAGGACACGCAGGGCATCGGCATCAAGAACCACAGCAAGACCTACCGCGCGCTCGAGGGCTACGACGTCGAGAAGCTCTACGTCGAGAAGGAATCGCTGCAGGCCCGCGGCCTGACCGAAGACGACCTGCTGGTCGACGTGCAGGTCCTCTGCAGCGCCGAGATGGCTGCGCTGATGGCCACGCAGGACGTGGTGCTGAGCTTTTGAGGACGGGGCCCATGCTGCACATCGTCAACCAGTCCCACACCGGGCGCGACGCCTTGTCGAGCTGCCTGCGCCTGGCCGGCGACGGCCACGCGCTGCTGCTGATCGAGGACGGCGTGCTGGCGGCAACGGCGGCCGCGGCCGCGGCCTCCGGCATCGCTGCCGCCCTGAAACGGCTGAAGGTCTACGTGCTGCAGGGCGACGTCGCCGCGCGCGGGTGCGCCGCCCGCATGGCCGAAGGCGTGACCCTGCTCGACTACGGCGGCTTCGTCGACCTCGTCGTCGAGCACCCGAGCAACCAGTCCTGGCTCTGAAGAGCCCACCCAAGGAGGCGAGCACCATGCCCATCGAAATCAACGGCAACTCCATCGAGACCGACGAGGAGGGCTACCTCGTCAACCTGGCCGACTGGAGCGAGGACATCGCCCACGAGATCGCCAAGTCCGAGAACCTGGAGATGACGCCCAACCACTGGGAGGTCGTCAACTTCCTGCGCGCGTACTACGACGAATACCAGATCGCGCCCGCGGTGCGCGTGCTGACCAAGGCCATCGGCAAGCAGCTCGGCGAGGACAAGGGCAACAGCAAGTACCTCTACGAACTCTTCCCCTACGGCCCGGCCAAGCAGGCGTGCAAGATCGCCGGCCTGCCCAAGCCCACCGGTTGCGTGTAAGCGCATCCGGCACGACTTCCGGCTTGCGCAACACCGGCGACGACCATGTCGGCGCTCGCGATCGGCTACGCCTTGCTCTTCTACGCCGCCGCGGCCATCTTCGTGGTCGGGCTGGCGCTGAAGATCCGCGTCTACTGGCGCACGCCCGCGCCGCTGAAGATCCCCACCACGCCGGCGCCGACCACCGCAACCGGCGTGGCCTTGCGCCTGACGCGCGAGGTGGTCTTCTTCGAGAGCCTGTTCAAGTCCAGCAAGTGGACCTGGGTCTTCGGCTGGCTGTTCCATGCCGCGCTGCTGCTGGTGCTGCTGCGCCATGTGCGCTATTTCCAGCAGCCGGTGTGGACGCCGATCGTCGCCGTGCAGTTTGTCGGCACCTACGCCGGCTTCGCGATGGTGGCCGGGCTGGCCGGCCTGTGGGCGCGGCGCTTCCTGGTCGACCGCGTGCGCTGGATCTCCACGCCGTCGGACCACCTGCACCTGGCGCTGCTGCTGGCGATCGCGCTGTCGGGCCTGACGCTGCGCTTCGTCGCGCACACCGACATCGTCGCCGTCAAGACCTTCATGCTCGGGCTCATGCGCCTGGACATCCAGCCGCTGCCGGCCGATCCGCTGCTGCTGCTGCACCTGGCGCTGGTGGCGCTGCTGATGATCGTCTTCCCGATCAGCAAGCTGATGCACGCGCCGGGGCTGCTCTTCAGCCCGACGCGCCACCAGATCGACAACCCGCGCGACGAACGCCACCAGGCCGCCTGGGCGGCTGCGCTCGAGCGCTGAGGGCCGCTGCGATGGCCACCGCCAAGTTCGAGACGCCGGCGCTCCTGCCCGACGCGGTGATCCCGCCGCTGGCCGAAGGGGCGATGGCGCACAGCAAGCCCTTCGTGGCCTCGCCCGCGATCCAGCAGAACATCGGCTTTCCGGGCGAACTGAGCGCGGGCTGGGAGCAGCGCGCGCTCGACAAGATGGGCGAGCTGCTGGGCAAGTACCGCAGCTTGCGCGTCTACATGGACGCCTGCGTGCACTGCGGCGCCTGCAGCGACAAGTGCCACTACTTCCTGGGCACCGGCGACCCGAAGAACATGCCGGTGGCGCGCCAGGAGCTGATGCGCGGCGTCTACCGGCGTCATTTCACCTTCGCCGGCAGGCACTTCCCGAAGCTGGTGGGCGCGAAGGACCTGAGCCGGGAACTGCTGGATGAGTGGTACAGCTACTACCACCAGTGCTCCGAATGCCGGCGCTGCAGCGTCTTCTGCCCCTACGGCATCGACACCGCCGAGGTGACGATGGCCGCGCGCGAGATCATGGACGCGGTCGGCGTGGGCCAGAAGTACAGCAACGAGATCATCGCCAAGGTGCACAAGGTCGGCAACAACCTGGGCCTGCCCGGCCCGGCGCTGCTCGACACGCTGCAAGGCCTGGAAGAGGACGTCAAGGACGACACCGGCGTCGACGTGCGCTATCCGCTGGACGTCAAGGGCGCCGAGGTGCTGCTCATCACGCCCAGCGCCGACTTCTTCGCCGAGCCGCATGTCGAGAGCCTGATCGGCTACGGCAAGGTGTTCCACGCCGCGGGCGTCAGCTGGACGCTTTCGGCCAAGGCCAGCGAGGCCGGCAACTTCGGCATGTTCATCGGCAACTACGAGCAGCTGCGCAAGATCGCGCTGCGCATCCGCGAGGCGGCGCTGGAGCTCGGCGTCAAGCGCATCGTGGTCGGCGAATGCGGCCACGCCTGGCGCGTCGCCTACAGCTTCTGGAACACGCTGGTGGGCATCGGCGCCGGCGCCAAGGATCCGTTCGCGATCGAGTTGCAGAACCAGCTCGACCCCCGCTTCAAGCAGCCGATGCACATCTGCGAGCTGACGCACGAGCTCATCACCCGCGGTGCGCTGCAGTTCGACAAGGAGAAGAACGACCACCGCATCGTCACCTTCCACGACTCGTGCAACGTCGCGCGTGCCTCGCGCATGGGCGACGTGCCCGGCGGCCAGTTCACGATCCCGCGCGACATCATCCGCGCCGTCGCCAACCGGTTCCACGACATGGCGCCGGGCACCACGCACGAGGCCACGTTCTGCTGCGGCGGTGGCGGCGGCCTGCTCACCGACGACCTGCTGGAGCTGCGGGTGAAGGGCGCACTGCCGCGCATGCAGGCGCTGAAGACCGTCGCCGAGCAGCATGGCGTCAACTTCATGGCCACCATCTGCGCCATCTGCAAGGCCCAGTTCTCGAAGGTGCTGCCCTACTACGGCTTCGACATGGGCATGGTCGGCGGCGTGCACCAGCTCGTCAGCACCGCCATCCGCCTGGGCGCGGCGCGCTGAACGCCGCACCGGGCAGCCAACCGGGCACAGGCCACCCGTCGTCCACGCACCCCACTCCTGAGGAGCCGCGCCATGTCCCAACCCACGGCCCAGATCCAACCGCTGACCTTCCGCCGCTTCCGGGACGGCGACCACGAGATCCGTCGCTGGCAGGAGCAGATCTTCGACGCCGACCACTCGCACAAGTGCCCGACCTACATCCAGAGCACGCCGCCCTGCCAGAGTTCGTGCCCCTCGGGTGAGGACATCCGCGGCTACCTGAACATCGTGCGCGGCATCGAGAAGCCGCCCGCGGGCATGAAGTGGCAGGAATACGCCTGGCGCCGCCTGACCGAGGCCAACCCGCTGCCCGCGGTGATGGGGCGCGTGTGCCCGGCGCCCTGCGAATCGGGCTGCAACCGCAATCAGGTCGACGACTTCGTCGGCATCAACTCGGTCGAGCATTTCCTCGGCGAATGGGCCAACGCCAACGGCCTGGCCTTTCCCGCGCCCGAGACGCAGAGCGGCAGGACCGTGGCCGTGATCGGCGGCGGCCCGGCCGGGCTGTCGGCAGCCTACCAGCTGGCACGCAAGGGCCACGCGGTGACGATCTTCGACGAGCGCCCCGAACTCGGCGGCATGATGCGCTACGGCATCCCGGGCTTTCGCACGCCGCGCGCGGTGCTCGACGCCGAGATCCAGCGCATTCTCGACCTCGGCATCGGCGTGCGCTGCGGCACGCGCATCGGCACCGACATCACGCTCGAGCAGATCGAGGCCGAGTTCGACGCCGTCTTCCTGGGGCTGGGCGCGCAGAGCGGGCGCGCACTGGCGGTGGAGGGCGGGCAGGCGCCCAACGTCGTCACCGCCACCGCCTTCCTGAAGGCCTTCAACGACGGCCGGCTGCAGCACGTGGGCGCGCGCGTGGTCGTGGTCGGCGGTGGCGACACCTCGGTCGACGTCGCCACCGTGGCGCGGCGCCTGGGCCAGATCGACCAGGCGCACGAGTCCGACCGCCCCGAGAACGCCATCGCCGCCGGCAGCGGCTTTGCCGCCCACGACGCCGCGCTGCTGTCGCGCCGCCGCGGCGCCGAGGTCACGCTGACCAGCGTCTTCGCCATCGACAAGATGCAGGCCAGCAAGCACGAGGTCGAGCATGCGCTGGCCGAGGGCATCGCCATCCGCGGCGGCCTGGCGCCGGTGGCGGTGCGGCGCGGCGCCGACGGCCGCGCCACCGCGCTGCGCGTCATCCGCTGCGAAGCGAAGATCGTCGGCGGCAAGCTCGATATCAAGCCCATCGCCGGCTCCGAGGAGGACATCGAAGCCGACCTCATCGTTTCGGCCATCGGCCAGGCGGTGGACTTCACCGGGCTCGAGGTGCTCGACAACGGCAAGGGCGCGGTCAGCGCCGACCGCAACTACCAGGTCGCGGGCCGGCCGGGCATGTTCTGCGGCGGCGACGTCATCCGTCCGCACCTGCTGACCACGGCGATCGGCCATGGTGCCATCGCCGCCGAGGGCATCGACCGCCACCTGCGTGGCGAGCCCCAGGAAAAGCGCCCCAAGGTCGACGTGCACCGCTTCGACCTGATGCGCAAGATGGTCGAGAAGGGGCTGCCGCTGACCGCCATCGACGAGCCGCTGCGCGGCACCGACCGCTCCAGCGGCGCGGTGCACAACTTCGACGACCGCAGCGATCGCCACGTCATCTCGCACAGGGAGCTCTTCCTCGGCCACTTCCCGCATGTGCCGCGCAACCCGCGCCAGGTGCTGATGCTCGATGGCGCGCAGGCGCTGAACAACTTCGAGGAGCGGCTGGTGCCGCTGCTCGAGGCGCAGGCGCAGGCCGAGAGCCGCCGCTGCATGAGCTGCGGGCTTTGCTTCGAGTGCGACAACTGCGTCGTCTACTGCCCGCAGAAGGCGGTCTTCAAGGTCAAGAAGAGCCAGGCCACGACGGGCCGCTATGTCGACACCGACTACGCCAGGTGCATCGGCTGTCACATCTGCAAGGATGTCTGCCCCACCGGCTACATCCAGATGGGCCTTGGGGAGTAGGACCCATGCTGCGGGGGCTCGCCGGTGCTCTGCTCGCGCTGCTGGTGCTGCCAGGCGTCGGCGTGCTCGCGGCCGAAGCCGCGGGCCGCACGCCCAGGCCGGCGATCGAGCCGGCGCAGGCGCTCACGCAGTGCATCGCGCCGGCCGAGGTCATGCGGCGCGAGCACCCGGCGATGCTCGCGCATCAGCGCGACGACACGGTGCGCGGCGGCGTGCGCGGCGCCAAGGCCAGCCTGCGCGGCTGCATCGACTGCCATGCCGGTGCCGCCACGCACAGCGTGGCCGCGTCGCCGAAGGACTTCTGCGTGAGCTGCCACGCCTTCGCAGCGGTGAAGATCGACTGCTTCGAGTGCCACACCGGCACCAGGGAGGGCGTGCGGTGAGCGACTCGCCCAAGCGCGCGGACGGCGGCCGCCGCGCCTGGCTGGGCGCCGCGGCGGCCGGCGTGGCCGGCGTCGTGCTGGCGCCCGGCGTGCGGCTGATCGAGGTTGCCCGCGCTGCCCCGGCCAAGACCGCCGGTGCCGACCCGGCGGTGCGCTGGGGCCTGCTGATCGACACCACGAAATGCGCCCCGGGCTGCGAGGACTGCGTCCGCGCCTGCCATGCCGAGAACGGCCTCGCCCCGCCCACGCGCCCGACCGACGCGCGCTGGATGCGCAAGGTCGAGATCAAGGAGATGAAGACCGGCCGCCAGGCCTCGGTGCCGGTGATGTGCCAGCACTGTGCCGAGCCGCCCTGCGTCGACGTCTGCCCCACGGGCGCCTCGTTCAAGCGCGCCGACGGCATCGTGCTCGTCGACCGCCACCGCTGCATCGGCTGCCGCTACTGCATGATGGCCTGCCCGTACAAGGCGCGCAGCTTCGTGCACGAGCCGCTGGCCGGCCAGAAGCCCGAGGTGCCGCGCGGCAAGGGCTGCGTCGAGGGCTGCACGCTGTGCGTGCACCGCCTCGACCGCGGCCAGGCCCTCACCGCCTGTGCCGAGGCCTGCACCAGGGCCGGCCACGGCGCCATCCTCTTCGGCGACCTCAACGACCCGGCCAGCGAGATCGCGCGCCGCGTGCGCGAGCTCCAGTCGACGCAGCTGCGCGCCGACCTGAAGCTGGACCCGGGCGTGCGCTACCACGGGATCTGAGCCATGAAGACGATCGCCGCGACCCGCAACTTCTGGCTGCTCGTGGCCGTGGGCGGCCTCGTCACCGCCGTCGGCCTGGGTGCTGCGCACCAGATGGAGCTGCACGGCCACGTCATCACCGGCATGGACAACAGCATCGTCTGGGGCCTGCCGCACGTGTTCGCCATCTTCATGATCGTCGCCGCCTCGGGCGTGCTCAACGTGGCCTCGATCGGCTCGGTCTTCGGCCAGCCGGCCTACAAGCCTCGCGCGCCGCTGTCCGGGCTGCTGTGCCTGGCGCTGCTGGCTGGCGGGCTGATGGTGCTGATGCTCGACCTCGGCCGCCCCGAGCGCGTGATCGTCGCCGCTACGCACTACAACCTGAAGTCCGTCTTCGCCTGGAACGTGCTGCTCTATTCGGGCATGGCGGCCGTGGTCGTGGTCTACCTGTGGACGATGTTCGAGCGCCGCTACAAGGCCTGGTCGAGGCCGGCAGGCATGGCGGTGCTGCTGTGGCGCTTCGTGCTGACCACCGGCACGGGCCTGATCTTCGGCTTCCTGGTCGCGCGCCAGGCCTACCAGTCGGCGCTGCTGGCGCCGCTGTTCATCGTCATGTCCTTCGCCTGGGGGTTGGCGGTCTTCCTGGTCGTGCAGGCGGCGATGTACCGCTGGAACGACCGCCGCCTGCCGCCCGAGCTGCAGCACCGGCTGGCGCGGCTGCTGGGGATCTTCATCGCCGCGTCGCTGTACCTGGTGGCGGTCTACCACCTCACCAACCTGTATTTCGAGCGCCAGGCCGGCTTCGAGGCCTTCATCCTGCGCGACGGCGGCGTCTTCCCGCTGCTGTTCTGGGGCGGCTACGTGCTGCTGGGCTCGGTGCTGCCGATGGCGCTGCTGTTGCACCCGCGCCCGCCGGGCGAAGCGGCGGTGCTCGCCGCCGCGCTACTGGTGGTGGCGGGCGCCTTTGCCTGGCTGTTCGTCTTCATCGTCGGCGGCCAGGCGTATCCGCTGGACATCTTTCCCGGCCACGTGGCGAGCAGCGCTTTCGGCGACGGCCAGGTGGCCACGTACCGGCCGACGGCGCCCGAGTGGCTGCTGGGCCTGGGCGGCCTGGGTGCGGCCTTCCTGCTGACCACCATCGGTGTGCGCGTGCTCGACTTCATGCCGCAGGACGACCTGCCGACGGCCCGGCCCTGACCGCCATGCAGCGCCTGCTCGTCTCGGCCGCGCACAAGTCCTCGGGCAAGACCATGGTCGCGGTCGGCCTGGCGGCGGCGCTGCGCGCGCGCGGCCTGGCGCTGCAGCCGTTCAAGAAGGGGCCGGACTACATCGACCCGCTGTGGCTGGCACGCGCCGCCGGCCGCCCTTGCTTCAACCTCGATCCGCACCTGCAGTCGCCGCAGGCACTGGACCGCAGCTTCGACGCCGCGCTGGCGGGCGCCGACGTGGCGCTGGTGGAGGGCAACAAGGGCCTGCACGACGGAATGGCGCTCGACGGTCGCGACAGCAACGCGGCGCTGGCCCGGCAGCTCGGGCTGCCGGTGCTGCTGGTGCTGGATGCGCGCGGCATGACGCGCGGCATCGCGCCGCTGATCCTTGGCCAGCAGGCCTTCGATCCGGCGCTGCGCATCGGCGGCGTCATCCTCAACCGCGTCGGCGGGGCCCGCCACGAGGCCAAGCTGCGTGCGGCCATCGAGTGCTACACGGCGCTGCCGGTGCTCGGCGCGCTGGCCGATGACCCGGCGCTGGCGCTGGCCGAGCGCCACCTCGGTCTGCCGACCTGCGCCGAGGTCGCCGACGCCGACGCGCGCGTGCAGGCCCTGGGCCGCGCCGTGGCCGCCCAGGTGGACCTGGCGCGCGTGCTGGAGCTCGCCGCCGGTGCGGGGGCGTGGTCGGCGCCCGCCACGGTGGCGTCTGCGCCGATGCCGGAAGGCCCGCGGCTGCGCATCGGCATCGCGCGCGACCGCGCCTTCGGCTTCTACTACCCCGACGACCTCGCCGCGCTACAGGCCGCGGGGGCCGAGCTGGTGTTCATCGACACCCTGCACGATGCGCGGCTGCCGGTGCTGGACGGCCTGTTCATCGGCGGCGGCTTTCCCGAGACGGCGATGGCCGCGCTCGAGGCGAACGCGGCGCTGCGCCAGGCGCTGCGCCAGGCCATCGAGGGCGGGCTGCCGACCTACGCCGAATGCGGCGGGTTGATGTACCTCTCGCGCAGCATTCGCTGGCAGGGCCGGTGCGCCGAGATGGTGGGCGTGATCCCCGGCGACGCGGTGATGCAGCCGCGCGCGGTGGGTCGCGGCTACGTGCGGCTGCAGGCCACCGGGGCCTTGCCCTGGCCCGTCCTGCGCGCGGGCGAGGGGCAGGGCGGCGGGATCGTGCGCGGTCACGAGTTCCACCACTCCAGCCTGGAGAACCTGCCGCCGGGGCTGCGCTTTGCCTGGCAGGTGCAGCGCGGCCACGGCATCGACGGCCGCCACGACGGCCTGCTGCTGCACAACCTGGTGGCGTCGTACAGCCACCTGCGCAGCGGCGCCGGCTCCGACTGGGGGCCCCGCTTCATGGCGCATGTGCGCCGCTGCCGCCAGCGCTGCGGGGCCGCCGCGCTGGCGGCCTGATCGATCAACAGGATGCGAAGGAGGACGCCAGGTGCAGACCCCGAACGCCCGCCACGCCGTCATCGTCGACGGCCGCGCCGTGCCCACCGACAGCGAGGGCTATCTGCTCGACCTGGGCGACTGGTCCGAAGGCTTCGCCCTCGCGCTGGCGCAGCGCGAGGGCCTGGTGCTGACGCCGGCGCACTGGGAGGTGATCCACTTCCTGCGCGAGTTCTGGCACCAGCACCGCGTGCAGCCTCAGGTGCGCGTGATGATCCGCCACTTCAGCGCGCGCTGGGGTGCCGAGCGCGGCAGCAATCACCACCTGCACGAGATGTTCCCGGTCGGCGGCCCGCAGAAGCAGGGCAACCGCCTGGCCGGGCTGCTGCGCACCAAGGGCGAACACTGAAGGAGCCGCCGAGCATGAATGCCGTCGTCGATTGGCCGGGTGCCACCGTCGCCGCGGGCGGGCGCTGCGGCCATGTCCACCTGGTGGGTGCCGGTCCCGGCGACCCGGAGCTGCTGACGCTGCGCGCGGCACGCCTGCTGGCGCAGGCCGAGGTCGTCGTCTACGACCACCTCGTCGGCCCCGGGGTGCTGGAGCTGGCGCACGCCGGCGCGCAGCGCATCTGCGTGGGCAAGCGCATGCGCCAGCACAGCCTGCCGCAGGACGGCATCAACGCACTGCTGGTGCGGTTGGCGCGCCAGGGGCGGCGGGTGGTGCGGCTCAAGGGCGGCGACCCCTTCGTCTTCGGCCGCGGGGGCGAGGAGCTGCAGGCGCTGGCCGCCGCCGGCGTGCCTTTCGAGGTCGTTCCGGGCGTCACCGCCGGCTGCGGCGTGGGCGCCTATGCGGGCATTCCGCTCACGCACCGCGACCACGCGCAGAGCTGCGTCTTCGTCACCGGCCACCTCAAGGACGACAGCTGCGACCTCGACTGGGCGGCGCTGGCGCGCCCGCGGCAGACGGTGGTCATCTACATGGGCCTGACGGCGCTGTCCGAGATCTGCCGTCAGCTGGTGGCGCACGGCCTGCCCCCCGACTGGCCGGCGGCGGTGGTGGCGCAGGGCACGCTGCCCGGCCAGCGCGTGGTGGTCGCCACGCTGGCCACGCTGGCCGCTGCGGTGGCGCGCGAAGACCTGCGCGCGCCCACGCTGGCCATCGTCGGTGAGGTGGTGCGGCTGCGCGAGCAGCTCGCCCTGCCCGAGCACCTGCCGCAGGCGCTGCCGCTGCGGGCCTGAGCGCGGCGCGGGCGGTCGCGGGCGGGCGCGTCCCGCCCGCGCAGGCACAATCCGGGGCCGTTCCGCCAGGCCTGCCCCATGAACCCCGTAGACGAGCGCTCAGCCGCGCCAGCCGATGCCGCACTTGAAATCAGCCTGGCCACTTCGCTGGAGCTGTGCCGGCTGGAGCTGGCGACGATCGTCGACATTCGCCAGGCCTTCGAGATCGAGCTCAAGGGCGCCATCCCGGGCACGGTGCACATCCCGCTGTTCGAGGTCAAGCAGATGCTGGGCCACCCGCTGACCGAGGACGAGCAGGACATCCTCGACGCCGGCCGGCCGACGCCGATGGACGTGCAGGGCTTCTTCACCACCCTCAACCGGCTGCATCACACGCACGATCACATCGTGCTCATCGTCTGCAACAGCGGCCGCCGCAGCTTGTATGCCGCACGGCTGCTGCGCGACCTGGGCTACCCCAAGGCCTTGTCGGTGGCTGGCGGCTTCCAGGCCTGGAAGAAGCTGCAGGCGCCGCCGCCCTGATCAGCCGCCGCGGTCGGCGTCGATGCGCGCCTCGACCGCGAACACGGCGGCCTCCACGCGCGAGCTCAGGCTGAGTTTGCCGAGAATGTGGCGGACATGCAGCTTGACGGTGTCGTGGCTGATGTCGAGCGCGCGGGCGATGGTCTTGTTGCTCTCGCCGCGCGCCAGATGCTCGAGGATCTGGCGCTCGCGTTCGGTCAGCGAGGCCAGCGCGCCGCGCCGGGCGTCGGGGGAGCCGTCACCGCCCTGCAACTGCCCGGCGAGCTTGGCGGTCATCGCCGGCGCGACCACGAGCTTGCCGCGCACGGCGCTGTCGATCGCGGCGATCACGTCCTCGGGCTCCATGTCCTTGAGCAGGTAGCCGCGCACGCCGGCGCGCAGCGCGGCGGCAAGGTCGGCCCCGGAATCGCTCATCGTCAGGATCACCACCGGCGTGTCCAGACCCTCGGCACGGATGCGTTGCAGCAGCGTCAGGCCGTCGATGGCCGGCATGCGCAGGTCGAGCACCAGCAGGTCGGGGCGCTGCTCGCGCAGCACGGCGATCACCTCGTCAGGGTCGGCGAGCGCAGCCAGCACGTCCATGCCGCCGCGCTGGCGCAGCAGATCGGTCAGCCCGGTGCGGCACAGCGAGTGGTCGTCGACGAGGACCAGGCGCGGTGCGGTCACGACGGCCCTCCGGCGCCTGCGGGCGGCGCTGCCGCCGGCAGCGGCACGCGCAGGCACACGCGGGTGCCGCCGCCTGCGCGCGGCCCGACGTCGAGCGTGGCGCCGAGCCAGCGCGCGCGCTCATGCATGATCTCCAGCCCGTAGTGCGTGTCGCTGTCGCCGGCGAGCGTCGGTGACAGGCCGCTGCCGTCGTCTTCGACGCACACGTCGAGCACGTCACCGTCGCGCTCGATGTGCAGCCAGGCGTGGCGTGCGCCGGCGTGGCGCGCGATGTTGGCCAGCGCCTCCTGGACCACGCGGTAGACCTGTTCCTCCTGCGCCGGCGCCAGCGACAGCCCGGCCAGCGCGTGGACGACGTCGAGCGGCGGGCCGCCGCGCGCGCGGAAGGCCTCGGCGCTGGCGGCCAGCGCGTGTGCCAGACCCAGCGGATGCATCGGCGCACGCATGTGCGTGAGCAGCGCGCGCAGGTTGGCGTGGGCGCCGCGCACCGCGTCGCGCACGTCGTCGAAGTAGCGTTCGGCCGATGCCTGGTCGCAGCCGCGGATCGCATCCTGCAGCAGCGGCAGCCGCATCTTCACGTAGGCCAGCGACTGCCCGATCGAATCGTGCACGTCGGCGGCGATCGCCTGGCGTTCGCTGGCGAGCGCGACACGCAGGTTCTCGCGTTCCAGCCGCGCGTTGTCCAGCGCCAGCCCGAGCAGCGCGCCCACCGACTCGAGCAGCGCCAGCACCTGCGCCGAGGGCTCGAACAGGTCCGCGTAAAAGAGGTTGTAGATGCCGAGCAGGCGCCCCCGGTGCACCAGCGGCACCGCGAGGATGCGCCGGCAGCCGCTGCCGAAGTAGGCGTCCGCGCTGCGCCGTGCGCAGACACTGAGGTCGTGCCCCCACGCGGGCTGACCCGCCTGCAGCGCGACGCCGCAGGGGCCGCAGTCGCCATCCACCGTGCGCTCGGCCTCGAGCACCGACGCCGGCAGCCCCTGGCTGGCCACCAGGTGCATGCGCTGGCCGGCATCCTCGAGCACGCGCACCGCGCCGGCGGTGGCGCCGGCCAGGTTCAGCAGCGGCTGCAGGAAGCGGGCGAGCAACTCGTGCAGGTCGTTGCCCGACGCCAGGCCCGCCGTGATCTCGGCCAGCAGCCCCGTCGGCGTCCCGACGGTCGCCGCCGCCGCTGCCGGCACGGCGCTCGGGGTCGATGGGGACAGCTCGATGACGGACATCTGGGTCGATGCGATGACGGCGCGCGGGCGCCGATGCCGGACATGGATGAGCCGGAAGCCGACGCGCGTGCCGCGCGCGGCCCCCTTACCGGCTGCATTGTGCACTCCCTGACGTAGAAGGACCGTGCAAGGGCCGCCGTGATGGCCGGATCGGCGCGCGGACCGCAGCCCGCGGGGAAGGGGCCGCGCCTTCATCCGGGCTGCTTGCGCTGGCGCGCGGGCAGCAGCAGTTTGCCGCGGGGCGCCTGGCGCGCCTGGCGCAATTGGCTGCAGTGGTGGATGAACTCGGCGGTGTGGCGGCCGATGTGCTTGTCGCGGTGCAGCACCATCGACAGCCGCCGCGTCGCCCGCGGCAGGTTCGTCTGCAGCTCGGCCAGCGTTCCCTGCACCAGCTCGCGCGCCACGACCTCGCGCGCCAGACAGCCCAGCGCCGCGCCCGCGGCCACGAGGCGCTTGATCGCCTCGGGGCTGCTGAGCTCGAACTCGACGTTCAGTGCGCCGACCCGCTCGAGCAACCACGCTTCCGCCGCCTCGCGCGTGCCCGATCCGGGCTCGCGCAGCGCCCAGTTGGCGGCGCGCAGCTCGCGCAGGCCCGCCGGTCGGCCGACCAGCGGATGACCGGCCGCGGCGAACACCACCAGCTCGTCGGTCAGCCAGGGGCGTGCGACGAGCCGCGGGTGCGTCTGCGTGCCTTCGATGAAGCCGACGTCGGCGTCGAAGCGCGCCACCGCCTCGACCACCTCGCGCGTGTTGCCGATCATCAACCGCACCGGCTGCGCCGGGTTGGCCTGGTTCCAGCGCGCCAGCAGCTCCGGCAGCAGGTACTCGCCGATGGTCAGGCTGGCCGCCAGGTGCAGCGGCGCGGGCCGCTGCGGCGACAGCAGCCGTTCGAGTTCGATCGCCCGGTCCAGCAGCGCCGCGGCCTTGGGCAGCAACGCGCGGCCGTTCTCGTTGAGCCGCAGGCGCCGCCCGACGCGGTCGAACAGCTGCGCGCCGAGCGCGCCCTCGAGTTCGGCCAGCGCCGCGCTGGCCGCCGATTGCGAGCGGGCCACCCGGTCGGCCGCGGCCCGGGTGGAGCCGGCGCGTGCGGTGGCGACGAAGACCTCGAGCTGGCGCAGGCTCAGCCGCAGCCGCGGCGCCAGCGGGTTCTCGCCTTGATCGTGTTTTTCGATCATCGTGACCTGTATTGTCCGTTTTTCCTCGCGGCTGTGCTTGCCTACGATCGACCTCGTCGTCGCGGGTACGCGCGGCCCTGGCCGGCGAGCGCCCGCGATCAGGGCGCTCGCGATCTCGATCGACATCCGGCAGGACGCGCAGGCGGCCTGCAGCCGCTGAGGAGGGCTCCACCGCCATGACCCGTCTCGTCGACCCGCACGGCAGCGACTGCCTGCGCCCGCTTCTGCTCCAAGGGCAGGCGCTCGACGAGGAGCGTCGGCGCGCGTCGACGCTGCCCGGCCTGCGCGTGAGCTCGCGCGAGCGTGGCGACATCCTGATGCTGGGCATGGGCGGCTTCACGCCGCTCGAGGGCTTCATGACGAGCGCCGACTGGCGGGGCGTGTGCGACGACATGCGCCTGGCCAGCGGGCTGTTCTGGCCGATCCCGATCACGCTGTCGGCCGATGCGGCCGCGGCGGCCGCGATCCGCCCCGGCCAGGAGGTCGCGCTGCTCGACCCGGACGACGGCGCGCCGCTGGCGACGATGCGCGTCGAGGAGATCTACGGCATCGACAAGGCGCGCGAATGCGCGGCCGTGTTCGGCACCACCGACGCCGCGCATCCGGGCGTGAAGATGGTGATCGAGCAGGGCGGGCTCAACCTCGCCGGGTCGCTGAAGGTGCTGTCGCAGGGAGGCTTCCCCGAGAAGTACGGCGCGCTGTACATGACGCCCGAGCAGACGCGCGCGCTGTTTCACGCGCGCGGCTGGTCGCGCGTGGCCGCGTTCCAGACGCGCAACCCGATGCACCGCTCGCACGAGTACCTGGCCAAGATCGCGATCGAGGTCTGCGACGGCCTGCTCGTGCACTCGCTGCTCGGCGCGCTCAAGCCCGGCGACATCCCGGCCGAGGTGCGCACGCGCGCGATCGCGACGCTGGCGGAGCACTACTTCGTGCCCTCGACGATCGTGCAGGCCGGCTACCCGCTCGACATGCGCTATGCCGGCCCGCGCGAGGCGCTGCTGCACGCGCTGTTCCGGCAGAACTACGGCTGCTCGCACCTGGTCGTCGGGCGCGACCACGCCGGCGTCGGCAGCTACTACGGGCCGTTCGACGCGCACCGCATCTTCGACCAGATCCCCGCCGACGCGCTGCAGACGCGGCCGCTGAAGATCGACGTCTCGTTCTGGTGCTACCGCTGCGGCGGCATGGCCTCGGCACGCACCTGCCCGCACGGCGATGGCGACCGGCTGCAGGTGAGCGGCACGCAGTTGCGCCAGTGGCTCGGCGAGGGCCACGACGTGCCCGCGGAATTCAGCCGCCCCGAGGTGCTGCAGGTCCTGCGCGCCTACTACGCCGCAGCCGGCTGAAGCCCGCCGGCACGCCCCCCGACCCCCGATCCCCGACCCCATCACCCCCGCGACCCAGGAGACCCACGATGCCCACCTACGTACGGACCGACAAGTGCGACGGCTGCAAGGGCCAGGACAAGACGGCCTGCATGTACATCTGCCCGCACGACCTGATGAAGCTCGACAAGGACGGCTCCGAGACCGGGCACCCGATGCGCGCCTTCAACCAGGAACCCGAGCAGTGCTGGGAGTGCTACTCCTGCGTCAAGATCTGCCCGCAGAACGCGATCGAGGTGCGCCACTACGCCGACATCGTGCCGCTGGGCGGCTCGGTGCAGCCGCTGCGCGGTTCCGACTCGATCATGTGGACGATCAAGTTCCGCAACGGCACCCTGAAGCGCTTCAAGTTCCCCACGCGCACGACGGAAGAGGGATCGATCCAGCCCTACGCCGGCAAGACGATGCCCAGGCTCGCCGACATCGACAAGCCCGGCTACTTCACGCCCAGCGGCGGCTACCGCGCCGGCCGCGACGGCGAACTGCTGCGCGTGAAGAAGTAAGCCGCACCGATCCACGAACCGCGAGACCGACGAAATGGCAACGTTCGAGAACCCCGAAGTCGTCCGGGAAGAGCTGGACATCCTGCTCATCGGAGGCGGCATGGCCTGCTGCGGCGCCGCCTTCGAGATGATGCGCTGGGCCGAGGCCGTGAAGGCCGAGACCGGCCAGGAGCTGAAGATCAAGCTGGTCGACAAGGCCGCGATGGACCGCAGCGGTGCGGTGGCGCAGGGCCTGTCGGCGATCAACACCTACATCGGCTCCGAGCAGGATCCGGCCGACTACGCGCGCATGGTCAGCAATGACCTGATGGGCATCACGCGCGACGACCTCGCCTACGACCTCGGGCGCCATGTCGACGAGTCGGTGCACCTGTTCGAGGAATGGGGCCTGCCGATCTGGAAGACCGACGACGATGGCGTACGCCACGACGGTGCCGAGTCGCAGAAGGAGGGCCTGCCCGCGCTCAAGGACGGCGGCAAGCCGGTGCGCTCGGGCAAGTGGCAGATCATGATCAACGGCGAGTCCTACAAGTGGATCGTCGCCGAGGCCGCGAAGAAGGCGCTGGGCCTGGACCGCATCCAGGAGCGCGTGTTCATCGTCAAGCTCGTCAACGACAAGAACGATCCGTCGCGCATCGCCGGCGCGGTCGGCTTCTCGGTGCGCGAGAACAGGATCTACGTCTACAAGGCCAAGGCCGTGCTGCTGGCCGCCGGCGGCTGCGTCAACCTGTTCCGCCCGCGCTCGGTGGGCGAGGGCACCGGCCGTGCGTGGTACCCGGTGTGGAACGCCGGCAGCACCTACTCGATGGCTGCCGAGGCCGGCGCCGAGCTGACGATGATGGAGAACCGCTTCGTGCCGGCGCGCTTCAAGGACGGCTACGGGCCGGTGGGGGCGTGGTTCCTGCTCTTCAAGGCCAAGGCCATCAACGCCTACGGCGAGGACTACATGGTCAAGAACAAGGAGCTGCTCGACCAGTACCCGCCCTACGGCCAGGCGGCGGTGCCGGCCTCGTGCCTGCGCAATCACCTGATGCTCAAGGAGATGAAGGAAGGCCGCGGGCCGATCTACATGGACACCGTGACCGCGCTGGCGGCGCTGCGCGAGTCGCTGTCGCCCAAGGAGGTCAAGCACCTCGAGGCCGAGGCCTGGGAGGACTTCCTCGACATGTGCATCGGCCAGTGCGGCATCTGGGTCGGCGAGAACATCGAGCCCGAGAAGAAGATGAGCGAGCTGATGCCCACCGAGCCCTACCTGCTGGGCTCGCACTCGGGCTGCTGCGGCATCTGGGTCTCGGGCCCGACCGACCTGGGCGCGCCGACGGCCGACGAGGGCGAGCTCGACGGCGTGCCCGCGCACCTGCCGCGCGGCTGGAGCTGGGGCTACCGTTCGATGACCACGGTCAAGGGCCTGTTCACCGCGGGCGACGGCGTCGGCGCCTCGGGCCACAAGTTCAGCTCGGGCTCGCACGCCGAAGGCCGCATCGCGGCCAAGGCGATGCTCAGGTTCGCGCTCGACCACAAGGACTGGCAGCCCGAGCTGGACACCGACGCGGCCACGCTGGCCGAGGAGATCTACAAGCCGGTGCGCACCTACCTGCAGCACAAGGACTACACCACCGCGATCGACGTCAACCCGCACTACATCACGCCCAAGATGCTGCAGTTCCGGCTGCAGAAGATCATGGACGAGTACGTTGCCGGCGTGGCCACCTACTACAACACCAACGACGTCATGCTGAAGGTGGCCGAGGAGAAGCTCGAGATGCTCAAGGAGGACGCGGGCAAGATGCGCGCCAAGGACCTGCACGAGCTGCTGCGCGCCTGGGAGAACTACCACCGCATCCTCACCGCCGAGGCGCACATGAAGCACATCCAGTTCCGCGAGGAGTCGCGCTATCCGGGCTTCTACTACCGCACCGACAAGAACTTCGTCGACGAGGAGAACTGGCACGTCTTCGTCAACTCCACGTACGACAAGACGACGCGCAAGTGGACGTGCTTCAAGCGCCGCCACGTCGACCTGGTGGACAAGAGCAAGCTGTTCAAGAAGGCCGCCTGAGCGGTCGGGCATCCGGGTGCGGTCGCGTCCGCACCCGGTGTAGATTCGCGAGGCGCACGCCGGCCAGGCGGCCGGGCGGCGCCCCCTTGTCCTTGCCGCTTGCGTCGCTGGCGACGCCGTCCCTGCCATGAGCGACCCGCGCGCCGACTCCGCCCCGTTCCCGCAAAGCCCGGTCGTTCCCGCCACGCTCGAGGGCTTGGCGCCGCTCACCTTCCGCTGCCGCAAGGGCATCGCGTGCTGGAACGCCTGCTGCAGCAATATCGACATCGCGCTCACGCCGGTGGACATCGTGCGTCTGAAGCAGCACCTGGGCCTGGCGTCGTGGGACTTCCTGAAGGATTACACCGTCCCCTACGAGATGGAGAAGGACGGCCTCGCCGGCGTCAAGCTGCGTCCCGTGGACGGCGGCAGCGCCTGCCGCTTCATGACGGCCGAGGGCTGCAGCGTCTACGACGACCGCCCCACCGCCTGCCGCTACTACCCGGTGGCGCTGCTGGCGATGCGCAAGCAGGACGAGGCCTTCGATCGCCAGTACTACGCGATCGTGCGCGAGGCGCATTGCCTGGGCCACGCCGAGCCCCGCACGCAGACGATCGACGCGTACCGCGCCGAGCAGGGGGTCGTCGCGTACGACGAGGCGGCGCGCGGCTGGCGCCAGCTGATCCTGAAGAAGAAGAGCTCCGGCCCGACGATCGGCAAGCCGAGCAAGCGCAGCCTCGAGCTGTTCTTCATGACCTGCTACGACGTCGACCGCTTTCGCGCCTTCGTCGCCAGCGAGGCGTTCGCCGGCGTGTTCGACCTGCCGGACGAGGAGCTGCGCGCGGCGCTGGTCGACGACCTCGCGCTGCTGCAGTTCGGATTCCGCTTCCTGCGCCAGGTGCTGTTCGGCGAGACGACGATCGCGCTGCGCAGCGACAGCGTCGAGCAGCGGCGTGCGCGCATGGCCGAGCAGCGTGCGCGCGTCGAGCGCGAGGCTGCCGAGCGACTGGCGCGCGATGACGACGAGGGCGGCGCCTTTGTCGACCTCTGACGGCGACGCCGCCTGCCTCCTCGACGTGACCGCCTTGCAGGCGGCGCTGGCGCGTTTCGCCGCCGAGCGCGACTGGGAGCGCTTTCACTCGCCGAAGAACCTCGCCATGGCACTGGCCGCCGAGGTGGGCGAACTGCTCGAGCTGTTCCAGTGGCAGACCGAGGCGGCGTCGTCCGAACTGGCGCGCACGCCGGGCAGCGCGCGCGCGGTGCGCGACGAGCTGGCCGACGTGCTGCTCTACCTGGTGCGGCTGGCCGACGTGCTGGGCGTCGACCTGGACGAGGCCTGCCGCACCAAGATCGCCGCCAACGCCCGGAAGTACCCGGTCGAGCGCGCGCGCGGCCGCGCCGACAAGTACGACGCGATCTGACCGCCTCCTAATCGCCCGTCACACCTGCCGCCACGGCAGGCCGTGCTTGCGCCAGCCGCCGAGCGTGCCGCGATGGTGCTCGGCGTCGAGCGCGCCCTCGAAGCCCTCGAGCACGTTGCTGACTTGGGTGAAGCCGTTCTTCTCCAGCTCGAGCCCGGCGTCGACCGAGCGCTTGCCGCTGCGGCAGAGCAGGATGATCGGGCGGTCCTTGCGGCCGGCCATGCGCAGCACCTCGTCGGTGAAGTGCGGATTGGGCTCGAAGTCGGGCCCCTGGTTCCACTCGATGTTGATGGCGTCCAGGGGGTGCCCGACGTAATAGAACTCGACCTCGGTGCGGCAGTCGATCAGCAGCGTGTTCGGACTGCCGGCGACGATCTCGTAGGCCTGTTTCGGGTGCAGGTGTTCCATGATGCTCGCGTTCGAGAGGACGCCGGGCCGCCCCTGGCGGCACGTTGCGTGCGCCGCGAATTCTCGCCGCCGACGCGGGCACGGCAACGACCGATTGGTCATATCGATATTCCGGCGTGGTTCCTGCGCTCCTTATCACCCGCGGCGATGAGCTCATGAGAAATCACCATTTCCGCTCCCGGACTTGCCGCGCCACCATCTGCGCCTTCGCACACGCCGACCCACCGGAGATGCCGTCATGATCGTCGAAGCCGCCACCGCCCGCCCCGCCGCCCCCGGCGTCGCGCCGATCGCGTTCGACGACTCCGGATTCCTCGCCGATCCGCGTGCCTGGACGCCCGCGCTGGCAGAGCGGCTCGCGCTGATCGACGGCATGAGCGGCCTGGGCGCCACGCACTGGGAGATCATCGATCAAGTGCGCGAGCGCTGGTTCAGGCTTGGCGCGCTGCCGGTGATGCGTCTGGTGTGCCGCGCGGTGCAGGTCGATCCGCATGCCGCGCACCGCCTGTTCCGCAGCTGCCGCAGCCTGTGGCGCATCGCCGGGCTGCCGGATCCCGGCGAGGAGGCGCGGGCCTACATGAACTGATCCTGGAAGCGACAGCGAGGACGCAGGCGCGACCTCGGGCAAGCCGGGCGCGCGCCGATCCGGCCGCGATGTCGTGGCCGTGCGGATCCGCTATCCGAGCATCGCGTGCCAGATGCTGTTGCCCCAGTCGATGGCGCCCTTGCTCGACGTGGCGTTGGCGGTCTGATCGACCTCGTACCTGATCTTCGGCGGATCGCCGACGGCGACGCTGGCATTGACGTTGATCATGATGGCCAGCGAAGTGGAGACCTTGCCCCAGCAGATCGCCGCCGGCAGCGTGACCTCGTCGCCCAAGTCGGCTTCCCTGTACTTGCCGTCGACGGTGGCGAGGATCTGCGCGCCGACCTGCTGGCCGGTGCCGAAGGCGATGTGGCCGCTCTTGGGCAACGGCGAACCCTGGGAGTCGCCGATGATGAAGACGTTCTTGTCCGCCTTGCTCTGGAAGGTGGGCAACTCGATGGTCGCGAAACGCTCGCCGAGACCGGCCTTGCGGATCAGCCCGGGCGCGCGCATCGGCGGGATGATGTTGGCGTGGTTGAAGGCGATGTCGCCCTTGCTGGTGGACAGCACCTTCCGGCCGGCATCGATCGACTTCGGATCGGCTTCGGTGATGTATTCAATCTGACTGCCGTACATCTCGCGCATCGCCGTCTCCATCGGCCTGGCCATCGGCGGCGGCATCGGATGCTTGTTGGCGTCGACGACGATGATCTTGCCCTTCGTTGCCTTCTCCTTCATGCGCTGGGCGATCAGGCAGGCGCGCTCGTAGGGTGCCGGAGGGCAGCGATAGGGCGGCTTCGGCACGGAGATGATGAAGTTGCCGCCCTGCTCCAGGAAAGCGGCCACCTGGCGCTGCACCGCCGACTGCTCGAAGGCGCGGAAACCGACGGGGAACTGCTCGCGCGCCGCCGCCAGGCCCGGCAGCGCTTCCTCCATGTACTCCAGGCCGGTGGCCAGCACGAGGAAGTCATAGGGGATGCTTTGCGTCGCGGTCTTCACCGTGCGCCCGGCGCGATCGATGTCGACGACGCGGTCCTTCACCGGGCGCACGCCGAGCGCGTCGACGGCGCCGTAGCTGCGCTGGAAGTTGCTGGCCGGAGCGTATCCGGCGATGTATAGGACGCTGAGCGGACACGACATGAAGCCGTCGTTGGGTTCGATCAGCGTGATGTCGACCTTGCCGCCGGCGGCCAGCGTGCGCACCGCGCCGAGGCCGCCCCAGCCGCCCCCCACCACCACCACGCGCGGCCGCGGGCTGGTGGCCACCTGGCTGGCGCAGCCCACGACGGAAACCGCGGTGGCGGCCGCCGTGCCCTTCAGCAAGGTGCGTCGCTTGAGAGAGCTGATCACTTTCATGTGTCTTGCCCTCCTGGTTTGACGAAACGCTCCGGCGGCGCGGCCCTGGCGCCTATCTCTTCTGCGCCAGCTCCTGCAGCCGGGTCGGTGCAATGACGTGGCCGTCGAGCCCGGCTTCCTCGGGCGTGCCGCCGTAGGCCACCGTCATCAGCTGGCTGTAGTAGGTCACGGGCATGTTGAGCTTCGTGCCCTGCTTGCGGTTGATCTCGCCCTGATAGACCTCGACGTTGGTCTGGCACAGCGGGCAGGGCGTGACGATCATGTCGGCGCCGTGGTCGTAGGCGGACTCGACGATGTCGCGGATCTGCTTCTGGCTCTTGTCGGGCTCGCTGAAGGCGAGCGCGCCGCCGCAGCAGGTGACCTTGTGCTCGTAGTCCTTCACCGGCTCGGCGCCCAGGGTCTCGACCAGGCGGTCGAGGTACATCGGATTCTCGAAGCTCTCGCCGGCGATGCCGAAGGGCCGGTTGGTCTGGCAGCCGACGTAGCCGGCGAACTTCAGGCCCTCGAGCGGCTTCTTCACCGGCCGGCCCAACTCCTCGTAGCCGAAGTCCTCGATCAGTACCTCGACCATGTGCTTGACCGGGGCCTGGCCCTTGTACTCGAGCCCGGCGGCCTTCAGCGCCTGGTTGGCGCGGGCCATGAACTCGCGGTCGCGGTCGAGCCTTTCCTTGCTCTCGCGCGCATTGAGCCAGCAGGCCGCGCAGGTGGCCACCACGTCCTTCCCCGGCAGGTGCTTCTCGGCCAGCGCGAAGTTGCGCGCGTTCAGCGTATGGCGCTTGAGCTCGCTGGCGCCGGTGTAGCTGATCGAGGCGCCGCAGCAGTTCCAGTCGGGAATCTCGGTGAGCTGGATGTCCAGTGTCCTGCACATCGAGTTCGTCGAGGTCAGGTAGTTGGCCGCCGAGGCCTTGAGCTGCGAGCTGCAGCCCGGGTAGAACGCATATTCCTTCCTGGCCATTTCGCTGTGTGTCTCCTGCTGGTGTCGTGCGCTAGCGCGGCCCCGACGTGGCGGATGCGGCGGCCGCGGCCGCGGCGCGGTCCTGGCGTTCGATCTCGTCGACGGCGTCGAGCATCGCGGCCAGCCCGCGCGAGTCCTTGACCTTGTGGCCCCCCAACAGCTCCAGGGGATCGAGCCGGCCGGCCTTGAGCAGCGCCAGGCCGACGTGGCGCATCTCCCAGCCCTTCTTCAACCCGGCGACGAAGCCGTCCTTGAAGTACAGCCCGAGCGTGAGCTTCAACTCGTTGACGCGGCCGGTGCGGCGGAAGTTGTTCCAGAAGCGCAGCGAGAAATCGCGCGTGGGCTGCAGCTTCGGTGCCAGGCCCAGGCGGTGCGAGTACTGCGCCAGCCCGTGCATGATCGTCGTGATCGGCAGCTTGCGCGGGCAACGCACGACGCAGTTGTAGCAGCTGGTGCACATCCACATCGCGTCGGAGCGCAGCACGTCCTCGCGCCGGCCGGCGCGGATCATCATGAAGATCTTCTGCGGCGAGTGCTCCCAGTGCGCGCCGAGCGGGCACGAGCCCGCGCACACGCCGCACTGCATGCACATCTTCACCATGGCGCCGCCCTCGACCTCGCGCTCGACTTCGCGCAGGAAGTCGGGTCGGTAGGGCGCAGCACTCACGTTCGGGGTCGGGGAGTCCATCGCGGCATCCTCAGGCGAAACCCTTCATCGGGCTCATGCCGATGGCGGCGATCTGCGCCACGTAGTCGTCGATCAGCCGCGGCAGCCGCTCGATGTCGGTGATCGCCACCTCGTGGCTGACCACGCGCTCGGTCTCCAGGCCGAGCTGCTGCAGCGTGTCGCCGATCTTGCTCATGCGGTAGTGCGCCATCTCGGAGCCCTTGACGAAGTGGCACTGGTAGTCGTCGCCCTTCTGGCAGCCGAGCAGCATGACGCCGTCCCAGCCGCCGTTGAGCGCGTCGGTGATCCAGATCGTGTTCACCGAGCCGAGGCAGCGCACCGGGATCACGCGCACGAAGGCCGACACCGTGCGCCGCTGCAGCGCCGCCATGTCCAGCGCCGGGTAGGCGTCGTTCTCGCAGGCAAGGATCAGGATGCGCGGCTTGCCGCTGTCCTCGTCGGGCATGTCGACGGCCTTGATCTGCGCGCCCACGCTGTCGACCGAGTAGTTCTCGAACGAGATCACGCGCACCGGGCAGGCGCCCATGCAGGTGCCGCAGCGGCGGCAGCGGCTCTCGTTGAAGAGCGGGAAGCGCTTCTCGTCCTCGTCGATGGCGCCGAACGGGCATTCGACCGTGCAGCGCTTGCACTGCGTGCAGCCCTCGAGGCGCACGATCGGGTAGCTCAGGTCGCCGCTGCGCGGATGCGCGGCGCGGCCGAGCGCCGCGTTCTCGACCGCCTGGATCGCCTTCATCGCCGCGCCCGTGGCGTCCTCCACCGCCTGCGCGATGTCCATCGGGCGGCGCGTCGGGCCGGCGGCGTAGATGCCGGTGCGCCGCGTCTCATAGGGAAAGCAGATGAAGTGCGAGTCGGCGAAGCCGTGCTTGAGCTGGGGCAGATCGGGCCCCTGGCGGTACGCGAGGTTCAGCACCGACGCCTTGGCCAGCGCGCCCTTGTGCCCGGCCGCGGCGGCGTCGCCGCTCTCGGCGGCAGTGACCGCGGCGTCCCACTGCTCGAGGTCGACGCCGGCGTTGGCCACCTGGCCGGTGGCGAGCACGACGAGGTCGGCGTCGGCCACCGCGTCCTCGTCGAGGATCAGGTCGCGCAGGCGCACGCGCACGCCGTCGCCCGCCGCTTCGACCGCCTGCGCCACGCCCTTGGTGAAGGTCACGCCCTTGTGCTGCGCGCTGCGGTAGAAGTCCTCGGCCATGCCGGGCGTGCGCAGGTCGGTGTAGAGCACCATCGCGCTGGCTTGTGCGTCGGCATCCTTCAGGTACATGGCCTGCTTGATGCTGGTGCCGCAGCAGTGGCCCGAGCAGTAGGGCAGATGCTTGCCGCTCGTGTCGCGCTGCCCGGCGCACTGCACGAAGACCACGCTCTTCACCGGCCGGCCGTCGCTGCGCCGGATCGGGGCGCCGCCCGCGGCGCGCGCCAGCGCCTCGAAGCCGGCCTGGTCGATCACGTGCGCATGCACGCCGCCGCCCAACTCGGGCAGCCTGGCGATGTCGTAGGCGGCAAAGCCGCTGGCCTGCACGATGGCGCCGCAGAGCGCCTCGCTGGCGCTGCCGTCGGCACGCTCGATGCGCACCTGGAAGCGCCCCGGCGCGCCGGCGGTGCGCGCCACGCGCGCGCCCAGCATCAGCTCGATGCGCGGGTGCGTGCCGGCGCGCTCGATCAAGGCGTCGATGCCGGTGTCCACCGGCTCGCCATAGGGCTCGCGCGAGGGCGTGCGCTTCCACAGCCTGGCCGTCCAGCCGCCGAGCGCGGCCTCGCGCTCGACGAGCAGCACGTCGTAGCCGGCGTCGGCGGCCTCGAGCGCCGCGGTCAGGCCGCTCACGCCGCCGCCGACGACGAGGATGCGGCGCGCGTCGCCGCGGTTGGGGTTGCCGGCCGGCACCTTGAGCTTCTTCAGCTCGGCGCAGGCCATGCGCACGTAGTCGTCGGCCATCTCCTGGCGCACCTCGTCGTGCGCCTCGCCTTCGGCCACCATCCACAGCACGCCCTCGCGCAGGTTGGCGCGCGCCAGCGCCCGCTCGGGGAAGTGGAAGGCCTCGGTCTTCATGCGGCGCGAGCAGGCCGCGAGCATGAGGTGCGTGACCGCTTCCTCGCCCTCGAGGTCGGCGCGGATCGCGGCCACGCCCTCGTCGCTGCACAGGAACGGGTGCTCGCGCACCAGCGCCATCTTGCCCTCGCGCCGGGCCACCTTGGCCAGCTGCGCAACGTCGAGCCGCTCGCCGATGCCGCAGCCGGTGCAGATGTAGGCGGCGGTCCTGATGTCAGCCATGCGAAGCCTCGGCGCGTGCGTTGCGGTGGATGACCTGGATGCCGCGCAGCGCCGCCGCGGTGGCGCTCTGCACCGCGCGGTTCACGTCCAGCGGCGCGGCGGCGGCGCCGGCGGCGATCTGGCCGCCGCTCGTGCTGCCCTCGAGGAAGCCGCTCGAATCGCGCACGATCTCCTCTGGCAGCTGCAGGCCCTCGGTCTCGGGCTGCATGCCGATCGCCAGCACGACCAGGTCGTGCGCGTTGGTGTAGCGGTGGTAGCCCTCGGTGTCGACGCCGTGCAGCACCGGGTTGGCGCTCGCCGCGTCCTGCGCGATGCGCGCGACCTTGCTCTTGATGAAGGTGACCAAGGGGTCGGCGTGCACGCGGGCGCTGAAGTCCTCCAGCCGGTCGATGGCGCGGATGTCGATGTAGTAGACGGTCGACCTCGCATCGCCCTCGGGATAGGCCGCGCGCACGTACTGCGTCTGCTTCAGCGTGGCCATGCAGCAGATGCGCGAGCAGTGGCGCAGGTGGTTCTCGTCGCGCGAGCCCGCGCACTGGATGAAGGCGATGTTGCGCGCCGGCTGGCCGTCGCTCGGGCGCAGCAGGCGCCCGCCGGTGGGGCCGGCAGGGTCGGCCAGGCGCTCGAACTCGACGCTGGTGATGACGTTCTTGAAGCGCCCGTAGCCGTAGGGCTGGATGCGCGCGGCGTCGTAGGGCCGCCAGCCGGTGGCCCAGATCACGCTGCCGGCGGCGAGCTCGAGCGTGCGCTCGGGCATGTCGAGGTCGATGGCGCCCACCGGACAGGCCGCGCGCGCCTGCTCGGCCTCGGGCGTGCCGATGATCGAAGGGTCCAGCACGTAGCGCTGCGGGTGCGCCAGGCCGTGCGGCAGGTACGCCGCCGGCATCTGGTCGAGGCCGTAGTTGTAGGGGTTGGGGATGCGCGCCGTCACCGCGCGCGCGCACTCGCCGCAGGCGGTGCAGCGCTCCGTGACGTAGCGCGGGCGCTGGCGCACGCTGACCCGGTAGTCGCCGGCACGGCCCTGCACCGCGGTCACCTCGGCCATCGTCAGCACGCGCACCCGGCGGTTGGCGCGCAGCCGGCGCAGGTTGACTTCCAGCCCGCATGTCGGGTGGCACATCTTCGGGAAGTAGCGGTACAGCCGCGCCGTGCGCCCGCCGAGCGCGGGTTCGCGCTCGATCAGGATCACCTCGCGGCCGGCCTCGGCGGCCTCCAGCGCCGCGGTCATGCCGCTGATGCCCCCGCCCACCACCAGCAGCGTCGGGTTGCCGGCCACCGTGTCCATCATCGCGCGGCCCTCCGCCCGGTTGGCGCTACAGGGTGTGGATCTCGAAGCTCATGCGCTCGAGATCGCCGAGGATCCAGGTCGCCGGGGCGCCCCCGATGCCGGCCACGGTGCCGGGGTTGACGAGCCATGTGCGCTCTCCTCGGATGTTGGGTTGCTGCGTCATCGCGGCGGCGTGCGAATGGCCGCAGCACACGAGGTCGTATTCACCGGTGCACGCCATGCCGTGCGCCTGGTGCGGAAAGTGGGTGACGTAGATGCGCCGGCCGGCCAGTACGAGTTCGACCTCGGCGCCGTGGTAATGCAGCCGGCCTGCCGACGCCGCGGCCAGGCGCGCCAGCGCCAGCGGGTCGCCCAGGTTGTTGCCGTGCACGACGTGCGCCGTCAGCGCCAGCGCCTCGAGCGGGCGCAGGGTGTTGGTGCCGATCACGTCGCCGCAGTGGATCAGCGCCGTCGCGCCGGCGCGCGCAGCCGCCTGCGCCGCCGCGCGCAGCGGATCGGCGCGGTCGTGGCTGTCGGAGGCGATGCAGATCTTCAATGGGACTCGAACCGGCATGGGCGCAGCGCGAAAAGGCAGCGTGCGCGACCGCGCGCATGGGATCACAGACACGCGCGGCGGCGAATAGCCCTCATGGGTAGGCCGCACTACGCCATCGAGGGAGTACCGGCCGCGAGTCCGGTTTGCGCCTAATGACAACCTGCCGGGCGGTGCAGCGTGGCGCTGGGCCGCGTGCGATTTCGCACCCGCCGCATGCCGCCTGCCGCCGGCGACCGAGGACACCCGACACCGAGCCATGGCGCACGCACCGCTGCACGATCCGATCGCCGATCCCGGCGCGCAGGCGGGCTGCGAGATCCGCACGACCACCTGCTACATGTGCGCCTGCCGCTGCGGCATCCGCGTGCACCTGCGTGGCGGCGAGGTGCGCTACATCGAAGGCAAGCCCGAGCACCCGCTGAACCAGGGCGTCATCTGCGCCAAGGGCAGCTCGGGCATCATGAAGCAGTATTCGCCGGCGCGGCTGACGCAGCCGCTGCGGCGCAAGGCCGGGGCCGCGCGCGGAGACAACGCCTTCGAGCCCATCTCCTGGGACGAGGTGCTGGCGCTGCTGGAGCAGCGGCTGCGCCGGTTGCGCGCCACCGACCCCAAGCAGTTCGCGTTGTTCACCGGGCGCGACCAGATGCAGGCGCTCACCGGCCTGTTCGCGCGCCAGTTCGGCACGCCCAACTATGCCGCCCACGGCGGCTTGTGCTCGGTCAACATGGCCGCCGGCATGATCTACACGATCGGCGGCAGCTTCTGGGAGTTCGGCGGCCCGGACCTCGAGCGCGCGCGGCTGTTCGTGATGATCGGCACCGCGGAGGACCACCACTCCAACCCGATGAAGATCGCGCTGAGCAGGTTCAAGCGCCAGGGCGGGCGCTTCATCGCCATCAACCCGGTGCGCAGCGGCTATGCCGCCATCGCCGACGAATGGGTGCCGATCAGGCCCGGCACCGACGGTGCGCTGCTGCTGGCCATCGTGCACGAGATACTCGCGCGCGGCCTCTACGACCGCGAGTTCCTCGTCCGCTACACCAACGCCGGCCAGTTGGTGAATCAGGACGAGGCCAGCGACGACTTCGGTCTCATGCTGCGCAACCCCGCGGGCGACGTCGGCAACCCCCTGCGGCCGCACAATTTCTTCTGGTGGGACCGCCACTCGGGGCTGCCGGTGGCCGACCATGCCGAGGGCGCCGACCCGGCGCTGCTGGGCCGCTTCACGATGCCCGAGGGACCGCTGGCGGGCACGCCGGCGGCGCCCGCCTTCCAGCTGCTGCAGGAGCGCGTCAAGCCCTACACGCCGCAGTGGGCCAGCGGCATCACCGGCATCCCGGCGGACACCATCCGCCGCCTGGCGCACGAGATGGGCATCACGGCGCGCGACCAGAAGATCGAGCTGCCCATCGCCTGGACCGACAGCTGGGGCCGCCAGCACGATTCGGTCACCGGCAACCCGGTGGCCTTTCACGCGATGCGCGGCCTCGCCGCGCACAGCAACGGCTTTCACACCGTGCGCACGCTGGCCATCCTGATGAGCCTGCTGGGCACCATCGACCGCCCCGGCGGCTTTCGCCACAAGGCGCCGTACCCGCGCGCGGTGCCGCCCAATGCGCGCCCGCCCAGGGGGCCGGACGACGTCCGGCCCGACACGCCGCTGAACGGCGCGCCGCTGGGCTGGCCCGAGGGCCCGGAGGACCTCTTCGTCGACGCCCAGGGCGAGCCGGTGCGCATCGACAAGGGCTTCAGCTGGGAGCACCCGCTGTCGGCGCACGGGCTGATGCACAGCGTCATCACCAACGCCTGGCGCGGCGACCCCTACCCGATCGACACGCTGCTCATCTTCATGGCCAACATGGCCTGGAACTCGACGATGAACACGTCCGAGGTCCGCCGCTTGCTCGAGGACCGGCATGTCGGCGGCGACAGGGACGGCGAGTACAAGATCCCCTTCCTCGTGGTGTGCGACGCCTTCCAGAGCGAGATGACGGCGTTTGCCGACCTCATCCTGCCCGACACCACGTACCTCGAGCGCCACGACTGCATGTCCCTCCTGGACCGGCCGATCTCGGAGTTCGACGGGCCGGTGGACTCGGTACGCATTCCGGTGCTGGCGCCCACCGGCCAGTGCCGGCCGTTCCAGGAGGTGCTGGTCGAGCTGGCCTCGCGGCTGCAGTTCCCGGCGTTCACGAACCCCGACGGCAGCCGCAAGTTCCGCGACTACCCCGACTTCGTCGTCAACTTCGAGACCGCGCCCGGCTCGGGCATCGGCTTCCTGGCCGGCTGGCGCGGCAAGGGCGGCGAGAAGTCGATGCGCGGCGAGCCCAATCCGCGGCAGTGGGAGATGTATGCGCAGAACCAGTGCTTCTTCCAGCACCGGCTGGCGCCCCAGCACCAGTACATGCGCAACTGGAACGACGGCTACATGCGCTGGGCGCAGGCGGCGGGCCTGCGCCGCGACCACGACCCCATCGTCATCCACCTGTACAGCGAATTCCTGCAGCGTTTCCGGCTGGCGGCGCAGGGGCGCCACAAGGGCCGGCAGCCACCCGAGCGGCTGCGCGCGCGCGTGCAGACCTACTTCGACCCGCTGCCGTTCTGGTACGCGCCGCTGGAGGAGCAGGCCACCGACACCGCGCGCTACCCGCTCAACGCGGTGACGCAGCGGCCGATGGCGATGTACCACTCCTGGGACTCGCAGAACGCCTGGCTGCGCCAGATCCACACCTACAACTTCCTCATGGTCAATACCCGCACGGCGCAGGCCGCCGGCATCGCCGACGGCGCCTGGATGTGGGTCGAGTCGCCCTGGGGGCGGGTGCGCTGCCTGTGCCGCCACAGCGAGGCCGTGGAGCCCGGCACCGTCTGGACCTGGAACGCCATCGGCAAGGCCGCCGGCGCCTGGAACCTCGGCCCCGAGGCCAACGAATCGCGCCTGGGCTTCCTGCTCAACCACCTGATCCGGGAGGAGCTGCCGGGCCCCGGCGGCACGACGCTCTCCAACAGCGACCCCATCACCGGACAGGCGGCGTGGTACGACGTGCGCGTGCGCATCGAGCCCGCGCTGCCGGGCGAGCCCGCCCGGAGCTGGCCGCAGACCGACGCGCCGATGACTCCCGTGCCCGGCATGGCCAGGGCGCCGCGGCGCCGCGGCTGGATGGCCGGCCTCGGCGCGGGCAGGCGGGGGCGCGCGGCGTGACCCAGCTCGCCCTGGTCATCGACCTCAACGTCTGCGTCGGATGCCACGCCTGCGTGACCAGCTGCAAGCAGTGGAACACCTCGGGCGCGGCGGGGCCGCTGTTCGACGACGAGCCCTACGGTGCCGATCCGAGCGGCACCTTCTTCAACCGCGTGCAGACGTTCGAGGTCGGCGCGTTCCCGCACACGCAGACGGTGCACTTCCCCAAGAGCTGCCTGCACTGCGAGGACCCGCCCTGCGTGCCCGTGTGCCCCACCGGCGCCAGCTACAAGCGCGCCGAGGACGGCATCGTGCTCGTCGACTACGACAAGTGCATCGGCTGCAAGTACTGCAGCTGGGCCTGCCCCTACGGCGCGCGCGAGCTCGACGGGGAACGCAAGGTGATGGCCAAGTGCACGCTGTGCGTGGACCGCATCACCGACCTGCGGCTGCCGCCGGCCGAGCGCAAGCCGTCCTGCGTGCTGGCCTGCCCCGCGCAGGCGCGCCTGTTCGGCGACGTGCACGACCCCGACTCGGCGGTCTCGGTGGCCATCCGCGAGCACGGCGGCTATACGCTGATGCCCGAGTGGAACACGCGCCCGTCCAACCATTACCTGCCACGCCGGCGCACCGGGGCGACCCTGCACGCCGAGGACCTGGTGCGCGTGGACAATCCACTCAAGCTTGACGGCCAGCAGCCCGAGCCGCCGGTGCAGGGCGCCGGGCGCGAGGACTTCGCGACATGAACCCGGCCTTCTCCGTCATCTTCCTCACCACGCTGATCGGCGCCGGGCAGGGGCTGTTCCTGGCGCTGTTCGCCGCCGAGCTGGCGGGCTTGGCCGAACACGACTTCCTGCTCGCGGCCGGCACGGTCTCGCTGGCGCTCACGGCGCTTGGCCTGCTGGCCTCCTTCTTCCACCTCGGGCGGCCCGGGCGCGCCTGGCGCGCGGCGGCGATGTGGCGTAGTTCGTGGCTGTCGCGCGAGGTCATCGTGCTGCCGCTGTTCATGGTCGGCGTCTTCTTCTGGACCCTCGGCCATGCCCTGGGCGCCCGCCTGCTGCTCGTGGGCGTGCTCACCACGCTGGCGTGCGTGGCGCTTTTCGTCTGCACGGCGATGATCTACGCCTCGCTGCGCTTCCTGCAGGAATGGGCCAGCGCCTACACGCTGCTCAACTACACGCTGCTGGGCCTGGCCTCGGGCGGCACGCTGGCCACGGCGCTGGCCGCCTTCGGCGCGCCGCGGTGGGTGCCTGGCTTCGGCGCCGCGGCGCTGGGCTTCACGCTCGCCGGCGCCATCAGCCGCGTCCTGTCGCTGCGGCGCAATGCGCGCCTCGAGCCCTTGTCGACGCCGCAGACGGCCATCGGCGTGCGCCATCCGCGCGTGGTGCAGCGCTCGATGGGCTTCATGGGCGGCTCGTTCAACACGCGCGAGTTCTTCCACGGCTGTGCGCCCGGCGCGCTGCGGCAGATCAAGTGGGGCTTTCTCCTCGGCGCCTTCGCGCTTCCGCTGGCGCTGCTCGCCGCGGGGCTGGCGGCCGGCTCGGCGCCGCTGCTGGCGCTGGCCTTCGCGGTGCAGTTCCTGGGCCTGCTGGCCGAGCGCTGGTTCTTCTTCGCGCAGGCCAACCACCCGCAGAACCTCTACTACCAGGCGGTGAGCTGATGCGCGGCTGGCATGCCCCGGGCATCGCGCTGCTGCTGGCCGCGGCCGCCGGCAGCGCGCAGGCCGCGGCTGCTGCCGGCGCATCGCCCACGCCGTGGTGGGTGTGGCCGCTGGCCTTGTTCCTGGCCTGCTTCGTGATGGGCATCGTGGCCGTGCCCGCGGGCATCGGCGGCGGCACGCTGTTCGTGCCCATCGTCGGCAGTTTCTTCCCCTTTCACCTCGACTTCGTGCGCGGCGCCGGGCTGCTGGTGGCGCTGGCCAGCGCCCTGTCGGCGGGGCCGGTGCTGCTGCGCGGCGGCCTGGCCAGCCTGCGGCTGGCGGTGCCGCTGGCGCTGCTGGCCTCGGCCTCGTCGATCGGCGGCGCGCTGCTCGGGCTGGCGATGCCGGCGCAGCAGGTGCAGATCCTGCTCGGCGTGCTGGTGCTGGGCATCGTGGTGCTGATGGTGCTGTCGAAGAAGAGCGAGTTTCCGCAGGTCGGGCGCCCCGACGCGCTGGCGCAGGCGCTGGCCCTGCAGGGCGTCTTCCACGACCGCGCCTCGGGCCGCAGCGTGCAATGGCAGGTGCATCGAACGCTCCCGGGGCTGCTGCTGTTCCTGGGCATCGGCGTGCTCGCCGGGATGTTCGGCATCGGCGCCGGCTGGGCCAACGTGCCGGTGCTCAACCTGCTGATGGGCGCGCCGCTGAAGATTGCCGCCGGCACCTCGGGGCTGGTGCTGTCGCTGGTCGATTCGTCGGCGGCCTGGGTCTACATCAACCAGGGTGCCGTGCTGCCGATGATCGCCGTGCCCTCGGTGGTGGGCATGATGCTGGGCGCGCGTATCGGCGCGCGGCTGCTGGACGTGCTCGCGGGCGCGGTGATCCGTCGCCTGGTGATCGCGGTGCTGCTCTTCGCCGGCGTGCGCGCGCTGCTTAAGGGGCTGGGGGTGTGGCCGTGAACGCTGCCGGCGAGGGCCCCGCGCCGCAGAGTGCCGAGCAGCTGCGCTACGCACGGCTGCTGGACTGGGGGGCGCGCGCCGGCCTGCTCGTGCTGTTGATCAGCTTCGCGGCCTACGCCAGCGGGCTGCTCGAGGCGCATGTTCCGCTGTCCCGGCTGCCCGAGCTCTGGGGACACCCGGTGGGCCGCTACCTGGAGCTCACCGGCGCGCCCACCGGCTGGGACTGGCTGGCGCTGCTGCACAAGGGCGACGTCGCCGGCCTGCTGGGCATCGCCCTGCTGGCCGGGTGTTCGCTGCCGTGCCTGCTGGCGCTGGTGCCGCTGTATCTGCGCCGTGGCGATCGCCACTACGCCGCGCTGTGCGTGGCCCAGGTGCTGGTGGTGCTGCTGGCGGCCTCGGGCTGGCTCGCCGGAGGGCACTGAACCTGGCGCGGCCCGGCCACGGGCCATCAGATTCCCGTGTTTCGAGATCCGCCACAGGAGGCGACGATGACGACGACGAGAACCTGTCTGCGACCCACGGCCCTGGCAGCGCTGGCCGCGCTGTGTGCCGCCGTGACGGCACCGGCCCGGGCCACCAACGGCATGAACATGGAGGGCTACGGACCGGTGTCGACCGGCATGGGCGGCGCCAGCCAGGCCATCGACCACGGCACGGCGGCGATGGCGCAGAACCCGGCAACGCTGGGCCTGATGGCCGCCGGCAGCGCACGCCTGGACCTCGCCCTCGGCCGCCTCGGGCCGAAGGTGAGCAGCAGCGTGCCGGGGATGCCCGGCGCCGACTCCAGCGGCACTGCCTACTACATGCCCGCCCTCGGCTACGTGCGCCGCCAGGGGGCGCTGAGCTGGGGCCTGGGCGTGTTCGCGCAAGGCGGCATGGGCACCGACTACGACGCCGACAGCTTCCTGGCCATGGGCTCGGGGCAGCCGGTGCGCTCGGAGCTGGGCGTCGGCCGGCTGCTGCTGCCGCTGGCCTGGCAGGCCACGCCCGAACTGAGCCTGGGCGGCTCGCTCGATTTCGTCTGGGCCACGCTGGACATGCGCATGGCGGCCAGCGGCGCGCAGCTCGGCGGCCTGGTCACGGGCGCCAGCGGCAACCTGGGCATGGCGCTGCCGGCGTTGGCGAGCGCGCCGTGGGCGCGCATCGACTTCTCCAATAGCAGCGACTTCAGCGGCGCCGCGCGCGCCACCGGCTGGGCGGCCAAGCTCGGCGCCGTCTGGCGCGCCACGCCGGAGCTCACGCTGGGGGCCTCCTACCAGTCCGAGACCTCGCTGGGCGACATGAAGACCTCCGCGGCGGGGGCGTCGATGAGCGCCGCGGGCGGCTTCGCCGACAGCGGCCGCCTGACGGTGGTCGACTTCCAGTGGCCGGCCACCGCGGCGCTGGGCCTGGCGTGGCAGCGCGGGCCGGTGCTGCTGGCGGCCGACGTGAAGCGCATCGAGTGGTCGGGCGTGATGAAGGACTTCCGCATGCGCTACGACAGCGGTGGCATGGGCGGCTCGGTGAGCTTCGTGCTGCCGCAGAACTGGAAGAACCAGACCGTCCTCAACCTCGGCGCGGCCCTGGCCGTGAGCCCCGCGCTGACGCTGCGCGCAGGCTACAACCACGCCGGCAATCCCATCCCCGACGCCGACGTGCACCCGCTGTTCCCGGCGACCGTGAAGACGCACTACACGCTGGGCCTGGGCTGGCAGCCGTCGGGCGCGGGCGAGTTCAACGTCGCGTTGACGATCACCCCCAAGGCCACCGTCACCAACGGCCAGGGGGTGCAGGTCACGCACCGTCAGACCAACCTGCAGCTGATGTACTCGCTGCGGTTCTGATCAAGCGGCCGGCGCTCGCACCGCCGGCTTGTGCGACCCCGCCACGAGCTCGAAGCGGAACAGCCGGCACTCGATGCCGCCGTTCCACATCGGCACGCGGCGGCTTTCCTGCAGCCGCATCAGCGAGGGCAGCTTCATCTCCGGGCTCAGGCACCAGGCGGTCCAGCCGGGATAGTGGCGCTTCCAGTGCGTCGCCAGCGCGGCGAAGAAGGCTGCGGCGTCCTCGCCGCCCTCGAAGCCTTCGCGCGCGGCCGTGCCCCGGCCCTTGGGCGCGATGCGCTCGCCGTAGGGCGGGTTCATCAGCAGCGTGCCGCGAGGCGCCGGCGGCAGGCGCTGCAGCGCGTCCGCGGTCTTGAACTCGATGGCCTGCGCGACGCCGGCGCGCTCGGCGTTGCGCGCGGCGAAGTCGGTCATGCGAAAGCTCACGTCGCTGGCGAACACCGCCACCGCCGGGGCGTGCACGCGCGCGCGCGCGGCCTGTTTCAGCTGCTGCCAGGCGGCGCGCAGCGGTACGAAAGGCCGTTGCTGCTCGAAGGCGAAGCGGCGTTGCAGCCCCGGGGCCATGCCGCAGGCGATCTGCGCGGCCTCGATGGCGATGGTGCCGGCGCCGCAGAAGGGGTCCAGCAGTGCGCCGTCCTCGGCGCGGCCACGCCAGTCGGCCGCGGCCAGCATCGCCGCAGCCAGCGTCTCCTTCAGCGGTGCCTCGCCCTTCACCGCCTGGCCGCCGCCGCGGGCGTCGCGCCAGCCGCGCTTGAACAGCGCCTCGCCGGAGGTGTCGGCATACAGCCACGCGTGCGTGGCGTCGAGGAAGAGGACGAGCGGCAGCGTCGGATGGCGCGTGTCCACGCTCGGGCGCTCGCCGCTGGCCTCGCGCAGCGCGTCGCAGACGGCGTCCTTCACGCGCAGCGCCGCGAAGTTCAGGCTGCGCAGCGGACTGCGCTGCGCGGAGACATCCACGCGCAGCGTCTGCTGCGGCGTGATCCACTCGGGCCAGGGCACGCGGCGCGCGAGCTCGTAGAGGTCGCGCTCGTCGCGATAGGGCCCGTCGGTGAGCGGCCACAGCACGCGCTGGCCGAGGCGGCACTCGAGGTTGATGCGCATCGCCGCGGCGAGATCGCCCGGCACCCAGGCGCCGCCGCGCGCGGCGCGCGCGGGCTGGCCGGTGATCGCCTGCAGCTCGCTGGCGAGCAGGGCTTCCACGCCCTGCGCACAGGGGACGAACATGGCCGGTTTCATCGTCGCCTCGGGGGTTCTCAGGCCTGCGCCCGGCGCATCGGTGCGGGTTCGATGCGCAGCAACTCGCGGTACTTGGCGACCGTGCGCCGCGCGACCTGGATGCCCTGCTCCTCGAGCATCGCGGAGAGCCGGCTGTCGGAGAGCGGCCGGCTGCGATCCTCGGCGTCGACGAGCTGGCGGATGAGTGCGCGCACGGCCGTGCTGCTGGCGTTGCCGCCGGTTTCGGTATGCAGGCTCGAGCCGAAGAAGTACTTGAGCTCGTAGGTCCCCATCGGCGTGCTCATGTACTTGGCGGTGGTGACGCGCGAGATCGTGCTCTCGTGCAGGCTCAGCTCCTCGGCGATCTCGCGCAGCACCAGCGGCTTCATGGCGATCGCGCCGTGGGTGAAGAAGCTCTTCTGGCGCTCGACGATGGCCTGCGAGACGCGCAGGATGGTGTCGAAACGCTGCTGGATGTTGCGCACGAACCAGCGTGCCTCCTGCAGCCGCGCCGAGAGGTCCGGGGCGCTGCCGCGCTGGCCGCGCAGCGCCCTGGCGTAGAGGTCGTTGACGCGCAGGCGCGGCATGACGTCGGGGTTGAGCACGGTCTTCAAGCCGCCGCGCGTGCGCTGCACGAGCACGTCGGGGACGACGACCTGCCCCTCGACGTCGGCGAAGGGGCGACCGGGCTTGGGCTCGCAGGCGGTGATCATTGCCTGCGCCGCGCGCAACTGCTCCTCGCTGCCGCCGGTGAGGACGGCCAGGCGGCGCAGGTCGCGCCGCGCCAGGTGCTCGAGGTGCTTCTCGCAGATGGCGATGGCCAACCGCCGTTCGGGGCTCTTCGCATGGCGCTCGCGCAACTGCAGCACCAGGCATTCGGAGAGGCTGCGCGCGCCGACGCCGGTGGGCTCGAGGTTGTGCAGCCAGCGCAGCGCGCAGCGCAGCCGCTCGTCCAGCGCCTCGCGCGCCTGCGCGTCGGCCTGGCCCAGCAGTTCGGACAGGCGCGCGGCGATCTCGTCCAGCGGATCGGCGAGGTAGCCGTCGGCGTCCAGCGATTCGATCAGCGCCTCGAGCGCGAGCCGGTCTTCGGGCGCGAGCCGCATGCCGACGGTCTGGGCGCGCAAGTGGTCCTGCAGGCTCGTGCCGGCGGCGCGGCGGTCCTGCGGATCGCCTTCCTCCTCGCCTGCCGCGGCGCTCGCGCCCGCCGCGCGTGCCGAAGGCGTTTCGCCGATGCCGTCGAAGTCGTCGCCTTCGGTGCCGTTCTCCCAGTCCTCGTGCGCCGTGGTGCCGAAGTCGCCTGCGCTGACCTCGGCGAGCGCCGCCTCGTCGCCTGCGCCGCCTTCCTCGGCCTCGCGATCGTCGCCCTTGTCGCGCGAGGAGGCGCGGTCGTCGGCCAGGCGCCGATCCAGCGGCGTCTCGAAGGGGCTGGCCGCGTCCTCCTCCAGGTCGAGGAAGGGGTTCTGGTCGAGCATCTGCCCGACCTCCTGGTGCAGCTCCAGCGTCGAGAGCTGCAGCAGGCGGATCGACTGCTGCAGCTGCGGCGTCAGCGCCAGGTGCTGCGAGAGCCGGACCTGAAGCGAGGGCTTCATGTCACATCCGGAAGTGCTCGCCGAGGTAGACCTTGCGCACCTCGGCGTTGGCGACGATCTCGGTGGGCGTGCCTTCGGCCAGCACGCGGCCCTCGCTGATGATGTAGGCGCGGTCGCAGATGCCAAGCGTCTCGCGCACGTTGTGGTCGGTGATGAGCACGCCGATGCCGCGCTGGCGCAGGAAGCCGATGATGCGCTGGATCTCGATCACGGCGATCGGATCGACTCCGGCGAAGGGCTCGTCGAGCAGGATGAAGCGCGGCTGCGTCGCCAGCGCGCGCGCGATCTCGACGCGGCGCCGCTCGCCGCCGGAGAGCGCGGGCGCGGGCGAGTCGCGCAGCTTCTCGATGCCGAGGTCGGCGAGCAGTTGCTCCAACCGTTCGTTGATGCGGTTCGCCGGCAAGGGTCGGCCATCGGCTGCGAACTGCAGTTCGAGCATGGCGCGGATGTTCTCCTCCACCGTCAGCTTGCGGAAGATCGACGCCTCCTGCGGCAGGTAGGACAGCCCCAGGCGCGAGCGGCGGTGGATCGGCAGGCCCTGGATCGGCGTGCCGTCGATGCGGATCTCGCCGTCGTCGGCGCGCACGAGGCCGACCACCATGTAAAAGGTCGTCGTCTTTCCGGCGCCGTTGGGGCCGAGCAGGCCGACGACCTCGCCCGCGCCCACCGCCAGATGCACGTCGTGCACGACGCGGCGCGCGCCGTAGGACTTGGCCAGGCGCTCGGCCTCCAGGCGGCTTGCCGCCGCCGGTGCAGAGGGCGCGGCCGCGGCCATCAACGTGCCGGGCGCGAGGCCGCCTGGTCCGTGCTGCGCGGGGCGAGCACGGCGCGCACGCGGGCGTCGGCGCCGGCGCCGATGCTGCTGCCCCCTTGGGCGCTGAACATCTCCGCGGCGTGGTTCCAGGTGATCTGCGCGCCGGTGATTTCGTCCAGCGTGCGGCTGCCCCCGGTGCGGCGCACGAGCGCGTTGCCGATGAAACGCAGCACCTCGGCCTTGCCGTCGAACTCGACGCGTAGCGCCTGGCCCTCGACGTACTCGTCGACGCCGTCGCGCTTCTGGCGGTAGCTGACGGGCGCCGCAGCACTGCCCCAGGCCGTGGCCTGGTAGTAGCCGTCGGGCGTCTGGCGGATCTCGACGCGCTCAGCCTTGATGAGCATCGTCCCCTGCGTGATGACGACGTGGCCCTCGAAGCGGCTGACCTGGTTCAGCAGGTCGGCGCTGCCCGAGCGGTCGGCCTGGATCTCCATCGGCAGGCGGCTGTCGGCCTTCTCGGCGCGCGCCGCGGGGCTCGCCAGCACGCAGGCGAGCAGCAGCGCCGCCAGCGGGCCGAGGCGGCTGGCGGACCGAGTTCCGGGGATCGCAGGGTGGCGCATGTGCGGCATGAAACTTGCAGACATTCTAGTTGCAGGTTTCCGCCGCGGGGCGCGAAAAGCGGTAATTTGCGCGGCCTTGCCGCGCCCGTCGCATTCGCTGCCTGCGGGCTCAGCCCTTGCGCGCGAACTGGATCAGGTAGTCTGCCACCTGCAAGGCCCGCTCGTGGCTGCCGGTGAGCGAGGCAGACGTGAAATATCGACCGGCAATGCCCAGCAGCGGCACGCCGTCGACCTTGTAGGCGTCCGAGAGCTGGCGCGCCCTGGCTGCCTTGGTGTTGACCTGGAACGAGCGGTAGGCGTCGAGGAACTTCGCCTTGTCGGCGCCGGCTGCAGTGGCGATCGAAACGGCGTCGTTGTCGCTGATCAGCCGCTGGCCCTGGGTGTGGATGGCGGCAAAGATTTTGCGGTGCGCCGTCTCCAGCGCGCCGATCTCTTCCAGCGCATAGAACAGCTTTTGCCCCACCTGGTGGCGCGCCGTGAAGCCCACCGGCACACGGCGGAAGGCGACGTCGGCGCCCAGGCGCCTGGACCAGGCGTCTAGCAGCGGCTCGAAGACGTTGCAGTGCGGGCATTCGTACCAGAAGAACTCGCTGACATCGATCTTGCCCGGGGGCGGCAGCAAGGCCGCGGGCAGCGGCTGGGCCAGCTTGACGTACTGGCTGCCCTCGGCCGGTGCCTGCGCGCGGGCCGTGCCGCTTGCCGCCAGGGCAAGGCCGACGCCGGCCAGTTGGATCGAGAAGTCGCGGCGCTTCATGAGAGTCCTTTCGGGGTCTGGGTCGTGAAAGACGTCAGTGGATTCGGCGGCCCGGGGCGGAGTTCCACGGGGCGCGCTGCCGCGCGGGCCCGCCGTCGCGCCCTCACGGACGCTGCTCCGCGCGCACGAGTTGCGACTCGATGCTCGAGGCCAGCAGCCGGCTCTGCAGCCCTTCGGCCTCGCTGCGCGTCGGGTAGGGGCCCATGCGCACGCGGTAGACGACGCGGCCGTGCTGATCGCGTTCGCTGATGCGTGCGCCATGGCCGAGCATGGCCAGCCTGGCCCTCTGCTGCTCGGCTTCCTCGATGCGCGAGTAGGCGCCGGCCTGCACGAAAAAGACGATGCCTGCCGGGATCTGCGGCCCTGGCGTCTGCGCGCCGGAGAGGATGGTCGCCGGGTCAAGGCCCGCGGCGCCGCTGCCGGCGCTGGCCGGCGCCGCCGTCGCCAGCGCGGCGCCAGCCGACGATGCGGCCGAGGCGGCGGCGCTTGCGGCCTGCGCCACGCGCGGGGGCTTGCCCGCCAGCGGCGCGTTCGGATCCCAGTTGCGGTTGCGCTGCTGCTCGGCCTGGTCCTGCTCGGCGGTGCGCTGCGGCACCTTGTCGATGAAGGGCACCGGCACCTTGGTGATGTAGAGCGCCACGCCCAGGGCCAGCGCCAGGCCCAGCAGCAGCCCGAACACCAGCCCGAGCACGAAGCCGCCGTGCTGCGGCTGCCTGGCGCGCGTCATGCGCCGGCCTCCGCGGCGGCGGCCACCCGCTGCAGGGACTGCGGCGCGCTCACCCCGAGCACGGCAAGCCCCGCCCGCAGCACGGAGCGCGTGGCCGCCAGCAGCGCCATGCGCGCGCGCGTGAGCGCCTCATCCTCGCCGAGGAAGCGCTCGGCCGCGTACCACGCGTGCAGTGCCGCGGCGAGGTCGCGCAGGTAGAAGGCGACGTCGTGCGGCGCCAGGTCCGTGGTTGCGCGCGTGAGCATGTCCGGGTAGTCGGCCAGGCGCAGCAGCAGTGCCTGTTCGCTGGGCGCCACAAGCCGCGCGAGGTCGGCACCGGCCAGCGTCGCGGCCGAGGCGTCGCCACCCTTGTCGGCGTACTGCGCCAGCACCGAGCAGATGCGCGCATGCGCGTACTGCACGTAGAAGACCGGGTTCTCGTCGCTCTGCGCCAGCGCCAGGTCGACGTCGAAGACGAACTCGGTGTCGGCCTTGCGGCTGATGAGGAAGAAGCGCACCGCGTCGCGGCTGGTCCACTCGACCAGGTCGCGCAGCGTCACGTAGCTGCCGGCGCGCTTGGAGATCTTCACCTCCTGGCCGCCGCGCATCACCGTCACCATCTTGTGCAGCACGTAGTCCGGGAAACCCTTCGGGATGCCCAGGTCGAGCGCCTGCAGCCCGGCGCGCACGCGCGCGATGGTGCCGTGGTGATCGCTTCCCTGGACGTTGATGACCTTCGTGAAGCCGCGCTCGAACTTGTCGACGTGGTAGGCGACGTCCGGGACGAAGTAGGTGTAGGGCGAGCCCGCCGCGGCGTCGCTGCCCGCGGGCAGCGACTTGCGCATGACGCGGTCCTTGTCGTCGCCGAAGTCGGTGCTGCGCAGCCACAGCGCGCCGTCCTGCTCGTAGGTGTGGCCGCTGTGCACCAGGCGGTCCACGGTGGCCTGCACGCGGCCGCTGGTGTAGAGGCTGGATTCGAGGTAGTAGCGGTCGAAGCGCAGGCCGAAGGCCTGCAGGTCCAGGTCCTGCTCGTGGCGCAGGTAGGCGACGGCGAACTGGCGGATGTCGTCGAGGTCGTCGGCATCGCCGCTGGCGGTGAAGGCGCGATCGTCGGCCTTCACCGTGCTGCGGCGGCGATAGTCGCCGGCGATGTCCTGGATGTAGTCGCCGTTGTAGGCCGACTCGGGCCAGCCCTCGTCGCCCGGCGCCAGGCCGCGCAGGCGGCACTGCGTCGACTGCGCCAGCGTGGCGATCTGCACGCCCGCGTCGTTGTAATAGAACTCGCGGTGCACCTGCCAGCCCTGGCTTGCGAGCAGGTTGCACAGCGCGTCGCCGAGGGCCGCCTGGCGCGCGTGGCCGACGTGCAGCGGCCCGGTCGGGTTGGCGGAGACGAACTCGACCATCACGCGCTGGCCGCTGGCCGGGCGCTGGCCGAAGGCCGCACCCGCTGCCAGCACCTCGGCGACGATGCGCTGCCGTGCCGCGGGGGTCAGGCGCAGGTTGACGAAGCCCGGGCCGGCGATCTCGAGCGCCGTCACCCAGCGCTGCACGACCGGGTCGGCGCGCAGCGCATCGACCAGGGCCTGGGCGATCTCGCGCGGGTTCTTCTTCAGGCTGCGCGCCAGCGGCATCGCCGCGGTGATCGCCAGGTCGCCGTGCGCGGCCTGCTTGGGCGACTCGAACGCCGCCACCGGCGGCGCGTCGGGGGCCAGTCCTGCCAGCGCGCGCGACAGCGCCTGCAGCAGTTCCTGCTTGGCTTGGATCATCGCAAGATTCTACGGTTGGGGCCTGCGGCCGCTGCCGGCGGCCGTGGGCGTGTAACGCCGTCGCTGTGCCCGCGGCTGACCGGGGTGCGGGCGCAGGCAAGCGGGAATGCGCCACGATCGCCCCCTTGTTCCGGCCATCACGGCCCCGCCGCGCTGGGGGATGATGCAGGCGCTGGACGTGCCCCACGGCCCAGCGTCCGCCATGACCACGCCGGTTCCCGTCTTCTCCCCTCCAGCCGCGACCGCCGAGCTGCCGCCGCAGGTCGGCAAGTACCGGGTGCTCGCCCGGCTGGGCGAGGGCGCCACGAGCGAGGTCTTCCTCGCCCGCGACGCCTTTCGCGGCGGCAACGTGGCGATCAAGCGGGTGCGCCTGGGCCTCCTGCCCGATTCGCGCGAATCGCACTTTCAGCGCCGCTTCTTCGCTGCCGAGGCGGCGCTGGTCGGACAGTTGAACCACCCGAACGTGGTGCAGATCCTGGACGCCGTCGCCGACGACGAGGCGCCCTACCTGGTGATGGAGTACGTCGACGGCGTGACGCTGCGGCGCTTCTGCCGCGCCGATGCGCTGCTGCCGCTGGACCAGATCGTCGAAGTCGGCTTCAAGTGCGCCATGGCGCTGGGCTACGTCTACCGCCAGGGCGTGATCCACCGCGACGTCAAGCCCGCCAACCTGCTGGCGGTGATGGACGGCGACCAGGTCGTCGACGTCAAGATCACCGATTTCGGCAGCGCGTTCAACCAGGCTTCGGAGGCGACGCAGGTCTACCGCGTGGGGTCGCTGGCCTACATGTCGCCCGAGCAACTCGACGGCGATACCCTGGACTGCCGCGCCGACATCTATTCGCTGGCCGCGGTGCTCTACCACCTGATCGCGGGCCGACCGCCCTTCGACGCCACGCGGCAGGCGGCGATCATGCATCAGATCTACAACCAGGACGCCGTGTCGCTGCGCACGCTGCGCGAAGGTGTCTCGCAGCGCCTGGACGAGCTGATCCTGCAGGCGCTGGCCAAGGACCGCGAGCGCCGCCCGCCCGACTGGGAGCAGTTCGCTGCGGCGCTGGCGGCGCTGGTCACCGACCGCGAGGTGCCGCGCGCCTCGCTGCAGCACGTGCTCGATTCCGAGCGCTTCAACCTGCTGCGCTCGCTCGAATTCTTCCTGGGCTTCGGTGACGTCGAGCTGTGGGAGGTCGTGCACCGCGCGCGCTGGCAGCGCCTGCCCTACGGCCACGCGATCTACCGCAAGGGGCAGGAGGGCGACGACTTCCACATCCTCGCCGCGGGCGGCGTCGACGTCTACCGCGACGGCGAGCGCGTGGCACGCCTGGGGATGGGGGATTCGGTCGGCGAGATGGCCTACCTCGCGCCCAACCCGGAGCTGCGCGTGCACGCCGCCGACGTGCTCGTGTGCGAGGCGGCGACGACGATCTCCTTCACGCCGCAGACGCTGGCCCAGCTCTCGATCAGCACGCGCCACCTCTTCGACACGGCGTTCATCCAGGTGCTGGTACGCCGCCTGCACGCCGCGCACGAGGCGCTGATGCATCCGCGGCGCATCCTGTAGCCGCCGGCGCGCAGGCCCGGGCCCTTCAGGCCGATGCCCAGTAGGCCGGGTCGCCGAAGCTCTGCTTGACGAAGTCGATCCACAGCCGCACGCGCAGCGGCAGGTGCTTGCGCTGCGCGAAGACGGCGTAGATGCCGCTGGGCGGGGCGGCGAACTCGTCGAGCACGACGACGAGGCGACCATCGTTCACCTCGCGTTCCACTTCCCAGGCGCTGCGCCAGGCGATGCCCATGCCGGCCGAGCACCACTCGTACAGCACCTGGCCGTCGCTGCAGTCCAGGCGCCCGCGCGGGCGCAGGTGCATGAGGGCACCGTCGACCACGAAGGCCCAGCCGCGCGTCTGGCTGGCCTCGGAGGACAGCGCCAGGCACTCGTGCCGCACCAGGTCCGCCGGCAGGCGCGGGACCCCGGCGCGCTGCAGGTAGGCCGGGGCGGCGACGCAGAGGCGGCGGTTGTCGGCCAGGCGCACGCTGACGAGGCTCGAGTCGCCGAGGTCGCCGACACGGATGGCGCAGTCGTAGCCCTCGTGCACGATGTCGACGACGCGGTCCGAGAGGTTGAGCGAGACGCTCACGTCCGGATGCAGGCCGATGAAGCGCGGCACCAGCGGCGCGACGTGACGGCGGCCGAAGCCCGCCGGCGCGGTGATGCGCAGGTGCCCGCTGGCCTTGACGCCGCCGGCGCCGACGCTGGCCTCGGCATTGGCGAGGTCGGCGAGCAGGCGCTGGCAGTCCTCGAGGAAGGCGCTGCCCTCATGCGTCAGCGACAGGCGTCGGGTGGTGCGGATGAGCAGCTTCACGCCCAGGCGCCTCTCCAGCGCGTCGATGCGTCGGCCGATCACCGCGGGGGCGACGCCCTCGGCGCGCGCCGCGGCGGTGAGGCTGCCGCGCGCGGCCACGGCGACCAGCGTCTCGATCTGCTTGAGCCGATCCATGAGCTGTGACTATGCATCAAACGATCATGAATCCATGAAGTTCGGTGTCATTAATGCCCGCTGATGGTTGGAATACAGTGCGGGCTTGAGCCTAGCCGAACCAGGAGGAACGACCATGACCGAACGCACCACCGTCCATGGCCTGCAAGTGGACACCCGCCTGCACCGCTTCATCGAACAGCAGGTGCTGCCGGGCACCGGCATCGAGGCCGCGGCCTTCTGGGCCGGCTTCGACGCCCTCGTCGCCGACCTCGCGCCGAAGAACGCCGCGCTGCTGGCCGAGCGCGATCGCCTGCAGTCCGAGATCGACGCCTGGCACAAGGCCAACCCGGGGCCGATCCGCGGGATGAAGAAGTACAAGGCCTTCCTGCAGAAGATCGGCTACCTCGTCCCGGTGCCCGAGAAGGTGCGCGCGACCGCGAAGAACGTCGACGCCGAGCTCGCGCTGCAGGCCGGGCCGCAGCTCGTCGTGCCGATCACCAACGCGCGCTACGCGCTCAACGCCGCCAACGCGCGCTGGGGCAGCCTCTACGACGCGCTCTACGGCACCGACGCGTTGCCCGAGACCGACGGCGCGACGAAGACGGGTCCGAACGGCGAGGGCTACAACCCCGTGCGCGGCGCCAAGGTGATCGGGTACGCGCGCCACGTGCTCGATCGCTGCGCACCGCTGAAGGGAGGCTCGCACCTCGACGCCACCGCCTATCGCGTCGTCGACGGCGCGCTCGCCGTGACGCTTTCCAGCGGCAGGACGGTGGGCCTGAGGGTGCCCGCGCAGTTCGTCGGCTACCAGGGCGAGAAGGGCGCGCCCTCGTCGGTGCTGCTCGGCCATCATGGGCTGCACCTGGACCTGCGCATCGACGCCGCGCACCCGATCGGCAAGACCGATCCCGCGGGCGTGGCCGACCTGGTGGTCGAGGCCGCGCTGTCCACCATCCTCGACCTCGAGGACTCGGTGGCCGTCGTCGACGCCGAGGACAAGGTGCTGGCCTACGGCAACTGGCTCGGCATCCTGCAGGGCACGCTGACCGAGACCTTCGAGAAGGGCGGGCGCACGATGACACGCGGGCTCAACCCCGATCGCGTCTACACCAGCCCGCGCGGCGCGGAGGTACGGCTGCACGGCCGCAGCCTGCTCTTCGTGCGCAACGTCGGGCACCTGATGACCAACCCCGCGATCCTCTGGGGCGCGGACGGCCGCGAGATCCCCGAGGGGATCATGGACGCGGTGATCACGACGACGATCGCGCTGCACGACCTGAAGAAGAGCGCGGGCCTGCGCAACAGCCGCCGCGGCAGCGTCTACATCGTCAAGCCCAAGATGCACGGGCCGGCGGAAGTGGCGTTTGCCGCCGAGCTCTTCACGCGCGTGGAGAAGATGCTCGGCCTGCCCAAGGCCACGGTCAAGCTCGGCATCATGGACGAGGAGCGGCGCACCAGCCTCAACCTGAAGGCCTGCATCGCCGCCGCCGCCGACCGCGTGGCCTTCATCAACACCGGTTTCCTCGACCGCACCGGCGACGAGATGCACACGGCGATGCACGCCGGCCCGATGCGCCGCAAGGGCGACATGAAGACGAGCGAGTGGATCCAGGCCTACGAGCGCAGCAACGTGCTCGTCGGGCTCGAGTGCGGCCTGCGCGGCAAGGCGCAGATCGGCAAGGGCATGTGGGCCATGCCCGACCTGATGGCCGCGATGCTGCAGCAGAAGATCGGCCACCCGCAGGCCGGTGCCAACACTGCCTGGGTGCCGAGCCCGACCGCCGCGACGCTGCACGCGCTGCACTACCACCAGGTCGACGTCTTCAAGGTGCAGAAGTCGCTCGAGAAGACCGACGTCGATGCCGTGCGCGAGGACATCCTGCACGGCCTGCTCACCGTGCCGGTGGTGAAGACGCCGAAGTGGAGCGATGCAGAGCGCCAGCAGGAACTCGACAACAACGCGCAGGGCATCCTCGGCTACGTCGTGCGCTGGGTCGACCAGGGCGTGGGCTGCTCCAAGGTGCCCGACATCCACGACGTCGGCCTGATGGAGGACCGCGCGACCCTGCGCATCAGCAGCCAGCACATGGCCAACTGGCTGCTGCACGGCGTCGTCACCCGGGCGCAGGTGAAGAGCACCCTGAAGCGCATGGCCAAGGTCGTCGACAAGCAGAACGCCGGCGACCCGGCCTACAAGCCGATGGCGCCCGCCTACGACGGCGCCGCCTTCCAGGCCGCGAGCGATCTCGTCTTCAAGGGCCTCGTGCAACCCAGCGGCTACACCGAGCCGATCCTGCATGCCTCGCGGCTGAAGGTGAAGGCGGCTTAACCGCCGATCCGCTCGGCCAAGCGCGCCGCCTGGTCGATCGCACGCACGGCGTCCAGTTCCGCCGCGCGTTCGGCGCCGCCGATGAGGTGCACGCTCATGCCGCGCGCCACCAGCGCGTCGTGCAGTGCGCGGTCCTCGACCTGACCCGCGCAGACGATGACGTGGTCGACGGCCAGGCACTGCCGCTGGCCGTCGGCATCGACGAGGTGCAGGCCCTCGTCGTCGATCGCCTCGTAGCGCACGCCCGCGGGCATCTGCAATTGCGCCTGGCGCAGCAGCGCCTTCAGGATCCAGCCGGTCGTGCGGCCAAGCGTCTTGCCCGGTGTTCCGGGCTTGCGCTGCAGCAGGTGCACTTCGCGCCAGGGTGTGCGTGAAGCCGCGGGCGCGAGTCCTCCAGCACCCTGCAGCGCGGCGTCGACGCCCCAGGTGCGGCGAAAGCGCTCGACCTCGGTCGAATCGAGCGCGTCGCCGAGCAGGAAGAGCGCGACGTCGAAGCCGATGCCGCCGGCGCCGATGATCGCCACGCGCTGGCCCACCGCGGCGCCGCGCGCGAGCACGTCCTCGTAGCCGAGCACCTTGGGGTGCGTGATGCCCGGGATCTCGGGGCGGCGCGGCACGGCGCCGGTGGCGAGCACGACTTCGTCGAAGCCGCCTGCGGCGAGTTCCTCGGCGTCGACACGCCGGCCCAGGTGCACTTCGACCCCCAGGCGCTGCAGCATCGTGCGGTGATAGCGCAGGGTTTCGTTGAACTCGCTCTTGCCGGGAATGCGTCGTGCCATCTCGAGCTGGCCGCCGAGCTGCGTCTGCGCCTCGAACAGCGTGACGCGGTGGCCGCGCTCGGCGGCGTTGACGGCAAAGGCCATGCCGGCTGGCCCGCCGCCGACGACGGCGAGCTTCAGCGTGCGCGCCGCGCGGCTGTCGCTGAAATCGATCTCGCGCCCGGCGCGCGGGTTGACGAGGCAGCTCGCCGCGCGCTCGCTGAAGATCGCGTCGAGGCAGGCCTGGTTGCAGGCGATGCAGGTGTTGATCTCGTCGCTGCGCTGCAGCCGCAGCTTGCGCGCGAAGTCGGGGTCGGCGAGCAGCGGCCGCGCCATCGAGACGAGGTCGGCCGCGCCGCTCTGCAGGATCGCTTCGGCGACCTCGGGCGTGTTGATGCGGTTGGACGCCATCACCGGGATCGCGACCGACTGCTTCACGTGACGCACCGCGTCGATCCAGGCCGCGCGCGGCACCGCGGCGGCGATCGTCGGCACCAGCGACTCGTGCCAGCCGATGCCGGTGTTGATGAGGTCGGCGCCCGCCGCCTCGATGCCGCGCGCAAGTGTGGCCGTCTCCTCGGGCGTCATGCCGCCGGGCATGAGGTCGATCGCCGAGATGCGGTAGATGAGCAGGAAGCCCGGGCCGACCGCCGCGCGCACCGCGCGCACGATCTCGAGCGGAAAGCGCAGTCGCGCCTCGAGCGAGCCGCCGTACTCGTCCTCGCGCCGGTTGGTGACGCCCGATGTGAACTCGTTGATCAGGTAGCCCTCCGAACCCATGACCTCGACGCCGACGTAGCCGGCTTTCTTGGCCAGCGCGGCGGTGTGCGCGTGGCTGCGGATCGTCGAACGCACCTCGTCGAGGGTGAGCACGCGCGGCTCGAAGCTGTTGATGCGCGCGCGGCCGGCCGAGGGTGCGACGCAGCCGGGAACGCGCGCATAGCGCCCGGCGTGCAGGATCTGCAGCGCGATGCGCCCGCCGGCCTGCGCGACGGCGTCGACGATGGCGCGGTGGGCGGCGACCTGCTCTTCGCGATCGAGCACCGGCGCGGCCTCGTCCATCGCGCCTTCGGGCACGGGCGCATGGCCGCCGCTCAGCAGCAGGCCGGTCTCGCCGCGCGCACGCGCGGCGTAGAAGGCGGCCAGGCGTTCGTGCGGGCGATCGAGCGATTCCAGGCGCGTGTGCATCGCGCCCATGACGATGCGGTTGGGCAGGGCAAGGCTGCCGACGAGGAGCGGCGAGAGCAGGTGTTCGAAGGCGGGCATGGTCGGCTCGGATGGCGATCGCACGCATGCTGGCGGCAGCGGCGCAGGCGGTCAAGGCCAGCGTGGGCGTTCTGGGGCGCTGCCTAGAATCGTGCCGCCATGTCCGAGCCTGCTGCCGCGCCTTCGTTGCCCCGCGCCTGTGACGTCGCCGTCGTCGGCGCCGGCCCCGCGGGGAGCGCCGCGGCCTGGCAGCTCGCGCGGCGCGGCCTGGACGTCGTGCTGGTCGACCAGCACGTCTTCCCGCGCGACAAGGTCTGCGGCGACGGCCTGATTCCCGACGCGCTCGCGGCGCTGGCGCGCATGGGCGTGCTCGACGAGGTGATGGGGCAGGCGCAGCGCGCGGCCTTCGTGCGCTGCACCGGGCCGCGCGGACGCCACGTCGACGTGCCCGGGCGCCTCGCGGTGCTGCCGCGGCGGCAGCTCGACGCCATCCTCGTGCGTGCGGCCGAACGCGCGGGCGCGCGGCCGTGGATGCCGGCGCGCTTTGAAGCGCCGCTGGTCGATGCGGACGAGCGCGTCGTCGGCGTGCGTCTGCGCGCGGGTGGCGCGGTGCACGATCTCGCCTCACGCTGGGTCGTGCTCGCCACCGGTGCGCTGCCGCAGGCGCTCATCGCCTCGGGCCTGTGCGAGCGCCGCACGCCCAGCGGCATCGCGCTGCGCGGCTACGTCAGGAGCGAGGCCATGGTCGGGCGCATCACCGGGCTCGAGATCTTCTGGCATCCGCGCCTGGCCGGCGGCTACGGCTGGATCTTCCCTGCGCCCGATGCCTGCTTCAACATCGGCGCGGGCCTCACCGGCACCCACGCGGTCGAGCGCGGCGACGGCGGCTTTCGCATGCAGGACGTGAACCTGAAGCGCCTCTTCGAGGCCTTCTGCGAGGTCTACGCGCCGGCGCGCGAGCTGATGGCCCGCGGCACGCTGCAAGGCGAAGGGAAAGGGGAATGGAAGGGTGCGCCGCTGCGCTGCTCGCTGTCGGGCGCGCGCTGGTCGCGCCCGGGCATGCTGGCGGTCGGCGAGGCCGCGGGCAGCACCTACGCCTTCACCGGCGAGGGCATCGGCAAGGCGCTCGAGACCGGCCTGCTCGCCGGCGAGGCGATCGTGCTGCAGGCCACGGACGAGGCCGTGCGCGCTCGCTACGAAGCCGCGCTGCACGCGCTGCGGCCGCGCTTTCGGCTCTACGAGCAGGCCGCGCACGTCAACCACCGGCCCTGGCTGACCGACCTGGTGATCTGGCGCGCGCGGCGCAGCCCCCGCATCCTGCGGCGCATGAGCGGCGTGCTGGAAGAGACGCAGAACCCGGGGCGGCTGCTGTCCTGGCGCGGCCTCACCAAGCTGATGTTCGAGTAGGGCGGCGAGAGGGCCTGCCATGTGCCAGCTTCTGGGCATGAACGCCAACACGCCGACCGACGTGATGTTCAGCTTCGCGGGCCTCGCCCGCCGCGCCGACGAGCACAAGGACGGCTTCGGCATCGCCTTCTTCGAGGGCCGCGGCCTGCGCCACTTCATCGACTGCCGCTCGGCGCGCAGCTCGCCGGTGGCCGATCTCGTCAAGCGCTGGCCGATCCGCAGCGAGGTCGTCGTCGCGCACATCCGCAAGGCCACGCAGGGCCGCGTGGCGCTGCAGAACACGCACCCCTTCGTGCGCGAGCTCTGGGGGCGCTACTGGGTGTGCGCGCACAACGGCAACCTCGAGGGCTTCGCGCCGCGGCTGCACGCGGCCTTCCGCCCCGTCGGCGACACCGACAGCGAGCGCGCCTTCTGCTGGCTGATGCAGGAGCTGGCGAAGGCGCATGCCGGCGTGCCCACGGTGGACGAGCTCAGCCGCACGCTGCGCGAGCTGCTGCCGGCGATCGCGCGCCACGGCAGCTTCAACCTCCTGCTCTCCAACGGCCAGGCGCTGTGGGCCTTCGCGACGACGAAGCTGTACTCGCTGCAGCGCCGCCATCCCTTCGGTGCGGCGACGCTGGCCGACGAGGACCTGAGCGTGGACTTCGCGGCGCTCACGCGCCCGAGCGACCGCGTGGCCATCGTCGCCACCGAGCCGCTGACCACCGGCGAGGACTGGGACCCCTTCGCCCCCGGCGAGCTGCGTGTCTTCGAGCATGGCGTGCAGCGGGCGCAGCCGGAGTGACCCCCGCAGGCAGGCGTCCGCGCCCCGAAGGCGCACGGGGCTGGCCGCACAATCGATGCCCTTGCTCTTACCCGTCGCCGTCCTTGCATGACTGCCGCCATCCCGGTTCCCCGCTTCGACCACTTCTACCGCTACGACGAGCTCACGCGCCTGCTGCAGGACTACGCCGCCGCGCTGCCGGGGCTGGTGCAGCTCGAGGCCATCGGGCGCAGCCACGAAGGCCGCGACATCTGGCTGGTGACCCTCACCAACAGCGTCACCGGCCCGGCCGAGGACAAGCCGGCGCTGTGGATCGACGGCAACATCCACGCCGCCGAGGTGACGGCGACGACTGCCTGCCTGTACTTCCTGCACCAGCTCGCCAGCGGCGCCGACGACCCCAGGCTGCGCCACCTGCTGGACACGCGCACCGTCTACATCTGCCCGCGCCTGAACCCCGACGGCGCGGAGCTGGCGCTGGCCGATCGGCCGCGGCACATCCGCTCGGGCACGCGGCCCTATCCCTACGACGAGCCGCACGTCGAGGGCCTGACGATGGAGGACGTCGACGGCGACGGCCGCATGCTCTTCATGCGCGTGCCCGATCCGCACGGCCCCTTCAAGAAGCACGGGCAGGACCCGCGGCTGATGGTGCCGCGCGAGCCCGGCGAATTCGGCGGCAGCTATTACCGCGTCATGCCCGAGGGCCTGATCAAGAACTGGGACGGCCTGCAGATCACCGTCAACAAGGACCGCGAGGGGCTGGACTTCAACCGCAACTTCCCCGGCTTCTGGCGCCAGGAGTTCGAGCAGGCGGGCGCCGGTCCCTACCCGACCAGCGAACCCGAGGTGCGGGCGATGGTCGACTTCGTCGTCAAGCACCCCAACATCGGTGCCGCGGTGAGCTTTCACACGCACAGCGGCGTCATCCTGCGGCCGATGTGCGGGGAGAGCGACGAGCAGATGATCCCCGAGGACTTGTGGATGTACAAGCGCCTGTCGGAGATCGGCGCGCAGCTCACCGGCTACCCGGCGGTGAGCATCTACCACGACTTCCGCTACCATCCCAAGGAGATCGTCGGCGGCGCGCAGGACTGGATCTACGAGCACCTGGGCGCGCTGTTCTGGACGGTGGAGATCTGGTCGCCCAACAAGGAGGCCGGCATCGAGGGCTACAAGTGGACCGAATGGTTCCGCGAGCACCCGGTGGAGCACGACCTCAAGCTGCTGAAGTGGAGCGACGAGCAGTGCGAGGGCCGCGCGCACGTCGACTGGTATCCCTTTCGCCACCCGCAGCTGGGCATGATCGAGCTCGGCGGCTGGGACCGCATGAACTTCTGGCGCAACCCGCCGCCGCAGCTGCGCGAGCGCGAGGCGGCGCGCTTCCCCGGCTGGCTGACGCAGCTGGCGCTCACGCTGCCGCGGCTGGAGGTGCTGCGCACCGAGGTGCGCTCGCTCGGCGCCGACACCTGGCGCGTGCGCTTCGCGGTCGCCAACGCCGGCTACCTGCCGAGCCACGTCAGCAAGCGCGCCATCGAGCGCAAGACGGTACGCGGCACGATCTTCGAGATTCACCTGCCGCCGGGCGTGGCGCTGCTCTCGGGCAAGGAGCGCGAGCAGGGGCCGCACCTGGAAGGCCACGCGCCCAAGACCTCGCTGCAGGCCTTCCTGCCGCACCGCGAGATCACCGCCGACCGCGCCGTCGTCGAGTGGATCGTGCACGGCGCGCGCGGCACGGCGATCGCCCTCACCGCCAGCGCCGACCGCGCCGGCACGGTGCGCGCGCAGGTCACGCTCGATTGAGGATGCGATGAGCGCGCGCGCCCCGCTGCAGCCGCTGCCGCAACCGCGCGACGTGCTCGACTCGGAGCTGCTGGCGCTGCTGGCGGTGAACGCCCGCGCCAGCACCGCCGATCTTGCGCGGGCGCTGAAGGTGGCGCGCACCACGGTGGTGGCGCGGCTCGCGCGCCTCGAGCGCGAGGGCATCGTCGCCGGCTACACCGTGCGCCTGCGCCAGGACCTGACGCAGCAGGGCCTGTCCGCCTTCGTCGGCATCACCGTGCAGCCGCGCGCCGGCGCCGACGTCGTCACGCTGCTGCAGCGCATCCCCGAGGTGCGCCAGCTCGACTCGGTGAGCGGGCAGTTCGACTACGTGGCCCTGCTGCGCGCCGATTCGGCCGAGCGCCTGGACGCGCTGCTCGACCGCATCCGCGCCCTCGACGGCGTGGTGCAGACGACGACCTCGGTCGTGCTCTCGCGGCGCATCGAGCGGGGGTGAGATCGTGCGGCCGGGATGAGCACCGCCGCATGCGCCCAACGGCGCGAGCACGTCAGTCCGGATGTCCGGGCGCTCGCGCAGCCTCGGTTGGCGGCGGCGAATAGCTTGCCGGCCTGCCCTCGTCGATCCAGGCCTCGAGCAGCCGGTACGCCACGGCCAGCACCACCGGCCCGGCGAAGATGCCGATGAGTCCGAAGGCGAGCAGGCCACCGATGACGCCCGCGAAGATGAGCACCAGCGGCAGGTCGGCGCCGACGCGGATGAGCAGTGGCCGCAGCACGTTGTCCATCAGCGTCACCACCACCGAGCAGGCGAGCAGGAACAGGCCCCAGCCCGGCTTGCCGCTGTAGAACAGCCAGATCGTCGCCGGCACCATCACCGGCAGCGCGCCGAGCTGGGCGATGCACAGCACCAGCGCCAGCGCCGTCAGCAGTCCGGCGTACGGGATGCCGGCGATCATCAAGGCCGTTCCGGCGAACGCCGACTGCACCAGGGCCGTGAGGCCCACGCCCAGCGCGACGCCGCGGATCGCCGCCGCGGCCAGCGTCACCGTGGAGCTGCCGGCCTCGCCCGCCAGCCGCCGCGCGAAGCGGCGCACCAGGTCGGCGGCGCCCTCGCCGCAGCCGTAGAGGATGCCCGCGATGAGCACGGTGAGGAGGAACTGCACGAGCAGCATGCCGACGCCGCCGAGTTCGGTCAGCAGCCAGCGCGCAGCGGTGCCGGCGTAGGGGGTGAGCTGCTGCAGCCAGGTCCCCAGGCCCGCGGCCACCGCCTGCTCCCACAGCCGGCCGAGCCAGGAGCCGACCAGGGGCACGCCCAGCAGCCACGGCGGCGCCTCGCTCGGCGGGCGGTAGGCGGCGGCCGCCCGTGTCCACCCCAGCAGTTCGTCGGCGTTCTCGACAATGGTGGAGATCGCCACCACCAGCGGCACCACCAGCAGCAACAGCAGCAGCAGCGTCATCGTGCCGGCGGCGATCCAGCGCCGACCGCCGGCCAGACGCTGCAGCCGCAGCATCAGCGGCCAGCTGGCGACGACGACCATCGTCGCCCATACCGTGGGCCCGAGGAAGGGGCGCAGCACCCAAAGCGTTGCCCCCACCAGCAGCGTCAGCGCCAGGACGGCGAAGGTGACGCGGGTGAGGTCGTTGGGGTCGCGGATCATCGTCGGCGCAGCCTTCGCAGGGCCGGGGCAGGCCCGGGGGCCGCCAAGCATACGCGGGCGCGCCCCGCGCGGCGCTGGCTATCATGCGCCGATGCCTACCAGCCTCGAAGGCCGCCTCGTCGTCGCCATCAGCTCGCGCGCGCTGTTCGACTTCGAGGAGGAGAACCGCGTCTTCGAAGCCGGCGACGACCGCGCCTACATGCAGCTGCAGCTGCAGCGGCTGGAGCAGCCGGCGCGCCCCGGCGTGGCCTTCTCGCTCGTCAACAAGCTGCTGGCCTTCAACGACGGCGACGCCACGCGGGTGGAGGTGGTGATGCTGTCGCGCAACGATCCCGCCTCCGGCCTGCGCGTGTTCCGTTCCTGCCGGCACTTCGCGCTGCCGATCGAGCGCGGCGTCTTCACGCGCGGCGCCAGCCCCTGGCGCTACCTGCGGCCGCTGCGTGCGCAGCTCTTCCTCTCGGCCAACGCGTCCGACGTGCGTGCGGCGCTGCAGTGCGGCGTGCCGGCGGCGCGCGTCTACCCGCACAGCGCGCGCGCCACCGACGCCCATCCGGACGAGGTGCGCATCGCCTTCGACGGCGACGCCGTGCTCTTCGGCGACGAGGCCGAGCGCGTCTACCAGCGCGAGGGCCTGAGTGCGTTCCAGCACCATGAGCAGGAGCGCCGCGCGACGCCGCTGCCGCCGGGCCCCTTCAAGCCGCTGCTGGCGGCGCTGCACGACATGCAGCAGGCGCCGCAGGCCGGCATGCGCATCCGCACCGCGCTCGTCACCGCGCGCAGCGCACCGGCGCACGAGCGCGCGATGCGCACGCTGATGGACTGGCGCATCGAGGTCGACGAGGCGATGTTCCTCGGCGGCCTGCCCAAGGGCGAGTTCCTGCGCGAGTTCGAGCCCGATTTCTTCTTCGACGACCAGACCGGTCACGTCGAGCAGGCGGCCGCGCATGTGCCCGCCGGTCACGTGCTCTCGGGCGTATGCCAGGAATGATGCCGCGGCGACGGGCGCGTGGTGTGGCGCGCGCTGATCGCGGTGCCCTTGCGCGCCCGGCTACGGGGCGCCGATGAACAGGTAGGCGTTGGTGAGGCCGGAGAAGGAGTGCGCCACCCTGCTCAGCAGCGCAGCGCCGCTGCGGCGGAGTCGCGGATGCCCTGCAGCACGGCGTCGTCCAGGCCGACGTTGTTGTGCTCGAGCACGCGCTCGGCGCGGTAGCTCGAGCGCACCAGCGGCCCCGCCACCGCCTCGACGAAGCCCTTGGCCAGCGCCATCTCGCGATAGCGCAGGAATTCGTCCGGCGTCACGAAGCGCTGCACCGGCAGGTGGTTGCGCGTGGGCCGCAGGTACTGGCCCATGGTCACCACGTCGACGGCGGCCTCGCGCATGTCGTCCAGCGCCCCGTCGATCTCGGCGTCGGTCTCGCCCAGGCCAAGCATCAGGCTGGTCTTGGTCACCGTCTGCGGCGCGTGGCGCTTGGCGAAGGCGAGCACCGAAAGCGTCTGCTCGTAGCCCGCGCGCGCGTCGCGCACCGGGTGCGTGAGGCGTCGCACGGTCTCGAGGTTCTGCGCATAGGTCGCCAGGCCCGCGTCCAGCACCTGCGCCACCAGGTCGTGCCTGCCCTGGAAGTCCGGCGTCAGCGCCTCGACGGCCGTCTGCGGCGTACGCGCGTGGATCGCGCGGATGCAGGCGGCGTAGTGCCCGGCGCCGAAGTCGGGGAGGTCGTCGCGGTCGACCGAGGTCAGCACGACGTAGCGCAGGCCCATCAGCGCGACGGCGTCGGCGACCTTCGCGGGCTCGGCGGCGTCGAGCCAGCCCTTGGGGTTGCCGGTGTTGACAGAGCAGAACTTGCACGCGCGCGTGCACACCGAGCCCATCAGCATCAGCGTGGCGGTGCCGCGGCCCCAGCACTCGGCGATGTTCGGGCACTTGGATTCGGCGCACACCGTGGCGAGCTGGTGCGAGCGCACGATCTCCATCACCTCCTGGTACTTGGCGCCGCTGGGCACGCGCACGCGCAGCCAGGCGGGCTTGCCGGAGACGTCGGGCACGTCGCTGAGCGCGCTCGGCCTGATGCCGTCCATCACCGCGCGCTGGCCCTGCGGCGTGGTGAACTTGGTGCCCGAGGCCGGGCGTGCGCGGGGGAGGATGGGGTCGTTCATGCGCGTGCGGGCCGGGGCAGCCCGGCCTGGGCGGGCGCACCATGCGCGCCGCAGGGCCGCCATCGTAGCGCTGCTGCCCTGCCGCGGGCTGACGGCCGCGCATGCCCCTGCCGGCGGTGCACTGGCCGCAGCGCCGGGGACTTCAGTGCGTGAAGCCGATCGGGTTGCGGCGCGCGTTCGCGTCGGGCAGGTCGCGCAGTTCCAGGGCGCCGCGGCCGTCCAGGCGCGCGTTGCCGAAGGCCGTCATCCAGGCGCGGCGCATCTCGCGCGGCGCGAGCTGGGCGCAGCGTGCGAGCACGGCGTCGGCCGGCTGCGGGTCGAAGCCGCGGCCCCAGTCGTGCTGCGCGCGGATCTTGCCGTAGAGGCGCAGCGCGATCGCGCGCGCGGCGTCGCGGTCCGGCGCCTGCACCTCGAACACGTTCATGCGGTTGAGGATGGGCTCGGGGATGGCGCGCTCGTCGTTGGCGGTGGCGATCCAGATCACCTGGCTGGCGTCGATCGCCACCTCGGCGAACTCGTCGATGAAGGCCTCGGCGGTGTCGTGCTCGAGCAGGCTGTAGAGCGCGCCCAGCGGGTCGTAGGCATGCTCGCCGCGGGCCTTGTCGATCTCGTCGACGACCATCACCGGGTTGGCGTACTGGCCGTCGACCAGCGTCTCGAAGACCTTGCCCGGGCGCGCGCCCTTCCACTGCGAGGACGCGCCGCTGAGCACCCAGCCGGCGGTGAGGCTGCTCATCGAGACGAAGCCCATGCCCGTGCCCAGCAACTCGGCGAGCTCGCGCGCGAAGTGCGTCTTGCCGATGCCCGGCGGCCCGAGCAGCAGCATGGGCGTGATCTCGAGCGGGTCGGCGCTGTGCTGGCACAGCGCGAGCTGCCGCCGCAGTTCGTCCAGCACCTCGGCGAAGTTGGGCAGTTCCTCGTACAGGTGCCCCATCGCCGGCAGCCCCGAGGGCTTGACCTGGAAGCGCTCGGCGCCCTTCTCCAGCATGCGTTCGTAGGTCGCGCGCAGGGATTCGTGCTCGCGTTGCGGCAGCTTGTCGAGGCGCTGCTCGACGTCGCCGACGCGGTAGACGCTGCGCATGCTGGCGATCGGCAGCCGGCCGTGCGCCAGGGGGACCCGATCGTTGCCGCTGCTCATGCCGACTCCTTCGGTCTCTGCAAGGACATTCAAGCACCAGCCTGCCACAGATGCAGCCCGGAACAACACCCGGGACGCCCCTCAATCCGGGACGTTGTGCGCTCGATCACCGGTCCCGGCACCCAGGAGACCCTACTTCACCCAGGTATTGAGCTGGATGATCGGCAGCAGCACGGCCAGCACGATGAGCATCACGACGGCGCCCATGACGACGATGAGCAGCGGCTCGAGGATGGTGGCCAGCGCCAGCGCGCGGCGCTGCACCTCGGCCGAGAGCTGGCTGGCGCCGCGCTGCAGCATCAGCGGCAGCTGGCCGGTCTGCTCGCCCAGGCGCGCGAACATGGCGAGCAGCCCGGGGAAGCGCTTCTTGCCGGCCAGCGCGCTGGCCAGCGGCGCGCCTTCGCGCACGAGCGTCAGCGCCTCCAACGCGTCGGCGCGCATGGCGCGGTTGGCGAGCGTCTCGGCGGCCGCCTGCAGCGCCTTGAGGATGGGCACGCCGGCGCCCGCGAGCATCGCCAGCGTGCTGCCGAAGCGCGCTGCGTTGTAGCCGCGCGCCAGGCGGCCGACGAGCGGCAGGCGCAGCATGAAGGCGTCGCTGCGCCGGCGGAAGGCTTCGCCGCGGCGCGCCAGCAGCAGCAGCGCGACGCCGGCCGCCAGCAGCGCCGCCAGCGCCCATCCCCACGTCCGCACGAAGCCGCTCAGGCCCAGCATGACGACCGTGAGCAGCGGCAGCGCGCGCTTGGAGCTGGTGAAGACGGTCGCCACCTGCGGCACGACGTAGGTGACGAGGAAGGTGACGATGACGAGCGCGATCAGCGACACGATGGCCGGGTAGAGCATGGCGCCCAGCAGCCGCGCGCGCAGCGCCTGGCGCTCCTCGAGGTCGTCGGCCAGGCGCTCGAGCACGGCGCCGAGCGCGCCGCTCTGCTCGCCGGCGGCGACCACCGCGCGGTAGACCTCGTCGAACTCGCGCGGCGCGGTGGCCAGGGCGCGCGCGAAGGGGCTGCCGGCGTTGACCTCGCTCTTCAGGTGCGAGAGCAGCTCGCGCTGGCGCTCGTCCTCGCTCTCCTCGGCGAGCGCGGCCAGGGCGCGCTCCAGCGGCAGGCCCGCGCCGACGAGCCCGGCGAGCTGGCGTGTCCAGACGGTGAGGCCGGCGCCGCCGAAGACGCGGCGCGCGAGGCGCAGCCCGCCGCCGCTGCCCGCGGCCGACTGCGCCAGCGGCGTGACGGACAGCGGAACGAGCGCCAGCGCGCGCAGCTGCGCGCGTGCGGCCTTGGCGCTGTCGGCCTCGACCGTGCCCCGGGCGGCCTTGCCGTCGGCGTCCAGCGCGTCGTAGCGGTAGGCCGGCATGCGGCCTCAATCCCGCGTCACGCGGATGACCTCCTCCGGCGAGGTCGTGCCGTCGCGCAGCAGGCGCTGCCCGTCCTCGCGCATCGGGCGCATGCCCGCGGCGTGCGCAGCGGCGACCAGCTCCTGCTCGCTGCCGCGGCCGTGGATGAGCGCGCGCAGCGCGTCGTCGACGACCATCAGCTCGTACACGCCGGTGCGGCCCTTGTAGCCGGTGTGGCTGCAGGCCGCGCAGCCCACGGCGTGCCAGAGGCCGTCGCCGCCCTGGCGGCGGCAGTCGGGGCAGAGCTTGCGCACCAGGCGCTGCGCCAGCACGCCCAGCAGGCTGCTGGAGAGCAGGAAGGGCTCGACCCCCATGTCGACGAGGCGCGTGACCGAACTCGGCGCGTCGTTGGTGTGCACGGTGGCCAGCACGAGGTGGCCGGTGAGGCTGGCCTGGATGGCGATCTGCGCCGTCTCGTGGTCGCGGATCTCGCCGATCATGATGACGTCCGGGTCCTGGCGCAGGATGGCGCGCAGCGCCTTGGCGAAGGTGAGTTCGATCTTCGCGTTGACCTGCGTCTGGCCGATGCCCGGCAGCTCGTACTCGATCGGGTCCTCGACCGTGAGCACGTTGGTGGTCGCGGTGTCGATGCGCGAGAGGCTGGCGTAGAGCGTCGTCGTCTTGCCGCTGCCGGTGGGGCCGGTGACGAGCACGATGCCGTGCGGCTGCTGGATCAGGCGCGCGAACGCCGCGAGCACGTCGCCGCTCATGCCGAGGGCGGGCAGCGTCAGGCGCGATTCGGTCTTGTCGAGCAGGCGCAGCACGGCGCGCTCGCCGTGCGCGCTGGGCAGGGTGGAGACGCGCACGTCGATGGCGCGCGCACCGATGCGCAGCGCGATGCGGCCGTCCTGCGGCAGCCGCTTCTCGGCGATGTCGAGCTCGGCCATGATCTTCAGCCGACTGATCAGCGCGGCGTGCAGCGCCTTGTTGGGCTGCACGACCTCGCGCAGCGTGCCGTCGACGCGAAAGCGCACCGAGCTCGCGCGCTCGTAGGGCTCGATGTGGATGTCGCTCGCGCCATCCTTGGCCGCCTGCGTCAGCAGCGCGTTGAGCATGCGGATGATGGGCGCGTCGTCGGCGGCTTCCAGCAGGTCGGCCACCGCCGGCAGGTCCTGCATCAGGCGCGAGAGATCGACGCCGGACTCGACCTCGCCGATCACCGCCGCGGCGCTGCCGCCGCCGCCGGCGTAGGCCGCGGCGATGCGCTCGGCGAGCGTCACCGCCGTCTCGAACTCGTGCCGGCTCGGGTCGTGCACGCGGCCGACTTCGGCCAGCGCCGCATCCGGCGTCGTCTCGGCGGCCCAGAGCACGCGCTCGTGGCCGTCGTCCTCCAGCAGCAGCGTGTTCGCCTTGGCGAAGGCGTAGGGCAGCGGGTGGCGCGGCATCGGGCGGCGTTCAGGGGCTGTCCGGCCGCGAAGCCGGGCGCGGCGCCGCGCCCGGCGCCGATGCGCCGGCGGCCGGCGCCACGGACGGTTGCGCGACCGGCGGATCCAGCGGCGCCAGGGGCACCGCGCTGGCCGGCGTGGAGGGCGGCAGCACGGGCGCGCGCTCGATCGGCAGCACCAGGCTCGGCCGCGGCTGGTTGCCCATCTGGTAGGCGCGGATCTGCTCGTAGCGGTCGTCGGAGAGGCGCTGCTGCGTCTGCGCGTCGCGCATCACGATCGGGCGCAGGAAGACCATCAGGTTGGTGCGCTTGCGCTCGCGGCTCTCGCTGCGGAAGACGGCGCCCAGCAGCGGGATGTCGCCCAGCAGCGGCACCTTGCTCTGCGTCGTCGAGTAGGTGTCCTCGATGAGGCCGCCGAGCACGAGGATCTGGCCGTCGTCGACCGTCACCGTGCCCTCGATGGAGCGCTTCGTCGTCGACGGTCCCGCGTTGCTCGTGCCCGCGGCGGTGGTGCTCTTGACGGCGCTCTGCTCCTGGTAAATCTGCATGCGGATGGCGCCGCCTTCGCCGATCTGCGGCCGGATGCGCAGCGTGATGCCGACGTCCTTGCGCTCGATGGTCTGGAAGGGGTTGGTGGTGCCGGTGCCGGTGCTCGTGAACTGCCCGGTGATGAAGGGCACGTTCTCGCCGACGACGATCTTCGCCTCCTCGTTGTCCAGCGTGATCAGGTTGGGCGTGCTCACGATGTTGGTCTGCGTCTGGCTCTGCAGCAGGCGCAGGATGGCCGACAGCGAGGTGACGCCGTCGATGACGCGCGCCAGGCCGATGTTGAGGCCCTCGCCCAGCTTCAGGTTGCCCTGCGCCAGGCTGCTGTTGACGCTGATGATGTTCGGTGCGGCGCCGCTGCTGAGGTTCTGCACCGCATTGACGTCGTAGTTGCCGCTGCGACCGAGCTTGCCCAGCCACTCGAAGCCGAAGTCGGCGGCGTCGCCGCCGGCGACCTCGACGATCATGCTCTCGATGTAGACCTGCGCGCGGCGCTGGTCGAGCTGCTCGATCATCGCGCGCAGCTGCCGGTACAGCGGCTCGGGCGCGGTGATGATGAGCGAGTTCGTCGACGGATCGGCCTGGATGAAGCCGCCGGTCGAGGGTTGCGCCGCGGCCGACAGCGGGGCCGTGGCCTGCGCGCTGGCGCCACCCTGCGCCGACATCTGAGCCGACTGCTGGGCCGACATCTGCGCCGCGGTGATGGCCTGGCCGGCGGTGGATGCGCCGGCGAGGGCGCCCGTGCCCGTGCCCGCGCCCGGCGCCCCCGCGCCGCCCTGGGCCGCGAAGGCCGCGCGCAGCACCGTCGCCAGGCGCGTGGCATCGGCGTTCTTCAGGTGCACGACCCACATGCCCGGTGCGCCCGGGATGCCGGCGCCGGCCATGGGCCGGTCCAGCCGCGCCACCACGGCGTGCACCGTCGCCAGCCGCCCGGGGCTGCTGGCGCGCACGAGCAGCGAGTTGGTGCGCGCATCGGCCAGCACCGTGGTCGCGCCGGCGGTGCGCGCGATGCCGGGTGCGGCCACCGTCGGCCCGCCGTCGGCCAGGCGCTGCACGACGGCGGCGACGTCGGCCGCCACCACATGCTCGAGCGGGATGACGTCGACCGCGCCGCTGTCGGGCTGGTCCAGCGCGGCGATGATCTTGGCGATGCGGCGCAGGTTGTCGGCGTAGTCGGTGATGACGAGGGCGTCGCTGCCTGGGCTGGCGTTGATGGTGTTGTTGGCGGTGATGAGCGGGCGCAGCACGGCCACCAGGTTGTTCGGGTTCTCGTGGCGCAGCGTGAAGATCTGCGTCACGATCTGGTCGCCGCGCGGCGTCACCTCGCCGACCGAGACGGTGCCGGTCTGCACCTTGGCCTCGGCCTCGGGAACCACCTTCAGCAGCCCGGCGACCTCGACTACCGCGAAGCCCATGCCGCGCAGCGCCCACAGGTAGCTCTGGTAGGCCTGCGCGATGCTCTGCGGCTGCTCGCTGTAGACCGTCATCGTGCCGCGCACGCGCGGGTCGACGACGATGGCGCGGTTGATCATCGCCGCGAAGGCGCGCGTGACGGCCTCGATGTCGGCGTTGACGAAATTCACCGTCACCGGCGCGCGCGCCGCCGCTGCGCTCGCCTGGCCCCAGGCCGGGGGCAGCGGCAGCGCGAGCGCGCCGGCCAGGGCCAGACAGCCCACCCGTGCAGGCAGGGACGCGGGCTTTGCACCGTGGCCGGCGGGGCGGGACGGTGCGCGGCGAGGGCGGCAGGCGCGGTTCATTCTCATCCGATCGCGAGCAGTGCCAGTGGCCCTTGCCGCTGGCCCAGGAGGTTGAGCAGATTGTTCAGCATCGCTTCGCTGCCGGGCTCGGCCTCGGCCTGGCCGCGAAAACGCAGCGTGGCGCCGGCCCATTGGCCCTGGCCGGAGAGCCGCAGCGGCCCCTGCAGCGTCTGCAGCGCCACGCGCGCGCCCTCGGGGCCGTCGCCGGCGCCGCTGAGCACGAGGCGGTAGCTGCCGAGCACCGGCAGCGTGCTCAGGCGCGAGGACAGGTCCTGCAGCCGCAACTCGGCCTGCCCGGTGACGCGCAGGCGGCCCTGCACCCATTCGAGCGCCAGGCCATCGGTCTGCAGTTGCACGCGGCCGCCCAGGCGCAAGGTGTTGAAGGGCGCGCCCAGCCCCGCCAGCCAGGCCGCCGGCCAATGGGCGCGGGCCGGCTCCGGGCTGCCGACCGCCACGCGCAGACGGCCGATGCCCGGGCGGGCCAGAACGCGCAGCGCGTCGTCGATGCAGCAGTCCTGGCGCAGCGCGAGTTCGAACGCCGCGGGCGCGCCCCCGCGACCGAGGCGCCAGTGCAGTCGCCCGGGCAGGGCGCTGGCCTCGCGGCTGCCGGGGCCGCCGGCGAGCACGGCCACGGCGCTGCCGGACCACAGCGTGCCGCGGGCGTCGACCAGCAGCAGCCGTTGCCCGGTCTGCGCGGCCACCCAGCGCGCGACCCAGCTCGCCGGGGCGAGGGCGGCGAGCGCCAGCAACGCACCCAGCAGCGCACCGGCCAGGGCCCACGGCCAGGGGCCGCGGCGGCGGCTCGGGGTCTTGGCGCGGATCATGGTGCGGATGTGGGTGCGCTCAGGGCTGCGGCAGGCCGAGGACGAGCGTGCCGGAGAAGAGGCCGGCGCCCGCGGCGGGCTGCGCGGTGAGCCGCAGCTCGATCGTGCGTGCACGCGCGCCGACGCGCGCGTCGGCGAGGAAATCGCGCAGTTCGTCGCTGCTCACGCCGGTCAGCGTCAGCACGACACGCTCGCCCTGCTCGGCCAGGCGCGCGCGCGGCTCCAGGCCTGCCGCCGCCGCGTGCAGCGCCGCCAGGGCCTGCGCACGCGGCAGCGGCGGGCTCGCGCGCAGCTGTTGCGCCTGCGCAGCCTGGTCCTGCATGCGCTGCAGCTGTGCCTGCAGGGCGTCCAGCCGCGGCGGCGCTTCGCGCAGCGTGCGCAGCGCCGGTTGCAGCGCAAGCGCCCACAGCAGGTAGAGGCCAAGAATCCAGGCCGCCAGCAGCACGAGGCGCCGCTCGCGCGCGTCGCGCGCGCGCCAGGCGGCCCGCAGCAACTGCAAGGGCTGCAACGGCTGCAGCGCGGCCTTCATCGCGCGCCCTCGACGGCGAGCACGAGCTGCGTGCCCTGGCCCTGTGTCTGTACCTGGGCCTGGTAGCCCGCCGCGCGCGCGGCCAGCGCGAACTGCTGCTGCTGCTCCTGCGTCCAGGGGTCGACGGTGAGGCTCAGGCGACCGGGCTCGAAGCGCAGTGCCTGCAGCGGGCCCTGGCCCTCGGGCCAGGCGGCGGCGGCGGCCGAGAGCATGCGCTCCAGGTCGGCGGCGCCGGCCTGGCCGGCGGCCTCGCGCAGGCGCTCGGTCTCGCGCTGCATCTGCAGCGGCGCGTCGAGCACCACGCGCACCTGCGGATGCGTGTCGTGCAACAGCTGCACCTGCGCCTGCTGCCGCTGCTGCAGCTCGTGCTGCAGCTCCCAGGCCCAGGCCCCGAGGCCGACGAGATTGACGAGCACGAGGCCGACGAGGCCCCAGCGCAGCGGTCGCCAGGCGCGCTCGCGGCGCAGCCGCTGCAGCGCCTCGCGCAGCGCCTGCAGGCCGCGATGCCGGGGCGCGAACTCGAACTGGCGCAGGTTCCAGGGCGAGCGCAGCGCGCGCAGCGCGCGCTCGGCCTCACCCAGCACCTCGACACCTTCGCCGAGCCAGCGCTCGGCCTCGGCCGCCGCGGCCGGGTGTGCGCTGCACGCCAGCCCCGCGCGCTCGAGCGCGGCCAGTCGCTGGCGCGCCAGCGTCCCCGACAGGCGCAGGCAGACGACGCCGCCGCGGTGGCTGTGCACGAGCAGTGGCGCGGACCCGGCCTCGTCGCCGGGCAGGACATGCAGCGTCGGCGGATCCTCGGGCCAGCTCGGCGGGGCGATGCGCTCGACCATGACGCCGGCCTGGTGCAGGTCGGCGAGCACGGCGGCCAGCGGTTGCCTGCGCACCACCGCGACCCAGCCCGGCTCGCCGCCGGCGGCCGCGCTGCCCAGCGCCAGGTGCAGCGCCTCGTCCTCATCGAGCAACTGTTCTTCGAGCACGGCGCCGAGCGCGGCGCGCCGCCGCGCCGGGGGCGCCTTGGGGAGGGTCGCATGCTGCCAGCTCACGTCGACGTCGGCCAGCAGCAGCGTCGTGCCGTCGGCGCGTGGCAGCCGCGCCGCCGCGGCGTGGCCCGAGCGCGTGAGCTGCCGGCCATCGGCGCTGAAGGCGTAGGCGTACTCGGCTGGCACCGGCGCCGCCGCGTCGGTGCGCGGTCGCGACGGCAGGAGGATGACGAGGACGGACATCGGCGGCTATTGTCGCTGTCGGCTCATCCCGTCGTTCCGGGCAGGAGGCTGCGGCGCTCGCTGCGCAGGAGCAGCACCTGCGCGCCGGCGCCGACGCCGCGGCGCTCGAACAGCCAGCGCTCTTCGAGCAGGCGATCGTCCCAGCGCAGCCACGCGCGCACGTCGAAGTGGCTCGAGTGCACGCCCACGCGCGCTTCGTCCACGGCGACGCCGCTGGGCAGCAGGCCCTTGAGCGCGGCAGCCGACGCGGCGGGTTCGCGCTGCAGGGTCTGCACGATGCGCTGCGCGTCGGGCAGTTCGAGGCCGTCGATGGCCGCCAGCAGCGCCGGTGCCGCGGCGGTGTTGGCGTTGAGCGCGGTGCGCGCGGGCAGGATCGTCACGTAGGGGGTGATCGCCTGCAGGCCCTGGGCGTCGAGGCCGAGCCAGGCGAGCTGCTCGACGTGTTGCGGCGCCAGCGGCGCCGTCGATTCGTGCGCGTTCCACGCGGCGACGAGTCCGCCCGCCAGGCGCTCGGCCAGCGCCGCGTCGGCGCCGGCCGCGGCGCACAGGCGGCGCAGCGCGGCGATCTCGGCAGGCACCGGCTGGCCGTCGTCGGCGATCAGGCGGCGCAGGTTGTAGCGCGACTGCGCGTCGTCGATCTCGCCGGAGAGGAAGAGGTCCAGGGCGTCGTCGCCGCCCGCCCCGCCCTCGCCGCCGAGGAATTGCGACAGGCGCGACTCCTCCAGCTTGCGCGCCCAGCCGGCGCTGGGCGGGAAGGCGCGGCCGGCATCGCTGCGCAGCATCAGCCGCGCCCAGTCCTGCGCGCCGATGAGGATCCAGCCCGCTTGCGCGCGCACGCGCTCGGCGGCCTGCAGCTCGACGGCGCGCTGCTGCGTCCAGACCATCGCCGCCGCGGCGCTCGCCACCAGGGTGAGGATGAGCATCGCCAGCAGCAGTGCCGCGCCGCGCTGGGCGTCGGCGTGGCGGCGGGCGGCCGTGGCGCCCATGCTCATCGGCCGCCGACGACGAGCACGTCGCGCGTGAGCGTGCGGCCGCCGGCCAGCTGCAGCACCAGGCGCACGCCGCTGGGCAGCAGCTCGACGCTGCGCGCCGCCGCGCTCGCCGCCCCGGCGGCAGCCGGTGCCAGGTCGCCGCTGGACTGCGCGTTGCTCCAGGCGTTGCCGCGGTAGAAGTAGAGCTGCCAGCCCTCGACATCGTCCAGCAGCCGCAGCGCGGCGGCGGCCTGCGGCTGCAGTTGCTGGCTTTGCAGCCAGGCCTGCTGCAGCGTGCCGAGCTGCGTCGTCGGCGGCGTCGCCCAGCGCAGCCACTGCGTGCCCTCGAGCGTCCAGGCCACGATCTGCAGCGCGTCGTCGCTGCGCCGCACGAGGCGCAGCGTGCGGCCGTCGAAGGCCAGCGCCGGCACGCCGGCATCGGCCTGCAGGCGCTGCAGGTCGGTCTCCCACTGCGCGACGACGGTGGCCAGGCGTGTCGTGCGCTCGACGCTGTCGCGGCCGGCGTCGCGACTGGCGAGCACGCCCTCGAGGCCGCGCCAGGCCAGCGCCGCCATCAGCGCCATCACCGCCAGGGCCACCAGCACCTCGACGAGCGTGAAGCCGCGCGCGCGGCCGGGCGTGCCGCAGGCCATCAGTAGCGCGACATCACGGTGGTCAGCGTCACCAGCGGCTGCCCGGCCTCGTCGCGCACGACGGCTTCGATGCGCCGCATGTTCGGGTTCAGCGTGGGTCGCGTGAGAAGCTGGCCGGCGAAGGCGCGCCCGAGCTGCTCGCAGCGGAAGTCGGCGTCGCCGATGCCCGGCAAGACGCGCGACAGGCGCAGGCCGACGAGCTGGTTGTCGGCGCACCACTGCGCGGCGGTGACCGCGTGCAGGCGCTCGGCGTTGTCGACCAGCGCCTGCGCGGCGCGCGCCCCGGCCGCCAGCGCCACGGCGACGATGGCCAGCGCCACCAGCACCTCGAGCAGCGTGAAGCCGCGCGCGGGCCGCATGGCCGTGCTCAGGGCGTGCGCTCGTCGGCGGGCAGCAGCGCGAAGGGCTGCAGCCCGTCGGTGCCGACGCTGACCTGCTGCGCGCCCTGGCGCAGGGTCACGCGCTGCGCGCCGATCAGGGGTTCGGGGCCGAGCGTGAGCACGCCGCGTCCGCCCTCGACCTCGGCGACGATGGCCTCGTCGCCTGTCGCGGCGAGCCACCGCGTGGGCAGCCTGCTCGTTGCCGGCAGGCCGATGAAGCGAAAGGCCTGGCCGGGGACCTCCGACGTCGGCCGCCAGACCACCGGCAGCGCCGCCGCGCGCGCCTGGCCGCGCGCGCTCTCCAGCAGGCTCACCAGGCGCAGCGCCTCGCGCTCGAGCCGCTCCTGCGCGCCGTCGCGCAAGGCCAGGCCGACCCCCGCGCTGGCCAGCGCCACCAGCGCGACCACGACCAGCAGCTCGATCAGCGTGAAGCCGCAGGACGCGCCCTGCAGCGCGCGCCGGTGCAGGCGCCGGCGCAGGCTACTGCCAGGAGCCGATGTCGGCATCCTTGCCCTCGCCGCCGGGCTGGCCGTCGGCGCCGAAGCTGAAGACGTCGATCTCGCCGCGCACGCCCGGGTTCAGGTACTGGTAGGGGCGCCCCCAGGGGTCGGCGGGCAGCTTGTCGAGGTAGGGGCGCCAGTTGGCCGGCGGCGCGCCGGTGCCGGGCTTCTGCACCAGGGCCTGCAGCCCCTGCTCGGCGCCCGGATAGCGCAGGTTGTCGAGCTTGTAGAGCTTGAGCGCCTGCACGAGGTTGTTGACGTCGGTGCGCGCGGCGGTGGCGCGCGCGTCGTCGGTGCGGTCGAGCACGTTGGGCACGATCAGCGCCGCCAGCACGCCGATGATCACCAGCACGACCATCAGCTCGATCAGCGTGAAGCCGCGGGGGGTGCGCGGGAAGGGTCGCTCTCGCATGGGGCAGCAGGTGCAGGCGACGCCGGACGTGCCGAGGCCGCGGAAGAAGAGGGCAGGGGCCTGGAGGGAGCAGGGGGTCGGCGAATCATAATCGCCGCATGTGGGCGCGCATGCTGGCCTTCCTCGTCTGGGCGCTGGTGGCCGCAGGCACCGTCGCCTGGGGCCTGAAGCTGTTCGCGCAGCCGCTGCCGCTGCCACCGCAGGCGGCGCTGGCGGGGGGCGCGCAAGGCGCGGCCGGCGACTGGGCGCGCGTCTTCGGGCGGGCACCGCCGGACGAGGCGCAGCTGGCGGCGGCGCCGGCGCCGGCCGCCGACGATCGCTTCCGCCTCCTCGGCGTCGTGGCCTCCCGCGGCGCGCCCGAAGGAGCCGCCGGCGTGGCGCTGATCGCGGTCGACGGCAAGTCGCCGCGGGCCCTGCGCGTCGGCGCCGTGGTCGACGGCGACTGGGTGCTGCAGGCGGTGCGGCCGCGCGGCGTGGCGATCGGCCCGCGTGGCGCTGCGGCGGCGCTGCAACTGGAGTTGCCCGCGCTTGCGCCGCCGGCCGTCGGCGTCCCCGGCCTGGCCGCGGCAGCGCCGCCTCGCATCGCGCCGCCGTCGATGCCGGGGCTGCCGGCGCGGCCCTTCGATGGCCCGATGCCCGCGAGCGAGCCCGTGGTGCAGGAGGTGCAGCAGGCCGCGCCGCCGCTCGACGCTCGGGCCCTGCAGCGCTGAACGTCACCCGCCGCGCCGGGCGGCGGTGAAGTCGCGACGGTCGGTACCGTCGGTTCCGTCAGTACGTACTCGATCTGCCGAAGCGCTCGAGCGCATCGAGGTCGCCGCGCACGCTCTCGAAGGTTTCGTCGCCCGGGGCCGGTTCGTCGTCGGCGACCTCGGTGAGCAGCGCCGCGGCGCAGCGGATCATCGGCCAGGCGAGCGTCGCGCCGGTGCCGTCCATGCTCTGCAGGCCGAGCTCGAGCAGCGCGGTGGCGCGAAAGAGGTGCAGCGCCTGGTCCAGGCCGTGGTGTGCGTGGCTGCGGCAGAAGACGCAGTAGTCCGTCACCGCGGGCGCGATGCGCGAGGCCACCAGCAGCGCGGCGCACGCGGCGAGGCCGTCGATCACCAGCAGGTGACGGCGGCTGGAGGCCACGAGCATGACGCCGACCATCACCGCGATGTCGAAGCCGCCCAGGGCGGCCAGCGCCGTGGTCGGTTCGACCGCCTCGTGGTGGCGCAGCAGCGCCGCCTGGCCGAGCTTGACCAGGCGCGAGAGCTCCGGCCGCGGCATCTGCGGGCTGCTCGCCAGCAGGTCGGGCAGCGGGCAATCGGCCAGTCGGCAGAGCACGAGCGCCGCGCTGAAGTCGGCGCCCACGCCCAGGCTGGCGTAGATCGAGAAGTTGCCGCGCAGGCGATAGCCCAGCTGCATGCCCGCGCGCATGGCCGCCTGGCATTGTTCGGCCGACATCGCTGCGGTGAGGCGCGCGTTGCGCGTGCCGTGGGCGATCTTGCGCATCATCAGCTGTTCGTGCGCCTTCAGCTCGGCGGCCACGCCGCAGTCGATCACCGTCAGCTCGAGCTGCTGCGCGCGCGCCAGGCCGGCCAGCGGCAGCCGGCCATCGAGCAGGCGCTGCACCCGTTCGTGCGTGGGGGTCGCTTCGGCGTCGGCGAGGTTCTCGACCGCCACGCCGTGGTCGGCGGCAAAGACGAGCAGTTGCGGATCGCTGAACTGCGGCTTCAGCGTGCGCTGCATGAGGCCCAGGCGCAGCGCCAGCGGCTCGAGCTCGCCCAGGCTGCCGCCGGCCAGGCTGCGCCGGCGCAGCGCGGCGGCGAGCTCGCGCTCGAGGTGCGGGTGCGAGGTCGGCGAGACCAGCGAGCGGGAGGGCTGCATGGCGCGGCAGTCTACGGGCTCCGGCGGCCACCGCGAAAGGCGCGACCCCGCGCCGCGCCTGCGGCGTCAGCGCAGGAAGAGCCGGTACACCGGGTTGTCGGTCTCTTCCACGTGCGGGTAGGCCAGCGACTGCAGGAAGCCGCGCAGCGCGCCTTCGTCACCGGCGGGCAGCTGGATGCCCACGAGGATGCGCCCGTAGTCCGCGCCCTGGTTGCGGTAGTGGAACAGGCTGATGTTCCAGCCCGGATGCAGCTCGCCGAGGAAGCGCATGAGCGCACCCGGGCGCTCCGGGAAGACGAAGCGGAACAGCCGCTCGCCCTCGGCCAGGCCGCTGCGGCCGCCGACCATGTGCCGCACATGCTCCTTGGCCATCTCGTCGTCGGTGAGGTCGAGGGTGGCGAAGCCGTGGCGCACGAACTGGCGCGCCAGGCGCTCGGCCTCGTCGCGGCGGGTGATCGAGAGGCCGACGAAGACATGCGCCCTGCTCTCGTCGCTGATGCGGTAGTTGAACTCGGTCACCGCGCGCGCGCCGATGAGTCCGCACAGGCGCTTGAAGGCGCCGCGCTCCTCGGGGATGGTGACGGCGAAGAGCGCCTCGCGCTGCTCGCCGAAGTCCGCGCGCTCGGCGACGAAGCGCAGGCGGTCGAAGTTCATGTTCGCGCCGCTGGTCACGGCCACCAGCGTCTGGCCCTTGCAGCGGTGGCGCGCGACGTACTGCTTGAGGCCGGCCACCCCCAGCGCGCCCGAGGGCTCCATGATGCTGCGCGTGTCCTGGAACACATCCTTGATCGCCGCGCAGACCTCGTCGGTATCGACGACGACATAGTCGTCGACGAGCTGGCGCGCCACGCGAAAGGTCTCCTCGCCGACGAGCTTCACCGCGGTGCCGTCGGCAAACAGCCCGACGTCGTCGAGCTGCACGCGCCGGCCGGCGACGACCGAGCGGCGCATGGCGTCCGAATCGCGCGTCTGCACGCCGATCACCCGCACCTCGGGGCGCACCGCCTTGATGTAGGCGGCCACGCCGCTGACCAGCCCGCCGCCGCCGATGGGCACGAACACCGCGCCCAGCGGCCCCTGGTGCTGGCGCAGGATCTCCGCGGCCACCGTGCCCTGCCCGGCGATGACGTCGGGGTCGTCGAAGGGATGGACGAAGGACAGGCCCTGCGCCTGCTGCAGCTGGGCGGCGTGCAGGTAGGCGTCGGAGTAGCTGTCGCCGTGCAGCACGACCTCGCCGCCGAGCGCCTGCACGGCGTCGACCTTGACGCGCGGCGTCGTCACCGGCATGACGATGACCGCACGGCATCCCAGCCGCTTGGCGGCCAGCGCCACCCCTTGCGCGTGGTTGCCCGCCGAGGCGCAGATGACGCCGCGCTGCAGCTGCTCGGTCGGCAGCTGGGCCATCTTGTTGTAGGCCCCGCGCAGCTTGAAGCTGAAGACGCTCTGCTGGTCCTCGCGCTTGAGCAGCACGTGGTTGGCCAGGCGCCGCGAGAGGCTGCGCGCGGGCAGCAGCGGCGACTCGCGGGCGACGTCGTAGACGCGCGCCGAGAGGATGCGGCGCAGGTAGTCGGCGGCGATGCGCCGCGCCCGCGGCGAGAGGGGCTGCGCCTCCGGCGCAGGGGTGGAGGCGACGGCGCCAGCGGACATGTCGGAGCTTCTCGGGAAAGGGGCCAGGGGTCGGGGCAAGGCGCGGCTTGCCGCCAGTCGGCGCGGATCATAGGCCTGCGGCCATCCCCGACCCGGGGCGATGAACGCAAAAAAAGGACCCCGGGGCCTTGCGGCACCGGGGTCGAATCCACCATTGGAGGAGGTGGAGGAGACAAGCGTCGGGTCATCGACGACCCACGATTCGCAGTCTAGCATCGCCATGTTGCGGCGCAATAGAGACCCCGGCGTACTGCGGTAGGGAGTTCGCTCCAGAATTCGGCGCGAGCCGGGCAAGCCGGGGCCGGGCGCACAATGCGCGGTGCCGAGGGTGTCGCGCCGGTGCGACGATTGGCCGGCGCTGGAGGAGTGACGATGGAATGCACGGTGAACTGGACCCCGGCACTGGGCATGGGCTTCGTCGCCGAGACGGGCAGCGGCCACCTGCTCACGATGGGCGGTGCGGCCGACGGCGGCGGTCGCGACCTGGCGCCACGGCCGATGGAGACCGTGCTCGCCGGCGCCGGGGGCTGCACCGCCTACGACGTCGTGCTCATCCTGCAGCGCGGCCGCCACGACGTCCGCGGTTGCCAGGTGCGCTTGTCCGCCGAGCGGGCGGACAGCGAGCCCAAGGTCTTCACCCGCATCCACATGCATTACGTCGTCAGCGGGCGCGAACTGCCGGCGGCCGCGGTCGAGCGCGCGATCGCGCTTTCGCACGAGCGCTACTGCTCGGCCAGCATCATGCTCGGCAAGACCGCCGAGATCACCACCAGCCACGAGCTCGTCGCGGCTTGAGCGGCCGCCGCTCGCCGCGTGCCGACTGTAAGTACGCGTTTCGCGATGTTGGCGCTCACTGACATGCGCGCTGCCCGATTCATGACGGAATCGGCACGATCTGCGATTGCACATGCCGAAACGGGCCCGGCGCGTCTCCGGCCGTCCCGGGCGCTCGTTGTTGTCAGACAACAGAGAATGCCCTAAACGAGGGCTACTCGGCCGTTTGGCTTTGCAAGCCTCGGGGGGGTCTGGTGAAATGCATGCAACTTCCGCAAAGGAGGTTGGCCTGATCAGCCCTTTGCCGGGTGACCTCCCCGATCGGGACCCTCTTGTTCAACCTAGGAGATCGCTGCAATGAAAAAATCTCTGCTCGCCCTGGCTACGCTGACCGCGTTTGCCGGTGCCGCATCGGCCCAATCGTCGGTGACCCTGTTCGGTATCGTCGACGCGGGCGTGGCTCGCCTGTCGGCCGGGGGCAATTCGGTCACCGGAATGACCAACTCCGGCTACAACAGCAGCCGCCTGGGCTTCCGTGGCGTCGAGGACCTCGGCGGCGGCCTGCAGGCCGGCTTCTGGCTCGAAGGCCAACTGGCCAATGATTCGGGCGAAGGCGCTGCCGGCGGCGGCGGCCTGAACTTCCAGCGTCGCTCCACCGTCAGCCTGATGGGCGGTTTCGGTGAAATCCGCCTCGGCCGCGACTACACCCCCGAGTTCTGGAACCTGACGATCTACGATCCGTTCGGCACCGTGGGCATCGGCTCGAACAACACGATCGCCATGCTCGCCGGCCAGGCGAACGTCACGACCGCCGTGCGTTCGAACAACGCCGTCAGCTACTTCACCCCCAACATGGGCGGCTTCTCGGCCCAGGTGATGTACGCCTTCGGCGAGAAGTCCAGCGCCCTCGGCAGCGCGAAGAAGGAAAACAACTACCTCGGCGTGCGTGCCGGCTACGCCGCGGGCCCGGTTTCCGTGCATGCGACCTACGGCAAGACCGAAGGCGCCGCCGATGCCGCCGACCACAAGGTCTGGAACGTGGGTGCGTCGTTCAACGCCGGTTTCCTGACCGCCAGCCTGCTGGTTCAGCAGGAGAAGAACGGCGCCGGTCTGCAGGCCATGGCGATCGAGCCGGGTATCCAGGTCCCGGTCGGCGCGGGCGTGATTCGCGCCTCCTATGGTCATTACGACCAGAAGAAGGGCACGGCCGCCTGGAACGACAACGACTACCAGAAGATCGCTGTCGGCTACCTGCACAACATGTCGAAGCGCACGACGCTCTACGCGACCTACGCGCGCATCGCCAACGACGGCACGCAGACCAAGACGGTCGCCACCAACGGCCTGGGCGGCGTCCTGTCGTCGCCGGGCGGCAACTCGAGCGGCTTCGAGTTCGGCGTTCGCCACGCCTTCTGATGCCGCGCCGGGGCGACCCGGTTGCACAGCAAAAACCGCCCCTCGGGGCGGTTTTTTTGCGCCTCACATCGCGGCGCGTCCCGCCGTGGGTGCGATGGCGCCGCTCAGCCGACGCTCGGCAGCGGTCTCTCGCCGGCGAAAAGATCCGTCGTGCGCTCGCGTTCGCGCACCAAGACCGCCTCGCCGCCGACGATCATCACCTCCGCCGCGCGCGGCCGCGTGTTGTAGTTGCTGGCCATGGCCATGCCGTAGGCGCCGGCCGAGAGCACGGCCAGAACATCGCCTTCGTCGACGGCGAGTTCACGCTCGCGCCCCAGCCAGTCGCCCGATTCGCAGACCGGGCCGACCACGTCCCAGCGCTGACGTTGCCCCTGGCGTTCGCGGACCGGTTCGATCGCCATCCAGGCTTCGTACAGCGCAGGTCGCATGAGATCGTTCATCGCCGCGTCGACGATGCAGAAGTTCTTCGCCTCGCCGGGCTTGAGGTAGAGCACCTCGGTGAGCAGCACGCCGGCGTTGCCGACCAGCGAGCGGCCGGGCTCGAGCAGCAGCTCGCGCCGGCCGTGGCCGCGCGCGTCCATGCGCGCCAGCACCTGGCTCACCAGTTCGTCGGGCCGCGGTGGGCTCTCGTCGGTGTAGGTGATGCCCAGGCCGCCGCCGAGGTCGACGTGGTCGATCGCGATGCCTGCGGCTTCGACCTCTTCCACGAGATCGAGGATGCGGTCGAGCGCGTCAAGATAGGGCGCGACCTGCGTGATCTGCGAGCCGATGTGGCAGTCGATCCCCGCCACGCGCAGCCCGGGCAGCGACGCCGCGAGCCGATAGACCGCGACGGCGTGGTCGTGCGCGATGCCGAACTTGTTCTCGCGCAGGCCGGTGGAAATGTAGGGGTGCGTGCCTGCGTCCACGTCCGGATTGACGCGCAGGCTCACGGCAGCGGTGACGCCGACATCGCTTGCCACCGCCGAGAGCCGCCGCAGTTCGGATTCGCTCTCGACGTTGAAGCAGCGCACCCCGGCCTGCAGGGCGAACCGCATTTCGGCGCGTGTCTTGCCCACGCCCGAGAAGACGACGCGATCGGCGCGCCCGCCGGCCGCGAGCACGCGCCGCAGCTCGCCGCCGGAGACGATGTCGAAGCCGCAGCCTGACTTGGCGAACGTCTGCAGCACCGCCAGGTTGGAGTTGGCCTTCATGGCGTAGCACACGAGGTGTCTGCGTCCGGCCAGGGCGCGCTGGTAACCGGCCAGGGCGTCGAGCATGGCCGCCTGCGAATAGACGTAGAGCGGCGTGCCGAAGCGCTCGGCCAGCGCCTGCAGCGCGACGCCGTCGAGCGTCAGCGCGCCGTCACGACGCGAAAGAAAGGGGCTGCCGGGAAGAGTCATCGGGGAGTCGGGGCCGAAGCCGCAGAAGCTGGCATGGCTGGCGCGGCGGGAGAGACCGCGGCTGCGGCGGTCGCTGCCGCCGAGGGCAGCGTCAGCGGGCCCTTCTGGCCGCAGCCCGCCGCGGCCAGCGCAAGCAGCGTCGCCATCAGCGTTGCCGGCAGCGCGCGCGCAGCGCAGTGCGGGGCTTGCGGCGCGGCGCGCAGGGTGTGGCGGAGCATCGCCGCCATTCTAGGGACCGGTGAACTGCGCCAAGTCGCTCAGCGGCGAAAAAGGTCGAGGATGGTGTTGCGCTCGTCGCTGCTGGGGGCTGCCGGTACGGCGTCCTCGAGGCCGAGGCCTTGCACGACGCTGCCGCCGCCGTAGTCCTCGTAGCGCCAGCCACCCGCCTCTTCGACCACCCCCATCGGCGCGGCGATCTCCTGCACCGGCACGCCCTTCAGCGCATGCGCCATCCACTCGATCCACACCGGCAGCGCCAGGCCGCCCCCGGTTTCGCGGTTGCCGAGCTTGCGCGGGGTGTCGTAGCCGATCCAGACCACGGCCACGATCGTCGGCTGGAAGCCGGCGAACCAGGCGTCCATCGAGTCGTTGGTGGTGCCGGTCTTGCCGTAGATGTCGGTGCGCCGGAGCATCTGCTGCGCGCGTGCGGCGGTGCCAAAGCGCGCCACGCCCTGCAGCATGCTGTCCATGACGAAGGCGTTGCGCGCGTCGAGCACGCGTGCCGACTCGTCGGCGGCGGCGGCAGAAGCCTCGGCCACGACGCGGCCCTTGCCGTCGACGATGCGCGCGATGAGGTGCGGCGTCACGCGCAGGCCGCCGTTGGCGAAGACGCTGTAGGCGGTGGCCATCTGCATCGGCGTCACCGAGCCGGCGCCCAGCGCCATCGTCAGGTAGGCCGGGTGCTTCTCGGGCTCGAAGCCGAAGCGCTGCAGCCACTCCTGGGCGTAGTCGGGGCCGATGGCGTTGAGCACGCGGATCGACACCATGTTCTTCGACTTCGCCAGGCCCGTGGCCAGCGGCATCGGGCCATCGAACTTGCCGTCGTAGTTCTTCGGCTCCCAGGGCTGGCTGCCGGTACGGTCGGCGTCGAAGAAGAGTGGCGCGTCGTTGACCAGCGTCGTCGGCGTGAAGCCCTTCTCCAGCGCCGCCGAGTAGATGAAGGGCTTGAAGGCGGAGCCCGGTTGCCGCCAGGCCTGCGTGACGTGGTTGAACTTGTTCTTGCCGAAGTCGAAGCCGCCGACGAGCGCGCGCACGGCGCCGCTGCGCGGGTCCAGGGCCACGAACGCACCCTCGACTTCGGGGATCTGCGTCAGCCGCCACTCCCCCTTGGCCCCCTGCAGCGCGCGCACGACGGCACCGCGCCGGATGCGCACCTTCGCGCTGGCCTTCTCCGAAAGGCCCGAGGTCACCGGCCGCAGGCCCTCGCCGGTGGCCGCGATGGTGTCGCCGGACTGCAGCATGGCCAGCACCTTGCGCGGCGAGGCCTCGAGCACCACCGCCGCGCGCAGGTCGCCATTGTCCGGGTGATCGGCCAACGCCTCGGCCACGCGCGCGTCGAGCTTCTCGGGATCGGCCGGCAGGTCGACGAAGGCCTCCGGGCCGCGGTAGACCTGCCTCAGCTCGTAGTCCATCAGCCCGCGGCGCAGCGCGCGATAGGCCGCGCCCTGGTCGGCTGCGGTCAGCGTCAGGTAGACGTTCAGGCCGCGCGAGTAGGTCTCCTCACCGTACTGGGCGTAGACGAGCTGGCGCGCAGCTTCGGCGACGAAGTCGCCGTGCGTCGCGTTGTCCGAGGGCACGCGGTAGCGCAGCACCTGCTCCAGCGCGGCGTCGTGCTGCTCCTCGGTGATGAAGCCGTTCTCGAACATGCGCTCGATCACGTAGCGCTGGCGCAGGCGCGCGCGCTTGGGGTTGGCGACCGGGTTGTAGGCCGAGGGTGCCTTGGGCAGGCCGGCGAGCATCGCGGCCTCGGCGATCGTGATGGCCTCGAGCTTCTTGCCGAAGTACACCTCGGACGCCGCGGCGAAGCCGCTGGCGCGCTGGCCGAGGTAGATCTGGTTCATGTAGAGCTCGAGGATCTGGTCCTTCTCCAGCACGCTCTCGATGCGAAAGGCCAGCAGCACCTCGTAGATCTTGCGCGTGAAGGTCTTCTCGGTGCTGAGGTAGAAGTTGCGCGCCACCTGCATCGTGATCGTCGACGCACCCTGGCTGCGCGCATCACGCAGGTTCTCCAGCGCGGCGCGGGCGATGCCCTTGTAGTCCAGGCCGCCGTGCTGGTAGAAGCGCGCGTCCTCGGCGGCGATCACGGCGTCCTTCATCACCTGGGGGATGCGCGCGATCGGCGTGAAGTTGCGCCGCTCGTCGCCGAACTCGCCCAGCAGCACGCCGTCGGCGGAGAACACGCGCAGCGGCAGCTTCGGCCGGTAGTCGGTGAGGCTTCCGATGTCCGGCAGGTTAGGGTAGGCCACCGCCAGCGCCACCCCGACAACGAGGATCAGCGCCAGCAGGCCGGCCAATGCCAAGCCCGCGAGCATGCCCATCGCCTCGAGGAGTCGCGCGTACCAGGGGCGAGCGCGCACGGAGCGGGGGGAGGGCTTCAGCTTCTCGGGGTCGGAGGCGGGCATGGACGTCCCGGCAAACGTCCCGGGAAGAGGCAGGCGCGATTATAGAAAACAGGCCGCAAGCGCCGCGCAAGGCAACGGCGCGTCGATCGCCCGGGCTCCGTATAAACCCTCGAATCCCGCTTGCAACCTGTTTGCGACTTGTTTCAGACGCCTGAATCAGCGTCGGTCAATCGCAACGACTAGGCAGGTTCGAAGTGCCTTTTTCTTATGGCGCACAAAGGCTTTACTGCTAGCATTGAAGTAACTTCTTAACAAGATGGGCGCCATGTCGGCGGCGCGAGGAGTGCTCCGAAGTGAGTTTCCTGGATCGATTGCTGCGCCGGAAGTCACCGCCGATGATCGGTCTGGACGTCAGTTCGTCCAGCGTCAAGCTGGTGGAACTGGGTCAGACGTCGCCCGGGGAATACGTACTCGAGCGCTTCGCGATGGAACCCTTCGAGAAGGGCTGGATCACCGACGGCCAGATCGAGAAGTTCGACGAGGTCGCCGACGCCGTGCGCAAGGTGGTCAGCAAGAGCGGCACGCGCACCAAGCAGGTCGTGCTGGCGATGCCCCAGTCCTCGGTGATCACGAAGAAGATCATCCTGCCCTCCGGGCTGCGGGAAGAGGAGATGGAGCTTCAGGTCGAGACCGAGGCCAACCAGTACATCCCGTTCTCGATCGACGAAGTGAGCCTGGACTTCTGCGTCATCGGCCCGAGCCCCACATCGCTCGGTGACGTCGAGGTGCTGATCGCCGCCTCGCGCAAGGACCGCGTGCAGGACCGGCAGGGCCTGGCCGAGGCCGCAGGCCTGACGCCGCTGATCCTCGACATCGAGTCCCACGCTTCGCGCCTGGCGATGGGCCGTGTCATCGCCGCCCTGCCCAACGAGGGGCGCGACGCGCTGGTGGCCTTGTTCGAGATCGGGGCCGACACGACCAGCCTGAAGGTGCTGCGCGACGACGAGCAGCTCTACGACCGCGACCAGGCCTTCGGCGGCTCCCAGCTTACGCAGCTGATTTCGCGCCAGTACGGCTTCTCGTTCGAGGAGGCGGAGCAGAAGAAGCTCGCAGGCGATCTGCCGGAGGACTACGAGAGCGCCATCCTCGCCCCCTTCGTCGACAGCCTGTCGCAGGAGATCGGTCGCGCACTGCAGTACTTCTTCACCAGCACGCCGCACCACAAGGTGCACTACGTGATGCTCGCCGGAGGCACCGCCACGCTGCCCGGGCTGAAGGATCGCGTCACCGAGTTGACGGGCTTTGCCTCGATGGTGGTCAACCCCTTCGACAACATGCGCCTGGGTTCGGCGGTGCGCGAGAGCCGGCTGCGACGCGAAGCGGCGTCCTACCTCACGGCCTGCGGCCTGGCGATGCGGAGGTTCGTGCAGTGATCCTCATCAACCTGCTGCCGCACCGCGAGGCCAGGCGACGCCAGCGCAAGCAGGCGTTCTACGTCGGCGTCGGCCTGGCGGTGGCCGTCGGTGCAGCGGTGGCCGCGGTCTGGTATCTCGCGCTGCAGCAGCTCATCGGCGACCAGCAGACGCGCAACCAGTTCCTCAAGGACGAGATCACGCGCCTGGACGTGCAGATCAAGGACATCGCCTCGCTGCGCGCCGAGATCGACGGACTGAAGGCGCGCCAGAAGGCGGTGGAGGATCTGCAGACCGACCGCAACACCCCCGTCCGCCTGCTCGACGAACTCGTCAAGCAGACGCCCGAGGGCGTCTACCTCACTTCGCTGAAGCAGAACGGGCATCAGGTGCAGCTGGCCGGCGTGGCGCAGTCCAACGAGCGTGTCTCCGAGATGCTGCGCAACCTGCTCTACAGCTCGCAGTGGCTGGAGCTGCCCGAGCTGATCGAGATCCGCTCCGTCAACGTCCCGGTTTCGCAGGGCAGCCGCGAGACGCGGCGCCTGTTCGAGTACCAGATGCGCGTGCGCATCAAGCCCCCGGCGTCGGCCGCCTCGGCGGCGGCCAGCGCGCCGCCGGCCAAGGCATCGTGAGGCGAGGCATGGCCACCAGCAGCAGCAACACCACCGGCTTCGACGCCTCGGCGCTTCTCGAGCAGGCGGCGGCCCAGTTCCGCGGCCTCAACCTGGCCGAGCCTGGCCAATGGCCCTGGCTGCCCAAGGCGGCGCTTTTCCTGGTGGCCGGCCTCGCGGTCCTGGTCATCGGTTGGTTCGCGCTGCTGAGCTCGACCGTCGAGGAGCTCGACGGCGAACGCCAGCGCGAGCCCGCGCTGAAGACCGAGTTCGAGAGCAAGCTCCGCCAGGCGGTCAACCTCAACGAGTTGCGCAAGCAGAAGCTGCAGGTGCAGGAGTACGTGACCCAGCTCGAGAAGCAGCTCCCGGGCAAGGCGGAGATGGACGCGCTGCTCTCCGACATCAACCAGGCGGGCCTGGGCCGCGGTCTGATGTTCGAGCTCTTCCGGCCCGGCAACGTCGAGGTCAAGGACTACTACGCCGAACTGCCCATCACCCTGCGCGTGAGCGGCCGCTACCACGACATCGGCGCCTTCGCCGCGGACGTCTCCAACCTCTCGCGCATCGTCACGCTGCACAACCTCGCGATCGGCCCGCCCGGGCGCGACAGCGCGGGCGCGCTGTCGATGGAGGCGGTGGCGCGCACCTACCGCTACCTCGACGCCGCCGAGGTCGCCGAACAGCAGAAGAAGGTCGCGGCCGCCAAGGCGGGAGCGAAGAAGCGATGAATCGCCCGACCCCGACCCTGGCTGTCCTGCTGGCTGCGGCGCTCGCCCTGGGCGCGCTGGGCGGCTGTACCGGCGACCTCGAGGAACTGCAGCAATGGACCGAGCTCAAGCGGCGCGAGGTCAAGCCGAACGTCGCCAAGCTCGAGGCGCCGAAGGCGTTCGAGCCCGAGCCCTATACCGGGGCGCAGGCTGTCGACCCGTTCAGCGCGCAGAAGCTGGCCGTCGCCCTGCGGCAGGAGGCGCGCCAGCTCAACCCGCTGCTGGCTTCCGAGCTCAATCGCCGCAAGGAGCCGCTCGAGGCGTATCCGCTCGACAACATGACGATGGTCGGGAGCTACACGCGCGGCGGGCGCCCGCATGCCCTGCTGCGCGTGGACAGCCTGCTCTACCAGGTGAAGATCGGCGACTACCTGGGGCAGAACTACGGCCGCATCACCCAGATCGGCGAGACCGAGCTGACCCTGCGCGAAGTGGTGCAGGACGCAGTGGGCGAGTGGACCGAGAGGATCAGCACCCTGCAGCTGCAGGAGAAGGCGCGATGACGAGGATGCAGGACATGGCCAACATCGGCAAGTGGCGGGCATGGCCGGCCGTGCTCACGTTCGTGGGCATGACGCTGTGCGCGCCCCTCGCGGCCTGGGCGCAGAACGCGATCCAGTCCATCACCAGTTCGCAGCAATCCGGCACGGAGGTCGTGCGCATCGAGCTGGCGCAGCCGCTGGCGGCGGTGCCCGCGGGTTTTGCCGTGCAGGCGCCGCCGCGCGTGGCGCTGGACCTCCCAGGGGTGGGCAACGCCCTGGGACGCAACACGGTGGAACTCAACCAGGGCAACCTGCGTTCGGTCAGCGTGGCGCAGGCCGGCGAGCGCACGCGCGTCGTCCTCAATCTCAAGCAGGCGGCCAACTACCGCGCGCAGCTGCAGGGCAACGCGCTGCTTGTCACGCTGGAGCCCAGCGCCTCGGCACTGGCCGCGGCCGACCAGCCGGCGAGCCGCTTCGCACCGGCGCAGAACGTCGAGGTGCAGGGCCTGCGCAACATCGATTTCCGCCGCGGCGGCGATGGCGCCGGGCGCGTCATCGTCGATCTCGCCAGCAGCCAGGTCGGCGTCGACATCCGACAGCAGGGCCAGAACCTGGTCGTCGACTTCATGCGTTCCTCGCTGCCCGACAGCCTGCGCCGACGCCTGGACGTGACCGATTTCGGCACCCCGGTGCACAGCGTCTCGACCTTCCAGCAGGGCGACCGCGTGCGCATGATCGTCGAGCCGCGCGGCACCTGGGAGCACAGCGCCTACCAGACCGACAACCAGTTCGTGCTCGAAGTGCGGCCGATGAAGATCGACCCCGACAAGCTGGTGCAGGGCCCGGGCTGGCAGGGTGAGAAGCTGTCGCTGAACTTCCAGAACATCGAGGTGCGCGCGCTGCTGCAGGTGATCGCCGACTTCACCAACTTCAACGTCGTCACCAGCGACACCGTGACCGGCAACGTGACGCTGCGCCTGAAGGACGTGCCCTGGGACCAGGCGCTCGACATCATCATGCAGAGCAAGGGCCTGGGCGTGAAGAAGTCCGGCAATGTGCTGTGGATCGCGCCCAAGGACGAGCTCGCCGCCAAGGAGCAGGTGGAGCTCGAGGCGAAGAAGAAGATCGCCGACCTGGAGCCGCTGCGCACGCAGTCCTTCCAGCTCAACTACACCAAGGCCGAGGACATCGCCAAGGGCCTCACCGGCCAGGCCGTGGGCGAGGGCGGCGGCGGCAGCTCGGGGGGACAGAACACGCGCATCCTCTCGCCGCGCGGCAGCGTGCTCTTCGAGACGCGCACGAACCAGCTCTTCGTCTCCGACATCCCGGCAAAGCTCGAGGAGGTGCAGGCGCTGATCGCCAAGATAGACATCCCCGTGCGCCAGGTGCTGATCGAGGCACGCATCGTCGAAGCCGACGACAGCTTCGGCCGCGCCCTGGGCATCAAGCTGGGCAGCACCGACCTGCGCGGGCTGCGCGGCGGGATCCCGGGCTACAGCGTCGGCGGCGGCAACTACGTCACCGTCGGCGGAAATTACTCCAATGTCGGCGTGCAGACCGGGCAGACGCCCAACACCTCGACCAGCTACGCGCCCGACTCGCAGTTCATCAACCTGCCGGCGCCCGCCCTGTCCTCCGGCGCTGCCGCGGCGACCTTCGGCCTCTCGCTGTTCAGCGCGGCGGCCAACCGCTTCCTCAACCTCGAGCTCTCGGCGATGGAGTCCGAAGGCAAGGGCAAGATCGTCTCGAGCCCGCGCGTCGTCACCGCCGACCAGCAGAAGGCCAGCATCGAGCAGGGCGAGGAGATCCCCTACCAGGTGGCGACCTCCAGCGGCGCGACCTCGATCCAGTTCAAGAAGGCCGCGCTGCGCCTGGAAGTGACGCCGCAGATCACGCCCGAGGGCAACGTCATCATGAAGCTCGACGTGAGCAAGGACAGCCGCGGCGCCAACACGCCCAACGCCGGCCCGGCGATCAACACGAAGAAGGTCGACACGCAGGTTCTGGTGGAGAACGGCGGTACCGTGGTCATCGGCGGCATCTTCACGCAGGACGACCGCGACGAGGTCAACAAGGTGCCGCTGCTCGGTGACATCCCGGTGCTCGGGCATCTGTTCCGCAACAAGTCGCGCGTCTCGACGAAGACCGAGCTGCTCGTCTTCATCACGCCCAAGGTCGTCACCGACCGCTCGGCGATCCGCTGAGCGCCGGGAACCGGAACGCCGCGCGGACAGGCGCATCCAGAGTCAACAGGAATCGGCACATGAGTCATTGGAAACAACTGCTGGCGGCGCTGGCCCTGACGAGCCTGGCCGCATGCGGAGGAGGTGGCGGCGACGCCGGCGCGCCGGGGTTGGGCGGGGGCGGCAGCGGCGCGGTGGCCGATGTCGTGGTCCAACCCGAAGCGGACAGCATCCCGAACACCGGGACGACCACGATCAAGGCCACGATCACGGTCGTCAACGCGAACCGCGTCGGCCTCAAGGACATTCCGGTCTCGGTTGCCATCGACAGCGATGCCATCGTCTCGGCCAGCGACACCAAGACCGACGCCAACGGACAGGTGATCGCCACGGTGGGAATCGGCTCCAACCGCAACAACCGTGACCTCACGCTGACCGCGCGCGCCGGTTCGGTGACGAAGACCGCGCTGATCAAGGTCGTGACCGACCCGAACAGCAGCACACCGGTGGCGGCCGACCTGGCCCTCGTGCTGAGTGCGCCCAGCATGACCAACAACTTCAGCTCCAACGTCACGGCCACCGCGACCGCCGTCGATGCCAACCGCAACGTGGTGGCGGGGATTCCGGTGACCTTTGCCGTGAACGCGGGCGCCACGGTCGCCGCGAGCGCCCCGACGACCGATGCCAAGGGCGAGGTCAAGGCTGCTGTCGGTATCGGGGCCGACCGCTCCAACCGCGTCATCACGGTGACCGCCACCAGCGGAGCCCTGGTGCGAACGACGACGCTGGTGGTTAATGGGGCGAAGCTGACGGCGTCCTCGCCGCCGCTGATCGTTGCCGGCAGCAGCGGCAACGAAATTCGCTACCGCCTGGTCGACTTCAACGCCCTGGCGATGGGCGACGAGAGCATCACGGTCGCGGGCAGCGGACTGCCCACGGTGACCGGGAAGACGGACCAGAACGGCTACTTCACCTATGTGTACGCGGCGCCGGCAAGCCCCGGGCTGGTGGAAATCGTGGCCACGGCCGCAGGTGACCAACTGTCGCAGATCCTCACGGTCTCGCCCGCGAGTTCGGCCATCGATCCCGCGCCGGAAATGCCGCAATCGGTGTCGGTGACGCCGACGCCGAGCGTGGTTTCGGTCAACACGGTAGGCAGTACGTCGAATCAAGTCGAGCTCCGCGTGCTCGCCGTCGGCGCCGGAAACCGTCCGATCCCGCGTGTACGCGTGCGCTTCGACCTTGCCGGCAACGCGACCAACAGCGATGGCGTGGTGAGCTGGGTCGGCAACTATGCCTATACCGACGACAACGGTATCGCACGCGGCACCTTCACCCCCGGCCAGCGTTCGAGCCCGACCAACGGCGTCACGATCCGTGCCTGCTACGCAACGACCGACTTCGGCACGGCCAGCAGCGGCTGCGCCGGCGCGGCGAGCGCGGCCACGGCGACGCTCACCGTTGCCTCCGAGGCCCTCGCGGTGAATATCCGCACCAACGAGTTCATCAAGTCGGGCGCGGCCGATCTCACCTACATCAAGGAATTCGTGGTCATGGTGGTCGACGCGGCCGGGCAAGCCAAGCCCGACGTGCAGATCACGCCCTCCGTCGATCTCGACGGCTACTACAAGGGCTACTGGAGTTGGTCCGAAGCGGACTCGCAGTGGGTCAAGACCATGACGCTCGCTGCCGATGAGAGTTATCGCTGGAACGGCGCCGCCTGGGAGAAGACCGCCGGCAGCCCACGCTGCCCGAACGAAGACGTGAACCGCAACGGTGTGCGCGAGGCGGGTGTGTTTGTCGCTGGCGCCGCCGCGCCGGACCTCTCCTCCCGTCAGGAAGACCTGAACTGGAACGGCGACCTGGATCCGCGCAAGTCGGACGTCGCCGTGAAGATGGTCGGTTCGTCGAAGACCGACGCCAATGGCCTGGCCATCCTGCAGATCGAGTACGGACGCAACCTGGCCTCCTGGGTCGACTACACGATCACCGTCACGGCCTCGGGCGTCTCGGGAACCGAGGCGCGCGCACGCTACGTCGGCCGTCTGCACTATCCCGGCTCGGCCGTCACCAACAAGACGGTGGCGCCGGCGTTCGCGGACAACCCCTACGGCATGGCCACGGCCTGCCTTGATCCCAACTGAGCGAGAGACCATCGCCCTCGTCGGCATGCCCGGCTCGGGCAAGTCGACGGTGGGGCGACAACTCGCGCGGCATCTGCGGATCGACTTCGTCGACAGCGACGCGGTGCTCGAGCAGCGCCTGGGGATGCCGATCCGTGACTGGTTCGAACAGCATGGCGAAGAGAGTTTCCGCGACCACGAGCAGGCGGTCATCGACGAGTTGACGCAGGGCACGGCCGGCGTGCTCGCCACCGGGGGCGGCGCGGTGCTGCGCCCCTCCAACCGCAACGCCTTGCACTCGCGCTGCCATGTCTTCTACCTGCGCGCCAGCCCCGAAGACCTCGCGCGCCGGCTGCGCCACGACGCGCAGCGGCCGCTGCTGCAGGTGGCCGACCCGCTGGCGCGGTTGCGCGCGCTCTACCGCGAGCGCGACCCGCTCTACCGCCGCACCGCTCACTACGTCATCGAGGCTGCCCGTCCCTCGGTGCAGGCGCTGACGAACATGGTGCTGATGCAGCTCGAACTCGCCGGGCTGGTGCCGCCGACCCGGGCTTGAGCTTCCGCAACCGCCTGGAATGGTCCGCCGAACTGATGGGAGGACTTGAAGCTCCAGGAGTGCGTCCATGTCCGGCGCGCATGCAAAAAGAGGCACCCGTGATCGGGTGCCTCTTGGTTCGATGAGAAGTCGCTATCTGCTAGAAGGACTTCTGATGCAGGGCGATCAGCGGCAGGACCCAGGTGCGTACTTCGCGGCGGCGCCGGTGGACTTGCAGTTCCACTTGAATACCTGACTACCCTGGCCACCGGCGGCGGCGCCCAGAGCGTAAGCAGTTCCGCCGTCATCTCGAACCGGCGTCAACGTGATGGTGTCCGCGGCGGCCATGGCCGTGCCGAGGTTGGTCGCATGCGGGGTAACGGTGATCGCGCCGGTGTTGGCGTTGGTCGCAATCGACGCAACCATCTTGGTCGGATTCGTGGCATCGCAGCCGAACGCATTGGCCCCGGCGAGCGTCGCGTCCGCATTCATCGTTTGAATGGTTTCGCTGATCGTCGTACGGCATTGCGAAGCCGCGAGCACCACTTCAGACATGCGGGCCTTGATCGTGTAGTCCTTGTACGCCGGCAGCGCCACGGCGGCCAGGATGCCGATGATGGCTACCACGATCATCAGTTCGATCAGGGTGAAGCCCTTTTGCATTGCACGCTTCATAAGAGTTACCTCACTGGGTTGAAGGGTCCGGATGGACGAAAGGGCCGGAGGAGAAAGGCAAGAGGCACCGGCCTTGTTCCTTCATGAGCAGATGCCGTGCCAGCGTGCAAAGCGTGATTTGCCTCGCATTCCCGATCTCGCCAGGGTGTTGGCACGGCCCGATCCGTGCCGCGTTGCGGCTCGGGGGCGCATCTGGCTCCATGCCGTCACGGCCAAGGGTGTGCCGCAGCGACGGATTCGGACGACTGCGCGCGCGCTGCCGCATTCATAATGGCCCAATGTCTGAGCTTGGTTCGGCACCGCCTTCGCACCACCCCGCCATCAGCCTGGAGGCGGCAGTGGCCCTCACCGGGCGAAGCCGTCGCACCTGGTGGCGGCGCATCGAGGCCGGTGCCGTGACCAAACTGCCGCCGGATGCGCGCGGACGCACCATGCTGGCCTTCGGCGAAGTGCGTGCGGCCATTGCGCTGGTGCTGGATGATCAGGAAGCTGATGCGATCGTGCGTGCGGACGCAGGGCAGGCCTCGGCCCAGGCTCAGGTGGGTGCCATGTTTGCGTTGGCCGCCCTGACCGCCCTGACCGCCGTGAGCGGCGATGAGCCGCAGTCTGTCGCGCGGGGGGGGGGGGGGGCTGCCGTCTATTGGCTGCAACTGGCCGCCGCCCAGAACGACGCCGACGCCATGCACTGGCTGGGCATGCTTCATGCCGCGGGCTATGGCGGTAGTGACAATCATGAGCACTTGGCGTTGATGTGGATCGCCAAGGCCGCTGCTCAGGGGCACCAGATCGCCCGCGAACAATTGGCAACGCTGCGGGGTCAGCGACGCTGAGTCCGCAGTGCTGGTGTTCGCGCCGCGCGCGTCGCCGATGCCGAGACGCAGGCGCGCCGCTCAGGGTGCGAGCAATTCGAACGCCATCTCGCGCGGGTTGCTGGTGCGCTTGCTCACGTCCAGCATCTCGATGCCGAGCACGTTGCCCTCGGCGTCGAAATCCAGGATCACGCCCGAACGAACCTCGTCGCTGTCGGCAACCTCGCCTGCAGCCAGGCGGATGTACATCGCATCGGCCTTGGGGTCGTACTCGATCTTCATGGGTCTGCTCCGTACTTGCCGATCTTGCTCGTTGCGATGACGGTGACGACCACGCTCACCACCGAGTTCCGTTCCACGATCACGCGCAGCAGCATTGGCCGGTCGCCACGCTCGATCAAGCCCTGTACTTCGATGCGTCCCTGCGCCGCGGCGCGTGTTCGCCAGGCCGTGGTGAGTACTGCTTCGACCTGTGCGCGCGAAACGCCCCGCTCGGTCATCCGTGCCAAGGCGTGTGCGGTGTACTCGATCGAGGTCATGAATCAAGAACTTAGCACAAGCGGAAGAGGTCGGCAGGCCACTGGATCCCCCCGCATCGATAGCGGCATCGAAGTTGCCGGCGCCCCGCCGTTCGGCCCCGTACACTGCGCCGCCATGACGCGCGCCCTGGACCCCCTGCCCGCGCTGCCGGTGACGACGCCCGGCGGCAGCTACGACATCGTCATCGGCCGCGGGGCGCTGGCCGATCCGCGGGCGTGGCTGGGCTTGCCGGCGGCGCAGCAGGCGGTGATCGTCAGCAACGTGGCGGTGGCCCCGCTCTACGCGCAGGCCTTGCAGCAGGCGCTGGCGCCGCACTATGCGCAGGTGTCGCTGCTGCCGCTGCCGGACGGCGAGGAACACAAGACCTGGGAGACGCTGAACCTCGTCTTCGACCACCTGCTGGGCAGCGGCTGTGACCGCAAGACGGTGCTGTTCGCCCTCGGCGGCGGCGTCATCGGCGACATGACCGGCTTCGCCGCCGCCTGCTACATGCGCGGCGTGCCCTTCGTGCAGGTGCCGACGACGCTGCTGGCGCAGGTCGACTCCTCGGTCGGCGGCAAGACGGCGATCAATCACCCGCGCGGCAAGAACATGATCGGCGCCTTCCACCAGCCGCAGCGCGTCGTCTGCGACCTGGCGACGCTGGACACGCTGCCTGCGCGCGAACTGGCGGCGGGGCTGGCCGAGGTCATCAAGTACGGCCCGATCGCCGACGCCGCCTTCCTCGACTGGATCGAGGCGAAGCTGCCTGCCTTGCTCGCGCGCGACGAAGCGGCGCTTGCCTACGCGATCCGGCGTTCCTGCGAGATCAAGGCCTGGGTGGTCGGCCAGGACGAGCGCGAGACCGGCCTGCGCGCCATCCTCAACTTCGGCCACACCTTCGGCCACGCGATCGAGGCCGGTCTGGGCTACGGGCAATGGCTGCACGGCGAGGCCGTGGCCTGCGGCATGCTGATGGCCAGCGACCTGTCGGCGCGGCTGGGCCTCGTGCCCGCGGCCTTCGGCGAGCGCATGCGGGCCCTGCTCGAGCGAAGCGGCTTGCCCACGCGCGCGCCGGCACTCGGCAGCACGCGCTTGCTCGAGCTGATGCGCGTCGACAAGAAGGCCGAAGGCGGCGAGATCCGCTTCGTGCTCATCGAGGCGCCGGGGCGCGCCGTCGTCGCCCCGGCGCCCGACGCGCTGGTGCGCGAGGTGATCGAATGCCACAGCGAGGCGATCGCGTCGTGATCTGCCCTTCGCCGATCGCGGTCGACGTGGCGCTGCCGGCGTGAACGAAGCGCTCGCCGCCTGGGCAGCCGACCCGGCGCGCAGCCGCGGCCGCCTGCACGAGGAGCCGCGGGATGCGCAGCGCAGCGCCTACCAGCTCGATCGCGAGCGCATCGTGCACAGCACCGCGTTCCGGCGGCTGATGTACAAGACGCAGGTCTTCATCAACCACGAAGGCGACCTCTTTCGCACGCGGCTGACGCATTCGATCGAGGTCGCGCAGCTCTCGCGCGCCGGTGCGCGCATGCTGCGGCTGAACGAGGATCTGTGCGAGGCGATCGCGCTGGCGCACGACCTCGGTCATACGCCCTTCGGCCATGCCGGGCAGGACGCGCTGCACGCCTGCATGGCCGCGCACGGCGGCTTCGAGCACAACCTGCAAAGCCTGCGCGTGGTCGACCGGCTGGAGCAGCGCTACCCCGGCTTCGACGGCCTCAACCTGAGCTTCGAGACGCGCGAGGGCATCCTGAAGCATTGTTCGCGCCGACGCGCCGAGGAGATCGAGGCCGGTGAGCCCGGCGGCGTCGCGCGCCGCTTCCTCGACGGCACGCGGCCGAGCCTGGAGGCGCAGCTCGTGAATCTGGCCGACGAGATCGCCTACAACGCGCACGACATCGACGACGGCGTGCGCTCGGGCCTGCTCGAGGTCGAGCAGCTCGACGCGCTCGCCGGCTTCGGGCCCTTGCGACGCGAAGTCCTGGCCGAGCACCCGGAGCTCGCGCGCCACGAGCGGCGGCAGCTGTTCGAAGTGCTGCGCCGCATGCGCACGCGCCAGCTCGGCGAGCTGGTCGCGCACACCGCCGCGGCGGTGCAGGCGACGGCGCCCGCGAGTGTCGACGCGCTGCGGCGCCTGCCCGCACTGGCGGCGCTGCCGCCGCAGGGCCGGGCGCAGTCCGATGCGCTCAAGAGCTTCCTGTTGCACGCGCTCTACCGTCACCCGCAGGTGAGGGCGACCACCGACGCCGCAGGAGAGGTCGTGCAGCGGCTGTTCGAGGCCTATTGCGCGGCGCCGCACGAGATGCCGGCGGACTTCGCCGCGGCCGACGAGCGCGAACGCGCGGTGGCCGACTACATCGCCGGCATGACCGATCGCTTCGCCCTGCGCGAGTTCCAGCGCCTCACCGGGGAGCGCAGCTTCCCCTCGGCGCTGCAGCCGGGGGCGGTGTTCGATCGCGTCGCAGCGCACTGAGCGAGCCCGCAGCCGATGGCGCGCCAGCCCCGCCTCTCGCTGCCGGGCGTCGTGCACCTGCTCGTGCAGCGCGGACACAACGGCGGCGCCATCGTGCACGACGAGACCGATGTCGAGCAACTGCGGCAGATCCTGCACGCAGCCGCGCGCGAGCAGCAGGTGGCGCTGCACGCCTACGCGCTGCTGCCGCGCCGCCTGCTCGTGCTGGCCACGCCCGCCAGCGCCGAGGGCATCAGCCGCATGATGCAGGCCATCGGCCGTCGCCACGCGGCGGCGTTCAACCACCGTCATGGGCGCAGCGGCGCGCTCTGGGACGGGCGCTTCCGTTCGGCGCTGATCGAGGACGGCGAGCCCACGCTGCAGGTGCTGTGCCTCATCGATGCCGACCCCGCCGAGGACGGGCAGCGGCCGCTCTGCGGCAACCGTGCCCATCGCAGCGGCGCCAGCCCGCGCGACCCCGGGCTCGTCGACCCGCCGGCCTACTGGCAGCTCGGCAACACGCCCTTCGAGCGCGAAGCGCGCTACCGCGAGCGGCTCACCGAGCCGGTGCCGCAGGCCCAGGGACGCGCCTTGCAGCGCGCGCTGACGCGCAGCGCCCCCTACGGCTCGGCGGCCTTCATCGCGCGCCTGGGGCTGCTTGCCGGGCGTGAACTCCAGCCGCGACCACGCGGCCGCCCGCCTCGCGCCCGCTGATCTGACGGGTCGCGCGGGGCGCGTTGACGACGCCGGCTGCGCGGGTCAGCGGATCGCATCTCGCCAAAAATCATCTCTGACCCCATTAAATAACAGCAAGTAATCTGGCGGCATTTTAAATGAACCTGACCCCATAAAATTTTCGTTGTGATCGATGCTGCACTGCGATAGGCTCGCGCCTCCCTGCCCCTCGCCTCCTCGCCCCGCCCATCGGAGTCCGCCGTGTCCAAGCTGCCCAACCCGGCTCCCGCGAGCCCCGCGATCGACGATGCCGAGCGTCACGGTCTTTACGCCCCGGCCCGGGAGCACGATGCCTGTGGCGTGGGCTTCGTCGCCGACATCAAGGGGCGCAGGTCGCACGCCATCCTCGAGCAGGGGCTGAAGATCCTCGAGAACCTCGACCACCGCGGCGCGGTCGGCGCCGACCCGCTGATGGGCGACGGCGCCGGCATCCTGATCCAGGTTCCGGACGACTACTACCGCGCCGAGATGGCCGCCCAGGGCGTCGAGCTGCCGCCGCCGGGCGAGTACGGCGTCGGCATGATCTTCCTGCCCAAGGAGCACGCGTCGCGCCTGGCCTGCGAGCACGAACTCGAGCGCGCGATCAAGGCCGAGCGCCAGGTGCTGCTGGGCTGGCGCGACGTGCCGGTGGACCGCGAGATGCCGATGTCGCCCGCGGTGCGCGCCAAGGAGCCGGTGATCCGCCAGGTCTTCATCGGCCGCGGCGACGATGTCATCGTGCCGGATGCGCTCGAGCGCAAGCTCTACGTCATCCGCAAGACGGCGAGTGCGGCGATCCAGAAGCTCGAGCTCACGCACAGCCGCGAGTACTACGTGCCCAGCATGAGCTGCCGCACCGTGATCTACAAGGGCCTGCTGCTGGCCAACCAGGTGGGACGCTACTACCGCGACCTCGCCGACCCGCGCACGGTCTCGGCGCTGGCGCTCGTGCACCAGCGCTTCTCGACCAACACCTTCCCCGAGTGGCCGCTGGCGCACCCCTACCGCCTGGTGGCGCACAACGGCGAGATCAACACGCTGAAGGGCAATTTCAACTGGATGCGCGCACGCGAGGGCGTGATGAAGTCGCCCGTGCTCGGCGACGACCTGGCCAAGCTCTATCCGATCAGCTTCGAGGGCCAGAGCGACACGGCCACCTTCGACAACGCGCTCGAGCTGCTGGTGATGGCGGGCTACCCGCTGGCGCATGCGGCGATGATGATGATCCCCGAGGCCTGGGAGCAGCACGGCCAGATGGACGAGCGTCGCCGCGCCTTTTACGAGTATCACGCGGCGATGCTCGAGCCCTGGGACGGCCCGGCGGCGATGGTCTTCACCGACGGGCGGCAGATCGGCGCCACGCTGGACCGCAACGGTCTGCGCCCGGCGCGCTACATCGTCACCGCCGACGATCTGGTCATCGGCGCCTCCGAGTCCGGCGTGCTGCCGATCCCCGAGCACCGCATCGTCAAGAAGTGGCGCCTGCAGCCCGGGCGCATGCTGCTCATCGACCTCGAGCAGGGGCGCATCGTCGAGGACGAGGAGCTGAAGACCCAGTTCGCTTCGGCCAAGCCCTACCGCCAGTGGATCGAGAACGTGCGCATCCGGCTGGACTCGATCGTCGGCGAGGGCATCGCGGCGCCCGCGCCGCGCGAGAGCCTGATCGACCGCCAGCAGGCCTTCGGCTACACGCAGGAGGACCTCAAGTTCCTGCTTGCGCCCATGGCCAGCGCCGGCGAGGAGGCCATCGGCTCGATGGGCAACGATGCGCCGCTGGCCGTGCTCTCGGACCGCAGCAAGCCGCTCTACAGCTACTTCAAGCAACTCTTCGCGCAGGTCACGAACCCGCCGATCGATCCCATCCGCGAGGCCATCGTGATGTCGCTGGACAGCTTCATCGGTCCGCGCCCGAACCTGCTGGACATCAACGCCGTCAACCCGCAGATGCGCCTGGAGGTGCTGCAGCCCGTGCTCGGCGAGCAGGACATGGCCCGCCTGCGTGCGATCGAACGCCACACCAGCGGCAAGTTCAAGAGCCACACGATCGACATCACCTATCCGCTGGCCTGGGGGCGCGAGGGCATCGAGGCCAAGCTCGCCTCGCTGTGCGCCGAGGCGGTGGACGCCATCGGCTCGGGCCACAACATCCTCATCCTGAGCGATCGCGCGATGGACCGCGATCACCTCGCCATCCCCGCACTGCTGGCGCTCTCGGCGATTCACCACCACCTCGTGCGCGAAGGCCTGCGCACCACCGCAGGCCTGGTCGTCGAGACCGGCAGCGCGCGCGAAGTGCATCACTTCGCGGTGCTCGCGGGCTTCGGTGCCGAAGCCGTGCACCCCTACCTCGCGATGGAGACCCTGGCCGCCATGCACGCCGAGCTGCCGGGCGCACTCTCGGCGGAGAAGGCGATCGCCAACTACGTCAAGGCAATCGGCAAGGGGCTCTCCAAGGTGATGTCCAAGATGGGCATCAGCACCTACATGTCGTATTGCGGCGCGCAGATCTTCGAGGCCATCGGCCTGCAGCGCGCCTTCGTCGAGAAGTACTTCCGAGGCACCGCGAGCCAGGTCGGCGGCATCGGCGTGTTCGAGGTCGCGGAGGAAGCGCTGCGCCTGCACGCGGCGGCCTTCGGCGCCGATCCGCTGCTGGCCGACGCGCTGGATGCCGGCGGTGACTACGCCTGGCGCACGCAGGGCGAGGAGCACATGTGGACGCCCGACGCCATCGCCCGGCTGCAGCACAGCGTGCGCGCGCCCGACGGCGGCAACTTCGAGTCCTACAAGGCCTACGCGCAGATCATCAACGACCAGAGCCGGCGCCACATGACGCTGCGCGGGCTGTTCGAGTTCCGCGTCGACCCGGCCAAGGCGGTGCCGCTCTCCGAGGTCGAGCCGGCCTCCGAGATCGTGAAGCGCTTCGCCACCGGCGCGATGTCGCTGGGCTCGATCAGCACCGAGGCGCACGCCACGCTCGCCGTGGCGATGAACCGCATCGGCGGCAAGAGCAACACCGGCGAGGGCGGCGAGGACCCTGCACGCTACCGCGACGAGATGAAGGGCGTGGCCGTCGGCGCGGGCCAGCGACTCTCCGACGTGCTGGGCGCGAAGGTGGTCGAGTCCGACTATGAGCTGCAGCCCGGCGACAGCCTGAGGAGCCGCATCAAGCAGGTCGCCTCCGGGCGCTTCGGCGTCACGGCCGAGTACCTGGCGTCGGCGGACCAGATCCAGATCAAGATGGCGCAGGGCGCCAAGCCCGGCGAAGGCGGACAGCTGCCCGGCGGCAAGGTGTCGGAGTACATCGGCTTCCTGCGCTACAGCGTTCCCGGCGTCGGGCTCATCAGCCCGCCGCCGCACCACGACATCTACTCGATCGAGGACCTGGCGCAACTCATCCACGACCTGAAGAACGCCAACCCGCGCGCCGACGTGAGCGTCAAGCTCGTCTCGGAGGTCGGGGTCGGCACCGTCGCCGCCGGAGTCGCCAAGTGCAAGGCCGACCACGTCGTCATCGCCGGGCACGACGGCGGCACGGGGGCGAGCCCCTGGTCGTCGATCAAGCACGCCGGCACGCCCTGGGAGCTGGGCCTGGCGGAGACGCAGCAGACGCTGGTGCTCAACCGCCTGCGCGGGCGCATCCGCGTGCAGGCCGACGGGCAGATGAAGACCGGGCGCGACGTCGTCATCGCTGCGCTCCTGGGCGCGGACGAAGTCGGCTTCGCCACCGCACCGCTGGTCGCCGAGGGCTGCGTGATGATGCGCAAGTGCCACCTCAACACCTGCCCGGTGGGCGTGGCGACGCAGGATCCGGTGCTGCGGCGCAAGTTCGCCGGCCGCCCCGAGCATGTCGTCAACTACTTCTTCTTCGTCGCCGAGGAGGCGCGCCAGATCATGGCGCAGCTGGGCGTGCGGCGCTTCGAGGAGCTGATCGGCCGCAGCGAGCTGCTGGACACGAGGAAGGGCATCGCGCACTGGAAGGCGCGCGGCCTGGACTTCGGCCGCATCTTCCACCGCGTGCAGACGCAGGAGGGTGAATCCACGCGCCAGCACGAGCGGCAGGAGCACGGCCTCGAGAAGGCGCTGGACGTGAAGCTGATCGAGCGCTGCCGCCCGGCGATCGAGCGCGGCGAGAAGGTGCAGCTCATCGACCAGGTGCGCAACGTCAACCGCTCGGTGGCGGCGATGCTCTCCGGAGAAGTCGTGCGCCACCATCCGCAGGGCCTGCCGGACCACACGATCTTCATGCAGCTCGAGGGTACGGGCGGCCAGAGCTTCGGCGCCTTCCTCGTACGCGGCGTCACGCTCTACCTGGTCGGCGACGCCAACGACTACACCGGCAAGGGACTCTCGGGCGGGCGCATCGTCGTGCGACCCTCGATCGACTTCCGCGGCGACGCCACGCGCAACATCATCATTGGCAACACGGCGCTCTACGGCGCCACCAGCGGCGAGGCCTTCTTCCGCGGCGTCGCCGGCGAGCGCTTCGCGGTGCGGCTGTCGGGCGCGACCGCGGTCGTCGAAGGCACGGGCGACCACGGCTGCGAGTACATGACCGGCGGCACCGTCGTCGTGCTCGGGCGCACCGGGCGCAATTTCGCCGCAGGCATGTCCGGCGGCGTGGCCTACGTCTTCGACGAGGACGGCGGCTTCGCGCGCCGCTGCAACGCCAGCATGGTGGCCCTCGAGCCCGTGCTGCCCGACACCGAGCAGCCCGGCGGCGCACCGGGCCGGCATACCGAGCTGGCCGACGAACCCCTGCTGCGGCGGTTGATCGAGGACCATCACAAGTGGACCGGCTCGCTGCGCGCACGCGAAATCCTCGACCATTGGGCCGACTCGCGCGCGCGCTTCGTGAAGGTGTTTCCGCACGAGTACAAGCGCGCGCTGGCCGAGCGTGCACGGGTCGATGCGCCACCGCCACCGCCGGCCGCGCCGCGGCCAGGCCAGCCCGAACGGCCGAGTCCTCGGGCGTCCGCGCAACCGAGCACCTGAGCACCCGAGGACCAGAGAACATGGGCAAGATCACCGGCTTTCTCGAGTACGAGCGCCAGGAAGAGACCTACGAACCCGTGGCCTTGCGGCTGCAGAACTGGCGCGAATTCGTGCACGGGCTGGACGCGGCGCAGGCGCGCATCCAGGGCGCGCGCTGCATGGACTGCGGCACGCCCTTCTGCAACCACGGATGTCCGGTGAACAACCTGATTCCGGACTTCAACGATCTCGTCTACCGCGACGACTGGAAGCGCGCCATCGAGGTGCTGCACCGCACGAACAACTTCCCGGAGTTCACCGGCCGCGTCTGCCCCGCGCCCTGCGAGGCGGCGTGCACGCTGAACTTCAACAGCGTCGCCGTGGGCATCAAGTCGATCGAGCACGCGATCATCGACCGCGCCTGGGCCGAAGGCTGGGTGCGGCCGCAGCCGGCCGCGCGGGCCAGCGGCAAGACGGTGGCCATCGTCGGCTCCGGCCCGGCGGGCCTGGCGGCGGCGCAGCAGCTCGCGCGCGCCGGGCATGCGGTGACGGTGTTCGAGAAGAACGCGCGCGCCGGCGGCCTGCTGCGCTACGGCATCCCCGACTTCAAGCTGGAGAAGCGGCACATCGAGCGTCGCGTCGAGCAGATGCAGGCCGAGGGCGTGGTCTTTCGCACGGGGGTGCGCATCGCCAGCCTGCCGGCGGACGCGCGCATCCACGACGAATCGACGCAGACGCTGGCCGCCGAGGATCTGCTGAGCAGCTTCGACGCCGTGCTGCTGGCCGGCGGCGCCGAGCGTTCGCGCGACCTGCCGCTGCCTGGGCGCGAGCTCTCCGGGGTGCACTTCGCGATGGAGTTCCTGGTGCAGCAGAACGGCGCGCTCGCCGACGACAAGGCCAAGGCCCGCCTCAGCGCGGCCGGCAAGCACGTCATCGTCATCGGCGGCGGCGACACCGGCAGCGACTGTGTGGGCACCAGCAACCGCCAGGGCGCCGCCAGCGTGACGCAGTTCGAGCTCATGCCGCTGCCGCCCGAGCACGAGGACAAGGCGCTCACCTGGCCCTACTGGCCGTACAAGCTGCGCACCAGCTCGAGCCACGAGGAAGGCTGCATGCGCGAGTTCGCCATCGCCACCCAGGCCTTCGTCGCCGGCAGCGGCAAGGCGCGCGGCCAGGTGGCGGGCCTGGACACGGTGCAGGTGCAATGGGAAGGCGCACGCATGGTCGAGCGGCCGGACAGCGCGCGGCGCTGGAAGGCCGATCTGGTGCTGCTGGCGATGGGCTTCGTTGCTCCGGCGGCCGAACTGCTCGAGGCCTTCGGCGTCGAGCGCGACGCGCGCGGCAATGCGCGCGCCGCCACCGACGCCGTGCACGGCTATCGCACGAGTGCCGCCAAGGTCTTTGCCGCCGGCGACATGCGCCGTGGCCAGAGCCTGGTCGTGTGGGCCATCCGCGAAGGTCGGCAGGCCGCGCGCGCGATCGACGAGTTCCTGATGGGGCACAGCGTGCTGCCGCGCTGAGCGGGCCGCGACCCGCGGCCTGCGGGAGCGCGTGCGAGAATCGTCCGCTCCCCTTCATGCGTGGCCGCTGGGCCGCAGCTGCTGGCTTGAAGTCCGACGCCTTCATCGAGATCGATCACGTCACCTTCGGTTACGACGAGCGGCGCACGATCCTTTCCGACCTCAGTCTGCGCTTCATGCGCGGCAAGGTCACGGCGGTGCTGGGCGGTTCGGGCTGCGGCAAGACGACGCTGCTGCGCTTGATCGGTGGCGTGCACGGCGTCAACCAGGGCCGCGTGGTCTTCGACGGCGAAGTCGTCGACGCGCACGATCGCGCCCAGCTCTACCGCCTGCGTCGGCGCCTGGGCATGCTGTTCCAGTTCGGCGCGCTGTTCACCGACCTGAGCGTGTTCGACAACGTCGCCTTCCCGCTGCGCGAGATGACCGGGCTCTCCGAGCCGATGATCCGCGACATCGTGCTGATGAAGCTGGATGCGGTCGGCCTGCGCGGTGCGGCGGGGCTGAAGATCAGCGAGGTCTCGGGCGGCATGGCGCGCCGCGTGGCGCTGGCGCGCGCAATCGCGCTCGACCCCGAACTCATCATGTACGACGAGCCCTTCGCCGGCCTGGATCTCGTCAGCATGGGGGTGGCGGCCAAGCTCATCCGCACGCTCAACGACGTCACCGGCGCGACCTCGCTCGTCATCTCGCACGACGTGCCGCAATGCATGGCGATCAGCGACTGGGTGGTGCTGCTGGCCACCGGCGGGCGTCTCGTCGCCGAGGGCACGCCGGCCGAGCTGATGGCCTCGGGCGACGCCGAGGTGCGCCAGTTCGTGCGCGGCGAGCCCGACGGGCCGGTCAAGTTCCACTACCCCGCGCCGGCGATCGCCGCGGACTTCGGCCTGGGGATGGCGCCGTGACGGACCTCGTCGCACGGCTGGGCGCGCACGCGCTCGCGACCTTGCGCGGCTTTGGCCGCGCGGCCGTCTTCTTCGCCGACCTGCTGGGCGCGCTGCTGCCGGCGCTGCGCCGCTTCGACCTCGTGGTGGCGCAGATCCACGCCATCGGCAACCGCTCGCTGGTCATCATCCTGGCCTCGGGCATGGCGGTGGGCTTCGTGCTCGCCCTGCAGCTCTACAACACGCTCATCACCTTCGGCGCGGCCGAGTCGCTGGGCCTGGTCGTCAACCTCTCGCTGGTGCGCGAGCTCGGGCCGGTGGTGACGGCGCTGCTCTTCGCCGGCCGCGCGGGCACGTCGCTGACCGCCGAGATCGGCCTCATGAAGGCCGGCGAGCAGCTCTCGGCGCTGGAGCTGATGGCCATCGAGCCGCGCCAGCGCGTGCTCGCGCCGCGCATGTGGGCGGGCATGATCGCCATGCCGCTGCTGGCGATCCTGTTCTCGGCCATCGGCATCCTCGGCGCCTGGCTGGTGGCGGTGGGCCTGATCGGCATCGACGCAGGCAATTTCTGGGCCATTCAGCAGAACGGCGTCGACGTCTGGCGCGACGTCGGCAACGGCGTCGTGAAGAGCGCGGTCTTCGGCGTCGTCTGCACCGCGGTCGCGCTCTATCAGGGCTACGAGACCGAGGCCACCCCCGAGGGCGTGGCCTACGCCACCACGCGCACCGTGGTGGTGTCGTCGCTGGGGGTGCTCGGCATGGACTTCATCCTCACGGCGCTGATGTTCACCACCGGGCGCTGAGGGCCGCAAGACGCGCAGGGAGCGATCGAATGACGAAGAGAAACATGGAGATCCTGGTCGGCCTGTTCGTGCTGCTGGGACTGCTGGCGCTGGTGTTCGTGGCGCTGAAGGCGGCCAACCTGACGAACTTCAGCAGCGGTGCCACCTACGTGCTCACGGCGCGCTTCGACAACATCGGCGGCCTCAAGGTGCGCGCCCCGGTGCGCAGCGCCGGCGTCGTCGTCGGGCGCGTGACCTCGATCGTGCTCGACGCCAAGACCTACCAGGGTGTGGTGACGATGTCCGTCGACCAGCGCTTCAGGTTCCCGCAGGATTCGGCGGCCAAGATCCTCACCTCCGGGCTGCTCGGCGACCAGTACATCGGCCTCGAGCCCGGCGGCGACGATGCCGAACTCGCGCCCGGGGCGAACATCGCGCAGACGCAGTCGGCGGTGGTGCTCGAGAACCTCATTGGCCAGTTCCTGACGGGCAAGGCGGCGGAGGCTGGCAGCACGCCGGGGCCGACGCAGTGAAACCCCTGCTGCGCCCGACGCTGGCCGCGGCGGTGCTGGCGCTTGCCGCCGGCTGCGCCAGCGTTCCCGCCGGCGCGCCGCAGTCCGCGGGCGCCGGCGCTGCGGCGGCGAGCCATCCGGCCGACCCCTGGGAGCGCTGGAACCGCAAGGTCTTCGCCTTCAACGAGGCGCTCGACGAGGCCGTGTTCGTCCCGGTGGCGCGTGCCTGGCGCGACCATGTGCCGCAGTTGCTGCGCACCGGCGTGTCGAACTTCTTCGGCAACGTCGGCGACGTCTGGTCGGCCGTCAACCACCTGCTGCAGGGCAAGGTGGGCAGCGGCGCGGAGATGGGCATGCGCGTGCTCAGCAACACGATCTTCGGCCTGGGCGGCATCCTCGATCCGGCGACCGAGATGCGCCTGCTGCGACGCAGCGAGGACTTCGGGCAGACGCTGGGGGTCTGGGGCCTGCCTGCAGGCCCCTATCTGGTGCTGCCCATCCTCGGCCCCTCGTCGGTGCGCGACGCCGCGGGCGTGCCGCTGGACCGCTACGCCAGTGCACCCTCGGTCTACCTGGACGTCAACGCCTACGCGGCCTCGGCGCTGGAACTCGTGAGCGTGCGCGCCGAACTGCTGGCGACGACGCGGCTCGTCGGCGAGGTCGCGCTCGACAAGTACAGCTTCCTGCGCGACGGCTACCTGGCGCGGCGCCGCGACCTGGTCTACGACGGAGCGGCGCCGCTGGAGAAGTTCGAGGACGATTTCGATGATGCGCCGCCCGAGAAGGGGCAGTGACGCGGCGCAAGCGCCGGCAAGACCTGCGCCCGCATGTGAACCGCACACGCGGCTGCGGCGTTGAGGGTGCATGCTGGACCCGGCGCCGATCCCGGCCCCGGCCCCTGCGCGGGCCGCCACCCAGGAGAGAAGGACGATGTTGAAGAAGCTGCTGGCCACCACCTTCGCGGGTATGGGCCTCGTGATGGGCGCGACCGCGCTCGCGCAGGGCACGCCGGAGGCGTTGGTGAAGAAGATCTCGGGCGAGGTGCTCGATGCCGTCAAGGCCGACGCGGCGCTGCAGGCCGGCGATGTCGAGAAGATCATCCAGCTCGTCGACGCCAAGGTCATGCCCAGCGTGAACTTCGAGGTCATGACGCGCTCGGCGGTCGGGCCGCAGTGGCGGCAGGCCACGGCCGAGCAGCGCGGCAAGCTGCAGGCCGAGTTCAAGTCGCTGCTGGTGCGCGTCTACTCGGGCGCGCTCACGCAGGTCAAGGACCAGACCGTCGCGATCACGAAGACGCTGCCGGTGCCGCAGAGCACGCAGGTCGTCGTGCAGAGCGAGGTGCGCGGCAAGGGCGAGCCGATCAAGCTCGACTACCGGCTCGACAAGCTCGCCGACGCCTGGAAGATCATCGACGTGAACGTCGGCGGCATCTGGCTGGTGACGAGCTACCGCTCGCAGTTCGCCCCGGTGCTCGGCAAGGGCGGCATCGAGGGCCTCATCGATACGCTGGTCGAGCGCAACAAGACCGCGGCAGCCGGCAAGGGCTGAGCGGCGAAGGCCCCCGAGCACGATGAAGACCTTCACCCTGCCTGCGCAGGCCACGCTGGCCAACGCCCGCCTGCTGGAGCGCGAGATCGACGCCGCGGTGGCGGCGGCCGGCGCCGACGGCTTGTGCCTGGACGCCGCGGCGCTCGCCGAGTTCGACACCTCGGCGATCGCGCTGCTGCTGCACGCGCGGCGCGCCGCCGCAGCGCGCGCGCTGCCGCTGCAGCTGCACGGCGCGCCGGCCAAGCTGCGTGAGCTGGCGCGGCTCTACGGCGTGCTGGCGCTGCTGCCGGGCGAGGACGCGGCGCTGCCCGCGGCCGGCTGAGACTCCGCGCTGCAGGCTCCCGCGCAGGGCGGCGCCTGCAAGGCCTGTTCGCGCAAGACCTGTTCCCGCGCCTCGTCGGGCAACAGGCGATTGCCGTCCTCGGGCCGGCCCCAGCTGCCGGGCTGCGCCGCCCCGGCGAAGAGGTTGTCGCGCAAGCGCAGCGTGGCGTCGCCGGGCAGGCGCTCGGGCCAGTGACGCACGAAGAAGACCGGCTGCGCGTTGTCGCTGAAGGCGTGATTGCCTTCGAAGCGCAGCCGGCTCTGCGGATGCGCGTTCCCTTCGGCACCGTAGGCCACGAGCGCGAGGTTCTGCGCCCGCGCGCTCTTGCCGAGCAGGTTGCCGCGCACGCAGGCCAGGCCGCCGTTGGGCAGGTCGATCTCGTAGGAGGCCTCGCCGTCCTCGCCGTCGACCAGGCGGTTGCAGAGGATCTCGCTGACCGCTGCGCGCGACTTCAGCAGGTGGCCGCGCCAGCCGCCCGAGAAGTCGCTGTGGCGCACGCTCAGTTGGGCGATGCGACCGACGTAGAGCAGGTGGTGCAGCATGCCCTCGTGCCGCGGCGCCTGCCCGAAGCTGCAGGCCTCGATGTCCAGGCGGGCGTCGTCGCGATTGGCGGTCAGCAGGCCCATCTCGTTGTCGAAGAAGGCGCAGTCGCGCAGCGCCAGCTCGCCGCGCTCGAAGCGGATGCCCGCGCCGTTGCCCGCGGGAACGCGTGCGCCGCGCAACTCGAGGCCTTCGATCCGCACCGCGCTTGCGCGCACGACCAGCAGCGCCTTGCCCTCGGCGTGTGCGCCGTCGGCGTGCAGCACCGCGCGGCCCGCCGCGGCGCGCAGCCTCAGCCCGTGCTGCGTGATCACGGCGGTCTGTCCGTGATGCGCGCCGGGGTCGAGCTCGACCGTGTCGCCATCACGCGCCCGGGCCAGCACCTCGGGCAGGCTGTCGCCCCGTCGCACGCGCAGCGTACGCGCCTGGGCCCGGGCCGGCCGCAGCGCCGCTCCGGACAGCAGCAGCGGCAGCGCGAGCAGGCGGCGACGCTTCATGAGGACATGCGGGTCGGCAGGCACCACGGCTGCGGGCGCCGGGCGCGGTGGGCTACTGCATCGCGCCCGGCGACCAGGCCTTGGGCGGCGTGATCGGCTGCGTGCCGCGCGGCAGCTTGAACTGCGCCGTGGGCTGCAGCGACTGACCGCCGCCCTGGCCCGCGGGTTGAACGCTGCCGCGCCAGCCGGAGGCTTCGGTCAGGCCGAAGTCCAGGGTGTAGATGCTGTTGACCGCGCGGCGGCGCAGCGCCGACACGTTGCCGCGAAACTCGCCCTCGGTGAAGGGGCTGAGCAGCCCCAGGCCCAGCGTCACGTTGTTGATCAGCTTGACCTCGGTGGCCGCGGGCAGCCGGTCCTTGAAGACGCGCACGAACCAGGACGGCGGCCAGGGGTTGCCCACCATGGTGTTGTGCGCGAGGTACAGGCCACTCGTGGGCCATGCCTTGCCCTCGGCGCCGAAGGCGACCATCACCGGGTTCTGGCCCTTGGCGCCCTGGCCGAGGACGTTGCCGACGACCCAGGCCAGGCCGCCGTTGGGCAGGTCGATCTCGTAGGACGCCTGGCCCTCGTTGCCGTCGTAGATCAGGTTGTAGAGGATGCGGTTCTCGCGCGCGCGGCTTTTCACCAGGTGCCCCTCGAAGCCGCTGTAGAAGCGGCTGCCGCGCAGCGTGAAGCGGCCGATGCGCCCGACGTAGAGCAGGTGGTGCAGGCCGCCCTCGATGCGGGGCGCGAGACCGAACTCGCTGTCCTCGACGACGAGCTCGGCGTTTTCGTCGTTGCTGCTCAGGATGCCGACCTCGTTGTCGGCGAAGAGGCTCTCGCGCACCGTGAGCCTGCCACTCTCGTGGCGGATGCCGGCGCCGTTGGCGTCCGCGGCGCGCGCGCCGCGGAACTCGAGGTTCTCCACCGTCACATCGCCGCCGCGCACGACGAGGATGGCCTTGCGCTCGGCCAGCGGTCCCTTGGCCCGCAGCACCGGACGCTCGGCCAGGGCGCGGATCAGCAGCCGCTGCTGCGTCACGACGCCCTGCTGGCCTTCGTAGGTGCCGGGCATGAGCGCGATGATGTCGCCGTCGACCGCCTTCGCCAACGCCTGCTGCAGCGTCATCGAGGGCGCGGACGGGCCCACGAGCAGCGTCTCGGCGCGGGCGGGCGAGGCCGTCGCGGCGGCCAGCGTCGCCAGCGTCACCAGGGCGACCCTTGCGGCCAGCGTGACGAGCGGACGCGGTGTCGGTGGATGGAAGGCCATGACGCCGGATTCTGACCTGCTTTGGCGCCGCCGCCGCGGCCGGCGACCGCGGCATGCGCGCTGTCGGCGCGGACGCCGGGCCGACGCGAAGCGCGCAGTGCTGCGGATTGACAGCGCCGATGCCGACGTGATTGAATGGCCGTTCAATTCACGAACGAAGATGCGCGCTGCTGCGGCGGGCGCCGCAGCAGCAGCCGATGATCCTCACCGAAGCGCAGGCCATGATCCGGCGTGCCGCGCGCAGTTTCGCGCGCGAGCAGCTCGCACCCCATGCGGCGGCGTGGGACGAGAGCGCCACCTTCCCGCGCGAGGCGCTGCGCCGCATGGGCGCGCTCGGCTTGCTGGGCGTCACCGTGCCCGAGGAATGGGGCGGCGCCGGCGCGGATTCGGTGTCGCTCGCGCTCGCGCTCGAGGAGATCGCCGCGGGCGACGCTTCGTGCGCGACGGTGATGAGCGGGCACAACTCGGTCGGTTGCATGCCGATCCAGCAGTTCGGCACTCCCGAGCAGAAACAGCGCTTCCTGCGCCCGATGGCGCGCGGTGAGCTGCTCTCGGCCTTCTGCCTGACCGAGGCGCATGGCGGCTCCGACGCCGGGGCCCTGACGACGCGCGCGCGCCGTGACGGCGACGACTACGTCATCGACGGCAGCAAGCAGTTCATCACCAGCGGCAGCCAGGCCGAGATCGCCCTCGTCTTCGCGCGCACCGATCCCGATGGCGGCCGCCGCGGCATCAGCGCCTTCCTCGTGCCGACCTCGACGCCGGGCTATGTCGTCGGGCGCGTCGAGCGCAAGCTCGGCCAGCATGCCTCCGACACCTGCCAGATCCATTTCGAGGCCATGCGCGTGCCGGCCACGCTGCGCCTGGGCGAGGAGGGGCAGGGACTGCGCATCGCGCTGGCCAACCTCGAGGGCGGGCGCATCGGCATCGCCGCGCAGGCGGTGGGCATCGCGCGCGCGGCGCTGGACAAGGCGCTGGCCTACGCGCGCGAGCGCGTCGTCTTCGGCAAGGCCATCGTCGAGCATCAGGCGGTGGGCTTTCGCCTCGCGGCGATGGCCACGCGGGTGGAGAGCGCGCGCCAGCTCGTGCTGCACGCGGCGCAGCTGCGCGACCATGGCCAGCCCTGCCTGATGGAAGCCTGCATGGCCAAGCTGGTGGCCTCGGAAGCGGCCGAGTGGGTGTGCTCCGAGGCCATGCAGGTGCTCGGCGGCTACGGCTACCTGGTCGATCATGGCGTCGAGCGCCTCTACCGCGACGCGCGCGTGTGCCGCATCTACGAGGGCACGAACGACATCCAGCACCTCGTCATCCTGCGCGAGCTGCTGGAGCGCCACGATCGCGGCGCCACCGGCTGAGCGCCCGATGCGCGACTTCCCGGCCCGTGCCGCCGAGCCGATCGGCGATGGGACAGAATCGGCGACGAGGATGGCGAGCAAATGACGGTTCATTCAGGCGGCTCGGGACGACGGCGTCCGGGCGCGGCTTCGGCCGGCCGTGCCGGCAAGACGGTCGGGATCGCCAAGGCCGCCAAGACCGTCGAGGGCAGCGGCAATGGCAAGGGCGCAAGGGGCGGCAGGGCCGCCGCGCCGGCGGCGATCGTGATCGAAAGTCGCATCGAGGACAGCGACCGTGTCGAATGGCGGCGCGAGCAGATCGTGCAGGCGGCGGTCGCCTGCTTCGCACGCGCGGGCTACCACGGCACGACGATCAAGGACATCGCCGACAGCGCCGGCTTCAGCGCCGGGCTGATCTACTCCTACGTGAAGGACAAGGAGGATGTGCTCTTCCTCGTCTACCTGCACATCTTCGAGACCTACCAGCGCCACATTCCCGAGCGGCTGCTGGGCACCGCCGATCCGCTGCAGCGCCTGTGCACCGCGGTGCGCGCCTACTGCGAGGCGGTGGACCTGAACGTCGGCGCCACCGTGGTCGGCTACCGCGAGAGCGCCTCGCTGCGTCCGGAGCTGCGCCGCGCCATCCAGCGCCTGGAGCTCGAGACGAACCGCCTGGTCGCCGAGCCCATCGAAGTCTGCATCGCCGCCGGCCTGGTCGAGCCGACGAACGTCGAGCTGCTCACCTTCCGCCTCGTGCTGCTGGCGCATGGCTGGGCGCTCAAGCACTGGCACTTCGCCGGTCGGGTGACGCTTGCCGACTACATCGACGACGGCCTGCGCCTGTACCTGGAGGGCATGCTCACCCCGGCCGGGCGGCGGCGGCGGCGGGTGCAGCAGGCGCGGGCGCAGAAGGCCGCGGTGCAGCGGCGACCGGTTCCCGGCTCAAAGAGGTAGATCCACCGCCTGGCCATCGACGCGCAGGAGCAGGCTGCGCGCGCCGATGCGTTCCAGCACGATGCCCGGCGCCAGGGCTTCGCCCTCGCGCACGATCCGGCCGGCCATGAGCACGAAACTCTGGCGGCGCTCCTGCGACTGCACCGCGCCGCCGAAGACGAGCGCGGCGACGCGGCTGCGCAGCGGCTCGGGCAGGACGGCGGCCGGCAGCGGCCGCTCGTCCTTTGCGGCCTGCGCGGCCGAGGCGGCTCGCGCCGGGCCGGCGACAGCCGACGATGCGCTGCCGTGCCCGGCCGTGGCCAGGCTGGCCGCTGTGGCCGCAGTCGCGGACGACCTCGTGCGGGTCGGTGCCGCGACGCGGGGCCTTGGCGCTGGCGCCCGCGTGGGAGTCCGCGCGCGAGCCTGCGCCGGGGCCGGCGCTGGCGCCAGCGGGCTGCTTGGGGCGGGCGCGGCCATCGGCGCCGACGCTGCAGGCTGTGGCCGGGCCGGGGCGGGCGCGCGCGGGTCCTTGCGGCCCCACCACCAGCCCAGCACGAGTGCGGCCGCCACGAGCAGGACCGAGCCCGCGAGTCCTGAGGCCCAGGGTCGCGTGCGGCGCGATCGTGCCGCGCCCGGCGCTTGCTCCGGTGCCGCGGCGACCTGCTGCAGGCCGGGGGGCCGGCCCTGTCGGCGCTGCGCGTCGGCGCGGCGCAAGGCGTCGAGGATGTAGGACATCAGGCAGGCGGCTGCAGGCGCGGTTCGGCCACGCCACTGGCGCGGTTGAGTTGCATCAGCGTCAGCGGGCCGGCCAGGCCGTCCAGCGGCAGGCCCTGGCCGAGCTGGAAGGCGAAGACGCGTCGCCTCAGGGCCTCGTCCTGCGGCGCGCGCGCGCCGACCGCGGTCTCCGGCCCCTGCAGGGCGAGCAGCCGCGCGAGGATCCATTCGCGCTCGTCGCCGGGCGGCGGGCGCCACCACGCCAGCACCTTGCCGCTCCAGTGCGACTCCAGGCTCGCCAGCGGCAGCTGCTGTGCGCCCTCGGCCCCTTCGACGACGGCGATGTCGGCGCCCAGCGCGCGCAGCAGCACGAGGTCGCCGCCCTGCAGCACGAGCAGCAGGGGCCGGTCCAGCCGCCGCAGCAGACCGAGGTCGACGCTGCCCTCCCAGCAGGCCAGGCCGTGCGTGCGCGCGCGGCGGCAGGGATCGTGCTCACCCTGGCCCTGCAGCCCCCAGGCCGTGGCCAGGGCCGCACTGGCGGCGCCCTCGTCGGCCAGGGGCGCGGGGGCTTCCCCGGAAGCCAGGACGCGCACCGTCGTGGGTCCGGACGCTGCGCCGGCCGCAGTGCTCGCGGCACCCTCCGCTGCGGGCGCGTTGGCCGCGGTGGGTGCCGCTGCCCCGCCGGCTTCGGGCCAGACCCACCACGCCGCACCCGCGCCCGCAAGCGCCAGGGCGACGATCGACGCGACGAGCAGCGGCCGCCGGCGGAGCGCGCCGGCCTGGGCATCGAAGACCTCGCGTGCGGCCTGCCGCACGGTGGTCGCTTCGACCCTGTGCAGGCCGCGGCCATAGGCACCGAGCAGCGCGCGCTGGCACAGCAGGTTGATGCGGCGCGGCACGCCGCCGCTGCGCCGGTGGATGGCCTGCAGCGCGCGGTCGTCGAACGGCAGCGGCCCCTGCAGGCCGGCGACGGCCAGGCGGTGGCGCACGTAGTCGGCGGTCTGCGCGGCGCAGAGCGGCTCCAGGTGCACGCGCGCGACGATGCGCTGCGCCAGCTGCTCGAGATCGGGGCGTCCGAGCAGCGCCCGCAGCTCGGGCTGGCCGATGAGCACGATCTGCAGCAGCTTGCGCTCCGCGGTCTCGAGGTTGGTGAGCAGGCGCAGCAGCTCGAGCAACTCGGGCGCGAGCCCCTGCGCCTCGTCGACGACGAGCAGGCATTGCTCGGCGCGCCCATGCGCGTCGAGCAGGAAGCGGTTGAGCGCATCGATGCAGGCCTTGGTGCTCGTCGGCGGCGGCGCTCCGGCCGCGCCGCCGACCTCGATGCCGAACTCCTCGCACACCGTCTGCAGCAGCTCCAGCGGCGTCAGCATCGGGTTGTAGACGTAGGCGACGCGACAGCCCGCGGGCACCTGCTCGAGGAAGCAGCGGCAGACGGTCGTCTTGCCGGTGCCCACACCGCCGGTCAGCAGCACGAAGCCGCCGCCGCCCTGCAGGCCGTAGAGCAGGTGCGCCAGCGCCTCGCGGTGACCCTCGCTCAGGTGCAGGAAGCGCGGATCGGGCGCGATCGAGAACGCCTCCTGCTGCAGGCCGAAGAATGCCGCGTACATGGGCGCGCAGCATAGCCGCGGCGGCGCGTCCGCAGCCGCATCCGGGTCCGGGGTCCGGGGTCCGGGTCCGTCCGGGTTCTAATGGCGGCTGCACCGGACCCGCGCAAGCCATGAACCAGCTCGAACAGCTCAGGCAGCACACCATCGTCGTCGCCGACACCGGCAACTTCCGCGAGCTCGCGGCCTTCGCGCCGCGCGACGCCACGACCAATCCCTCGCTCATCCTCAAGGCCGTGCAGCAGCCCGAGTACGCGCCCCTGCTGCGCGAAGTGGTGGCGGCGAACGCGCGGCTGGCGCTGCCGGCGATCGTCGACCGCGTGCTGGTGCGCTTCGGGCAGGAGATCCTGAAGATCGTTCCCGGCCGCGTCAGCACCGAGGTCGATGCACGCCTGTCGTTCGACGCCGAGGCCACCGTCGCACGCGCGCGAGGCCTGATCGCGCTCTACGAGGCCGCGGGCGTCGACCGCGCGCGCGTGCTGATCAAGATCGCCGCGACCTGGGAGGGCATCGGTGCTGCCGCGCAGCTCGAGCGCGCGGGCATCCACTGCAACCTCACGCTGCTGTTCGCGTTCTGCCAGGCGGTGGCCTGCGGCGATGCCGGCGTGACCCTCATCAGCCCCTTCGTCGGCCGCATTTACGACTGGCACAGGAAGCGCGAGGGCAGCACCTGGGACGAGGCGGCACGGGCCGGCGCGAACGACCCCGGCGTGCAGTCGGTGCGCGCGATCTGGGAGTACTACAAGGCCCACGAAGTGGCCACCGAGGTGATGGGGGCGAGCTTTCGCAACACCGGGCAGATCCTCGCGCTGGCCGGCTGCGACCTGCTGACGATCAGCCCGGAGCTGATGGCGCAGCTGCAGGCGGCAAGCGCGCCGGTGCCGCGGCGGCTGGACGTCGAGGCCGCGCGCCGCTCCGCGCCGCCGGCGGTGCACCACGACGAGCGCAGCTTTCGCTTCGCGCTCAACGAGGACGCGATGGCGACCGAGAAGCTGGCCGAGGGCATCCGCGCCTTCGCGCTCGACGCCGCCAGGCTCGATGCCCTGATCGAGCAGACGCGCGCATGAAGACGGTACGCTGCGAGCAGACCGCCGCCTGGAGCGCGCTGCAGGCGCACTTCGACGCATCGGGGCGGCACTTCGACCTGCGCCGCGCCTTCGCGCAGGACGCGGCGCGCTTCGCGACCTTCTCGCAGCAGGCGCCCGAGGTCTTCGCCGACCTGTCGAAGAACCTGCTCGACGCGCGCGGCCAGGCGCTGCTGCTGGAGCTGGCCGCGCAGTGCGGCGTGCCGGCTTGGCGCGACGCCATGTTCGCGGGCAAGGCGATCAACACCACCGAAGGCCGCGCCGTGCTGCACACGGCGCTGCGCGCGCCGCGGGGCGCGGCGCCGTTCGGCGACGAGGTGCACGGCGAGCTGGACGCGATGCTCGCCTACGCCGAAGGCGTGCGGGCGCAGGCCGCCGCGGGCGAGTTCAGCGACGTCGTCAACCTCGGCATCGGCGGCAGCGACCTGGGGCCGGCGATGGTCGTACCCGCGCTCGACGCCTTCGCGCAGCGCGGCTTGCGGCTGCACTTCGTCAGCAACGTCGACGGTCATGCGATCGCGTCGCTGCTGCGCGGGCTGGACGCCCGGCGCACGCTGTTCATCGTCGCCAGCAAGACTTTCACGACGCAGGAGACGATGGCCAACGCCGAGGTCGCGCGGGCCTGGTTCACGGCGCAGGGCGGCCGCGACGTGGCGCTCCACTTCGTCGCCGCGACGAGCAACGTGCCGGCCGCCGCCGCGTTCGGCATCACCACCACCTTCGGCTTCTGGGACTGGGTGGGCGGCCGCTTCTCGCTGTGGAGCGCGATCGGCCTGCCGATCGCCCTGGCCATCGGCGCGGCGAACTTTCGCCAGCTGCTGGCCGGCGCGCACGCGATGGACCGGCATTTCGCCGCAGCGCCGCCTGCGGCCAACCTGCCGCTGCGCCTGGGGCTGCTCGACGTCTGGTACCGCAATTTCCACGGCTTCGGCTCGCGCTGCATCGCGCCCTACCACCAGGGGCTGGCGCGGCTGCCGGCCTACCTGCAGCAGCTCGAGATGGAGAGCAACGGCAAGCGCGTGGACCGCGAGGGCCGGCCGCTGGCGCTGGCCACGAGCCCGGTGCTGTGGGGTGAGCCGGGCACCAACGGCCAGCATGCGTTCTTCCAGATGCTGCACCAGGGCAGCGAGGTGGTGCCGGTGGAGTTCATCCTCGTGCGCCGGCCGGCGCACGCGCATGCCGAGCTGCACGCCAAGCTGCTGGCCAACGCGCTGGCGCAGTCGCAGGCGCTGATGCTCGGCAAGTCGGCCGAGGTCGCGGCGGCGGAGCGGGTCGCCACGGCGTCGCCGAAGCTCGATCGCGCGGTGCTCGCCAGCCACCGCAGCTTCCCGGGCAACCGGCCGAGCACGACGCTGGTGCTGGACGAGCTGACGCCGCGCGCGCTGGGCGCGCTGATCGCGCTCTACGAGCACCGCGTCTTCACCAGCGGCGCGATCTGGGGCCTGGACAGTTTCGACCAGTGGGGCGTGGAGCTCGGCAAGGCCTTGTGCACGGGCCTGCTGCCGCGCCTGGCCTGCGGCGACACCGCAGGGCTGGATGGCTCGACCGCCGGGTTGCTGCAACGCCTGCGGCCGCACGCGCGCTAGGGCAGCGAGTCCGGCGCGCGGTCGTCGCCGGCAAGCCGTCGCAGCGGGGACTACATCCCCAGATAGGCGTGGCGCACCTTCTCGTCGTGCAGCAGTTCGCCGGCCGGGCCGCCGAAGATGATGCGGCCGGTCTCCATCACGTAACCGCGATCGGCGATCGCCAGCGCCGCGCGCGCGTTCTGGTCGGCAAGCACGATCGTCGTGCCGCGCGCCTTCAGCGCAGCCACGTGCTGGAACACCTCCGCCACGAGCCGCGGCGCCAGGCCCATGCTGGGTTCGTCCAGCAGCAGCAGCTTGGGCTGTGACATCAGCGCACGGCCAAGGGCCAGCATCTGCTGCTGACCGCCGGAGAGCGTGCCTGCCGGGTCGTGGCGCTTCTCCACGAGGATCGGGAACATCGCGCAGATCTCGTCCAGCCGCTGTCGCGAGCCGCGCGCGAAGGTGCCCAGCAGCAGGTTGTCCTCGACGCTGAGCGCGGGGAAAAGCTGGCGCCCTTCGGGCACCTGCACGATGCCCAGCTGCACGCGCTTGCGCGCCGTGGCGCGGGCGATGTCCTGGCCGTCGAAACGCAGCGCGCGGGTGCTCGCCGGCTGCACGCCCGAGATCGAACGCATCAGCGTCGTCTTGCCGGCGCCGTTGGCGCCGACGATGGCCACGAGCTCGCCGGGCCGCACTTCGAGGCTGACCTCGCTGAGCGCCGGCACGCGGCCGTAGCGGCTGTCCAGGCCCTGGACTTCGAGGATGGACGCGGTCATTGGACTGCCTGCTTTGCCGCGCCGGCGACGTTGGTGGCGCCACCGGCCACCGCGGCGGCTTCGGCACCGAGGTAGGCCTCGATCACCCGGCTGTCGCGGCTGACCTCGGCGGGCGTGCCTTCGGCGAGCACTTCGCCGTGGTCGAGCACGAGCACGCGGTCGCTCACCTCCATCACCAGGTGCATGTTGTGCTCGACGAGCACGACCGCGGTGCCCTCGGCGGCCAGGCGTCGCACGACGGTGTCGATCTCGCGCGCCTCGGTGTGGTTCAGGCCCGCGGCCGGCTCATCCAGCAGCAGCATCTTGGGCTCGGTGGCGAGGGCGCGCGCGATCTCCAGCCGCTTCAGCGCGCCGTAGGGCAGCGTGTCCGAGGCCGAATCGACGTAGGCGGCCAGGCCCACGCGCTCCATCAACGCGACCGAGTCCTCGCGGCAGCGCCCTTCGTCCCGCGCCATCCCCGGCGTGCGGAACAGCGAGGGCAGCAGCGCGCAGCGCTGGCGCAGGTGGCGGCCGGTCATCACGTTGTCCAGCGCGCTCATGTTGAAGAAGATCTGCAGGTTCTGGAAGGTGCGCGCCAGCCCGGTGGCCGCGAAGCGGTGCGTCGGCTGGCCGGTGAGGTCGGTGCCGTCGAAACGGATGGAGCCGGTATCCGGACGGTAGATGCCGGTCAGGATGTTCAGCAGCGTCGTCTTGCCGGCGCCGTTGGGGCCGATGATCGAGTAGATCTGGCCGGGCTCGACGTCGAAGCCGATGCCTTCGAGCACGCGCACGCCGCCGAAGCGCTTGGCGAGATCACGGACGGAGAGAAGGCTCATGGCGCTTTGGACCCCGAGGCGGAACGACGCGACCACAGCCGCGCCAGCGTCGGCACGACGCCGCGCGGGAAGAAGATCATGGTGGCGATCAGCACACCACCGAAGACCATGGTCTCGTAGTCCTTGAACACGGTCAGCAACTGCGGCAGCAGGGTGAGGATGGCGGCGCCGACGATGGCTCCCCAGATCGAGGCCATGCCGCCGAAGACGACCATGATGACCAGCTCGACCGAGTGCAGGAAGCTGGACTTGGCCGGCGTGATGAAGCCCGAGTAGTGCGCCATGAGTGCACCCGAGAGAGCCGCCAGCAGCGCCGAGATGACGAACACGGCGAGCTTCCAGCGCTCGATCACGATGCCCACCGTCTGGCCCGCAACCTCGGAGCCGTGCACCGCGCGCAGCGCGCGTCCCACGGGCGAGTCGATCAGGTTGGTGGCCAGCCAGACCGAGGCCCAGAGCACGGCGGCGGCAATGCCGTACCAGAGCTTCTCGCCGGAGAGCGTGAGGCCGGCGATCATCAGCGGCGGTACGCTCATGCCGTCGGGGCCGCCGGTGAGGCGGTCCTCGTTGGTCAACACGAGATTGACGATGACGCCCAGGCCGAGCGTGGCCATCGCCAGGTAGTGACCCTTGAAGCGCAGCGTGGGCTTGCCGACGACGGCGGCGAGGACGCCGATGGCGGCCACCGTCACCGGCAGCGACAGCCAGGTCGGCCAGCCGTAGTTGGCGGCGAGGATGGCGCTGCCATAGCCGCCCAGCGCGAAGAAGGCGGCGTGTCCGAGGCTGATCTGGCCGGCGTAGCCGATCAGCAGGTTCAGCCCCAGGCACACGACGGCGTTCATCAGCACCAGCACAGCCACCTCGTAGAAGTAGCTGTTCGGGAACAGGAAGGGCACGACGACGAGCACGGCCGCCAGCAGCGCCAGCGCGCGCGTGCGGGCTGCGCGCGAGGCGCCGGCGGCGATCCGCGGCGCGGCCGGCGTGCGGCCGGCAGATGTGTAATCAGACCCGGTCGCCACTGCGCGCTCCGACTAGCCCGGTGGGCAGGAAGAACAGCACCACGAGGATCATCACGAAGGCGATGACATCCTTGTAGGCCGAGGAGAGGAAACCGGCGCCGAGCGCCTCGATCAGGCCCAGCAGCAGGCCGCCGGCGACGGCGCCGGCGAAGCTGCCCAGGCCGCCGAGCATGGCCGCGGCAAAGCCCTTGAGGCCGAGCATGACGCCGATCTCGGCCGAGGTGAGCGTGATCGGCGCGGTCAGCACGCCGCCGAGCGCGCCGAGCAGCGCGGCCAGCGCGAAGCTCACGCGCATGATGACGCGCGTGTCGATGCCCATGAGGCGCGCGGCCAGCGTGTTCTGCGCCGTGGCCTGCATCGCCTTGCCGAACAGCGTGCGATTGAAGAAGAGGCCCAGCGCCACCACCGCCACCACCGTGCCGCCGATCACCCACAGGCTCTGCGGCACGATGGTGGCGCCGAAGAAGGTGATGGCGTCCGCGCCGCTGAAGGCCGGCAGCGCGTGGATGCCCTTGCCCCACACGACCTGCGCCAGGCCGCGCAGGAAGAGCGAGACGCCGATGGTCACGATGATCAGCGTGACGACGTCGTTGCCGTGTGCAGGCTCGATCGCCAGACGCTCGACGAGCAGGCCGACGATCATCGCCGCGGCCACCGCCAGTGGCACCGCGACGACGAGCGGCAGGCCCATCGCGACGAAGCTCACCGCGCTCATGCCGCCGACCATCACGAACTCGCCCTGCGCGAAGTTGATCGCGTGGCAGGTGTTGTAGATGATCGAGAAGCCGAGCGCGACGAGCGCGTAGATGGCGCCGGCCGTCAGGCCGGCGGCAACGAACTGGAGCCAGGCACCACCCATGTCGGAACCTCGTTCAAGCAGCGGAAAAGGACAGGGGAGCCTGGGGTCCCGGCGACGCGGGAATTACTTCACCAGCGTCCAGATGCCGTTGCGAACCTCGAGCATGCGGAAGGCCGAGAGGTCCAGACCCATGTGGTCGGTGGGCGACATGTTGACGACGCCGCCCGTACCCACGTAGCCCTTGGTGGCCTCGATGGCGTCACGCACCTTGGCGCGGTCGCTGCTGTTGGCGGCCTTCATCGCGTTGATGGCGATCATGAAGCCGTCGTAGGCGTGGCCGCCGAAGGTCGAGACGTCGGACTTGTAGCGCGCCATGTAGTCCTGCGTGTACTTGGTGACGACGGCCTTCTGCACGTCGGTGGCAGGCAGGATGTCGGCCACCAGCAGCGCGGCCGCGGGCAGACGCACGCCTTCGGCGGCGTCACCGCTGAGCTTGATGTACTCCTTGGACGCGACGCCGTGCGACTGGTAGAGCGGCTGTGCAAGGCCCAGCTGCCGGTAGTTGCGCGTGACGATCGCCGGGCCCTGGCCGAAGCCGGGGTTGAGCACCGCCTGCGCGCCGCTGCCCTTGATCTTCGTGAGCTGCGCGGTCATGTCGGTGTCGGCGGCGCCGTAGGTCTCGTCGGCGACGATCTGGATGCCGTCGGTGGGCGCGACCTTCAGGCACTCGGCGCGCATCGACTTGTCGAAGCCGCCGCTGCCGGAGATGAGCGCGGCCTTGGTGAAGCCGCGCGCCTTCATGTCGACGAACACCTTCTGGCAGGCCATGCGGTCGGTGTGCGGCGTCTTGAAGACCCACTTCTTCACCGGCTCGATGATGACCACTGCGCCGGCCAGCGAGATGAAGGGTACGCCCGCCTGCTCGACCAGCGGCACCGCGGCCATGGTCGGGCCGGTGGCGGAGCCGCCGATGATGATGTCGACCTTGTCCTGCTCGATCAGGCGCTTGGTGAAGGTGCGCGCCTTCTCGGCGTCACCGGCGGAGTCGTAGGAGATGAGTTGCAGCTTGCGGCCGAGCACGCCGCCGGCAGCGTTCGTCTGGTCGACCAGCATCTCGAGCGTCTTCTGCTCGGGGTCGCCGAGGAAGGAGGCCGGGCCGGTGACGGCCAGGAAGGCGCCGATGCGGATCGGCTCCTGGGCCTGGACGCCCGCCGCGGCGAGGGCCAGCGCGAGCGCGGCGCTGCCGGTGCCGACGGCGCGCTTGACGGATTGAGCAACATTCATGGACATGTCTCCTGTGATGGGGTGTAAAGCAGTACAGGCGGGGTGCCTGCACCCAGTCTGCGTCTCGAGGGTCGGCCCCCACCGTCGCTGTCGCCAAGAGGACGGCGCGCGCATTATGGTAAAGCGATGCCGGTTTCGAATTTGATCTGGATCGGGTTTTCCGGCGCACCCTCCGAACAAGGTGGATGGGGTATTCCCGAGGTATTTCGCCGCGGGAAGCAGGGGCGAATCAGCGCGGCGGTGGCAGGGGCCGCCCCTGCAATCGCTGCCAGAACCAGGGCAGCGATTGCCGCAGGTCGGGCGCGCGGCCGCTGGCCAGCGGCACCGGCAGCGGCTGTGCGGCGCTGCCGCGGCGCGCGATCGCGAAGCTGAAGCTGTAGTTCGGCTCGGCGCCCATGCGCAGATCGGTGATGCGCACGAGCGTGTCGGCCTCGTGCAGCTTGTAGAAGCCGTGGCTGAAGGCGCGGATGCGCGCGGCCGCGGCGTTCGCGGCGAGTTCGGCGTCGAGTGCCGCGCCGCGCTCGAAGCGCTCGAAGCGCATCGGCCCTTCGGCGTCGAGCAGCGAGCGGTAGCCCTCGAGGTACTGCCCGCCGTCGATGGCGACGACGCGCCAGAGCAGCACGCTGAATCCTGCCGGCGTGACCAGCAGGCGCCCGGCGGGCACGCCCTGCGCCTGCAGCGAGGCCAGCGCCTGGCCGCGCACCTGCTGCTGCGCAATCAGGCCCCACGCAAGATAGGCGCAACCCAGCAGCACGCCGATGTCGTTGGCGCGCAGGCGGCGGCCATCGCGCCGCGTCAGCGTCCAGGCGGTGCCGACGAGCCAGGGCAGCGTGACCAGCGGATCGAGGATGAACACGCTGCCGATCGCCACCGGGTGACTGCTGAAGGGCAGCGCGATCTGCGTGCCGTAGACGGTGAGCGCGTCCAGCAGCGGATGCGTGACGAGCACCAGCCACAGTGCCAGCCACCAGCGCCGCCACTGCCCCCATTCGCCGTGCAACCGCGCCACCAGTGCCGCCAGCGGCAGCGAGAACAGCGTGAGCCAGAACAGCGCATGCGTCTCGGCGCGGTGCAGCACCATGTTCAGGACCGGATCGCCGTGGTCGATGAACACGTCCAGATCGGGCAGCGTGCCGGCGATCGCGCCCCAGGTCGCGGCCTTCCAGAGCGCCGTGCGCCGACGCATCACGGCGACACCGACCGCGGCGCCGAGTGCGATCTGCGTCAGCGAATCCATCGCCGGCGTGCAGCCGCGTCCGCCGTCAGGCGGCCAGGCCCTGCACGGCCTGCAAAGAGGCCTCGCGTGCCTGCTCGACGACGCGCCGCTTCCAGGCCGGCGTGTCGGTGTAGAACGCGTCGCGCGTGGCGCGCTTGATCGCCGCGCGCTGCTCGGGCGGCGCCTCGGGGTGGTTCTCGAGCCACTGATCGGCGCGCAGCGCCATCATCACTTCGGACAGCGGCAGCGTGCCGTACTCCAGCGCCAGACCGGTGTACTCGGCCTGCGGGCATTCCTCTGCGATGGCCACGAAGACCATGCCCGACAGGCGCGCCGAGGTCGACGATCCGTCGTAGATCGAGGTCACCGCTTCGCCCCACCAGGCGCGCGCACGGGCCAGCGTGGCGGCATCGTCGCGCGCGTTGAAGATGCGCTCGCCGTGGCCGCTGGGCCCAAGGCCGGTGTGCAGGTCGATCAACGCCAGGCGCGCGCAGCGCCGGCCATGGTCCTGCAGCACGTGGCGCCAGGCGGCGTGGCTCCAGGTGGGGCCGCTGCCCGCGTAGAAGATTCCTTGCGCATCATCGTGCTGGCCGCGGCTGACCGCGCTCTGCAAGGCCATCGCGCCGCGGCGGGCGATGAAGCCGGCAAGCACCTGTTCGGCGGCCTGCGGTGGCGGCCAGCTCGCGGGCACGAGGGCGTGCGCCAGCTCCAGGTAGTCCGCGTTCACCGGCAGCGGCGCGTGGAAGTCGACGAAGTTGCGGTTGAGATCGACGTTCTCCTGCGTCGTGCGCCGCCACCACGAGAAGCCCCAGGGATTGAGGCCGTGCACGAAGAGGAGGGCCACGCCGGCCCGGCGCGCCGCGGCAAGAAACGCCTCGTCGCGCAGCAGCGCGACCTGGATACCCGAGCCGCAGAAGCCCTCGACGCCGTGGCAGGCGCTGCTGACGAGCAGCAGCGCCTGCGCGTCGGCGGCGCCCAGGCGGCCGACGTCCATGGCCAGGGCCTCGCCATCCACGCCCAGCAGCGGGTGGCGGTGCGCGTGCAGTTCCATCCCGGCGGCGTGCGCCGCGGCGAGGAACTTGGCGCGTGCCTCGCCGTAGCTCTGGGCGAAGCCCTCGACGATGGCGTCGTTCATCGGGCGATCGCGCAGCGATGTCAGCGCGGCGTGGCCAGCCACCGCTCGGCCAGGCGGACCCAGGCGGTGGCGCCGATGGGGATCAACTCGTCGTTGAAGTCGTAGTTCGGGTTGTGCAGCATGCACGGGCCTTCGCCATGGCCGAGTGCGCGGTGCGTGCCGTCGCCGTTGCCGATCACGAAGTAGCAGCCGGGCTTTTCCTGCAGGAAATAGCTGAAGTCCTCCGAGCCCATCGTCGGCTCGTAGTCGAGCACGTTCTCTGCGCCCACCACCTCGGCCAGCGCCTTGCGGGCGAACGCGGTCTCGGCCTCGTGGTTGACCGTCGGCGGGTAGTTGCGCCGGAACTCGAACTCGCAGCGCATCTCGAAGGCGGCGCAGATCTGCTCGCTGAGCACGCGCATGCGCTGCTCCACCAGGTCCAGCACCTCGTTGCTGAAGACGCGAACGGTGCCCTCGAGGGTGCAGCTGTCGGGGATGACGTTGGTCGCCTCGCCGGCGTGGAGCATCGTCACCGAGATCACGGCGGTGTCGATCGGGCGCTTGTTGCGCGTGACGATGGTCTGCAGCGCCTGCACGAGCTGGCAGGCCACGGGCACCGGGTCCACGCCCAGGTGCGGCATCGCCGCGTGCGCGCCCTTGCCGTGCAGGGTGATCTTGAATTCGTTGGAGCCGGCCATCATCGGACCCGGGCGCAGCGCGAACTGCCCCGCCTTCATGCCGGGCCAGTTGTGCATGCCGAAGATCGCCTCCATCGGGAAGCGCTCGAAGAGGCCGTCCTTCATCATCTCGCGTGCGCCGCCGCCGCCCTCCTCGGCGGGCTGGAAGACGAGGTAGACGGTGCCGTCGAAGTCGCGGTGCTTCGCCAGGTGCTTGGCCGCGGCCAGCAGCATCGCGGTGTGGCCGTCGTGGCCGCAGGCGTGCATCTTGCCGGGAAGGGTGCTGTGGTGGGCGAAGCGGTTGTGCTCGCTCATCGGCAGCGCATCGATGTCGGCGCGCAGGCCGACGGCGCGGCGGCTGCTGCCGTTCTTCACGATGCCCACGACGCCGGTCTTGCCAAGGCCCCGGTGGATGGGGATGCCCCAGTCGGTGAGGGCCTTGGCGATCAGGTCGGCGGTGCGCGTTTCCTCGAAGCACAGTTCGGGGTGCGCGTGGATGTCGCGGCGCATGGCGGTGATGGCCGCGGCGTCGGCGAGGATGGATTCGATCATGTTCATGTTGCTCGCGCCTGCAGCAGGGACGGTCGGCGACGAAGGGTCGGGCGGGCCAGTTTACGGCGCGGTGGCAAGCCGTGCGCGCGCTGTGCCATAGTGCGCCGATGCAGCGGGGCGCGGCGTCTTGCAGTCTTCCCTGGCGCGGCCGCGCGGCAAGGCGGTGGCATCCGGGGGGCACGCGCGCATGAGGCTGCGGCGCCTGCTGGCCGCGGCCTCGGCGACGACGGCGCTGGCCCTGCTCGGCGGCTGCTCGACCCTGGCCTACTATGCGCAGGCGGTGCACGGACACCTCGACCTGCTGGCGCGGGCGCAGCCGGTGCAGGAGCTGCTTGCCGCGCCGACCACCCCGCCGCGGCTGCGCCAGCAGCTGCAGCTGGCGCAGCAGCTGCGCCGCTTCGCGGTCGACGAACTGAAGCTGCCCGATGCGCGCAGCTACACGCGCTACGCCGAGCTGCCGCGGGCGGCGGCGGTGTGGAACGTCGTCGCGGCGCCCGAGTTCTCGCTCGTGCTGCGCACCTGGTGTTTCCCGCTGATGGGCTGCGTCGGCTATCGCGGCTACTTCGACCGCGCCGACGCGCAGGCCCTGGCCACCGAGCTGCGCGGCCAGGGACTGGAAGTCCTCGTCTACGGCGTGCCGGCGTACTCGACGCTGGGCTGGACCGAGTGGCTGGGCGGCGACCCGCTGCTCAGCACCTTCATCGACTGGCCCGAGGCGGAGCTCGCGCGCCTGGTCTTTCACGAGCTTGCGCACCAGGCGGCCTACGCGGCCGACGACACGAGCTTCAACGAGAGCTTCGCCACCGCCGTCGAGCGCCTGGGCAGCCGCGCGTGGCTCGCCGCCCGGCCGGGCGCGCGCCAGCAGGCCGAGCGCGCCGACGCGCGGCGTGCCGACTGGCGCGCGCTGATGCAGCGCCAGCGCGAGCGACTGCAGGCGCTCTACGACGAACCGCTGGACGTCGCCACCCGGCGCGTGCGCAAGGCGGCCCTGATGGACGCCTGGCGCGCCGAATACGAGGCGATGAAGCGCGGGCGCTGGGAAGGGTACGTCGGCTACGATGCCCAGGTGGCGCGCGCCAACAACGCGGCCTTCGGCGTGCAGGCGGCCTACGACGAGCTGGTGCCCGCCCTCGAGCGCCTGTTCGCGCGCGAGGGCGGCGACTGGAGCCGCTTCCTCGCCGAGGTCCGGCGCCTGGCCGCCTTGCCCGCGGCCGAACGCCGTGCCGCGCTCCTTGCCACTTCCTGATCCGACCGGAAAGCCTCCCGTGCCCGACATCCGCATCCACCGTGAACATCAGCTCGGACTGGCCAAGGCGCGCAAGGTCGCGCTCGCCTGGGCCGAGCACGTCGAAGAGGCCTTCGGCATGGAGTGCTCGCTGTTGCAGGGCAAGACCAGCGACACCGTCGAGTTCACGCGCAGCGGCGTCAAGGGCCGGCTGGTCGTCGCGGCCGACCACTTCGACCTCGACGCGCGCCTGGGCCTGCTGCTCGGCGCCTTCGCGCGCACGATCGAATCCGAGATCCTGAAGAACCTGGATGAACACCTCGCCGCGCACGCGGCGCCGCCGCGCAGGACTTCGCGCGGCAAGGCCTGAGGGCTCCGCCGACGCCGCGCGCCGACGCCTACAGCCCCAGCGTGCGCGGCAGCCAGACGGAGACGATCGGGAAGGCGATCAGGAGCCCGATGCGCACGATGTCGGCCACGATGAAGGGGGCCACGCCGCGCCAGATCCGGTGGGTCGGCACGTCGGGCAGCACGCTGCGGAGCACGAACACGTTCATGCCCACCGGCGGCGTGATCATGCCGATCTCGACCACGCAGACGATGAGCACACCGAACCAGATCGGATCCAGGCCCAGATGCACGATGAGCGGGTAGAAGATCGGCACCGTGAGCAGGATCATCGACAGGGACTCCATCGCCGTGCCGAGGACGAGGTAGATGAGGCAGATGCAGACGACGACGAGCATGGGCGAGACACCCAGGCCCTCGATCCACTGCCGCAGGTCGCCGGGCATCGTCGTGTAGTTGATGAAGTTGGCGAAGATCGAGGCGCCGATCAGGATGGTGAAGAGCATCGCCGAGGTCCGACCCGACTCGCCGAGCACTTCGAGCAGGCTCTTCCAGGTGAGTGCGCGCCGCGCCAGGGCGAAGAGCAGTCCGCGCATCGCGCCGACGCCGGCCGCCTCGGTGGCGGTGAAGAGCCCGCCGTAGATGCCGCCGATCACGATCGCGAACAGCAGCAGCACGCCCCAGATCTCCGCCAGGGCCCGCCCGCGCTGCGCCCAGTCCATGCCTGCACCGGGCGGGCCGAGTTCGGGGCGCCTTGCGGTGACGAGGGTCGCCGCGGCCATGTAGAGCAGCATGGCCAGCAGGCCGGGCAGCAGGCCCGCGGCAAAGAGCGCGCCGATGCTCTGCTCGGTCATGATGCCGTAAATGACCATGATGACCGAGGGCGGGATCAGGATGCCCAGGGTGCCGCCGGCCGCCACCGTCCCGGCGGCGAAGGAGTCGGCATAGCCGTAGCGCTGCATCTCCGGCATCGCGACCTTGGCCATGGTGGCCACGGTGGCCAGCGACGAGCCGCAGATCGCGCCGAAGCCCGCGCAGGAGGCGAGCGTGGCCAGCGAGAGCCCGCCGCGGCGGTGGCCGAGGAAGGCGTAGGAGGCGCGGAAGAGCTCCCGCGACATGCCGGCCCTCGTCACCAGGTTGCCCATCAGGATGAAGAGCGGCACCACCGAGAGCGTGTACTTGGCGATGTCCAGGACCTCGGTCGTCGTCGACGCCAGCGCCGCCGGCCAGGAACGCATCAGCGCCATGCCCACGAGGCCCACCAGGCCCATGGCGAAGGCCAGCGGCACGCGCAGCAGCATCAGCGCGAACAGCGCGAGGAAGCCCAGCAGCGTCGCGCTCATCCTTGCTCCCCGGCCGCGTGGCGGCTCTGCGGGGCCAGAAGCAGCAGCAGGTGCGCTGCGGCGGCGACGAACAGCAGCACCCCGATCACGACCTGGAACCTGCCAAGGCCGATCGCCAGCGCCGCCGGCAGCAGGGCGTTTAGCATGTCCAGCACGATGTGCTCGCCCTTGAGCGAGGCCACCGGCAAGCCGGCGAAGACCACGCCCAGCATCAGCAGCTCGATGAGATCGACGCCGCCGGGAACGCTGGTGTTCAGCAGCTTGCGCGCCACGACGTCGACGAACATCAACCCGGTCATCGCCAGCATGCAGGCCGCGACCATGCAGCCGAACATGCGCTCGATCCAGGCCATCAGGCGTTGGTGCTGCATGGGCCGGCTCCGCATCCTTGCCCTGGCGACCATGGCTGCCTCCGTGCGGCCGACGCCGGCGTTGCGCCACGGCGCGGCGGTGCGCGCCGCATCAGCGCTGGGCCCTGGCGATCTCGGCACGGAAGTCGGCCAGTGCCCGGGCCGGATCGGCCAGGCCGCGCTGCTTCGCGGCCTCGACCCACTTCTGCTCGAGTGGCTGCACCTTGGCGCGGAGCTGCTCGACGAGCAGGGCGGGGCTTTGCGCCGAGGGCACGCCCTTCTTGTTCAGCGCGTCGATGCCGCGCTGGTCGGAGAGGTCCCATTCCTTGCCGATGAGGCCTGCGGCGTGCTCGCCCGAGAGCCTGCCGATCGCCTGCTGGTCGGCCGCGGAGATGCGCTTCCAGGCGTCCTCGTTCATGACGAACGCGAAGCTGGTGTTGTAGAGCCCGCCGGGAATGCGCGTGCGGTGCTTGACGAAGGGCTCGAGCCGGTGCACGACGACCGACTCCGCCGGCAGGAAGACGCCGTCGACGACGCCCGAGGACATCAGCTCGTAGGACTCGGTGACCGGCTTGAGGATGGCGTTGGCGCCCATCGCCTTGGCCACCTCGTTGACCATGCCGCCGCCGACGCGGAACTTCAGCCCGTCCAGATCGGCCAGGCTGGCGATGGCGCGCTTGCCCAGGTAGATGTCGCCCGGCCCGTGCGTGAAGACCGCCAGCACCTTGAGGCCCTTGTGCTCGTCGAGTGCAGCGAGGTGGCGCTCGTGCACGCGCTGATAGGCGATCGACGTGGACTCGGCAGACTCGCCGAGAAAGGGCAGCTCGGCGATCTGCGTCAGCTGGAAGCGCCCCGGCGTGTAGCCGTGGATGCCGACCGAAAGATCGACCTGGCCGTCGCGCACGGCGTCGAAGGTGGCCGGCGGCGAGCTCACGTGCTTGGGCAGCATCCTGCAGCTGACGCGGCTGTCGGTGGCCTTGGCGACTTCCGAGCACCAGGTGGTGACGCCCTTGACGATGGCGTGCGTCTGCGGCTGGAAGAGCGAGGTGGTGAGCACCACCTGCGCGGCGGCGCTGCCGGCCAGGAGGGCAATGGCCGCACCCGAGAGCCGTGCGAGAGTCTTCTTCATGCGTGTCTCCTTGGTTGGGCGGCGTCGTGGGCGCCGGGGGTCGGGATCGGGTTCGCGTGGCGAGCAGGACCGGAGCGCGAGGTCCTGCGCCGCGCGACGTTCAGCGCCTGGCGACGACGGTGTCCTCGGCGATGAGGTTCTCGAGCTGCGCGCCGCGCAGCGATTCGACACGAGCTTGCGCACGGCGATCGTCGCGCCCTTGCCGGCGCTGTTGCCGTAGATGAGCCGTGCGAGCTGGCCGCCGAGGTAGGGGTGAAAGCCCATGTCGTAGAGCGCGCGGAAGTCGCGCTCCTCGATCGCCTTGCGCTCGAGCGGACGCAGCGCGTAGCGATCGAGTACTTCCGCCTCGTGGGTGGCGAAGCGCGCGCGCAGCGGCGCGTCCCACTTCAGGTCCTGCACCAGGTCGTGCCCGGCCAGCGACGGGTCGAAGAGTGCGGGCAGGGTCGGCTCGGCGGCAACCGGCGCAGGCTCGCGCACGGGCCGCGGTGTGTCGACATCGCGCGTGAGGTCCCAGCGCACCGCGCCGATGCCGCACTTGAAGTTGCCGTGCAGGGCGTAGTCGGACTGCACGCCGTAGCGCGGCCCGATCGCGCCGGCGACGACGACCCAGGAGAGCAGCTCCATCGTGCCGCCCGAGCCCGACTGCTCCATGCGCGCGAGGGTGAGCTGCTCGAGCAGCCTGGCGTGGTCGCCCGAGGCCATCAGCTCGAGGAACCAGAGGTCGAAGTCCTTGTCGATGTACCAGTAGCGCGAGCCGCCGGGCTCGTGGCTGAGTCCCCCCGAGCCGAGCAGCGCCACGCGCAGGGCGGGCGGCAGGTCGCGTTCGATCACCTCGCGCAGCGACTGGCCGAGCGCGTAGCACTGGCGTGTGTCCGGCAGCGGCGGCACGGTGCAGTTCTGCAGCACGGGAACGAGCGTGATGTCGGTCTCGTCGAGCCTCAGGTGCAGCGAGGGGATGGAAATGTTGTCGTCGAAGCGCAGGTTCTCGCGCTCGGCGTGCAGGCGCTGGCCGCGGCGGTTGAGGCCGCGCTGCAGTGCCTCGGCAACGGCGGTGTTGCCCGGCACCCGGTAGTCGCGGCAGCCCAGCCACTCCCGGTACCACTCGAACGGGCCGCTGTGCACCGGCGCCAGGCCGATGAGGAAGTCCGGGCAGGCGCGCGGGCGGCTGTTGGCCAGGTGATCGTTGGCAAAGACGACGAGGACGTCGGGCCGGGCGGCGAGCAGTTCGCGGCGCAGATCCGCGTACATCGTGTGCACGACGTCCTGGATCGCGCCGGGCGCGGCGTCCAGCAGCCCGATCAGGCCCGGCGCATGCGGAACACCGGCGGCAAAGACGATCTCGGCCATGGTGTGTCTCCTTCGCTTGCGGTTCGGGTCAGGGCGGGGGGCGGCACGCCAGCAGGGACCGCGCCATGCGGGCGTGCACGCCGTTGTTGCCGTTGACGGCCTGCGTCACCATCAGGTCGGCCTGCAGCGAGCACAGCACGTAGGCGTCCTCGCGCGTAAGGCAGTGGTCGCGCGCGAGCCAGCGCACCATGTCGCTCACTGCCTGCTTCGCGGCCTCGCGCAGGTCTTCGTGGAAGCCCATCGTCACCAGGTGCTCGCGCGTGATCGCGTGCGGGCGCTCGAGCCGGCGCTCGTGCAGGAGGCCAAGGCGCAGCCGCGCGCGCTTCATCGAGGTCTCGAGCGCGGTCTGGTCGACTTCGCCGCAGCCCTGCACGGCGTGCGCGTCGCCGGCGTAGAAGAGCGCGCCCTCGCGCCACACGGGCAGGAAGAGCGTCGTGCCGGCGACGAGTTCCGGGCAGTCGATGTTGCCGCCGAAGTCGCCGGGCACCGGCGAGGGGTGCGGCCCCGCGTCCCGCGGCGCCACGCCCATGATGCCGAGGAAGGGCGAGAGCGGGATCTCGAGACCGGGCAGGAACTCGGTGCGCATGCGCGCGGCGTCGAGCGCGAAGTGGCGCAACTGCCCTTGCGTGAACTCGTCGGCGAGCAAGCCGCGGCTTCTCGCGCCGGTGGACAGCAGGTTGAAGCCGGTGGGCCCGGGTTCGAGCTCGAGGATGTCGACCTGCAGCAGCATCCCGGGCGCCGCGCCGCGCCGCGCACGGCGATCGGCCCGGTGATGCTGTGCGGGCCGAGGCCGGCGTACTTCTCGCGCAGGGCCTGGATGTCCTCGAAGCGCGTCTGCGGCGTGACGGCATCGCCCCACAGGCCCCAGGTCTGCAACTCCACCTCGTCGCCGTCGTCGACGACGAGCACCGGCGCGTGGTCGCGGTCGATGACGCCGATGCGCACGGTGTCCTTGCGGGCCGGGAGCGCGTGCGTCCTCATGGGGATGCGCCTGCTGGGGTCCGGGGTCCGGCGGCGACCCTCAGCGATCCAGCACCAGGCGGCCGTCGCGGGCGCGCGAGACGCAGACCATCATCGTGTTGCCCGCGGCCTGCTCCTGGGCGGTGAGGCAGTAGTCGCGGTGGTCGATCGCGCCTTCGAGCACCGCCGTCTCGCAGGTGCGGCACGTGCCTTCGCGGCACGAACAGACCACCGGCACTTCGTTGTCCAGCAGCACGTCGAGGACGCTGCGATGCGCGGGCACGGCCAGCGTGCGTCCGCTGCGGCGCAGTTCGATCTCGAAGGCGTGCTCGGCGCGCGGCTTGCGCGCCTCCTCGCCGGGGGCCGCGAAGTACTCGAAATGCACGCTCGCCGGGTCGCGGTGGCCGGCGGCTTGCTGCACCGCCGCCATCATCGGCGCCGGCCCGCAGCAGTAGACCTGCTCGCCCGCGGGGGCCCCGGCCAGCCAGGGGCGCGGGTCGAAGAAGCGGCCCTCGCGATCGTCGGCATGCAGGTGGATGCTGCCGCCTTCGAGCGCCTGCAGGGTCTCGAGGAAAGCGGCGCGCTGCGCACTGCGCACGGCGTAGACGAGCTGCCACGGCCGGCCATGGGCCTGGCACCAGCGGATCATGGCGAGGATCGGCGTGATGCCGATGCCGCCGGCGAGGAACAGGTACTGCCGGCCGTCGGCGACGAGCGGGAAGCCGTTCTTCGGCAGGCTGGCGGCCAGGCGCATGCCGCGGCGCAAGCCCTGGTGGATGAAGGCCGAGCCGCCGCGGCTGTTCGCCGCGCGGCCGACGCCGACGACGTAGCGGTCGCGCTCGCGCCAGTCGCTGGCGATCGAGTAGTGGCGCAGCAGGCCGCCGGGCAGATCGAGCGCCAGGTGGCCGCCGGGCTCGAAGGCCGGCAGCTCGCTGGCGTCGGGTGCGCGCAGCTCGACCTGCAGCACGTCGCGCGCCTCGGCCTGGACGTCGGTGACTTCGAGCAGGAACTGCGTGCCCACCGGGATCGGGTCCGGGCCGCCGCCCAGCCGCCTGGCGTCCAGCGGGTTCATCGCGGCGGATTCGACGATGCCGGGCGTCTTGATGAAGAGCAGCACCATGCGGCTGTCGAGCGTGGCGCCCAACCCGTGGCGCACGCCGGCAGGGATGTAGACCAGGCTCGTGCGTTGCACCGGCAGTCGCGCTTCGTCGACCCAGATCTCGCCCTTGCCTTCGAGGATGAGCCAGATCTCGTCCTGCTTGGGATGGTGGTGCGTGGCCGCGACCTGCCCGGGCTCGTAGCAGACGATCTCGCAGACGTAGGGGAAGACCTTGAAGATGGACTTGCGCACGCGCGCGGCGGCATCGAACTCGATCATCTCGCCGAGCTCGAAGCGCTGCGTGTCCAGCCCCGAGGTCGGCGAGACGGTTCCACTGGCCGGCGCCGGTGCGGGGCCGCGCGGCGGCGCCGTGATGCCCGGGGTCTTGATGAAGAGCAGCACGAGGCGGCTCGCGGGCGCGGCCGCGAGGCCGTGGCGCACGCCGCTGGGGATGAAGATCAGGTTGGATGGGCCCACGGGGTGATGTTCATCGCCGAGCTGGATCTCGCCGCGCCCCTCGAGCACGAGCCAGATCTCGTCCTGGTCCGGATGCTGGTGCGTGGCGGTGGTCTGCCCGGGCTCGTAGCAGACGATCTCGCACACGTAGGACGGCATCTTGAAGACCGGCTTGCGCACGCGCAGCTTCGGGTCGTACGCGATGAAGTCCTGCAGCAGGAAGCTCAGCATCGGCTCTGTCTCCTGGCTCGAGGAATGCGGGCGGCAAGCGCCTCGTCCTGGCCTTGGCAGGTCCTGGCGCTCTGGCTTCGCGCTCCCCGGGGGAGACGCGACGCCGCACGCCACGGTTCCTTGCTCTCGTGGCTGCACAGCATAGGCAGCGGCATGCCGAGGAGAAAGAGTCCGGCGTTGAACAAACTGTCCATGCAGGTGGACAATGACCCCATGCAGTGGGACGACTACGACCTCTTCTGCAGCGTCGTCGCGCACGGCGGCTTCAGCGCCGCGGCGCGCGAGCTCGAGCGGCCGAAGTCGAGCATCAGCGCGGCGGTGATCCGGCTCGAGGAGATGCTGCAGATGCGCCTGCTCGAGCGCACGACGCGGCGGCTGCGGCTCACCGAGGCCGGCGAGGCCCTCTTCCAGGGGGTGGGTCCGCTGTTCGCGGCGCTGCACGCGATGCACGAGGAGACGATCGCGCAGCGCGGTGTCGTCGCCGGCACGCTGCGCATCGCCTCGCCCTACGAGTTCGGCGCGCACCACGTGGCGCCGGTGGCCACGGCGATGATGCGCGACTACCCCGAGCTGCGCGTGAACATCGACGTCGAGCACACCTGGATCAACCCGCAGGAGCAGCGCTACGACATCGCCTTCGCCATGCTGCAGTCCGAGCTGCCGCCGTCGACCATCGTCGCCAAGCGCGCGTTTTCACTGCCGCGCGACGTCTTTGCCGCGCCGGAGCTGCTGGCGCGCCATGCGCCGCTGCGCACGCCGGCGGACCTCGCGCGCCTGCCGCTGCTGGCCGGTGCCGGTGACGCCGAGTGGCCGTTCACCGATGCGCAGGGCCATGTCGAGCGCGTGCCGGTGCCCGCGCCGCGCCTGTCGAGCTCGAGCGCCGACGTGCGGCTGCAGGCCGCGCTTGCGGGCCTGGGCGTGGCGCGCATCACCAGCACCTTCTGCGCCGCCGCGCTGAAGCAGGGCCGGCTGCAGCGGCTGCTCCCCGACCACCGCTGCGAGCCGCTGCACATCTACGCCCTGCTGCCGGCCAGCCGCCTCATGCCGCAGAAGGTGCGCGTCTTCCTCGATCGCCTGGGCGAGCACGAGAGCATCGTGCGACGCTTCGTCCCGGCGCACGAGCGCGAGGGGCGCGGCTAGTCGAGCCTGCGCGCGGCGTCGCGGCGGCGAAGGGCGAGCTCCTCAGGATCCGCGGTAGGTGCTGTAGCCGTAGGGGCTGACGAGCAGCGGCACGTGGTAGCGGCCGGCGGCGTCGGCGATGCCGAAGTCCAGCGAGACGACGTCGATGAAGGGCGGCTCGGGCAGCGCGACGCCGCGCGCGCGGAAGTAGGCGGCGACCTCGAACACGAGCCGCCAGCGGCCCACCGCCATCGCCTGGGCGTCGAGCAGCGCGCCGCCGGCGTTGCGGCCGTCGGCGTCGAGCGTGATCGCCACCACCGCCTGCGCGCGGCCGTCGGGCTGCACGCGCTGCAGCGTCACCCGCATGCCCGCGGCCGGGCAGCCGTGCGCGGTGTCCAGGACATGGGTGCTCAGATGTCCCATCGGGTCGGGTCTCCTCGTGAGGTGGATGCGCTCGTCATGGCGCCTCGACGAGCAGCGCGCGGAAGTCGTTGACGTTCGTGCGCGTCGGCCCGGTGACGAGTGAGTCGCCAAGGCGTTGGAAGAAGCCGTGGCCGTTGTGCGCGGCGAGTTCGTCGTGCACGCGCAGGCCCAGCGCTCGCGCACGCGCCAGCGTGTCGGGGCCGATGAAGGCGCCCGCGATCTCCTCGACACCGTCGACGCCGTCGGTGTCGCCGGCCAGGCCGTGGATGCGCGCGTGGCCGTCGAGCGCGATCGCCTGCGCGAGCAGGGTCTCGACGTTGCGCCCGCCGCGGCCCGGGCCCCGGCCCTGATCCCGAGCGTCGGCGTGCAGCGTGACCGTGGTCTCGCCGCCCGAGAGCAGCACGCAGGGCGCGGCGAAGGGCTGGCCGTGCCGCGCCACCTGCCGCGCGACGCCGGCCAGCACCTTGCCGACCTCGCGCGCCTCGCCCTCGATCGCGTCGCCGAGGATGTGTGCGGCGTAGCCGGCCTGTCGCGCCACCGCGGCGGCGGCCTCCAGCGCGCGCTGCGGCGCCGCGATGATCTCGACCTGTGCTCGCGCAAGCCGCGGGTCGTCGGGCTTCACCGATTCGCCGCGTCCGCTTTGCAGCAACTCGCGCGCCGCTTCGGGCAGCGCGACGCCCAAGCGCTGCACGATGGCGAGCGCGTCGGCGCAAAGCGTCGGGTCGCCGACGGTCGGGCCCGAGGCGATGTCGATCGGCCGGTCGCCCGGCACGTCGGAGATCAGCAGCGTGAGCACGCGCGCCGGGTGGCAGGCCGCGGCCAGGCGCCCGCCCTTGATCGCCGAGAGGTGGCGGCGCACGGTGTTCATCTCGCCGATGCTCGCGCCGCTGGCCAGCAGCGCGCGGTTCACGGCCTGCTTGTCCGCGAGCGTGAGGCCGGGCAGCGCCAGCGGCAGCAGCGCCGAGCCGCCGCCGGAGATCAGGCAGAGCACGAAGTCATCCGCCTCCAGGCCCGAGACGCGCTGCAGCAGGCGCGCCGCCGCCGCCTCGCCGGCCGCGTCCGGAACCGGGTGCGCGGCTTCGACGATCTCGATGCGTTGGCAGGGTGCCCCGTAACCGTAGCGCGTGACGACGAGACCCTCGACGCGCTCGAGGCCGCGCCCGCGCCACTGCTGCTCGACCGCCTGCGCCATCGCCGCCGACGCCTTGCCTGCGCCGATGACGATCACGCGCCCGCGCAGTGCGTCGAGCGGAGGCAGCCGCGGCGGGACGCACAGCGCCGGCTGCGCCGAGGCGATCGCGGCCTCGAACATGCGGCGCAGCAGTTCGCGCGCGGCCATCGGCGGCGTCATGCCGGCAGCCGTTCGCGCCATGCCAGGCCCGCGCGCGTGCCGGCCGCGGGAACGTACTCGCAGCCGACCCAGCCGGCGTAGCCGATGCGGTCCAGCCAGGCGAAGAGGAAGGGGAAGTTGATCTCGCCGCTGCCGGGCTCGTGGCGACCCGGGTTGTCGGCGATCTGCACGTGGCCGATGCGCGGCAGCGCGCGCTGCAGCGTCGCGGCGAGCTCGCCTTCCATGCGCTGCATGTGATACACGTCGTACTGCAGCCGGAGGTTGCCCGCGCCGACCTCGTCGATCAAGGCCAGCGCCTGCGCGCTGCGGCTGAGCCGGAAGCCCGGCACGTCGTATGTGTTGATCGCCTCGACGAGCAGTTCGATCCCGGCCTTGGCGCATGCCGCGGCGGCGAAGCGCAGGTTGTCGACGAGCGTCGCATGCAGCTCGGCCTCCGCGGCCTCGTCGGCGCCGGACGGGGTGACGCCGGCAAGCGCGTTGAGCCGCGGCGCGCCCAGCGCCAGCGCGTAGTCGATTCCTTGCTGCACGCCCGCGCGGAAGTCGTCGCGGCGATCGGGCAGGCAGGCGATGCCGCGCTCACCGGCGCTCCAGTCGCCCGCCGGCAGGTTGTGCAGCACCAGTTGCAGTTGCGCCGCCGCCAGACGCTCGTGGATCTGCGCCGCCGGCCAGGCGTAGGGAAACTGGACTTCGACCGCCTCGAACCCCGCCTCGCGCGCGAGTGCGAAGCGGTCGAGGAAAGGCACTTCGATGAAGAGCGTCGACAGGTTGGCCGCGAAGCGGGGCATCGGCAGATCCTGCAGGGGCGGGGCGAGGCGGCAAGCTTAAGGCCGGAGCGGTTCGCTCACATCGCTCACATCGCTTTGCGTGGCACCGCGCCTAGCGCAGCGCCGTTCCAGTCCGAACGTCAGCTATCGGAATCAGCGTATTGACGATAGCTATACGATTCGCGATGATATGTATATCTATCGTGTATGCAATCAATGAGGTGACTCATGCGTGACGCCGCCATCAATCTGCGGGCGCTGCCCGAGCAGCGTGATCTGATCGATCACGCAGCCAGCCTGCTCGGCAAGAACCGTTCGGACTTCATGCTCGAAGCGGCCTGCGACCGTGCCCGGTCCGTGGTGCTGGATCAGGTCTTTTTCAGCCTGGACGCCGACAAGTTCAAGCAGTTCACGGCGATGCTGGACGCACCTCCCGGCTCCAACGCCGGGCTTGAACGCCTGATGGCCGTCAAGGCACCATGGAACACGGGCGAGGCATGAGCTTGGCCCTGAGCGCGCCCCAACCCCTTGCGGCCACCCACGTCCTGGACGAATTCGCCTGCGGGGAGGCCAGCCTCGATGAATGGCTCAGGCGCCGGGCACTGGCGAACACCTCGAGCGGCGCGAGCCGTACCTTCGTCGTCACCGATCAGGGCCGGCGTGTCCATGGCTACTACGCGATGGCCGCAGGGGCGGTATCGCACCCAGCCGCCACCACCGCCGTGCGCCGCAACATGCCGGACCCGGTGCCGGTGATGGTGCTCGCCAGACTGGCCGTCGACCATCGCGCCCAGGGCATCAAGCTGGGCGGAGCGCTGCTGCAGGACGCGGTTCATCGGGCTGTGGCCGTATCGCAAAACGCCGGTGTTCGGGCGTTGCTGGTACACGCGCTGCACGACCGCGCCAAGGCGTTCTACGAGCATTACGGTTTTCAGGTATCGCCGCTCCATCCGATGACGCTGATGCTGCGGCTCCATACGGTCAAGCCATGAAGATCGCGCTCGGCGTCGTTGAACGACAGGCAGCGCCCCGCCCCTACCTCACCGCAAACTCGCCGCGGCGGAAGCGCTCGGCGCCCGCCACGCGTGCAGAGACGAGGTTGCGCTCGTCGGCGAGCATCATCCAGGCGAAGACCTGCTCGTGCAGGTCCTGCGCGAGCGCGTGGCGGCGCTCGGCCACCGCGCCGCGGGCCCAGTCCCACACGCAGACGTCGGCGCTGCAGCCGGCGTCGAAGCTGCCGATCTCGCGCTCGAGGCCGAGCGCCTGCGCCGCGCCGCGGGTGGCGGCGTGCAGCGCGACCCAGGCCGTCAGGCGCTGCCCGCGCAGCGCCTGCACCTTGTAGGCGTCGGCCAGCGTGCGCTGCATCGACAGGCTGGTGCCGGCGCCGACGTCGCTGGCCATCGCCACCGCCGCGCCGCGCCTGGCGAGCGCGCGCCAGTCGAAGAGGCCGCTGCCGAGGAAGAGGTTGGACGAGGGGCTGTGCGCGATCACCGCGCCGCTGGTGGCCAGCGCGGCGTGGTCCCCGGCGTCGAGCCAGATGCCGTGCGCGAGCACGCTGCGCCGGTGCAGCAGCCCGGCGCGCGCGTAGACGTCGAGGTAGCTGCGCGCCTCGGGAAAGAGCTCGCCCACCCAGCGCACCTCGTCGCGGTTCTCCGCCACGTGGGTGTGCAGGTAGAGCGTCGGGTCGGCGGCGCAGAGCGCGCCGGCCATCGCCAGCTGCGCGGGCGTGCTCGTCGGCGCGAAGCGCACCGTCACCGCGTAGGCGAGGCGGTCGCGGCCGTGCCAGCGCTCGATCAGCGCGAGGCAGTCGCGCTCGGCCTGCGCGACGTCGTCGGTCAGCCCCGGCGGCGCGTTGCGGTCCATCAGCACCTTGCCGGTGACGAGCCGCATGCCTCGCGCCCGCGCCGCGGCGAAGAGGGCCTCGGCGGAGGCCCGGTGCACCGTGGGCATCACCACCGCCGCCGTCGTCCCGTGGGCGAGCAGTGCGTCGGCGAAGCGCTCCGCGCCGGCGACGGCCTCGGCGGGCTCGCCGTGCCGCAGCTCGGCGGGGAAGGTGTAGGCCTGCAGCCAGTCGAGCAGCTCGGCGCCGAAGCTCGCGATCATGTCGATCTGCGGCCCGTGCACGTGCGCGTCGACGAAGCCCGGCAGGACGAGGCGGCCGCGGTGGTCGACGCGCTCCCAGCCCGCGTCGGGCGCCTGCGCCTGCACGCCGGCGACGGCGCCGTCCTCGATCAGCAGCCAGTGGTCGGGGCGAAAGCGCACCGCGTCCGTCGCGGCGGCGCCCCAGGCCGGCGCGGCGGCGAAGTCCAGCAGGTCGCCGCGCAAGGCCAGGCGCCTGCCGCGCGCGGCGCGGGGGCCGGCGGGGGCGGGAGCATCCGTCATGTCGAGGTCCGGTCGTTCGTTCGTGGGGGCGGTTCGCGTGGGCGCAGGGTCGCACGGCATCGATTCGCGTGCCGCGGGCAGGCGCTTGTCCTTTGGCCTACGATGCTAGGGCGGATCGCCCGCAGGCAGGCTCTCCGCCTCCTTCGGCGCGCTCGAGCGGGCACCGCGCGCATCAGGGTTTCTCCATGCCGACCAGCGATTCATCGCCCACCGACGTCCCGCCGGCCGATCCCGCCGCGCCGGCCGGCGGCACGCTGCGCCCCATCCGCTTCGTCCACCGCGGCGCCGTCGTCGAGGTCGACGGCCTCGCGCCGACGACGACCGTGCTGCAATGGCTGCGCGAGCACGCGCGCCGGATGGGCACGAAGGAGGGCTGCAACGAGGGCGACTGCGGCGCCTGCACCGTCGTCGTCGCCGAGCTGGCCGAGGCCGATGGAGACGCCGCCGCGGTGCCGACGCGCGCGACGGTGGTCGGCGGCCTCGTGCTGCGGCCGGTCAACGCCTGCCTGCGCTACCTGCCCACGCTCGACGGCAAGGCGCTGCTGACGGTGGAGGACCTGCGCGCGATCGCCGGCGGCGAGCTGCACCCGGTGCAGCAGGCGCTGGTCGAGTGCCACGGCTCGCAGTGCGGCTTCTGCACGCCGGGCATCGCGATGACGCTGTCCAACACCTACGAGCGCCACTTGGCCGCGGGCAGCCGGCCCTTGCGCCAGGAGCTGGCCGACGACCTCGCGGGCAACCTCTGCCGCTGCACCGGCTACCGGCCCATCCTGGACGCGGGCCAGCGCATGTTCGAGCTGCCGGCCAGGCGCCTGGACGCCGCACCCCTCGTCGCGGCGCTGCGCCGGCTCGCCGCGGACCCGCCGCTGGCCTACGCCGCCGTCGACCCGGCCTTCGGTGCGCGGCGGCGCTTCGACGCGCCGCGCACGCTGGATGCGCTGGCCGCGCTGCGCGCCGCGCGTCCGCAGGCGCGCCTGCTCGCCGGCGCGACCGACGTCGGCCTGTGGACGAACAAGGGCTTTCGCGACCTCGGCGACCTGATCCATCTCGGCGAGGTGCGCGAGCTCGCGCGCATCCGCCAGGACGAGCGCGAGATCGAGATCGGCGCCGGCGCGCCGCTGGAGGACGCCTGGGGCGCGCTGGCCGCGCGCGTGCCCGCGCTCGCCGAGGTCTGGCTGCGCTTCGCCTCGCCGCCGGTGCGCCACGCCGGCACCATGGGCGGCAACGTCGCCAACGGCTCGCCGATCGGCGACAGCGCGCCGGTGCTGATCGCGCTCGACGCGCGCATCGTGCTGCGCAGGGGCGGCGACGAGCGCACGCTGCCGCTGGCGGACTTCTACCTCGACTACATGAAGAACCGCCTCGAGCCCGGCGAGTTCGTGCGCGCGCTGCGCGTGCCCCTGCCTGCGGCCGGCACCCTCGTGCGCTGCTGGAAGATCAGCAAGCGCTACGACTGCGACATCTCCTCGGTGTGCGCGGCCTTCGCGCTGGAGCTGGACGGACCGTGCGTGCGCTCGCTGCGCCTGGCCTACGGCGGCATGGCGGCGATCGTCAAGCGCGCGGCGGCGGCCGAGGCGGCGCTCGTCGGCAAGCCCTGGAGCGAAGCCCACGTGCGCGCGGCGATGGCGGCTCTCGGCACCGACTTCGCGCCGCTGTCCGACGTGCGCGCCAGCGCCGGCCACCGCATGAAGGTCGCGCAGCGCCTGCTGCTGAAGTTCTGGCACGAGACGCGCGCCGATGCGCCGCTGCCGGCCGCGCAGACCTCGGTCTGGAGCGTGCTGCCCCGGCCGCCGGCCGCCCTCTGACGCCGATGCGCAGGCACGGCAGGAGCCCGCGACGATGAACCAGCCCCTGGAGGAATTCCTGCGCGCGCCGGCGCCGGCGGCGCCGTGTGCCGACCATCGCGCCATGCCCGCGCGCCGCTTCGACCTCGAGGCGGAGGCGCGCCGCCGGCGCGAAGGCGCGCGCGTGGGCATCGGCCAGCCGCACGAGTCGGCGGCGCTGCACGTCGCCGGCGAGGCGCCCTACGTCGACGACCTGCCCGAGCTGGAGGGCACGCTGCACGTGGCGCTCGGCCTGTCGCCGGTGGCGCACGGGTGCGTCACGGGCCTGGACCTCGCGCTGCTGCGCGCGCAGCCCGGCGTGGTCGCGGTGCTCACCGCCGCCGACATCCCCGGCGTCAACGACTGCGGGCCGATCCAGCACGACGACCCCATCCTCGCCGAGCTGAGCTTCGACGGGCAGGGGCGGGCGAGTGGCCACGTGCACTACCTCGGCCAGCCGGTGTTCGCCGTCGTCGCCCGCGACCGCGAGCTCGCGCGCCGCGCCGCGGCGCGCGCGAAGGACGCGCTGTCGATCGAGCCGCTGCCGGCCGTCCTGGGCGCGCGCGAGGCGCACGCCCGGCAGCACTGGGTGATTCCGCCGATGCACCTGGCGCGCGGCGATGCGGCCGGCGCGATCGCCGCCGCGCCGTACCGCGCCCGCGGCGCGCTCTCGGTCGGCGGCCAGGAGCAGTTCTACCTCGAAGGCCAGATCTCCTACGCGCAGCCGCAGGAGGACGGCGGCATGCGCGTGCTCTGCTCGACGCAGCACCCGAGCGAGATGCAGCACCTGGTGGCGCACGCGCTGGGCGTCGCCTCGCACCGCGTCGTCGTCGAGTGCCGGCGCATGGGCGGGGGCTTCGGCGGCAAGGAGTCGCAGTCGGCGCTCTTCGCCTGCGTCGCCGCGGTGGCGGCGCGGCAGCTCTCGCGCCCGGTCAAGCTGCGGCTGGACCGCGACGACGACTTCCTCGTCACCGGGCGTCGCCACGGCTTCGAGTTCGACTGGGAGGCCGGCTTCGACGACGAAGGCCGCGTCCTCGGCGTCGAGGTCTCGCTGATCGCCAATGCCGGCTTCTCCACCGACCTCACGCCGCCGGTGATGACGCGCGCCATCTGCCACTTCGACAACGCCTACTGGCTGCCGAACGTCGCCATGCACGGCTACTGCGCGCGCACGAACACGCAGAGCAACACGGCCTTCCGCGGCTTCGGCGGGCCGCAGGGCGCGATCGCCATCGAGTTCATCATGGACACGATCGCGCGCAAGCTCGGGCGCGACCCGCTGCAGGTGCGGCGCGCCAATTTCTACGGCATCGGCGAGCGTGACCTGACGCCTTACGGACAGAAGGTCGAGGACAACATCCTCGAGGCGCTCGTGGCGCGGCTGGCCGCCGAGTCCGGCTACGCCGCGCGCCGCGAGGCGATCGCCGCCTGGAACGCGGGCAGCCCGCTGCTCAAGCGCGGCATCGCGCTGACGCCGGTGAAGTTCGGCATCTCATTCAACGTCAGCCACTTCAACCAGGCCGGCGCGCTGGTGCACGTCTACGCCGACGGCAGCGTGCTCGTCAACCACGGCGGCACCGAGATGGGGCAGGGCCTGAACACCAAGGTGGCGCAGGTCGTCGCGCACGAGCTGGGCATCGACTTCGCGCGCGTGCGCTGCACCGCCACCGACACGAGCAAGGTCGCCAACACCTCGGCGACCGCGGCCTCCACCGGCGCCGACCTCAACGGCAAGGCCGCCGAGGACGCCGCGCGCCAGGTGCGGCAGCGGCTGGCCGCCTTCTTCGCCGCGCGCCACGGCGTGGCCGAGGCGGACGTGCGCCTGGCCGGCGGCGAGGTCGGCGCCGGGGAGGTGCGCGAGCCTTTCGATGCGCTCGTCGCCGCCGCCTACCAGGCCCGCGTGCAGCTCTGGAGCGACGGCTTCTACGCCACGCCGGGCCTGTCGTGGGACCGCGAGACGATGACCGGCCGCCCCTTCTTCTACTTCGCCTACGGCGCCGCGGTGTCGGAGGTCGTCGTCGACACGCTGACCGGCGAGCACAAGCTGCTGGCCGTGCACGTGCTGCACGACGTCGGGCGCTCGCTCAACCCGGCGATCGACATCGGCCAGGTCGAGGGCGCCTTCATCCAGGGCATGGGCTGGCTCACCAGCGAGGAGCTGTGGTGGCACCCGCGGACCGGCAGGCTGATGACGCACGCGCCGTCGACCTACAAGGTGCCCACGGCCAACGACTGCCCGCCGGTGTTCGACGTGCGCCTCTTCGAGGCGGACAACCCGAGCGACACCATCCACCGCAGCAAGGCGGTCGGCGAGCCGCCGCTGCTGCTGCCGTTCTCGGTCATCCTCGCGATCCGCGACGCCGTCTCTGCCGTCGGCGGCCACCGCGTCGACCCGCCGCTGCGCGCGCCGGCGACACCCGAGGCCATCCTCGACGCCATCGACGCGGTACAGGGCAGCGCAGTGTGACCGACGCGGCGCTGCGACAAGCGGCAGCGCAGTGGCTTTGCGCCGGCCGCGCTGCGATGCAGGTGCAGGTGCTGTCGGCGCGCGGTTCGGTGCCTCGGCAGCCCGGTACGCGGATGCTCGTCGCCGCCGACGAGGTGCTCGGGACGATCGGCGGCGGTCACCTCGAATGGCGCGCGATCGACACCGCACGCGCGCGCCTCGCGGCCGGGCAGGACGAGGCCGTGGACGACGCGGTCGCGCTCGGCCCCGCGCTCGGGCAGTGCTGCGGCGGCACGCTCGTGCTGCGCACGCAGCGGCTCACGCCGGCGCTGCTGGCGCAGTGGCCGATGCCGGCGCCGCGCTTCACGCTGCAGGTCTATGGCGCCGGCCACGTCGGACGCGCCGTCGTCGCGCTGCTGGAGGGCATCGACTGCCGCGTGCAGTGGGTCGACGAGCGCGAGAGCGAGTTCCCTGCCGCGCCGTCGGCGCCTCACGTCGAGCGCGTCTGCGCCGAGCCGGTCGAGGCCGAGGTCGCGCTCGCGCCGTCGGGCGCGTTCTACCTCGTGCTCACGCACAGCCACGACCTGGACCTGCGCATCGCCGAGGCCGTCCTGCGCCGCGGCGACTTCGGCTACCTCGGCCTGATCGGCTCCAGGACCAAGCGCGCGCGCTTCCTGCACCGCTACGAGGCGCGAGGAATCGCGCCCGACGTGCTCGCCCGCATGACCTGCCCGGTCGGCGTCGAGGGCATCGAGGGCAAGGCGCCGGAGGTGATCGCGATCGCCGTCGTGGCGCAGCTCCTGCAGGTGCCGGCCTGAACCCCGCGCCGGCCGGGCGCTGCTCTAGGGCTTGTTCACGCTATGCGAGGGCACGTCCTAGAGGTGTCGCAGGTAGCGCACGCCGATGTAGGCGTGCTCGCGCATCAGGCCCTCGACGCGCGCGGCCTCGCGGTTCTCGAGCGCCTCGAACACCAGCCGGTGCTGAAGCTGGGCGACGCGCAGCTTCTCGTACTCCTTGGCCAGCGCGCTGCGGTCGACGGTGATCGAGTCGGACGACGCGAACGGCAGCCGGTTGTTGCGTTCGATCGCCTCGGCGACGACGCGGCTTTCGCCGGCGCCGGCGATGGTGCGGTGGAAGACCTCGTTGAGGCGGCTCCAGGCGTCGATGTCGCCGGCATCCAGTCGGCCCTTGGCCAACACTTGCTCGCCCTCGTCGAGGCAGGCGGCAAGTTGCGCATGCACCGCGGGCGACAGGCCATGCTCGGCCAGCCGGCGTGCGGCAAGCCCCTCGAGCACGCTGCGCACGTCGACGGCGCAGCGCACGTCGGCCTCCGAGAACGCGCGCACGGCATAGCCGCGCCGCCCGCTGCGCTCGAGCAGGCCCTCATGTTCGAGCGTGCGTACCGCCAGTCGCACCGGCGTACGCGAGACGCCCAGCTCCTCCGCCAGCGGCAGCTCGGCCAGGCGCTCGCCGGCCTTGAAGCGGCCGCTGACGATCAGGTTGCGCAGCGCGGCGACGACGCCGGCAGGCGCAATGGGTTCGTGGGCGGTGGATTCGGTCACGGTGCAACTGTAGTCCCTGCGCAGCCCATGCGGCCGAGCGACCGGACCTGCAGCGGCCCGCGCAGCGCCGCGAAATCGACCCATGGCGAGGCGCCGAGCAGCAGGGCTTCGAACGGGGTGCCCTGCGCAAGCGTCGGTGCGGCGTCGCCGAAGTGGCGCCGGGGCGCCGAGGTCGCCGCGGCGAGCACGGCGGCCAGCGGCAGCCCTGCCTCGACGAAGCGCTGCAGCTCGTCGACCAGGGCACGCCCATGCTCCACGCCCATGCTGCCCGCATCGGTGCCGGCGAGCACGACGACGCCGATCTCGTGCGCCAGCCGCAGGTGCTCGGCGTGGCCGTCGAGGATGCGGCGCAGGTTGCCGACGGTGTTCGGCGACCAGCCCACGGCCGCGGGCTCGGCCCACTGGAAGTGCACCGGGCAGAAGGTCGGCGTCCAGGCCAGACCGCGATCGCGCATGCGCAGCAGGGTCTCGCGGTCCATGAAGAAGCCGTGCTCGATCGAGTCGACCCCGGCTTCGACCGCTACCGCCAGCCCCTTGGCGCCGCTGCAGTGCGCCAGCACCTTGCGTCCGGCGGCGTGCGCCGCGTCGACGACGCAGCGCGCCGCGGCGGCGTCGAACTGCGGCTCGTCGGTGACGGCGCCGGCGTCGAAATCGATGATGCCGGTGAGGATCAGCTTGATCTCGTCGCCGTCGACCGCCAGGCGCTGCACCGAGCTGCGGATGCTCGCCGCGTCGTCGACATCCATCGCCATGAAAGCGCCGTAGCGCTTGGCGCGCTTGACGCCAAGGCCCGCGGAGCGCACCTGCGCCAGTCCGCTGCCGGGGCGGCGTGCTTCCTCGCGCACGAGGTGGTTGAGTCCGTGGCGGTCGCCGGCGTCGCGCACCTGCGTGACACCACAGGCCAAGGCTTGGCGCGCGCTCGCACGCGCGGCCTCGGCGAGTTGCCCGACGCCTTGCTTGAGGTGTGCCGCACGCACGGCGGTGTCGGTGGGTGCACCGTCGAGGAACAGGTGAACGTGGGCGTCGACCAGCCCCGGCATGAGGAAGGCGCCGCGCTCGACGCGCCAGCCCTGCGCCTCCAGTGCCGCGCCGTGGTCGCCGGAGTCGATGGCGACGACGCGTCCGTCTTCGACGCTGAAGGTCGTGCGTTCGCCGGCGTGGCGCACCTCGCCGTCGAACCACTCGTCGACGACGAAGGCCAGGCACCGTGGTGTGGGATCCATCGTCACCCTCGCCTCAGGCACGGTAGAACTTGCGCACCACGCGCAGCGCGTTCGCGCCCGACTGCCCGAGGAAGCTGCGGTAGGTCGCCATCACGGGGTGATCCTCGGCCAGCGGGGCGTAGGCGCGCCACGGCGTGCCGAGCACGGTGTCGAAGCCCAGCGGCACCGCGATCGTGAGGAAGGCGCACTCGAGCGCGTGCTTGAGGTCCGAGCCGTCGACGGCCTTGGGCGGCAGCTGCTGGCCGATGTTCGAGAGGCCGCCCATC
>MEFD01000019.1 GCA_001724995.1 Rubrivivax sp. SCN 71-131
CTCCATTACGCCGATCACGCAGTGGATCCAATATGCCGACCCGCGACTGGCTCCTACATGCCGATCACCAACTGGCTCCTATACGGCGGTCGGTGACACGAGGCGCAGCATGCGCTGACCAGCGAAGCCGGTGAAGCGACGATGGCCGCCCTGAAGTCCGCCCGTGACCAGCTCAACCGACCGGGCGAGGTGAGCCTGATGCTGGTGATGTCGGGCTCGGACCGCGACAAGCTGCTGCGGCTGGTCAATACCTACGGCTCGCCCTTCTATGGCTCGCAGATCACGCGCATGCCGCCCCTGGGCCAGGACTTCGTCGACCATGTGGCGCGGCTGATCACGGCACAGCGCCCGGACCTGGCCCCGGTGGATACCGGCTTGCTCATGCAGGCCTTCGAGCGTTTCGGCCAGCGTCCCCAGTTCTTCATGGAGGCCCTGGGCCAGGCACTCAGCCCGCTGGCCGACCTGACGGGCCGCTTCGAGCAGGCGGTGCTCGAGGCGGCGAGCCGGCGCCAGGCCGACGACGAGAGGCAGATGGAGTCCGAATTTCTTGCGTTGCGGCCACTGGAGCGCGCAGTGCTGTGGCGCCTGCTGGAGCAGGGGCCGCGCTTTCGCCCCTACGACGGCGACGCGCTGCACTTCTATCGCGAGAAGACGGGTGCACCGGTCACGGTGGCCAAGGCGCAGAACGCGCTGAAGTCGCTGCGCGAGCGTACGCCGGCGCTGGCCTGGAAGTCGGCGCGCGGCGAGTACGCCGTGGACGATGCCGCGATGCACCGTTGGTACGAGCAGCGTCTGCAGGCCGGGCGCTGGCCGCCCGAGGACGCCCAAGGCGATCTCGCGCTGACCGACGGAGACGACGCCTGATGGGCGCGGTGCCGGTCGGCCAGATCGAGAAGAAGACGCAGGAGCGGGTGCTGGCGCTGCTGAGCCGGCGCCTGGGCTACACCTATCTCGGCGACTGGACCGACCGGCCTGCGAACTCGAACATCGAGCCCGAGCGCCTGAAGGCCTGGCTGGCCGGCCAGGGGGTGAGTGACATGCTGGCCGCGCGCGCCCTGTTCGAGCTGCAGAAGGTGGCCAGCGACACGAGCAAGAGCCTCTACGACCGCAACCATGCCGTCTACGGCCTGCTGCGCTACGGGGTGAAGCTGCGGCCCGAGGCCGGCGAGAACACCGTCACCGTGTGGCTGGTGAACTGGGACGATGTGCTGGCCAACGACTTCGCGGTGGCCGAGGAGGTCACGGTTCCCGGCGCCGAACGGGTCGGTGGCGCCAAGGCCGCGACGAAACGCCCCGACGTGGTGCTCTACGTCAACGGCATTGCCCTGGGCGTGCTGGAACTCAAGCGCTCCACGGTGTCGGTGTCCGAGGGCATCCGGCAGAACCTGGACAACCAGAAGAAGGAATTCATCCAGCCCTTCTTCTCGACCCTGCAGTGGGTGATGGCGGGCAACGACACCGAGGGCCTGCGCTACGCGACCGTCGAGACGCCCGAGAAGTACTGGCTGTCCTGGGTCGAAGACGGCGGCGAATTCGCCGGGGAGCCGAAGCTGCTGGACCGCCACCTGCTGCAGCTGTGCGAGAAGCGCCGATTCCTGCAGCTGATCCACGACTTCGTCGTCTTCGACGCCGGCACCAAGAAGGTGTGCCGGCAGAACCAGTACTTCGGCGTGGTGGCGGCGCAGGAGTTCATCCGCCGGCGCGAGGGCGGCATCATCTGGCACACGCAGGGCAGCGGCAAGTCGCTGACGATGGTGTGGCTGGCCAAATGGATCCGGGAGAACCGGCCCGGCGCCCGCGTGCTGATCATCACCGACCGCACCGAGCTGGACGAGCAGATCGAGAAGGTGTTCCTCGGCGTCAGCGAGCACATCTACCGCACGAAGAGCGGGGCCGACCTGATCGAGACGCTAGGCCGCGCCGAGGAGTCGCTGATCTGCACGCTCGTGCACAAGTTCGGCAGCAGGGACGAGGAGGAAGGCGCGCAGGGCCGGGAGGGTGCGGCGGCCACCCGGACCTTCGTCGAGGCGCTGCGCAAGCTGCCGCCGGGATGGAAGGCCCAGGGTGACCTGCATGTCTTCGTCGACGAATGCCACCGCACGCAGAGCGGCGAGATGCACAAGGCGATGAAGGCGCTGCTGCCCAGCGCGCTCTTCATCGGCTTCACCGGCACGCCGCTGCTGAAAGCCGACAAGGCGCGCAGCATCGAGGTCTTCGGGCGCTACATCCACGCCTACAAGTTCGACCAGGCCGTGCGCGAGGGCGTGGTGCTCGACCTGCGCTACGAGGCCCGCGACATCGACCAGTCGATCACCGCGCCGAAGAAGATCGACGAGTGGTTCGAGGCCAAGACGCGGGGCCTGAACGACCTGGCGCGCGCGCAGCTCAAGCAGAAGTGGGGCACGATGCAGCGCGTGCTCTCGAGCCGCTCGCGGCTTGCGATGATCGTCGCGGACATCCTGCTGGACATGAGCACCCGGCCGCGCCTGATGAGCGGCCACGGCAACGCGATGCTGGTGGCCGGCAGCATCTACGAGGCGTGCGCGTTCTATGAGCTGTTCGCGAACACGGAGCTCCAGGGCAAGTGCGCCATCGTCACCAGCTACACGCCCGCCGCGGTCGACGCCAAGGGCGAGGCGACCGGCGAGGGCGAGACGGACAAGCTGCGCAAGGTCCAGGTCTATCGACGGATGCTGGCCGACTGGTTCGACGAGCCCGAGGACGTGGCGATCGGCCAGGTCGAGCTGTTCGAGAAGCAGGCCAAGACGCGCTTCATCGAGCAGCCGGGGCAGCTCAAGCTGCTGATCGTGGTGGACAAGCTCCTCACCGGCTTCGACGCGCCGCCCGCGACCTGCCTGTACATCGACAAGAAGATGCGCGACCACGGCCTGTTCCAGGCCATCTGCCGCGTGAACCGCCTCGACGGAGAGGACAAGCCCTACGGCACGATCATCGACTACAAGGACTTGTTCAAGCCGCTGGAGGGCGCCGTGCGCGACTACACCAGTGGCGCGTTCGACAGCTTCGATCAGGACGACGTGAAAGGCCTGCTGAAGGACCGCCTGGCTTCGGGCCGGCAAGACCTGGACGAGGCCCGCGAGGCCATCAAGGCCTTGTGCGAGCCGGTGCAGCAGCCCCGGGACTCCGCGGCCTACCTGCGCTTCTTCTGCGCGATGGCGTCGGGCCATGCCGAGCAGCTGAAGGCCAACGAAGCCAAGCGGCTGAAGCTCTACAAGGTCGCCGCGGCGCTGTTGCGCGCCTATGCCGCGCTGGCCGGCGAGCTGGAGGCGGCGGGCTATACGGCCGCCGAGGGGCAGGCGATCAAGGCCGAAGTGGACCACTTCGCGAAGCTGCGCGACGAAGTGCGCCTCGCCAGCGGCGACTACATCGACCTCAAGGCCTTCGAGCCGGCGATGCGGCACCTGATCGACAGCTACATCCATGCCGAGGAGAGCGAGAAGATCTCGGCCTTCGACGACCTGTCGCTGATCCAGTTGATCGTCGATCGGGGCGCCGCGGCGGTCGACGCGCTGCCGGGCTCGATCCGCAAGAACCCGACGGCCGTAGCCGAGACGATCGAGAACAACGTCCGACGCCTGATCGTCAAGGAGTCGCCGGTGGACCCGGCCTACTACGAGAAGATGTCCAAGCTGCTGGACGCGCTCATTGCGCAGCGGCGCCGGGGGGTGATCGACTACCGGCAGTACCTCGACGAGATCGCGGCGCTGACCCGGGCGGCCACGACGCCCGGCGGCACGGCGGCGAGCTATCCCCCGGCGATCGACACGCCCGCCAGGCGCGCGCTCTACAACAACCTGGACCGCGACGCCACGCTCGCCGTGGCGGTGGACGAGGGGATTCGCAAGAGTGTCCAGGATGGCTGGCGATCCCATCCCATGAAGCTCAAGCGCGTGCGACGTGCGATCCATTCGGTGCTGTCGGCTCATGCGTCGAGACTCTTGGAGAGGGATGACGGTGCCGTGCACGCGATCCCGCCAGGGTTCTTGGGCGTGCCCGAGGGGCTGATCGGCGAGACGACCGACAAGGTGCTCGAACTGGCCAAGAACCAGCATGAGTACTGAGCCTGCGCAAAGCGGCCACCCGCGTGGCCGGCAGAGGCTTTCGAAGGACTCGGCGCATGCTTGCGCCGGGGCTGAGACCGTCCTGAACGTGGCCGGCCTCACCATCAAGGTGGTGCGCAAGGACATCAAGAACCTGCACCTGGGCGTCTACCCGCCGGCCGGGTGGGTGCGCGTGGCGGCGCCGCTGGTGATCAGCGACGAGGTGGTGCGCCTGGCGGTGATCGACAAGCTGGCGTGGATCAGGCTGCAGCGCTCGAAGTTCGAGCAGCAGGCGCGCCAGTCGGAACGCGAGATGGCGGCGGGCGAGAGCCACTACGTCTTCGGCCGCCGCTGCAGGCTGCGGGTGCACGAGGTCGAGGGCGCGCCGCGGGTGGCCGCGCGGGGCGTGGCCTCGCTCGATCTCTTCGTGCGTGCGGGCGCAAGCCCGGCGCAGCGGGCGGCGGTGCTGGACCGTTGGTACCGGGAGCAGCTCAAGGCCGTGGCCGCGCCGATGTTCAGGGCGTGGCAGGACAGGCTCGGCGTCCAGCCGAGTGCCTGGGGCGTCAAGCGGATGAAGACGAAGTGGGGAAGCTGCACGCCAGCGAGCCGCCGCGTCTGGCTGAACTCGGAACTCGCCAAGAAGCCGGTCGAGTGCATCGAATACATCGTCGTGCACGACTTGCTGCACCTCGTCGAGCCGACTCACGGCGAGCGCTTCGTGGCGCTCATGAATCGTCATCTGCCGCGTTGGGCGGCGACGCAGAAGCGGCTGAACGCGGCGCCGCTCGGGCATGAGGAGTGGACCTTCTGATCCGCCCCTTCGCCGCGTCACGGCGGCCCGGTCAGCGTTTCCCCGGGCCTTGCGGCGGCGGCGGCGGCGAGATCCGGCGCATCGCAAGATAGAGCTCGAACACCTCGGCCGAGCTGCGCCTGGGCGTGTAGCCGAAGACGGTCTTCAGCCGCGTGTTGGCCAGCACCGGGCGCCAGCGCAGGAAGTCGACCTGCTCGGGGCCGTAGCGCGTGAGGCCGAGCGGGTGCAGCAGCGCCAGCGCCGTGCGCAGCAGGCCCGCGGGCAGCACGAGGCAGCGCTTGCCCAGGCGCTCGGCGATCTGCGGCAGGGTCAGGGCGCCATCGCCTGCGAGGTTGTAGACGCCGGGCGGGCCGTCCGCGAGGGCGTGCAGCATCGCGCCGACGACGTCCTGGTCCCAGACGAAGACGAAGGGGCTGTCGCTGCCGCGGATCGCGAGCAGCCGGGGCTTGTCGAAGAGCGCGGTGATCTGGTTGGCCACGCTCGCGCCGAGGATGGTGCCGATGCGAAAGACCACCTGCTCGAGCTGCGGCTGCGCCACGCGCCAGCGCGCGAGCATCTCCTCGACCAGGCGCTTGTGGTGCGCGTAGGCGAAGCTCTCGTTGCCGCGCAGCGGCTGGTCCTCGCTGATCCAGGCCGGGTTGTCGGCGTGGTAGCCGTAGGCCGCGCCACTCGAGCTGACGATGAGCCGCCGCACGCCGGCCGCGACGCAGGCGCGCAGGACGTTCTCGCTGCCGCCGACGTCGACCGAGTACTCGAAGGCGCGGTCGCTGCCCGGCCCCGGCGTGACGATGGATGCCAGGTGCACGACGACCTCGGGCCGGCGCTCGACGAAGAGTGCCGTGAGCTCGGGCGCGCGCACGTCCATCTGCGCGTAGGCGACGCCTGCGGGCAGGTCCGCGCGCGGCGGGCGCACGTCGACGGCGAGCAGCTTGCCGGCATGGCCCTCGCGCTGCGCGAGTGCAGCCACGAGTTGCGAGCCGAGGTAGCCCGCGGCGCCGGTGACGAGGATGCGCGGCAGCGGCGGCACCTTCAGCCCCCAGGCTCCTCGTGCATCTTCTTGAAGTGGATGAGCCCCGGCGCCCACATGTGCTGCACCGGGTCGACGTCGACGTGCACGACGGCGCAGCGCCCGCAGTCGCGCGCGCGGGTGAGCGCCGCCTCGAGCTGCGCGGGGTCGGCCACGCGCTCGCCGTGCGCGCCCATGCTCTGCGCGAGCTGGTCGAACGCGATCTCGCCGAGATCCGCCTTGATCGTCTCCTCGGGGCCGAGCTGCTTGAAGAGCATGGTCTTGAAGGGCCGCAGCATGAACTGCTGGTTCATCTTCACCATGCCCCACTGCTTGTCGGCGAGCACCACGTAGACCACGCGTGCGCCAAGCCGCACCGCGGTCTCGACCTCCTGCGGGTGAAAGCCGAAGGCGCCGTCGCCGGTGATGCAGAGCACCGGCACGCCCGGCCGCGCCACCGCGGCGCCGATGGCCTGCGACATGCCGGCGCCGAGCATGCCGAACTTGAAGGTCGAGACGATCGCGTTGGGCGCCTGCGCCGCGTGGTGGAACATCGCCCAGATGGTCGCGTTGCCGCCGTCGGCCACCAGCACCGAGTCGCGCGGGAACACCTTGGCGCAGGCGTGGGCAATGTGGGCCGGGTGCATCGGCACGCGCATGTCGGCGAGCGCCTTGTCCCAGCCGGCGCGATCGTCGCGGATCGTCTTCGCGTAGCCCTGCACGCGTGCCTGCCGTGCGGGGAGCGCGATCTGCGCCCGGCGCGCCTCGAGCGCGTCGGCGAGCAGCTCGAGGAAACGCTTCGCGTCCGCCTGCACCGCCAGGTCCGCAGGCTTGTTCAGGCCCAGGATCTCGGCGTCGACGTCGACCTGGATCGTCTTCTGCTGGCCGGGCGCGCGCCAGTACGGCGGCTTGCCCCACCAGTCGGTCTCGCCCACGCGCGAGCCGAGGATGAGCACCACGTCGGCGTCGTTGCGCACCTGGTGGTTGAGCTTGACGTGCGGCATCGGGATCGCCAGCGCCGAGCTTTCGGGCAGCACGCCGCGCGCGGCCCAGCTCGTCGTCACCGGCGCGTGCAGCATCTCGGCCACGCGCGCCAGCGCCTCGTAGGCAGTGGCGTGGATGACGCCGCTGCCGGCGTGGATCATCGGTGCCTGCGCCGCCACCAGCCAGTCGGTGGCGGCCTGCACCTGCTCGGGCGCGGGCGCCATCGGCGCCAGCGGCCGGTACTGCGCGGGCGGCCAGATCGGCACCTCGGCCTTGACCTTGCCGTTCATGATGGTCTCGGGAACGTCCAGGTGCACGACGCCGGGGCGCCCGCTCCAGCTCCTGCGCAGCGCCTTGCGCATGAGCTCGGGCACGCGCTCGAAGGAGGAGACGGCCGCGCTCCACTTGGCGATGCGGCCGATCACGCCGGCCTGGTCGAAGCACTGGTAGCTGCCGCCGCGGTCGGGGTACATGATCCCCGGCCGCCTGGCGCTGGTGATCGCCAGCACCCGGTTGCCCTCGCCCTGCTCGACGACGAGGCCGGGCAGCAGGTTGGCCACGCCCGGGCCGTTGCTGGCCATGCACACGCCCAGCCGCCCGGTGAGCCGCGCGTAGGTGCCGGCCATGTGCGCGGCGCAGGTCTCGTGCCGCGGCGTGACGATCTCGATGCCCAGGCGATGCAGCGCCGAGTAGAAGCCGAAGTAGGTGCCGTCGATGATGCCGAACACCTTCTCGACACCCTCGGCCTGCAGCATGCGCGCGAGCACCTCGCCGCCGGTGGTCTGGACCATGCGTCTTGTCTCCTTCGTTGTCGCCGCCGCGTCGATGCGCGCGCCGGTCGTCGGGCGCCGCCGTGGGCGACCCTTCTGCAGTCGATTGTGCGCGAGGCCATGCGTGGCGCAGCCCTCGGCACCGGACCAGATCAGGACCAGGGTCGGGACAGGCCTGCGTGGCACACTCCGCCGCTTCGTGTTTTCGACCCCCGTCCTCTTCCCCGTGTCACTCCTGGATCCGATCGTCACGCAGATCGCCGCCGAGCTGAAGGTTCGTGCGGCGCAGGTGAAGGCCGCCGTCGAGCTGCTCGACGGCGGTGCCACCGTCCCCTTCATCGCCCGCTACCGCAAGGAGGCGACCGTTGGCCTCGACGACACGCAGTTGCGCGAGCTCGAATCGCGCCTGGCCTATCTGCGCGAACTGCACGAGCGCCGCGCCACGGTGCTGAGGAGCATCGCCGAGCAGGGCAAGCTCACGCCCGAATTGCAGGCGGCGATCGAGGCCGCACCGACCAAGCAGGAGCTGGAGGACCTCTACCTGCCCTACAAGCCCAGGCGCCGCACCAAGGGCATGATCGCCCGCGAGGCGGGCCTGGAGCCGCTGGCCGACCGGCTCTTCGCCGACCCCGCGCTCGATCCGCAGCAGCAGGCGCAGGCCTTCATCGACGACTACCCGGGCGGCGCCAAGGCGCTCGCCGACGCCGGCTTTGCCGACGCGCACGCGGTGCTGGACGGCGTGCGCGACCTGCTCTCCGAGCGCTTCGCCGAGGATGCCGCGCTTGTGGGCATGCTGCGCGAGTGGCTCTGGGACGAAGGCCTGCTGCAGAGCCGCCTCGTCGAAGGCAAGGACGGCAACCAGCCCGACGCCGCCAAGTTCCGCGACTACTTCGACTACGCGGAAGGCATCGCCAAGGTGCCTTCGCACCGGGCGCTGGCGGTCTTTCGCGGCCGCGCGCAGGAGGTGCTGGACGCCAAGCTGGTGCTGGACGAGGAACCCGCGGCGGCGGTCGCGGGCGCGAAGCCGGTCTCGCTTGCCGAGGGGCGCATCGCGCGGCACCTGGGCTGGTCGAACCAGGGCCGGCCCGGCGACGAACTGATCCGCAAGACCGTGGCCTGGACCTGGAAGGTCAAGCTCAGCCTTTCGCTCGAGCGCGATCTCTTCGCGCGCCTGCGCGAGGCGGCCGAGGGCGTGGCGATCAAGGTCTTCGGCGACAACCTGCGCGACCTGTTGCTGGCCGCGCCGGCGGGCAAGCGCGTCGTGATGGGGCTGGACCCGGGCATTCGCACCGGCGTCAAGGTCGCGGTCGTCGACGACACCGGCAAGCTGCTGGAGACGGCGACCGTCTACCCCTTCGAGCCGCGCCGCGACGTCGAGGGCAGCCTGCACGCCTTGACGCGCCTCGTCGCCGCGCACGGCGTGGATCTCATCGCCATCGGCAACGGCACGGCCAGCCGCGAGACCGATCGCCTCGCGGCCGAGCTGATGCAGCGCGTGAAGAAGCTCGCACCTGAGGCTCGATTGGACAAGGTCGTGGTCAGCGAGGCCGGCGCCTCGGTCTACAGCGCCAGCGAATTCGCGAGCAAGGAACTGCCCGAGCTCGACGTGAGCCTGCGCGGCGCGGTGAGCATCGCGCGGCGTCTGCAGGACCCGCTGGCCGAGCTGGTGAAGATCGACCCGAAGAGCATCGGCGTCGGCCAGTACCAGCACGACGTCAACCAGGGGCAGCTCGCGCGTACGCTGGACGCCGTCGTCGAGGACTGCGTCAACGGCGTGGGTGTGGACCTCAACACCGCGAGTGCTCCGCTGCTGGCGCGCGTCTCGGGCCTGTCGGCCTCGGTGGCTGCGGCGGTGGTGCGCTGGCGCGATGCGAACGGCGCCTTCCGCAATCGCCAGCAGCTGCTGCAGGTCAGCGGCCTGGGTGCGCGCAGCTTCGAGCAGGCCGCGGGCTTCCTGCGCATCCGCGACGGCGACGACCCGCTGGACCGCACCGGCGTGCACCCGGAGACCTATCCGCTGGTGCAGAAGCTGCTCGCGGCGACGCAGCGCCCGATCGAGGCGGTGATGGGGCACGCCGAGCTGCTGCGTGGCCTGAAGCCCGAGGCCTTCGCCGACGAGCGCTTCGGCGCCATCACCGTGCGCGACATCCTCGCCGAGCTGGAGAAGCCCGGGCGCGACCCGCGGCCGGACTTCGTCGTCGCGCGCTTCAACGAGGGCGTGGACGACATCAAGGACCTGCAGCCCGGCATGCTGCTGCAGGGCACGGTGAGCAACGTCGCGCAGTTCGGCGCCTTCGTCGACCTGGGCGTGCACCAGGACGGATTGGTGCACGTGAGCCAGCTCGCAGCGAAGTTCGTCGCCGACGCGCGCGAGGTCGTGAAGACCGGGCAGCTCGTCAAGGTGCGCGTGCTCGAGGTCGACCTCGAGCGCAAGCGCATCGCGCTGTCGATGAGGCTGGATGCACCCATGCCGGGGCGGCGAGAGGGCGGCGACAACCGCTTCCGCCCGGCCGCGCGCGGGCAGCAGGCCGACCGGGGCCGCGCGGGTGCGCAGGCGGCCACGCAAGGCGCGATGGCGACGGCCTTCGCCAAGCTGCAGTCGGGGCGTCGCTGAGCTTACAATCAACGCTTTTCGCCATCTCACAAGACACAAGACACAAGAGCAGGAAAGGCAGTACGGGTTATGACACCGCGGACTACGACGCCCTTCTTCACCGAGGCCTGAAGCCTCGGCCGCGCCGTCACGTCCGACCCAACCCCCTGTCTTTCGGAACGAAGCGCGGCTCATCCCCGCGCTTCGCTGCTTTCTGGAGTTGCCCATCATGTCCGTGAACATCACGCTGCCCGACGGTGCCGTCCGTTCCTTCGACCATCCGGTCACGGTGGCCGAGGTCGCCGCCGCGATCGGCCCGGGCCTGGCCAAGGTCGCGCTGGCCGGCAAGGTCGATGGCCGGGTCGTCGACACGAGCCACCGCATCGAGCAGGACGCCCGCCTGGCCATCGTCACCGACAAGGACGCCGACGGCCTCGACGTCCTGCGCCACAGCACCGCGCACCTGCTGGCCTATGCGGTGAAGGAGCTGTTCCCCGACGCGCAGGTGACCATCGGTCCGGTGATCGAGAACGGCTTCTATTACGACTTCGCCTACAAGCGCCCCTTCACGCCCGAGGACCTGGCGGCGATCGAGCAGCGCATGACCGAGCTGGCGAGGAAGGACGAGCGCGTCGAGCGGCGCGTGCTGCCGCGCGACGAGGCCGTGGCCTACTTCAAGAGCCTGGGCGAGCACTACAAGGCCGAGATCATCGGCAGCATCCCGGCCGGCGAGGACGTGAGCCTCTACCGCGAAGGCGGCTTCGAGGACCTGTGCCGCGGTCCGCACGTGCCGAGCACGGGGCGCCTGAAGCACTTCAAGCTGATGAAGGTGGCCGGCGCCTACTGGCGCGGCGACCACCGCAACGAGCAGTTGCAGCGCATCTACGGCACCGCCTGGGCCAGCAAGGACGAGCTGCAGAAGTACCTGACGATGCTCGAGGAAGCGGAAAAGCGCGACCACCGCAAGCTCGGCCGCGAACTCGACCTCTTCCACCTCGACGAGCACAGCCCGGGCACGGTGTTCTGGCATCCCAAGGGCTGGACGCTGTGGCAGGAGGTCGAGCAGTACATGCGGCGCGTCTACCGCGACAACTGCTACCAGGAGGTGAAGGGCCCGCAGATTCTGGACAAGGCGCTGTGGGAGAAGACCGGCCACTGGCAGAAGTACCGCGAGAACATGTTCACGACGGAGTCGGAGAAGCGCGACTACGCCTTGAAGCCGATGAACTGCCCGGGCCACATCCTCATCTTCAAGCAGGGCATCAAGAGCTACCGCGACCTGCCGCTGCGCTACGGCGAGTTCGGCCAGTGCCACCGCAACGAGCCCAGCGGCGGCCTGCACGGCATCATGCGCGTGCGCGGCTTCACGCAGGACGACGGCCACATCTTCTGCACCGAGGAGCAGATCCTGGACGAGTGCGTGGCCTACACGGAGCTGCTGCAGAAGGTCTACGCCGACTTCGACTTCAGCGACATCATCTACAAGGTGGCCACGCGCCCCGAGGCGCGCATCGGCTCGGAGGAGAGCTGGGACAAGGCCGAGGCCGCGCTGATGCAAAGCCTCGAGCGTGCCGGCTGCGCCTTCGAGATCTCGCCGGGCGAGGGCGCCTTCTACGGCCCGAAGATCGAGTACACGCTCAAGGACGCGATCGGCCGTCAGTGGCAGTGCGGCACGATGCAGGTCGATTTCAGCATGCCCGAGCGTCTGGGCGCGGAGTTCGTCGCCGAGGACTCCAGCCGGCGCCACCCGGTGATGCTGCATCGCGCCATCGTCGGCAGCCTGGAGCGCTTCATCGGCATCCTCATCGAACAGCACGCCGGCGCGCTGCCGGTGTGGCTTGCGCCCCAGCAGGTGGTCGTCGCCTCGATCACCGACGCGCAGGCGGACTATGCCCGAAGCGTGGCGAAAGCGCTGCAAAAACAAGGGCTTAGGGTGCAGCTTGATTTGCGCAACGAAAAGATCACCTATAAAATACGCGAGCATTCCCTGCAGAAGGTCCCGTTCATCCTCGTCGTTGGCGACAAGGAGAAGGCAAACGGGACCGTCGCCGTGCGCGCGCGGGGCAATCAGGATCTGGGTGTCATGGCGCTGGCCGGCTTTGCCGAGCGCGTCCTGGCCGACATCGCCCGCAAGGCCTGATCGCCGCGCCGCCAACGTTGGTCGAACGAACGTGCCCCGCCCGCCTTCGGGGCGCACAAAGGAGTTGCCACTATCGCTACCTTCATGGACCGCCGCATTCCGAACGTGGAACGCAAGCACAAGCTCAACCGCGAGATCATGGCGCCGCAGGTGCGCCTGAACGGCGTCGAGAACGAGCCGCTGGGTATCGTGAGCGTGCAGGAAGCCCTGCGCATGGCGGGCGATCTGGACGTGGACCTGGTCGAGATCGCCGCTGCCGCCGATCCCCCGGTGTGCCGGCTGATGGACTACGGCAAGTTCAAGTACCAGGAGCAGAAGCGGGCGGCGGAGGCGAAGGCCAAGCAGAAGGTCATCGAGGTCAAGGAAGTGAAGTTTCGCCCTGGCACCGACGAGGGCGACTACTCGATCAAGATGCGCAACCTGCGCCGCTTCATCGCCGAGGACGGCGACAAGGGCAAGGTCACGTTGCGCTTTCGCGGCCGCGAGATCACGCACCAGGACATCGGCATGCGCCTGCTCGAGCGCATCCGCGACGAGCTTGCCGACGTCGCGGTCGTCGAGCACATGCCCAAGCTTGAGGGCCGGCAGATGATCATGGTGCTGGCCCCGAGGAAGAAGCAGTAGGCGAGAATCGCCGGTTGATCGAATTTCGCGGCCGCGGTCCGGTCACCGCGTCCGCGAAGAAGAAGCCGCTGCAGGCCAACCAAGCACCCCGCCGATCCGGGGTCGCCTGCAGGGGTCACCTAGAAGGAGCAGCAATGCCCAAGATGAAGACCAAGAGCGGAGCCAAGAAGCGTTTTCGCGTGCGTCCGGGGGGGACCGTCAAGCGCGGTCAGGCGTTCAAGCGCCACATCCTCACGAAGAAGAGTACGACACGCAAGCGCCAGTTGCGTGGCGCCACCCACGTGCACGAGACCGACATGGGCCACATCGCTGCGATGCTGCCCTTCGCCGGCCTCTGATCGCCTTCGCCACGCACAAGGAGAACCGACATGCCTCGCGTCAAACGTGGCGTCACCGCGCACGCCCGCCACAAGAAGATCCTGAAGCTCGCCAAGGGCTTCCGCGGTCGCCGCAAGAACGTCTTCCGCATCGCCAAGCAGGCGGTGATGAAGGCCGGCCAGTACGCCTACCGTGACCGCCGCACGCGCAAGCGGGTGTTCCGCCAGCTCTGGATCGCGCGCATCAACGCGGCCAGCCGCGAGCTCGGCGTCACCTACAGCAAGTTCATGGCCGGCCTGAAGAAGGCGCAGATCGACATCGACCGCAAGGTCCTCGCTGACCTCGCCGTCAACGACCCCGCTGCCTTCGGCAGCATCGTCGAGAAGGTGAAGGCCCAACTCGCGTGACGTCCGGGCAGGGGCGCGTCCCCTGTCCTCGTCAGCTTTGCCAGGCCGTCACCCGTGGGCGGCCTTTTTCATTCCCGGCTTCAAACCCGAATGCGATGAACGACGCGGATCAACTGACGCAACTCGCGGCACTGGTCGCCGCCGCCCAGGCGGAGTTCGACGCCGCGCCCACGCCGGCCGAGCTGGAGAACGCCAAGGCGCGCTTCCTCGGCAAGAGCGGCCGCGTGACCGAGCTGCTGAAGGCCCTGGCCGCGCTTTCGCCCGAGCAGAAGAAGGCGCGCGGCGCCGCGATCAACCAGGCCAAGGCCGGCATCGAGGCCGCGCTGCAGGCGCGCCGAGAGCAGCTTGCCGATGCCGAGCTGCAGGCGCAGCTGCGCGCCGAAGCCCTGGACGTGACGCTGCCCGGCCGCCGACGCGGCAGCGGCGGGCTGCACCCGGTGAGCCGCACCATCGAGCGCATCGAGGCCATCTTCGCCTCGATGGGCTTCGACGTCGCCGACGGCCCCGAGATCGAGAACGACTGGATGAACTTCACGGCACTCAACAGCCCGAAGAACCACCCGGCGCGCTCGATGCAGGACACCTTCTACGTCGACCTGAAGGACGCCGAAGGCGCGTGGCTGAACCTGCGCACGCACACCAGCCCGATGCAGGTGCGCTACGCCATGGCGCATGCGCACAAGTACAAGGGCGTGCAGCCGATGCCCGAGATCCGCGTCATCGCGCCCGGACGCACCTACCGCGTCGACAGCGACGCCACGCACTCGCCGATGTTCCACCAGTGCGAGGGTCTGTGGATCGGCGCCGACGTTTCCTTCAAGGACCTGAAGGTGGTGTTCGCCGACTTCATCCGCCAGTTCTTCGAGACCGACGATTTCGAGGTGCGCTTCCGGCCCTCGTTCTTCCCCTTCACCGAGCCGTCGGCCGAGATCGACATCGCCTTTCGCAGCGGGCCGCTGGCCGGGCGCTGGCTGGAAGTGGCCGGCTCGGGCCAGGTGCACCCGACGGTGGTGCGCAACTTCGGACTCGATCCCGAGAGCCATATCGGCTTCGCCTTCGGCATGGGCCCGGACCGGCTGGCGATGCTGCGCTACGGCATCGACGACCTGCGCCTGATGTTCGACGGCGACCTGCGCTTCCTCGCGCAGTTCCGCTGAGCCTGCCCGACCTGCCGATCGTCCGAGAGAAGCTGCCATGCAATTCCCCGAGTCGTGGTTGCGCGCGTTCTGCAACCCTCTGCTGTCCACCCAGGAACTCGCCGACCTGCTGACCATGTCCGGCATGGAGGTGGAGGAGCTGCGCCCCGTGGCACCGCCCTTCAGCGGCATCGTCGTCGCCGAGATCCTCACCGCCGAGCCGCACCCGCAGGCCGACCGGCTGCGCGTGTGCAGCGTGGACGCCGGCACCGCCTCGCCCGACGGCCCGCTGCAGATCGTCTGCGGCGCGCCCAATGCGCGCGCGGGCATCCGCGTGCCGCTGGCCACCGTCGGCGCCGAGCTGCCGCCGGGGGCCGACGGCAAGCGGCTGCAGATCGGCGTGGGCAAGCTGCGCGGCGTCGAGAGCCGCGGCATGCTGTGCTCGGCGCGCGAGCTCGGCCTGAGCGAGGACCACGCCGGGTTGCTGGAGCTGGCCACCGACGCGCCGATCGGCACCGACCTGCGGCAGCTGCTGCAGCTCGACGACACGCTCTTCACGCTCAAGCTCACGCCCAACCTCGGCCACGTGCTGAGCGTGTTCGGCGTCGCGCGCGAGGTCGCCGCGCTCACCGGCGCACCGCTGCACGTGCCGGCGATCGCGCCGGTGCCGCCGCGGCACGCGCAGAAGCTGCCTGTCGACGTGCAGGCGCCCGACCTCTGCGGCCGCTTCTCCGGCCGCGTCGTGCGCGGCGTGGACACCAAGGCGAAGACGCCGCAGTGGATGGTCGACCGCCTCGCGCGCTGCGGGCAGCGCAGCGTCAGCGCCCTCGTCGACATCTCGAACTACGTGCTGTTCGAGTACGGCCGCCCGACGCACATCTTCGACCTCGACAAGATCCACGACCACCTGGTCGTGCGCTGGGGCCGCCCGGGCGAGACGCTCGAGCTGCTCAACGGCAATACGATCGAGCTCGACGAGCAGGTCGGCGTCATCGCCGACAGCCGCTGTGTCGAGTCGCTGGCCGGCATCATGGGCGGCGAGGCGACGGCCGTCTCCGACGCCACGCAGAACGTCTACGTCGAGGCGGCCTTCTGGTGGCCGGACGCGGTCGCCGGGCGCTCGCGGCGCTTCAACTTCGCCACCGAGGCCGGCCATCGCTTCGAGCGCGGCGTCGACCCCGCGCAGACGGTGGAGCACATCGAGCGCATCACGGCGCTGATCCTCGAGGTCTGCGGCGGGCAGGCCGGGCCGATGGACGACCAGGTGCTGGCGCTGCCCGAGGCGGCGCCGGTCGCGCTGCGCGTGGCGCGCGCGGCCAAGGTCATCGGCATGCCGCTGACGCAGGCGCAGTGCGCCGACGTCTTCCGCCGCCTTGGCCTGAACTTCACGGCAGAGGAGGGCGTGCTGACGGTGACGCCGCCGTCCTGGCGCTTCGACCTGAAGATCGAGGAGGACTTGATCGAGGAGGTGATCCGCGTCATCGGCTACGACAAGCTGCCGATGACGCCGCCGCATGCGCCGGTGCGCGCGCGCGTGCGCCCGGAGTCGCGCCAGAGCGCGAACGCCGTTCGCCATGCGCTGGCCGCACTCGACTACCAGGAGACGATCAACTTCAGCTTCGTCGAGGAGCGCTCCGAGAGCGAACTGCAGGGCAACGCCGACCCGATCCGCGTGCTCAACCCGATCGCCGCACCGCTGGCGGTGATGCGCTCGGGCCTCGCCGGCAGCCTGGTGCAGGTGCTGCGCCACAACCTCGCGCGCAAGGCCGCGCGCGTGCGCGTGTTCGAGATCGGCCGCGTCTTCAAGCGCGACGCCGGTGTCGGCGACGATCTGCGCGCGGTGGCCGGCGTGCGCCAGCCCCTGCGCGTGGGGGCGCTGGCCTTTGGCCCGGCCGACGGCGCGCAATGGGCTCGGCCCGAGCGCGGCGTCGACTTCTTCGACGCCAAGGGCGATGTCGAGGCGCTCCTGGCGCCGCGCCGGCCGCGCTTCGTCGCCGACACGCACCCGGCGCTGCACCCGGGCCGTTGCGCCCGCGTGGAGCTCGACGGCCGCACGATCGGCCACGTCGGCGAGTTGCACCCGAAGTGGCGTCAGGCCTACGAACTGCCGCAGGCGCCGGTGCTTTTCGAGCTCGAGCTGGATGCGGTGCTGGACATGCCCGTGCCCGTCTTTGCCCCGGTATCACGCCAGCAGGCGGTGCAGCGGGATCTGGCTCTCGTCGTGCCCGACGGCGTCGCGCATGACGCGCTGATGGCGCAGCTTGCCGCCGATCCGCAGGGCCTCGTGCGCAGCACGACGCTCTTCGACGTCTATAAGCCCGCCAGACCGGCGCCCGGCATCGGCGCCAATGAACGCAGCCTCGCGGTCAGGCTGGAACTGCTGGATTTCGAGAGCACCCTGACCGAAGAACGCATCGACAATGCCGTGGCCGCTGCCCTGGGGCGCGTGCAGGCGGCTTTCGGCGCAAGGCTGCGAAGCTGAGACAACGAGAACAAAGCAAGAGGATCACCCATGGCCACCGAGGAGCCTGCGGGCAAGCCCGCGATCATCCTGCCGTCGCTCGAGACGCCGACACTCACCAAGGCCGAACTCTCCGAGCTGCTGTTCGACCGCCTCGGGCTGAACAAGCGCGAGTCCAAGGACATGGTCGAGGCCTTCTTCGAAATCATCCATCGCACCCTCGTCGAAGGTGACGACGTCAAGCTCTCGGGCTTCGGCAACTTCAACATCCGTCGCAAGGCGCCGCGCCCGGGACGCAACCCGCGCACCGGCGAGTCGATCCCGATCAAGGCGCGCAAGGTCGTGACCTTCCACGCCAGCCACAAGCTGAAATCGATCGTGCAGGGTGACACGGCCCCCGGGGACGACTTCGAGTAAAGTCTGAGTTCCGCTGCTGATCCCGTTGATTTCAATGGAGAAAGCGCTCCCGACAATTCCCGCGAAGCGCTACTTCACCATCGGTGAGGTGAGCGAGCTGTGCGGCGTGAAGCCCTACGTGCTGCGCTACTGGGAGCAGGAGTTCACGCAGCTCAAGCCGATGAAGCGGCGTGGCAACCGCCGCTACTACCAGCACCACGAGGTGCTGCTGGTACGCCGCATCCGCGAGCTGCTCTACGACCAGGGCTTCACCATAAGCGGCGCGCGCAACCGCCTCGCCGACGGCGGCGCCGTCGCGGTCGCCGAACCCCCCCTGGCCACGGCCGCCGCGCGCAACCGTTCCGTGGCCGTCGCCTCGGTCGCGCTACCGACCGAGGCCGCGGATCCCGAGGACGAGCCGACCGGCCATCCCGGGTCGATCGATACTGACCGCCTGCGTGGAGAACTCCTGCTGATACGGGAACTGCTCTCGATCTGAAGATCGATGGCAGGAGCGGGACCGGATCGGCTCGATTCGTCCCAGGCGCACGCTATACTGCGAGCTTCGTCGGGGTGTAGCGCAGCCTGGTAGCGCACTTGCATGGGGTGCAAGGGGTCGCGAGTTCGAATCCCGCCACCCCGACCAAGAAAGCCGAGGCCCGGTGTCCACAACACACCGGGCCTCTTGCTTTTCCAGCCCCACCAGGCGCCATGCAGAGGGTGACCCGAAGTCTTCCCCGCGGTCGTCGGCGCCCGGTGGCAACGTCGTTGCCAGCGACCGGGCGTGCCGCGGCGCGGCGCTTCAACTCAACAGCTTCAGCACGCCGATGGTGATGATCGGGAACGTCGCCAGGATGAGGACGCGGATGAAGTCGCTCATCAGGAACGGCAGCACACCGCGGAACGACTCGGACATCGGCACCTCGGGCGCCAGCGAGTTGATGACGAAGACGTTGAGCCCGAAGGGCGGCGTGATGAGACCCGTCTCGACGCAGATCAGCACCAGGATGCCGAACCAGATCGCGGTGTGCTCGGGCGTCATGCCGAAGTCGAGCTTCATGACGATCGGGAACAGCACCGGGATGGTGATGAGGATCATCGACATGGAGTCCATCACGCAGCCCAGGGCGATGAACATCAGCAGGATCAGCGCCAGGATGACCATCGGCGAGAAGCCGCTCTCGGCGATGGCGTTGGCTGCCTGGGTGGGCATCTGCGTGATCGCGAGGAAGGCGTTGAAGAGGTCGGCGCCGATCAGGATCAGGAAGATCATGGCGGTGATCTTGGCCGTGCCCAGCAGGCATTCGATCAGGCCCTTGGTGCGCATGCCGCCGCGCACGTAGGCGATCACCGCGGTGGCCGCGGCGCCGACCGCCGCGCCCTCGGTCGGGGTGAAGAAGCCGGCGTACATGCCGCCCATCATCACCACGAACACGATGACCACGGGCATCAGCTCGAGGATGGTCTGGATCTTCTGCGCCATCGTCGCCTTCGGCCCGGCCGGCCCCGCCTTGGGGTCGATACGCACGACGATGGAGATGGCGATCATGTAGCCGACGGCCGCCAGGATGCCCGGCACCATCGCCGCGAGGAACAGTTTGCCGATCGACTGTTCGGTCAGGATGGCGTAGATCACCAGCACCACCGAGGGCGGGATGAGGATGCCCAGCGTGCCGCCGGCAGCCAGCGTCCCGGTGGCCAGCCGGCCGGAGTAGTTGAGCCGCTTCATCTCGGGCAGCGAGACGTGCGCCATCGTTGCCGCCGTCGCCAGCGACGAGCCGCAGATGGCGCCGAAGGCGGCGCAGGCGCCGATGGCCGCCATGGCGACGCCGCCGCGCCGGTGGCCGAGCCACGCCGCCGCGGCATTGAAGATGCCCGTCGACAAGCCGGAGGCGGTGGCGAACGATCCCATCAGCACGAACAGCGGGATCACCGAGAGCGAGTACGAGGCCGTGGCGAAGTACGGCGCCGTGTTCATGTAGTTGAGCATCGGCTCCAGGCCCGAGACCCAGACGTAGCCGATGCCGCCCACCAGCAGCAGCGACAGCCCGACGTTGACGCCGAGCATCAGCAGCGCCAGCAGCACGCCGAACATCAGGAGCGAAATCGCCATGCCGCTCACTGGACTACCCTCCGCACGGCGTGCTCCGGGATGAGCGCTCGGGAGCGGCCCGGCGCGATCATGCGAACTCCCGTCCGCCGCGCGCCGCGCGTGCCATGCACACCAGCGTCAGCAGGGCCATCGAGAACACCACCGGCACGAACATCGTCCACGTGGGAATCAGCAGCATCATCGACATGTCGTTGAACTGGTACTGGTTGATCGCGCCCAGCGTCAGCCGCCAGGTGATGAGCGCAGCGACGATGGCGAACAGCAGGTCGCTGATCACCGCGAGCGCGCGCCGCAGCGTGGGCGGGAACATGCTGACGAACATGTCGACGACGACGTTGCCGCCGCGCAGGTGGCAATAGGGGAGCATCGCGAACACGGCGATCGCGGTGCCGCGCTCGGTGAGCTCGAAGTCGCCGACCAGCGGCGCACCAAACAGGGTGCGGCTGATGATGCTGCCCACCGCGACGGCGGTGAAGGCCAGCATCACCAGGCCGCCGGCCACGGCCAGCCAGGTGCAGGCGCGGTCGAGCGCGCGCTCGAAGCCCGGGCGGGCCGCGGCGGCGGCAACCTCGCCCGTGCGGCTTGCGCCCTCGCTCATTTGTCGTACTTCGCGATCAGCGCCACCGCTTCTTCGTAAAGCACCTTGCCGTTGGGCGTGGCCGCGATCCAGGCGTCGATCACCGGCTGCGTGGTCTTCTTCCAGCGCGCCTTCTCCTCGGGAGCAAGCGTGACGATGGTGTGGCCGAGATCCTTGGCCTGCTGCAGGCCGGGCACCTCGGCGTCGTCCCAGGCCTGGCCGATCTCCTTGATGAAGTTGTCGCCGGAGTTCTTGTCGATGACGGCCTTGAGGTCGGCCGGCAGGCTGTCGTACTTGGCCTTGTTCATGCCCATCAGGAACACGTTCGTGTACAGGCCCGTGACGGTGTGGAACTTGACGAGTTCGTTGAGCCGTTGCGGCTTCATCACCTCCCACGGCACCGTGACGCCGTCGGCGACGCCGCGCGACAGCGCCTCGTAGGCCTCGGGCAGCGGCATGCCCACGGGGTTGGCGCCCATGAGCTTGAGCGCGTCGCCCACCGGCTTGGTCGGCAGGCGGAGCTTCTTGCCCTGCAGGTCCTCCATCTTCGTCACCGCCTTGTCCTTCATGTGCACGAGCCCGGGCGCGTGGCAGTGCAGCAGCAGCGGGTGCACGTCCTTGAACTCGTCGCGCAGGCGCAGCTTGTAGAACTCCCACAGCGCCTGGGCGGTGGCCGAGGCGGTCGAGCCAACGACGAAGGGCAACTCGAACACCGCGGCGAGCGGGAAGCGGCCGGGGGTGTAGCCGGGCACCGTCCAGATGATGTCGGCGACACCGGTGCGCGCCTGGTCGAAGAGCTGCGGCGGCTTGCCGCCCAGTTGCATCGCCGGGTAGATCTCGCACTTGATGCGCCCGCCGGAGTCCTTCTCGACCCGATCGGCCCAGGGCTTGAAGAGCTTGGTCTGCGACGGGGCCATCGGCGAGAGGAAGTGCGACATGCGCAGCTTGATCGGCTCCTGCGCGCCGGCGCGGCGCGCAAAGACGCTCAGGCCCAGGCCGGCTGCTGCGCCCGTCTTCAGGACGGCACGTCGGGATGCATTGGTCATGGATGTCTCCTTGGGTGAATCTGCCTACGGGCGTGCGGGGATCCAAAAAAACGCGCGGCGACATTAACACAGCGATGCTCGCGTCGGCACTGGGGGATGCGCGTTCCCGCTGCGCCGACGTTGCGCGAACGCCGAAAGATCCGTGATTGGTTGAACGTTCATTCATGCCGGCGGCGGTACCGCCCTGGTTCCGATCCGGCGCGGAGCGGCGGGCGGCGCGACGGCGTCGATGGCGCGCGTTCGCGGATGCCGGGGCACGGCGACGATGCCGTCCTGCGGCTCGCCGAACCGGCGCCGAGCGCGAGCGGATTCCCGGCGCCGGAGGAGCCGGCGCGCACGATCCCCGCGGCGGTTCCCTCGGCAACGTGCGCGGCGGACTTGCGCGGGTCGAATCGCCGTGCGGTGCTCGGCGCCGCTCATGGGCACGAAGACGCGGTGCGCGGCGTGCCTCGGTTGCGGTGACCGAGCGGGATCAGCTGGCCATGCGGATCACTTCTGATCCAGCCGCTGCAGTTGCCGTCGCGCGAGGACGGGGTCCCCGGTACGGGCGTCGAGCACGACGTGCAGGGCGACTTCCGGGCGGGAGGAATGGGTGTGCAGCAGCAGGTGGTGGCTGGCGGTGCTGACGCTGGCCTCTCGCACCCCGGCGCCGGTGCCCATCATCGCGCCGATGCTGCTGGCGGTGCCGAGCAACTGCTCGCCGAGCAGCTGCATCATCTCCGCCGAGGGCAGGCCGCCGATATGCGCCAGCGGCTTGCCGCTGCTGCGGTCGAAGACGCAGCAGGCGACCATGCCCTTGATCGCGGAGCAGCGCTGCACGTAGTCGTACCAGTCGATGCCCTCGTGGTCCTGGTGCAGGCCCATCGGCTGCGTCGGTTCGTGCTCGCCGCCTGCCGTGCCGTCCGCGGCGGCCGGCGCCTCGGGCGGTGCTGCCGCGCCTTCGAGCTGGTTCCAGGTGCTGCCGATGAAGCTCCAGGCGTCGCCGGGGTGCGTCACGCGCGGCGTCACGTGGACCTGCAGGCCATGGCGGCCGAAATCGCGCGCAAATCCGTTCACCGGGACCGTCGAGCCCAGCGGGATCATCAACACCATCCGCGTCGACCAGTGCTGCTGCGCCGCCGCGTCGAGCAGCGGACGCATCGCCGAGGCCAGCGCGTGCGCCGGCAGGTCGCCGAACACGAGCACCGCCAGCGTCGCCCGCGAAGACAGCACGCCGGCGATCTCATGGCGCGCCTGCGAGTCCGCGTCGACGTCGGTGCTGTAGACGCGCAGCGTCGAGCCGTCGGCGCCGGGAAGTTCGATGAACTGGAGCGTCGCCAGGGGCAGGCCGTGACCCTGCCGGCGCACGACGAGGCGCCGCAGACGGCCCTCGCGGCCCACCATCGCCTGCAACAGCCGCAGCGAGGAACTGGTGCCGACGTCGTGCAACACGATGAAGGCGGGCTTGACGCGATCGAACTCACGCTGCAGGCCGCCGGCGGCATCGTCGCCGACGAAGAGCTCGACCTGATCCTCCGAGAGCCGGCGGCCGACGTCGCCGCCCGCGTCGAGGTAGGCGTCGCGGTCGTGCACGATCTGGGTCGCGGGCGCCAGGAGTTCCTCCTCGTCGGCGCGACGGGTCGATGCAGGGGCGCTGGGCATTGGGGCGGTCATGGGCGGTGATGGGGCATCATAGATATCCGGTGCCGAAGGCCGGCGCGCAACAGGGCCGGGACACCCTCTCAATTCTCGATCGGCGCAGATCATAAGTGGCGGATGCACGGCATTGCGATCATGAAAACTGACTTGTCTGACGACGCGGCGGTGGTCGTGGTCGGGGCCGGCCTGGCCGGATTGACCGTCGCGCTGGAGTTGGCGGCGAGCCGTCGGGTCGTCGTGCTCGCCAAGCGCGAGCTCGGCGAGGGCGCCACCGCCTGGGCACAGGGCGGCATCGTCGGCGTGCTGGGCAGCGACGACAGCATCGAGTCCCACGTTCACGACACGCAGGAAGCCGGTGCCGGCCTGGTCGACGAACACACCGCCCGCTTCATCGCCGAGCACAGCGCCGGCGCCATCGAGTGGCTGGTGCGTCACGGCGTGCCCTTCTCGGCGGACCCCGCCGGCCCGCTGGGCCTGCACCTGACACGCGAGGGCGGGCACGCGGTGCGGCGCATCGCGCACGCGGCCGACGCCACCGGACGCGCGATCCACGAGGCGCTGCTGGCGCGTGCGCTGGCGCATCCGAACATCCTGCTCCGCCAGCGCTGGATGGCGGTCGACCTCGTCACCTCGCGCCACCTGCGACGCCAGGAGCTACCGCGCTGCTACGGCCTTTACGCGCTGAACATCGACGCCGGCCGCGTCGAGACGCTGCCGGCGGCGGCCGTGGTGCTGGCCAGCGGTGGCGTCGGCAAGGTCTACCGCTACACCAGCAACCCGGACACGGCCACCGGCGACGGCATCGCGATGGCCTGGCGCGCCGGCTGCCGCGTCGGCAACATGGAGTTCATCCAGTTCCACCCGACCTGCCTCTACCACCCGCAGGAGCGCAGCTTCCTCATCACCGAGGCGCTGCGCGGGGAGGGCGCGCAGCTTCGCCTGCCGGCATCCGGCGGCCTGGGCGAGCGCTTCATGGAGGCGCACGACGCGCGCCTGGAACTCGCGCCGCGCGACATCGTCGCGCGCGCGATCGACTTCGAGATGAAGAAGCACGGCCTGGACCACGTGTGGCTGGACGCCACGCCCATCGTGCGCGAGCGCGGTGCGCGCTTCCTCGTCGAGCACTTCCCGACCATCCATGCGCGCTGCCTGGCGCTGGGCATCGACATCACGCGCCAGCCGATCCCGGTCGTGCCGGCGGCGCACTACACCTGCGGCGGCGTGGTGACCGACCTCGAAGGCCGTGCCGACCTGCCCGGCCTGTACGCCGTGGGCGAGGCCACCTACACCGGCCTGCACGGCGCCAACCGGCTGGCAAGCAACTCGCTGCTCGAGTGCGTCGTGCTCGGCCGCACCTGCGCCGAGCGCATCGCCGCGGCGGCGGCGGGCGAGCGGCCCGCCCTGCCGCCCTGGGACGAGAGCCAGGTCGAGGATGCCGATGAGCAGGTCGTCATCAGCCACAACTGGGACGAGCTGCGGCTCCTGATGTGGAACTACGTCGGCATCGTGCGCACCACCAAGCGGCTGGAGCGCGCACTGCACCGCATCGAGCTGCTGCGCGGCGAGATCGACGACTACTACGCCAACTTCCGCGTCACGCGTGACCTGCTCGAGCTGCGCAACCTCGTCGAATGCGCCGACCTGATCGTGCGTTCGGCGCTGCGCCGGCACGAAAGCCGCGGCCTGCACTTCAGCCGCGACTATCCCGAGCCGCTGCCGGTGAGCTTCCCCACCGTGCTCACTCAGTCGCCGCGCAGCAACAGCCGGCCGCTGGAGTAGTCGGCAAGCGTCAGCGCGGCGCTTCAGCCGCGCGCGCGCATCGCCACGCGCGCCTGCACGAAGCCGAAGGCGAAGTCGACGGCGTCGGCCACCTGGCGTTCGGTTTCCAGGCGTTCCTTCTCGGTGAGGTAGAAGGCGAAGTCGACCGCGTGACGGATGTAGCGCGGCTGCAGGCGGTTCAGCGCCACGCAGGCGACGTCGGCCAGCAGCTCCCGATCGTGCGCCAGGCCCGGATGGCCTGCTGCATTGGCGGCCACGGCCTCGTAGACCGCGCGTTCGTTGGAGTTGCGTACCGACGTGAAGTCGACATTCATGGGAGAGGCCCTCGCTGCAAGCTGACGCGTAGAGGCTTCTTCGGCCGCCCGCAGCGGGGCTTGAGCGCGGCGCCCGCCGCGGCGCTCGCGCGCCGTGCGCTCAGGCCGCCCCGATCTCCTTCACCAGCCCCCTCGTCGGCGCGGCGAGGCTGGCCGGGTTGCGGGCGACGAAGTCCAGCATGCGGTCGATGCAGCCCAGCGCCTGGCCGCGCACCGGCTCGGGCACGTGAATCTCGCCGCTGCCCTGCTCCAGGCAGGCGAGCGTGCCCTGCAGCGCATTCATCGCCATCCAGGGGCAGTGCGCGCAGCTCTTGCAGGTGGCGCTGCTGCCGGCGGTGGGCGCCTCGAGCAGCGTCTTGCCCGGCGCCAGCTGGCGCATGCGGTGCAGGATGCCCTTGTCGGTGGCGACGATGTAGGTGTCGGCATGGCCCTTGACGACGGCGTTCAGCAGCTGGCTCGTGCTGCCGACGACGTCCGCCTGGTCGACGACCGGCTTGGGCGACTCCGGGTGCACCAGCACCGGGGCGCCGGGGTGCTGCTGGCGCAGCAGCTCCAGCTCCAGACCCTTGAACTCGTCGTGCACGATGCAGGCGCCGTTCCACAGCAGCATGTCCGCGCCGGTCTGCTCCTGGATGTAGCGGCCCAGGTGCTTGTCCGGGGCCCAGAGGATCTTCTGCCCCTGCGCCATCAGGTGGCGCACGATCGCCAGCGCGCATGAGCTCGTCACCATCCAGTCGGCACGCGCCTTCACCGCGGCGCTGGTGTTGGCGTAGACGACGACCTGGCGGTCGGGATGCGCGTCGCAGAAGGGCGCGAACTCCTCGATCGGGCAGCCCAGGTCGAGCGAGCAGGTGGCGTCCAGGTCGGGCATCAGCACGCGCTTCTCGGGCGAGAGGATCTTCGCTGTCTCGCCCATGAAGCGCACGCCGGCCACGACCAGCGTCGTCGCCGGGTGGTCGCGCCCGAAGCGCGCCATCTCGAGCGAGTCGGAGACGCAGCCGCCGGTCTCGAGCGCCAGGTCCTGCAGGTCGCCGTCGACGTAGTAGTGCGCGACGAGCACGGCGCCCTGCGCCTTCAGCAAGGCGGCGATGCGCGCCTTGTGCGCGGCCTTGTCCGCCGGCGCCAGCGGCCGCGGCGCCTTGGCCCAGGCCTGCAGGGTGCAGCTGCCGCCGCTGGCGTCCTGGCGCGTGTAGTCGTAGAGCGTGTCGGTCATGGGCGTGGATCCTTGCGCAAGCGTCCGGCGACGCCCGCGGCACGTCGACGAGACCGGAAGAAGATGGGGATGGTAGTGCCCGCTGCCAAGCCCGCGCGGCATCAGGGCCGGCTGCCGAGGAAGCGGCGCGGCGTCGTGCCCTGCGTGCGCCGCACCATGGCGCTGAAGGCGCTGGCGCTGGCGTAGCCCAGCTCGGCGGCGATCAGGTTCATCGGCCGCTTGTCGGCCGCCAGCGCCAGCGCCTGCGCCAGCCGTGCCTGCTGGCGCCACTGGCCGAAAGTGGTTCCCAGCTCCTGGCGAAACAGCCGTGCCAGCGTGCGCGCGCTGGCTCCGGCCTCGCGCGCCCAGCCGGCCAGCGTGGCATGACGCAGCGGCTCGTGCACGATCGCCTGGCACAGCGTGCGCAGCCGCTTGTCGGCAGGCAAGGCCAGCCCAAGCGGCACCGGGGCGGCGCGCTGCAACTCGTCGAGCACGAGGTCGGCCAGCCGCGCCTCGCGCTCGCTGGCGCGCGCACGGCCCGGTGCGGCGTCGAGGTGCCGCACCAGCTCGCGCAGCAGCGGCGAGACCTCGAGCACGCGGCAGTCGGGCCAGCGCGCGAAGGGCGAGGGCTCCTTCGCGCCGCCGTGCAGGAAGCGCGCCGCCGGATGCACGTAGAGGGTGTGGATCTCGGCGTCCTCGACCACGGTGACGGCGTGTTCCACGTCCGGCGGGATCCACAGCGCGCGCGAAGGCGGCACGAGGTAGGTGCCGTGTCCGGCCGTCATGCGGATGACGCCGGTGGCCGAGAGGGCGACCTGCGCCCAGGGGTGGCGGTGCGGCTGCACGCCGCTGGCGGCGGCCATGGCGCGGCGCTTGGCGCGCAAGGGGCGCTCGGGCGTGGGCACATGCTGTCCGCCGTCGGCGGGCAGCCAATGCCGGGGCGAGGGGTGCATTGGCGGTTTCTCGACAGAAATTGACCCGCTATCGTAACCATGCCGACGCCGAGGCGCCTACAGTGCCGGGCATGACCACCGCAGCCGCATCCGCGCCGCTGCGCGAGGACGCGACGACCATCGGCGTCGTCAGCATCGCGCACGGCATGTCGCACTTCTGCCAGCTCATCGTGCCGCCTCTTTTCCCCTGGCTGACGGCGGCCTTTGCCCTGAGCAACACGCAGCTCGGGCTGCTGATGTCGGTGTTCTTCGTCTTCTCCTGGGCGGGCCAGGCGGCGGCAGGCTTCGTCGTCGACCGCTGGGGCGCCGACCGCGTGCTCATGGGCGGCCTGGCGATCCTCGCGCTGGCGGCCGCAGGCCTGGCCGCCAGCCCGAGCTACGCGAGCATGTTCGTCTTCATGGCGCTGGCGGGCCTGGGCAACTGCGTCTTCCATCCGGTCGATTTCTCGATCATGAACGACCGCGTCAGCGCCCCCCGGCTGGGCCATGCCTACGCGGCGCACGGCATCTCGGGCAACCTCGGCTGGGCGCTGGCGCCGGTGTTCGTCGTCGGCATCACGACGCTGAGCGGCTCCTGGCGCATCGCCCTGGGCGCGGTGGCGCTGGTGGTGCTGGCGGTGCTGCTGCTGGTGTGGCTGCAGCGCGAGCGGCTGGTGGTGCGGCAGGTCCCGCGGCACGCGGCGCAGGCCGGGGGCGGCAGCGACTTCGGCTTCCTGCGCCTGCCGGCGGTGTGGTCGTGCTTCGCCTTCTTCCTCGTCTTCGCGCTGGCCCTGGGGGGCGTGCAGACCTTCGCGCCGGCGGCCGCCGGCCAGTTGCACGGCGTGCCGGTGGAGCAGGTGGCGATCTGCCTGTCGATCTACATGGTGGCCGCGGGCGTGGGCATGGTGCTCGGCGGGCATCTGGTGCGCGATGCCCAGCGCAGCGTGCGCGTTGCGGCCGCGGGCTTCGCGATCGCCGCGGTGGTCGCGGTGATGATGGCGCTGGGCCGCTGGTCGCCGATGACGGTGCTGGCGCTGTTCGCGGTGATGGGACTGGGCTCGGGCATCGCCGGCCCGTCGCGCGACCTGCTCGTCAAGCAGGCCACGCCCGCTGGGGCTACGGGGCGCGTCTACGGCGTCGTGTACTCGGGGCTGGACGTGGGCATGATGCTGGCCGCGCTCTTCTTCGGCGCGCTGATGGACGGGGGTCACTACCGCGGCGTGTGGCTGGCGATGGCGGGCTCGCTCGCGCTGCTGATCCTCACCGCGATCAATGTGCGCCGCAGCGCACGGCCGCTGGCGCCCGTGGCCGCAGGGGCTTGATGGCCGATTCCATGAACGGCACCGCCCCCCGCCTTGCCGGCCATGCCCTCGTCGAGGCCCTCGTCGCCCAGGGTGTGGACACCGTCTTCGGCGTCCCCGGCGAGAGCTATCTGGCGGTGCTCGACGGTTTTCACGAGCATCGCGAGCGCATCCGCTTCGTCGCCTGCCGGCAGGAGGGCGGCGCGGCCTTCATGGCCGAGGCGCAGGGCAAGCTGGGGCCGCGACCGGGCGTGTGCTTCGTCACCCGCGGCCCCGGCGCGACCAACGCGAGCATCGGCGTGCACACGGCGTTCCAGGACAGCACGCCGATGCTGCTCTTCGTCGGCCAGGTGGCCGGCGAGCAGCGCGACCGCGAGGCCTTCCAGGAGCTGGACTACCGCCAGTTCTTCGGTCCGGGCACGCTGGGCATGGCCAAGTGGGCGGCCGAGGTGCAGGAAGCCGAGCGGCTGCCGGAATACGTCGCGCGTGCCTTTCACGTCGCGCAGCAGGGGCGTCCGGGGCCGGTGGTGCTGGCGCTGCCCGAGGACATGCTGACGCGCATGACGCAAGCGCCGGTGCTGCCGCCGGTGCAGCCGGTGCACGCCTGGCCGGACCCGCAGGCGCTGATCGAACTGCGCCGCCTGTTGCAGCAGGCCAGACAGCCCTTCGTCATCGTCGGAGGAGGCGGCTGGACGGCAGCCTCCTGCGCCGCGCTGCAGCGTTTTGCCGAACGCTGGCAGCTCCCCGTGGGCTGCGCCTTTCGCTTCCAGGACCTGTTCGACAACCGCCACCCGAACTACGCCGGTGACGTCGGCATTGCGCCCAACCCCCGGCTGGCCGAGCGCATCGGGAACGCCGACCTGGTGCTGGCCATCGGCGCGCGCCTGGGCGAGATGACGACCGGCGGCTACACGCTGCTGCAGGCGCCACGCCCGCGGCAGAAGCTCGTGCACATCCATGCCGGCGCCGAGGAACTGGGCCGCGTCTACACGGGCGAGCTGCTGCTGCAGGCCTCGATGGCGGCTGCGGCCCCCGCGCTGGCCGCGCTCGACGCCCCGTCCAGCCTGCCCTGGGCCGGGCAGGCGCAGGCGGCGCACGCTGACTATCTCGCCACCTGGGAGGCGCCGCAGGTGCAGCCGCTGGACATGGCGCAGGTGATGAAGACGGTGGTGCGCCTGTCGCCCGAGGACACGCTGTACGCCAACGGCGCGGGCAACTTCGCGGGGTGGCTGCATCGCTACGTGCCCTATCGCGGGCTGCAGCATCACGGCCGCACGCAGCTGGCGCCGACCTCGGGAGCCATGGGCTATGGCCTGCCCGCGGCCATCGCCGCCGCCTTGCTGCAGCCCGAGCGCACCGTGGTGCACGTCGCCGGCGACGGTGACTTCCTCATGACCGGGCAGGAAATGGCCACCGCCAGCGGCCACGGCGCGGGCCGCGGCAAGGGCCGGCTCGTGAGCCTCGTCGTCGACAACGGCAGCTACGGCACCATCCGCATGCACCAGGAGCGCGAGTACCCGGCGCGCATCAGCGGCACCGAGCTCTTCAACCCCGACTTCGCCGCACTCGCTCGAGCCTATGGCTGGCACGCCGAGCGCATCGAGGGCACGGCCGAGTTCGAGCCGGCCTTCGCGCGCGCCCTGGCGGCCGAGGGCCCGACGCTGCTGCACCTGCGGCACACGGCCGACGTGATCTCGACTCGCACGACGCTTGCCGCGATCCGCGCCGCCGCACTTGCCGGCAGGCGCTGACGGCCGCGCCGTCAGCGCCGTCAGCGCCGCCCGCCCACCATCAGCACGACGCTGAGCGTGATGAGCGCAGCGGCCATCCACTCGCCGCGCGTGATGACCTCGCCGCCGAGGGTCGCACCCAGCACCATGCCGATCACCGGGTTGACGTAGGCGTAGCTCGCCGACACCGCCGTCGGCGTGCGCTGCAGCAGCAGCATGAAGGCCGAAAAGCCGACGATGGAGCCGGCCACCACCAGGTAGAGCCAGGCCCAGAAGGCGCGCGGCTGCAGCGGCCAGACCGGCTGCTCGCCCAGCAGCAGCGACAACAGCACCAGCACCCCGCCGCCAGCCAGCATCTGGCTGGCGTAGCCCATCGCGCCCGGCGCCAGATGCAGCGCGCGCCCGCCGAGCGTGCGCGGCAGGCCGTGGTTGGTCCAGACGCTGCCGAGCTTCCAGGCAATCGACGAGACGAGCACTGCCAGCAGCCCTTGCGGCGCCGCCGAGAAGCCCTGGCCCAGCGCCAGCCAGAGCACGCCCGCGAGCCCGAGCGCAATGCCCGCGGCCTCGCGGCGCGTCGGCCGCAGGCCGTAAGGAAGCTCCATCGCCGCCTGCAGCGCCGGGCCGATGCCGATGAAGGCGACGACCAGGCCCGAGCTCACGCTGAGCTCGGCCTGCGCCGTGAGCCCGTAGCTCACGCCCAGCATGAGCGCGCCCAGCAGGCCGGCGTTGATCCATTCGTCGCGAGCCGGCCAGCGCGCCCCGCGCCCGAGCGCCCAGGCGCCCAGCAGCAGGCCAGCGACGATGAAGCGCGTGCCCATCTGCCAGAACGGCGGGAAGCTCGCCAGCGCCCACTTGATCGCCAGGTAGGTGCTGCCCCAGATCAGCCAGGTCGCCAGCAGCGCCGCGAGCACGAGCGGCGGCATCGACTGCAAGGCGCCGAGGATCGGGCGGGCAAGGGCGGTCATGAGGAAGCCGATGCTATGCGCCGGCTGGGGCGTGTTCGAGCGGGTTCGAGCCGCGGGCAGGCGGGCGCAAGCGCCGGCCGAGAAGCGGGCGGAGAAGCGGGCGGAGAAGCGGGCCGAAAATGCCGGTGCCATCGTCGGCTATCGTGTACGCGCCGCGCCGGTGACGGCGCGCGCGGCTGCCGCCGACCCTTTCCCCGCAAGGACCGAATCCATGAGCCAGGACTTCTCCACCTGCGACCTCTGCGACGCGCACAAGAACGACAGCGAGGGCGACTTTCGCGTCCTGCCACCGGTCTTTGCCTCCTTTGGCGGGCGTGCCCGCTTCGCCGGTGCGGTGGCCACCGTCAAGTGCCACGAGGACAACACGCTCGTCAAGGCCGCGCTCGACACCCCGGGCCAGGGCCGCGTGCTGGTGGTCGACGGCGGCGCCTCGCTGCGTCGGGCGCTGGTGGGCGGCAACCTGGCCGCTGCCGCGGCGCGCAACGGCTGGGCGGGCATCGTCGTCGACGGCGCGGTGCGCGACGCTGGGGAGCTCGCTGCCGCGGCCGTGGGCATCCGCGCCCTGGCGCTGATGCCGCTGCCCACCGAGAAGCGCAACCAGGGCCAGGCCGAGGTCGCCGTGACGCTGCAGGGCGTGCGCGTGCGCCCCGGCGAATGGCTCTACGCCGACGAGGACGGCATTGTCGTGATGAGCAAGCCCGCGTGAGGGCAGGGAGGCGCGAATGAAGGCTGCTGCTGCCACGAGCACGACCCCATCCACCACCTGGGAGGTGCTGCCCCCGGTCGGGGAGGATCCGCAGGCCGTCGCCGAGCGCTGTCGCTCGATGGTCAAGCGCCGCGCGCTCTTCGCCGCCGGCGTCGCCGCGGTGCCCGTGCCGGGGCTGGACTGGCTCACCGACGTCGGCATCCTCGTCGACCTGCTGCCGCGCATCAACCGCGAGTTCGGGCTCAGCGCCGAGCAGATCGAGCGTCTGGCCCCCGACCGCCGCATCGTCGTCTACAAGGCCATCAGCGCCGGCGGCGGCCTGCTCATCGGCCGCGTCGTCACGCGCGAGCTGGTGATGTGGATGCTCAAGCTCGTGGGCGTGAGGCTGACGACGCAGCAGGCCGCCAAGTTCGTCCCCATCGCGGGCCAAGCGGTGTCGGCCGCGCTCACCTACTCGGCGCTGCGCTATGTCTGCGAGCAGCACATCCGCCAGTGCCTGGAAGTCCACCGGCTGCTCGCCCTGCCGGCTCCCGGAGGCAGCCTGCCCCCGGTGGAGGAGGTCACGCCGTAGATCGGGGCCGGCCCCGTACAATTCGCCGCTTCGTCGGGGTGTAGCGCAGCCTGGTAGCGCAACTGCTTTGGGAGCAGTGGGTCGCACGTTCGAATCGTGTCACCCCGACCAACGGAATCGACGGGTTGGCGTTCGCGCAACGGCCGGCCCGTTGCCGTTTGCGGCGCCGACCGATGCCTTCGGGCGCGGGCCTGGACGCGGGTCTGGTACCCTCGACCGGCCTGAGCGTCGAGCTTGCCGGCCTTCAGCCGACGAGTTCGTCGGCGGTCGATGGCGCAGGCGGACGCGAAACCGGCTGCCCTTCGTGCCGCTGTGCGATGAGTCTCATGCCGGCTTCTTGCCGCTCCGACCGATGGTCGTGCTGCGCCTGTGCCCGGGCCCGCGACCGCGATGACGAGAGCCCGCGGCGCTGCAGTGCGCGGGCTTGGTCCATGACCCAGAAGACCGAGGAGAGAGCATGAATCTCGATACCTTCTACAGCACCTTGCAGCAGTCGTTCGGCAGCCACGCTCCGGCGGTGCTCGGTGCATTGGCCATCCTGGTCATCGGCTGGCTGCTTGCGGTGCTCGCGCGCGCGGCGACCTATCGCGTGCTCAAGGCGATCCAACTGAACAGGCTTCTCCAGAGCAATGCCAACGTCGAGCTGGAACTGGAGAAGCCGCTGTCCACCGTCGTCTTCTGGCTGGTGCTGCTGGCCGCGCTGGTGGCCGTCCTCAACGCGCTGAACCTGACCCTGCTGTCCGAGCCCTTCGCCGGCATGGTGCGAGACGTCGTCGGCTACCTGCCGCACCTGCTGGCCGGCGCGGTGCTGGGGCTCGCGGCCTGGCTGCTGGCCACCGTGCTGCGCGCGCTCGTCACCCGGGCGCTGGCGAAGACGACGCTCGACGAGCGCCTCTCCGAGGAGGCGGGCATGGCGCCGATCAGCCGCAGCGCGGGCAACGTGCTGTACTGGCTCGTGATCCTGTTCTTCCTGCCGGCGATCCTCGGTGCGCTGCAGCTCGAAGGCGTGCTCGACCCGGTGCGCAACCTGCTTTCCGAGCTGCTGGACTACGTGCCCAACCTCCTCGGCGCGACGATGATCGCGCTGGCCGGCTACGTCGTCGCGCGCGTGCTGCGCGCGCTGGTGAGCAACCTGCTGGCGGCGGCCGGCAGCGACCGGCTGAATGCGAGCATCGGGCTCGATGCGCAGGTCCGCCTGTCGCGCCTGGGCGGCACGCTGGTCTTCGTGCTCGTGTTCGTGCCCTCGCTGATCGCCGCGCTGGATGCCCTGCGGATCGAGGCGATCTCGCGTCCGGCGGTCCAGGTGCTGGACCAGATCCTCTCGGCGGTGCCGCATATCGTGGCAGCGGCGGTGATCCTGCTGCTGACCTGGTACGTGGCGCGCTTTGCGGCCAACCTGCTCGCGCGGCTGCTCGAGAGCGCGGGCTTCGATGCCCTGCCGGCCAAGCTCGGCCTGTCCCATGCGCTGTCGGACGGCGCGCGGCCGTCGCTGCTGGCGGGCCGGCTGGTGCTCTTCTTCGCGCTGCTGTTCGCGACCGTGGAGGCGGCCTCGCAGCTCGGCTTCGACCAGGTCAGCGGCGTGGTCACGACCTTCATCACCTTCGGCGGCGACATCCTGCTGGGCAGCGCGATCCTGGTGATCGGCTTCTGGCTCTCGGGCGTGGCCGCAGCGGCCATCCAGCGCGCCAGCCCGCAAGGCGGCACGCTGCCGGCCAACGTGGCACGCTTCGCGATCCTCGGCCTGGTGATCGCCATGGGCCTGCGCGCCATGGGCATCGCCAACGAGATCGTGCAACTGGCCTTCGGGCTGACGCTGGGCTCGGTGGCGGTGGCCGTGGCGCTGGCGTTCGGCCTCGGCGGTCGCGAGCCCGCCGGCAAGCTGCTCGACCGCTGGTTCGCGGGCCTCATCCGCAAGGACTGATCGCGCTCCCGGCGGCCGTGGCCGCCGGGGCCCTGGCCGCGGACGCGGCAGCGGCGGGCTCAGCCGCGCGAGCGCACGGCCAGGCTTTGCGTGGCGTGGCCGATGAGTCCGGCTTCGTCGTAGAGGACCGATTGCGCCAGCCCGCAGCCGTTGCCGCCGAGGGCGGTGCGCGCGTCCAGGCAGACCCATTCGCCCAGCGGCTGACGCAGCAGGTTGATCGTGAGGTCGCAATTGACGAAGCTGTGCGTCTTGAAGTCGAGCGCGGCGCTCACGCCGTTGCCGGAATCCGCGGCGACGGCCACGCGCTGGTAGGGACTTGGCGTCTCCCCGAGCACCAGCGGGTGACGCAGGCGGAACCAGACGCAGGCCGGCCCGGCGAAGAAGCGCCCTGACGCGAGCCGGTTCTCCACCAGGTCGGCGTAGCTGGCGCGGGCGCCGGCAAACGGCATCGTGACGGCTTCGCTGGCCTGCGGCGGTCGCGGGGCCATCGGCAGCGGGTGGCCCGGCGTCCCGGCCGGGACCGGATCGACGGCCTCGCGCTGCACCAGCGCGGTGAAGCGGGCGAGCTCCTTGCCCTGGCCGAGCAGCCGTGCCGAATAGTGGGCGGCATTGCGGCCGACGTAGTCCGCATGCACCTCGACCTGCACGTCGCCCAGCGGCACCGGACGCAGCAGGTTGCCGGTCAGGCGCGCCAGGTGGGTCAGGCCCTGCGCGGCGGCCGCCTGCTCGATGGCGCGGCACACCAGGGCCGTGGGCGGGCCGGCATGCTGCTGCGTCGGATCCCAGGGGCCGCGGGTGAGTTCGGTGCCGTGAAAGCCGTGCTCCCCGAGGACGGTGTAGGCGCTGGATGCAGGCGTGGAATTCATGTACGGAGATATCGATCTCGAGTGCGCTGGGCAGAGTCTAGCCGCCGCCCTGGACCGCGCAGGCGGCCAAGCCTGCGACGGCGGCGCAGAATGAGGCGCGCCGCAGGGGGGGTGGCGACGGCCGCACCGCCCGCGCGCCGACCGAGAGCAAGAGCAAAGGAGTTCTTCCGTGAAGCAGCGTATCGGCATGGTGGGCATCGGCCTGATGGGCCACGGCATCGCGGGCAACCTGCTCAAGCATGGTCACACCCTGACCGTGTTCGAGCACCCGGGCAATCAGCCGCTCGAGGCCCTGCAGGCCAGGGGCGCGCAGGTCGTCGCCAGCCTGCACGCGGTGGCCGCGGCGGCCGACGTCATCGTCCTCTGCGTCACCGGCTCGCCGCAGGTCGAGGCCGTCGTGCTCGGAGAGGACGGCCTGCTCGCGCGCCTGCGGGCGGGCACCGTGATCGTCGATTGCTCGACTGCGGTGCCGGCGTCGACCGAGCGTGTCGCCGCCGCGGTGAAGGCCGCGGGCGGGCGCTTCGCCGATGCGCCGATGACGCGCACGCCGAGGGAGGCGGAGGAAGGGCGGCTGAACCTGCTGGTGGGGGCGGACGAGGCGCTCTTCGCCGAGCTGCGCCCGCTGCTGGCCTGCTTTGCCGAGAACATCACGCACTGCGGCGGCGTGGGCGCCGGACACCGCATGAAGCTGCTGCACAACTTCGTCTCGCTCGGCGGCGCGGCGCTGATCGCCGAGGCCGCGGCCTGCGCGCGGCGCGGCGGCGTGGCCCCCGAGATCTTCGTCGAGGTACTCGCCAAGGGCGGCGGCGCGGGCGTGACGCTGGAGCGCATGCGTCCCTTCCTCGAGCATGGCGACGACAGCGGGCTGAAGTTCGCGCTTTCGAACGCCGTCAAGGACCTCGGCTACTACGCGACGATGGCCGCCGACAGCGGCGCCGTGCAGACGATCGCGCAGGCGGTGCGGCTCGACCTCGAGCTCGGCGTGCAGGCGCTGGGCGGCGAGCGCTTCGTGCCCGCGCTCGTCGACGCCCTGGCCGCGGCGCGCGTCGACGCCCCCGCGCGAGGCTGAGCGCCGCGGCGCGTTCAGCGCACGAGGCCGCCGCTGGCGCGCAGTCGCGCCGCCAGGTCCAGTGGCGGCAGCGCATCGGCTTCGCCGTCGTCGTCGCCCCGCGGCGCACGCGGGCCGACGAGCTCGAACAGCGGCTCCAGCTCGGGCGCGATGAAGCGCGAGCGCGCGGCGTACAGGTGGCGGCTGCCCAGCGCGCGCTGCTCGGTGGCGTAGAAGCGCTGCGGCACGAGCAGGTGCAGCCGTTCGCGGGCGCGCGTCATCGCCACGTAGAGCAGGCGGCGTTCCTCGTCGACCTCGGCGGCGCTGCCGCTGGCCAGGTCGGACGGCATGCAGCCGTCGACGACGTTGAGCACGTGCACCGAATGCCACTCGCGCCCCTTGGCCGAGTGGATCGTCGACAGGATCAGGTAGTCCTCGTCGCGATGGGGCGGCCCGGCCTCGTCGCTGCTGGCTTCGGGCGGGTCGAGCGCGAGCTCGGTGAGGAAGTGCGCGCGGCTGCGGTAGCCGCCAGCCAGGCGCTCGAGCTGCGTCAGGTCGACACCGCGCACCGCGGCGTCGTCGCCGTACAGACGCGGCAGCTGGGCCTGCAGCCAGGCGATGGCCGGACGGATCTGCGCCGGCCAGGGGGCGTCGCGCGGCAGCAGGGACTGCAGCGCGTCGCGCAAGCCCGCCCAGTCGATGGCCGCGCGGGCCGGCGGCGGCCACCCCTGCAGCAGCGCCGCCGGGTCGGCGCTGGCGTCCATCGCGTCGAGCAGCTTCATCGCGGTTCCCGGGCCCAGACCCGAGGCGAGCCTGAGCACGCGAAAGCCTGCCAGGCGGCAGCGCAGGTTGTGCGTCCAGCGCAGCAGGCTCACGGCGTCCTTGACGTGTGCCGCCTCGAGGAAGCGCAGGCCGCCGAACTTGACGAAGGGGATGCGCCTGCGCGCCAGCTCGAGTTCCAGCGCCGCGCTGTGCTGCGCGGTGCGAAAGAGCACCGCCTGGCGCGTCAGGCGCGTGCCCTGTTCGCGCTCGGCAAGCACGGTGTCGGCGACCCAGGTCGCCTGTTCGGCCTCATCGCCCACCTGCACCAGCTGCGGCTTGTGCGACGAGGGCCGGTCGCTGCACATGGTCTTGGCGAAACGGCTGCCGGCCTGGGCGATGACTGCGTTCGCCGCCGCCAGCAGCGGCTGCGTGCTGCGGTAGTTGCGCTGCAGCAGCAGCACCTGCGCCGGCGGCGTGAAGGCCTGCGGGAAGTCGAGCAGGTTGCCGACCTCGGCGGCGCGAAAGCCGTAGATCGCCTGCGCGTCGTCGCCGACCACGGTGACGCCGCAGCCGTCGGGCTTGAGGGCCAGGAGGATGGCCGCCTGCAGCCGGTTCGTGTCCTGGTATTCGTCGACCAGCACATGCGTGAAGCGCCTGCCGATCGCGCGCGCGAACGCCGGCTCCCGTACTGCCTGCTCCCAGTACAGCAGCAGGTCGTCGAAGTCGAGCACGCGCTGCGCCTGCTTGGCCTCGGTGTAGGCGGCAAAGAGGCGCTGCAGTTCACCCTCCCACTCGACGCACCAGGGGTAGTGCTGCAGCAGCAGCGGCGCCAGCGGCTGCGCGCTGTTGACCGCGCGCGAGAGGATGGCCAGCGCCGTGCGCGCCAGCGGAAAGCGCCTTCCGGCCGTGTGCAGCCCGAGGCGCGTGCGCGCGAGCGCCATCAGCTCCTCGGCGTCGCTGCGGTCGACGACGCTGAAGTCCTCGGACAGGCCCAGGGCGACCGCATGCTCGCGCAGCAGCCGTGCGCCGACGGAGTGGAAGGTGCCGCACCAGGGCAGCTCCGGCGCGGGCGTGCCGGCGCGCAGGCCCAGGGCGCTGTGCAGCCGCTGCGCCGCGCGGCGCGCCATCGCGGCGGCGGCGCGGCGCGAAAAGCTCAGCAGCAGGACGCGCCGCGGGTCGGCCCCGTCCAGCACCAGCCGCGCCAGCCGGGCCGCGAGCATCGTCGTCTTGCCCGAGCCGGCGCCGGCCACCACCAGCAGCGGGGTGTGACCATGCTCGACCGCAGCGCGCTGCGCGGGGTCGAGCGCGTCCAGCGGCGAAGTCGCTGCCGCGGGCGGGGCGGCGGGGGGGCTCAGGGTCGTCACCCTGCCACTGTATAGGCAACCAGGGGTCGAGCCCGGTCGCGGGCGGCCGGCGCGATACTTGCGGCATGTTGATCGAGACCCTGGCGGCTTCGCGCGATCTGCAGCGCATGCGGCAGATTGCCGGGGTGCTGCTGCGCCACGGCCTGGGCGACGCGGTCCGCCGCCTGGGCCTGGCCGATGCGCTGACCCGGGCCGGGCAGGCGCTGAACATCGAGCACGCGGGCGAACTGGCGCAGCTGCCGGCGCCGGCGCAGGTGCGCATGGCGCTGGAGGAACTGGGGCCGACCTTCGTCAAGCTCGGGCAGATCCTCGCCGGCCGCGCCGACCTGCTGGCGCCGGAGTGGATCGTCGAGTTCTCGCGCCTGCACGCGGCGGTGCCGGTGCTGCCGCTGCAGGAGCTGCGGCCGACGCTGCGCGAGGAGCTTGGCGCCGAGCCCGAGGCGGTGTTCTCGCGATTCGACGCCGAGCCGCTGGCCGGTGCGTCGATCGCGCAGGTGCACCGCGCGGCGCTGCACGACGGCACCGAGGTGATCGTGAAAATCCGCCGTCCGGGCATCGTCGAGGTCATCGAGGCCGACCTGAGGCTGCTGCGGCGCGCGGCGCTGGTGGCCGAACGCGAGTGGCCGGTGCTGCAGCCCTACCGGCCGCGCCAGCTCGTGCAGCAGTTCGCGCGCTCGCTGCGGCGCGAACTCGACTTCGCTGCCGAATGTCGCAACGCCGAGCGCGTGGCGCGCAACCTGGCGGTGCTGCCCGACATCGTCATCCCGCGCGTGCACTGGGACTACACGCGCGAGCGCGTCAACGTGCAGGACTTCGTCGACGGCATTCCGGGCGGCGACTACGCGCGCGTGCAACGCGAGGGGCTGGACGCCAGGGTGCTGGCACAGCGCGGCGCGCAGGCGGTGCTGAAGATGATCGTCGAGGACGGCTTCTTCCACGCCGACCCGCACCCCGGTAACGTGTTCTACCTGCCCGGCAACCGGCTGGCCTTCATTGATTTCGGCATGGTCGGGCGCCTGTCGCCGCGCCGGCGCGAGGAACTGCTGCAGTTGCTGCTGGGCCTGGTGGAGCGCGAGCCGCGGGCGGTGGCCGACGTGCTGCTGGACTGGACCGACGGCCACCAGGGCACGCGCGCGGCACAGCTCGAGGAGGACATCGAGGCCTTCGTCGACCAGTACCACGGCACGCCGCTGGCGCAGCTGCACCTGGGCGAGATGCTTGCCGAAGTCACGCGCGTGCTGCGCGAGCACCGGCTGTTGCTGCCGGCCGACCTGGCGCTGCTGATCAAGGCCTTCATCTCGCTGGAGAGCATGGGTCGTGCGCTGGACCCGGACTTCCACATGGCGGCGCAGGCGCAGCCGCTGCTGCGCCGCGTGCTGCGCGCGCGCTACACGCCCGCGGCGCTGGCCGAGCGCGGCTGGTCGGGCCTGCGGGAACTGGCCGCGCAGCTGGGGCGGCTGCCAAGCGACCTCTCGCGCGCGCTGCGCAAGCTCGGGCGCGGGCATGTCAGCGTGTCGGTCGAGGTGGCGCACCTGCGGCGCACCGGGGAGCAGATCGACCGTGCGGCCAGCCGGCTGTCGATCGCGCTCGTGATCGCGGCGCTGATCATCGGCTCGTCGATCGTGATGACGGTGGGCGGCGGGCCCACCTTGCTCGGCCTGCCGGCGTTCGGGCTGATGGGCTTCCTCGGTGCGGTCGCCGGAGGCCTGTGGCTGCTGCGCGCCATCCGGCGCGCAGGGCGGGCACGGGACGACGACGACGATTGAGCCGCGTCTGACTATGATCTTCGCGACCCTCCGGAACGAGTTCCGGCGGGCGTACCGGAGAAGACGAATGCGTATGGGGATTCGATCGGGTCTGCTGGCCCTCTGCGTGCTGTTCGGGACGGCTGCGCTGGCCAGCACCACAGGCGAGAAGGTCGATTCGGCGGTGGCTGCGGCTTCGTCGGCTGCCGCGCGCACCGGTGCGGCCATCGAGCGCGGCGCGCAGGCGGCGGCCAGCGGCGTCGAGCGTGGCGTCAAGGCCGGCGCGGGCGCCGTCAAGCGCGGCGTCAAGGCAGCGGCCAGCGGCGTCGAGCGGGGTGCGTCGTGGGCCGCCACCGGCATCGACAAGGGTGCCAAGGCCGCGCAGCGCGGCGCCAGCGCCGCGGCGGCCAAGGTCGGCATCGGTCGCGCCGACGAGCCGAAGCAGCCCGCGCCGGTGGGGACGGTGACGCCCAGGCCGCTGCAGAAGGACTGAGCTTGCCTTGGTCGCGGCTACGGCGCCCACGGCGCGCTGCAGGCCGACCCGTCGGCACGGCGGATGCTCATTCAAGAGAACGATCTGACCAGACGGCGACGCCCGTACGCGGGATCTCGGCGACGCTGTTGCGTTGTCTGCTGAACGGGGTAGATTCGCCATCACTCGGGCGGCCGTGCGGGTCGGGGGGCGTTGGCCCCATGCGGCGGCGCTGCCGGGGCAGGGGTGAGCGGGTGGGAGCCCCGGGCATGAAAATTGGACACGCGGCCGGAATTTGGACACGTTGGTAACCACCACCGTCAAAAGCCGCATGTGGCCTGCCCGGAGGGACTCGAACCCCCGACCTGCTGCTTAGAAGGCAGCTGCTCTATCCAGTTGAGCTACGGGCAGACGTGGCCCGCGCGCGGCTTCGGCTGCGCGCATGCGGGCCGGGAATTCTAGGGGCCGGGCGGCTCAGCGCAGCTTGTACTGCTCCTGCCCGAACAACGCCTCGCGGGCGCGCTCGTCCTGCACCGGCCGGCCGACTTCGGCCAGCACCGCGAGTCCGCGCACGACGGCCGGGCGCGCGGCGATCTCGTCGAACCAGCCCTTGAGGTGCGGATGGTCGTTCCAGTCGATGCCCTGGTTCTTCCAGCCGCGCAGCCAGGGGAAGATGGCCATGTCGGCGATCGAGTATTCGGGGCCGCCGATGTAGCGGCTGGCCGCCAGGCGGCGGTTCATGACGCCGTACAGGCGCCGTGCCTCGTTGCTGTAGCGCTCGATCGCGTAGGGGATCTTCTCGGGGGCGTAGACGCGGAAGTGGTGCGCCTGCCCGAGCATCGGCCCGACGCTGCCCATCTGGAACATCAGCCACTGCAGCACTTCGTACTTGCCCTGCGTGCTCCCGGGCAGGAAGCGCCCGGTCTTGCCCGCCAGGTAGAGCAGGATGGCGCCGGATTCGAAGACGGAGATCGGGCGGCCCTCGGGGCCGTCGGGGTCGACGAGCACCGGAATCTTGTTGTTCGGGCTGATGGCGAGGAAGGACGGCTCGAACTGCTCGCCGCGGCCGATGTCCACCGCCCTTGCGCGGTAGGGCAGGCCGCACTCCTCCAGCATGATGTGCACCTTGTGCCCGTTGGGCGTGGGCCACGAATACACTTCGATCATCGCAGGACCCTTTCCCTTGCCGCGCCGCGCGGCCGCGTCGGTGCACTCTAAACCATGCTCGAAGGCTTCAAGCGCTGGCTGACACGCAAGCCGGCACGGGACACGCAGCCCGGGGCATCGGCCGAGCTGAAGTCGTTCAACGACTGGTCGCGGCGCGCGCAGGTGCAGATCCGCACGCCGCGCGACGGCGAGGGCGTGATCATCGACGGCAAGTCCGGCGATCTGCCCTGGCGCCTCGAATGGGGCGCGCCGCAGCGGCCCTACGTGCTCGGACAGGAGTTGCGCATCCGCGCCGCGCTGCCGCTGCCGCAGGAGCTGCAGGCCGTCATTCTCAATCGCCCGCTGCAGGAAGCGATCGAGAAGACGATGTTCGAGCAGTACGTCGAAGGCGTGCAGACGCGCCTGGAAACCGACACGCCGGCCGAGATGCGCTGGGTGGTGATGCACCCCAAGCTCGGCCGCGCCGAGCTCGGCGCGCTGCAGGAGCGCTACGCGGCGGCAGCCAGCGCCACGCCGTGGCTGCAGCAGTGGCTGGGCGGCACGCTCGGGCCCGCGCTGCTGGCGCTGCGCAGCGATGCCTCGTCGGCCTTCGTGCTCATGGTCAACCGCGGCAGGATGACGCTGCGCGCCGAGCTCGACGAGGCCTCGGCGGCGGCGTTCGAGCCCTACCTTCGCGTGTTCGAGATCGCGCTGCGCGAGGCGCGCAACGCCCGCATCGACGCCGCCGACGAGGCCTAGGCCGGGTCGCGCGAAGCCGCTTCGCCGCAAGCGCCGCCCAGCCGCATCAAGGGCCCGCAGGCCCGCGGGCGACACCCGGATCCGGGGTGGTCGCGCGATGCCACCATGCTAGAGTTGCCGCGCGCTGCCCCGGGCGTTTTCGCATGCAGAAGAAGCGGCTCCAGACCCTTGTCGTTCCTTGCCTGCTGGCCCTCGCGGCAGTCGATGCGGGCGCCCTGGGCTTTGCGCCGGTGGAGCCGTCGACGCCGCTCGGCCAACCGCTCGATCATGTCATCGGCGTGCAGCTCGAGGCCGAGGAGGCGCTGAATCCCGAGTGCGTGGCCGCCGAGGTCCTCGTCGGCGAGACACGGCTGGCGCCGGCGATGGTGCGGGCGCGCCTCGAGCGCAGCGGCGGCACCCCGGTGCTGCGCGTGCGCACCCTGGTGCCGGTGGATGAGCCGCTCGTGGCGGTGACGCTGTCGCTGGGCTGTCCGGTCAGGCTGCAGCGGCGCTTCGTCATCTTTGCCGACCCGGTAGGCGGGGCCGCGCCGATCGCGCCGCTCGTGCTCGCGCCGGCGGAGGACGTCGCGAGCGCCTCGCAGGCCCGAGCCGCTGCGCCGCCGCCCATGCCCGACCGCCCGCGCGTGCAAGCCGTGCGCGAGCCCGCGGCGCGGCTTTCCTCCGGATCGGGCGACGCGGCGCGCGCATCGGCGGCGACGCCTCGGCGCGCGGCGCGTGCGGCCGAACCCGCCGCAGCGCGCCCTGCGAAACGCGATCGGCCGCGGCTGCGCCTGGACGCCGAGCCGCCGATGGTGCCAGGCCCCGGCGATGCCGCGCGGGAGGCCGCGATCGAAGCCGCCGTGGCCGCCCAGGCCCAGGCGCAGGCGCTGGAGGAGGCCGGCGCGCGCGCTGCGGCGCAGGCAGCCTCGGCCGCGGCGGCACGCATCGCGGCGCTGGAACAGGCGATCGAGCGCCTGAGTGCCGACGCCGCCGCCGATCGCCAGGCGCTGCTGCATCTGCGCCAGAGTGCCGCTGCGGCCGATGCGCGCGCGCAATGGGCGCCGTGGCTGCTCGCCTTCGCGGGCCTGCTGGCGGCGCTGTGTGCCTGGCTGATGATGAAGCTGCGCCGCCTGCAGCGGCAGCACGGACAGGCCTGGGCGCACATCGCCGAGCGTGCCCAGGCCCAGGAGCCCGCGACGGCGGTGCGTGCCGGCGCGGGCGCAACGGACGCGATCGCCGGGGCGCTCGCGTCTACGGCCGGTGGCGATTCGAGCACCCGTCCGAGCCTGCTTGCCCCGACCCATGGGCCCGCGGGCGCCGACGACAGCGCGCACGGCGGCCTGAGCGTCACCGAGCGCACCGAAGTGCTGCCGGTGGGCTGGCGCGGCGAGGACGACGAGCCGCGCGACGTGTCGATCGAGGAGCTCATCGACCTCGAGCAGCAGGCCGAGTTCTTCGCCGTGCTGGGGCAGGAGGAGGCGGCGATCGACCTGCTCGTGGACCACCTGCGCAAGACCGGCGGCGGCAGCCCGATGCCCTACCTGAAGCTGCTCGAGATCTACCGCCGGCTCGAGAACCACGAGGCCTACGAGCGCACGCGCGCGCGCTTCAACCACCGCTTCAACGCCTACGCGCCGCAGTGGGATGCCGACCCCGGCGCCGGGCGCGCGCTGGAGGAGTACGGGGCGATCATCGCCCGGCTGCAGCAGGTCTGGACCGTGCCGCTGGACGCGATGGCCGAGCTCGAGGCGCTGCTCTTTCGCAAGGCCCGCGGCGAGCTGTTCGACCTGCCGGCCTACCGCGACGTGATCCTGCTTTACTCGCTGGCGCGCGACCTGCTGGATCGTGAGGCGCTCGAATCGGGCAAGGTCGACGTGCTGCTGCCGCTCAGCGAAGGCGGCGATCACACGCAGCCGCTGTCGCTCGACGACCTGCCGCTGGCCGGGGACTCGGCCCTGGCTGCGCTGGATCAGCCGACGGTGCCGGTGGACCTCGACGTGACGCAGCCGATGACCCCCGCGAGCCTCTTCGGCGAGAGCGAGGACGCGCCCGACGGCAACGGGCGACGCCAGCGCAGCAGCTAGCGCCCGCGGCGTCGGCTCGGATTCATGTGCGTCATATGCGCGCGAGGCGCTCGAGCGCCTGCTGCAGCGTCTGGTCCTGCTTGGCAAAGCACAGGCGCACGATGCCCTGCTCGAAGCCGCCGTCGTAGAAGGCCGAGAGCGGGATCGCCGCCACGCCGATCTCGCGCGTGAGCCAGCGGCAGAAGTCGGCTTCGCCCAGGCGGCTGACGGCGCGGTAGTCCACGCACTGGAAGTAGCTGCCCTGGGTGTTCAGCGGCACGAGCCGGGTGCGCGCCACACCCTCGCGGAAGAGGTCGCGCTTGCGCTGGTAGAAGGCCGGCAGCGCGCGGTAGGGCTCGGGGTCGACCAGGTACCGTGCCAGGCCGTGCTGCATCGGCGTGTTGACGGTGAAGACGTTGAACTGATGCACCTTGCGGAACTCGGCCATCAGCGGCGCGGGGGCCGCGACGGTGCCGACCTTCCAGCCGGTGACGTGAAAGGTCTTGCCGAAGCTGGAGATGACGAAGGCGCGCGCTGCGAGCCCCGGCAGGCTGCTGGCGCTGACATGCGGCTCGCCGTCGAACACCATGTGCTCGTACACCTCGTCGCTGATGAGCAAGATGTCGGTGGGCGCCAGCAGCGCCTCCAGGGCCTGCATCTCCTGGCGCGTCCAGACGGTGGCGGTGGGGTTGTGCGGCGAGTTCAGCATGAGCGCGCGCGTGCGCGGCGTGATCGCTGCGGCGATGCGCGCGAAGTCGGGGCGAAAGCTCCCCGGCACCAAGGGCGCGCGCACGACCACGCCGCCGCAGAGCTCGATGCTCGGCGCGTAGCTGTCGTAGCAGGGTTCGAGCACGATGACCTCGTCGCCGGGGTGCACGCAGCACAGCACCGCGGTGAGGATGGCCTGCGTCGCGCCCGCGGTGACGGTGATCTCGGTGTCGGCGTCGTAGCGGCGGCCGTAGAGTGCCTCGATCTTCTGCGTCACCACCTGGCGCAGCGCGGGCACGCCGGGCATCGGCGGATACTGGTTGTGGCCCGCGCGCATCGCGGCCGCGACCTGCTCGACCAGGTTCGGGTCGCAGTCGAAGTCCGGAAAGCCCTGGCCGAGATTGACGGCGCCGTGTTCGCTCGCCAGGGCCGACATGACGCTGAAGATCGTGGTGCCGACCTGCGGCAGGCGCGAGGCGATGGTGGGGGTGCGGGCGGGGATGATGCTCATGGTGGTGAAGCGTGGGTGATGCCTGCGCCGGCCGGCGCGGGCGTGCGCCGGGGCCGGCGGCGTCAGAGGACGTAGTCGCCGGCGTCGGCCTCGCCGCTCATCGCGCGCTGGATCAGCGGCGCGGAGAGCCGCTCGGAGAGCAGCTCGGCAAAGGCGAAGACGAACTGCCGCAGGTAGGCGCCGCGCTTGAAGGCCACGCGCGTGGTGTTGGGCCCGAACAGGTGGCCCAGGGGCCGCGCCACGAGGGATGGACCGAGCGCGTCGCCCTGGGCGGCCAGCTCGGTGACGATGCCTGCGCCCATGCCCGCGCGCACGTAGGTCATGATGACGTCGGAATCGATGCCTTCCAGAGCCACCTGCGGCTTCAGCCGCGCGCGCGCGAAGGCGTGGTCGATACGCGTGCGACCGGTCATCGTCGGGTGGTAGAGCACCAGCGGCACCGTCGCCAGCTGCTCGATCGTCGGGCGCTCCACGCCGGCCAGTGCGTGGCCCGCGGGCACCACCATCACGTGCTGCCACTCGTAGCAGGGCAGGGTGAGCAGTTCCTCGTGTGCGGCCAGCGCCTCGGTGGCGATGCCGACGTCGGCGACATCGTCCAGCAGCATGCGCGCCACCTGCTCGGGCATGCCCTGGTGCAGCACCACTTGCACCTTGGGAAAGCGTCGGCGCAGCTCGGTCAGGCGCTGCGGCAGGTAGTAGCGCGCCTGCGTGTGCGTGGTGGCGATGGAGAGCGTGCCGGCGTCCTGCTTCGAGTACTCCTCGCCGATGCGCTTGAGGTTGGCGACCTCGCGCATGATGACTTCCACCGACTTCAGCACCAGCTGCCCGGGTTCGGTGACGCGGCGCAGCCGTTTGCCGTGGCGGGCGAAGATGTCCACGCCCAGCTCCTCCTCGAGCTCGAGGATGGCCTTGCTGATGCCGGGCTGCGAGGTATAGAGCGCCTTGGCGGTCTCGGTGAGGTTGAGGTTGCGGCGCACCGCCTCCTGCACGAAGCGGAACTGGTGCAGGTTCATGGCTCCTCCGTCGCGTCGAGCAGCGCCAGTGCGTGCTCGGTGATCGCCTGCTGCACGGCCTCGACCTCGCCGAGCGCGGCGTGCGCGTGCACGTGCAGCCCCGGGTGCTGCTGCTGCAGCGCCTGCAGCAGCCGCGGCAGCTCCTGGCGCAGGTGGCTGCCGACCCCGAGGAAGGCCGGCAGCAGCTCGATGCGCCTGCAACCCAGCTGCACCAGCTCGGCGGCCGCGGCGTTCAGGTCGGGGTGCTGCTGCTCGAGGAAGGCCAGGCGCAGCGCCAGACCCGGCCGGCGTGCCTGGATCCGCGCCGCGGCCTGCTGCAGCGGCGCGGCCCAGCGCGGGTCGCGTCCGCCGTGGGCAAAGAGGATCAGGCCGTGCATGGAGGCGGGCGCAGGTGGGCGGCAGGACAGGGGGGTCATCGATAGCGCACCAGCCACGCGAATGCGGCCAGCGAGAGCAGCAGGAAGAGCAGGCTCGGGGCCGCGGCCACGACCCAGGGCGTCCAGCCGCGCAGCATACCCAGGTGGCCGGCGAGGTTGTTGAGCAGCACGAAGCCGATGCCCAGCATGATGCCGCCAAAGACCTTCAGGCTGACCCCGGCGGTGCGCGCGTGCAGATAGGCGAATGGCAGCGCCAGCGCCACCATGACGAGGCAGGACAGCGGGTACAGCGCCTTCTTCCAGAAGCGGATCGCCACCTGCTGCGAGGCCTGCGCCTGCTCGTCGAGGTGGCGCGAGTAGCGCCAGAGCTCGATCGTCGTCATCGAGGTCAGCGGCAGCACCGCGGCAGCGACGACGGCGGCGTCGAGATCGCTGTCGAACTCGACCTCGGGCAGATGGGTGTCGGTGATGTGCCGCGCGGCGTGCACGCCCGCGGCCGATGCCGCCCCGTCCTCGGCCGCCGGCCAGCTCGTCACCTGCACGTCGTGCAGCTGCCAGCGGCCGTGGCGGTCGACGCGGGCCCCGCGCGCGCTGGCGCGCGCGAGCAGCCGTCCGCTGTTGTCGAACTCGAACACGCGCACGTCCTGCAGCAGGCCGTCACGACTGATGCGGGCGACGTTGATCGAGACGCTGCGCGCGCCCTCGGGCGTGAGGCGATGGCCCTTCAGCCACGCGCCGGCACCGGCAATGCGGCGCTCGCCGTCGAAGCGCGCGGCCAGTTGCAGCGACGCCTGCTCGGCCGCGGGCGTGATGAAGTCGCCGACGACGAAGTTCAGCGCCCCGAAGGCCAGGCCGATGAGCGCGAGCAGCTTCAGGGCGCGCCCGGGACCCAGGCCGCCGGTGCGCAGGATCGTGTACTCGGAGGCCTGCGCCATGCGCGCCAGCGCGTAGATGCTGCCGATGAGCACGGCGATCGGCAGCAGGTCGTAGAGATGGCCGGGAACGGCGTAGAGCACCGTCAGCGCGACGTGCCAGGGCGCGCGCCCCTGGCGGCCGATCTGGTCGAGGTCGTCGACGAAGTCGATGAAGAAGAAGAGCGAGAGGAAGGCCACGGCGACGAAGCCCACCGAGGCGCCGATGTCGCGGTAGAAGAGTCGGCGGACGGTCCTCACGCCTGGGTCCTCGGGTCGACGCGCATGCCCGTCCTCTCACGCCGCCGCGGCGCGAGGGCGCCCCGGCAGGTGCAGTGTCGCGGCGTGCTCGCGCCACCACAGCAGCGCGAGCGCGAATGCGAGGCAGCCGCCGTGCACGGTCACCAGTGCCATGCCCAGCGTGGCGCGCCCGTTGGCGACCCAGGCCTGTGTCAGGTTGACGAGGTTGAAGTAGACGACGAAGGCCAGCAGCGCCAGCAGCAGGCTCCAGTTGTTCGGCCGCCGCGGGTTGGTGGCGGCCAGGCCCACGCCCAGCAGCAGCAGGTTGGCGCTGGCCAGCAGCATCCCCAGGCGCCAGGCGAGTTCGCCCTGGTTCTGCGGCGTCGGCTCGCGCAGCAGTTGCAGCGTCGGCAGCGCGCGCGGCGGGCGCGCCTGCGCCTGGCGCGCGACCTTTTCCTGCACCAGCAGGCGGTAGCTCTCGAAGCGCGCCAGCGTGCGCTCGCCGCTGGCGCTGTCGGTGTCGTTGCGCTGTCCCTGCTCGAGCACCAGCCAGCGCTCGTCGCCCACGGTCTGCAGGTGACCGGCGTGCGCCGACGTCAGGCTCTCGCCGCGCTCCTGCTGCGCGAGCACGAAGACGTTGCGCGCCTGCGCGCTGTCGGCGCGATGGCGCTCGATGAAGAACACGCGCCGCCCGTCGGCGGAGGTCTGGAACACGCCCGGCGCCACGCGCGAGAGATCGGAGCGCTGCGCATAGCGGTCGCGCAGGTCGTAGGTGTTGCGGTTGCCCCAGGGCCACACCAGCAGAAGCAGCACGGCGATGACGAGCAGCACCGGCCACGCCGTGCGCAGCACCGGGCGCAGGAAGCGCGCGATGCCGATGCCGCCGCCGAACCAGATCACCATCTCGCTGTCGCGGTACATGCGGCCGAGGGTGACGACGATGGCCACGAACATCGACAGGCAGAGCATCGTCGGCAGGTGCCCGAGCGCCGTGTAGCCGAGCACGAGCACGACGTCCTGCGGCGACACCGTGCCCTTGGCCGCCAGGCCGACCGTGCGCAGCAGGAACATCGTCAGCACGATGGTGAGGATGACCACCAGGGTCGCGCCGAAGCTGCGCGAGAGCTCACGACGCACCGTTGAATCGACTAACATCCCCCGCTTTTCCCCTATGGCGGCGCGTGCCCCGCCGGCCCGGCGCGAGGCGTCTTCGAGACCGCGCCCGGGCCGCCGCACGCAGGCCGCGTCGAAAGAAGAATTATGGACTTCAAGACCCTGCAGGCGCCCAAGGACGGGCTGTGCGCGATTTCCGCCGACGCCTTGCTGCTGGTGCTCGCTGCCGGCTCCGTCCCGGCCTCGCTGGAGGCCACGCTGGCCGCTGCCGTGAAGGGCGCCGTGGACGCCGGCGACCTCGCGCTCGAAGCCGGCCGCGCGCTCTACCTGCACCGCGTGCCGGGGCTCAAGGCGACGCGGCTGGCGGTGACGGTGTGTGCCGCGTCGGCGGCGCCGGCGGCCTGGCGCAAGGCGCTGGCGGCGGGCATGGCGCTGCTCAAGGGAGGCGGCGCGCGGCATGTCGCCGTCGCCCTCGTCGGTGCCGACGCGGGTGCCGAGCACGCCGAAGCGCTCGTCGCCCTGGCCGAGGACGCGACCTACGTCTACCGCCACACCAAGCCGAGCGCCCCGGCGGCCTCGCGCCTCGAGCGCCTGAGCCTGGTGTGCGAGAAGGCGCAGGCCAAGGCGATCGAGGCGGGGCTGGCGCGCGGGCGCGCCATCGCCGCGGGCGTGGCGCTGGCGCGCGAACTCGCCAACCGGCCCGCCAACCACTGCACGCCCTCGCACCTGGCCGCCGAGGCGCGCGCGCTGGCGCGGCGCCACGCGCGGCTCGCGGTGCAGGTGCTGGAGCGCAAGGACGCCGAGAAGCTCGGCATGGGGGCCTTCCTCGCCGTCGCGCAGGCCTCGCACCAGGCGCCGAAGTTCATCGTGCTGCGTTGGCAGGGTGCGGGCACGACCAAGGTGGCCAGGGCGCCCAAGGCGGCCAAGGCCCCGGTGGTGCTCGTCGGCAAGGGCATCACCTTCGACACCGGCGGCGTCTCGCTCAAGCCCGCGCCCGAGATGGACGAGATGAAGTTCGACATGGGCGGCGCGGCGAGCGTGCTCGGCACCTTTGCCGCCGTGGCCGAACTGGGCCTGGCGATCGACCTCGTGGGCCTCGTCCCGGCGTGCGAGAACATGCCCGGCGGCGGCGCCGTGAAACCCGGCGACGTCGTCAAGAGCCTCTCCGGCCAGACGATCGAGATCCTCAACACCGACGCCGAGGGCCGGCTCATCCTCTGCGATGCGCTGACCTATGCCGAACGCTTCAAGCCCGCCGCGGTGGTCGACATCGCCACGCTCACCGGCGCCTGCGTGATCGCGCTTGGCCACCATCGCAGCGGCCTCTTCAGCACGGACGAGGCGCTCGCCGCCTCGCTGCTGGAGGCCGGCGAGCGCGCAGGCGACCTTGCCTGGCGCCTGCCGCTGGACGAGGCCTACGACGAGGCGCTGAAGAGCAACTTTGCCGACATGGGCAACGTCGGCGGCCGCCCGGGCGGCGCGATCACCGCGGCCAAGTTCCTGCAACGCTTCGCGTCCAGGTACGGCTGGGCGCACCTGGACATCGCCGGCACGGCCTGGAAGTCGGGCAAGGAGAAGGGGGCCACGGGGCGCCCGGTGCCGCTGCTCACCCACTTCCTGATCGCGCGCGCCGGCTGAGGCCGCTGCGCCCGCTGCGCCGCGCATGATGCCCAAGGTCGAGTTCCACACCGGCGTTGCCGACGAGCTGGAATTTGCCTGCCGCCTGCTGCGCAAGGCCTATCGCGCGGGCGCGCGCGTCGTCGTGCTTGCGCCGGCCGCACGACTGCAGCGCCTGGACCGCGAACTCTGGACCGTGTTCGAGCGCGACTTCATCCCGCACCTGCGCGTGCCGGCGCAGGCCGAGGCCTCGGCCCAGGCCTTGCGCACGCCGATCTGGCTCGTCGACGGCGAGCCGCCCGAAGGCCATCCGCCCGTGCTGGTGAACCTGGACGCGGCGCTGCCCAGCCGCCTGCAGGCCTTCGCGCGCATCATCGAGATCGTCGGCCCCGACGCCGATGCCGCGCGTCGCGGACGCGCGCACTGGCGCGCCTACAAGGCCGCCGGCGTGCCGCTGATCCATCACGCCGCGGCGACGGAGGGCGCGCATGGCTGATCCGCGCGCCCGTCCGCCAGCCGCACGTCTGCCGACCCTGACCGAGGTGATGCAGGAAGGCGGCGCCGCGCCGACGCCGCGCAGCGCCGCCGAAGTCCCGGCTCCGTCCGCGGACGAGGCCGATGGCGCCGCCGCAGGCCGCGAGACCGGGGTGCCGGACCAAGCCGGCATCGTCGAAGCGGTGATGAGCCGCCTGCAGCCGCGCATCGACCTGATGCTCGAGTACCGGCTGCGCGAGGCCCTGGCGCCGCTGCTGGCGCGCGCCACCGACGCCATCCTGCAGGACGCGCGCACGGAGCTCGCGCGCACGTTGCGCGACGTCGTCGCGCGCGCCGTCAGCCAGGAAATCGTGCGCCGCCGCCTGAAGTGAACATGGGGCCGACCCTGTCGGCCGCGCCGCGCCACGCCGCGTTGTAGGGCGGCGACGCACCCGCTCGAAATCCCCATGAGGGACGCCTGGCCGGTTGCGGTATCGTCCGCCGCCTTTCATTCATTCTCGTTTGTCGGATCGACAACAATCTGCATCGGAGGTTCGTTCATGCAAGTCAAGTTCAATGCGATCGTCGGCGCCACGGTCATCCTGCTGGCAGGCTCGGCCTACGCACAGGACCTGGTCGTCAAGATCGGTCACGTCGGCCCGACCAGCGGCCCGATCGCCCACCTGGGCAAGGACAACGAGAACGGCGGACGTCTCGCGATCGAAGAGCTCAACGCCAAGGGCGTCACCATCGGCGGCAAGAAGGCGACCTTCGAACTGCTCGCCGAGGACGACGCCGCCGACCCGAAGCAGGGCACGGCTGCAGCGCAGAAGCTGGTCGACTCCAAGGTCAACGGCGTTGTCGGCCACCTGAATTCGGGCACCACGATTCCGGCCTCGAAGATCTATTCGGATGCCGGCATCCCGCAGATCAGCCCCTCGTCGACCAACCCCAAGTACACCCGCCAGGGCTACAAGACCGCCTTCCGCGTCGTCGCCGACGACGTGCACCTGGGCGGCACGCTGGGCCGTTACGCCGTCAAGACGCTCAAGGCCAAGAACATCGCGGTCATCGATGACCGCACCGCCTACGGCCAGGGCCTGGCCGACGAGTTCGACAAGGCCGTCAAGGCCGCCGGCGGCAAGGTCGTCGGGCGCGAGTTCACCAACGACAAGGCGACCGACTTCACCGCCATCCTGACCAGCATCAAGGCCAAGAAGCCCGACGTCATCTTCTACGGCGGCATGGACGCGGTCGGTGGCCCGATGCTGCGCCAGATGAAGCAACTCGGCCTGAGCGTGAAGTTCATGGGCGGGGACGGCATCTGCACCGCCGAGCTGCCCAAGCTCGCCCAGGACGGCATCAGCGACGACCAGGTCGTGTGCGCCGAGGCCGGCGGGGTCGAGGGCGACTTCAAGAAGGCCGTGGCCGACTTCGACGCCCGCTATCAGAAGAAGTTCGGCACCAACGTCAAGCTCTACGCGCCCTACGTCTACGACGCCGTCAACGTGATGGTGGCGGCGATGGTCAAGGCCGGCTCTTCCGATCCGGCCAAGTACCTGCCCGAGCTGCACAAGATCGACTACAACGGCATCACCGGCCGGATCGCCTTCGACAACAAGGGCGACATCAAGAACGGTGCGCTGACGCTCTACACCTTCAAGGGCGGCCAGCGTTCGCAGATCGCGATCGTGCGCTGACCCTGCGCGCGATGCGCCCGCCGAGGGCGCACCGGTGCAAGGAACAAGGGGCGCTGCGGCGCCCCTTGTCGCGTCCGCACGAAGTCCGGCTTTGGTCCCAGAGGCCGTTTGAAGGCGCCGCCGCGGCGGCCGCACCCCGAGCAGCAAGCATGCAACGCCGTCTCATCAGTTCCGGTTCGAGCTTCGAGGACGAGATCGCCTATTCCCGGGCGGTGGTCCAGGGCGATTGGATCTTCGTCTCCGGCACGACCGGCTTCGACTACGCCACGATGACGATTTCGCCGTCCGTGCAGGAACAGGCCAGGCAGTCCCTCGAGAACATCGCGCACGCCTTGCGCCAGGCCGGGGCGTCGCTGGCGGACGTCGTGCGAGTGCGCTACATCGTTCCGAACGGCGACGATTTCGAGAAGTGCTGGCCGGTCTTGCGCCAGTACTTCGGTGCCGTGAAGCCCGCGGCCACGATGATCTCGGCCCGGCTGCTCGACCCGCGCATGCTCATCGAGATCGAGGTCACGGCGCGGCGTCGGCAGCCATCCTGCTGAGGGAGCGGAGACCGTCTGCATCTTCCGCCTCGCGGGCCAGGTGCCATCCCGGAGCCGGCCCCTCGGCTCGAACTCCGGCGTCATGCACCGCCGCGGGCGAGGTTGATGCAGGCATTGGGCGCCACAGTCACGCATCGGAGCGACAGGAGCATGAAGACCATTGGCCTCATCGGCGGCATGAGTTGGGAATCGACGATCCCTTACTACCGTCTGATCAACGAGACCGTCAAGGCCCGCTTGGGCGGCCTGCATTCAGCCAAGATCATTCTGCACAGCGTCGACTTCCACGACATTGAACGGCTGCAGCACGCTGGTGATTGGGAGGGCGGGCGCCGTATTGGCCAAGGCCGCGCGTTCGCTCGAGGCGGCGGGAGCGGACTTCCTGTTCCTTTGCACCAACACCATGCACAAGGTCGCGCCTTCCATTGAAGAGGCCGTAACCATCCCGCTCCTTCACATTGCCGACCCGACGGCCACCGAAATCAGGCAGGCCGGTCACTCCACGGTCGGGCTCCTCGGGACCCGGTTCACGATGCAACAGCCGTTCTACCGGGAACGACTGAGCGCGCGCCATGGGCTTCACGTGATCGTCCCGGGAGCCGCAGACTGCGATTCAGTTCACCGCATCATCTACGAGGAGCTGTGTCTGGGCGTTGTCTTGCCGCAGTAGCGCCTCGAGTTCCAAAGGGTCATGTCAGGCTTGGCGTCCCAGGGCGCACAGGCGATCGTTCTGGGCTGTACGGAGATTTCGCTCCTGGTCGGTGACCGGGATGCCGACGTTGCGCTGTTCGATACCACGGCCATTCACGCGCGTGCAGCGGCGCAAGAGGCGCTCGCGGGGTGACGCCCGAGCCTTGCATCGAGCGGACGTCCAACAGCCGGCTTTGCCGTCGGTGCAGCGCGCCGCGGCGGCGGCGCGGTCAGTGTCTCGGGAACACCAGCCCGAGGTCATCGACGAAGTCGGCCAGGCCGGCATCGCTCAGTTCGTCCAGCGTCTTCAGCACATAGGGCTGCAGGCGCCCTCGGCGCACCAGCGGCCGCATGCGCGCCGCCCCGTGGGCGCGCAGCTCGCCGAGCGCCTCGCTGTCGGTGACCAGCACGAGCGCCACATCCGGCTCGAACGTGCCGTGATATTCGCGCTGCGTCACCTGCACGCCTTCGGCGTCCGTGCGCCACACGAGCAGCTTGCCGCGACCGCACGCGAACTCGTCGCGTCCCAACACGCCGATCCAAGCCGAGGCGCCGGGCCAGGCCTGGCGCTCCAGCCAGGAGCGCCACGCCATGCAGTCGAGAGAGTCTTCGTCGAGCGCCATGTCCATCCATCTTCGTGGGCTGCACAGAATGCCAAGTCCAGCGCCGGGCAAATCGTCGAGACAGCAAAAAAGCCACTGAAACCAGTGGCTTGCGATGTCTTGGCGGAGGGAGCGGGATTCGAACCCGCGGTGGGCTGTTAACCCACACACGCTTTCCAGGCGTGCGACTTAAACCACTCATCCATCCCTCCGCAGGGATGCGGCTAGCGCCCGCTCGAGACGGGCGCCTTGCGGCCAGGCAAGCGGCGGATTCTAGCGGGCCCGGGTGCGCCGGCGGTGACGCGGGCCGCTTCGATCAGCCGCCTGTGCCCTTGATCAGCGCCATCGCGCTGCCGATGAGGGCCGAGACCTCGGCCATGTTGCCGGGGACGATCATCGTGTTGTTCTTCTGCGCCAGCTGCGCATAGGCTTCGACCGCCTTCTCCGCGACCTTGAGCTGCACCGCCTGCTCGCCGCCGGGCGTGCGGATGGCCGCGGCGATCTGCTGGATGGCGTGGGCGCTGGCCTGCGCCACGGCGACGATGGCGGCGGCCTCGCCCTCGGCCTTGTTGATCTCGGCCTGCTTCTCGCCCTCGGAGCGCGCGATGTTCGCCTCGCGGTCACCGGTGGCGAGGTTGATCTGCTCCTGGCGCTTGCCTTCGGAGGTCGCGATGACGGCACGCTTCTCGCGCTCGGCCGTGATCTGCGCCTGCATTGCGCGCAGGATCTCGACCGGCGGCGTGAGATCCTTGATCTCGTAGCGCAGCACCTTCACGCCCCAGTTCAGCGCGGCCTCGTCGAGCGCGGCGACGACGGCGGCGTTGATGATGTCGCGCTCCTCGAAGGTCTTGTCCAGCTCCATGCGGCCGATGACGCTGCGCAGCGTGGTCTGCGCGAGCTGCGTGATGGCGACGATGTAGTCGCTGCTGCCGTAGCTGGCGCGCATCGGGTCGGTGACCTGAAAGAAGAGCACGCCGTCGACCTGCAGCTGCGTGTTGTCCTTGGTGATGCAGACCTGGCTCGGCACGTCCAGCGGCACTTCCTTGAGCGAGTGCCGGTAGGCCACGCGCTCGATGAAGGGGATGACGAACTTCAGGCCCGGGGTGAGCGTGCGGTCGTACTTGCCCAGGCGCTCGACCACCCAGGCGTGCTGCTGCGGCACGATCTTGAACGTGCGTACGACGAAGATGAGGGCAATGACGGCGATGATGAGAACGAGTTCCACGGCTTGCTCCTCAGTTCGTCTTGTTCGGGTTCGGGTTCGGGCTCAGGATCAATTCGTTGCCCTGCACGGCGATGATCTCGTGCGGGCCGGGAACGACCGGGGCGCCCGGTGCCAGGCGCGCGCTCCAGCCCGCGCCGCGGTATTGCACGCGCGTGCGCCGCTCGTCGTCCCATTCCTGCACCGTCACCGCCTCGCCGATGTCGAGGTTGGCGTCGCGGTTGCGATCGACCGGCGCAGAGCGCGGCGCGCTGGCGCGCCGGTAGTGCCAGATCGCGGTGGCGCCGGCGCCGCACAGCGCCGCGGCCGCCACCTGCACCTCGGTGGCGGCGCCGGCGTGGGCCAGCAGCGCGCCGGCAGTGCAGCCGAGCGCGAGCATCAGCAGGTAGAAGGTGCCGCTCACCAGCTCCACGGCTACCAGGATGCCGGCGGCCAGCCACCACCAGGTCGGCGCACTCCAATCCATCGTCGTCTCCTGCGCGCGAGCGCTGACGCCGCAGTGTAGCCAGTGGCGCAGGACGAGCCGCAGGAGGAGCCGCCGATGTTGGCGCCACCATCGCGGCCGCGCAGACGGACTGAGCCTACACTTCGCGCCTTTGCGGCGGCCGCCGGAGCCGATCGCCGCGCTTTTCGTGGCCGCAGGGTCACGCCTGATCCGCACCGAGAGGCGTCGTCGCCATGCTGCGTTTTCGCTTTCCCATCGTCATCATCGACGAGGACTTTCGCTCCGAGAACACCTCGGGCTTCGGCATCCGGGCGTTGGCCGCGGCGATCGAGAAGGAGGGCTTCGAGGTCGTCGGCGCCACCAGCTACGGCGACCTGGCGCAGTTCGCGCAGCAGCAGAGCCGTGCCAGCGCCTTCATCCTGTCGATCGACGACGAGGAGTTCGGCACCGGGCCCGACCTCGACCCGGCGGTGGTGAATCTGCGCAAGTTCATCCAGGAGATCCGCTTCAAGAACGCCGAGATCCCGATCTACATCTACGGCGAGACGCGCACCAGCCAGCACATTCCCAACGACGTGCTGCGCGAGCTGCACGGCTTCATCCACATGTTCGAGGACACGCCGGAGTTCGTCGCCCGGCACATCATCCGCGAGGCGCGCAGCTACCTCGATGGCCTGGCGCCGCCCTTCTTCAAGGCCTTGATCGACTACGCCCAGGACGGCAGCTACTCCTGGCACTGCCCGGGCCACAGCGGCGGCGTGGCTTTCCTGAAGAGCCCCGTGGGGCAGATGTTCCACCAGTTCTTCGGCGAGAACATGCTGCGCGCCGACGTCTGCAACGCGGTCGAGGAGCTGGGCCAGCTGCTCGACCACACCGGGCCGGTGGCGGCCAGCGAGCGCAACGCGGCGCGCATCTTCAACGCCGACCACTGCTTCTTCGTCACCAACGGCACGAGCACGAGCAACAAGATGGTGTGGCACCACACGGTGGCGCCGGGCGACGTGGTGGTGGTGGACCGCAACTGCCACAAGTCGATCCTGCACAGCATCATCATGACCGGCGCGGTTCCGGTGTTCCTCACGCCCACGCGCAACCACCACGGCATCATCGGTCCGATCCCGCAGGCCGAATTCAGCCGCGCCGCCATCGAGCGCAAGATCAAGGCCAACCCGCTGCTGGCCGGCACGGAAGCGAAGAAGGTGCGCCCGCGCATCCTCACCCTCACGCAGAGCACCTACGACGGCGTGCTCTACAACACCGAGACGATCAAGCACGGCCTGGACGGCTACATCGACAACCTGCACTTCGACGAGGCCTGGCTGCCGCACGCGGCCTTCCACCCGTTCTACGGACAGTTCCACGCGATGGGCAAGAAGCGCGCGCGGCCCAGGCAGCAGGTGGTCTGGGCCACGCAGAGCACGCACAAGCTGCTGGCGGGCTTGAGCCAGGCCAGCCAGGTGCTGGTGCAGGACGCGGTCGAGATCAAGCTCGACCGCCACCTCTTCAACGAGGCCTACCTGATGCACACCAGCACCAGCCCCCAGTACGCGATCATCGCCAGCTGCGACGTCTCGGCCGCGATGATGGAGGCACCCGGGGGCAAGGCGTTGGTGGAGGAGAGCATCCTCGAGTCGCTGGACTTCCGCCGCGCCATGCGCAAGGTCGAGAAGGACTACGGCCGCGACTGGTGGTTCAAGGTCTGGGGGCCGGAGAAGCTCGCCGAGGAGGGCGTGGGCACCAGCGCCGACTGGATGCTCGAGGCCGACGCCAGGTGGCACGGCTTCGGCGCGCTGGCGCCGGGCTTCAACCTGCTCGACCCGATCAAGTGCACCATCATCACGCCGGGGCTCGGGCTTTCGGGCAAGTTCGCCAAGACCGGCATTCCGGCGTCCATCGTCACCAAGTTCCTCGCCGAGCACGGCATCGTGGTCGAGAAGACGGGGCTCTACTCGTTCTTCATCATGTTCACCATCGGCATCACCAAGGGCCGCTGGAACACGATGGTCACGGCGCTGCAGCAGTTCAAGGACGACTACGACAAGAATGCGCCGCTGTGGCGCATCCTGCCCGAGTTCTGCGCCGCGCACCCGCGCTACGAGCGCATGGGGCTGCGCGAGCTCTGCCAGGCGATCCACGAGACCTACGCCCAGAACGATGTCGCGCGGCTGACGACCGAGATGTACCTCTCGGACCTGCAGCCGGCGATGAAGCCCAGCGATGCCTATGCGCACATCGCGCGGCGCAGCACCGAGCGCGTGCCGATCGACGCGCTCGAGGGCCGCATCACGACGGCGCTGCTGACGCCGTATCCGCCCGGCATTCCGCTGCTGATCCCGGGCGAGCGCTTCAACCGCCGCATCGTCGACTACCTGCAGTTCGCACGCCGCTTCAACGAGGCCTTCCCCGGCTTCGACACCGACGTGCACGGCCTCGTGGGCGAGGCGCGGGATGGCGCACCGGGCTACTTCGTCGACTGCGTGAAGGCCTGATCGCAGGCCTCGGGCTGCCGACGGCCCGAGCGCCGTGCGGCCAGCCCGGAACGGGGCCGTGCTCAGGCGCCGTCGGGATCGGCGATCGCCACCTGGCTGAAGCCGCCGTCGACGTAGACGATCTCGGCGCTGATGCCGCCGGCCAGGTCCGAGAGCAGGAAGGCCGCGGCGTTGCCGACGTCCTCGATGGTGATCGCGCGGCGGATCGGCGTCATCGCGGCGAAGGACGAGAGCAGCTTGCCGAAGTCCTTGATGCCCGAGGCGGCCAGCGTCCTGATCGGCCCGGCGGAGATGCCGTTGACGCGGATGCCGCGCTTGCCGAGATCGGCGGCGAGGAAGCGCACGCTGGCCTCGAGCGAGGCCTTGGCCAGTCCCATCAGGTTGTAGTGCGGCACGGCACGCATGGCGCCCAGGTAGGACAGCGTGAGCAGCGAGGCGCCCGGGCGCAGCCGCGGCAGCGCGGCCTTGGCCAGCGCCGGGAAGCTGTAGGCCGAAATGTCGTGCGCGACGCGGAAGTTCTCGCGCGAGAGGCCGTCGAGGAACTCGCCGGCGATGGCCTCGCGCGGCGCGAAGGCGATCGCGTGCACGAGACCGTCGAACTGTTCCCAGCGCTGGCCGAGCTGCTCGAAGAGGCGCTCGATCTGCGCATCGTCGCCGACGTCGCATTCGAAGACGAGGTCTGTGCCCAGCTCGCGGCCGAACTCGAGGCTGCGTTCGCGAAAGCGCTCGCCGACGTAGCTGAGCGCGAGCTCGGCGCCTTCGCGCCGGCAGGCCTGGGCGATGCCGTAGGCGATCGAGCGGTTGGAGAGCACTCCGGTGATCAAGAGACGCTTGCCGGCGAGGAAACCCATGTCGACTCCATGCAGATGGCGTTGCAGCGATGGGATTGTGTCATGCACACATGGGCGCTTGATGTGCGGTCTTTGCGACCGCTATAATCCCTGCTTTCCCGGATAAAGCACTTTCCTTGGGCGGAATCTTCCAGCCCATTTTTTTTGCTCGTGCCTTTTTGCGCGGGTGGCGCATGTGGCGCGTGCGCCGGGTGGGCGATTCTTGCCGGAGCCCGCAGGGTCTGCGGACCGAGCGGGATCGGGCAGGATCGGGCAGGGTCGAGCAGGGCGGTTGGGCAGGTTGGAGTGAAGGCAGACGTGGTAGTTCGGAAGAAGGCGGCAAGGCCGGCGAGCGATGTCCGCAAGGCGGACAGACCGCGCACGGATCGGCATGCCTCCCTGGCCGGTCGCGCGTCGCCGTCCAGGGCGGCTGGGCCGTCCCGGGCGCCCGCCCGGGCGGGCCAGACGCAGCGCCCGCCGGTGCCCTTGGGGGCCGGTGCGCGCGCGCTGATCGAGACTTCGGTCGGCGCCCTGGGCTACGAGCTTGTCGAGGTGGAGCGGGGACCGCGCGGTCTGTTGCGGGTGACGATCGATCGCCTGCCCGGTCGCGCCTACCCCTCGGGGCCGGGGGATTTCGTCACGGTCGACGATTGCGAGCTCGTCACGCGCCAGTTGCAGTACGCGCTCGAAGTCGAGGCGGTGTCCTACGAGCGGCTCGAGGTGTCCTCTCCGGGCCTGGACCGCGTGCTGCGGACGCAGGCGCACTACGAGCGCTTCTGCGGCGCGGTGGTGACGCTGGAGCTCAGGCAGCCGCTGGACGGCCGCAAGGTCTTCAAGGGCGTGCTCGGGCAGGGCGGGCAGGGCGCGGCGGACGGCTGGACGCTGGTGTTCGACGACGGCCGGGGCGAGCAGGTGTTGGGATTCGCGCTCGAAGAGGTCCGCGAGGCACGGCTGGTGCCGGTGCTGGACTTCAAGGGACGCGGTCGGAGCAAGGCGCAGGACGCGACGCCGGACGTGGCGCCGCTGGACGGAGGTCAGGATCGATGAATCGCGAAATGCTCATGCTGGTGGACGCCATCTCGCGCGAGAAGACGGTCGAGCGCGAGGTCGTGTTCGGGGCAGTCGAGGCGGCGCTGGCGTCGGCGAGCAAGAAGCTGCAGGGCGGCGAGGTCGACATTCGTGTGGCGGTGGACCGCGACACCGGCGAGTACGAGACCTTCCGCCGCTGGCTCGTCGTGCCCGACGAGGCCGGGCTGCAGAACCCGGACGCCGAGGAGATGCTTTCGGATGCGGTCGACCGCATCCAGGACATCGAGGTCGGCGACTACATCGAGGAGGCGATCGAGTCGGTGACCATCGGGCGCATCGGCGCGCAGGCGGCCAAGCAGGTGATCCTGCAGAAGATCCGCGACGCCGAGCGCGAGCAGCTGCTCAATGACTTCCTCTCGCGCGGCGACAGGATCTTCGTCGGCACCGTCAAGCGCCTGGACAAGGGCGACCTCATCGTCGAGAGCGGCCGCGTCGAGGGACGGCTGCGCCGCAGCGAGATGATTCCCAAGGAGAACCTGCGCAGCGGCGATCGCGTGCGCGCCTTCATCCTGGGCGTCGACCCCACGCTGCGCGGCCCGCAGATCATGCTCTCGCGCAGCGCGCCGGCCTTCATGGTCGAGCTCTTCGCGCAGGAGGTGCCGGAGATCGAGCAGGGCCTGCTGGAGATCAAGAGCTGCGCGCGCGACCCGGGCAGTCGCGCCAAGATCGCCGTCGTCAGCCACGACCGCCGCGTCGACCCCATCGGCACCTGCGTGGGCGTGCGCGGCTCGCGCGTCAACGGCGTCACGACCGAGCTCGCCGGCGAGCGCGTCGACATCGTGCTGTGGTCGGAGGACCCGGCGCAGTTCGTGATCGGGGCACTTGCGCCGGCCAACGTGCAGAGCATCGTCGTCGACGAGGAGCGCCACGCGATGGACGTCGTCGTCGACGAGGAAAACCTGGCGATCGCCATCGGGCGCGGCGGCCAGAACGTGCGCCTGGCCTCGGACCTCACGGGCTGGCGCATCAACATCATGACGGCCGAGGAATCCGAGGCCAAGCAGGCCAGCGAGACCGAATCGGTGCGCAAGATCTTCATCGACAAGCTGGACGTCGACGAGGAGGTCGCCGACATCCTCATCGCCGAGGGCTTCGGGAGCCTGGAGGAGGTCGCCTACGTGCCGCTGCAGGAGATGCTCGAGATCGAGTCCTTCGACGAGGAGACGGTGCAGGAGCTGCGCACGCGCGCCAAGGATGCGCTGTTGACGATGGAGATCGCGCAGGAGGAGAAGGTGGCCCAGGTCTCGCAGGACCTGCGCGATCTCGAGGGGCTGACGCCGGAGCTGATCGCCAAGCTCGCCGCCGAGGGCATCCATTCGCGCGACGACCTGGCCGACCTGGCCGTCGACGAGCTGATCGAGATGACCGGCATCGACGAGGAACAGGCGCGCGCGCTCATCATGAAGGCGCGCGAGCACTGGTTCACTGCCTGAACGATCCCCGCACGAAGCGCAGCCCGGACCCGCACGAACAGAAGATCACGTAGTACCAAAGGATAGGAAGCACCGCACATGGCCGTGACCACCGTCGCCCAGCTTGCCGCGCAGCTCAGTCGCCCCGCCGAGGCGCTGCTCGAGCAACTGCAGTCGGCCGGGGTGAAGAAGAAGTCACCCGACGATCCGCTGACCGAGGCCGACAAGGAGCGCCTGCTCGAGCACCTGCGCAGCGCGCACGGCATGGGCGCGGTCGGCGGCGAACGCAAGAAGATCACGCTCACGCGCAAGAGCACGAGCGAGATCAAGCAGGCCGATGCCAGCGGCAAGGCGCGCACGATTCAGGTCGAGGTGCGCAAGAAGCGCGTCTTCGTGAAGCGCGACGAAGCCCTGCCCGGCGCTGACGAGCCTGCCGGCCCGGGCGCCGAGGAGATCGAACTGCAGCGGCGCGAGGAGGAGGCGCGTGCCGAGGCCGAGACGATCCGCCGCCAGGAGGAGGAACTCGCCGAGCAGCGTCGCCAGCGCGAGGAAGCCGAGCGCGCCGAGCGCGAGGCCGCCGAAGCCGCCGCGCGGGCCGCGGCCGAAGCCGCCGCGCGCGCCGAGGCCGAGGCCGCCGCGGCGGCCGCCCGGGCCGCGGAGCAGGCGGCCGAGAAGGCCAAGGACACGACCAGGCCCATGTCCAAGGCTGCGGCCAAGGCCGCTGCCAGGCCGGCCGATGCGTCGGCTTCGCCTGCCGAGATCAGCGCCGCCGCCGACGCTGCGGCGCCCGCAGCCGAGGAAGCCAAGCCGGCCGAGCCGGCCAAGCCGGCGCTGCGCGTCGTCAAGGCCGCGGACAAGGCGGCCGAGGAGGCTGCGCGTCAGGCCGACCTCGAGCGTCGACGCAAGGCCGCCGAGGCCGAGGCGGCGGCGATCCGGGCGATGATGTCGCAGCCCCGCAAGACGCTGGTGGCGAAGAAGCCAGAGGAACCCAAGCCCGAGGCGGGCAAGGAAGCGATCAAGGGCACGATCCACAAGCCCACCGCCAAGCCCGGCGGGCCGGGCGCTGCCGCGGCGGCCAAGCCCGGCGACAAGAAGCAGGTCAAGTCGGAGAAGCTCTCGTCGAGCTGGGCCGACGACGCCGCGAAGAAGCGCGCAGCACTCAAGCCGCGCGGCGATGCCGGCGGCGCGCGCGCCGGCTGGCGCGCCCCGCGCGGCGCGCGCCGCGGCGGCAGGGACGACGAGGGCCGCAGCTTCGCGCCGCCGGCCGAACAGGTCGTGCAGGAGGTGCACGTGCCCGAGACGATCTCGGTCGCCGACCTCGCGCACAAGATGTCGGTCAAGGCCACCGAGGTCATCAAGCAGCTGATGAAGCTCGGGCAGATGGTGACCATCAACCAGCAGCTCGACCAGGAGACGGCGATGATCGTGGTCGAAGAGATGGGTCACAAGGCGCTGGCCGCCAAGCTCGACGACCCCGATGCCTTCACCGAGGAGGAGAAGCTTGCCGCCACCGGCGACGAACTGCCGCGCCCGCCGGTGGTCACGGTGATGGGTCACGTCGACCACGGCAAGACCTCGCTGCTGGACTACATCCGGCGCGCCCGCGTCGCCGCGGGCGAGGCCGGCGGCATCACCCAGCACATCGGCGCCTACCACGTGCCGACGCCGCGCGGCATCGTCACCTTCCTCGACACCCCGGGCCACGAGGCCTTCACGGCGATGCGTGCGCGCGGCGCCAAGGCCACTGACATCGTCATCCTCGTGGTCGCCGCCGACGACGGCGTGATGCCGCAGACGAAGGAGGCCATCCACCACGCCAAGGCGGCGGAGGTGCCGATCGTCGTGGCCATGAACAAGATCGACAAGCCCGAGGCCAACGTCGAGCGCGTCAAGGCCGAGCTCGTCGCCGAAGGCGTCGTGCCGGAGGACTTCGGCGGCGACTCGCCCTTCGTGCCGGTGTCGGCCAAGACCGGCCAGGGCATGGACGATCTGCTCGAGCAGGTGCTGCTGCAGGCCGAGGTGCTGGAGCTCAAGGCGCCGGTGCAGGCGATGGCCAAGGGCCTCGTCGTCGAGGCGCGGCTGGACAAGGGCCGCGGCCCGGTGGCCTCGGTGCTGGTGCAGAGCGGCACGCTGAAGAAGGGCGACGTCGTGCTCGCCGGCAGCAGCTGGGGTCGCGTGCGCGCCATGCTCGACGAGGATGGCCAGGGCACCGACAGCGCCGGTCCCTCGATCCCGGTGGAGATCCAGGGCCTCACCGAGGTGCCTCAGGCCGGCGACGATTTCATGGTGCTGGCCGACGAGCGCCGTGCGCGCGAGATCGCCACCTTCCGCCAGGGCAAGTACCGCGAGGTCGCGCTGAGCCGGCGCCAGGCCGCCAAGCTCGAGAACATGTTCGATGCCATGGGCGAAGGCCAGGCGCAGACGCTGTCGCTGATCGTCAAGGCCGACGTGCAGGGCTCGCAGGAGGCGCTGGCGCAGTCGCTGCAGAAGCTCTCCACCGACGAGGTGCGCGTGCAGATCGTGCATGCCGCGGTGGGCGGCATCAGCGAGAGCGACATCAACCTGGCGATCGCCTCCAAGGCCGTGGTCATCGGCTTCAACACGCGCGCCGATGCCGGTGCGCGCAAGCTGGCCGAGGGCAACGGCGTCGACATCCGCTACTACAACATCATCTACGACGCCGTGGACGACGTGAAGGCGGCGATGAGCGGCATGCTGGCTCCGGAGCAGCGCGAGGAGGTGATCGGCACGGCCGAGATCCGCACCGTCTTCGTCGCCAGCAAGATCGGCACCATCGCCGGCTGCATGGTGACCGCCGGCCAGGTGACGCGCCACGCGCGCTTCCGCCTGCTGCGCGAGAACGTCGTCATCTACACCGGCGAGATCGATTCGCTCAAGCGCATGAAGGACGACGTGCGCGAGGTCAAGGAAGGCTTCGAGTGCGGCATCAAGCTGAAGAACTACACCGACATCAAGGAAGGCGACCAGCTCGAATTCTTCGAGGTCAAGGAAGTGGCGCGGACCTTGTGAACACCCCCGCCGGGGACGGGCTTCGCCGAGCCCGCCCGGCATGACGCCGCACCAGCGCCCGTGACTCGAACGGGAGCCCGGGAGCCTCGCTGCGGCGAGGCTCCCTTGTTTCCAGGACATCCCCATGCGACAGAAGAAGTCCCTCCCCAATCGCAGCTACCGGGTCGCCGACCAGATCCGGCGCGACGTGTCGGAGCTGATCCGCGAGCTCAAGGACCCGCGCCTGGGCATGGTGACGATCAGCCAGGTCGAGGTCTCGCCCGACTACGCGCATGCCAAGGTCTTCTTCACCGTGCTGGTGGGCGACGTCGAGGCCAGCGCCGAGGCGCTCAACGAGGCCGCCGGCTTCGTGCGCAACGGGCTCTTCAAGCGGCTGCAGATCCACACCGTGCCGACGCTGCACTTCGTCTTCGACCGCACGACCGAGCGCGCGGCCGAGTTGAACGCACTGATCGCGCGCGCCAACGCCGCGGGCGCGGCCGATGACGAAGGGCGCGAGCAGCCGCCGCGCGAGGACCGACCGACTGGTGATGAGCGATGAGGAAGGCGCGATGAACGGCATGCCTGTCGCCCGCACCCCGCGCCGCGCGCTGCACGGCCTGCTGCTGCTGGACAAGCCCCTGGGCTGGTCGAGCCACGACGCGCTGCAGAAGGCCAGGGGCCTGTTGCGCGCCGAGAAGGGCGGGCACACGGGCACGCTCGATCCGCTGGCCACCGGCCTGCTGCCGCTGTGCTTCGGCGCCGCGACCAAGTTCAGCCAGGTGAGCCTCGCCGCCGACAAGCGCTACCGCGCCACGCTGCGGCTGGGGCAGCGCACGAGCACCGGCGACGGCGAGGGCGCGCTGCTCGAGGAGCGCGCGGTGGCGTGCGATCGCGCCGCCATCGAGGCGGCCTGCGCGCGCTTCACCGGCGGCATCCGTCAGCGTCCGCCCATGCACTCGGCGCTGAAGCACCAGGGCAAGGCCTTGTACGAGTACGCGCGCGCCGGCGTCGAGGTCGAGCGCGCGCTGCGCGGCGTCGTCATCCATCGCCTTGACATCGTGAGCTGGGACGCGCCGACACTGGTGCTCGACGTGCATTGCAGCAAGGGCACCTACGTGCGTACCCTGGCCGAGGACCTCGGCGAGGCGCTGGGCTGCGGCGCCCACCTGGCGGCGCTGCGGCGCACCGGCGTCGGCGCGCTGGACCTCGCGCAGGCGATCACCCTGGAGCAGCTGCAGGCGCTCCCCGACGACGGGCGCGTCGCGCGGCTGCTGCCGCCGGACCTGCTGCTGCAGTCCTGGCCCGAGGTCTGTCTGCCGGCCGACGAGGCGGCACGCTTTCTCACCGGCCTGCGCCGCCGCGTCGCCCGCGCCGACGCGACGGCCGTGCGCGTCTATGCATCGGCTCCGCGCGCCTTCCTGGGCGCGGCCCATGTCCGCGGGGGTGAACTCATCCCCGACCGTCTTCTCAGTCCGCTCGAGGTACAGGCCCAGACGGGCTCCGAGGGCTTCGCCACCGAGGCCCTCGGGGCCTGACGCATCATGACTCATCCGATCCGCAACATCGCGATCATCGCCCACGTCGACCACGGCAAGACCACGCTCGTCGACCAGCTGCTGCGCCAGAGCGGCACCTTCCGCGAGAACCAGCAGGTCGCCGAGCGCGTGATGGACAGCAACGACATCGAGCGCGAGCGCGGCATCACCATCCTGGCCAAGAACTGCGCCGTGAAGTGGCGCGACACGCACATCAACATCGTCGACACGCCCGGCCACGCCGACTTCGGCGGCGAGGTCGAGCGCGCGTTGTCGATGGTCGACGGCGTCGTGCTGCTGATCGACGCGCAGGAGGGGCCGATGCCGCAGACGCGCTTCGTCACCAAGAAGGCGCTGGCGCTGGGGCTCGAGCCCATCGTCGTCGTCAATAAGGTCGACAAGCCCGGCGCGCGGCCCGACTACGTCATCAACGCCGCCTTCGAGCTCTTCGACAAGCTCGGCGCCAGCGAGGACCAGCTCGACTTTCCCGTCGTCTACGCCTCGGGCCTCAACGGCTGGGCCAGCCTGAAGGAGGGCGCCCCGGGGAAGGCCTGGGGGGAGGACCTTTCGCCGCTGTTCGAGACCATCCTCGCCCACGTGCCCGAGCACCAGGGCGACCCGGCGGCGCCGCTGCAGTTGCAGATCTCCTCGCTGGACTACTCGACCTACGTCGGCCGCATCGGCGTCGGGCGCGTCAACTCGGGCACCCTGCGCCCGGGCATGGACGTGCTTGTCTGCCAGGGCCCCGACGGCCCGAGCAGCAAGGGCCGCATCAACCAGGTGCTGACCTTCGAGGGCCTGGAGCGCCGCCCGGCCGAGTCGGCCGGCCCCGGCGACATCGTGCTCGTCAACGGCATCGAGGACATCGGCATCGGCGTCACGCTCACCAGCCTCGACGCGCCGGCGCCGCTGCCGATGCTCGAGGTCGACGAGCCGACGCTGACGATGAACTTCTGCGTCAACACCAGCCCGCTGGCCGGGCGCGAGGGCAAGTTCGTCACCAGCCGCCAGATCTGGGACCGGCTGCAGCGCGAGCTGCAGGGCAACGTCGCGCTGCGCGTGAAGGAGTCCGGCGAGGACGGCGTGTTCGAGGTCTCGGGCCGCGGCGAGCTGCACCTGACCATCCTGCTGGAGAACATGCGCCGCGAGGGCTACGAGCTCGCCGTGGGCAAGCCGCGCGTGGTCTTCAAGGACATCGACGGCGCGCGCCACGAGCCGATCGAGCTCGTCACCGCCGACATCGAGGACCAGCACCAGGGCGCGGTGATGCAGGCGCTGGGCGAGCGCCGCGGCGAACTCGTCAACATGGAGACCGACGGGCGCGGCCGCGTGCGGCTGGACTACCGCATTCCCGCGCGCGGGCTGATCGGCTTTTCCACCGAGTTCCTCAACCTCACGCGCGGCACCGGCCTCATCAGCAACATCTTCGACGGCTGGGAGCCCTACCGCGGCGAGATCGCCGGGCGCAAGAACGGCGTGCTGATCAGCATGGACGACGGCGAGATCGTCACCTACGCCCTGGGCAAGCTCGACGACCGCGGTCGCATGTTCGTGCGTGCCGGCGACCCGGTGTACGAGGGCATGATCGTCGGCATCCACAGCCGCGACAACGACCTCGTGGTGAACGCCGTGCGCACCAAGCAGCTCACCAACTTCCGCGTCAGCGGCAAGGAGGACGCGATCAAGATCACGCCGCCGATCACCCTCACGCTCGAGTACGCGGTCGAGTTCGTCGACGACGACGAGCTGGTCGAGATCACGCCCAGGAGCATCCGCCTGCGCAAGCGCTTCCTGAAGGAGCACGAGCGCAAGCGCGCGGCGCGCGAGGCGGCCTAGGCGATGGCCTTGACGCACCGCCGCGGCGTCTGGCTGATGGTGGGCTGCACGCTGCTGTGGAGCACGGCCGGCGTGGTCTCGCGCTGGCTCGACTCGGCGCGCGGCTTCGAGGTCACCTTCTGGCGCAGCTTCTTCTGCGCCCTCACGCTGCTGGCCGTGCTCGGCGGGCTGCGCGGGCCCGCGGCGCTGTGGCGCAGCGTGCGCCACGGCGGGCGTGCGCTGTGGGTGTCGGCGCTGTGCTGGTCGGTGATGTTCACCGCCTTCATGCTGGCGCTGGCGCTCACCACGGTGGCCAATGTGCTCATCACGCTGGCGCTCGGGCCGCTGTTCACGGCGCTGGCCGCGCGCGTTGCCCTCGGTCATCGGCTGCCGCCGCGCACCTGGGGCGCGATCGCTGTGGCCGGCGCCGGCATCGCCTGGATGTACGGGCAACAGGTGGGGCTGATCGGCGGCACTCATTGGGTGGGCGTGCTGGTCGCGCTGGCGGTGCCGATCGCCGGGGCCACCAACTGGACGCTGATGCAGCACCTGCATCACGGCGACGACGAGCCCGGGGACATGCTGCCTGCGGTGCTGCTCGGCGCGAGCCTCTCGTCGCTGGCCACGCTGCCGCTAGCGCTGCCGTTCGGCGCCACGGCGCACCATCTCGGCTGGCTGGCACTGCTGGGCGCGCTGCAGCTGGGCATCCCCTGCCTGCTGGCGATGATGGTGACGCGCGTGCTGAAGGCGCCGGAGATCTCGCTGCTGGCGCTGCTCGAGGTGGTCTTCGGGGTCCTCTGGGCCTGGCTCGGCGCCGGCGAGGCGCCCGGCCTGGCCGTGCTCGGCGGCGGCGCGCTCGTGCTCGCGGCGCTGGCTGCCCACGAACTGCTGGGCCTGCGCGGCGCGCAGGCGCGCGCGGCGAAGGGGGCGGCCTAGGGTCAGCCCGGGGCCGGGCCGCCAGGCGTGCGGCCTAGCATGCGGCGAATCCGTGCGCACGCGCGGGAACGCCGCATGCAGCAACTCCAGGGCCTCGACGCCACCTTCATCTTCCTCGAGTCGGCCGCCATGCCGCTGCACACGGGTACGCTGCAGCTCTACGCGCGGCCGCCGGGCGCGCGCGGACGCTTCCTGCCGCTGCTGCGCGAGCACGTCAAGGCGCGGCTGCCCGAGCTGCCGATGCTCTGCCGGCGCCTGTGGTGGATGCCGCTGAACCTGGCGAATCCGGCCTGGGTCGAGGCGCGGCCCGATCTGCGCGTGCACATCGTGGCCGCAAAGCTCCCGCGCGGTGCCGGCATGGCGGCGCTCGAGACCGAGGTGGCGCGCCTGCATGCGACGCTGCTCGATCGGGAGCGGCCGCTGTGGCAGATCCACGTCTTCGAGGAACTCGCCCCCGATGCCGACGGGCAGCGCCGCGTCGCCGTGTTCCTGCGCCTGCATCACGCGGGCTTCGATGCGCAGGCGACTGCGGCCCTGGCCAACGCGCTGCTGGATCTCTCGCCGGCGTTGCGGCAACCGGGTGCGCGGCGCACGCGCCGTGCCGCGCCCTTCGAGCCCGGCATGACCGAGGCGCTGCGCGTGGTGCTCGGCGGTCAGGCGAGCAAGGCGGCCGCGATCATCCGCGACATGCCGGCGACGCTGGGCGGCCTGCGCCATGTCGCCGGACGCGCGCTGACGCAGGCGGGGCTTCTGGTCGGCGCCAAGGGGCGTGCCGGGCTGCCGCTGGCGCCGGCCACGCCCTTCAACGTGACGCTCGGCCGTGAGCGCCGCTTCGTCACCGCGTCGCTTTCGCAGCCGGAGGTGCAGGAGCTGGCGCGGCTCCACGGCGCCACGCTGCAGGAGATGGTGCTGCTGCTGTGCGCGAGCACCCTGCGCCGCCACCTCGCCAGGCGCCGCCGGCTGCCGCGCCGCTCGATGGTCGCGGCGGTGCCCTGGCCCCTGCCCGACGGGGGCGAGGAGCCGGCCGGCAGGCTGTCATCGATGCGCCTGGTCGGGCTGGGCACGCACCTGGCCGACCCGGTGCGCCGGCTGAGCTACATCCGTGCCGCCGTGGCCGCGCCGCCGGCGGGGAAGGGCCTGCCCGGCGTTGCCCTGCCCGCGGACTTCCCTTCGTTGGGCCTGCCCTGGCTGATCGAGGCGGCGAGCAGCCTCTATGGCCGGGCGCGCGTGGCCGAGCGCATGCCGCAAGTCGCCAACCTGGTGATCGGCCTCGTCCCCGGCCCGTCGGTGCCGCTGTACCTGGCCGGGGCGCGGCTGCTCGCCAGCTATCCGGCCTCCGTGCTCGTGCACGGCCTGGCGCTCAACATCACCGTGCGCTTGCAGGCCGGCGCGCTGGACTTCGGCATCGTCGCCGACGCGCAGGCCGTGCCCGAGCCGCAGGAATTCGCGCAGGCGCTCGCCGCGGCCTGGGACGACCTGCTTGCCATGCCCAGGCCCGCAGGGCGGCAGCGCGACGCCGGAGCTGGCGCCCTGGTCGGGCGCGCCTCTCGGGCGGTGAGCGAAGCGGTGCAGGGCGCTGTGAAGGGGGCGGTCGCGCCGACCGAGGCCGTGGCAGGGGCCCTGGGCGGGGTGATCACGGCAGCCATCGGCCGCGTCACGCGCTCGGTCGTGCGCAGTGCGCTGGACGGCGCCCTGGGCGCGGCGGTGCCCGGCGCGGGCGCAGCCGACCCGGCGCAGAAGGAGGCGCGCCGCCCCGGACGCCCGGCCACCGCAAGGCCGCGGCGTTAGCCGGCAGCCGACCGGTGCGGGGCGTTCCGCGCCCAGCGGCAGAAACAAAAAAAACCGTCGAGCAGGCCGCAGTGGGCCGCGTATCGCGGAAAATCGGCGGGTTTGCCTAAGGCTTTCCCCAAGAAGCCCCCCTAACCCCGGACCGCCTCGATGAAGTTCGCTTCCCGCCACCAGTTCCTGGAGCACGTCGCGCTCCGCAACCCCGGCCAGCCGGAATTCCTGCAAGCCGTCACCGAGGTGATGGAGAGCTTGTGGCCCTTCCTCGAGCAGCATCGCCACTATGCCGGAGACGGGTTGCTCGAGCGCCTGGTGGAGCCCGAGCGCGTCATCATGTTCCGCATCTCCTGGGTCGACGATGCCGGGCAGGTGCAGGTCAACCGCGGCTACCGCGTGCAGCACAGCATGGCGATCGGCCCCTTCAAGGGCGGCCTGCGCTTTCACCCGTCGGTGAACCTCTCCATCCTGAAGTTCCTCGCCTTCGAGCAGACCTTCAAGAACGCGCTCACCACGCTGCCCATGGGCGGTGGCAAGGGCGGCTCGGACTTCGACCCCAAGGGCAAGAGCGACGGCGAGGTCATGCGCTTCTGCCAGGCGATGATGCTCGAGCTGCATCGCCACGTCGGCGCCGACGTCGACGTGCCGGCCGGCGATATCGGGGTCGGTGCGCGCGAGGTCGGCTACATGGCGGGCATGATGAAGAAGCTCGGCAACGATGCCTCCTGCGTCTTCACCGGCAAGGGCATCGCCTACGGCGGCAGCCAGATGCGCCCCGAGGCCACCGGCTACGGCACCGTCTACTTCGTCGAGCAGATGCAACTGCATGCGAACCGGCGCACCGACGGCGCGCGCGTGCTCATCTCGGGTTCGGGCAACGTCGCGCAGTTCGCGGCGGTGAAGGCCAGCGAACTCGGCGGCAAGGTGCTGACGCTGAGCGATTCGGACGGCACGCTCTACGCGCGCGAGGGCTTCGACGCCGAGGCGATCAACGACGTCATGGAACTGAAGAACGAGCGTCGCGGCCGCCTTGCCGAGCTGGCGCGCGACCGGCGCTTCGAGTACCTGCCCGGCCGCCGCCCCTGGCACATTCCGGCCGAGATCGCGCTGCCCTGCGCGACGCAGAACGAGCTCGACGAGAAGGACGCGCGCACCCTCGTCGGCAACGGCGTCATCTGCGTCGCCGAAGGCGCCAACATGCCCTCGACGCTCGAGGCCGTGCGCGTCTTCCATCAGGCCGGCGTGCTCTACGCGCCGGGCAAGGCGTCCAACGCCGGCGGCGTGGCGACCTCGGGCCTGGAGATGTCGCAGAACGCCATGCGCCTGTCGTGGACGCACGCCGAGGTCGACGAACGCCTGCACCTGATCATGAAGGACATCCACGGCAACTGCGTGCGCCACGGCAAGCGCGCCGACGGCAGCGTGAACTACGTCGACGGTGCGAACATCAGCGCCTTCGTCAAGGTCGCCGACGCCATGCTGGCGCAAGGGGTGTACTAGGCGGGTGCGCGCCGCGACCCGACCTGCTGGCGTGGCCGCACCCGCAACCGCGCCCGTTGTGCCGCAGCCCTGGCGCCTGTCCGTCGCGCCGATGATCGCGTGGACGGATCGCCACTGCCGCTTCTTCCACCGGCTGATCACGCGGCGCACACGGCTCTACACCGAGATGCTGACCACGGGCGCGCTGCTGCACGGCGACGTGCCGCGCCACCTGGACTTCGACGCCGTGGAGCACCCGGTGGCGCTGCAACTCGGCGGCAGCGAAGCCGCGGACCTGGCGCGCTGCGCACGCCTGGCGCAGGATTGGGGCTACGACGAGGTCAACCTGAATTGCGGCTGCCCGAGCGAGCGCGTGCAGCGCGGCGCCTTCGGCGCCTGCCTGATGGCCGAGCCGCTGCTGGTGGCCGACGGCCTGAAGGCGATGCAGGATGCGGTCGACATCCCCGTCACCGTCAAGCACCGCATCGGCATCGACCGCATCGAGTCCTACGACTTCGTGCGCGACTTCGTCGGCCAGATCGCCGCGCGCGCCGGGGTCCGCGTCTTCATCGTGCATGCGCGCAACGCCTGGCTGCAGGGCCTCTCGCCCAAGGAGAACCGCGACATCCCGCCGCTGCGTCACGGCTTCGTGCATCGCTTGAAGCGCGACTTTCCCGAGCTCACGATCGTCATCAACGGCGGCATCACGAGCACGGCGCAGATCGACGAGCAACTGCGGCATGTCGACGGCGTGATGGTCGGACGCGCCGCCTACCATGATCCCTGGCTAATGACGCAGTGGGACTCGCGCTGGCTCGAGGTCCCGGCGCAGGAGCGCGATCGCCTGGCCGTCGAGCGTGCGATGGTCGACTACATGCAGCGCCAGGTGTCCCTGGGCGTGCCCTGGCCCCACATCGCGCGCCACATGCTCGGCCTGTGGCATGGCCAGCCGGGCGCGCGGCACTGGCGTCGCGTCTGGTCGGACCATCGTCTGAAGGATCACGCGCCGGCTGCGGTGCACGCGCTGGCGCATCGCATCGAGACGAGGCAGGAGGACACGGCATGACGAAGAACACGCTCGGCATCATCGGCGGCAGCGGCCTCTACGACCTGCCCGGTCTCGTCGACACGCGCTGGGTGGCGGTCGACACGCCCTTCGGGGCGCCGTCGGACGAGCTCTTCATGGGGCGGCTCGGCGACGCGCAGCTCGTCTTCCTGCCGCGCCACGGGCGCGGGCACCGCATCCCCCCGGGGGAGGTCAACTACCGCGCCAACATCGCGGCGCTGAAGAGCGCAGGCTGCACCGATGTGCTCTCGCTCTCCGCCGTGGGCAGCCTGCGCGTGGACCTTCCGCCGGGGCACTTCGTCGTCGTCGACCAGTTCATCGACCGGACGTTCGCGCGCGCCAAGTCCTTCTTCGGCACCGGCCTGGTGGCGCATGTCTCGATGGCGCATCCGGTGTGCAGCCGCCTGGGCGAGCACGTGCTGGCCACGCTCGCCGCGCGCGAGGTGCCGCATGCGCGCGGCGGCACCTACCTGGCCATGGAAGGGCCGCAGTTCAGCACGCTGGCCGAATCGCAGCTCTACCGCAGCTGGAACTGCAGCGTCATCGGCATGACCAACATGCCCGAGGCCAAGCTCGCGCGCGAGGCCGAGCTGTGCTACTGCAGCGTGGCGATGGTCACCGACTTCGACTGCTGGCACCCGGACCATGACGCGGTGACGGTGGACGCGATCATCCGCGTGCTGCTGGGCAACGCCGGGCAGGCCAAGGGCCTGGTGGCGCAGCTCGCCGGCGACGTGGCCGCGGACGTGCATGCCGCCGGCTGCGCCTGCCGCCGCGCGCTCGAGAACGCGCTCATCACCGCGCCCGAGGCGCGCGACCCGGCGCTGGTCGAGCGCCTGCGGCCCATCATCGGCCGCGTGCTGGCGCCGCGATGAAGGTCGATGGTCGCGCCATGCGCACGCTCTGGGCGACACCCGGGCGCGATGCGCTGCAGGTGATCGACCAGCGGGCGCTGCCGCACCGGCTGCAGGTCGAGCGCCTGGGCGACGTGGCGGCGGTGCAGCGTGCGATCCGCGACATGTGGGTGCGCGGCGCGCCGCTGATCGGCGCCACCGCGGCCTACGGCATCGCGCTGCAGGCGAACGTGGACGCCTGCGACGCGGCGCTGCGCGAGGCCGCGGCGAGCCTGAAGGCGGCGCGGCCGACGGCGGTCAACCTGGCCTGGGCGATCGAGCGCATGCTGGCGCGGCTGCTGCCGCTCGTGCCCGCGCAGCGCCGCGCGGCCGCCTGGGCGGAGGCCGAGGCGCTCGCCGAGGAGGACGTCGCGGTGAATGCCGCCATCGGCCGCCATGGCCTGCCGCTGCTGCAGGCGATCGCCGCGCGCAAGGCCGGTGCGCCGGTGAACGTGCTCACGCACTGCAATGCCGGCTGGCTGGCCACCGTCGACTGGGGCACGGCCACGGCACCGATCTACCAGGCGCGCGCCGCGGGCGTGCCGCTGCACGTGTGGGTCGACGAGACGCGGCCGCGCAACCAGGGTGCAAGCCTCACCGCCTGGGAGCTCGGGCACGAGGGCGTGCCGCACACGGTGATCGCCGACAACGCCGGCGGCCACCTGATGCAGCATGGCCGCGTCGACCTCGTCATCGTCGGCTGCGACCGCGTCAGCGCGCGCGGCGACGTCTGCAACAAGATCGGCACCTACCTCAAGGCACTGGCCGCGCACGACAGCGGCGTGCCCTTCTACGTCGCCATGCCCGGCTCGACGCTGGACCGTTCGCTGCACGATGGTCGTCGCGAGATCCCGATCGAGGAACGCAGCGCGCGCGAAGTCACGCACATCGCCGGGCGCAACGCCGAAGGCGAGGTCGTCGAGGTGCAGCTCGTTGCCGACGGCAGCGCGGCGGCCAACCCGGCCTTCGACGTGACACCCGCGCGCCTGGTGACTGGCCTCATCACCGAGCACGGTCTCGTCGCGGCCGAGGAGGGCGCCTTGCGGCGCCTGGGAGCGCAGGCGTGATACGGGCCGGGCGCATGAATGCCGACGAAGCGGCGCTGCGCGAGGCGATGATTGGCGCGTTCGTCGAACTCGACGCGCGCGAGCTCAACCGCGGCAGCAGCGGCAACCTGAGCCATCGCTGCGGCGAGGGCCTGCTGATCACGCCCACCGGCATGGGGGCAGGCGAGATCGAGCCTGCGGACCTCGTCTGGCTCGACTTCGACGGCACGCGCCGCGGACGCCTCGCGCCCTCGTCGGAGTGGCACTTCCACGCCGCGCTCTACCGCGCGCGGCCCGAGCTGAACGCGGTCGTGCACACGCACGCGACGCATGCGACGGCGCTCGCCTGCCTGCGGCGCGAGCTGCCGGCCTTCCACTACATGGTCGCCGTGGCCGGCGGCGACAGCGTGCGCTGCGCGCCCTATCACCTTTTCGGCACCGAGGCGCTGTCGCACGCCGTGGTCGAGGCGATGCGCGAGCGCAAGGCCTGCCTTCTGGCCACGCACGGCGCGGTGAGCGCAGCGGGGACGCTGCGCGAGGCGATGAGGGTGATGATCGAGCTGGAGTCGCTGTGCCGCAGCTACCTTGCGGCGCTGGCGGTCGGTGCGCCGGGCATCCTCTCGCCGCAGGAGATGGCGGAGGTGATCGAGAAGTTCCGCGGCTACGGGCAGGGACCGGTGGCGGCCGCATAAGCCTGAATCAGCGCGCCAGATCCGGGGCCGAAGGCTTGCGCGCGCGGGCCCGGCTCGGCCAGGTGGCCAGCAGCACCCCGGCGGTCGCCATCGCGAATGCGGCGCCGTGCAGCGCGGTGAAGGTCTCGCCGAGCGCGAGCACGCCGACGATCGCGGCGCTGGCCGGCAGCAGCACGGTGAAGACACCGGCGCGCGAGGCCGGAACCTGGCGCAGCCCCTTCATCCACAGCCAGACGCTGACGACGCTGGCGGCCAGCGCGTAGAAGAGCAGCAGGGCCCACACCGGAGCTTGCAGCGCGCCGAAGTCGAAGGACAGCGCCTGCCACAGGCCGAGCGGCGTGACGAGCACCAGCCCCCAGAGGTTGATGAGGGCGCTGATGCGCCGTGGCGACACCTGGCCGATGAGCCGCTTGCCGATCACCACGTAGCTCGCCTCGCACAGCACGGCACCCAGCAGCAGCGCGAAGGCCAGCGGCGACACCGCGGGCGCGGCGTCGCCGCCGCGCACCAGCGCGAGCAGGGCGATGCCGCCCGCGGAACACGCGATCGCCACCGCCACGCGCGGCGTGATGCGCTCGCCGAGGAAGAGCCGCGACAGCACGGCGACCGCCGCCGGAATGCCGGCCATGGCGATCCCGGCAGCCAGCGCCGAGCCGAGCTTGACGCCGTAGAGCATGAAGATCGAGAAGAGGAAATTGCCGAGGAAGCTCTCCCAGAACAGCAGCCGGCGGTCGTGGGGCGAGAGCGGCGCTTCGCCCGGCACGCGGCGCAGCCAGTGCGGCATCGCCAGCGCGGCGATGGCAAAGCGCAGCCAGGCGAGCAGGAACACCGGGAACGCCGCCACCAGCAGCTTGGACAGACCGACGTAGCTCCCCACCAGCACCATGCTGGCGGCGAGGAGGGCGTAGGAGCCGAGGGTCGCGGCGCCGCTCATCGCGGACGTCCGCGCGCGGGCGATACCCGAAGGTGTTGCCAGGAGGTGCGATGGGGCATCGGGGTCGACTCGCGCGCAGCGGCGGGGCGCGCGGGGCGGCGTCGAGCATAAGGCCTGGTCTGTGCGGCCCGGCCGTGCCATGCGCGGCCGGTCGCCGCGGCGGCGGATGGACGCCGCGTGCGCATCCTGCATGGCGCGCGTGTAATGTCGCGATGTGAAAAGAGGAAGTCTTTGGAGCCCGCCTGAATGGCGATGACGCCGCGGTTCCGTTCCAAAGCGTGAAACGCAGCATCTAAGTCATTGATTTATAGTTGTCTTGCATCATGTCTTGTATAAGATACAAGTCTTGGCGAAGCCCGCCGACGGCGTTACGCTAGCGGCGCTTTCTCCCTTTTCCCCGTCTTTCCTTCTTGCACACAGGAGCGTTTCCGATGAGCCAACCCACCCGACAACAGCAGATCGCCGCCCTGGAGAAGGATTGGGCCGAAAATCCGCGCTGGAAGGGCCTCAAGCGCGGCTACAGCGCCGCCGACGTGGTGCGGCTGCGCGGCTCGGTGCAGGTCGAGCACACGCTGGCCAAGCGCGGCGCCGAGCGGCTCTGGTCGCTGGTCAACGGCGGTGCAGCCAAGGGCTACGTCAACGCCTTCGGCGCCATCACCGCGGGCCAAGCGATGCAGCAGGCCAAGGCGGGCCTGGAGGCGGTGTACCTCTCGGGCTGGCAGGTTGCCGCCGACGGCAACACCAGCGAGACCATGTACCCCGACCAGTCGCTCTACGCCTACGACTCGGTGCCGACGATGGTGCGCCGCATCAACAACACCTTCAAGCGCGCCGACGAAATCCAGTGGAGCCGCGGCATCGAGCCCGGCAGCAAGGAGTACACCGACTACTTCCTGCCCATCGTGGCCGATGCCGAGGCCGGCTTCGGCGGCGTGCTCAACGCCTTCGAGCTGATGAAGAACATGATCGTCGCGGGTGCCGCGGGCGTGCACTTCGAGGACCAGCTCGCGGCCGTGAAGAAGTGCGGCCACATGGGCGGCAAGGTGCTGGTGCCGACGCAGGAAGCGATCGAGAAGCTGATCGCCGCGCGCTTCGCCGCCGACGTCATGGGCGTGCCGACCATCGTGCTGGCGCGCACCGACGCCGAGGCCGCCAACCTGCTCACCAGCGACCACGATGCCAACGACAAGCCCTTCCTCACCGGCGAGCGCACGCAGGAGGGCTTCTACCGCGTGAAGAACGGCCTCGAGCAGGCCATCAGCCGCGGCGTCTCCTACGCCGCCTATGCCGACCTCGTGTGGTGCGAGACGGGCACGCCCGACCTGGGCTTTGCGCGCGAATTCGCGCAGGCGGTGCTGGCCAAGCACCCGGGCAAGCTGCTGTCCTACAACTGCTCGCCCTCGTTCAACTGGAAGAAGAACCTGGACGACAAGACGATCGCCCGCTTCCAGGACGAGCTCTCGGCGCTGGGCTACAAGTACCAGTTCATCACGCTGGCCGGCATCCACATCAACTGGTACAACACCTTCCAGTTCGCGCACGACTACGCGCGCGGCGAAGGCATGAAGCACTACGTCGAGCAGGTGCAGGAGCCCGAGTTCAAGGCGCGCGAGCAGGGTTACACCTTCGTGTCGCACCAGCAGGAGGTCGGCGCGGGCTACTTCGACGACGTGACGACCGTGATCCAGGGCGGCAGCTCGAGCGTCAAGGCGCTCACCGGCTCGACCGAGGAAGAGCAGTTCCACTGACGCCACCGGTTTTCGCGTGACGCCAAGGGCCCCGCATCGCCGGGGCCCTTGGTTTTGGTGCTCTGGGTGCGACGCGTCAACGCCTGGCTTGCGACGCCGTCCTCGCGCCCGCGCAGGCAGGCCCAACTGCGCTGTTGCGAAGCTTCTAGTGTTACGCAACAGAAGTGTTTAGTATTGGAGCGGTGAACTCGAAGCAGATGAAGCGGTGGCTGGAGCAACAGGGCGCCACCTTCGAGCCGGGCAAGGGCTCGCATCTGAAGGTGTTCCTGAACAGCAGGCAATCCACGCTGCCCATCCTGGCGCCGCGGAGTTGGGCAAAGGCCTTGAAGCCGCGATCAAGCGTCAACTTGGATTGAAGTGAGACTCACCATGTTCGACTACCCTGTGACCCTGACTCCAGACGGCGAAACCGTGTTGGTCACCTTCCCTGATGTCCCGGAGGCCTTGACCTTCGGGGCCGATGAGGACGAGGCCTTGCTGCAGGCGGTGGACGCGCTGGAGACCGCGCTGTCGTTCTACGTGCAGGCGCGCCAGCCGCTGCCCGTACCCAGCAAGGCCAAGAGGGGGCAGCGCACCGTGCGGCCAGCGGCGCTGGAAGGTGCCAAGCTGGGCGTCTATCAGGCGATGACCGAGCAGGGTATCAAGAAGGCCGAGTTGGCGCGGCGCCTGGGCTGGCACATGCCTCAGGTGGATCGGCTCCTCGACCTGCGCCACGCCTCGCGTCTGGACCAGATCGAGGCCGCCGCGCGCGTGCTCGGCCGGCAACTCGAGGTGCGGGTGGCCTGAGGCGCTGCACCGCGCTCTGCGGAGAACCAGGCGATCGCCGTGTACGCCGTGATCGTCGACGTGCGTGACGAGGCTGCCGCCTTGTGCAGCAAGTACGGCTTCATCCCGTTCGCAGACCCCGAACGCCGGCTGCTGCTGCCGATGGCCACGCTGCGTCGGCTCGTGGATGATTGACGCGCTCGGCCCGTCCCTCCCGATGAAGCTCCCGCCCGCACTCGCTCCGCTGCAAGGCTCGGTCTTCCGTGGCCTGTGGATTGCCTGGTTGTTCGCCAACCTGACGATGTGGATGAACGACGTCGCGGCCGCCTGGCTGATGACGACGCTCACCACCAGCCCGGTGATGGTGGCGCTGGTCTCCACGGCCAGCACGCTGCCCGTCTTCCTGCTCGGCCTGCCCAGCGGGGCGCTGGCCGACATCCTCGACCGCCGTCGCTACTTCGCCGCCACGCAGCTCTGGGTGTCGGTGATCGCGCTCGTGCTGGCGCTGCTGTCGCTGTCGGGTGCGCTCACGGCCGAGTTGCTGCTGCTGCTGACCTTCCTCAACGGCATCGGCCTGGCGATGCGCTGGCCGGTGTTCGCGGCCATCGTGCCGGCGGTCGTCGACAAGCCCTCGCTGCCGCAGGCGCTGGCGCTCAACGGCATCGCCATGAACCTCTCGCGCATCGTCGGGCCGGCGCTCGCCGGGGCGCTCTTGGCGGCCTTCAGTTCGGCCGCGGTCTTCGTCGTCAACGTCGTGCTCGCGGCGGCGGCCTTCGTGCTCATCCTGCGCTGGCGGCACGAGCCGCGCACGAGCACGCTGCCCGGCGAGCGCTTCTGGGGCGCGATGCGCACCGGCGTCGTGTTCACGCTGCAGTCGACGCGGCTGCGCGTGGTGATGCTGCGCATCTTCCTCTTCTTCCTGCAGGCCACGGCCCTGATGGCGCTGCTGCCCCTGGTGGCGCGCGAACTGCACGGCGGCGGGCCCGGCAGCTTCACCATCATGCTCTCTTGCGTGGGCGTGGGCGCGATCGTCGCGGCAATGCGCTTCCCGCACTGGCGCGCGCGCTACTCGCGCGACCAGTTCATCGTCGTCGGCACGCTCGTGCACGCGGCGATGTCGACGCTGATCGTGCTCGTGGGGCAGCTCTGGGTCGCGGTGCCGGCGATGGTCGTGATCGGCATGGCCTGGATCTCGGTGGCGAACTCGCTCACCGTGTCCGCGCAGCAGGCGATGCCGGACTGGGTGCGCGCGCGCGGCATGTCGATCTACCAGATGTCGCTGATGGGCGGCTCGGCCGTGAGCTCGCTGCTCTGGGGCCAGGTGGCCAGCCTCTCGTCGGTGCGCAACGCGATCCTGCTGGCCGCGGCCTTCGGGCTGCTGATGGTGCTGGTGACGCGCAGGCTCTCGGTGGACTGGAGCGCCGAGATCGACTTCACGCCCTCGCGCACCGCCGGCGCGCCGCAGCCGGCGTTCCCCGTCGGCCCGGAAGAGGGCCCGGTGATGGTGACCCTGGCCTACCAGATCGACCCGGCCCGCGCGCAGGAGTTCGTGGCGGTGATGGAGCGCACGCGCCGCGCGCGGCTGCGCCAGGGGGCGCTGTCGTGGGGCCTGTTTCGCGACACCTCGATGCCCGGGCGCTACGTCGAGTACTTCGTCGACGAGAACTGGATCGAGCACCAGCGCCGGCTGGAGCGCTTCACCGCCTTCGACGCCGACCTGCGCGCCAGGCGGCTGTCGTTTCACATCGGCGAGGGCCCGCCGCAGCTGCGGCGCTACGTCGCCGAGAGCATGGTGCAGCAGCCGCGAAAGCCGCGCTGAACCGGGTCCGGCGCGCCTGCGCCAGAATGTCGGCGTGAGGCGACGCGGCGACCGGCGGCCGCAGCCGGGGGTTGCCATGACGAGCGCCGCAGCAGCACGAGCATCCCGATGACCCACAACTTCGACTGGACCACCGCCTACGCCAGCCAGCGCAGCCCCGTCTTCGCGCGCAACATCGTCTCCACCTCGCACCCGCTGGCCGCGCAGGCGGGCCTGCGCATGCTGCAGCAGGGCGGCAACGCGGTCGACGCGGCGATCGCCACCGCGGCGATGATGACCATCGTCGAGCCCTGCAGCAACGGCCTGGGCTCGGACGCGTTCTGCATCCTCTGGGACGGCAAGGAATTGCACGGCCTGAACGCCAGCGGTCGCGCGCCTGGCGCCTGGACGCCGCAGTACTTCGATCGCAAGTACGGCGAGGGCAGGCTCATGCCCAAGCGCGGCTGGGACACGGTCACGGTGCCGGGCATGGTCTCGGCCTGGGCGAGCCTGTCGCAGCGTTTCGGCAAGCTGCCCTTTGCCGACCTGATGGAGCCCGCCGCCGAGATCGCCGAGCGCGGCTTCGCCGTGCCGGTGGTCGTGAACCACAAGTGGACGGCCGCGGCCTCGCTGCCTGACCTGACGAGCCAGCCGGGCTTCGCGCAGGCCTTTCTGCCGCGCGGGCGCCAGCCCGCGGTGGGCGAGCGCTTCTGCTTCCCGGATGCCGCGCGCGCGCTGCGCCTCATCGGCAGGACGCGCGGCGAGGCCTTCTACCGGGGCGAGATCGCCGCGGCGATCGCCGCCTGCGCGCGTGAGCACGGCGGCGCGATGACCGAGGCCGATCTGGCCGGCCACGCCTGCGACTGGGTCGGCACGGTGAGCCAGGACTATCGCGGCCATGCACTGCACGAGATCCCGCCCAACGGGCAGGGCATCGCGGCGCTGATCGCGCTCGGCATCCTGCAGCACTTCGACCTCGCCGCGCTGCCGGTGGACGGCGCGGCCAGCCAGCACCTGCAGATCGAGGCGATGAAGCTCGCCTTCGCCGACGTCTACCGCTACGTCGCCGATGCCGGCTCGATGACGCTGACCCCGCAGCAGATGCTCGATTCGGCCTACCTGCAAAGCCGCGCCAGGCTCATCGACCCCCGCCGCGCGCAGGATTTCGGCCCCGGCCACGCGCCCAAGGGCGGCACGATCTACCTCACCGCCGCCGACGAGCGCGGCATGATGGTCAGCCTGATCCAGAGCAACTACATGGGCTTCGGCTCGGGCGTCGTCGTGCCGGGCTGGGGCATCAGCCTGCAGAACCGGGGGCACGGCTTCACGCGGCAGGCCGGGCGCGAGAACCAGGTCGGCCCGGGCAAGCGGCCCTTCCACACCATCATCCCGGCCTTCCTGATGAAGGACGGCCAGCCGCAGATGAGCTTCGGCATCATGGGCGGCGACATGCAGCCGCAGGCGCACATGCAGACGCTGGTGCGCATGCTCGACTACCGGCAGCAGCCGCAGGCCGCGTGCGACGCGCCGCGCTGGCGCTACAACGCAGGCATCGTCAACAACGAGGCCGGCATGCCGGCGGCCACGGTCGAGGGCCTGCGCGCGCTCGGCCACGTCGTGCAGCCGTTTGCCGACAGCTACCAGGACTACGGCGCCGGCCAGTTCATCTGGCGCCTGGGCGACCCGGCCGTCGAGGGCTACGCCGCGGCCAGCGACCCGCGCCGCGACGGCCAGGCTGCGGGCTTCTAAAGGACGGATTGGCCATGGATCTGGGCTTGAAGGGACGCTGGGCTCTGGTGTGTGCCGCGAGCAAGGGCCTGGGCAAGGGCTGCGCGAAGGCGCTGGCGGCCGAAGGCGTGAACGTCGTCATCACCGCGCGCGGTGCCGAGGGCCTCGAGGCCACGGCCGCCGAGTTGCGCGCGCTCGCTGCGGCGGTGCAGGTGAAGGCCGTCGCCGGCGACATCACCACGCCCGAGGGCCGTGCGGCGGCGCTGACCGCCTGCCCGCAGGTGGACATCCTCGTCAACAACGCCGGCGGGCCGCCGCCCGGGGACTTCCGCGACTGGTCGCGCGAGGACTGGGTGAAGGCGGTGGACGCGAACATGCTCACGCCCATCGAACTCATCAAGGCGACGGTCGACGGCATGGCCGAGCGCGGCTTCGGCCGCATCGTCAACATCACCAGCGGCGCGGTGAAGGCGCCGATCGACGTGCTGGGCCTCTCCAACGGCGCGCGCAGCGGCCTCACCGGCTTCGTGGCCGGCGTCGCGCGCCAGCGCCGGCTGGCGGCATGCAACGTGACGATCAACAACCTGCTGCCCGGCGTCTTCGATACCGACCGCATCCGCACCACGACGCGCGCGCAGGCGCAGAGGGCCGGCAAGCCCGAGGCGGAACTGATCGCCATGCGCCTGGCCACCGTGCCCGCCGGCCGCCTGGGCACGCCCGACGAGTTCGGCGCCATGTGCGCCTTCCTCTGCAGCGCGCACGCGAGCTACGTCACCGGGCAGAACATCCTGATGGACGGCGGCGCGTATCCCGGGACGTTCTGATCGACGCGAAGCGCGAGGTCCCGGCCCGCGCTGCCGCCGGATGCGGCGATCGTGCCGCCCGCACCGGCCGGGCCGACCGGAATCAATACACCAGCCGATCCGGCCGCAGGTCGCGCAGGATGGTGGTGGCGATCTCCTCGATCGACTTGTGTGTCGACGACAGCCAGGAGATGCCCTCGCGGCGCATCATCGTCTCGGCCTCCTGGATCTCGAAGCGGCAGCTCTCCAGCGCCGCGTAGCGGCTTCCCGGGCGGCGCTCGTTGCGGATCTGGGCCAGGCGCACCGGGTCGATGGTGAGCCCGAAGCACTTGCGCTTGTGCGGTGCCAGCAGCGAGGGCAGGCGCCCGCGCTCGAAGTCCTCGGGGATGAGCGGGTAGTTGGCGGCCTTGATGCCGTGCTGCATCGCCAGGTAGAGCGAGGTCGGCGTCTTGCCGCAGCGGCTCACGCCCACGAGGATGACGTCGGCGACGTCGAGGTTGCGCGCGGACTGGCCGTCGTCGTGCGCGAGGCTGAAGTTGATGGCCTCGATGCGGTCGTGGTACTCGGCGCTCTTGCTCGCGTCGCTGAAGCGCCCCACGCGGTGGCTGCGCTTGATGCCGAACTCCTCTTCCAGCGGCTCGACGAAGCTGCGGAACATGTCCAGCACCAGGCCCTTGCAGCGCGGGTTGTCGATGAGGTCGCGCACCTCGTCGTTGACGAGGGTGAGGAAGACGATCGGGCGCCGCCCCTCGCGCAGCGCGACCTCGTCGATCTCGGCAGCGACCTGCACGGCCTTCTCGGCGCTGTCGATGAAGGGCCGGCGCACGTGCCGCGGCTGCGCCGGGAACTGGGCGAGGATGGAATTGCCGAAGGTCTCGGCGGTGATGCCGGTGCCGTCGGAGACGAAGAACACGGTACGTTCTGGCATGAGGCCCCCGTTCGCGCGGGCCGATGCCGCGGCCGCAAGGCCATGATAAGGAAGATGTCCCTAGAATTCGGCCATCTCCTGCCCGCCTTCGGCCCTCCCGGGGCCAGCCGCGCGTGAACCTCCACGGCCAACGACTCGAATCCCAAAGCGCCTGCGCTGGGGGTCGCTGCGCGCATGCGGAAGCACCATTTTCTTCACGTCTCGGAGCTCTCCCATGCCTGCGTCTACTGTGGCGACCGCCCTGGTCGTACCGTTCGAACAACTGAGGATGACCGATGTCGAGGTGGTCGGCGGCAAGAACGCCTCCCTCGGCGAGATGATCAGCCAGCTGGCCGGGACCGGCGTGCGCGTGCCCGGGGGCTTCGCCACCACCGCCCACGCCTACCGGCAGTTCCTGCGCCAGGACCGGCTCGACGAGCGCATCGCGCAGCGGCTGGCGACCCTGGACGTCGACGACGTGCGCGCACTGGCCGAGGCCGGGGCGCAGATCCGCGGCTGGATCGACGAGGCGTCGTTTCCGCCGGCGCTCGAGCAGGCGATCCGCGGCCAGTTCCAGGCGCTCGAGGCCGACAACCCGGGCGGCAGCTGGGCCGTGCGTTCGTCGGCCACGGCCGAGGATCTGCCGGATGCCTCCTTCGCCGGTCAGCAGGAAACCTTCCTCAACGTCAGCGGCATCGACGAGGTGCTGCGGCGCACGAAGGAGGTCTTCGCCTCGCTCTACAACGACCGCGCGATCAGCTACCGCGTGCACAAGGGCTTCGCGCATGCGGACGTGGCGCTCTCCGCGGGCGTGCAGCGCATGGTGCGCTCGGACCTCGGCGCCTCGGGCGTGATGTTCACGATCGACACCGAGTCGGGCTTCAAGGACGTCGTCTTCGTCACCAGCAGCTTCGGCCTGGGCGAGATGGTCGTGCAGGGCGCCGTCAACCCGGACGAGTTCTACGTCCACAAGCCGTCGCTCGAGGCGGGTCACTTTCCGATCATCCGTCGCAGCCTGGGCAGCAAGCTGCAGCGCATGGAGTTCGCCTCCGACGAGGAGCGCGCGGCCAGCGGTCGCCTCGTGCGCACGGTGCAGACGCCGCCCGAGCAGCGCAACCGCTATTCGCTCTCGGACGGCGACGTCATCGAGCTGGCGCGCTACGCCCTCGTCATCGAGAAGCACTACGGCCGCCCGATGGACATCGAGTGGGGCAAGGACGGCCAGGACGGCCGCCTCTACATCCTGCAGGCCAGGCCGGAGACGGTGAAGAGCCAGGCCGACGGCCGCATCGAGCAGCGCTTCAAGCTCAAGGGCGACCCGCTGAAGGTCGGCACCGTGCTCGCCGAGGGGCGCGCCATCGGGCAGAAGATCGGCACCGGCCGCGCGCGGCTGGTGCGCTCCACCGCGGAGATGGAGCGCGTGCAGCCCGGCGACGTGCTCGTCACCGACATGACCGATCCCAACTGGGAGCCGGTGATGAAGCGCGCGGCGGCGATCGTCACCAACCGCGGCGGGCGCACCTGCCACGCGGCGATCATCGCGCGCGAGCTCGGCATCCCGGCTGTCGTCGGCTGCGGCGACGCCACCGAGCGCATCCAGGAAGGGGCGCTGGTCACCGTGGCCTGCTCGGAGGGCGACACGGGCTACATCTTCGACGGCCTGCTCGAGACCGAGGTGGCGCAGGTGCAGCGCGGCGAGATGCCCTACTGCCCGATCAAGATCATGATGAACGTGGGCAACCCGCAGCTCGCCTTCGACTTCGCGCAGATGCCCAGCGCCGGGGTCGGCCTCGCACGGCTCGAGTTCATCATCAACAACGCCATCGGCGTGCATCCGAAGGCGATCCTCGACTACCCGAACATCGACGCCGAGCTGAAGAAGGCGGTCGAGTCGGTGGCGCGGGGCCATGCCAGCCCGCGTGCCTTCTACGTCGACAAGCTCGCCGAGGGCGTGGCCACCATCGCCGCGGCGTTCTGGCCGCGGCCGGTGATCGTGCGCCTGTCGGACTTCAAGAGCAACGAGTACCGCAAGCTCATCGGCGGCGCCCGCTACGAGCCCGACGAGGAGAACCCGATGCTGGGTTTTCGCGGCGCCAGCCGCTACATCAGCGGCGACTTCAGCGACGCCTTCGCGATGGAGTGCGAGGCGCTCAGGCGCGTGCGCAAGGACATGGGCCTCACCAACGTCGAGATCATGGTGCCCTTCGTGCGCACCGTGCGGCAGGCCGAGCAGGTGGTGAGACTGCTGGCCGAGCGCGGCCTGCGCCGCGGCGCGGACGACCTCAAGCTCATCATGATGTGCGAGGTGCCGAGCAACGCCATCCTCGCCGAGCAGTTCCTGCAGCACTTCGACGGCATGTCGATCGGCTCCAACGACCTCACCCAGCTCACGCTGGGCCTGGACCGCGACAGCGGGCTGGCACAGCTCGCGAGCGACTTCGACGAGCGCGACCCGGCGGTGAAGGCGCTCATCAGCCGTGCCATCGCCGCCTGCCGCGCCACCGGCAAGTACGTCGGCATCTGCGGCCAGGGCCCGAGCGACCATCCGGACTTCGCCGACTGGCTGGCGGCCGAGGGCATCGCCTCGATCTCGCTCAATCCGGACACCGTGCTCGACACCTGGATGCGCCTGGCGGCGCGACCCTGAGCCGCCGCGCCGGGCGGCGCCCGCGCTATACTCCAAGGCTTTTCCCTTGCCGCACCCGCCCGGACCGACGCCTGCGGGGCGGCTTCCTGCCACAGGAATCCCCAAGGAGTGTTCATGCGTCACTACGAGATCGTTCTCCTGATCCACCCGGATCAGAGCGAACAGGTTCCAGCCATGCTGGAACGCTACAAGGGCCTGGTCACCGCTGCCGGCGGCAAGGTGCACCGCGTCGAGGACTGGGGCCGGCGCCAGCTCGCCTACATGATCCAGAAGCTCGCCAAGGCCCACTACCTGTGCCTGAACATCGAGTGCAGCAAGGAAGTGCTGGACGAGCTCGAGACGGGCTTTCGCTTCAACGACGCCGTGCTGCGCCACCTGACCGTGAAGATGGAGAAGGCGGTCACCACGCCCTCGCCGATGATGAAGGCGGTCGAGCGCGAGGAAGCCCGCAAGGAGCGCCAGGAGGCCTCCGCCTGAGGCTTTCGGCCTCGGCTCCGTTGACGTCCGCAAGCCTTGTCCGATGAATCGGTTGCTGCTGAGCGCACGACTGGTGGACCGGGCGGCGATGCGCTACACGCCCGCCGGATTGCCGGCTCTGGACATCGGCCTCGCGCACGAGTCGGAGCTGAGCGAGGACGGCAGGCCCCGCAAGGTCTCGATGGAGATGCGCGCGGTGGCCATCGGCGAGGTGACGCAGAGCCTGGCGGCGATGACGCTGGGCGAGACGGCGCTCTTTGCCGGCTTCGTCACCAGCGCGCGCAACGGACGCGGGCTTCTGCTGCACGTCACGCAGGTCGATCGGCAGGCTTGATCGGCCCCATTCGGTTTCGATACAGGATTTTGGAGAACTCTCATGCCCCCACCCCGCGGTAAAGGTCGTGGTTCCAAGGACAAGCGTCCCCGTCGCAACTCGCAGTCGCTGCTCTTTCGTCGCAAGCGCTTCTGTCGCTTCACGGTCGCCAACGTCGAGCACATCGACTACAAGGAGCTCGACGTGTTGCGCGACTTCGTCGGCGAGAACGGCAAGATCACGCCCGCGCGCCTGACCGGCACGCGTGCGTTCTACCAGCGTCAGCTGACGACGGCGATCAAGCGCGCCCGTTTCCTGGCGCTGCTGCCGTACTCCGATCAACACAAGGTCTGAGCGGAGGTTCGACATGCAAGTGATTCTTCTGGAGAAGGTCGGCAAGCTCGGCAACCTCGGCGACGTCGTCAAGGTCAAGGAGGGCTATGCCCGCAACTTCCTGATCCCGCAGCGGCTGGCGCGTCGTGCCACCGAAGCGGCGATCCAGGAATTCCAGGCGCGCCGCGCGGAGCTCGAGCAGGCCGCCGCGGCCAAGCTCGCCGCGGCACAGGCGTTGGGCGAGCAGCTCGCCGGCAAGAACGTGCGCATCGCGCAGAAGGCCGGCGTCGACGGACGCCTGTTCGGTTCGGTCACCAACGCCGACATCGCGGCCGCGCTCACGGCGCTCGGCCTGCAGGTGGCCAAGGCGCAGGTGCGCATGCCCGACGGCCCGCTGAAGACCGTCGGCGAGTTCCCGGTGCAGGTCGCCGCGCACACCGACGTCGTCGTCGAGGTCAGCGTGCAGGTGGTGGCGCAGGCCGACTGAGCGTCTCCGCGCCCCTGTCGTACCCGAAGGCCGGCTTGCAGCCGGCCTTCGTCGCTTTCACCCGCCCGCGCCCGCCCGCGCGCGCTCCGGGGCAGTCGCGGCCCTGGCACGGTGCCGATTTCCCCAGCGCACCCCCCACTTTTCCCCAGGCCTGTCCACAGGGCGGACGCGGCGGCTGGGGCATGATTGCCCGATGACGATGCTGCAAGATCCCCGCGATGCCTTTGCCCAGCCGCGCGACGACGAGGTGGCGCGGCTGCGCGTGCCGCCGCACTCGGTCGAGGCCGAGCAGAGCGTGCTCGGCGGCCTCCTGCTCGACAACCTCGCCTGGGACCGCGCCGCCGACCTGCTCGGCGAGAGCGACTTCTACCGCTGGGAGCACAAGCAGATCTTCGCCGCCGTCGGCGCGCTCATCAACGCGAGCAAGCCGGCCGACGTGATCACCGTCTTCGAGCAGCTGCAGTCGCTGGGCAAGGCCGAGGACTGCGGCGGCCTGGCCTACCTCAACGCGCTCGCGCAGAGCGTGCCGAGTGCGGCCAACCTGCGCCGCTATGCCGAGATCGTGCGTGAACGCGCGATCCTGAGGAAGCTCATCGCCGCCAGCGACGAGATCGCCACCACCGCCTTCAACCCGCAGGGCCGCGCGGTGACGCAGATCCTCGACGAGGCGGAGGGCCGCATCTTCAAGATCGGCGAGGAGGGTTCCCGGCAGCGCCAGGGCATGCAGAGCATGGACAAGCTCGTCGTGGCGCTGCTGGACCGCGTCAACGAGCTGCACGAGAACGGTGCCGAGGAAGTCACCGGCGTGCGCACCGGCTTCTACGACCTCGACCGCATGACCGCCGGGCTGCAGAAGGGAGACCTGATCGTGCTCGCTGCGCGCCCCTCGATGGGCAAGACGGCGTTCGCGCTCAACATGGCGGAGCATGTGGCGGTGGCCGAAGGCCTGCCGGTGCTCGTGTTCTCGATGGAGATGGGCGCGGCACAGCTTGCGCTGCGCATGGTGGGCTCACTCGGCCGCATCGACCAGTCGGGCCTGCGCACCGGGCGCTTGAGCGACCAGGACTGGGAGCGGCTGGCGACCGCGGTCGACCGGCTGCGCAACGTCCAGCTCTTCATCGACGAGACGCCGGCGCTCAACGCGGCCGAGCTGCGCGCGCGCGCGCGGCGCATGGCGCGCCAGTTCGGCGGCACCCTGGGCCTCATCGTCGTCGACTACCTGCAGCTGATGAGCGGTTCCGGCAGCGGCAGCGAGGAGAACCGTGCCACCGAGATCGGCGAGATCAGCCGCGGCCTGAAGGCGCTGGCCAAGGAGCTGCAGTGCCCGGTGATCGCGCTCTCGCAGCTCAATCGCTCGGTCGAGTCGCGCAACGACAAGCGGCCGATGATGAGCGACCTGCGCGAGTCCGGCGCCATCGAGCAGGATGCCGACGTCATCATGTTCATCTACCGCGACGACTACTACAACAAGGACTCCAAGGAGCCCGGCGTCGCCGAGATCGTCATCGGCAAGCAGCGCAATGGCCCGGTGGGCACGGTCAAGCTGACCTTCCTGAAGCCGCTCACCAAGTTCGACAACCTCGCCCCCGGCAGCATCGGCGAGGAATACTGAGCCCGGCCGGGCCCGGGCCGGGCCGCGGCGCGGCGACGTCAGCGCGCCTTGGTGTGCGGGCTGACGTAGTCGCCGACGGTCGTGCGGAAGGCGACGTTGAGCCGGTTCCAGCCGTTGATCGCGATGATGGCCATCGTCAGGTCGACGAGCGCCTTCTCGTCGAAGTGCGCGCGGGCCTCGATGTAGACCGCATCGGGCACGTCGTGCACGTCGGCGAGCTTCGTCAGCGCCTCGGTCCAGGCCAGCGCGGCGCGCTCGCGCGGGGTGTAGCAGGGGGCGTCGCGCCACGCCGGCAGCAGGTACAGGCGCTGCTCGCTCTCGCCCATCGCGCGCGCATCCTTGGTGTGCATGTCCAGGCACCAGGCGCAGCCGTTGATCTGCGAGGCGCGCGACTTCACCAGCTCGAGCAGCGAGTCCTCCAGGCCGCTCTTGTTGACGGCGAACTGCATCTGCAGCATGGCCTGGAAGCCGGCGGGAGAGGCGGTCTTGTAGTCGAGTCGTTGTTCCATCGGGATATTCCGTCCGTGGCATCGGGGGGTTCTGCTCAGCCGGCCTTCGCGTCCTCGGTCCGGCGCGCGCGCGCGATGGCCTCGACGATCAGGCGCTGCGCCTCTTCGACCTCGCCCCAACCGTCGAACTTCACCCACTTGCCAGGCTCGAGGTCCTTGTAGTGGGAGAAGAAGTGCTCGATCTGCCGGCGCGTGATCTCGGGCAGGTCGGCGGCGGTCTTGATGTGCGCGTAGCGCTGCGTCAGGCGCGTCGTCGGCACGGCGATGATCTTCTCGTCGCCGCCGGCTTCGTCGGTCATCTTCAGCACGCCGACGGGCCGCACGGCGATCGCTGCCCCGGGCATCAGCGGGCGCGTGTTGGCCACCAGCACGTCGCAGGGGTCGCCGTCCTCCGACAGGGTGTGCGGGATGAAGCCGTAGTTGCCCGGGTAGCGCATGGGCGTGTAGAGGAAGCGGTCGACGACCAGCATGCAGGCGGCCTTGTCGAGCTCGTACTTGATCGGCTCGCCGCCGATCGGGACTTCGATGACGACGTTGACTTCGCGCGGCGGGTCATCGCCGATCGGCAATTGCTCGAGGAACATGGCGTCTTCCCCTTCCTTGGGTAGCGGTGCTGTGCGACGTGCGGCCAGTCTAGGTCATTCGCCCTTCGCCGATCTGACGCCTCCGATCCGACGCCGGCTCAGCCTGCGTACTCGATGATCTCGAGGCCGGCGTTGTAGTCGGTGGCGTAGACCAGCCCCTGCGCGTCGACGAAGACGTCGGCCGACTGGATCACGCGCGGGCGGTTCGGGCGCTTGTCGAGGATGCGCTGCGGCGCCGCCGGCACGAGCGCAGCCGTTTCCACCGGGCGATACGGGTCGCGGATGTCGAAGGCCCGGATGCCCGCGTTCTGCCAGGTGGCGAACACCAGCGTGTCGGAGACGAAGCTCCCCGGGCGGTTCTCGTGCAGGTTGTGCGGTCCGAAGTGGCCGCCCTTGGCGACGTAGTCGGCCTCGGTGGGGATGGGGAAGGTCGAGATGCTGATCGGGTTCGCGGGCTCGCGGATGTCGAACACCCAGGTGTGCTTGCGACCGTCTTCCTCGCCGTCGAGCACCGCCTCGTCGGCCACCACCAGCAGGCCGCGATCGACCAGCGGCAGCGCCGAGTGCGTGCCGCCGCCGTAGGGCGGACACCAGTTCAGGTGCCTGATGAGCCTGGGGGCCGCGCGATCGGCGACGTCCAGCAGCGTGAGCCCGCCGTCGCGCCAGCAGGCGTAGGCCGTATCGCCCTGCACCAGCGCGTGATGCAGGGCCCAGCGCCGGCCCTCGGGCGCCTGGCCGATCTCGCCCGCGGCGCGGTTCATGCCCGGCAGCCACCAGCGGCCGACGAGTCGCGGGCGCGTCGGGTCGGCCAGGTCGATGGTGACGAAGATGTAGTCGGAGAAGCCGTCGAGCAGCGCGGAGGCGTAGGCCCAGCGCCCACCCACGTACCAGAGTCGGTGCAGGCCTACGCCTTCGACGTCGAGCTGTCCGATCCCGCGCGGCTGGTCGGGCGTCGAGATGTCGTAGACCGTCATCCCCGCGCTCCAGGCGCGGGCGCGCGTCGTGCCGTGCACCGATTCGGCCATCGACCTCGTGTAGTACGCGCGCTCGTCGGCGAAGGCTTCGACGCCGGCGAAGAGGTCCAGCGCGTTGATGACGAGCAGCAGGTCGTCGTGCGCCTGCAGGTGGATGTTCCAGGTATTGGGCGGCGCCGGCACGTAGCTGACCTTGCCGGGTCGCCGCGGGTCGCGCACGTCGACGATGGAGAAGCCCTGCGACCACGGATGGCCGACGTAGGCATGGCCGCGGTGCACCATGAGTTGCAGCCCGTCGCCGCGCCCGCCGATGTCGGAGTGTCCGATCAGCTTCATGTTGCGGGCGTAGTCCGGAGTCGGCAGGCTCATGGTGTGCTCGTGCGGTCGATCGCGCGGGGTTCGCGGCGTGGGTCTGGCCGGCCTACTTGCCGGCGGGGATCCACGCGGCAGTCGCCGCATCGCTCTTCTGGAAGGCGGGGAACTTCTTCTGCAGGTCCTCGATGGTGGCGATCTTGTTCTTCAGCAGGTCGTCGCGCGTCACGAGCGTGGGCTTGAGCATGACCGAGCGGCCCGGGAACTGGCCGGCGATGGCCAGCGACACCGCGCGCACCGAAACCTCGCCGACGACCGCCGCGTTGGTCGCCGCAGTGGCCATCCAGGCGCTGTCGGGCTCGGTCATGAGCTGGATGTCGGCGGTGGAGATGTCGACGCCGTAGATCTTCACCTTCTTCGAGATGCCAAGTTCGTCGATGGCCAGCTTCACGCCCTTGGCGAACTCGTCCCAGGGCGTGAAGACGACGGCGATGTCCGGGTTGGCGCGCAGCACGGCCTTGGTCTGGTCGGCCACCGACGCGGGTACGGTGTCGTTGACGACGCCCCACACCGCCTTCTCCTTCAGGCCGTGCTTGCCGATGAACTCCTTCCACACCGCGTAGCGGCGGTCCAGCGGCGCGAAGCCGGCGACGTAGACGGCGCCGCCGGTAAAGCCCTTGCCCTTGTCCTTCACCGCCTGCTCGAGCACCAGGCGCGCCATGTCGGCGTCGCTCTGCTCGATCTGCGGGATCTTGGGGTTGTCGAGGTTGACGTCGTAGGCGACGACCTTGATGCCGGCGTCCAGCGCCTTCTGCGCGACGTCCTTCAGCACCTCGGGGCGGCCGTTGTTGATGATGATGCCGTCCACGCGCAGGTTGATCGCCTGCTGGATCAGGTTGCGCTGGGTGTCGTTGTCGTTGCGCGCCTGCGAAAGCGTGAGCTTCACGCCCAGGGCGTCGGCCTGGCGCTTGACGCCGGCCTCGAAGGCCTGCAGCCAGTCGCCCGCACCCAGGAAGCTGACCGCGGCGATCTTCACGCCGCCCTTGTCGAAGGGTGCCGGTGCACCCTTCAGGCCTTGCGCCTGCGCGGCCAGCGCGAAGGTTGCCGCGAACGTGGCCGCGGCGGCGGCGGCGAACAGGGGCTTGGTGACGTGCTTCATCTCGTTCTCCTCGGGGTGGTTCGGGGTCGGGAAAGGGAGGCGGGGCGCAAGCGCCTCAGCCGCGCGTGCGCGCGATGCCGTAGGTGAGGGCGAGCGCGCCGACGAGCACCGCTCCCTTCACGAAATCCTGCGTGTAGTAGGGTGCATTGAGCATGGTCAGGCCGTTGAGCAGCACGCCGACGAAGACGGCGCCGACGACGGCACCGAGCACGTTGGGCCGGCGCAGGCCGAGCACGGCAAAGCCGATCAGCGCCGCGGCCACCGAATCCATGAGCAGCGAGGCGCCCGAGGACACGTCGCCGCGCCCCACCCGCGCGGCCACGACGATGCCGCCCAGCGAGGCCAGCGTGCCCGAGATGACGTAGGCCCAGGTGCGCAGCCGCTCGGTGGCGCCGCCGGCCAGCCTTGTCGCCATCTCGTTGCCGCCGGTGGCAAAGAGCAGCCGCCCAAAGCGCGTGCGCTCGGTCAGCACGTGCAGCACGATGGCGACGACGGCGAGGATGACGACCGGCAGCGGCACGACGTCGAACAGCAGCGAGCGGCCGATGCGCAGGAAGTCCGGGTCGTAGCGCCCCGGCGCCGTCGAGCCGTCGGGCAGGATGAGGCCGCTGGCGATCGAGCGCCCGCCGGTGGGGATGAGCTGCAGGCCGCTGAGCAGGAACATCATCGAGAGCGTGGCCAGCAGGTCGGGCACCTTCAGCCGCACGATGAGCAGCGCGTTGAGCAGGCCGACGCAAGCCCCCAGCAGCAGCACCAGCAGCACGGTCCAGAACGCGCCGAGTTGCCAGACGATCATCGCGTAGCTCGCCGCCATCACGCTCGAGGCCGCGACTGCGCCGATCGAGAGGTCGAAGCCACCCACCGCCAGCGTCAGCGTCACGCCCGCGCCAAGGATGGCCACCACCGCCACCGCCTGCAGGATGCTCATCAGGTTGTCGATCTGGATGAAGGCCGGCTGCGCGACCGCGAAGCCGGCGATCATCAGCGCCAGCAACACGAATACCGCGCTTCGCCGCAGCGCTTCGAGCAGGTCGGGTCCGGGGGCCGTGGGTTTGTCGTTTGCGTTCGTCATCGGGTGGGTTCGAGTGCCGGGGCTTCTTCGTCGCCGCGCGCCGGCTCGGGCTCGCGCAGGCAGTGGTGGTCCATCACCAGCACGCGGTCGGCGACCTCGATCGCCTCCTCGGGGTCGGAGGTGGCGATGAGGGTGGCGCCGTCGCTGCGCGCGCGGATGGCCGCGATCAGGTCCTCGCGCGCGCCCACGTCGACGCCCTGGAAGGGCTCGTCCAGCAGCAGCAGCGTGGCGGGCTCGGCCTCCCAGCGCCCGAGCACGACCTTCTGCTGGTTGCCGCCGGAAAGTGTCCACACCGAGGCCGTCGGCCCCGCGGTGCGGATCGACAGGCGCTCGATGGCGGACTGCGCCTTCGCGTTCTCGACCGCGCGGCGCACGAAGCCGCGGGGAAACCAGCGCGCCAGGTGCGGCAGCGCGATCGTTTCGGCCACGCTCTCGCCCGGCCAGTCGCGCGGCATGAGCGAGGAGCGATGGCGATCCTCGCCGGCCATGCAGACGCCCGCGGCCAGCGCCTGCCGCGGGCCTGCCGGCGCGTAGGGCCGGCCGTCCAGGCGCATCGTGCCCTCGGCCAGCGTGGTGCTGCCATAGAGGGCGCGCAGCAGGCGGCTCTTGCCGGCGCCGAGAACGCCGGTGATGGCCACGACCTCGCCGCGGTGGATGTCGAGGTCGAAGCGCGGGCTCGCCGGCAACAGGCGCGCGCCCTGCAGGTGCAGCAATGGCTGGCCGCGCGCGCGTCGCGCGCCGGGCCGCGCCGAAGTCAGCGCGCGGCCGATCATGGCCTCGATCGCCTGCGAGAAGTCCACCGGCCGCGTCAGGCTGGCCACCGCGCGCCCGCCGCGCAGTACCACGACGCGGTCGGCCAGCGCCTGCAGGTCGGCGGTGCGGTGCGAGATGTAGAGCACCGCGATGCCGCGGCGCTTCAGGTCGAGCAGGGTCGCATAGAGGCGCTGCGATTCGCTGCCCGAAAGGCTGGCCGTGGGCTCGTCGAGGATCAGCAGCTCGGCGCGATTGGCGAGCGCCCGCGCGATCGCCACCAGCTGGCGGTCGGCGGCCGCGAGTTCGGCGAAGTCGCGCGCCAGCGGCAACGCGAACCCGGCGTGATCCAGCATCGCCTGCGCTTGCGCGCGGATGCTGCGCCGCGAGACGAAAAAGGGCCGGCTGCGGTCGGCAAAGCGCTCGAGCAGCAGCGCGTCGGCCACCGTCAGCCCGGGGATGCCGACGAGGTCGCTCGACTGGTGCACGGTGACCACGCGTGCGGCACTCGCCTCGGCCGGCGTGCGCGGGGCAAAGGCCTTGCCCTTGAACAGCATGCGGCCGGCGTCGGGCGTGAGCACGCCGGAGAGGATCTTCACGAAGGTCGACTTGCCCGCGCCGTTGGCGCCCATCAGCGCGACGATCTCGCCGGCCTCGATGTCCATCGAGAGGTCGACGAGGGCACGCGTCGAGCCGAACGAGCGGGCGAGGGCGGTGGCTTGCAGCAGCGGAAGAGGAGGGGGCATGGGACGCGGGCGGTGCCGGGGTCGGCCGCGGGGAGCCAATGCTAGGCCCGTTTTCGCGGGCTTCGGTCGCGAACCGGGCCTGCCATGGCGGCGGATCGAGCTCGCGGCGCGTGCGCCGGCGCCGCGTGCGCTTGGCGCGGGCACAATCCCCGCCTGCGGATGCGACGACCCACCGGATGATCGAAGACCCTTTCGACGAGCGCGGCATGCGCCTGGCCCTGGACCAGGCCCACAACGCCTGGCTGGTGGGCGAGGTGCCGGTGGGCGCGGTGATCGTGCGCCGCGGCGACTCCGGCATGCAGGTCGTGGCCACCGGCTACAACCGGCCGATCACCACGCACGACCCGACCGCGCATGCCGAGATCGTCGCGCTGCGCCACGCCGCCACGCTGCTCGAGAACTACCGCCTGCCCGAGTGCGAGCTCTACGTGACGCTGGAGCCCTGCGCGATGTGCGCGATGGCGCTGATGCACGCACGCTTCAAGCGCGTGGTCTTCGCGGCGCCCGACCCCAAGACCGGCGCCGCGGGCTCCGTGGTCGACCTGTTCGCACAGGCGCAGCTCAATCACCACACCGTCGTGCGCGGCGGCGTGCTGGCGGAGGAAGCCGCAGCGCTGCTGCGCCGCTTCTTCGCCGAGCGCCGCGCCGAGCAGCGCGCACAGAAGCCGGGCGAGGCCGAGGCGGATGGCGATGCTGCGCGAACGCCGCCAGTCCCGCCGGTCGCGCCGGTCGCACCGATTCCGGCCGGCGAAGCCACCGAGTTGCACGATTTCCCTGACGATCGATGAACACGCTGACGCTCTTCAGCCCCTCGGGCGTGGTGCCGCGTGCCGCCTCGCTTGCCCTGGCGGCGCGGCGCCTGCAGGCCCTGGGCTTCGCCGTACGCACGGACGAAGCGGCCCTGGCGCGGCGGCAGCGTTTCGCCGGCGACGACGCGACGCGGCTGCAGGCCTTGCACCGCGTGGCGCGGGAGGCGCCTGCCGTGGCCATGGCCACGCGCGGCGGCTACGGCCTGACGCCGCTGCTCGATACCATCGACTGGCCGCTGCTCGCCCGCGCTGCCGAGCGCGGCACGAACTGGGCCGGTCACAGCGACTTCACCGCGCTGCAGCTCGCGCTGTGGGCGCATACCGGTGCCGCCAGCTGGGCCGCGCCGATGGCGGTGACCGATTTCGGGCGCCCGCAGCGGGAGGGCGGCGTCGACGAGGTCACGGCCGACTGCTTCGCCGAGGCCATGTGCGGCGAGCTGGAGGCGGTGGGCTTTCGCACCGCGGCGGGCTTCGATGGCCTGCTGTTGAAGGGGCCGTTGTGGGGTGGCAACCTGAGCATGCTGTGCTCGCTGATCGGCACGCGCCACTTCCCGCGTCCGGCGCGGGTGCGCGGCGGCGTGCTCTTCATCGAGGACGTCAACGAGCACCCGTACTGCGTCGAGCGCATGCTGCTGCAGCTTGCCCAGGGCGGCGTGCTGGCGAGCCAGCGCGCGCTGCTGGTCGGCGACCTCGGTGGCTGGACGCCCTCGCCACTGGACCGCGGCTATCGCGTGGCGAGCATGCTGCAGCGCGTGCGCGAGCACGTGCGCATCCCCATCCTCACGGGATTGCCCTTCGGCCACGTTCCGACGAAAGTGACCCTGCCCGTCGGCCGCCGCGTGACGCTTGCCGTGCAGGGGCGGGACGTACTGATCGGATGGTGACGCATGCGCGATGAAGACAAGGCCGGCCGCCGTGTCGCGGTGCGCCGCGCCCTGGTGACCGCGAGCGTGTGCCTGGGGCTGGCCCTGGGCCTGCCGGGGTGCAACAACAACCCCTGGCCGGACGGTGCCGCGGCAGGCAACACCTTGTTCACCGCCGTCGTCGAGGCCTCGCCGCGCCACCTCGACCCGACCGCCTCGTACTGGAGCAACGACACCCCGTACACCTACCAGATCTACGAGCCGCCCTATGGTTACCACTACCTGAAGCGGCCCTACGAGCTGGTGCCGAAGTCGGCTGCCGCGGTCGTCAAGCCGCGCTATCTCGACAAGGACGGCAAGCCGCTGCCCGACGACGCCCCCGGCGAGCAGGTGGCCCAGAGCGTCTACGACGTGCCGATCAAGCCCGGCATCCTGTTCCAGCCGCACCCGGCCTTCGCCCGGGACGAGCAGGGCAGCTACCGCTACCACGCGATGAAGCCGGGCGAACTCGGCACGCGGCGCTCGCCGCTTCAGTTCGAGCACCAGGGCACGCGCGAGCTGGTGGCCGAGGACTTCGTCTACGCGCTCAAGCGCCACGCCACCACGCGCATCACGACGCCGATCTTCTCCACCTTCGCACAGTACGTCGTCGGCCTGGCCGATTACGGCAAGCTCATCCGCGCCGAGGACGCCAGGCTGCGCGCGGGCGCGGACCCGGCCAGCCTGGACAAGCCCTTCCTCGACTTCCGCCGCTGGCCGCTGGAGGGCGCCAGCGCGCCGGACAAGCACCTGCTGCGCATCCGCATCAAGGGCAAGTACCCGCAGTGGAGCTACTGGATGCAGATGACCTTCCTCTCGCCGGTGCCCTGGGAGGCCGATGCCTTCTACGCCCAGCCGGGCATGGCCGCGGCGGGGCTGTCGCTGGACCGCTGGCCGGTGGGAACGGGCGCCTACATGATGGCCGAGTTCCAGCAGGACCGGCGGCACGTGCTCGTGCGCAACCCGAACTACCGCGGCGAACCCTATCCCTGCGAGGGCGCGCCCGGCGATCGCGAGGCCGGGCTGCTCGCCGACTGCGGCAAGACCATGCCCTTCATCGACCGCATGGTGTTCAGCATCGAGCGCGAGGGCGTGCCGCGGCAGAACAAGTTCCGCCAGGGCTACTACGACGTCGAGGTCTTCGAGCGCACCGACACCGGCATGCCCTACCTCGTGGGCATGCAGGACAGCGAGGACGTGAAGCGCGAGTACACCGAGAAGGGCTTTCGCCTGAGCCGCGGCACCGACGTCGGCAGCTACTTCATCGGCTTCAACATGCTGGACCCGGTGATCGGCGCCAGCAGCGATGCGCAGCAGCACGCACGCAACCGCAAGCTGCGCCAGGCGATCTCGATCGCCATCGACTGGGACGAGTTCTCGCGCATCTTCCCCAAGGAAGGCGGGCAGACCGCGATGAGCCCATTGCCGCCGGGGATCTTCGGCTCACGCGAGGGCACGCGCGAGGGCGTGAACCCCGTCACCCACGTCTGGAAGGATGGGCGCGCCGAGCGCCGGCCGATCGAGGAGGCGCGGAAGCTCATGGTCGAGGCCGGCTACCCCGGCGGGCGCGACGCGAAGTCCGGCCAGCCGCTGGTCATCAACTACGACTACTACTCGGCGCCGACGCCCGGCAACCGGCCCAAGCTCGACTGGATGGTGCGCCAGTTCGCCAAGCTCGGCATCCAGCTCGAGATCCGCGCCACCGACAACAACCAGTTCCAGGACAAGGTGCGCAAGGGCAGCTACCAGGTCTTCTGGCTCGGCTGGCTGGCCGACTACCCCGACGCCGAGAACTTCCTCTTCCTGCTGCAAAGCATGGCCGGCAAGACCAAGTACGACGGCGAGAACACGGCCAACTACGAGAACCCCGAGTTCGATCGCCTGTTCGAGCGCATGAAGCTCTACGACGACGGCCCCGAGAAGCAGGCGCTCGTCGACCAACTGGTGCAGATCGCGCGCGAGGATGCGCCCTGGAGCTTCGGCTTCTTCCCCTGGAGCTCGGGGGCCGCGCAGCGCTGGGTCTACAACTACCACCCGGTGATCATGATCCGCGACCAGGGCCGCTACCTGCGGCTGGACGCGGCCGACCGCGCTGCCGCGCTGGCCGCCTGGAACCGCCCGGTGTGGTGGCCGCTGGCGCTGATCGCCGCGCTCGTGCTGCTGCTGCTTGCCTTGGCGCGGCGCACGCTGCGCCTGCGCGAGCGCACGACCGGACGCGGCGAGGTGCTGGCGCAGGAGGCGGCACGATGATCGGCTACCTGCTGCGGCGCGCCTTCTACGGCGTGCTGGTGCTGCTGGGCGTGAACCTGGCCACGTTCTTCCTCTTCTTCACCGTCAACACGCCCGACGACATGGCGCGGCTGAACCTGGGTGGCAAGCGCGTCACCCAGCAGGCGATCGAGAAGTGGAAGGTCGAGCGCGGCTACGACAAGCCGCTGTACTTCAACGCGCAGGCGCAAGGGCCCGAAAAACTCACCGAGACGATCTTCTGGGAGCGCTCGGTCTCGCTCTTCGCGCTGCGCTTCGGCCGTGCCGACGGCGAATCGGCCGGTGACATCGGCCACGAGGTCACGCAGCGCATGTGGGTGAGCCTGCAGATGGCGCTGCCGCTGTTCATCCTGCAGGTGCTGGCCAGCACCGCGTTCGCGCTGCTGCTGGTGATGTTCCGCAACTCGCGGCTCGATTTCTGGGGCGTCGTCACCTGCGTGCTGATGCTCTCGATCTCGAGCCTGTTCTACATCATCGTCGGCCAGTTCCTGTTCTCGCGCGTGCTCAGGCTGGCGCCGATCTCGGGTTACGCGCCGGGGCTGGACGCGATCAAGTTTCTCGCGCTGCCCATCCTGCTCTCGCTGCTCTCGCGCGTGGGCGGCGAGGCGCGCCTCTACCGCGCCATGTTCCTCGAGGAGACGGCCAAGGACTACGTGCGTACCGCGCGCGCCAAAGGCCTGTCGGAGCAGGTCGTGCTCTGGCGCCACGTGCTGCGCAACGCGCTGATTCCCATCATCACCAGTGCGGGCGGCTACCTGCCCTACGTCTTCCTCGGCAGCCTGGTCTTCGAGAGCTTCTTCGGCCTGCCGGGGCTTGGCGCCTACGTCATCGAGGCCATCGGCAAGCAGGACTTCGCGATCGTTCGCACGATGGTCTTCATCGGCTCGCTGCTCTACATCGCGACCTACGTGCTCATCGACGTGGCCTACACCTGGGCCGACCCGCGCGTGCGGCTGGAGGGCTGAAGCACCATGCCCAAGTTCGTCCTGCTCTGGACCGACGGCGCGATCTGGCTGCTCGCCGTCGCGCTGCTGGCCTACGTCGTCTTCGCCTGGCGGCGCCCGAACCTGCGCGCGAACTGGCGCAAGGTCTTCATGGACGCGCCTTCGCTGTCCTCCAGCATCGTGCTGCTGCTGTGCCTGGGCGTGACGCTGCTGGACAGCGTGCACTACCGCCCGCTGCTGCCGGCCACACCCGGCGCGACCGCCGTCGCCTACGACGCGCGCACGCGCTCGCTGCTCGATGCCTGGCTGGACGACCTCGTGCAGGCGCGCGAGGCGACCTACTCCAAGCCGCTGGCCACGGTCAGCTTCACGCGCGAGTCGCTCGTCGTCGACGGGCGCGTCGAGCGCGTGGCGCCGCGCCTGAAGTACGGCGGCGCGCACCTGAAGGACCCGGCCACGCAGTGGCTGCCGGACGTGCTGGGCCGCGCGGCGCTTGGGCTCGTCGCCGGGCTGGCCGCCGCGCTGCTGGCCTCGGCGGCGCTGGTCGCGCTGCTGGCCGCGCTGCGGCGGCAGGGCCTGGCCGCATGCGCGCGCGAGATCCTGCAGCGCCGCAGCGCCGTGCCCTGGCACGTGGCGATCGCCACCTTGCTGGTGCTGGGCGCGCTCATCGGCGCCGTCGCGGCGCTCTCCGGCCCCTACCACGTGATGGGCACCGACACCACGGGCAACGACGTGCTCTACCAGTCGCTGAAGAGCATCCGCACGGCCTTCGTCATCGGCACGCTGGCGACCATCGCCACGCTGCCGCTGGCGGTGGTGCTGGGCATCGTCGCGGGCTACCTCAAGGGCTGGGTCGACGAGCTCATCCAGTACGTCTACACCGTGCTGTCGTCGATCCCGAACATCCTGCTGATCGCCGCCTGCGTGTTGATGGTGCAGGTCTTCCTGGACAAGCACCCCGAGCTGTTCGAGACCGGCGCCGAGCGCGCCGACCTCAAGCTCTTCCTGCTCTGCGCCGTGCTCGGGCTCACCGGCTGGGCCGGCCTGTGCCGGCTGCTGCGCGGCGAGACGCTCAAGCTGCGCGAGCTCGACTACGTGCAGGCGGCGCAGGCCTTCGGCGTCAGCCGCACGCGCATCATGGTGCGGCACATCTTCCCGAACGTCGCGCACCTGATGCTCATCGTCACCGTGCTCGAGTTCTCGGCGCTGATCCTCTACGAGGCGGTGCTCAGCTACGTCGGCGTCGGCGTCGACCCCTCGATGAACAGCTTCGGCGGCATGATCAACCTCGCGCGCAGCGAGATGAGCCGCGACCCCGTCGTCTGGTGGTCCTTCGCCTCGGCCTTCGTCTTCATGGTCACGCTGGTGCTCGCCGCCAACCTCTTCGCCGACGGCGTGCGCGACGCCTTCGACCCGCGGGCACGGAGCTTCAGGGCGAGGGTGGCGCGCAGTGCCAAGCGTGCGATCGGAGGCCGCGCATGATCACCATCGACGACCTCCGCGTCGAGCTCGACACCGACACCGCCATCGTGCGCGCGCTCGACGCGCTGCGCCTGTCGATCGAGCGCGGCGAGACTTTCGCGCTCGTCGGCGAGAGCGGCTGCGGCAAGAGCATGACGGCGCTGGCGCTGATGCGCCTGCTGCCCGAGAACGGCCGCGTCACCGACGGCCGCGTGCTGCTCGGCGAGCAGGACCTGCTGGACCTGCCCGAGTCGCGCATGCGCGGCGTGCGCGGCGGGCGCATCGGCATGATCTTCCAGGAGCCCTCGACCAGCCTGAACCCCGTGATGCGCGTGGGCGATCAGATCGTCGAGGCGATCGAGGCACACACCGCGCTGCGCGGCGCGGCCGCACGTGCCAAGGCCGTCGAGTGGCTGGGCCGCGTCGGCATCCCCGAGTCCGAGCGCCGCATCGACGACTACCCTTTTCGCATGAGCGGCGGGCAGAAGCAGCGCGTGATGATCGCCATCGCGCTGGCCGCCGAGCCCGACTTCCTCGTCGCCGACGAGCCGACGACGGCGCTGGACGTGAGCATCCAGGCGCAGATCCTCGAACTGCTGAAGGACCTGCAGCGCCAGCAGCGCATGGGCCTGCTGCTGATCACGCACGACCTGGCGGTGGTCTCGGGCATGGCGCACCGGGTTGCACTGATGTACGCGGGGCAGATCGTCGAGGTCGCGCCGGCCGCGGCCTTCTTCTCGGCGCCGCGCCATCCGTACGCCGCCGCGCTGCTGCGCGCGCTGCCGGGAGCGGGGCGGCGCGCGCAGGCGCTCGAAGCCATCCCGGGCACGGTGCCCGCGCTGACGCAGGACTTCGCCGGCTGCCGCTTCGCGCCGCGCTGCGCGCAGGTGATGCCGCATTGCGCGAGCACCATCCCCGAGCTGCTTGGCGTCGGCCCCGGGCACGAGGTCCGCTGCCTGCTCTACGCACCCGATGCGCCGCGGCCGGCCGCGGTCACGGTGGAGGACACCAAGCCCGAAGCCGGAACAGCCGCCGCAGCAGCCGCACCCGCCGCGCGGTCCGAGGCGGCGGCGAATCGAACCGAGGCGCCACTCCTGCAGGTGCAGGACCTCTGGGTGCGCTTCCCGATCCGCGGCACCGGCCTGCTGCAGCGCAGCGCGGGGACCTTCGATGCCGTCAAGGGCGTGTCCTTCGACATCGCCAAGGGGCAGACGCTTGCGCTCGTCGGCGAGTCGGGCTGCGGCAAGACGACGACCGGCAAGGCCATCGTGCAACTGCTGCGCCGCGTGGCGCGGATCGAGGGCAGGGCGCTGCTGGCCGGGCAGGACCTCTTCGGCCTCGTCGGCCCGGCGCTGCACGCCGCGCGCGCGCGCATCCAGATCATCTTCCAGGACCCGTTCGCCTCGCTGAACCCGCGCATGCGCGTGCAGGTGGTGCTCGAAGAGGGCCTGGCGGCGCTGCAGCCCGAGCTCGGGGCGGACGAGCGGCGCACGCGCATCAAGGCGCTGGTCGAGCGCGTGGGCTTGCGCAGCGACGCGCTGGAGCGCTTCCCGCACGAGTTCTCCGGCGGCCAGCGCCAGCGCATCGCGATCGCGCGGGCGCTTGCGGTGCAGCCGCAGCTCATCGTCTGCGACGAGCCGACCTCGGCCCTCGATGTCTCGGTGCAGGCGCAGATCCTCAACCTGCTGCGCGAACTGCAGCGCGAGCTGGGCGTGTCCTACCTCTTCATCACCCACAACATCGGCGTCGTCGAATACATCGCCGACCGTGTGGCGGTGATGCGCGCCGGCCTCATCGAAGAGCAGGGCGAGGTCGATCGGGTGCTTGGCGCCCCGGCCACCGACTACACCCGCAGCCTGCTGGCGGCGGTGCCGCGGCTTCGAGGCGCGGCGGCGCCTGCCTGAGCCAGTACGGCGCTGGCATAGGAGCATCTCGCCGCGGCGCTCTTGCCTGCGCCCGCGCGCCCGCGTTCCGAGGATGCATCGGGGTGTTGCAAATTGCCAACCCCAGCCCCTCGGTCAGGTGGGTGCCGTCTTCTCTCGGGTCTTCATGTGAAATAGTGCAAAGTCTGCGTAAACTATTGAATGCAAAGAAATATTTCTGAACTGTCCAATCCGAGGTGACGTGTGCCCACGGCCGGCTCTGGCGTGACATAGGTTTCCCCCTGTCGGCCCGCAGGGACGCTGCCCCGAGAATCGGACTGCGAGTTTCGGGCCGCAGGCCTCGGCAGGACGCCCGCCGCGCAGGCGATCCCTGGAACCGGGTGGCCTTGTTCAATCAATGTGAGGAGCAGACTCAATGTTCAGACCAACCCTACTGAGCCGCGGCCTGATGCTGGCCTTCGGCGGCAGCGTCGCCCTGGCGGCCTTGCCGGCGCTGGCGCAGGACACGCAGCGCATCGAGATCACGGGCTCCGCGATCAAGCGCATCGATGGCGAATCGGCGCTCCCCGTGCAGGTGATCAAGCGCGAGGAGATCGAGCGCAGCGGCGTCACCTCGGTCGTCGAGCTGTTGCAGAACCTATCGTCGGTGCAAGGTGGCGTCGTCGAGGGCGACACGATCGGCGGTGGCGGCGGCGGCCAGGCCACGGTGTCGATCCACAACATGGGTGGCGACCGCACCCTGGTGCTGCTGAACGGCCGCAGGCTGATCGGCGAGGCCGGCGGCGCCGTTGACCTGAGCATGGTCCCGCTGTCGATCATCGAGCGGGTCGAGGTGCTGACCGACGGCGCGTCGGCCCTCTACGGCTCCGACGCCGTGGCCGGCGTGGTGAACTTCATCACCAAGCGGAATTCGCGTGACGGCAACATCACGCTGTCGGCGAGCAAGCCCGAGAAGTCCGGCGGCGAGGAATACAACGCCTACCTCTCCAAGGGCTTCGGCGACCTGCAGAAGGACGGCTTCAATGCCACCTTCGGCCTGTCGGTCGACAAGCGCAAGGCGCTGCGCGCCAGCCAGCGCGACTTCTCCAAGTCCGGCGTCATCAATTTCCAGCATGAGGGCGGCACCGTCGAGTGGTTCAACGGCTCGCCCAGCGGCATCCCCGGCAACGTCAACGTCAACGGCGTGCTGCGCAGCCCCTACCTGGTCGAGAACGGCGAATGCCCACCGATGCACGTGCAGGACGGGCCGACCTGCTATTTCGACTACGCCAGCACGGTCGAGGCATTCCCTGACCGCGAGCGCTCCAACATTTTCGCGTCCCTGCAGAAGTCGCTTGGTGCCGACCACACGTTGTCGCTTGACGTGCTGCTGGGCAAGACCATGTCCAGCGGCAAGATCGCCCCGGCGCCTGGTGGCGTGCTGGTCGATCCGGCCGGTCCCTTTGGCAGCTACCTGGCCCTGGTCGGCTACACGCGCACCACGCCCGCCACGGTCAACTACCGCGCTTTCGACCTTGGCAACCGCGATTCCGAGTTCGACCGCGATACCAAGGCTGTGTGGCTGAGCCTTGACGGCAATGTTGCCGGTTGGGACTACAGCGCTTCCCTGGGCTACCAGAAGGCCAAGGTCGAGGAGTCGAACAGCGGGTATCCGTACGGCCGCGCCTTCGGCCAGCTGTTGCGCAGCGGAATCTGGAACCCCTTCGTCCTGCCCGGCAACCAGTCTCAGGAGGCGCTGGATGCAGCCAAGGCGATCATGGTTTCGGGCATCTACGACACCGAGACCAGCAAGATGACGACGCTCGACGCGCGCGCGTCGCGTGACCTCTTCAAGCTGGGCGGCGGCAGCGCTGCCCTGGCCCTCGGCGGGAGCTATGTCGAGGACAAGGTCTCCAGCTCCCCCAGCCTGACGGCGCAAGGCCTCGGCGGCCCCGGCGGCGACGACTCGCGCTTCGGGGATGCCCAGGCCGCGGTGCCTTATTCGGCCACGCGCAAGGCGTTGGGCGTGTTCGCCGAGATGGTGATGCCCTTCACCAAGCAATTGGAGGTGACGGCCGGCCTGCGCTACGACGACTACAAGGACATCGCCAGCGCAGTCAACGGCAAGGTCTCGTTCCGCTACCAGCCGACGACCAGCTTCCTGATCCGCGGCTCGGCCGGCACCGGCTTCCGGGCGCCGACGCTGCGCCAACTGTACCGTCCGCTGCAGGACTTCGGCGTCACCGCGCAACCCTACGCCTGCTCGGCCGAGATGGCGGAGATGGCTGCGAGCCTGGGTGCCGCCTGCCAGGGTGCAACGCTGCAGTACAACGTGTTCACCGGCGGCAATGCCAAGATTCAGCCGGAAGAGTCCAAGCAGGCGACCCTGGGCTTCCGTCTGGAGCCGACGCCGGCGTTCTCCTTCGGCGCCGATCTCTGGTGGGTGGGCATCGACAAGACCTTCGGCTCGGTCGACGAGAACGAGGCCTTCAACAACGTCTTCAAGTACCCGAGCCTGTGGCTCGTCTATACCGATCCGGTGACGGGTGACAAGCTGCTGGCCTACAACGCGAGCACCACCAACCTGGGCAAGTCGTTCAGCACTGGCGTTGACGTCGACGTGACGGGTCGCTTCGACACCGGTATCGGCAAGCTGGTCTCGAACCTGCGCCTCACGTACATGATCCGCGATACGTTCCAGCTCGTCCCGGGCCAGGAGTACTACTCGACGGTCGGCGACAACAATCCGGCGATTGGCAGCCAGACCTTCCGCTGGAAGGGTACGCTGGGCAATACGTTGGCCAGCGGGCGCTGGGCGCATACGCTCAACATCAACTTCCAGTCGGGCTACAAGGACTTCCCGGGCTACGTCTACGGCAAGGATGCGGATGGCAGCTACAACGGCGACGATCGCGAGATCCGTCTGAACGTGAAGGACTTCTATACCGTCGACTGGCAGACCGAGTTCAATATGAATAAGGCGCTGAAGTTCGCCGTGGGCGTGAAGAATCTCTTCAATGAGAAGCCGCCGCTCTCGCTGCGCAGCAATGGCGGACACATGCTGGGCTTCGACTACCGCTATTTCAACCCCCTGGGTCGTACCTTCCAGGCCAAGGTCAGCTACGATTTCTGATCACGCCTGACGCGAAGCCCGCGGCGGGCTTCGCCTGAAATCAAGACGGCCCGCACCCTCGTCGGAGGGGCGGGCCGTCGGTCTCTCGCCTGCGCCGTTCGATGCGGCAGCAGGCCTACTTCGGCGCCATGCGGATCGCGCCGTCCAGGCGGATCACCTCGCCGTTGAGCCTGTCGTTCTCGATGATGTGCCGGGCGAGCTTGGCGTAGTCCTCGGGGCGGCCCAGGCGGCTGGAGAAGGGCACGCTGGCGGCCAGCGAGTCCTGCACTTTCTGGGTCATGCCGAAGAGCATCGGCGTGCCGAAGAGGCTTAGTCTAGGATTGTCGTTTGTCGATCGGCACCGAAATGAGTACCATGATAAGCCGTTTCGTACTCAAAAGATCGCCATGAACAACACGCTTAGCGCTGCCGAAATCAAGCGCCGCGGGCTCGCCGCGATCGAGGAAGGCCTGCGGCGAGGCCCGGTGCACCTGGTCAAGCGCAACAAGCCGGCCGCAGTGGTGCTGTCCGAGGATGATTACCAGCGCCTCACCGCGGGCCGGCCGCCGGCCCAGCCGGGCATGACGGCGGTGCAGTGGCTGCTGGCGCAGCCGGCAGCCGGAACGTTCAGCAAGGAAGACATCGACGCCGGCCTGGCCGAAGAGCGCGCCTGGTGATCGCCTTCTTCGACGCCAGCGCGCTGATCGACCTGATCGAGGGCAAGGCGCCTTTCGGCGGCCGCGTACGCGCCGAGCTGGCGGCCATCGAGCGGGCGCATGCCGGCGTCGGGGCGGCCGTCAGCCGCCTGTCCTGGCTGCAGTGCCGCGTCCGGCCGATGAAGGCGAACGACGCTGCCGTGCTGGCGCTGTTCGACGCCTTCTTCACTCGGCCCGACCTGGTGTGGGTGGAACTGAGCCGCGAAGTCGTGGAACTGGCCGCGGCGATCCGCGTGCGCCACGGCCTGCGCACGCCCGATGCGCTGCAGGCGGCGAGTTGCCTGCAGCTCGGGTCAAGGCATGTGCTGCTGACCGGCGACACGGCCTTCCAGCGCGTGCAGGGGCTGAACGTGGCCGTGCTGGCCTGAGTCTTCGCCATGCCGACCTGGAGAGACGTTGACCGACTGCAGGCCGCGCTTGGCATCACGGGTCGGATGGTGTCCGGATGTCGGGATCATGCGACCGCTGCGTGCATCTCCATGTCGATGCGCACCGACTCGAACGGGCACAGCACGCCGCCCGCCTCGCCGTGCTCCAGCAGCCCCAAGGTCAGCAGCACCTGCAGGTCCTCGTGCACGCGCTTCACGTCCCGGCCGACCCGGCGCGCGGCCTCGCGTACCGAAACTTCCCCGGCGCCCTGCAGCGCGCGTGCCAGCGCCCAACGCTTCTCGGTGAGCTGGCCGAAGAATGATCCCGGGCTCTCGAAGTTCAAGGTCTCGCCCGCGTATCGGCGGCCGGCGGCCTTGCGCCCCGCCTCGCGCAGCGCGCCGCGCCAGTCGGGATTCAGGGTGATGGTCAGGCGTCGAGTCACTTTGCGCTCCTGGCGGCGTCGACAGCCGCGATGAAGTCTTCCACCAATTGCTGCACCGTCGTGAAGGTGTAGGGCACTTCCCTGTCGCCGATGTGGCAGTGGTCGCCCTTGCCGCGTTCGTTGTCGAACCCGATCAGGCGGACGCCGCCAACCGCATAGGCGGCGCGGTACTTGTAGCGGTGGATGGTTGGCGGTACCGGGCTCGGCACGCGCCACACGACCAGCTCGATCACGCCGCCATCGGGCGTCACGTCCTTGAAGCGGGTGATCAGCTCGACGTTCACGTTGGCATTATTGCCAACGATAAATCGTTGTCAAATGCGACAACGATCTGCGACGAGCGTGCGCTTCGGCGCCATGCCGATCGCACCGTCCGGCTGGATGACTTCGTCGTTGAGCCTGTCGTTCTCAAGGGGGTGCCGAGCCAGCCCGGCTGGTCTTCGGGGCGGTCCAGAAAGCTGGGGAAGGGCACGCTGGCGTCCAGCGAGTCCTGCACTTTCTGGGGCATGCCGAAGAGCATCGGCGTGCCGAAGAGGCTCGGTCTAGGTTTGCGTCGTGTATTCGATCGAGTACGATCTGCGACATGTACACGGTCAAGCGCCTGCCTGAGTTCGATGCATGGCTTGATGGCCTGAAAGACCGCCTGACCCGCATCCGCCTGAGCAAGCGGCTGGACAAAGTGCAGCGCGGCAGCTTGGGTGGCGTGAAGCCGGTAGGCGAAGGCGTATGCGAAATGCGCGAGGATTTCGGCCCCGGCTGGCGCATGTATTACGTCGAGCAGGGCCGGACGCTGATCGTGATGCTGGGCGGCGGCGACAAGTCCACCCAGCAGGCTGACATTGCCGCCGCCATCGCCTTGTCCAAGACTCTGGAGTGAATCATGCTCGAGAAAATCAAGGTCGCCGACCTTCCCGAATTCGACATGGCCGAGCAACTGCGCGATGAGGAAGACATCGCTGCATACCTGACCCTGGTGATCGAAGAAGGCGATGCTGCCGAACTGGCGCACGCGCTGGGCGTGGTGGCCCGTGCGCGCGGCATGACGGCCGTTGCGGAAAGTGCCGGCATGGGCCGCGAGGCCTTGTACAAGGCGCTGCGCCCGGGCGCAAGCCCGCGTTTCGACACCATCGCCCGCGTGTGCAAGGCGCTGGGCGTGCGACTGGTGGCTCTCCCGACGCAGGGACCGGCCGGCTCGGGTCCGTGAGGGATGAGCGCTTTGCAGCGAGAGTGTCTGGTTTCGTCCGCTTTGGTCGGCTTTGGCAAGAACGGCCATCGTTGGTCCACTTCTGTTGGTCCACCCGGAGATATCGATGTCAACCGTCACCGTCAACATCCAAGAAGCGAAGACGCATCTCTCCCGCCTGGTCGAGCAGGCGGCCAAGGGGCAGGAGTTCGTGATCGCCAAGGCCGGCAGGCCGATGGTTCGGGTCGTGCCGATCGAAGCGCCGCCGGCCACGCGACAGCTCGGCTTCCTGGCCGGACGGGGCGTGGTGCAGGCCGACCTGAAGAAGGACTTCGCGGCTGACATCGAGGCGATGTTCGACTCCCGCAGCGCCGACAAGCCCTAGACGCATGCTGCTGCTTGGCACGCATCCGGTGCTCTGGGCGGCGTTCGATCCCGGCCGCCTGCCGGACAAGGCCGCGCGGCGGCTGCGCTCGCGTCGGCAGCCGCTGGCGTTCAGCCTCGCCTCGTTGTGGGAGGTGGCAATCAAGACTTCGCTGGGCCGTCCGGACTTCTCGGTGGATGCCAAGCTGCTGCATCGGGCGCTGCTGGACGAGGGCTTCGTCGAGTTGCTGCTCCAGGCGGCGCACATCGCGCGGGTGGCCGGGCTGCCCTGGGTGCACCGCGATCCCTTCGACCGCATGCTGGTGGCGCAGGCGATGGAAGAGCGGCTGACGCTGCTCACGGCCGAGGCCACGCTCGCCGGCTACGGCCGCTTCGTCCAGGTGGTGTGACGCCTGGGGCCGCGGGCCGAACTCGAGCTGCGGTTTGGCACTAGGGACTGACCCCGCTGCGGGTAGCAAATCCGGCGAGTCAGTGCGCCATCGAGCGGGCGCAGGCCAGCGTCGAGGCGGCCGCCATCGTGGCAGGTCTCGGACGACCGCACGCTCCACGTGTGTGTGCTGCCACGTGGGTCCGACGCGCTCCCGGGACCGCTGGCGCGCGAGGGCGGGCCGTCGAGGTCGATCGAGCGGATGGACGAGGCCCTCCCGACGCCGTCAAGGCGCGGTCGGGACGAGCGGGGTGATCGCGGTCGACACCACTGTTCTGTGCGGGCTACTTCGGCGCCATGCGGATCGCGCCGTCCAGGCGGATCACCTCGCCGTTGAGCATGTCGTTCTCGATGATGTGGCGGGCGAGCTTGGCGTAGTCCTCGGGGCGGCCCAGGCGGCTGGGGAAGGGGACGCTGGCGGCCAGCGAGTCCTGCACTTCCTGGGGCATGCCGAAGAGCATCGGCGTGCCGAAGATGCCCGGGGCGATGGTCATGTTGCGGATGCCGTTGCGCGCGAGGTCGCGCGCGATCGGCAGCGTCATGCCGACCACGCCGCCCTTGCTGGCGCTGTAGGCGGCCTGGCCGATCTGGCCGTCGAAGGCGGCGACGCTGGCGGTGCTGATCATCACGCCGCGCTCGCCGGTGCCCTCGGGCTCGTTCCGGCACATGGCCTCGGCGGCCAGGCGGATCATGTTGAAGCTGCCGATGAGGTTGATGGTGATGGTCTTGGTGAACAGCGCCAGCGTGTGCGCGCCGTCCTTGCCCACCGTCTTCATCGCCGGGCCGATGCCGGCGCAGTTCACCAGGCCCATCAGCTTGCCCAGGCTCGTCGCCTTGGCGACGACGGCCTTGCCGTCGTCCTCTCTGCTGACGTCGCACTTGACGAAGGTGCCGCCGATCTCCTTGGCCACGGCCTCGCCGCGCTCGACCTGCAGGTCGGCGACGACGACCTTGCCGCCGTTGGCGGCCAGCATGCGCGCCGTGCCTTCGCCCAGGCCCGAGGCGCCGCCGGTGACGATGAAGACCTTGCCTGCGACTTCCATAGTGAGCACTCCTTGGTGAGTTGCGATCGATGCTTGCGGGTGCGCCGGTTCCGGGCCAGCGCGAAACGGCCACCCGAAGGTGGCCGCTGGGTGAACGCGGTGCAGGAGACCCTCAGTCCAGCGCCGCGAAGGCGCGCACGGTGATCTCCTCGACGCTGCCGCTGCCCTCGATGCGCGCGTAGCGCGGCGCCTGCGCGTCGCCGGTCGCCGCCCAGGCCGAGTAGTAGTCGACGAGCGGGCGCGTTTGCTGCTGGTAGACGGCAAGGCGCTTGCGCACGGTTTCTTCGCGGTCGTCGTCGCGCTGCACCAGCGGCTCGCCGGTGACGTCGTCCTTGCCTTCGACCTTGGGCGGGTTGAAGCTGACGTGGTAGGTGCGGCCCGAGGGCAGGTGCGCGCGGCGCCCGCTCATGCGCTCGATGATGGCCTCGTCGGGCACGTCGATCTCGAGCACGGCGTCGAGCTTGACGCCCGCAGCCTTCATCGCGTCGGCCTGCGGGATGGTGCGCGGGAAGCCGTCGAAGAGGAAGCCCCGGGCGCAGTCGGGCTGGGCGATGCGCTCCTTCACGAGGCCGATGATGATGTCGTCGCTGACCAGGTTGCCGGCATCCATGACCTTCTTGGCCTCGACGCCCAGCGGCGTGCCGGCCTTGACGGCCGCGCGCAGCATGTCACCGGTGGAGATCTGCGGGATGCCATACCGGCTGCAGATCTGCGTGGCCTGCGTACCCTTGCCGGCCCCAGGCGGGCCCAACAGGATGAGTCTCATGTTCTCCTCGGGATTCGGGATCTGCGGTCGAGAATAGCACGCACCCCTTGGCGTCAAGCCCGCGCCACGCCGGTCGGCGCCGCCTCGGCGGCCAGCAGCGTGCGCACGCGCTCGAGGTCCTCGGGCGTGTCGACGCCGGGGCCCGGCGCGGTCGCGCTGACGTGCACGGCGATGCGCTCGCCATGCCAGAGCACGCGCAGTTGCTCGAGCGCTTCGGTGTGCTCCAGCGGCGCCGGGGCCAGCGTCGGAAAGCGGCGCAGGAAGGCGGCGCGGTAGGCGTAGAGGCCGATATGGCGCAGCGGTGAGGCGTCGGCGGGCAGGGCGTCGGCCGCCGGTGCGTCGCGCCAGTGCGGAATCGGCGCGCGGCTGAAGTAGAGCGCGCGGCCGTGTGCGTCGGCGACGAGCTTGACGACGTTGGGGTTGCGGAATTCGGCGGGGTCCCGGATGGCGTGCGCGGCGGTGGCCATGACGCAGTCGGGACGCTGCTCGAGCAGTGCCGCGGTGCGGGCGATCAACGCCGGGTCGATCAGCGGCTCGTCGCCCTGTACGTTGACGACCAGGTCCTGCCCGTCGAGGCCGAGGGCCACACAGGCTTCAGCCAGGCGGTCGCTGCCGCTGGCGTGGTCGGGGCGGGTCAGCAACGCCTGCACGCCGTGGGCGGCGCAGGCTTCGACGATGGCCGGATCATCGGCCGCGACGACGACGCGCGCGGCGCCGGAGAGCGCGGCGCGGCGTGCGACGCGCACGACCATCGGCAGCCCGCCGAGGTCGGCCAGCGGCTTGCGCGGCAGTCGCGTCGAGGCCAGCCGCGCCGGGATGAGCGCGCTGAAGCTCACGGACGCGACTCGGGCGCGTCGGGTTCGGCCTCGGCGAGCGCCCGCGCCTCGCTCTCGAGCATCACGGGCACGCCGTCGCGGATGGGGAAGGCCAGGCGGTCGACCGGGCAGGAGAGCTCGCTGGGGTGCTGCTCGGCATCGCGGCGCAGCGTGAGTGGCCCCTTGCACAACGGGCAGACGAGCAGCGAGAGGAGGCGATGGTCCAGGCTCATGGAATTTTGCTGGCTTGGCGGGCGTTGCGGGCTGTGGCTCGGGCCAGGCGCCCGAGCAGCGCGGCGGTGAAGTCGGCCGGCAGGGCCAAGTCTAGTCCGACGACCCAGCTCTTCGTCGGGCCGGCGGCATGGCGCCGCAGCTTCACCGCGTCCTTCTCGGTGGTGACGATCTCGCGCGTGCCCTCGGGCCAGGGGGGGGCGCCTTCGTAGTCGTGGTGGTCGGGCAGCGGCAGGCGCTCGATCTGCAGGCCCGCGGCTTCGAGCGCGGCGAAGAAGCGCTCGGGCACCGCGATGCCGGCCAGCGCCAGCAGCGGGCGCCCGCGCAGCGCCGACAGGGGCTGCACCTCCTCGCCGCGGCCGCGCAACCAGGCGTCCAGCGGCTGCGCCAGGCCGATGCGGCGGCTGGCGATCGCGCCCGGCCAGGCGGCGCTGGCACGCTCATGGTTGTAGAGCACGAGCATCTGCGGCTCCGGCTCTGCCCCCGGCCGCTCGCGCAGCGGCCCCGCAGGCAGGAGGCGGCCGTTGCCCAGGCCCCGCTCGTCGAAGACCACTACCTCGACGTCGCGGCGCAGCTGGCGGTGCTGCAGGCCGTCGTCGGCGACGATGACGTCCACTTGCGGATGGCTCTGCAGCAGGGCGAGGGCGGCGCGGCGCCGGTCGCGGTCGACGTGCACGGGTACGCCGGTGCGGTGATGGATCAGCAGCGGCTCGTCGCCGACCTGCCGCGGATCGGCGTCGGCATCGACGGCCATGCCGGCGTCGGTGCTGCGACCGTAGCCGCGCGAGACGACGCCCGGCCGCCAGCCGGCCTGCACCAGCGCGTGCACGAGCGCGATCGTCGTCGGCGTCTTGCCGGCCCCGCCGACGACGAAGTTGCCGACGACGACGACCGGCGCCATGGGTTGGGGCAGGGTGCGCGCCAGCCGCTCGCGCCGGCGACGATCGAGGCCTTGCAGGATGCCGTAGAGCGCCGCCAGCGGCCGCAGGCATGATCCGAGGGAAAGCCGGCCGGTCTCGCGGCCGAACCACTGCTGCAGCAGGCGCCGGCGCAGGGCCGTCACGGGCGCACTCCAGGGCCTGCGGCCGCTGCGGCCGGGCGCATGCGGGCTGCTAGCGCGTGGCGCTGCTGCCGCCGGTCTGCGTCGCGAAGGTCAGCCGCTGCAGGCCGGCGCGGCGGGCGGCATCGAGCACGTTGATCACCGACTGGTGGGCCGCCGTGGCGTCGGCCGAGATGATGATCACCGCGTCGTCCTGGTTGCCCGCGGCCTTGCGCAGCTCGGCCGCCAGCAGCTCGACGCTGCGTCCTTCGACGAGCGCGTGGTTGACGGCGTAGCGCCCGTCCGCGGCGACCGAGACGATGATCTCGCCCGGGCGCTCGCGCATCGGCTCGCTGTTCGCCGCGGGCAGGTTCACCTGCAGCTCGGTGAAGCGCGAGTAGGTCGTCGACAGCATGAGGAAGATCAGCACCACCAGCAGCACGTCGATGAACGGGATCAGGTTGATCTCCGGTTCCTCGTCGCGGCGTCGACCGAAGCGCATGGCGGCTCTTCAGGCGCCGCCCGACTTGCCGCGCACCGCAAAGCGCAGCAGCTGCGGCAGCATCTGCGCCGCGGCCATTTCCAGCCCGAGCTGGAACTCGTCGACGCGGCCGCGGAAGTAGCGGTAGAACATCAGCGCCGGGATGGCGATGATGAGTCCGAAGGCGGTGTTGTAGAGCGCCACCGAGATGCCGTGCGCGAGCAGCTGCGGATTGCCGCCTGCGTTGCCCGTGGGGGCCTGCGAACCAAAGATTTCGATCATGCCGACCACCGTGCCCAGCAGGCCCAGCAGCGGCGCGGCGGTGGCGATCGTGCCGAGCGTGTTCAGGTAGCGCTCGAGCCCGTGCACGGCGCGGCGGCCGGCGTTCTCGAAGGTCTGGCGCAGTTCGTCCTCGCCGATGCGGGGGTTGCCCCCGACCGCTCGGATGCCCGCGGCGAGCACGCCTCCGAGCACCGAGTTGGCTTCCAGCTTGGCCGTGATCTCGGCCGACGGCAGTTGCTGGCGCATGAGGCCCATGACCTCGTCGAGCAGGCGCGGGGGCGCGACCAGACTGCGGCGCAGGTTGAAGAGACGCTCGATGACCAGGGCCAGCGCGACCACGGAGCACAGGATCAGCGGCCAGATCGGCCAACCGGCCGCTTGTATGATGGAAAACAAGGTCTTGCGTACGTTGGAGTCGGATCGGGCGCGGAACCAGCAGGGCCAGGGTTTTTTGCCGGCGCAACGAAGAGCCGGCGCATTATGTCCGATGCCCTTGTCGTGTCGCGGGGGCACAACCGCCGGTTGCATTCGCGGGCGTCGCGTGCGCGAGACGCCGCGGCACCCGATGGCAGCCGCCGCTGCAGCCCCCAAGGCTGTGGATAACGTTGTGGGCAACTCGCGCGAAGGCGCTGCGGTGGAGCCGGTACGCTGCCGCAGGCGCCCCTTGCCGATCTTTCCAACGCCTGTTTTTCTCGTTTTTTCAATGACTTGCAACAACTCATGGGACATCTGAGCGGAGATCGTCGGTTCGGGCTCCGATCCATGCGGGCTGTGGACGACCCAGCCTGTGCGGCAGCCGCCGCGCGCCATGCTTGATCCCCTGGAGCGCGAGGGCGCGCGCCAGGTCTGGGGCGTCGCGGCGCTGTTGCTGGCTGCGGGCGACGCTCTGGCCGCGCGGCTGGGTGCGGTCGCGGTGCGGGGAGAGATCTCGGGCTTCAGCCGTGCCGCCAGCGGCCACTGCTACCTCTCGCTCAAGGATGCGGGCGGCGCGCCGGCGTTGCTGCGCTGCGCCATGTTCCGCCGCGCCGCGGCGCTGCTCGACTTCGTTCCTGCCGACGGCATGCAGGTCGAGCTGCGCGGGCGCATCGGCGTCTACGAGCCACGGGGCGAGCTGCAGCTGGTCGTCGAGGGCATGCGTCGACTGGGAGCCGGCGCCTTGTACGAGGAATTCCTGCGCCTGCGCGCGCGCCTGCAGGTCGAGGGCCTGTTCGACGCCGCGCGCAAGCGGGCGCTGCCGCCATACCCACGCCGCATCGCCGTCGTCACCTCGCCGCAGGCGGCGGCCTGGCACGACGTGATGACGGCGCTGTGCCGACGCGCACCGCAGGTCGAGGTGGTGCTCGTGGCGAGCCCCGTACAGGGAGAGCAGGCGCCGCCGGCGCTGGCCGATGCGCTGCGGCGCGCCGGGCAGCTGAGCGGTGTCGAGGCCGTGCTGCTGGTGCGCGGGGGTGGGGCGCTGGAGGACCTGTGGGCGTTCAACGACGAGCGCGTGGTGCGCGCCGTCGTCGCCTGCGCGCGGCCGGTGATCTGCGGCGTCGGGCACGAGTCGGACGTGACGCTAGCGGACCTGGCGGCCGACCTGCGCGCGCCCACGCCCACGGCCGCCGCCGAGCTCGCCGCCCCTGAACAGGCCCAGCTCGCCGCGACGCTGCAGCAGCGGGCGCAGGCCTTGCAGCGCGCGCTGCGCCGGCAGCTGGAGCGGCAGGCGCAGCGGCTGGATGCCGCGGCGCTGCGCCTGGGCCCGGTGGCGGCAGCGGTGGCGGCGCAGCACGAGCGCCAGCGCGCGCTCGCGTCGCGGCTGCAGGCAGCGCTCGCCGTGCAGGCGCGCGGGCATGGCCAGGCGCTGGCGCAGCGCGCGCAGCGGCTGCATCGCGGCGCGCAGTCGTCGCTGACGCTGGCCTCGGCACGGCTGGCGGCACAGGCCGATCGGCTGCGCGCACTGGATCCGCACGCGGTGCTGCGCCGTGGCTTTGTCTGGGTCGAGGACGAGGCCGGACGGCCGGTGCTGTCGGTGCGCGACGTGGCGCCGCAGGATCGCGTGCGCGCGGTGTGGGCCGACGGCGCGGCACGCGCCCGCATCGAGGCGCTGGAGCACGCGCCGCCCGCGCACGGCGACGACGGCAAGGGCATTCCCGAGCGGTCCACCCGTGCAGGGGGTGCGACCTAGAATCTTTTTTCTCGAGGCGCGCCGCACGCGGTGCGCTGCCTGCACGAAGACCCGAGGAGAAGAGATGGAACACCAGCTGCCTGCCCTTCCGTACGCGATCGACGCCCTGGCTCCGCACTACAGCCGGGAGACGCTCGAGTTCCACCACGGCAAGCATCACAACGCCTACGTGGTGAACCTGAACAACCTGCAGAAGGGAACCGAGTTCGAGTCGATGGCGCTCGAGGACATCGTCAGGAAGTCCTCCGGCGGCATCTACAACAACGCTGCGCAGGTGTGGAACCACAGCTTCTTCTGGAACTGCATGAAGCCGGCGGGCGGCGGCGAGCCCGGCGGCGCGCTGGCCGCCGCGATCAACGCCAAGTGGGGCTCGTACGCGGCCTTTCGCGAAGCCTTCGTGAAGAGCGCCGTGGGCAACTTCGGCTCCGGCTGGACCTGGCTCGTGAAGAAGCCCGACGGCAGCCTCGACATCGTCAACACCGGTGCCGCCGGCACGCCGCTGACCGGCGCCGACAAGGCGCTGCTGACGGTCGACGTGTGGGAGCACGCCTACTACATCGACTACCGCAACCTGCGCCAGAAGTACGTCGAGACTTTCCTCGACAAGCTGGCCCACTGGGACTTCGTCGCGGCGAACTTCGCGTGATCCGGAGGCCGGCGCCCGCTTCGCCGTGCGGGTCGCCGGGCCGACGCGTCAGGGCCTGAACGGCAGGCCGCGCAGCTTCGTGCCGGCCTGGAGGCCGCGCTTGGCGAACCAGCCCTTTTGCATCTCGAGGGCGAAGCGCACCGGCTTGGCCGAGCAGTGCGACTCGTCGCTCCTGGGCTGCATTTCGGCGATGTTGACGATGGCGCCGTCGTCGGCGATGAAGGCGATGGACAGCGGGATGAGCGTGTTGCGCATCCAGAAGCAGCGCACGCCGGCCTGCGCGTTGACGAACAGCATGCCCTCGTTGGCACCCATCGAGGTGCGGAACATCATGCCGGTGGCCTGCTGCTGCGGCGTTTGCGCGACTTCGGCCCGGATCAGGTGCATGCCGGCCGTAAGCTCGATCGTCTCCAATCGCGGCTGGGGGCGGTCCTGGGCCTGGGCGGCCCCGAGCGTGAAGCCCGACAGGGCCAGGACGGCGAGGATGCTGCGCAGCATGGGTTTCGAATCGGGCATGGCTTCGGTGCAAGGGTCCGGCGGCATTATCGAAGCGCCGCATCGATCGCGGCCAACATGATGCCGCCCGCGCTCGCCCTCGCGCGGGATGCCGCGGGCGCCGGCGCGGTCGAAGCCGCCCCCGGGACCGTGCACGATGCGCTGGACGATCCGCTGGAACAGGAGTGCTGCACGCGCTGGGTCATGGGCCCGCGCGGCGAACGGCTGGCCGAGTCCTGGCTGCAGCTCTCGGGCATGTACTGCGCGGCCTGCGCCCGGACGATCGAGCACGCGCTGCAGGGCGCAGGCGGCGCGACCGACGCCAGCGTGGTCGCGGCCACCCAGCGCGCCACGGTGCGCTGGGACCCGCAGCGCACGCGCCTGTCCACGCTCGTCGAAGCCGTGCGCGCCGCCGGCTACGAAGCCGTGCCCGATGCGGCGGCGCCGGCGCGCGAGCTGCGGCGGCGCGAGCACCGGCTGGCGCTGTGGCGCTTCTTCGTCGCCAGCTTCTGCGGCATGCAGGTGATGATGTTCGCCACGCCGGGCTACGTTGCCAGCGGCGACGAGCTGAGCCCCGACCTGCGCCAGCTGCTCAACTGGGCCGCCTGGCTGGTCAGCCTGCCGGTGCTGTGGTTCTGCGCCGGGCCCTTCTTCCGCGGCGCCTGGGCGCAGCTGCGCGCGCGGCGCATCGGCATGGACGTGCCGGTGGCGCTGGCGCTGGCCGTGACCTTCGTCGGCAGCATGGGGGCGACCTTCGAGCCGGGCGGCCCTTTCGGGGCCGAGGTCTACTTCGACTCCTTCACCATGTTCCTCGCTTTCCTCCTCGGCGGGCGCTACCTCGAACTGCGCGCGCGCCACCGGGCCGCCGAGGACCTGGAGCGCACGCTGGCGCGCCTGCCCGAGACCGTGGAGCGCCGCCGCGGCGACGACGCCTGGGAGACGGTGAGCGTGCGGCGGCTGCAGGCCGGCGACGAGGTGCGCGTGGCGCTCGGCCAGGCCTTTCCGGCCGACGGCGTCGTGCTCGAAGGACGCACGCGCGTCGACGAGGCGCTGCTGAGCGGCGAATCGGAGCCGCAGTGGCGCGCGGTGGGGCATGCCGTGGTCGCCGCGAGCCTCAACGTCGGCGCGCCGGTGCGCATGCGCGTGCAGCGCGTGGGCGCGGACACGCGCTTCGAAGCCATCGTCGCGATGATGCGCGAGGCCATGAGCCAGCGCCCGGCGTCGGCGCGCGTCGCCGATCGCTGGGCGGGCGTCTTCCTCTGGGCGGTGCTCGGGCTGGCGGCCCTCGGTGCGCTGGCGTGGAGCTTCATCGATCCCGCGCGCGCCATCTGGGTGGCGGTTGCGGTGCTGATCGTCACCTGCCCCTGCGCCTTCTCGCTGGCCGCACCGGCGGCGCTGGTGGCGGCGGCGGGCGCTCTGGCGCGGCGCGGCGTCGTCTTCCAGCGCCTGGAGGCGATCGAGACGCTGGCGGCGGTGGATGCGGCGTTCATCGACAAGACCGGCACGCTGACCGAAGATCGGCTGCGGCTGCGCGAGGTCCTGCTGCTGCCGCAGGCGGCTCCGGACGATGCGGCACAAGTCCAGCCGGCACTCGACGCCGAAGCCGCGCGCGCGCTTGCGGCGTCGCTTGCGCAGTGGTCGCAGCATCCGTTGGCGCGCTCGCTGGCGGTTGGGGCAAGCGAGGGGGCGGTCGCGCGCAGCGGCATCGCCTGGCGCGATCTCGACGAGCAAGGCGGGCGCGGTCTTGCCGGCACCGACGAGCATGGCCGCCGCTGGCGCCTGGGCTCCTGGAGCTTCGCAGGCGGAGCGGGCCCGGCGCCGCGGCCGCAGGCGCGCGTCTGGCTGTCGTGCCAGGGGCGGGCGCGCGCCGGCTTCGTGCTCGAGGAAGCCGTGCGCGAGGGTGCGGCCGAGGCGATGGCGCAACTACGCGCGCTCGGCCTGCGGCTGACGCTGCTGAGCGGCGACGGGCGCGAGCGCGCTGTGGCCATGGCTGCGCGGCTGGGCCTGGATGAGGCGATCGGCGGGGCCTCGCCCGAGGACAAGCTGGCGCGCGTGGCCGCGGCCCAGGCGGCTGGGGCCAAGGTACTGATGGTCGGCGACGGCATCAACGACGCGCCGGTGCTGGCGCGTGCCGACGTCGCGCTGGCGATGGGGCAGGGCGCGCTGGTGGCGCGCACGCAGGCCGATGCGGTCATCGTCTCGGGCCGCCCCGCGGAGATCGTGCACGCGCGGCGCGTCGCCACGCGAACGATGGCCATCGTGCGTCAGAACCTCGTCTGGGCCGCGCTCTACAACGCCGCTGGCCTGCCGCTGGCGCTGCTGGGCTGGCTGCCGCCGTGGGCCGCCGGCCTGGGCATGGCGGCGAGCTCGCTCTTCGTCATCCTCAACGCGCTGCGTGCGGCGCGCTGATGGCGGCAACCCCGCCCCGATCGAGTGGCCATGGACATCCTCTACCTGCTCATCCCGCTGTCGGCCGTGCTGGTGCTGGTGATCCTCGGCCTCTTCGGCTGGGCGCTCAGCCGCGGGCAGTTCGAGGACGTCGAGCGCGAGGGTGAGCGTATCCTTGACGACGGGAGGGTGATCGTTGAGGGCAGTCAAGAGTCGCGTAAGGGAGCGCCCGAACAATGATTCGCGTCCGTTCGCGAAGAATCCGGTAAGCGCGAAAGATCCGAGAAGTGAGGAGAACGTCAATGGCAAGCAACGCCGCACCGGGCCAACCGGTGTACTGCGACGCCCCGGTGCGCGCCTTCGCGCTCGCCGCGGTGCTGTGGGGCATCGTCGGCATGTTGGTGGGCGTGATCATCGCCGCCCAGCTCACCTGGCCCGAACTCAACCTGGGCATCCCGTGGCTGAGCTACGGCCGGCTGCGCCCGCTGCACACGAACGCCGTCATCTTCGCCTTCGGCGGCTGCGCGCTCTTTGCCACCAGCTACCACGTGGTGCAGCGCACGAGCCAGGTACGGCTGTTCATGCCCCGCCTTGCGATGTTCACCTTCTGGGGCTGGCAACTCGTCATCGTGCTGGCGGCGATCTCGCTGCCGCTGGGCATGACGACGAGCAAGGAGTACGCCGAACTCGAGTGGCCGATCGACGTGCTCATCGCCATCGTCTGGGTGGCCTACGCCGTGGTCTTCTTCGGCACGCTGGGCATCCGCAAGGTGCGCCACATCTACGTCGCCAACTGGTTCTTCGGCGGCTACATCCTGACGATCGCGCTGCTGCACATCGTCAACAGCGCCGCGCTGCCGGTGAGCCTGACGAAGAGCTACAGCGCCTACGCCGGCGTGCAGGACGCCATGGTGCAGTGGTGGTACGGCCACAACGCGGTGGGCTTCTTCCTCACCGCCGGCTTCCTCGGGATGATGTACTACTACATCCCCAAGCAGGCCGAGCGCCCGGTGTACAGCTACCGGCTCTCCATCGTCCACTTCTGGGCGCTGATCTTCACCTACATGTGGGCCGGCCCGCACCACCTGCACTACACCGCGCTGCCGGACTGGGCGCAGAGCGTGGGCATGGTGTTCTCGCTGGTGCTGCTGGCACCCAGCTGGGGCGGCATGATGAACGGCATCATGACGCTCTCGGGTGCCTGGTACAAGCTGCGTGACGACCCGATCCTGAAGTTCCTGATCGTCTCCCTGTCCTTCTACGGCATGTCGACCTTCGAAGGGCCGATGATGTCCATCAAGACGGTCAACGCGCTCAGCCACTACACCGACTGGACCGTGGGCCACGTGCACAGCGGGGCGCTGGGCTGGGTCGGCATGATCTCGATCGGCTCGATGTACTTCCTGATCCCGCGCATGTTCGGGCGCAAGCAGATGTACAGCATGCGCGCGGTCGAGCTGCACTTCTGGATCGCCACCATCGGCATCGTGCTCTACATCGCCGCGATGTGGATCGCCGGCGTCATGCAGGGCCTGATGTGGCGCGCCATCAACCCCGACGGCACGCTCGTCTACAGCTTCGTCGAGAGCGTGAAGGCGACCTTCCCCTTCTACGTGATCCGCCTGGCCGGCGGCCTGCTCTACCTCACCGGCATGCTGCTGATGGGCTGGAACGTGGTGATGACGATGCGCAACGGCAAGGTCGTGGAGGCGCCGATCCCGATGGTCGCGGCGCACGCCTGATCCCGCAGACGGAGAACACACAGTCATGGCCAACCCTGCTCCCGTCGGTCACGAGAAGATCGAGACCAACAACTTCCTCATGATCGTGCTCGTGCTGCTGACGGTCTCCGTCGGTGGCCTGGTCGAGATCGTGCCGCTGTTCTTCCAGCGCTCGACCACGCAGCCGCTGGAGAACGTCCAGCCCTACACGGCGCTGCAACTCGCCGGCCGCGACATCTACATCCGCGAAGGCTGCGTCAACTGCCACTCGCAGATGGTGCGGCCGTTCCGCTCCGAGACGCTGCGCTACGGCAGCTACAGCAAGGCCGGCGAGTTCGTCTACGACCGGCCGTTCCTGTGGGGCAGCAAGCGCACCGGCCCGGACCTGCAGCGCGTGGGCGGCAAGTACAGCGACGAGTGGCACCGCCTTCACCTCATCAACCCGCGCGACCTGGTGCCTGAGTCGAACATGCCCGCCTACGCCTGGCTCGAGCGCGCCGCGCTGGACCCGGCCGAGATGGCGCCCAAGCTGCGCACGCTGCGGCGCCTGGGCGTGCCTTACAGCGACGAGCAGATCGAGCAGGCCGGCGACGAGGTCAAGGGCAGGACGGAGCTCGACGCGGTCGTCGCCTACCTGCAGATGCTGGGTACGGCGGTCAAGTAGGAACGAGGAGCCGGACATGGACGTGAACGACGCGCGCTCGCTGGTCACCGTGCTGAGCCTGCTGGTCTTCCTCGGCATCGTCGCCTGGGCCTGGTCGGCCCGCAGGCGGCGTGGCTTCGAGGAGGCGGCGCAGCTGCCCTTCATGGAGTCCCGGAGTGCCCCCGCAAACGGAGGAGAAAAGCAATGAGCGATTTCGTCAGCGGCGGCTGGTCGCTGTACATCGCAGGGGTCACCATCGCCGGGCTGGTGGGCTGCCTGGTGCTGCTGGCGATCGCCAGCAGGCGCAAGGTGATGGCCACGGACAACACGACCGGCCATGTCTGGGACGAGGACCTGCGCGAGCTCAACAATCCACTGCCGCGCTGGTGGGTCTGGCTGTTCATCCTCACCGTGGCCTTCGGCGGCGTGTACCTGGCGATCTACCCGGGCCTGGGCAGCTACGCCGGCGGCCTGAACTGGACCAGCACCGGGCAGCACCAGGCGGAGATGGAGAAGGCGCGCGCGGCGATGGCGCCGCTCTACGCGCGCTTTCAGCCGATGGCCGCAGCGGAACTGGCCCAGGACGCGCAGGCGATGGCCATCGGCGAGCGGCTGTTTGCCAACAACTGCAGCACCTGCCACGGCGCCGATGGCCGCGGGAGCAAGGGCTTCCCCAACCTGACCGACGGCGACTGGCTCTACGGCGGTTCGCTGGAGACGATCAAGGAGACGATCACCCATGGCCGCAACGGCGTCATGCCGCCGATGGCGCAGGCCGTCGGCACCGCCGCCGACGTGCGCAACGTCGCGCACTACGTGCTCAGCCTCTCGGGCAGCCCGCACAACTCGGTCGCCGCCCAGCTCGGCAAGGACAAGTTCGTCACCTGCGCCGCCTGCCATGGCGCCGACGGCAAGGGCAACCAGGCGCTCGGCGCGCCCAACCTGACCGACAAGGTGTGGCTGCACGGCTGGGGCGAAGAGGCCGTCGTGGCCGCCATCACGAACGGCCGCAACAACCTCATGCCGCCGCAGGCCTCGCGCCTGTCGCCCGAGCAGGTGCACGTGCTCGCCGCCTATGTCTGGAGCCTGTCGCAGACGACGAGGCTCGCGGCGCAGTAAGCTGCCACCTTTGCGCGCCTTCACGGGCCCGGATCCGACCATGAGCAAGCACCACCTCCGCCAGCCCCTGCATCCCGATGCCGATCAACCCTGGTGGCGCACCGGCGTGATGTGGCTCGTGGTCGGCGGGCCGTTGGCTGTGGTCGTGGCGGGAATCGTCACGGGCTTGATCGCGCTGCAGGGGGCCGACGACGTGCTGGACCAGGATGCGCGCGCGCGCCGCAGCGCGGACGCGCCGGCGCTCAAGGCGCGCAACCATGCCGCGACGCCCGACGAGCCGCAGCGCTGAGCCGCAAGCCCGCCGCGGGACGTCGTCGTCAGGCCGAACTGCTGTTCACCAGCGCCTGCAGGGCCGTCGGGTCGAGCACGCGGATTTGCCGCTGCTTGACTTCGAGGATGCCATCGTCCTGGAACTTGGAGAAGGTGCGGCTCACCGTCTCGAGCTTGAGCCCGAGGTAGCTGCCGATCTCCTCGCGCGTCATGCGCAGCACCAGCGACGTCGCCGAGAAGCCGCGCGTGCGCAGGCGTTGCGTGAGGTTGAGCAGGAAGGCGGCCAGCCGTTCCTCGGCGCGCATGCTCCCCAGCAGCAGCATGACGCCGTGGTCGCGCACGATCTCGCGGCTCATGATCTTGTGGAACTGGCGCTGCAGGTCGGTGAACTCGCGGCTCAGGTCCTCGAGCTGGAAATAGGGGATGACGCAGACCTGCGAGTCCTCGAGCGCCACCGCGTCGCAGGTGTGCTTCTCGGTGCCGATGCCGTCCAGCCCCAGCAACTCGCCGGCCATCTGGAAGCCGGTGACCTGGTCACGCCCGTCCTCCGACGAGACGCAGGTCTTGAAGAAGCCCGTGCGCACCGCGTACAGCGACTGGAAGGCGTCGCCGGCGCGAAAGAGCGTGTCACCGCGGGATACCGGGCGCTTGGTCGCCACCATCGTCGTCAGGCGGTCGAGCTGGTCGGTGGACATGCCCATCGGCAGGCACAGCTCGCGCAGGTTGCAGCTCGCACAGGCCACCTTGAAGGGCTCGAGCTTGATGCCTGCAGCGGTCTGGGTCATGGGTGAAGCCACGCAAGAAGAGCCGGACATATCGGCGCAAGGGTCGGACCTTCCCGGCTCCGCGCTGAACCTAGATCAAGGATTATCGTTGATCCGATGATGCCCCGAACGCTTGAGGCTCATCAAGGGGGTCCGCTCGCAGTTTGGCAGAGTCGGCCAACCGACTCCGTCCGGGTCTCCCTCGCCGTTTCGTTCGCCGTTCCCGTCGCCGCTTCCTCTTCCTCTCCACTTTTCCGCTTCACCTCTGCTTCATGGACATTCCGGAGTCCCTGCTCCGCCGGCTCGACGTCCCCGGGCCGCGCTACACCTCCTACCCCACGGCGGATCGCTTCGTCGAGGCCTTCGGTCCTGCAGAGTATGCGCAGGCGCTGCGCCAGCGTGCCGAAGGCGCGATGGTCGGCGGCGTGCCGCCGCTGTCGCTCTACCTGCACATTCCGTTCTGCGAGCAGGTCTGCTACTACTGCGCCTGCAACAAGATCATCACCAAGCATCACGAGCGCGGCCGCGAGTACATCGAGGTGCTGGCGCGCGAGATCGAGCTGCACGTCGAGCTCATCGGCCGCGGCAAGCCGGTTTCGCAGCTGCACTTCGGCGGCGGCTCGCCCACCTTCCTCAGCGACGAGGAACTGGACGGGCTGATGACCGTGCTGCGGCGCGAGTTCAAGCTCGTGCCCGAGGCCGAGGTCTCGATCGAGGTCGACCCGCGCACCGCCACGCCCGAGCGCCTGGGCAGCCTCGCGCGCATGGGCTTCAACCGCATCAGCTTCGGCGTGCAGGACTTCGACCCGGCCGTGCAGGTGGCCGTGCACCGCGTGCAGTCCTACGAGAGCGTGCGCGACCTGGTGCTGGCCGCGCGCGAGCAGAAGTACCAGTCGATCAACGCCGATCTCATCTACGGCCTGCCCAAGCAGACGCCGGAGTCGTTCGCACGCACCATCGAGCAGGTGTGCGAGCTGCGCCCGGACCGCATCGCGCTCTATGCCTACGCACACCTGCCTGGACGCTTCAAGCCGCAGCGGCGCATCGCCGAGGGCGACCTGCCGCCGTCGGAGAACCGCATCCGCATGCTCGGGGCGGCGATCGCCGGCTTCATCGACAGCGGCTACACCTACATCGGCATGGACCACTTCGCGCTGCCCGAGGACGCGCTGGCGGTGGCCAAGCGGCAGGGGCGGCTGCACCGCAACTTCCAGGGCTACAGCACGCAGCCCGACTGCGACCTGATCGCGCTCGGCGTCTCGGGCATCGGCCGCATGGGGGCGACCTACAGCCAGAACGCGAAGACGCTGCCCGAGTACTACGACGCCATCCGGCGCGGCGAATTCGCGGTCGTGCGCGGCCTGGCGCTGACGCGCGACGACCTCGTGCGCCGCGCGGTCATCATGGCCATCATGTGCCAGGGCCGGGTGGCGTTCGAGTCGATCGAGCTCGCCCACCTGATCAAGATGCGCGAGTACTTCGCCACCGAGCTCGCCGCGCTGCAGCCGCTGGCCGAGGGCGGGCTGGTGGAGCTCAGTGACGATGCCATCCAGGTCACGGCAGCCGGCTGGTTCTTCGTGCGTGGCGTGGCGATGACCTTCGATCGCCATCTGCAGGCCGACAAGATGCGCGAGCGCTTCTCGCGCATCATCTGAGGCAGGGCAGGGCGCTCTGGACGCCGCGCTCTACGCCAGTGCCCTGGCGCTGGGCCTGGCCGGCGCACCGCACTGCGTGGCGATGTGCGCTGCGCCCTGCGCCGCGGTCACGGGCGGCCGTGGTGCAGCGGTGCAGATCAGTTTTCATGCCGCCCGCGCCGCCGGCTACGCCGCCGCCGGCGCGCTGGCCGCGGCCAGCGTCAACGCGCTGGCGTTGCTGGGCGGTGTGAGCCCGCTCTTCAGGCCCTTGTGGAGCCTCGTGCATGGGGCCGCGTTCGCGCTCGGGCTGTGGCTGGCGGTCGTCGGGCGCCAGCCGGCTTGGCTCGAGCGCATGGGCCGTGGTGGCGATGCCCTGGCGGCGCGCGCGCGCGGGCGCGGGCTCAGCGGGCACGCGCACGCCGGGCTGGCCGGGATGCTGTGGGTGGCCTGGCCGTGCGGGCTGCTGCAGTCGGCGATCCTCGTCGCGGCGCTGGCCGACACGCCCGCCGCCGGCGCTGGCGTGATGCTCGTGTTCGCGCTGGCCAGCGGCTTCGGGCTCACCGCGGCGCCGTGGCTGTGGCGGCGCCTGGGCGCCCATCCGACGGCGCTGATGTCGGGCACCGCCGGCGTGCGCCTGGCCGGGGTCATGCTGGCGGCGGCGGCGTTCTTCGCGCTGTTCGCGGGCGCCTGGCACCAGGTGGTGGCGTACTGCGGTTTCTGACGCTTGCCACGAGTCGCGCAGGCGGCCCGCGGCGCCGGTCGGCGCAGGGGCGCTCGCCTAGAATTCGCCATCGATTCAGGCGGCGCTCGCGCCGCGGTCATTGGAGACTCCCGTCATGGTCCAGCATGTGAAGGTGCCCGAGGGCGGGCAGAAGATCGCCGTCAACGCCGACTTCTCGCTCCAGGTCCCGGACCATCCCATCATTCCCTACATCGAGGGCGACGGCACCGGCCTGGACATCACGCCGGTGATGCTGAAGGTCGTCGACGCGGCGGTCGAGAAGAGCTACGGCGGCAAGCGCAGGATCCACTGGATGGAGGTCTATGCCGGCGAGAAGTCGACGCGCGTCTACGGCCCGGACGTCTGGCTGCCGCAGGAAACGCTGGATCTCGTGCGCGAGTACGTGGTGTCGATCAAGGGCCCGCTGACGACGCCGGTGGGCGGCGGCATCCGCTCGCTCAACGTCGCGCTGCGCCAGGAACTGGACCTCTACGTCTGCCTGCGTCCGATCCAGTACTTCAAGGGCGTCCCGAGCCCGGTGAAGGAACCGGAGAAGACCAACATGGTGATCTTCCGCGAGAACTCGGAGGACATCTACGCCGGCATCGAGTGGGAGGCTCAGAGCGAGCAGGCCCGCAAGGTCATCAAGTTCCTGATCGAGGAGATGGGCGTCAGCAAGATCCGCTTCCCCGGCAGCTCCGGCATCGGCATCAAGCCGGTGAGCCGCGAGGGCACCGAGCGCCTGGTGCGCAAGGCCATCCAGTACGCCATCGACAACGACAAGCCCAGCGTGACCCTCGTGCACAAGGGCAACATCATGAAGTTCACCGAGGGTGGCTTTCGCGACTGGGGCTATGCGCTGGCGCAGCGCGAGTTCGGCGCGGTCGAGGTCGACGGCGGCCCCTGGTGCAGCTTCAAGAGCCCGAAGACGGGCAGGGACATCGTGGTCAAGGACGCCATCGCCGATGCCTTCCTGCAGCAGATCCTGCTGCGTCCGGCGGAGTACTCGGTGATCGCCACGCTCAACCTCAACGGCGACTACATCTCGGACGCGCTGGCCGCGCAGGTCGGCGGCATCGGCATCGCGCCCGGCGCCAACCTGAGCGACAGCGTCGCCATGTTCGAAGCCACCCACGGCACGGCGCCCAAGTACGCAGGCAAGGACTACGTCAACCCGGGCTCGGAGATCCTCTCCGCCGAGATGATGCTGCGCCACATGGGCTGGACCGAGGCCGCCGACCTCATCATCGCCAGCATGGAGCGCGCGATCCAGAGCAAGCGCGTCACCTACGACTTCGCACGCCTGATGGACGGCGCCACCCAGGTCTCCTGCTCGGGCTTCGGGCAGGTGATGATCGACCACATGTGATCTCGCTCCACGGCGTCTCATGACGCCCCGTAAGCCCCTGATTTTGTTGAAGAAATCAGGGGCTTCGTCTTTTCAGCACGTCTCACGGCAGACCACGAAATCCCGCCCTTTTGGCGTACCTATAGGCGGGTGGAGAGGAGAAAAACCCTCCAAATTCCTCCATTTGGAGGGGCCGCCAACTGCCCTTGTGAGACCCTGGATGAGACTCTGCAACTACTCCCTGACCCCAACCCGGATCAGCAGCGCGAAGCCGCGCTCACGACTGTATAAGCTCACTGACGGTGGGGGCTTGTTCGTCGAGGTCAGCGCCGCAGGGCTGAAGACTTGGCGCTACCAGTACCGATTTGGCGGAAGCCGCCGAGAGATCACGATCGGGAAGTTCCCGGAGGTCGGCGTCGCCGATGCTCGAGAGAGGCACTTTGAGATGCGGGCGATGCTTGAGCGCGGCATCGACCCGCTCGATGCCCGCCGGCAGCAAGAGAGTGCACGGCGCGAGCGATCTGCAGAAGCCCGAGCGGCTGGCGACGATTTCGAGTCGTTCTCGCGCCGCTGGATCCGAGAGCGCTTGGCGACCAAATCGGAGACCTACCGACGCCAGGTCGAGTCAAGACTGGAGAGGTTCGTGTGGCCTGAGATCGGCAGCAAGCCACTCAGCGCCGTTCGGCCGGCGGACGTCCTGGAGATCATCGAGGCTAGGAGAGCCACGCCGAAGACAGCGGAAGGCGTCAGGCAACACATCCAGCAGATCTACAACTACGCGATCCAGAAGCTGCTCGTCGAGGTCAACCCGGCCTTGCCACTGCGAGGCGTCATCGAGGTGCCTGCTGCCGAGCACCACCGGCATCTGACCGAGCCAGAACTAGGAGCCTTCTGGCGGTCGGTGGCGAAACAAGGCGCGCACTTCGTGACCATCGCTGCCACCCGGATGCTCATGTACACGATGTGCCGCAAGTCAGAGGTGCTGCGAGCCCGGTGGCGCGAGTTCGACCTCGAGCGGGCCCAGTGGGACATCCCGGCCGAGCGTATGAAGATGAAGGCGCCGCACCGTGTCTACCTTTCCCGACAGGCACTCGAACTCCTCGGGCTGCTGAAGGCATTCGCGTCGGAGCCGCAGGCCTACGTGTTCCCGTCGGTGCTTCGTGCCGCAGTGCCGCTCGGCGAAGCTACGCTGAACCACTTCTTCAAGCGACTCGACTTCGGCGTTCCGGACTTCTCGCCCCACGGAACCAGAGGCACGGCAGCGACCTTGCTTCGGGAGCATGGATTCAGCCGCGAGGTGGTCGAGTTGCTACTGGCGCATGCCGAGCGAAACAAGGTGACGGCCGCGTATCACCATCACGAGATGGCTGACGAGCGGCGGCGCGCGCTTCAGTACCTCGCGGATCAGATAGACAGGGTCGCTCAAGCTGCCCTCCATGGATCGACAGTCGCTGAAGCAAGAGACTCGACTCCTGCCAACGTCTAGTCTGGGTCACAGCGTCGCAACTTGAAACAGATCTCTGGCTGTGCGGTAGATGGAGTAGTACGCTGCGCCAGGGCACTGGTTCCGTCTTGGACTGGCACGACCTCTATGCGAAAGACCGTCTTCCTTGCGCTCGTTCTACTTGGCTGCGCAGCCGGCCTGCTGGCCTCCATGAAGGACGATTGGGCCACGCGAGTCGTCCTGTCCCTGATCGGCGCACTGGTCGGAGCCGCGGTGGGAGGTGCGCTGACTCATCGATCCGGCATCAAGCGTCGTCCGGAGCTGGAAGGCTCCATTCCTGGGATGGGAACTTCGACGGCCGACATCGCAGCCAACTACTGGCGGGACAGGGGTCACCCGCCGCTCATGAAGCCACCATCGCCGCCGCCGGATCAGCACATCCACGATCCGGACCGGCTGGCCTGACTACCTTCGCTGCAGCAGGTCCTTCACTGCGTCGGCAGCGCCCTCGGCGGACTCCTTGGCATCCGCAGCTACTTGCTTGGCGGCGCGCTTGAGCAGTGATTGCCCTGCAACCAAGGTTCCATCCTCGCTTCGCCCGGCGTCGGCAGCCGAGTTCAACGCGCCGCTCTGTTGCTGAACACCTTCGCGGATCGCCTGGCCGCGCCGTGAAACTGCGTCACGGACTGTGCCGGGCGCGCTCGGTGGAGGTACAGCGCCAGATGGCAGACCGGGCTGGCGAGCGACTGCAGCATCGCCAGTGCGTTTCACGCTCTCGATATCTGGGCCCTCGGCCAGCTGATTGACCTGCCGCGCATGTTGCGTCCTGACGGACTCAAAAGACAGCGGCACGGCAGTACCGTCAGAGAGGGTCCGGTTCGGTCCGAGTGACTGCCTGGCAAGCTCGGCCTCCATCAGGGCACGGGCGGCGGCACTCGTGCCACCGTACTGCTCGGCGTACCGTGTGAACATGGCGAGGTTGTGCGGGTCCTGGGCAATGTCGAGCGCGATCACCTCACCCCGTTCATAGGCTGCGCTCACGCGCTCCGCATAGGCGCTCCGATCTGAGAGACCGGCCTCGGCGCGCGAACTCCGGGTAGAGCTCGAGTTCAAGCGTGAAGACAGTTCACGTGCCTCGCGGGCGTCAGATGCGACAACCGACGCGAAGCTTGTGTCGCGGGACACTCGGTCGCCGAACTGCTTGAACTCGGCCAACTGCTCCGAGGTCAAGGCGCCCAGTACCCTCTGCTGGTCTGCCGAAAGCCCCGCCAGGTATCCCTTCTCTGCGTTGGCAGTTGCTCGAGCGCCGGCAACTGGTGTGGAGACACCGAGATGACCAGAGGCGCCGAAAGCGATTCGTGCGACTTGCGACTGGCTCATCCCCGTGCTGTCGGCGACGCTCCTCGTGATCTGGTCAAGGCGGTTCAGTGTCTGCCCCAACTGCTCGAAGCTGCTGGATGTCGATCCCGTGCTGCTCCGCGATGACTTCAGCTTTGCCAAGCCCTTGGTGAACGCCTCGGAGAGCACCGTCGAACGTTCGGAGCTTGCGGCAACGGCCTCGGTGCGAGCTGCGTCGACCTGACGGCTGGCGTCCTGCACGTCCTGCTCGCTCACGCGCATCGAGACGACCCGGGACGCGTAGCCCTGGTTGCGCAGCAGGCTGACGGCGGTCCGGCCGGTCAGCATGTTTGACGAGAAGGTGTTGCCGCTGATGTCGTTCTGCCAGTTGCTCATGAACGCGGACGTCCGGTTCGGTGCGAGCCGGATCTGGTCCATCGAGACATTGCCCATGCTCAGATTGCCCGCGGCGGCACCTGCCGTGGCGCCGGCCACCATCGACTGCAGCCCCGAGAGACCGCCCACCAGCGCGGTGCCGAAGGTCTCCATCCGCTTGAGCGCCGCCCAGGCGATGAACGGGATGCTTATGGCCAGGTAGCCGACCACGGCCTCGCCGGAGATCGCCCGGGAGTAGATCGTCGATGCCGTCTGCAGTGACAGGGCCTTGACACCGCTGCCCAGGTCAGCCGCCGCCGCGAGGTCGTAGGCGGCGTAGATCGATGCCATGTAGTTGAGCACGGCATACAGCGGCGGCCAGAGCTGGATCCAGATCAGCACCGCGGCATAGCCCTTGAAGGCCAGCATGGTCTCGCGCCCGCTGGTCAGCAGCATCAGCAGGACGAGGAGGGGGAACAGCGCGTAGGTGATGGCCTCGATCACGTTGCGGAACACGGGCAGCGCCTGCTCGGCGACCTTGCCGGCGTTCAGCCAGGCCGCGTTCTGCTGCGCCACGGACTGCGCCCGTCCGACGGCCAGCACCATGGCCGCCGGGTCGTTCACCTTCTGACCGATGATGTTGCTGGTGTCGTTGATCGCATTCAGCACTGCGTTCTGGCGGATCAGGTCGGCCGCCGTCGCGGCCGCGGTCGCGATGCTGTTCTTCAGGTAGGCCTGCTGGATCTGTCCGGCGATGGCGGCGTTGGCGGCCGCAGCTGGTAGCGTCGGATTCAGCTGGAACGCCAGCTTGCCCTGGATGCGAGTCAGCTGCGCCGGAAGCCGGCCGTTGAGGTTCGTGTAGGCGTTCGGGCAGGTGTCGACGGTGATCGAGCCGCCGGCGCTGGTCAAGGTCGTGAAGCGGGCCGGGTTGGGCGACGCCATCAGCGCCCACACGTCGTCCGAACTCGAGAACGTGCCCGGATCGACCGTGCCGTCGATCAGGTCGTACATCGTGCAGTTGTGGATGAAGTTGACCAGGTCCGTGCGGAAGTTCGGATCCTGGAAGGCGACGCCGCCGGTCTCCCGGATGAGGCGGTTGCCGAACATCAGGCCGTTCTTCTCGTAGCTCAGTTCGCTCGGCAGGGCGCCGACACCCGGGATGACCTGGAAGGCAGTCTCGAACAGGCCTGTGAGCGTGTGCCCAACCGTGCTGGTGACGCTGCCGAGGAAGGCCACGCCGAACGGCACGTTGGCCACCACTTTGACGGCGGATCCGCCGGTCTTGTCGACGACGCCCACGGTCACCCGCGGCACGATGAGGACGGAGAACACCAGAAGCACCGTGGCAAGCCACTTCCAGCCCTGCAGCTTCTCGGGCGCGAAGGCGTAGGCCACCAGCGCCGCGATGAACCCGCAGAAGGCCACGGCGGCGACAGCCGCCATGTAGTCGCCGGAGCCGTGGATGGCTGCCGCAGCGTTGAAGATGCCGAACAGGCTGTCGGCGTTCTGGTAGGCGTAGATCTCCCACATGCGTCGCTCCAGGGGATTGGCCTGCCTCCGGGTTGCTGGCGCGGTGCCCGCGGAATCGGTCCTGCCGCCCGATATGTCAGCGGGCCTGGAAGGCCGCCTGCTGCCCCAGCATGTCCATCACGTGCTGGGGCATGCTCGACCGCAGCTGCCGCTCGAGCTGCTCCAGGTGGCTGGACACCGCCCGGAACGAGCCGACCTTCTGGTACAGCAGGTTCTTCTCCTGCGACAACTGCAGCAGCATGGCCTGGGCGCGCTGCCTCACCAGGTTGGCGCGATCCCGCTGGGTTTGCTGCAGCGTGTAGTCCTTGTCCAGCGCCGCCATGCCCACGCGCAGGTTTCGCTCCAGGAAGACGTAGGCGTAGTCGGCCGCGATCACGTCGCGGTACTGGGCGATCAGGCTGTCGGACAGTCCGGAACCGGGGATCGTCGCGCCGATCGAGAGCATCTTGTAGACCGGCTCGGTGGTCTGGTTGACGAAGCCGACCTCGGCCGAGTTGTTCGGGATCGCCGTGCGCGTCTCGACCCGGGCGGTAAAAGGCGTGTGGGTGTAGCTGGTGTTCAGCGTCACCACGTCGCAGTCGGTGTAGTTGTTGCACCGGAGCAGGTGCTGCGTGACGTTGGTGCCGGTGCCCGCCGCCTGGCCGTACAGCAGCTGGCTGATCGAGGTGATCGTCGGCGCCACGGGTTCGGGGTCGCGCGCCGCATCCTCGGGGTAGAAGATCACCGTGCCGACGATGCTCATGATGAGCTCGCGCTCCTGGTCGTCGAGGTAGGTGCCAGTGCGCTGAAGCGCCTTCCAGGTCAGGTTGCCGACGAAGGGCGCCTTGTTGCGGATGTTCGCGTCGCCCGACGATCGGGCCGAAGCCAGGATGCTGGGCCGGTCGGTCGCGCAGCGGCGGCGCGCAGCGTCCCGATCGGTCTCCAGGCCCATCTCGATAGCCAGGTCCGAACAGGCCTCCTGCGAGCTGAAGCCCGCCGCCTCGGCGGCGGTGCTGACGATCGCCTTTGCGGTCTCGCAGGAATTGATGCGCGCGTTGTTGATCCAGGTCTCCAGACCCTTGGCCCACTTGGTCAGCCCGCCCAGCAGCGGCGAGACAGACTCCAGCGCCAGCTGGAAGGCAATGCCCGGCAGCGCGGCCGTGATGTTGCGCAGCATGTTCTTGAACTCGGCCGCCGAGATGTGCGAGAAGGAGCCGCCAAAAACGTCGATGCCGCCGCAGCCGGCGCGGGCGCTCGGAAACTGAATCGCCGCGAGCTGGTAGACCTTGTTCGGTGCCCGCATGAACAGGCTGCCCCCGGTGTAGGTGTTGAAGGTCTGCCCGCGGAACGCGCCGGGTGCGGTGTAGTTGCCGATGGCGCCCAGGCTGTTGAACATGTTGTTCACCTCGAGCGGAGCAGCACAGGGCGACCACCGCAGCGCGGTGCAGGGACCGGTCGGCGTCGATACGCTTCATCAGGGGCTCCTTTGGATTTCTGCCTGCGCCGGTGCGGGCTCACCGCATCAGCGCTGATTGGTCAAGCGGGCCCGGGCCTGCAGGCCGCCAGTCGCGCCCAGGAACGGTGTGGCGGCGCTGTCGGGCGAGGCCGCGACCATCGAGATGCGCTCCACCAGTTGCGCCTCGGACAGCACGCCGAAACCGATCGGGGTGATCTTCCCGGTGAAGGGCTGGGCGAGGTAGACAGCCGGAACCTGGCTCACTCGCAGCGTGGTGGCGATGCCGTTGTCTCGCCGGGCGTCCGCGAAGCCGGGGATCGGACCACCGTCGACGCTGATTGCGATCACCTTGATGCCGTGACGGGACTGGAAGGCCTCGAGCGTTGGCGCGAAGGCATGGCAGTAGGGGCAGTCGCCGCGGAAGAAGAAGAACAGGACGTGGTCGCGGCCCAGGGCGCTGATGGACTGGCTGCGCTGGGCCGTCTGAACCTGGTCGAACACCTCCAGGGCCTTCGCGTTCACCGGGCGTCCCTGGAGCGTGGGGTCGAGCTCGGGGCTGGCCCAAGCGATGCGCTGCGCCACGTCGGCGAAGGTGGATGCGCGCGACTAGCGGCGTACGTTGGCTTCGGTCGGCCGCATGATGGCGATGTGCCGGCGCTCCTCGAGGGCCTTCTGCAGGCGCTCGAACTCGACGATCTCCGGTGGCCTGGCAGGCAAGCGCCGAGGTGCAGTGGCGGCGCTCGATGCCGGTGCGGCCTGCCGCGGTGCGGAAGCTGGTGGCTCGGGCGGTGGGATCTCCGGCTCCTCGTAGAAGTGCCAGCCGCGCCAGTTGTCGGACCAGTACGGCCGTCCGGGGTCCTGCGGCTGCGCAAGGACGATCGTCCCGCTGCCGAGCATGACAACGAGGCAGAGTGCGAGCCCAGCTTGGCGAGAGGCACGGCGGCGCAGCGTCATGGGCGCAGCCTCACGACAGTGACCGCGGCGGCTGGCCGTCGCGGCAGTAGTTGATGCCGAAGTCGATGGTCTGCCGCCGCGGTGACTGCACGCCGCCGGCGCCGTAGTTGGGCAGCTGCACGCCGTCTTGCCAGAAGCGCACGTTCAGGCGACTGCAGCCGGGCTCGGCGTAGCGCTTCTCGGTGCTCACGTCGATGTAGATCGGCGTCGTGGCGTTGAAGCGCTTCGAGATCGCGTCGGCGACCTCACCGACCAGGACCCCGTGGGCCTTGCCGTCGGGTGCGTCCAGGGCCGACAGCATCAGCTGCTTGGCATCGCGGACTGGCAGTCGTTCCTGAGCCATGGCAGCGCTGACGAACAAGGCGCAGGCGGCGCCGACCAGAACGGTGATGGCCTTCATTGGCACTTCCCCTGGCCGTAGTAGCAGGTAGGAACTCGGCTGGCGCTGCCGGCCTGCAGCGCGTTGATGTTCGGCAGGGTTGGCACCAGCGACGCGTAGAACTCCGACAGGTCCATCGCCGCGAAGTTGAGCGTCTGCAGCTGCGCGACGGTGAAGCCGGAGCAGTCGGCGTTCTGCGCACCGCCCCAGCCCTTGCCGATCTGCGCGCGGCCCTGTTCATTGACGATGCGGGCCAGCATCGAGTTGAAGCAGCACTTCGAGGTGGTGTGCTCGACGCAGGACACGCACACGCCCAGGACCCGGAAGCAGGATGAGCACCAGGTGCCGATCGTGTGGCACAGCCTGGCGCCTTCCTTCATCGCCAGCTTCCCCTCGTCCTCGTTGCAGGACATCATCGAGAGGACGATGTAGATGATCACCGCGATGGCCAGCGTCCACGGGTCGAAGGCCACGACCAGGCTGTCGCCGGCATACACGGCCACCGATCCGGCGGGCAGGGCGGCGCCGTTGACCGCCACCGTCACGCCGTAGGTCGTGAACGTGCCGCTAAAGCCGCCGCCCATCAGCAGCGCCGAGATGCCCTGGTAGATGAACTGCTGGTTCTGCGAGTTCATCAGCACGTCGAAGACCAGGCGCGAGCCGCCGCCGAAGATGCTCTGGTTCGTCATGCCGGCGCCGGCGCCGTCGGCATAGCAGCAGTTCTTCAGCAGGCGGTCGCGGCAGCGGTTCTCCTCGCCCTTGAAGACCTGCATGCGGTCGGCGTCGAGGTAGATGCCCGCCTCGCGCCCGGCCTCGAGCATCGACATGCTGCGCGCGAAGTCGGGGTCGTTCGGCGCGCCGATGTCGAAGCAGTTGCCGCTCAGGCAGAAGACGTTCGTCGGGCAATTGCTGGTGGTGGTGACGGTCTCGGCCGGCACGGGGCAGCTGTAGCCGTCCTCGAACACCTCGCACACGCCAGTGATGGCGTTGGTCTGCCGACAGGTCGACGTCTGCGGCGTGCAGCCTGCTGCCACCAGCGGTGCGCACTGGTCGGCCGACGCGCCGCCGCTGCACGACATGGTGCTCCGGTACTCCCAGCAGTCGCGGGTGACGGCCACGCCGTCGACGACCTTGGTCGCCGGGCCATCGGTGCAGACGGCGGGCGTGGTCGTGGTGCAGCGGCCACCGGCGTCCAGGCTCGGACACTGGTCGTCCCAGCGGTCGGTCTCGGTGACGGTGGTGGCTGGCCGCGTGTAGGACAGCCGCATCGTCGGAATCGGGCCGAAGGCGGGGTTGGGCGCCCAGCCGATCACCGCCCGGTCGGCGTCGATGTTCCAGTAGTAGCCGCCCACGGCGCCGGTGATGTCGATGCCGGCGTAGGGAGTCCAGCCGGGAGCGGGCGCGTAGCACTTCGTGCCGTCCAGGGCGGTGGTGGTGCAGCCGCTGTCGCCCTGGCAGACGGTGTCCTGGATGTTGTCGCCGCTCTGCGTGCCGGCGCGGCAGGCCGCGTAGACCTTGAGGAAGGGATCGACACTGGTGCAGCTGTAGCCGGAGTCGCCGCCACCGGTACAGACCTCGGCGCGCTCCGGGGCCACCATCGCAGTCAGGCTGCAGGTCGATCCGCTGCAGCTCTTGTCAGCCACCCAGACGGCCGTGCGGATGGGCTGGCCGTCGATCATCGAGTAGGTGGTGTCGAGGACCGACACGATCTGTGGGAAGACGACCGGCGTCGTCATGTCCACGTCGAAGAAGCTGAGCGGATTGCCGTCCTGGGTGACGCGAAAGTGCTGCGCGGTGACGGCGCGGTCGGGCAGACACTGGACGTCCAGGCCCGTGCGGCCGGAGGCCGCATGGGCGAACCAGTCGCCCGGGTTGCAGCTGGTGGTCCGCGTCGTGTTGACGGTCAGGCTTCGGCTGCAGCTGTAGTTGCCGACGCCGACGTAGCGCAGGCAGCTGCGTGGCTGCATGCCGGCGGGCACCGGGGTGACCGTGGTGGTGCAACCGCTGTAGTAGGCGGCCAGGCTGCCCAGCTCGGCCGATGGCGTACGGCCGATCGCGCGCGCTGCAACCACAGCAGGGTCATCGGCGCCGATCGTCGGGCGCGGCGTGTTGGCTGAGGAGAAGGCGCCGCGCTGCGCCTGGCAGAGCGGGTCGGTGGGGGTCAGCGCACATGCAGAGAGCCTCGCGCTGCCCTGCGACGACAGGTTGGGCTGGCGGTAGTAGCTGCGCTCGGGAGGGGTGGTCGTGTAGCCCGGCACCACGGCGGTGGCGCCCGGGGTGGTGACGTTGCCGCGGGCAATCGGGTTCGCGGCCTGGCCGGCGGCGACCCCCTCCTCGTGCGGGCCGGCCACGGCGGCGGTCTGCGTTGTCAGGAAGCAGGCGGCGGTGATGCAGGCGACGAGGCGGCGCCACGGCGAAGCGCGGTGCGCCGCAGAAGGCGGCGGGGCGGGACGGTGGCTATCGGGGCCGGGTGGGGTGGAGAGAAGCACGCCCCATGGTCAGCGGCGGCCCGGTCGGTGTCTCGGGGAAACGGCGGCTGAGAGAGAGGGGTTTCGAAGCTGGGCACACGAATGGCGGAACTGCGATTCCGCAGCGAATGACGCTGTTGGCCGCCAGCGCTCCCACGTGCGCAGCCGGACGGCGAGCCGTCGTTGGACGTCGCCGCGGCGATGAAGCCTAGAGCTAGGCCTGTCAAGCGGTCCGCCCGCCCGAGGTGGACCTTCTTCTAGGCCTGGGCGATGCCGCCGGATCCCCTGAGCGGCTGTCTGAAGCTTTCGTGCCAGAACGGGCTCTCGTCCTTTAAGAAGAAGTTTGTCGCTCCGCCCATGTCCGTATTGCCTTCTACCGTTGGGTGAAGCCCGCTCCGACTGCCGAAGACGACGCCGACGATGTGATCAGGGGCGTTGATCAGGAAGTTGCTGACGCCCAGCCGTAGCCCCGTCGGTCGCTGGCCGGGATCACTGTCTTGCTCGTGAACCGACATCAGCTGATCGGCATCGATTCCCTGCAACGCGACCCAGAACAAGGCACCACGCTGCCCCGTGAACTGCCGCGATGCCGAGTCGATGAGGGTGGCGAACACTTGGTCCAAGACATCGTCATCGACAGCACTTTGCATCACGAAGGCAAGCATCCCTCCGGCAGGGGTTCCATACAGCGCTGCTTCCCGGTTGGTCGTTCCGGTTGCCACATCGATGGCCGTGCGCACGGCCTGACGATCGCCTTCGATGGCTGCCTTGAGTGGGTCCGGATCGAAGTTCTGCACACGCAGATCGGATCCGTCGCTCAGCCTGGCACCGGTGCCAGCCACAACTTGGGAGACAACTTCCCTCGCCAGCGATGCCCGCTGCTCAGGTTCAGCCGGCAGCCGATACGGCGCCGTCAACACGACCGCCATGCCGGATTGCAGGTGCTGCGCGACCGAGGAGATGTCCGTCCAAACCTCTCCCCAGAAGTTCAGTGCATCCAGTCGATGGATGCGCCGCCCCTTATTGTCAGAGATCGACTTGCACTCGACCTCAAGCCCCGCTGGGCCTAGATCATCCACCAGGAGATCGTAGGTACCCGCGTTGTTCGCGCGGTGCCAAGTCACGTGCTTGCCTCGGCGCGTGAAGTGCGTAGCCGCCTGCAACTCCAGGCGCAGCCCATGCATGTTCTCTGCGGTGCCGAAGGCCGTCCTGACGCGCTTCACGAACGTCCGCGCCTGTTTGGTCGTGCAGGTGTTCAGGACTCCCAGAACCTGCGCCGCGAAGCCCAGCGCTTGGAAGATGGATCGGTCGTAGCAGGCCTGCAGCGGTACGTCGCCATGCGCGGCAACTAGGCGCCGCAGCTTCTCCAATTGGTACGCGATGGCGTACTCGGAACGCAGGTAGTCGCGAAGGAAGTGGTTCGACCGGATCGCGGCTTCTTGCTTGTCCACCGCCCCTTGCCAGTGCTCCGGCCCAATCGCGGTCGCAAGGCGCCGATACACAGACGGCACCTGCGCCGTGGTCATCTCAGTTGCCAGCACTTCAGTTCAAAGATCTCGCCTGTTGGTTTGGAGCATCGATCAGTCATCCTACCTGTCGCCATCGTCATCCATCAGGTCGGTACCGAACGGGCTGGACAGATGCTCTCCGAGTGCCGGGAACAGCACCTCGATTGCTTCATCGAACGATGTGTCGCGGCGGTAGACCGACTCACCATTGGCGAAGGACAGTTTGATCTTGCGCGCGTAGTCGATGAGCCATTTGCGTTGCTTCTCAGGCATGGCCGGCCTGTACGTCTTGTAGGCCCAGAGGTACGGGATCGCATAGGCATGCAGTCCAACTCGGCTGGCGGTCCGAAGACCAGCCTCGATGACCTGGAACACCGACAGCTGCGGGCTGTAGCTGACCGGCTTTCCAGTCTGAATCGAGAGCAGCACCGCCAGGACGCCGTGATATCCGTAGAACCGTGACTCGCGCAGGCCTTCGAAGCCAGGGTGCCACGCTGTGTGCCCCTCCAACTCGTCGACAACCGCCACGAGCGCTCGGCGCTCTTCTTCTCCGTGATCGCTCGCGAAGTAGCGCAGTGCTGCTTCCCTGTACGCAGCAATCCCTGCTGCCCATTGCCTTGCCTGTTCTGCGCGCGACGCCTCGATTCGTTCGGTCTCGATCTGTTTGCGTCGCGCTTCGTAGTCGAAGAAGTAGGGCCGCCGCGTGTCGCTGGGTAGCTTCAAGTCGGCCATGCCGATAGGCATGAACTGCCAGGTGTCTCGCCACTGCCAGTTGTCATCCAGAGTCGGCACCTGGTGATAGCCACTGAACGTCAGCGCCGACCGCTCGCCCGTGTGTCGTCTTGCATCCGCGTCGATCACGAACAGGTTGCGCCGGTTGAAGAACGCCTCGTCTGTCACCGCAGCGCGGCTGCGATTGAACTTCGAGAATACCCAGATCACGAAGGTCTTCTCTCTACGGTAGAACGCATCGCGTGCGATCACGTCCGACAGGAACGTGTACGACAGCTGGATCTCGAAGACCAGCTTCACGCGGCCGTACAGGCACTTCACATCCGGGCGGCGCCACTCGCCCTTGACCACCTCGCTGAAGGTGGTCTGCTCGCAGTTCACATCCGAGACCAGCGGATCTTGCCCGAGCCAGTGCGCGATGTACTCCTTCAGTTCACGATGCTCGCGGCCTTCCTGTTGACCCCGGTACACGAGGGCCTTGATCTGCTCCGGAGCCAGGCGGTTGCCCTCGTACCAGGGGCAGTCGTGGGATTTGCGGTCGTGCACGAACCAGCGGTTCTGTGCCCCGGTGATGCGCCGTGAGAGGTACAGGGGGAACTTGCAGATCGCGCACAGATAGCGGACGGCCTGGCCGCCTTTGCGCCGATCGACACGGGCCTCCATCGCCTCTCGCCGCAATCCGCTGAACTCGTCTTCCGGCATGGCCAACAGCGCCTCAGCCGGAACGAGCTCGCCGGTCTGGTTGTCGATGGCCAGCCTGACGGTCTGCTGCAGTCCTGGGCGCGATGGCGGTTGCATGGCTTCATGCTCCAGGGCTTGCCTGGCGTTCCTCCCGTGAGCTACCATTCTCTCCGGCTGCCCGAGCCTGCCGTGCACCCGCACACTGCGGAAGGTAAACCAGGGTCACTGACTTCCTCCCGCTTGGTACCTCGTGAACTGGGCGCGGCAAGGTGCACACCGCAATGCCCACTTCAACTCGAGGTATTGCATGAACTCCCCGCTTCTCCAAGACTTCCCGGCCGGCCGCTGGGCCGAGATGTGCGTTCGTCTTGCGCCGCTGCTCGGCGACGTCAAGGGTGCATTGGGGCCGCAGTGGCACGAGAAGGCTGAAGCCTTCTTCACCGAGGCCGACTTCACGGTTGCCGACGCCATTCTCAGCGGTACCAAGTCCCTTCCGGACTGGTTCATCATCCGGTACGCCCCTGCTGGGCAACATCTGGACGATGAGGGAGATACGGTCGCTTGCGCTCCGTCGTGGTCTGATGGGCTGGCGGTCTTGCTACGTGCCTGCGAAAGCAATCGCAGTCTGCCAAGCCGGGTGGAGTGCGACGCGACCACCCGTACGCTGCGGCTCTTCGTCGGCGAGGAACTGCTCGCCGCCTTGCTGCCGCTCCCAACTGCCTACGTCTCGCAGGACCTCCGAAAGCGTGCATTGAGCACCATCACGAGTCTCAGGAAGGCAACTGACACGGATGCCGAGTTGCTCAAACGAATGCGCAAGTGGCCCGGCCTGTCGGCACTCGGAGCGGTTGAATCTCGCGCCGCCCACGAGATGCAGGAGTTCCGTGAACGGATGGCGCACCATCCGATTCCATGCGAGTGGCTGCAGTCGGCCAGGATGCTGTGCGCGGCTTGTTCGAATGCGGAACCCGACACGGCGACCGTGCAGGCTGTCGCTGCGGCGGCGCTGGGCGCCACGAGTTGGAATCACCTTGCGGCACCGCACGGGCAGTTCAGTGCGCGCCTGCTGCAACCCTGGTACATCAGCAACGATGACGAGATCTGCGCGTTTCATGCTGACGCCATCGATGCAGCCGCTGATCTGTTCACTCGAGGCCCCAAGGTCTGGGCGGCGGGCTGGGCGGGCATCGCGCTCGAAAGTCACTACGGCATCACGGCGCCGGACTACGTTCCCATCTACACGTTGCGCGAGCCGTCGCAGGACGCGGCGCGACGGTCGTTCGATGAACGGCAGGTTGCGGCCTATCCGGTGAGTCGGTCTGAAGCCAAGGCGGAGGTCTTGGCGCGTGTCGCCGGCGTGAAGCCGGAATCAACCGATGCGATCGCTGCACTGTTCGGAATTGGGCTGCCCGTAGACGTCAAAGCGAGGATGCTCGACGAACGATCAGACGAGATCCTGATCGTGCAGGAGGGGCCGTGGCGTTTCACTAGGAGCGGTGATCCGCTCAACCAGCACACCTCGATCTGGGTTCACCGCGTGGGCATTGATGGCAACAGTCTCTGGTGCGCGGCGGTTCCTGCCTACAAGGGGCTTCTGCAGACCCATCGCGTGACCGGGTTCTATGTCTTCTGCGCCGACTATGACGGCGCACACCCGGTTGCCGTCATCGATGGATTGAGCCCCTCGGCTGTCGCTCAAGTCAGAGCGTACCTGCGAGATACGACCGAGGATCGATTGGACTTCCGGGAGGAAAACCGAAGCGCCCGTGACAGGGAAGACTTCAGGAAACTCCTCGGTCATGCCTTGTCCAGGCGCTCGGTGGCTTGAGACGCCTGCTTCCTTGTATTGGAAGCGACGCGACATGGCGGTCACATGGCCGGCGCGGATTCATGTCGAGGCCAGGGCGGCCAGCAAAGCGAGCTGCCCCGGCAGCGCCAGACCGGCTAGGTACGGCGGCCGTCCAGGCTCGCTGCGGCGAAGTGGCTGACAGCAATCAGTCATTTTCGGAGGCGGCTGGTCTTGGGCGCGAGGCGGAATGGGAGCGGCACCTACTGCTTTGGACGCGCTGATTCTCCGGCGCCCTGATTCAGGTAGCGAATCGCATAGTCCAGGGTCACGTCTCCAGCGACCTTCGCGAACTGCGTCGATGAGCCACACACGCGGGATGCGCATGCCTCGGCCACGGTGCCGTCCATGGCCAGGACGAAGGTCGGAGTCCTCGTGATCCCATAGCGATCGAATGCTTCAGGATCGATCTGAACGGCAACGCGGCGGCTGCCGATCAGAGCCTGCATGCGGGTCACCGTGTCGCGGATCGATCCATTGACCAGCCCCCGCAGCACGAGCGTCGCGCCGGCCCTCGCTGCCTGGTCCACCAGCCGCTGCAGCGTCGCCTCTGGCACGGCGAAGCTCACGAAGATCAACACCTTCGGCCTTGCCTTGCCCGGAGTAATCGCCGCAACCTGAGCTCCGTTCTGCACATCGAAGCCCTTGGATATGGCCTCAAGGTCGATGGGCATGCGGGTCACCGGCTGGGGCAGGTTCTCGATGCGCGGTGCGGCCGGAACCGGCACCCGCGCCAACTCAGCCTCGGTCGGCATTCGATGCTGCTGGCGCGCGCGCTCGATGTCGGCGTCGGTCACGGTGGGTGGCGTTGCCGGAGCACCCAGCACGCTGCCGGCAAGAAGGAGCAAGGTGACTCCCGCGCCGAGCGTCCGTCCGGTGGGCGATGCCCTGTCAGTAGCCCACACAGCAGTTCCTCTTCCGAAACAGCATGAACGCGAAGTCCTCGCCGCGCACCGGGTACTCCTTGCCGGCGCCCCAGACGATGGTGCTGCGGCCGAAGGGCTGGCAGCAGCGCCCGCCGTCCTTGGCGGTGTTCGCCACCGGATAGGTCAGCTGGGTCTTGTAGGCGGTCTTGTCCATGGCCGGCAGGAAGTAGGGCCCGCACAGGCCCGGCCGGCCATGCCAGCCCCAGGCCAGCAGCTCGCGGTGCATCTTGGCGGTCAGCCGCTGCGCGATGAGGGCCGCCGTTCGCACCCCGCCCATGTGGTACGGCACGTGGCCATCGAGGGGGTAGATGCCGCCCTGGCAGCCGGCGCACCAGAACATCTCGGCGATGCCGAAACCTGCGGTCGCGGCAACGCAATCGGCCGCGCAGGCGGCCACCGCCACCGGGTTGGCGAACAGCACAGCCTCGGGATTGAGGATGAGGGTCAGCTCGTCGTCGTTCCACAGCGGGTCCACCTCGGTCAGGTAGGCCAGGTCGAACGAGCCCCGCTCCAGGCACGGGAAGTCGGTCACCACCTCCAGCCAGTACAGCACCGGGTTCACGTAGAAGTGCGCCTGGTAGAAGCTGCCGCCGTCGCCATCGCCTTCGGGGCGCGTGAACCGTGCGGCTGCCGGCGCCGGGATGCCGGGGTCGAGGTCGATGCCGCCCAGCGATGCCAGGCAGAACGGCTTGCGCACAGCCTCCACATGCCGGGCCGGCTCCCAGAAACCGATCGACAGTCCGATGGTGGGGTTCACGCCGCAACTGCAGACCGGGGTGGACGGGTTGGGGATGTCCTCCTGGCCATCGAAGTTGGCGATGGTGGCGCTGCCGATGCTGATCGGCAGGATGCAGCTCCAGCAGATCTCGGTGATCGGGTTGGGGAAGCGGCCAGTGCAGGTCAGGCTGTCGGCGGCCTGCGCAGGCGCCAGCCAGGGCAGGGCGGAAGCCAGCAACGCGCGGGTAAGCACCTGTCTGGCCCATCGACGACGCGCGGGCATCTTCTGCTCGGCAAACCAGCGGATCATGGAGGGCAGGGTGGTCATTGCAAGAGCACCTCGTCGACGCGCAGGCGCATGCCTTCCTGCGAGACCAGGGCGGGCACCTGCCTGATGCCGAAGCGGCGGGTCAGCGTCCCCTGCTGGTCGTAGTACACCGGCACGCGCCAGACCTTCATCAGGTCCAGGTACGAGCCACCGGTCAGGATGGGCTTGACCTTACCGTCGTAGCGCGCGATCAGCTCGCGGGCCCGGGCCACCTGTCGTCCGTCGCGGGCATCGAAGAACAGCAGCCGCTTGGACAGCGACACCACCTCCAGCGGGTTCTTGCGCGTCCCGGCCGGGAACAGCAGCCGGCCCTGCGCATCGACGATGTTGCGGTCGAGCGTGAAGGTCGGATCGATGGTCCAGGACCGTGCAGTCTCGGTGCTTCGTACGCCCTCGACCGGAGCGGGTTGGCGCACGGCGGCCACACCGCGGCTGCGGGCCTCGTCGATCAGACGCTGCAGTTCACCCGTGCGTTCCTTGTCGCGCAGGCGCTGCTGGATGAACTCCAGCAGGTGGGGCTCGGCAATGCCGTAGGTCGGGCCGATGGTCCCCAGGTCCACGGCGTGGGTGGCCGTGCTCAGGACCGTGGCGGCGATCGCCAGCTGGCACCGAGTGACGCGCGCCGGGACGCTTGCGCAGCCGGCCTGAGGCAGTGGCAGCTCGAACTTCACCTTGCCGCCTTCCGGGTGCATGAGACCTGCTCGCCCAGCCGAGTCAGCCCTGGCCCGTCCTGAAGGTGGCTGGCCCGGATCATCGCCATCAGCAGCGGATCGCCGTCGCCTTCCGCCATCGCCTGTCGCAGCTCGCGGCTCGAAAGACTCCGGCGGCACCGGCGCTCGTGGGCCTGGAGATAGGCCTGCGCCCCTTGGTGCGCCGCAGGGGAGATCTGCTGGAGCAGCGCAAGGTAGTCGGCCATCGGCACGTCGCCCGAGACAGCCGGCCCGGACGATGTCTGCGCCAGCGCGGGCAAGGCCGTTGCGAACGCGGTCAAGGCGACAAGGGAAGCCAGCGAGGCCAGGGAGGTCGGCTGGGCCATGTGACGGGGCACCGGGCAACGCAGTATCAGGTGCGGATCCACGGCGGCCCCTCAGAACAGTGGCACCACGGTGCCCAGCACCTGCTCGGCCCGCACGAGCCCGCTGCTGCGGTAGCGCGAGTCGAACGAGTCCGGGCCAGTGCCCTGCACGTAGTAGTGGCCTGGCGGGATCACGGTCGGCGCAATCGGCTCCAACGGGCGCCGGTCGAAGGCCTGGGGCTTGGCCGTGCCGACGACGACACCGTTGACCGACACCGTGCGGCCGGACACCGTCACCACGTCGCCCGGCAGGCCGCGCACGACCTTGAAGAACGGCTGTCCGTCCAGTCCGGGGTACGCGGTTCGCGCCTCGCCCGCAAACGAGAAGATGACGAACTCTCCGCGCTGCAACGGATGCTCGCCGTGCTGCAGCCAGGCAACCCTGTACGGCAGGCTGCCCGTCCAGTTGAAGAGGACCGGTACCCGCGGCGTCGGGTCGATGAAAAGCCGCGTGTAGGCGACGGCCCAGATCGCGAAGACGGGCAGGTATAGGTACCAGCGTCGCCGCACGTGCGTCGCAAAGTCGATGGCCTGGGTGCGAAGGCTGCGCTTCATCGGGCCTCCTCGGGGTCGTTCCTGTGGGGTGTGTGGGGATGGCCCAGCTTCTGCTGCAGCAGTGCCGTCAGATCGACGGTCCGCGGTGTCCGGCCGGCCACGGCGCTCTTCAGCATCACCAGGCAGGCGCAGTCCCGGGGCAGTTCCTCCAGCGCCGCCGGCAGCCGCTGCGAGAAGTTCCGGGCCAGCGCAAACGCCTTCTCGCGGTCGGCGTCGGTGGCGGCACGGGTCAGGAGCTGGGTGAACTCGGCCTCCTTCTGCCGGTACACCTCGCCGACATCGACGACGCCGACCCGCTGGGCCGGGCGCACCACCACGCGGTCGTAGGCGGCCAGCGTGCCCAGCACGATCAGCAGCGCGAATGCCGCGTGGAGGAGGATGGGCGCCATGCCCACAGGCCCGGCAACGGGCTGCTGGGGTTTCGGGCCTGGACTGGCGCTGGCGTCGAGATCCATGGGGGCCTCGCCAGGGTCACACCGCGTGCCCGCGCCGCCGCAGCAGCTCGGTGATCGCGTCGTCGATGCTCAGGCCCTGCGCCCGCAGCTCGTCGATCGGGGCGTTGTCCTCCAGCTTGTTGGAGAACAGCAGATGGGTTGCCGGGTCGAGGATGTTGCGCGCCACGCCTTCACCCACCGGCGAGGAGATGTAGACCTCCGAGAAGACGCCCGGCTCCGTGCGCAGCGAGTTGAGCAGCCGCTTCTTGGGTTCGTCCATCGACAGCCGCCCCTTGCGGTCGAGCATCTCGATGGACTCGGGCTTCTGCCGCAGCAGGAACACCCAGTCCGAGCAGTTGAAGGCCGCCTCCATCTGGGCCGAGCCGTAGTAGTCGTCGGCGCTCTGCGTGGCCGTGCCGAGTGATCCGCCGTACTTGCGGGCGCGACGGGCGGCCTCCTCGACCACGGCCGCCTTCACGGGGTCGTCGGCGCCGATGTCGCCCAGCTGCTGCTTGAGCTCGTCGATGAAGAGCACCTTGCGCCGGTTGCGCGTCAGGTACATCTCGCCGGTGATCTGGTGCAGGAGCAGGATGTTGACGACCGCATGCAGGTCGGGCCGGCGCTTCAGCTCCTCGTTCTCGATGACAACGAAGTCATTGCCGAAGTCGATGTTGTTGCGCCCCTCGAAGAAGCGCTCGTACTGGCCGCCGCGCGCGTAGGGGTTCAGCATCACGGCCAAGTCGCGGATGCGCGGGTCCTCGCGAACGCCCAGCTCCTCGATGGTGCCGGCCTTGAAGGCATCGCGAAGCGCGGTCACCGTGAGCGCGTTGCCGTGCTCGCGGAACAGCTTGATGACCATCGCCGAGATGGCCTTGTACTGGACCTCGTCCAGTGGCCGGGACATCGAGGCCATTTTGGAGATGGCCGGCACCAGCATGTCGATGTCCTCGTTGATGTCGACGATGTGCGTGAAGGGGTTGAGGCAGATGTCGACGTCGGGCCGGAACTCGATGTACGTGCCCTTGGCCTTGCGGCACAGCTTCTCGAAGGACCGGCCGAGGTCGAGCATCCACACCTTGGCGTCGATGGCCCGGTAGGACCACGCCATCTCGTTCATCAGCACCGACTTGCCGGACCCGGGCGCGCCGATGATCGCGAAGTTGTAGTTGCCCAGGTCGTTGTCGAAGATGTCCAGCGTCATCAGCTGGCCGCGCCGGCCACCGAAGACCAGGGCCGGCGTGCGCGTGCCGCGCCACTCGGCGATCAGCGGTGCCAGGTGGATGGCATTGGCCATCGTCTTGCGCGAGACGCGGCGCATCTTGGCCAGGTCCTTGTGGAAGGCCTCCGACAGCGTCATCGGCAGGCTGGCAAGCAGCGCCTGCCGGTGCATGTAGACATCGGCGTTGAGCTGGAAGCCCCGTCCGCGCCAGATCGCGTTGGCGGTCTCCTGGGCGGACACGGCCTTCTCGGGCGGCGAGAAGATCGCCAGCTGGTGGTACAGGCTCACCAGGCTGCTGCCCACGTCGATGGCGTTGGCCGCCGCGGTCCAGTCCTGCAGCTTCTTGCCCACGTCGGGCATCACCTCCGCCATCTTGCTGCGGGCGTTCTGGGTCGCGCGTACGTGGTTGGCCGTGACCACGGACTTCATGACGTTGGGGTCGAGCACGTGCACGCCCATGGTCAGCAGGAAGGGCGCGCTGTACTGCAGCGCCGGCTGCATCAGGTCGCCGATCAGCGAGCCCATCTGCCACAGCGCAAAGCGCTCGGGGAAGGACTTGATCGAGTAGAAGCGTGCTTCCAGCGATCCCTCGTGACCTTCTTTCCAGAGGGTCAGGCCGGCAGGGTGCGGGTCCTGGATGGTGTCGAAGTCGACGATCTGGTCGCGGATCTCGCGGCCGTCGTCGTAGTGAAGGTTGGGGGCGTCGGTCTGGGAAACCCGGTCCGGGTTGGTGAACAGCGCACACCAGTTGATCAGGTCAGCGGCGTCGCAGACACGGCTGGGCAGCGACGCCGAGCGCAGCGTGGACGCCATGGACTCGCGCAGCGCGACCAGCTCGTCGCGCCGCGTCAGATCGCCGGCCTGTTCCACGCCGCCGGGAACCGACACGCTCATCATCAGCCGGAAGTCGCGGATCGTGTAGTGGAAGCCGGTGGTCAGCGACTGCTGCGCGCCGTGCAGCAGGTGCCCCACACGCTGACGCGCAAGGCGGTGGAACAGGTTGTCGTTGCGCGCCGGGCGACCCCAGTGCTTGGCCTTGTCGGCCTGGTCGGCATCCTCGACGCGCAGGTTGGCATAGCGGCGCAGCTGCTCGCGGATGTGCGGCGATGCAAAGAGGTGGAACTGGATCCCGGTGGCCGGCGGGCAGGTCGAGTACAGCGAGATCAGCACCTCGGCCATACGATCGTCGGCGCCCGACTGCGGCATCAGCTCGAGCATGAAGCCAAGGCTGTCGCGGTTGACGAAGAGCTTCTCGTCGGCGAGGTAGGCCGAGTACGGCAGCCAGGACGCGAACTGCTCGGCCGGCGTGTCCGGAGGCGAGCCCAGGCCCAGCCAGCCCAGGCTCCCGTGGCCGGGGCGGCTGCCGCCGGGAGAGGCGGCGGATCGGGTCGAAGCGGTCGGGGCGAACGGAGTGGGCATGGCGCGTGCCTCGCAGGGATTGCCGGTGAAGGTCGCAGATCAGTCGTTGGGTTCGTTGCTACGCGGATCGACGGGCATCTGCGGCCGGCCCGCCGGAGGTGTCAGGCCGGGCAGGGACAGCGAACCAGTCGATTGATCAGTGCGACTGGACTGGTTCGATGTCCTGGGGTCGCGCGACTCGGTAGCGCCACTGGCCTGGCGCGCTGGTGTTGGCGGAGGGGGCCGCAGCGGTGCATAGGCATCGCGGATCTGCCGTCGCGCGTGCTCGACGAGCCACTGGCCGTCGTCGACCCGGACGTAGACGTAGCCCTGGTCGTGGAGGTCGCGGTCGGCGTCTTCCCAGGGCTTGAACCAGAGCCGCAGGATGCGGGCCGAGGACCGGAGCGGTATGGCCGTGGGCGAGGGCGGCGACGATGGCGAGACGGCGATGCGGGAGGCCGCCGCGCCTGCAGTGCCCGCTGCGGCTGCGCCGGCGATGCCCTCCGTCGCGCGCGCGGCTTGCGGCGTGCCTGGTGTGGCACCGGCCGATCGCCGCTGATTCGGCAGGTTGTTCTGCACGGCATTGGCGTAGGTGCCGGAGACGGAGTCGCAGGTCACGCCGTCAGGGGCCTTGCAGGCGTAGCTGGAGCTGCCGCTGAGACCGCTCATGCTCATGCAGCCGCTCAGCATCCAGGCCAGCAGCACCGACGCCGCGGCCAGTCCGGTGGCTGGGGCTGCACGCGATGTCGGAGCTGCGCGGAACACGACCGCGGACTGCTTCATGGCTTGCCCCCCGCCACCTGCGACACCTGCTGGAGGCGAGCGAGCAGCACGGCCCGGTCGACGTAGCCGTCGGTTCGACTGCCATCTGCCCAGACCAGGGTGGGCGTGCCCTGGACGGCGAGGCGTTGCGCGAGCGCGAGGTTGCGGTCGAGCGGGTTGTCGCACTCCGGGGCCCGCGAAGCTGCCGGGTCGCCCGCCGGCCTGAGCAGCGAGGTGTCGCCCTGCAGCATGAACTGGTGCCATGCCTTCTCGCGGTCCGCCGCGCACCAGATCGAGACCGGGCGCGCGCGGCCCTGGAAGGGCACGAGGAAGGTGTAGATCGTCACGTCGTCCAGGCCGGCCAGCTCGGGTTCGAGCCGGCGGCAGAACGAGCAACCCGGGTCGCTGAAGACGGCGATGCGACGGTGCTCGTTGCCGCCGCTGCCTCGCACGGTCTTGATCGCGTCCGCCAGCGGCAGCTGGTCGAAGGCGATGGGCGGCTCAGGTGCCGGCATCCTGTCGGCCTGCGCCGAGGGAACGCCCGCGCCGGGCGCCTGCCCGTCCTGCGCAGCGCCGGCGGCCGCGCGTGCCAGTCTGGGGCCGGTGAGGTCCTGCATCGTCTGGGTGTCGAAGACACGGCCGAAGATGAAGTAGCGCGGATTCCGCGGCGACACGTAGGCCACGTTGCTGTTCATCCAGACCTCGTAAAGACCGGCCACGGGCGAGCGCTGCACCTGCGTGAACTGGGTGCCGGGGTGCGCCTTGCGCAGAGCGGCCAGCAGCCGCGCCTCATCTGCGGCGGCGGCGCCGGCGTGGCCTGCGGCAAGGGCCGCCAGACCGGCCACGAGCCAGACCGCCGACCGGTGGTGCCGGCCGGGAACACGCGGGTCGGGGGCGGTAAAGGCAAAGCCTGGCGAGGGCTTGTCAGTCGTTGGCATCGTCGGAGACCTCCGGGTTGCTCGGGTGGACTGCAAGGGGCGCGGCGGCAGTGGCGCTCATCGGCACATCGATGCGGACGCCCTTGGTGATGACGACATCGATCTCGCGGCCGGCGTCGACCTCGATCACAGGGAAGGTGTTCTCGGCCAGCTTGATGTAGTACTGGGCGAGCCGGTCGAGGGCGCGGCCGACACCCGTGCCGAGCCCGGCCCGGTAGGCGTCGGCACCCGAGGCGCTGGTGATCGTTCCCAGCGGCGAGGTGCTGACGTTGGTGGACGAGGTGGCCAGGCCCTGGCCGATGCCGCTGACCACGCCAGCCAGCAGGGCGTTGGCGAGCATCTGGCCCTGCTTGGTGACCAGCCGGCCGCGCATGCCGACCTTGCCGTCCTCGCCGTAGACGCTGCCCTGGATCTTCACTTCCAGGGTCGCGCCGTCGGCGCGGACGCACGAGAGGTTCTCGGTGCGGAGGTAGGCCCGTTCGGAGCTGATGTCGCCGTAGCCAGCCGCGATGACGAAGCACTCGCGGTACTCGCCACGGAAGCGGTTGGGCAGCACCGCGTTGTCCGACAGGCGGATCAGCACCGGGTGGGGGTTGGATTGCGCCTGCCCGCCGGTGGGTGCGTCCAGTCCGCCAAGCAGCGTGCCGCGCGTGAAGCTCACGGGAAGCCAGGTCGACACCGTCCGAGGCTCGGCCGCCGGTGTGCCCGCGCGCTCCGAAGCGCTGCCGCTCGTGCCGGCGACGCCTTGCATGCTGCGATCGACCAGCGTGATGCGGCTGATCGCAGGTGCCACCGGTGCCGCCGGTGCGGGGTCGGCCGTCGGCAGCCCCGGCATACCCGCCGGCAGCTGTCGGCCGGCTGTGCCCGGGCCGTAGGTCGCAGGGAGCGGCAGGCTGGCCGCCGGCGGCAGCCCGGTCGGCGTCGTGCCGGCCGAGACCGACGGCAATGCGGGTGGGAGTGGTGCAGGCACGGGCGGAACCGGGGCCGCAGCGGGCGCCGGAGCGGCTGCACCCTGGGCCGCCTGCGTCGCCGAGGTCAAGCGCTGTTCCAGTTCCGCGAATCGCTGCATCGTGCGGGCCTCGAAGGCCTGGCGGTCGCGGTTGAGTCGGGTCTGCTCCTCGCGCTCGCTCTCGTATTGAGCAAGCTTGCTGCCTGCCGTGCCGACCCACTGGTCCACCGGGTTGACCTGCTGGCCTGGCGGCATGACGCCGATGTTGGTGACCGGTCCTGGCGTGCCGGCGGCGGGTTTGCGGGTGCCGGGCGACGAGCCAGTGTCCGTGGACGCGAAGATCAGCCACAGCAGGCCCACGCCGGCGGCGACAATCACGCCCAGCAGTGCGAACTGGCGCTGGCGCGGCGTCATCCGCTCGGCCAGTTGCGCGCCAAATCGGGTGACCGACTGGCGAAGGGCGGCTGCGGAGGGAGGCACGGGCGACACCATCACTGGCCTCCGCGACGGATGACGAAGACGTTGGTGGTCTCGCCCGGGCGCAGGTTGTGGTGCTCGACAGCCACGGCCAGCACCTGCCCACCCGCCGGTGTGTCGGGTCGGTCGAACTCCTGCTCCGCCAGCACCATCACGGCCTGGCTCACGTTCTGAAGCAGGTACTTCTCACCCACCAGACCCCGGCCCTCGTAGCGCCGCATCAGCGAGAGCCTGGTTTCCGCCCAGAGCTGGATCGGCTGGTTGAGCTCGTCCACACGGATGTCGGGCGGCACGCGGTCGGACGCCATCGCCAGGAGCAGCGTCTTCAGCCCCCGGATGTGGTTCGGAGCGGTGCCCAGCGGTGTCTGCGAGCCCGCCGCGCTGGGCGGTGACTGCATCGCCTGCAGCGCCCGTTGGCCGGGGTCGCGGATGACGATGGTGTCGGCCGGGGTGTCTGCCTTGCGCAGCACCAGCGTGTAGGTGGCGTGCGCCGACGAGATGAACAGGTTGACCGGCTTGGGCGAGTCGCCGACCGGACGGATGTAGATCTCGCCCTTGTCGCGGTCGCACTCCAGGACGATCTCTCCTGCCGGATTCACGGCCGGCAATGCGGCAGCGGGCGGTGCACCGCTGCTGCCGCTGGAGGACGGCGCGCCGGGGCCGCAGTTGCTGGAATGGATGTTGCCGAACACGTCCGTGATCGCGGCGCCGTCGATGCGGATGCGCGTGGGCTCCTTGATCGACAGCACGGCCTCGACGGCCACGCCGTCGCGGGCATCCAGCACCTGCAGCGCGGTTGCCGGCGCTGCGGCTGCGAGCAGGCCTGTCAGGGCGGCCCATGCGGCGACCGAGCGGAACCAGCGGGGTGTCAGGCAACCGCGCGCCGTGAACACCACTGCTGCCGGGGCAGCCTGGCGACGGCACTGCGGCCGGGAGTCACGGCGCGGCATGGGTCACCTCCTTGAAGGTCTTCAGGTGCATCCGGCCGCCGCTGTATGCGAAGCCCACCTCGTAGGCCTTGGCGTCGTTGGCCGTTTCCAGGCCGTTGACCAGCGTGCGCAGCCGGCCGCGGACGACGACGGTCTGGGTGTCCTCGCTGGGCACCAGCTGCTGCGGCATGAAGAAGGTGCTGGCGTTGATGCGCTTCAGCCGCGCCGCCTCCAGCTCCTGGCGGGTCTTGAGCTCACCGTGCTGGTCGGGCTCGACATAGCCGAGCAGGATGTCCTTCTTCCAGTCGATGGAGACAGGGGTCACGTCCAGCACCAGCCAGGCGATGAAGGCGCCCATCTGCTCGAGATACTCGCCGCTGGCCTTGTCGCGCGAGACCCAGAAGGACTTGTTGATGGACGGCGGCACGACGACGGTGCGTACCGTGCCGAGCAGGTTGAGGATCACCACCAAGGCCAGCACATGCGCGGCGGCCAGCAGGCCCACGGTGAGCGCCAGGCCGCGGTTGCGGCGGCGCATCTCCTTGATGTCCCCGTTCAGGCGTTCGAAGTCCATGGCGATGACCTTCGAGTCAGCCGACCATGCGTCGGATGTGCGACGGCGGCGTGGCGCGCATCGCCGTCAACGGGCTGGTGGGCAGGTGCCAGTACAGCCAGTGCACCGCAAAGGCCGGGTGCTTGTCGGCCTTGATGCGGGCGATGGCGCGCGAGGTGAGGGCGCCGGCAGCCAGGCACAGCGCGAAGGAGAACTTCGAGCCGGACATGTAGCCCATGAACAGCCCGAAGAGCAGGGGCGCGGCGACGTCGACGTCCCAGAAGCCGATCTTCCACTGGTCGTCCAGGCGGCGCGGGATGTAGGTGTCGGCGTGCATGCGGGCCTCCTGCTCGTCGGCTGCGCGCGCGTCAGATCACCGCACCCATGATCGCGCCCGCGATCACGAGGCCGACCGCGGCGAAGATGGCCAGCCCGACATAGAACAGCACCGGGCCGAAGTTGCGCAGCGCGGCCAGCGAGATCAGTGCGACCACGAAGCCGACGAAGCCGACCAGGGCCTTGATGCCCGGCCCCAGGCTCGCGATCTGCGTCAGCGCCGAGGTGAGCGGGCCGGTGATGCCGGTGAAGGCGACCAGGTCGAGGGCGTAGCCGGGAAAGGCGACGCATAGGCCGAGCGCCATCAGCACGAAGAGCGAGACCGGCGACAGCAGTCGCTTCGAGCGGCGGCTGCCCGCGAAGTGGGCCGTACCGGGGTCGTCGACGCCGTCGGCGAGGGAGCCCGTGGCACGGGCGGGATGCACAGAGGCGAGAGCGGTGTTCATGGGATTCCTCCGAAGGTTCAGGGCTGGGAGACGAAGGTGGATGGCGGTGGCGGTGGCGGTCGGGTCGGGTGGGGGTGATCAGCGGGTTGGGGCCAGGGTGCAGGTCAGTGCGGGTAGGGTCAGGTGGGTAGATGAGGTTCGGGCAACTGCAGGCGCACTACAGGTCGGTGGGAACACGCTCGAAGGCGATCTCGACCCGCCGGTTGCGCGCACGGCCTTCCGGGGTGTCGTTCTCCGTGGCGTAGCAGCAGACGCCGCGTCCATCGACCTTCACCTCCGCGCCAGCCAGGTGCGGGTGGCGCGCCCGCAGGTACTGCGCGACCGCTGCCGCGCGCTGGCGGGCCAACAGGTCGTTGGCAGCCGGAGGTCCGACGTTGTCGGTGCGGCCCCGGATGTCGATGCGCCGGATACCGTCGCCTGAGGCCGCGGCATCGATTGAGGCGCGGGATGCGGCCGTGAGCATTGCGCTCCCGAACGGAAAGCTCACGACGACCTCGGACACCAGCGGTTCGGTCGTGTCCTCGGGCCCGATCGCGGTTCGCTGCGCAGGGGGCAGCGGTGCCTCGGGTCCGGCAATCACCAAGGTCTCGCCGGGGCTCAGCGACTGGGCGATGACCGCATCCGAGCCCGGGGTTGAATCGGCTCGCCCTTCAGCTGCTGCTGCACGCGGCGGATCGACGGCCAGCGTCTTCGGCGTGACGACCGGGCAGGCGGGGGGCGTGCACGTGGCGAAACGAGCCTGGCGGCCGTGGTCCAGCTGGGCAATCGACAGCCCAGCTGCGGCGCGAGCCAAAGTGGCGGGCGGTTGAGCGGCCTCTGGCCGTGAAGGGAGGGCGCCAGTTCGGGGTGCGCTGCACGACGACGCGGCGCCAACGACCGTCACCGCCAGCACAGGCACGGCCAAGAGCCGAAGCGGATGTCGCGTCATGGCGCCACCCTCGCAGCCAGGAGGATGGGCGCCGGTTGCGCCGCGTGCTCAGGCCGCTGCGGGCTCGCCGCGACGGGACGGGAAGCCTCGCCGCTGGCGGAAGGCAGCCGGCGGTAGACCTTCCAGGCGTAGCTGGAACGCGCCGCCGTGCAGGCCTCGCCCTTGAGCTGGCTGCAGGCGGCGTTGTAGGCGCCGACGGCGTTCCAGGAGGCACCGTGCCGAGCGAACGCGTCGGCCAGTAGCCACGCGCCGACGTGGATGTTCGTGCAAGGGTCGTAGAGCTGTGCCTCGCTGATGCCATGCCGCGCCAGCTTGGGAAGGTGGGAGCTGTTGATCTGCATGAGCCCGATGTCGTAGGAGCCCGTGCGCTGCAGATGCGATCGGTTGACGGCGCGTGGGTCGAGGTTGGACTCGACACGCGCCACCGCGACCAGCAGGTGGGGCGACAGCCCGTAGCGTTGCGCCGCCTGTTCCCAGCAGGCCTGGGCCTGCAACGGCGCCCAGCCGGTGGCGAGCGCTGCCAGCAGCCAGGGTCCTGGCATCGGCCGGATCGGCGACAGTCGCGCGGGGAACAACAGCGGCACCTGCATGGATCGACCCGTGACGTCTTGGTGGACAGGGCGACGCCGTTCCAGTCGGCCAGGCCTGGCCGACTGCAGGGCGTCGAGCGACGGGTGCGGACCGGCGAAGCGGTCAGGGTCGGAAGCGGGTGTGGAGCGGGTATTGAACGGGTTTACGGGGAGGTGAGCTGCGGCGCGTCTGGGACGAAACCCCTGCACCACCGCGTCGTCACCTCTCGCCTCATCCGGGGCGGGACGGGCGCCCGCGCGCGGCTCGGTCGGCCATGTTCAGCCGGGCCTGGCGCAGCACCAGCGTGTCGGCGCCCTCGTGCTGGCGGCACAGGGCCACGCAGGCCGTGGTCAGCTGGTCGAGCTGGAACTTGGGGTTGGGGTGCCGGTTGGCCGGCGAGCGCTGCACGGCAAGCAGCAGTTCGTACTGCGGGCGCCACATCGACTCGCGGCGCCTGGGCGTCAGCGGCGGGCGCAGCACCAGTTGCGTGCCCAGGAAGTCGAAGATCCGTGCTGGCGCGTCATCGTGCAGGAAGACCAGCGACACGCAGGCGCTGATGAGGTCCGGGAAGCGGAAGGTCGGCGACACGTTGCCCTCGCTGCGCAGTACCGTGAACAGCCAGTCGTGCTCCTCGAGCCAGAGCCGGGTCTCGATGGTCTCCGGGTGTTCGCTGTCGTGGGCGCCGGAGCCGGCCTGGCCAGCCTGGGTGGCGACGTCGCAGCGGGCAGCGGGCAATGCAGAGTACATGGCGCGGTCCTCGTTCGGTGGCTTCAGGATCTGAAGGCCGTGCTCTGTCGAGCGCGTGACCGAAAGGGTAGGGGCCGGCCGCAGCCGCGGCGCCGCGGAATGGCGCGTTTGCGAGGGGGGTTTCGGGCTTGGTCGAGCGGCTGTGCCGTGCCGCAAGGACTTAGGATGCTGACAAACCAGAGCCAACGGATCTGTACACGCCTTCGCCCACGCTGGTTGGCGAGACAGATCGGCCGCCACTAAGGATGTAAGCTTGCAAGAGCGCTCGGCACAAGCGCATAGGGAGATGTGTCCTGTACCGAGGAATGCTCGTTTCACTGCCCCGAGGGAGAGGGGTTGGCAAGCTGGAAGCGGTCGATGGCAACACTTGTTCCGTCGCCGTTTTCAGGTCGATTGTTCGATCGGAGATCGTGCAGCTTCCAGTCGCCGGACTGCGACGCGCCTACTTGAGCCCCCAAACCCGCGTCTACGTTCGCGACGAAGAGCGCTTTCGGGTTGGCCGGGTGACCGACTTCCTGACGAACGATAACGGCCTAGTCGACTACGAGGTGCGGTTCCCTAACGGGAAGCGAGCGGACTTCAGCGAACTGTTCCTGTTCATACGCCCGTGGAGCGCGCCCGATGATCCGGCCGAAGTTCTGGCCAGCGGCGGCGCGGAGAGCCAGTTTCTCCACGATCGCCGTCAGGCGGCCGTTCTTCCGCTCGTGAACCTTCGCGGTGCCGCACAAGGAATGACGGCGCTCATTTCGGCGGGCATCGAACTGGCCGCCCACCAGGTGGCTGCAGTCCGTCGTGTTCTCACGGATCCAGTACAGCGCTACCTCTTGGCGGACGAAGTCGGCCTTGGGAAGACCATCGAGGCCGGCCTGATCGTTAGACAGCATCTGATCGACAACCCTGAGACGAGAGTGACTGTGGCGGCGCCGGCTCACTTATGCGCGCAATGGCGCCATGAGCTTTCGACCAAGCTCCGGTTGGATCAGTTCGCCAACCCTGTTGAAGTCATCGCCCACGCCGACCTAGATCGCGCTCGGCGCGCACCTGACATCCTCGTTGTTGATGAGGCGCATCACCTTGTGGGGATCGAGACAGGCGACCTCGCGCCCGCTGCTGCGAGACTTCGCGTCCTTGCCAACGAAGCGCCTGTCCTGCTTCTCCTCTCCGCGACGCCCGCACTCGGCAACGAGGCGCGATTTCTTGCGCTCTTGAACTTGCTTGACCCCACCTCTCATCCGCTCGACGACGTCGAAGGCTTCCGGCGCAAGCTTGAGGGACGGCGAGAGATTGGACGCTTGTTGCTCGGTCTGGATCCTGAGGCACCGAGACTGGTACTTCGGCAGCGCAGCGCCGAGATGGAGCGGTTGTTTCCGGACGATTCGACGATCAGAGAACTCGCTCCCAAACTCGTCGCTGCAACCAGAGAGGCGCCTGCCGAGGTGCCGGCGCTTTGCGCTGCGCTCAAGAGCCACATCGCTGACAGCTATCGTATCCACCAACGGTTGATCCGATCGCGTCGCGCAGATGCGGAGGGCTGGGCATTTACTCCTCGCGGGAGTTGGGATGACGCAGAACCCACCTTCGCCCACGTTCGAATCGAGGCTGATGACAGCGCCTGGGTGGAGCCTCTGCTTCCAGTGTTGGAGGAGTGGCGCTTCGCCGCCGTTGAAGCCGCCGCTGGCGATGAACAAGAACTCAACCAGACAGCGCTTCGATACGCAGAGTTGCTGAATGCGACGGCTCAAGGCCGCAATGCGCTCACGGCTTTGATCGTGGGCGATGCTTCGCGACCTGCCTTTGCCGACGAACCATCAATCCTTGCCCGCCTCGCGCTACTTGCCGCGGAAGGCGACACGGCCAACGACTACGCCACAGCGTGCGAGAGCACATGTCGTCTGATTCGCAGTCTTCGCGCCGATGGCAGGTCCCCCAAGATCGTCGCTTTCTCGTCTTCCACGGCCGGCGCAAGTGCGTTTCACGCTGCCCTACTGAATACGTTGGGGGATTGCGAGGTTCTTCTTCTGACCGGTAACGGTGCAACAGCGGATGAGGCAACCATCGCCGCGTTCACCTCCCCCTCCGCGTCGGCCGTATTGATCTGCGATCGAAGCGGAGAGGAGGGGCTCAATCTCACATGCGCAGACGCCATCATCCACCTCGATCTACCAATGGCAGCCGCGCGGATTGAGCAGCGAATAGGTCGCTTGGATCGGTTCGGGAGGCGGCACGGCGTCGTGCGACACAGGATCTTGCTCCCCGTAGATGAGGACAACAGCCCATGGACTGGCTGGGCGGACTTTCTTCGTGAGGGCCTCTCCCTGTTTCATCGCTCAATCAGCGACATACAGTTTTTGCTTGAAGGCTTCGAGCAGCGATTGTTTCGCGTGCTACTTGAACAAGGACCAGGCGGCGTGGAAGCTCTTTCGGCCGAAGTCCGCGATGCAATCCGCGAGGAACGTCGCTCACAGGACGAACAGTACGCTCTCGACCGAATCGCGCTTTCCGAAGAACCCGTCGAGGCGTTCATTGAGACGATAGAAGCGGCAGAGGAAGACGAAGCCGCGCTCCAGGATGGCGTAGATAAATGGCTGCTGGGCGCGCTGCTCATGAAGAAGCAACCGGTCGCATGGCCGGCGCAGGATCCGTTCAAGCTTCGCACGACGAAGGAAACGCTCATTCCAAGACTGCCGTGGCTGGAAGCGTTCAATTTGGAACAGACCGGCGCTTTGACTTGGCGCCGGCGCATCGCGACTGCCCACCCAGAGACCATACTCCTCAGACCGGGAACACCGCTCTTGGACGCGGCCGAGCGGTACACACGCTGGGATGATCGCGGAACCGCGTTCATAACATGGAGAACCGCGGCGGAGTGGGCACATGACCTATGGATAGGCTTCCGGCTCTGCTTCGTCGTCGAACCTGACATTCCTATCTCCGACATGTTCGCCCCGAGCCGAGTTGAACTTGCGGCCCTGCGGCGCGCCCAACGCTATCTGCCCCCTCGCACGATGAGCGTTCACGTGGGCATCGATGGCATCGTAGTCCAGGATCCCACATTGCTTGCCATCTTGACGAGACCCTATCGTCGTTCCGATGAGGGAATCGGGAGCATCGTCGACCTGAACTTGGCGAGCAGGCCGCACATCCTGGCTGGCGTTATCGATCCGGCCTCCTTTGGCGGCCTCTGCAGATCGATTCGCGATCGATGCCGGAGCGCCCTTCTCGCTGAGAGGTCAATTGGTGACGCGGTCGTCGCCGCCGAGCGCCTCGCCATGGCTGAGGTAGAACGCCGCCGCATTCGGCTGCGTCAAAGGTACTTCGCAGGCGACTTCGCGGCCCAGGCCGACATTCAGGCCATCGAATCCATCCTTCCGGCCATAGCGTGCCCTGCCGTCCGATTGGATGCGATGGGCTGTTTCATTGTCTCGGCCGAGCCGCCATCGATCGAAGCACATGCGTGAGTTATCCGGCGCGGAAGCGTTCGATGCGCTTCGAGGGTTGCTCGCGGGGCTTCCGCAGGACGCTTGGCGAGCCCCGACGGAGCCTTCGATAGAGAGACTGCGAATGGCTCTCGCCGACGAGACATCAAAGGCCAGCAAACTCGATCTGGCCGTGTTGTTGCGCCAAGCGTTGAGACGCGAGGACGCTCGTCGCAGTTATGAGGTGAGCCCGCGTGTGGATGTCAAGCACCCCCGTTTGTCTGGCTTCAAGAACTGGAAACAGGTCGGAATCGTTGTAGACCCAATCCCAGGAGGCTGGCGGGCAACAGCACAGGTCTGGCAGCCGGAGTGGCTCGAGACGACAGGAACGCTGGGCGTCGATGACATCGCCGCAGGCGAGGAGGTACGACGTTCATTCAACGGGCAAGACTGCGACGGCGATCCATTCTTGGTCGCTATCGGACGTGTCAGCTACCGCAGTGTCGGACAACGTACTGCTGTGCGAGCCGCGCTTTCCACGCCGCCTGGAGCTACCTTGGTCGTCGCGTTGCCCACGGGCGAGGGCAAGAGCATGATCTTTCAGCTCGTTCATGCCGTTGGCTTTGTGGGCGATGCTCCGTCAAGCGGTCGCGGAGTCACGCTGGTTATTGTCCCTACTGTTGCTCTTGGCGTGAACCACGAGGAAGAGGCCGTGAGCATTTGTGGACTCGCTCGACCACTTGCCTACCAGGGGGGCGCGGCTGCCACAAACGCCGTGATCTCCGAACGCGTAGCGGGCGGCGTTCAAGGATTGTGTTTCGCATCTCCCGAAGCAGCATGCGGTCCGTTGCGCGGCGCTCTTCGACAGGCGGCTGAAGCAGGACGACTCCGTGCTCTGGTTGTCGACGAGGCACATCTCGTTGACCAGTGGGGCACGGGTTTCCGCTCAGAGTTCCAGGAACTCAGTGGGCTGCGACAGGAACTCCTCGCTGCGGCCCCGGCAGGCACTGAACCCCGCACGTTGCTCATGTCCGCGACGCTAACGAATCAGTCGTTGGAGACTTTGCGCTCGCTGTTCGGTGTGGGCGGTGCGTTCGAGAGCCTCGCTGCAGTGAGATTGCGCCCGGAACCGGACTACTGGATAGCCACGGCGGATGAGTCCACTCGCGACGCCAGAGTGATGGAGGCTCTCCATCATGTGCCGCGACCGTTAGTCCTCTATGTGACGGAAGTCAAGCAAGCCGAGATGTGGCGGCGTTCGCTCCAGTCCGCGGGCTTTGGTCGGCTAGGCATGGTGCACGGGAAGACAAGCCGCGAAGATCGGGAGAGCGTTGTATCCAAGTGGCGCGATGGCCTGATCGATATCGTAGTCGGCACCTCGGCATTTGGATTGGGCATTGACTACCCGCATGCGCGAAGCGTGGTTCACGCATGCGTACCCGAAACACTGGACCGGTTCTATCAAGAGGTGGGTCGCGGTGGCCGAGATGGCAAGGCGGCTTTGTCGCTCATCGCGCCCAAGCCCTCAGACTTTCGGATGGCAGAGCGCATCAGTCTGCAAAAGGTCATCACGGTCGACCGGGGACTGGAACGCTGGGCGGCACTATTCGCAGGCAAACGCCCAACTACAGGCAATTGCATCGCTGTGAGGGTCGATGGAAGTCCTGGAACTACGGTCGATGACATCGACATGACAGGGGACTGGAACGCGGACTGGAACTTGCGCACGCTTGCTCTAATGGCGCGGGCCGGCTTGGTGCGACTCCTTGGCGCACCTCGGTCTCTGCTGTCCGTGCCAGGCGATTGGCTTGAGATCGAACTTCTCGATGACGAGCACCTTGATCGCAATATCTGGGACCAACGGGTTGAGCCGGTCCGGGCACAGGGGCAGGCTTCAGGGTTCCTTAACCTTGATCTCATGCGTCGCTACCTCTCAAATCGGGCCTGCCCTGCAGATCTTCTCGAAGAGCTTTACGGACGCGAGCGAGTTGCCCGAACCTGCGCGAGTTGCTCGCGCTGCCGCGAACGTCACGACGCACGAGGGCCCACGGTTGCGACCGGGGAACCGCGCGCTCCTTGGCAATTGCCCACGCCGCCGCTTCTAGCCCGACTCTTTGATGCCGACAGTCGCTTACTCGTAACCTACGGCGACGTTTCCACGAGAGCCGAGTCGCGGCGCTTAGGAGAGACTCTCGAGCGGCTCAGCCGAATGGGTCTGGCCAAGCTCATCCTCCTGGGCGAAGTGCCGTTCGATCGAGAACGGGTGTTGCGCTTTGCGCGATCCAGTCCCTTCTTCGTGAGCACCCTTCAAGCGCTCATCAGTTCGCGGCTACCGAACGGCCCCGAAATGGTGTTCGTCGGCCATGGTCAGCGGCTCGGCGAAGCCACTTACTCTGCCAGCGAAGGCCGAGCACGTATGTTCGTCGTTCCAGAAGGGCAGCGGGCACCTACGGGGCATCTGCTACGTGATGTTTTTGGTGGTCGCGCACTCACACTCGACGAATTGCATGCGAGGGTCTCCGAATGAGCATAGTTACCAACTTCCAGGCGGTACCAAGCCGCTTGCTCAGCGTCTATGCGGCCGTCGCTGAGACCGAGAACGGCGTGCTTCGAGAGAATCTTGAGTCCTGGGCAACGCCACCTTCCTTGTCGACACGCGGGGGCGGCGATGAGGACGGCGGATCCACCGCTTTGTTCACCAACTCGCTCAGCGAAGCACGACGCCTGGGTCTAGTTGAAGAAGACGGTGACCGGCTGATTGTTCCGGAATCCGCCCGCGGCAAGGGTCGGAATGCCGATCTCCAGGCTCACTTCCTTTCCTATCTTCGCGAGACGCTGTTTGATCCGGAACGCGCGGCGAGCGCCGGACAGGCTGGGGTCCTCATTGCTCTCGCCTGGTTCTTGACAAAGAGCCCTCTGCAGCCGGTAGGCTTCTCCGATGCGCCACAAAACCAATTACGGACCGATCTCGGCCAGTTTGCTGAAAGGGCGGAACTTGGAAGCACAAGTAGCTTCCAGAACTTGCTGTATTGGGCGCGATTCCTTGGCTTCGCTACGGTGGTAGGGGATGCCGGAAGTAGACGCGCGTTCCCAGATCCGAGTCGCGCCATCTCCGCTGTACTAGATAGAGTCTTGCCAGACAACAGTTGGGTGGATATAGATGTGTTCCTAAACCGCTTGGCCGCGATGTACCCAGTACTCGAGGGCGGTACCGTTCGTGAAGAAGTGGAAGCGAGTAGTACTGTGCCACCGGCAAATGACGGCCGCCTCTCGGTCGCTTCAAGTCTCGCGCTTCAGCGCTTGGCCGATCGAGGTTCGATCTCTCTCGACGTGGTTGCGGACGCAAAGGCCCGAATCCTTGACTTCGGCGGCAGTACCAAGCGAGTGAGCCGCGCCCGACGAGGGACAGTCGCATGATGCGCAACCATCTTTGTTGGAAGCCAAGCACAGTTCGTCAGGTAATCAATCCCTTTGCGGAGCACATTCCCGACAGTTTGTTCCACGCGGTGCACAGTGACTGGGCTCTGCAAGTCACACCTCCAGTTGGCGAACGCTACCAAGATGTAGGCGCTGCAGCCTGGACGCAGATGGAACCCGCAGAGTTCCTCGCCGACTTCCTTCGTGAAGATCGCCCACACGCGCTCGCTGCCATCTTGGGCGAAACAGGGTCTGGCAAGTCGCATCTGGTCCACTGGATGCGTCTCCATCTACGCGAAGACGCGAGACGCATGGTCTTGGTCGTCCGCAAATCCGGAACTAGTCTCCGCGCGATAGTCCGCGAGATTATCGGAAAGCTTCCCATAGACCAGCAACGCAGCTTTCTCGACACGTTTAACGCTGCGGGCGACGGCACCATGACTCTAGAGGGTCGCCGCCGCGAACTGCTGCACCATCTTGGGCAGGCCATTCGCGAGGACACGCCGGCTTCGAGCACTGACGAACTTGGGGAGGCGCTCATTGAAGCGCTACCCAATCTCTTTCAAGATCCGTACATGCAGCAGGAGCACTTCCTCCGTGATGGAAGAGTGGCTGCCGAGATCGTCGATCACATCTTCGAGCAGTCTCAGGCCAACGACCGACCTGACCGCCGTCGAGTCTTCACGACGGATGACTTGCTCCTCGGCGGGCGAGACTATCTGAATGCGACCAAACTTGCGCAACACGCGATTCAGTTGATCGAGGCCGATCCAGAGAATCGTCCGGCAGCCGTGGAAGTCATTAACCGCAATCTCGACAAGGCGGTCGCGCGCACGCTCAGTTTTTCTGGCGATCGGGTCGAAGAACTGATGGCGCGACTGAGGACCTACTTAAAGTCGCAAGGACGCGAGTTGATTCTTCTGGTAGAGGAGTTTGCACGCCTGCAAGGCATCGACCGTGCCCTTCTGCAGGCCATCACGACACAAGGCGACTCAGGCCAGGGCGAAACGGGCCAATGTCGGATGCGCACGGCGATTGCCGTCACCCCAGGCTTTTTCGAGAGCGTCGCGGACACCGCTTACCGGCGAACCACGCACATAGTGGATATGAACCGCAGTGCTGGACACGCCGGCGGCAACACCCCCACCGCAGCTTCCGTCGCTTCGTTCTCCGCGAGGTATCTAAATGCCGTCCGCCTCGGGCGGGAAGCTATTGAGCGATGGAGCGAAGCCGCTGATCCGGGAGAAGGCGCTCCTTCGCGATGCTCGCAATGCACCTTCGTGACGGAGTGCCACGCGACATTCGGCCAAGTCGACGGCTACGGCCTCTATCCGTTTACGGAGCGAGCACTCTGGATTGGTGCGGAACGGGTCGATCGCTCGGGATCGAAGCGGATGAATCCGCGCACTGTTCAAAACGACCTGTTGGTGGAGGTACTCGACACATTCGGGCCTACTCTTGCAGCGGGGGAATATCCGCCACCCCGCCTCCTTGAGAAACTCGGCGGGGTAAAGCAATTGCCACTCGGCGCTGAGACGGAGTTGAAGCGTCAGAACGCCCATCTCGCTGGACGTTGGATGGCGCTTCTTGAACTCTATGACGGGACGGGCAGAGTACAGAACTTCGCCAAGCCACTCCTAGATGCTTTTTCAATCCCGCCGATACCCGACGCTGGAGATGCCGCTGCAACGCCTACTGCGGCCCCGTCCGGCGCGATCGGCGCTCCAGTCGGTGCCATTGCCCCGGTGACTACAGCAGCGCCGGACGATCTGGCCATCCAAGCTTGGATTCGGGGAGGCGGTCTCGACGCTACGGTCGCTCAGAAGCTACGCGAGTTGATTTACACAGCCGTTGTCGATGCTGTCGATTGGGACACGCTCGGCCTTTCGCGCACATTCTTCGCAGGGACAGGTAAAGCCTTCCAGCAGCGTACGGGCATCACCTTCGTAAGGCAGACCACTCAGGCCGCCACCTACGCACAGGTCCGTTTGGAGGTCGATGCAAGTCCGCAGACAGGACAGGCGCTACAAGGTCTGCTTCGTGCTTCGAAAGATGGCTTCCGTTGGCAATTTGAGGGGGGCGATCGGGCGCTGGCAGCCTTCTTGGATTGTGTTGAACGTTGGACAGAACAAGTTGTCGAGCAGATTCAGAAGTTGAGTGCGCCTAGTGAAGCCTGGAGCCAAGTAGGCGCTGCACTGCATCTGCTCAGCGTTGGCGCTGCGATTGGGGGCCGCGTCAAGGCGGACGCTACCATTGGCGACATGATCGACGCGGTGTTCAGTTCCTGGCCCGACGAGCCAGCCGCATCGGCCAGCGAGATGCGGGCGGTCTACACCAAACTGCTGCGTCGCCGAGAAGAACTGGTCGACGTCGCGCGTTCTCAGGCTTCGAGCCTCAAGGGTGGACGAGTTGGCGCGATGCTCGATCCGCGGCGCGCGCTCGGACCGGTACGTCAGTTGCGACGAGCGAAGTGGCGCCTTGGCCTGAAGCCGCCGGAAGGCGACACGAGCATGCTTGCAAAGCTCTACCGCGAGGTCGTCGAGGCGCTTCCAGCTGCTGCTGCTGCTGAGAGGGCGCAGCGTCTCAAGTGGCTGCAAGAAATGCAGGAGGCCTTTGGAGAGAGCGCCTCTCGCAGCTCGATCGTTTCGACTCTTGGCGCTGCCCTCAAAGCGGCTCTGGATGCTGGCGTTGGTGCGCAGAACAGCACACGACCACTGCAGGAAGCGCTCGACGTGTTCCAAAGCGTGCAGTTCGACGCAACTGTTGTAGCGGTCCGAGCTCTAGCTGGTGAAGATGACCCGCTTGCCTCACTACCCGACTATGGTCGCGGTCGAGCCAATGCCGTGTCGGCCGGCACTGCTATTCGCATCGGCGCCGAGCAGTTTTTGGACGCGGTGGAGCGCAACCTGCAGAGTTTTGGCGATGACCAGACTTCGCGCACAAGCGAGGTTGCAAAACGCATAGCGGAACTTGATGAGGCTCTCGGGAACATAGTCGGCGATTTGGCCGCGATGGCAGGTTCCAATGCTTCTTGAACGCGCAGCTGGGCTCGCCGAGAGAATCGAGCGCTATCAAAAGCTGAAGGTCGCCGCAAAGGAGGCTGACCTTGTCAGCACCCGCGCTGTACAAATCGGAGAGGCTGCGGCGCTCTTGACGCAGGCCCGGGCCACCCTGCGTAGGTTTTCCAAGGCGGGTATCAACGTTGAGTACGCCCCGGCAGGTGTGCAGGAGCTGACCGAGAAGGCGCAAACGCTCCGCGCCATTGCCGCAGAGGATCCTGCCGGCTTGGCGAGTCCGCCGTTCAATGTCGCCCACGAGTTCACGAACAGACTAAGGGGCCTGGCCGTAGCGGCCAATCAATCGATTGAGGCGGGCTGGAACAGGTTCGTTGCTGAGAACACCCCGAGCGGCTCCGATGACGTCCTAGAGGCTCTTGGGAAATTGCCGCAGATGCGGGACGGCGTCAGTCGTATTCGCCAGTGTCGCCAGAAGGTCACTGCCCTTGCCGCCACAGTTCCAGCTGATCCTGCGAGCGCCATCGAACAACTGCGAGTGCTCTCGGCAGAGCACGGTTCCGCCTGGGCCGAGTTGACAGCCGATTCTGTTCCGCCGAGCGTGCTCCAGTTCTTGCGAGCGTGCGCAGCAGAAGGTGCCCCGGTCACGACCCTCACCGATGAGGTCCGGGTTTGGCTTGAGTCGAGGGGATTGCTCGACTCGTTTCGTGTCCGGATCGGCTAACAACGTGCCTCTCTCTACTGACGCCCTCCTTCTGCTTGACCGCATCGAATCGCTTGAGATGCGCTCGCTGGCATGGGGTTTTACTGCAGGATCGCTGACAGAGGACGAGGCACTCGAACTTCTCGGGGGAGGACTCGCTGCAGAAGACGCCTTAGAAGAACTGCTTGAGGCGCACCTTGTGAGCGAACAGACGAGCCTTAGCGGTGGCAGGCGCTATCGATCACGGTTCGCAGAGGCAGTTCGTCTCATCACGGCCAATCGTCAACTCTTCCCCAACAAGCCCTGGCAAGGCGCGCCCCGGCTCGTGGCAGACTTTCGCGTTGACCGTCGGCGACGTCGTTTTCCGCGGCGCGATCGACGACCCGAAGAGATTCTGGCGGACAGCGGAGCAACCATTGCGCCCACACCTGTCCGCCGCGCCATCTGGAACTCGCTCACCTGCCAGGCTGGCATGCGATTCGCTGCGTTCCAAGAGCGCGCGGCCGTGCGCTTGTCGCAACGCGTCGAGGACGGCGGCACCATCGTCACGGCAGGCACAGGCAGCGGCAAGACGATCGCTTTCTACTTACCTGCGATGCTCGCGATCGGTGAGGCCATCGGACCCGAGCACTGGGTCAAGGCACTGGCCATCTATCCTCGTGTTGAGCTACTGAAGGACCAGTTCGCGGAAGCGTTCCGCTTGGCGCGCCTAACCGACGTAGCGCTTGCATCAAGCGGCAAGAGGCCGCTCAGCATTGGTGCGCTATTCCGCGCCACGCCTCGCCACGGATCGGCGCAGGAACTCCAGGACCATGGATGGACTCGGCGTGGCCGAGACTGGGCGTGTCCATGGATGCGCTGTCCTAGCTGCAACAGCGAGATGCTCTGGCGCGGCGTAGATCTGGACAGCGGCCGCGAACGGCTGACTTGCGCGCGGCCTGGCTGCGCCTCACAGGCCGACGAGCGGCATGTGGTTCTCACGCGCCAGAAGATTCAGCAGCAACCGCCAGACTTGTTGTTCACAACCACCGAGATCCTGAATCAGAGGCTCTCGGATCACTGGACTCGCCCGGTGTTCGGTATCAGCAGCGGCCGGAAGCCGTTCATTGCGCTGCTGGACGAAGTGCACACCTACGCAGGTACTGGTGGCGCCCAGGCGGCATTGACTCTGCGGCGCTGGCGGCACCTGCTTGGTGTGCCGGTGCACTGGGTAGGACTATCAGCCACGCTCGGCGATGCCGCTCGCTTCTTCGCTGATCTCACCGGCGCGCCGATTGATCGCGTTGTTGAAATCAGTCCGGCGTCCGACGAGTTTGAAGAGTCCGGAGCGGACTACCAACTCCTGCTGCGCGGCGACCCCGCATCGCGCGCCTCGCTACTCTCGACATCCATCCAAACCGCGATGCTCGTCTCGCGCGTCATGGATCCGCCTGGAGCCCCCGCCTTGTCCGGTGCCTTTGGTCGCCGCGCCTTCCTGTTCACAGATGATCTCGACGTAACCAACCGGCTGTTCGACGACCTGCGCGACGCGGAGGCTTACACAATCTTCGGCAGGCCGGATCAACAGCGCCAGCCACTCGCCGCCATCCGCGCGTCTGGGACTGATGACCGGGCCCGTGACATCGAAGGTCAACGCTGGCGACTGTGTGAGGACATTGGCCACACGCTCGATCAGCGACTGATCATTGGCCGTACAACTTCCCAGGATGCTGGCGTCACCCCAGACGCGAACATCATCGTCGCTACGTCCGCGCTAGAAGTAGGCTTCAATGATCCGCAGGTCGGCGCCGTTATCCAGCACAAGGCACCTCGCGGCATGGCCTCGTTCCTCCAGAGAAAGGGACGGGCGGGTCGTGATCGCGCCATGCGTCCCCTTACCGTAACGGTGCTGTCGGACTACGGCCGCGACCGCGCGCTGTATCAGTCGTATGAGCGACTGTTCGATCCGCAACTGGAGCCGCAATACCTTCCAGTCGGCAACCCTTACGTGCTGAAGATGCAGGCGACCTTTGCCTTTTTCGATTGGCTCGCGGCCGAGACCGCGGGCTTTGAGAAAGCGTGGGCGTGGGACATCCTCAGTCGGCCCATCGAACAACCCACGACCTCTACTTCGGCAGTGATCAAGCGGGTTAAGGCCAAACTCGCGCGAATCGTCCAGGGAGATCAAGCGGAAATTGATGCCTTGCGCACTCATCTTATGGACGCGCTTCACGTGGATGATCAGACTGCGCAAGGACTCCTCTGGGAGGCGCCTCGATCAATCCTGCTTGAGGCTGCGCCGACGCTCGTCAGGCGCATGTTCCGTGGATGGCGCCTAGCATTTCCGACGGTCGTCTCCGCGCTGGACTTGCACGAGCCCTATCACCCCCTACCTGACTTCGTGCCGCGCAACCTCTTCAGCGACCTCAGTCTGCCCGAAGTGCGGGTTTTGGTACCGCCAGCGACTGCGAATCACGAATGGCGCACGGAGACGATGCCGGTCCTGCAAGCTCTGCGTCAACTCATACCCGGGCGAGTGACGAGACGGTTCGCTTTCGAGCGTGGCGGTCTGTCGCATTGGGTGCCTGTCGACCCGGCGCAACCGATCCAGGAGCGTCGCATAAGCGACTATGCGCAAGAGCACGAGTTCGTTGGCGAATTCGCGGCCACGTTCAACGACCGAGGTAATGACGGCCCGTTGCTCGTGTTTCGACCGTGGACTGTTCGACTGGAGAAGGTGGCGCGAAGCGAGGCTCTGCCGAGCAGCAATGCGCAACTGACATGGCGGACTGACATCGTTGCGCGGGGCGACCCGGTGAGTGTGCCAGTTGCGCCGCGTTCGCCTTGGCGACCGTTCGTATCCAGCATTGACTTCTATCTCCATAGATTCCGCGCCTGCGCTGCAATCCGCCGCTTTGCGCCGGCCGCACACGCGACAGTTCGGACGCTCAAGGATGAGTTCGCGGTCGCGCTGCAATTCCGCAGCGACGACAACCGGCCGGCCGCGATCGGCTTCGAACTTGAGGTAGACGGATTTCGATTGGATGTGGTCCTGCCGGCTGGAGAGCAAACTGGCGCCAGTCTCCTAAGCCCGCAGCTGCTTCGTGAACTGAAATTGGCATATCTGCGCGAGCGTTTCCTTGACGACGATCGATTGCCGCAGGAACTGAATTCCTTCCAGCGCGATTGGTTGTTCCAAATGCTGGTGGCGGCTTTAGCTGCCGTGGCAGCTTCAGGGGGAGATGTCTCGACTGGCGCAGACGACCTGCTCTCCGACTCACGCATCGACGGTGTCTTTCACGATGTCATGCAAGGGTATTTCGGAACGATGCCCGTCAACTTTCCTGACGACGTGGAGGACAGTTCTGAGGACGATGGGAACGACGAGAGCGACGCCCAATCTGAGCCAAGCGCATCGCACACTCCGCACGGTGCTACGAGGCTTCAGAAGGCGCTCATGCAGCACGTGGCTCGTCAGGACGTTCGCAAGCAGATACGAGCAATCGCACGGGAGGCGCTCACGCTCGACCTCGTTGCTTTCGAAGCTTGGCTGCAACAACTGGTCTTGGAAACGCTGGGCGAGGCAATGCTACAGGCCTGTATCGCGGCAGCGCCTCGGCAAGCGACGCTGGACAACTTGCTGGTCGACATCCGAAAAGGCTCGGACGGGCGTCCTGCATCCATCTGGATCACGGAGACCACGCTTGGTGGCGCGGGAGTACTTCAGTCATTCGCTGAACGCTTTGCCGGTGAGCCAAATGCTTTCTTCGATGCTGTCGAAGCCGCGATTGCGCCAACTGACTTCGAGTTGGTCGATAGTGGGCTGCGGCGCATCCTGGATCTCGCCTGTAGCGATCAGGACGTACGAAGTGGCATGGCCCGCCTTCGAGGAACTGAATCGCATGCAGCCTCAGCAGAAATCTGGCGCGAGCTATCGTCAACACTCACGCGGCACGGTGGCGTTGACCTGAGTCATGCCCTCGTCGTGGCATTGAACAGTCGACTGTTGCGCCCTGGAGCGGACGCCGGCCTTGACCATCTACTTGCAGGTCTCACGGCGCTATGGGACAGCATAGAGAGCCGCCTCGGAATGGCTATCGGTCTGCGCGAGTTCGCACATGCCATTGGGAGCGATGCAGCGTGGTGCGATCGCGTGCGCGCGTACCTGGCAGCAAACCTGCCCGGTGCCGCAGCGTCCAATGTTTCCGTGTTCGGATCCGTGTTCGGAATGCTGTGGCCGCGCGCCGGTGAGGTCCGGCGATCAAGCCTCAGTTCATACAACCCCTACCGCTCCGCTCGTACTACTGATCCTGCTGTCGTTCGAGAGTTGCTACTCCGGCGGACAGTCCAAACCGTTGACATATCCACAGCGGATTGGAAGGACACACTCTACGCTGCCCTGGCCGCTGACGGAGTGTGCCGACTGCGAGCCAGTACGGCCCAGGTGCGGGACCTTCGCGCTGCGCTGATCTTGCTCGGAGCGACGCCGGCCGATGTCGGTGTTCTGCAGTTCTTCCCGGTTGTTGAACGGATTCAGCGTGGCGAGAACTGCGTCCTTGTCGACCTGCTGTTGAGGGAGCACGCCTAATGGCATATCCCTCTCGCGATCTACATGGACCAGACCAGGCGCGTGGCGTCCGCGATCTCTTCCAAACGCTGTTTGCGGCCGAACTCCTCAGCCCCAGCAACAAGCTTTGGCTTTTCTTCGCTTGGATTTCTGATGTCGAGATCCTCGACAACTCAGCCCGGCGCTTCGCTGCGATCGAACCGGACTGGCCCGCCGCTCCAATTAGGTTGTCGCAGGTACTGAGTGCGCTCCTCGCACGAGGCACTCAGGTCAGGTTGATCATTCGTGAACATGGACACAATGAATACTTCATTGCGCGTCTGCAATCCCTCAAAGATCGATTCGGCGATCAGTTGAAGTGGGTGGTCGAACGTGACTTTCATGCAAAGGGCCTGCTCGGCGACGACTACTTCCTCAGCGGTTCAATGAACCTCACCTTCAACGGGATCTCAGTCAACGGCGAACACTTGATCCTCAGGACCGACCCGGCGGCCATAGCAGAGCAGGCTGAGCAACTGCATCTTCAATGGGAAGAGCGACTCAGATGATCGGTGCCAACCCAGAGACGGCCAAGACAATTGCGTCGCAACTTCGGGCGCGGTCAAAGGCCTTCACCTTCCCTGAAGGAACCGAGACACTTTGCAAGCAACTGCTTGAGACGGTGGACAGCGCCACCTTTCCGGGTGCGCTGGTCCCCGAGCAATCTTCGGACGGAGAGTTACTCGTCGTAGCCATTGCCTTGCCGTCTGACTGGCGCCGACTATGTCCCGTTTTGCGTGCCTTCGCGGGACCGACCCTGACATCTTTCGATGGCTTGCCATCCACCGATCTAGTCGTAGGTGACTTGCTTGCGGCCGTTGCCCAGGTCGGCCACTGTGTGACTGCCGCAATAAAGGTACCAACCGACCCTGGTGGCAGGGAGATGGCGCTACGGGCGCTCGTTCGCGCGCGCGATACCTTCGCCCGAGCGCCTTCTCTGACGCGCGCCGCTCCAGAGCCGACGAGTTGGCTTCTTGCTCGGTTCCAAGATCATCTCAACGTTGGTCGTCGGGATGCCGCTGCTGCGGTGTTGCACCGGCTTCGAGACGAACTGCGGCTTGACGCCCTAAACCTGAGATCTCTTGAGGTTCAGCTTCTCTCCACGTTCAACGAGTGGGCCGGAATCGTCAATCTGCCCGGATTTGCGAATCTGACGCGGGCGCGGCGTACCCCTTTCACCACGGCACTCCTATTGGAGGCCCTTTACCAAGCTTACTTGGCCGCGGCCTTCGAAGCCGCCGATCAGGTAGCCGTCGAGACCGCTTACGCCCAACAGGTGCGAGTTCTTGCGGCACCAATGCTCAAGACTCCGCTCCCAGCGTCGCTACGAACCGGGGGCTGGCGCCTCGCGGCACTTGAGCTGCTTTGCTCACCTGCACGCGAGGACCTTCGAAAGGGTGCTGCCGCTCGATCCGACGTCCTTGGCTGGCTTGCTCCTCGCGTGTCGGCGATCGGTAGGCCAGATGAGAGTTCTGCGCTCCGCTTGAATACGACGGACGAGGCCCGAGAGCGCGTCATTGCGGGCGAGGACAGGGAAAGCATCGATGCTATGTCTGCGGCACTGGCTGCTCTAGCCCGACTCGACGACACGCAGCGAGCGAAGCTGGCACGCGCCGAGCCTTTCCGCTCGGCATTGCGCGCATTGGAACAGGAAGCTGGCAGCTCGAGTGTGCCGAACTCCTGGCCTATGTGGCTCGCCCGAGCATCGGATCCGATGTTCACAAATGCACTTGCTTTAGCGCGTATGGGCGCTGAAGAATGGCCAATTGCCGACGATGCGACGGATCCTGTCAGAGTGGCCTCGTTGCTGGACGCATTGAACACGGCCCAGAGCGATTCTTTGGCGGCAGAGCGCACCGCTCAGGCACTCCCATATATTGTTGCCGCACTAAGGCTTGACCCGCACTTTCCAAACTCGGCGATGGCGCCGGTCTACTCAAGCCTGCTGACCTTGCTTGCGCTTGGAAGCGCGCGTGGAAGCTCTGTCTACGATTCGAGCTTGGTCCTTGTTGAAGCGCTACTGAGTATAGGGACCGATGCTGCCCAGTACCGTGAACTAACCGCCGACGTGGACGAACTCGCTGGAGAGGGGTTCGGCGTGCGAATGATCTACTGGACGCTCGAGTTGATGGAGGCTTTCATGCGCTCGCCTGCTCCAGACACAGCAGCAAGAGAGAAGCTGATGCACTCTGTATTGGCTCGCCTCACACCTCTCCGCGGGCGGCTGAGTTGTCTACAGCGGGCAGCCGTTCATAGTCTCTCTACAGAGTTCGGTTGGACATTCGACCTACCTCCTGCTAAGCAGGATATGAGCAGCGATGGGCTTGCCTCGCATTTGCGTGGAAAGTCGATCGCCATCTACTCACTCGTAGATGGCGCAAGTCGCCAAGCCAAGGCTGCCCTCCAAGCCTTGTCTGACGATATAGACGTGCAGTGCAGCTCCGACCACGGCGGGACGTCGCAACTCCGCGCGCTTGCGATCAATAGCGATCTCTTCGTTATCGCCTGGGCAGCCGCCAAGCACGCTTCAACAGAGTTCATTCGAGCTCATCGTAGCGATCGACCGATCGTCTACGCAGAAGGTAAAGGTGTTTCCAGTCTTCTTCGTGCTATCGAGGAGTACTTTGCTGTCCGAGTCGACGGCCTGAAGCAGCCAAGATAGATCTGCCAACAGTGGTGCCCCGTGCTCTCCGAAGCTGTGTTTCGGCCTAGCGAATCCCCAGCATCTTGTGCGTCTGCAGCGACAGGCGCCATCGAGGATGCGCTTGGCAGTAGGCCACCGCTGCCGCCGTGTTGCGTGCAGTTTCCAGGCCATCCATCGGTTGAAGCAGAAAGTGTTCGAATCGCAGTTCCGACCAGGGTAGGGCGTCAGGCATAAGTCCAGGCTGCGGGAACACCAATTTGAGTTCGTGTCCCTGACGCTGAACCCACTCGGCTCCAGCCTTGGGACTCACGCAGATCCAGTCGATGCCTTCCGGAGCCGCGATCGTTCCGTTGGTCTCGACGGCAATCCGGAACTCCCGTGCGTGAAGTGCATCGAGCAGAGCACGATCGAGTTGCAGTAACGGCTCGCCGCCGGTGGCCACTACCAATCTGTGGCGCTTCTCGCCTTCGGGCCACAACGCTGCGACCCGGTCCGCGAGGCGCTCTGCCGTCTCGTATTTTCCGCCCAGCGTTCCGTCGGACCCGACGAAATCCGTGTCGCAGAAGCGGCAGACCGCCGACGCCCGATCCGCCTCGCGCCCCGTCCACAGGTTGCAGCCCGCAAAGCGGAGGAATACTGCCGGCATGCCCATCTGCAGACCTTCGCCCTGCAGCGTGTAGAAGATCTCCTTGACCGAGTACGTCATGTCCTACACCGGCAAGGCAGGTCCCGCCAAGTCCACGCCCACCAGCGAGCCACAGCCCTCGGACTCGAACAGGTCGACCCGGGTCAGTTGGGGCAGTTCGCGACGGGTGCGCTCATGCAACCAGCGCGCAATCGTCGTCGTGTCGCCGTCGGCCAGTTCCGCCTGTTCATGCAGCGGGTGGTGATCAAGCGACTTGAAAATCGGATCGAACACCGCCTTCACGTCCCCGAAGTCCACAGTCCATCCCATGATCTGGTCCAGTGGTGCCCCCAGATGCAGCCGCAGCGTATAGGTATGCCCGTGGACCCGATGCCTCGGATCATTGGCTGGTGCGTGGCGGAGTTGCACCGCGCTGTCGACGGTGAAGTCCTTCCAGATCCTGTAGTTGGCGCCGTCATAGGTCGCGCCGCACGAGGCTGTCTCGTAGACCGTCACCCACGACATCGAGGGCAGTTCAGGTTTCAAGCGCTCCCACAACCACGACGAGATCATCTCGCTGGTGGGATTGGACAGGCCCGGGATCTCGTTCAGGCAGCGGTAGTTGACCTGCGCCGCGATCGGCGCCCATAGGTCGTCCAGATGGTCATAGTCGATGCTCAGATCGGCCCCCGCCAGATCCTGGTCGGCATGGACGATGACTTCGAAGCCATGCCCGTGCAGGCGTCCGCACTTGTGGCCCAGTGGCACATGCGGCAGGCGATGGGCCGCCTGGAACCGGTAGCGTCGCCACACATGCGCATGATCGCGGGCGTCGACCTCGACGCCCTGGTTAGGGGTGCTTTGCACGGCCACGCGATTAATACCCGGGGCATCGAGTCGGCCACGAATCCACCGCGCCAGGTTCTCGTCGGTCGGTTGGGCCACCTTGTCGTTGAGCACCCCGTAGTTCAGCAGACCGGCGCAGCGATCGACCTGCCTCTGCAGGGCCGCCACTTCACCGCCGGAGTAGGTCACCCAGTCCGCCGGCACGCTGGCATAGGCGGTGGCCGTAAACCCATGACCGTGCAGGTTGCGGCATCGATGCCCGGCCGGCAGTACGTCGACCTGCCGAGCGGCCTCGAACCGGCTGCTGGCGGCATGCAGTACCGACAGCGAAAGGGGGGTGGTGCTCATGCGGCCTCCGCGGCGTTGAAGATCTCGTAGCCCTTGCGCCTCAGTTCGCAGGCAGGACACTGCCCACAGCCATAGCCCCAGGCGTTCAGGGTTGTGTGGTCGCCCAGGTAGCACGTGTGCGTTTCCGTGCGGATCAACTCCACAAGCGCCGCACCGCCCAGATCCTTCGCCATGCGCCAGGTGTGGGCCTTGTCCAGCCACATTAAGGGGGTCTCGACCACCATTGGGGCGTCGAGCCCCAGGCTGATCGCCACCTGCAGTGCCTTGAGCGTGTTGTCACGGCAGTCCGGATAGCCGGAGTAGTCGGTCTCGCACATCCCGCCCACCAGCACCGACAGACCGCGCCGGTAGGCCACCGCGGCAGCAAAGGTGAAGAACAGCAGATTGCGCCCCGGCACAAAGGTCGTAGGCAGTCCGGATGCCGCGAACTGGATCTCGCGATCCTGGGTGAGGGCGGTGTCGCTCACCTGACCCAGCAGCGCCAGGTCGAGCATGTGGTCTGCGCCCAAACGCGGCGCCCAGGCTGGGAACTCCGCCTTCAGCCGATCCAGCACCACCTTGCGGCAGTCCAGTTCCACGGCATGGCGCTGCCCATAGTGAAACCCGACCGTCTCGACCTGGACGTAGCGATCCAGGGCCCAGGCTAGGCACGTGGCCGAGTCCTGCCCTCCGGAAAACAGCACCAGTGCTTTGCGTTCCATGACGTCATCCATTGGCGATGCGGCGCGGCTTGCGCAGCGCCTTCTTGAGGGAACTGACGAGGTAGCGCGTCAGCAGATCGATGTCGCTCGGCGTGTTCTGGATGCCGTTCCATGGGCGCGTATCCCATGGTTCCAGGGGCCACTGGCCGCTGGTCCAGGCTGTGTGGGGCGCCAGCAACCGCAAGCCAGGTTCGAACTGGTCCCGCTCGGTTGCCCCTTCAAGGCTGTGCAGGTGGTCCATGACGAAGCCCATGGCCACGATCCCAGCGCCGTGTCGCAGTCGCGAGAATCGCGGTGCCATGCCATACCAGGCGGACCCGTATACCTTGGCCACCGCATGGAAGAACTCGCTGACCAGTTGAAACGCCCGCTCCTCGCGGTCGTCGAAATGCATCAGGCTGCGAATCGCGCCGTCAGAGGCCGAGTTCATGATCAGACGCTGCATCGCGGTGTCGCTGATCATGCCTGTCGGGTTCGTGTGCTGCCGCACCTCGCCGTGCAGCGAACTTCCACGCGTGAAGTTGAGCATGTCGACGATGCGTGCCGAGAACTTGCGTTGAGTAAAGCGCTCAGGCAAGCCCTCTACGTTGGGCAACAACTCGTAGATCAGAGTCTTAGGCAAAGGGCGCGTGTTGTTGATCAAGACGAATTGCTGGCGTAGTTCGTTGTAGTCCTTGCAGACCAGCGCAGACACGAATACCTGGAAGTCCGGCTTCTCGATCCCTGCGAGCGCCGAGAGCCTCTGCTGCCCGTCGACCACAAACCCTGGCGACTGGTCTTGCGGCACATCAATCTGGACCTGTACCAGCCCATCGGAGAGGTCTTTGACCTTCACGCCGTCAATAAACGCAACGATTACGGCGTTGGGCAGCAGTGCATCCTCACGCGTCAGGTAGTCGCGGATGTCGCGAATGTGAGAGGCAACCTGATGCCGCTGAAACCCCTTGAGCTGCCCATCATCGGCCCGTGCAACGCGCTCGATCGCAGCGAACGTAAGCACATCTGAGGGGTGGGCGGCAAACACAAAGACATCGTGGCCTGGCGCCTGCTGTGCCCGGACTGCTTTGAATCGGTATGTGGTCACGCGGCCTCCTTGATCGTTTTGCTTAGGTGACGGTGGTAAACGGCGAGGTTGTGCATTCCCCGGCGCTTGTTACGGTTGCTCGATCGAAAGATAATCACTTCGACGCCGATGTCGCGGCACACCGCGCAGTTGCAACTCTTCCACGGTTGGTGTTCCAGTGTGCGGTGCACAAGTGCGGCGGTCTTGTGCAGCGCTTTGTCCTGCTGCGCGGCGCCTGTACCGTCGCCGCGCAGCAGGAACTGGTGATAGTCCATCACCGCGTCCAGTGTTGCCTCCGCCGACGATGCCCCACGGTCATATGCCCGTACCTCATCCAACGCACGCCGCTCTCGCCGCAACAGATCTTCTGCGCTGAACTGACCGCGCTTGATGCCTTGCATCAGGCGTGCGTTCTCCGTGGCCTGAGGAATGCGGATGGCGGTGTAGTACTCCAGTCGACCGTCTGAGCCTTCGCTGTAGTAGTTCGCCTTCTCGTCCTTGAATGCACGGATCAGCGGCGATGTCGAATCGAAGCTTGTGATTCCGAAGCCCGTGAACTCTCGGATGCTGTCGGCTTTCGCGAAGCCAAGCAGATGAATCTCTGTCTCCGGGCGAATCCGCTCTCGGATTGCCGTCAACACGGCCTTGATGGCGTCGACCTTCAAGGGAACTAGGCCCCCGATGGCCAGATAGCGGTAGCCCATCCGCTCCAGCCGATGTGCTGCCTCGGCCATGCTCTTGGGTGACCAACCCTGCACGGGTCCGAGTGGTTCGAAGGGCATTCCCTCGCGCTTGACAAGTCCAAGGAATACCTCGGCATTCGCCAGCGTGATGGCAAACCGCTGCCGGATCGCGGCGTCGACAGCCCGCTCCGAAGGGTTGGCAAGATCGCAGTCGAAGATGATGTGGTCCGGAGAGATGCCGTGGGTAAATCCGGCTTCGGTGTAGAACTCCACCACCTCCTCGGGTGCGTAGGCTGGGACCGGATGCTCCACGTAGGCAAAGGCGCCGCAGTCACCCAGCAGCATTGCGTCCTTGAACCTCGGCCCACCATAGCGCAAGAACCGCCGAGCTCCGTCTCGCAGCAAGCGCTGCTCCTCCCTGGTGGAGTAGCGAACCTTTGAAGCTGCCACACCTGTGGCCTGCCGCACGGCGCTCATGGAAACCAGCAACCCGTCATAGGGCGCTGGGTCCATGAACTCATGTGCATAGACGTCGGACCAGTAGCGCTCGCGGCCAGGACTGGAGCGATCGTTCAGGAAGTCGTACCCAGGGTCGACATAGTCCTGCGTATCCGAATACAGAAACTTCATGCTATTTCGAGGCGATCTTGCTGGCGGCATAGGCACGCACCAGCGCGTCCTGCAGCTTCTTTACGTGGGGGGGAGTGTTCTGCACTTCGTTCCAAGCCAACCCCAGCGTCTCCCACGTTCCCTTGGTCCAACGGCAAGACGGCGCGATTTTCTCGAGTTCACGCTGCACCGCAGCTACGTCCGAGTTGGGGGGTAGTCGCGCATAGATCGCATCCATGAGCAGGCCCATGGCCATCAAGCCAGCGCTGTGCATCAGTCGACTCTGCTTTGGGTCCTTGCCCCAAGCGTCGGGAAACACGGCCTTCACCGCCGACCAGTACGTTGTCAGGATGCGATACATCCCGGCGACATCACCGCCGCCCTCCCGTCCGACCGACTTGAACGGTGCCAAGGCCCCCAGCGGATTTGACAGACTGCTCTTGATCAGGGATAGCAGCGCGGTATCCGTGACTACTGCCTCAGACGCCCCGCGGTCCGAGGCGCGCTTGACCAGGCGATAGAACGGCGAGGCCGGATCCTGATTGAGGGTACTCACCAGTTCCGCAGGTACCTTGCGAGCCACCAGATCCCGCGGAAGAACGAAGGTCGCGGTCTCGGGCAACAACTCATTGATCAAGCGCGTTGGCAGGGGCCTGGCCTTGTTCACCAAGATGAACTGCTCGCGCTGCACTGAGAGCCTGTCGGACACGAAGCCAATCACAGGCACCGCCAGATCCTTGTGCTGCGCCTGGGATAGCGCAATCGATCGTTGCTGACCATCGACGATCCAGGCAACGCGCTGGCCCTCCGCATAGATCGGCAGGGTCAAGGTGCCACTCTCAGACACCCTGGTATCGCCCGCCGGCTTGCTACCACGCGAAGCTGCGAACTTCACGTCCGGCGCAAGCGCCAGGATGATGGCGTTAGGAAAGAGGACGTCGCCCTGATTGAGGTAGTCCACGATGCCTTTGACGTGCTGGCGAATCTCTGGACGTTGAAATCCCTTGAGTTCATCAGCCGCGTCACGCTCGATGCGCGAAATGTCTGCCACCTGGACGATGTCACTGCCTTTGATGAAGAACGCGTAGACGTCAAGTCCTTCACCCTGCGTGGTGTGAAGTGCGCGCACGACCAACTCCTGTCGACCGGCGGTGGTCTTCTTTGCTGCTTTCATCGTCACGCTCGCAGTTGTGCGGACAGGCCCTGCCAAAGACGGCTGAACCGCTTCTGTTCGCAGGAGATCCGTGCTTCATCTCGCAGATAGCGCAGCAGTCTTGTGCTGCTTCCCGAGTGCCGGGTCCACTGCGCTTCTAGCACCTTCAGAATCTCGTCATCGGTCATGCGCTGACCCATCGAACGCTGTCGCCGCCGGCGAGTGGCCAGGCTCGCTGCCACCGCCTCATGAGATTCCTCTAGCGGCATTTCCGCCGCCTGCAGTACTTCTACGAAGTGCCGCAAGGCTCGCTGAGCAAAGTCTGATCGTGTGCCGGCATAGCCGCTCACCGACTCAAGACGGTCGTCATAGGGCATCACACAGCCCTGCAGGTGACACGGCAAGCACTGAACACCAGCAGCGGATGTGAAGATCCGCAGGGATCTGGCCCTGGCAGGTGTGACCTGCGCCAGGTCATCTTGCACCAACCGCAAGTAGCCGCTGGGCAACGCCAACAGCGTCGGCGCCTTGGCGATCAGCCTGGACAGAGGAGCCGGCGACGTGTCGGTCAACGCGTTCCACCACTGCGGGACATGGCATCCCAACGCTCTCAACCGGCGATCCAGATCCGTTCCCGCCGCCACGGTGCACTCATAGACTGGGACGGGTTGGTCGTGGCGGATCAGCCCCAGGCCTGCAGACACCACATACCAAGGAGCGCCCAGTGCTGCTGCTGCGGCCGCGGTGTCCGCAATCGATCTACCCTGGTAGAGGTTTTCAGCTGCCGTGTCGGCACTGGCCGTCCTGATAGCTCGACGCCAGGCCTGTGCCAAACGAGGCAGCGAGGCACACTCAGGCAGCGCTGCCACATCTACGCGATGGCGGCCAGCCTTGCGTTGAGTACAACTGGTGACGATGGCGACAGTTACAGCCACGGCGAGTGAGGACGAGATGCAGTTTTTTGAGGCCCCAGGTAGTGTACCGGAAGCAGTTATTTTTGCTTCGGAGAGACGTGGAGCGAGCACTTATCCAGGCCCACGAGCGGGCGCGACCCGATGGTTCGAGGCCTGCAGTCCCTAAGCGCCTGCGCATCAATGCATGCCCGGTGCTGAACTTGCCCCTGGGAGGGGCAACCGAGAGTGAGTTGGCAGGTACTGCTGAAGGACCGTCGAACCTACCCACGCCGATGAAAGTGCGCAACGCTGCGTCCCCAAAGGACAGCGAGCGTGGCCACGACGCTGGGGCTGACCAGCGGATGCACCCCGACCGGCAGCACCAACGCAACGACGGCTGCGCAGGCCAGCAGGATCGACAGGGATGCGTACAGCGCGAAGCGCTCCGGATCGTGGTGAAGGAACTCCTTGGACTTGATCACCCTGCTGATCGCGCCGTCCGCGATTGCCGTGGCAAGGAAGGCCGCCATCCAAGGCAGCCACTCCAGCATCGCAGACAGTCTGAAGGCGGCGAGCAGGACGAGTGCATCGATCGCCCGGAAGTAGCTGTTCCCGAACAGCCGCCGGTTGACGGATGCCATCTCCCTCGCCACGGCGCCGTCCACGCCGCTGGCCGCTGATGCGGTGGCGGGCGGAAGCACCGGCGTGGCCTCCCGTGCAGCACCCTGCAGGATCAGTGCACGGTCGAGTATCCGAAGCGCAGGCGCTTCGCCCCAGATCTCTACCATCGTCCGATGCTCGCTTCGGATCTGCGCCAGGAACCGTTCTGGTGGATGCGCCGACGGCAGGTAGAGCACCAGCACCAGCAGGCTGAGCAGGGCGGAGATGCTGACGACGCGGATCACGACGGGTGCCCTGTTATCGCAGCTGACGTCCGGATTGCCTTCGGCGGCGCCGCACGTACTGCGCTGGGCTCGTCCGCATCCGGGTCGAGGATCGGAAACCGCCCCTTGATGATCCGCCCGCCCGACACCGAGGCGAAGTACTGCAGGTTGGGCAGCTTGCCCAGTACGTCGGCCGGCACCATCTCCTCGAAGCTCTCGGTGAGCTGCGTCGAGTAGCTCGACGAGAAGTCGCCCAGGTGTGCATCGGCGCCGCTGCTCAGGCCCACGCGCACCGAGTGGATCGCGGTCTTGCCGAAGGTCTCGACAACGAAGTCCTGCGTCGGCCGGTCCTTGGATCGCAGCGCGATCAGGTTGTTCAGGTTGCCCAGCGCCATGCGCGCCGCGTCTTCGCTGCCCAGCCGCTTGGCCAGGTCGGCCAGCGTCTGCATCGCGCAAGTGGTGAAGATGCCACCCTCGGCTCCCTTGTTCAGGATCTCGATGAGCGGCTGGTTGATGACGTTAGACACCTCGTCCACGAAGAGCGAGATGCGCCGGTAGCCGCCCAGGTTGTAGCGCATGCCCGCACGCGCGGCCAGGTCGGCCAGGGCCAGCGCGCCGATCGCGGTGGCGACCGACGGATCGGGCAGGGAATCCAGGCACATGTACAGCACATGGCCGGCGCGCTCGATCTTCTCGAAGTTCATGATCGGCCGCGCATCACCAGCGTCGAAGGGGTCGGGCGACAGGCTCCGGCCGAGGTCGCCCGAGGTCAGCATCGAGAGCACCGGCAGCAGGTTGGCCGTGATCTTCTGGTAGTGCTCGCGGTTGTGGCGGAAGGTGCGCACCTGGGCGTCGAGCACCTTGTTGCGCTGCGACTGAGGGACGTGATGTTCGTAGAAGGCGACCAGGGCCAGCAGGTCCGCACTGGCCGCCTCCGACGGGCGCTTCATGTTGCCGCGGTGCGCGTCGTGCAGCAGCTTCTTCATCTCCGGCTGGTCGCGCCAGCCGGCGCCGAGCAGCCGCTCGTAGAAGCGGCGCAACGTCGCTTCCAGCACGGGCTCGATACCGCCCTCGATGTACTTGGTGAGCTTGACCAGGTTCGGCCGCTCCTCCAGTTCCACCAGCCCCTGCACGACCACGTTCACGGCGTCCCAGCCGAAGGCGGAGAAGGCGCCAGCCGTGTCCGGCGGCATGATCGACTGGATCCGCGAGGCGATCTCGGTGGGCTTCTGCCAGTTGAAGGTGAAGTCCAGGCGCACGCCGGCCTCAGGAAAGGCGGGGTGGAACTCGAGGAAGGTGTCGGGCTCGCGCCAGTCCTCGCAGGCGCGCTGCGTGACGCGCTTCAGGCGGCGGCTGTTCTTGGGGTCGATGACGATGACCACGTCACCGCGGCGCACGGCCTGCGTCACCAGGTTGGCCAGCGCCACGCCCTTGCCGGACTGGGTGGTGCCCACCAGCAAGGTGCCGCCTTCGAAGTTCTGCAGCGGCCGGTGCAGGGCCACCTCGCGGGGCTCGACGCCATGGATGTAGGGCAGGCCGATCTCGGCATCGGGTTGCGGGCGTGCGTCGTAGCCCAGCACCTGCAGCAGGCGGGGCGAGACGGTGAACTCGCGGTAGTCGACCTTGGCCAGTTCGTAGAGACGCTGCGAGTGGACGGGCCGCCACTCGAAGCCAAAGCCCAGGAACACCGCGTCAGGCTTCTCCGTCCAGCGGGCGACGGCCCCTGTGCTCAGCACCTGGATGCCGCGGCCGGAGAGCGAGGCGCGCAGCACGAGGGTGTGAACACCCTGCGCCAGCCGCAGGACGCCCATCGCCAGGCAGAAGCCAGCGAGCGGGAGTGCGAGCTGTCGCGGGAGCAGGCCCAGTCCGCCGGTGACTGCGAAGAACAGCAGGGCGGATGCCCAGACGGCGGCGGCGTACACCTCGTAGGCGCGCCGCCAGGGCATCTCGTAGCGGCGCATCAGCATGTCAGGGTTCCTCGTGCGCAGCCGGCTCGAAGGCGGCAAGGTCGAAACCATCGATGCAGGCTGCGGCGACGACCAGCCCGATGGTCGGTTCGCCGCGGAAGTCGGCCGTGATGGTGGCCGGGCCATCCCGCCTGGCATGAACCAGCAGGCCGACGTCGGTCAGCGCTCGACCCGCCAGCGCGGGCTGCACGCCACGGACCTCCAGTTCAGCAAGCGGCACGAACAGGCCGGCCGCGATGGGTGCGGCGGCTGCTGCGCTGCCCGGCCCGTTGAGGGTGCTGACGATGGCCGCGAGGGCATGGCGCACGGCTGGGTTCAGGCGCATCGGCGCGTTCAGCTTGAAGGTCGGCGCCGCGGCCGGCGGCGGGGAGGGCGGAGGGGGCGGCGACGGGACTGCCAGGACGGCAACGACAGCAGGGGGCGGTGCCGGGGTCTGTGACACCGGCGGCGGCGGGGATGTGCGAGCTGCCGGTGATGTGGCCACCTCGGTGGCGTCGAGCAATGAGAACTGGGTGCCGGGCGGCGGTGCGGGGACTGGCGCCGGTGCAGGCGTTGGCGCCTTCTGGGTGGCCCGCGTGGCGCCAGGTGGGCAGACCAACGAGATGGCCAGAGGCTCGGCCGGCGGCGCGACACCGTGCAGCAGGATCGCCGGCGATGCCAGCTTCACCGCCTCCGCGGCGGTCTTCAACTCCGGCGGCAGGACGAACCAGGTCGAGGCGCCGTCCGGTTGCCGCGCGAAGACTCCGGCCTCCAGCAGCAGATCGAGCATCGTCTCAGGCGCCTTGGGGATGCCGGCCAACTGATCGGCCTCCAGCAGCGCCTGAACATCGTGGGCCGCCTGCGGCCACAGCAGGAACAGCCCGTCAGGCCCCAGCCAGGACCGCGACTTCTCCCGGTTCGGGAACCAGCTCGGGCTGCTGGATGCCAGCCGGCGCATCGCGTCGACCAGGTAGCGCTCGAGGTGCGAGCCGAACTGCGGCACGCCGTAGCGATCAGCGTTGGCCTGCAGGTTCCGGTCGATCACCAGCGCCAGCGAGCGGCGGACCAGAGCGTCGAGGACGTTGTGGTCACGGTAGACCGGCTGCCCGCTGATGCTGGACATGAGGTGCGGGACGATGACGCTGTTGTCCTGCGCCAGGTACTGGAGCGTGGCTCCCGGAACGACCAGGGGAAGCGCAAACACGCCCAGGCCACGCGACTCGGTGGCGTTCGGCCGCCAGCGAACGAAGTAGCGAGTGGCACTGCGCGATGCCAGCCAGTCGCCCAGGGGGACGAGGAACTGCGGCCACTCGCCGCCCGCCTCGTCGGTGACGATCAGGTGGCTGCCGGTGCACTTCGCCCACATGCAGCTCATCACGGCAGACGGCGTGCCTCGCGTTCGATATCGATTGACGGCCACGCTCGATGAGGACGGCGACATCGAAGAGGCTTTTCAGTGCGTGATCTCGGTCGACGAGCACGATGAGCCGACCAAGGCGATTCCGATCCAGAAGCACGATCGCAGTGCGATCCAGGTGCACTACCTGCCCGCCAGGCGCGATCCTGCGGACCACATTTCGTTCGCAGCCAATGCCCTTCTTGGCCGGGCGCTGCGCGCGGCCGATTGGCAAACCGAAGGCGAATCGATCGCGAAGCTGACTGGGGAGATCAGCGAGGCCTTGTCGGGCAACGCCGCCATCGAGGGCATCGGTCAACAACTGGCCACCCATTGGTCGGCCTTGCACAAAGGGACGCACTACGCCAACCCGGCGATCTCATTTGCAGGCAACGATGTCGACAGCCTGCTGCGGCACCTGTCGCTGTCGTTCGCGCCTGGCGCCGGCGAGCCGCAAGTCGACTTCTCGCGTCTGAGCGACGGGCAGCAGTCCTTGCTGTATCTGGCGCTCGTGCTGTCAATGCAGGCGATCGGGCGCAAGGTGTTGGCGAAGAAGAGCGAGGCCTTCGACGTCGACAAGCTGCGACCAGCCGTGTTCACGCTCGTCGCGATGGAAGAGCCCGAGAACAGCCTGTCGCCGCACTACCTGGGCCGCATCCTGAACGCGTTGCGTGAGTTCGCCGGCCACGACGACGCCCAGGCCATCGTGGCCACGCACGCGCCGTCGCTCTTGCGTCGGGTCGAGCCAGAGCAGATCCGCTACCTGCGTCTGGATGGGGACCGCCAGACGCTGGTGTCGACGATCGTGATGCCGGATACGTCCGATGAGGCTCACAAGTTCGTGCGCGAGGCCGTTCAGGCATTTCCTGAGCTGTACTTCTCTCGGCTTGTGATCCTTGGGGAAGGCGACAGCGAGGAGATCGTTCTGCCGCGGCTGCTGCGCGCCAAGGGCCTAGCAGAGGACGAGGTGTCGGTGTGCGTGGTGCCGCTGGGCGGGCGGCACGTCAACCACTTCTGGCGCCTGCTGCAGGGCTTGGGCATTCCCCAGGTAACCCTGCTCGACCTAGATCTTGGGCGTCACCAGGGAGGCTGGGGCCGCGTGCGCTACGTTATCCAGCAGTTGCTCAAATTCCCGACGATCAAGAGTGATCTGAGCGAGGCCCACGTCAAGGGACTGCCGAAGTGGGATGCCGACGACATTTTGTTGGCCTCAAAGGTATGGCCGGGCTGGCGAGACTTTCTGGAGTCGGCGGGCGTGTTCTTCTCGGCGCCCCTGGACCTTGACTTTGCCATGCTGCTTAAGTTCCCCGAAGCTTACGGTGTCGATGACCTCGTAGGTCCCGAGCCGGCCGGCGACAACACCGTTGTGGCTGTGCTCGGCAAAGAGCATGGAGACGTCGACCAGTACAGCGACGACGAGTTCGAGTACTTTGCGACCTACCACCGCTGCTTCAAGCTCGGCAGCAAGCCCGCAACGCACCTGAGTGCCCTCGCCAAATTGGAGGACGCGGCTCTTGTGGCTGCGATGCCCGAGTCGATCGGTAGGATGCTGGAGACGGTGAAGGCCATGCTGGCGAAGCTGCCGGAATGATCACGCCAGAACGTTGGCGGCCGGCCGATGGGCTGAAGTTGGAGCCCAACGCGCTACGCGCTGCGACCGAGACCACCCGCAGCCTGGCGCTCACGGCCGGGCCGGGTGCCGGCAAGACCGAGATGCTTGCGCAGCGCGCCGACTTTCTGCTGCGCACGGGGGCCTGCCGGTACCCCGATCGCATCCTGGCCATCTCCTTCAAGGTGGATGCCAGTCGGAACCTCAAGGAGCGTGTGCGTAAGCGCTGTGGACCAGCCCTTGCCGCCCGGCTCGACAGCCACACCTTTCACGCGCTTGCAAAGCGCCTGATCGATCGGTTTCGGCCGGTCCTGACCGGGAAGGATGCGCTCGACGTCGACTACACCATCGGCAAGCCGCGCGTCACGCGGCGGCAGATCGAGTTCGAAGACTTGGTTCCGCTGGCGATCCAGATTCTCAAGACCAGCGAGGTCGCACGCAACGCGGTCCGGCAGACCTACAGCCACGTCTTTCTCGACGAGTTCCAGGACTGCACTGGGGAGCAGTACGCGCTGATCCGCATCGCCTTCCATGGCAGCGCCATTCAACTCTCCGCGGTCGGCGACAACAAGCAGAGGATCATGGGCTGGGCGGGTGCGCTTGAGGGCGTGTTCAAGACCTTCGCCGACGAGTTCAAGGCACGTCCGCTCAACCTGTACCAGAACTTCCGATCGCTGCCTCGGCTGCGGCGGATGCAAAACGCGATGGTTAAGGTGATGGATCCCGACGCCGCCGTTCCTGACAGCGAGGTCGCCGGCAAGGGCGGGCAGGTACAGGTGAAGCACTTCGTTGACAGCGATGACGAAGCGGCCGCGATCGCGGCCCTCATTGCTCGGGCTGTCGAGGATGATGGCTTGCCGTCGTCCGAGATCGCGGTCCTGGTGTCCAAACAAGTCGAGCTCTACGCTCAGCCTTTGATGCGCCTGCTGGCTCAGCAGGGGATCGCGTTTCGCAATGAACAGGCGCTGCAGGACCTGTCGGTTGAGCCTGCAACACGGTTGATCATCGACTTCTTGACCGTGGTGTTGACTGATCAAGAGCCCGATGCCTATAGCCGCTTGATGGACACGCTGCTGTTGAGCGCGTTGGACGACGATGCGGCGTACGAATCCCGCGCACGGTGGCACCGCTTCATCGATGACTCGAGGGTACGTGTCGGAACGGTAGCCTCACCAGGCCCGAGCGCAACCTTGATGTGTGAACTCGCCGAGGAGTTTCTAGAGCGCGCGGGGCGCGAGATTGTTGCGGGGCTGTCCGCCGACTACGAACGTGGTCCGAGGCTCGAAGAGGTCGTCGAGCAGACCCTGACAAGGATTCGCGAGCTATGCAAGGCCGCAGGTGATGCTGCCAGCGCCCTGGCGCGTTTCGCCGACGATCGGGCGGTTCGGCTCATGACCATCCACAAGTCAAAGGGCTTGGAGTTCGACACTGTCGTCGTGTTGGGGGTCGAGGAGGAGGCTTTCTGGGGGGATGCCGAGGCCGAGCGTTCAGGCTTTTTCGTTGCTATCTCGAGAGCAAAGAGGCGAGTGGTGCTCACCTCAGCAAGTCAACGGAGCAAACCTGAAGGCGCGAACCAATACTGGAAGACTGTCCGGACTCCGCATGCGGAGTTTCTTGGGTACGCGCAAGAACGCTAGCAGGCGCCACGTCCGCTGACATGCTGTGGGTCTCATCGGACAAGCTTGGTGCTCGGTAAGGGCCAACGGCCATTGGACCAAGGCGCGACGACGCAAGCGTGAACTTCCGTGCTCGTTTCTCAAACCGCCTCATTCGGGTGACCGCGGGCTGAGCCGAAAGACTGCTTGGCGTCGATCAGCGTGAGTTGAGCGTCATTTTCGACTGGCTCCAGCCGCTGCATTGCCGGCTACGCCTCCGTGGTTGAGCGTCTGCGTCTTCCGACCCGAGATTCAGGGCCGATGCTGGACTGCCAAAGGCATAGCATGGTGCTCGTTCGAAGGGCCGGCGGCCAACTGAAGCAACACAAGCATGCCTAGTTGCTCCGCGCTCGGCGTAGCCAACGGCTGCACCGGAAACGCCCCCTGCACCCGCGGGTCCGTCCCATATCGCTGTACCAGCTTGCAGAACGGGCAGTGGTCGTTCGACCGTGCCACGGAGCCGTAGGCCGCCAGGAACTCGCTGTGGCAGGTCGGGCAGGTGACGAGCGAGAAGCTTCTCGTGTCGGTGAGCCACAGGCCGTCCGTGTGTGGATGCGGTGCGGCGGCTGGCAGATGCCGACGTAGTGGCGGTAGGCGCCAACGAGCGCTTCGCCCGCAGGGAAGTCGGCATCGCGCAGACGGCGGTAGAGGGCCACGACGATCGAGGCCTCGGCGCGGTGGAGCAGGTTGGCGCCGTGGTACCACTCGGGGGAGTCCGGCGAGCGCCCTCGAGGCACTGCCATGCGATCGGGGAAGAGCAGGCGCAGCGCCTCGCGGGGTGGCAGGCCCGTCAGATGGCCGATGGTGCGCACACGTGCGCCGCAGGCCGCGCAGGCCTTGGCCAGCGCCAGGGCGCGCAGTTGGCGATCGACCCGCGACTGCATGGCGTCTGACCGGGAAACTGGGCGTCAGGCTGCTGAACTGGCCGTCACATGGCGGGGGGCGTGGACAGCGGCCAGCGGTCGCACCAGCGGCAGCGGCGTGTCGAGCAGGCTGACCAGGTCGCGGCGCGGCGGGAAGAGAGTGGCGTCGCCCAGGTTGGCCACGATGGCCATCAGCTGCTGGACGCTCATCGTGCCGAGCCGCTCGGCCTGGATGGCGTCGAGCGCGAAGCGGCAGCACGCGGCCGTGCGGTCGTGCAGGATGCCGTCGCGGATGGTGAGCAGCAGGGTCAGGTTGGCGATCTGCACATCGGAGAGCTGGACCTGGTTCATGGTGCGTCCTCGCGTGGGGACCACGAGCCCGTGCAGGGCAGGGTGGAGGGGTTGGTCGGTGGATGCGGGTCGTGTTGCGGTGGCTGAAGGAATGGTTCCGGCGCTGTGCGGCCAGCATAGGGTGGGCGACAGGTCGACTTCAATGGGCGGCGCGGGCCTGTGCATCTGCTTACCGAATTGCCACTCGCAAGCCCTGGCGAATTCCGGCGAATGCGTGAGCGCGACCGCATGACTCGATGTGCGGCGTGAACGACGCCCTTGTCGGGGCGCCGTGCAACGTCGGCGCCGGCACGGTCGGCGAACGGGGTTGCCCCCGCTCGCCGCCGTGCCGGACTGCCTGCTCAGGCCGTGCTCAGATCGCTTCGGCGAGGCCCTTCCACTCGGCGGTGCCGAGCTCGATCAGCTTGCCGCCCAGCGCCTCGAACTCCGTGGCGCGGTCGTAGTCGTCGATCTCCTGGCTGTAGTGCGTCACCGCATTGACCAGCCCGTAGCCCGAGAGCTCGCCCTCGGTGATCAGGTGCCGCAGCACGCCCGAACGCTCGACATCGTTGAGCGTGTAGCGCTGGGCCAGCACCTCGACCGTCTTCACCGGGTCGCCGACGAGGGGGATCTTCAGCGTCTTCTGCAGCTTCTGCGCCGTCTGCCGGAAGCTCGCCTCCGACACCGCCGCCTGCACCACGTCGCGCACCTTCAGGAAGAAGGCCTTGTCGTCGGCACGCAGGGTGTCGTCCTGGTAGACCTGCAGGCCCTCGTCCTCGGTGCCGAGCGAGCGGCCCACGTGCGTCTTGCGCAGCGACCGGTCGGCCGCGATCAGGCCATTGCGGCAGACCAGCCGGTACAGCAGCGGCTGCACCGACAGCGTGCCCTGGCCGACCTCGGAGTTCGAGATCACCACGCCGGCCTGCACCACGTCGCCCGGCGCCATCTCGTAGGTCAGGCGCGAGGTGATGCACTTCAGGTACATGCGCGTCTCGGTCAGCTCGACCGACTCGAAGCGTACGTCGGTCAGCTGCTGCAGGATGGGCAGCACGCTCTCGGCGAGGTCGAAGTTGTCGAGCCGGCGGTAACGGTCCGACAGCACGGCGCGCACCTGGCCGTCCAGGGTGCGCAGCATGCGCCGATCGTCCTCGCTTTGCAGCCAGGTGTTGACGTTGCGGTCCAGCAGCACCGGTTGCTCCTCGCGCATGCGCTCGAAGTAAGCGTGCGGAATCTTCAGCTTGTCGGCCAGCTGGCGGCGCGCCAGCGGCGTGACGCCGTAGCGCACCGGATTGCCGGCTTCGTTGACGATGATGTGCGTCTGGCCATCGTCGCCGGTGCTGTGGTGCACCAGCTGCGACGGCACGATCAGGTCCTTCTTCGAGTGCAGCTGGCGCTCCAGTTCCTGGGCCAGGCTCACAAGGGTACGTCCGCTCTTCATGACTCTCTCCAATCGAGGTTGGGTGGGTGAGAAGCGGGGACGGCACGGCCCACGTCGGGGCACGGGTCCCCGCAGTGGGTTGACGACAACAACTCGCCGCGTGCAGCGCGTCCTGGGTGGATGGGCGATGCATCGGAGAGACAGGGGCACGATTTCGGTGACACGGGTGTCGCCATCGGTCGCGCGGGATCTCCAGGGCTGCCTTTGTGGCGCCGTGGGGCGTCACCTGGTCTGGCAGCTACCAGTCGGGAAACAACGAGGGGAGCGCGTCGACCGCATGGCCGACAGCGCCTGACCTTTTCACCGGCACCGGCGGGCGATGGCGCAGGGCATGCGCTCGGCCATCCAGTGCCGCTGAAAAAGCGGGTGCGGCCCGCCGTGGCTCGCCGCACCCCAAGCTCCATGACCTGTGTCTCAGCCACCGAGGGCCACCCGGTTGCCTGCGGCCTGGTTGGCCGACGACGATGCGGTCGCATGTCCCCGGCCCTGGTCGGGGCCGATCGCACGCTGGCACCACACATCGGCCCAGTCCGTGCCCGCATGGCGCGGCACGAACACCCGCACCTGGCGGGGGCCGGTGGTCCTTTCCTCCCGCTTCAACCGCCGCGCGAGCGCGTAGGCGAAGCACTGGCCGGCGAAGTCGCCACCGGCGTCGTTGTCCGCATAGATGCAGACCTCGCGCACGGTGTCCGGCACCCAGAGCTTCTCCAGGTTGCCGGCGCTGATGCCAGCCCACACGGGCTTGCCGGTGGCCAAGTGCACCGCCAAGGCGGTCTCGATGCCTTCGCACAGCGCTAGCTTCGCGCCGGCATCGAACAGGCGCACGGCGGCGCCGTGGATGCCGGCGGAGAGCACCTTCTTCGCGTCGGCGGCGTCGAGCTTTCGGCCGTCGCGCAGGTAGGTCCGGTGCAGCGTCACGGCCTGACCATCCGGCGCCTGGATCAGCGCCAGCATGGCCGGGTAGGCCGCGATCTGCCGCGACTTGCCGTCCGCACCCTTCTCGAAGTAGCCGAGCGACGGGTGAAACCGCAGCACTGGCGGATGCCGATGCAGGGCCAGCCCGCGCCCGCGCAGGTAGCGGTCGACTTCGTCGCCGGTCACCACCGGTCGCGCCTCGTCCCAGATGCGCTGCACCAGCCGGCGCATGCGCTCCCCCGGTGCCGCTGGGGCACCGGCTTCGCGGGCCGCCTCCGCCGGCAGCACGCCCAGGCAGCGTTCCACCTCGCACAGGGCGGCGTGGAAGTCCACGCCCCGCACGGCCTGCAGCAGCTTGAAGCCGCCACCCGGGCCGCATTGACGGCAGTGGTAGTTGCCCTCGCCGAACTTGTCGGTGTACTGGAAGCGATCGGTCCCGCCGCAGGACGGGCAGGGCCCGTTGCGGTGTCTGAGGATGTGCTCCTCGACGCCGGCCGCAGCCAGCACCTCGCCCCAGCGGCCGTGCGCGCGCTGCTTCACGGCGTCGATTCGGGCCGCGTAGTCAGCGTCCTGCATGGGCTCCTCCGCCTGCGGCTGTGTGGTCGACTAGATCGACGGTGTGCCCGGGCGCGAGGCCCACGCCCACCGTCAGCTGGAAGGTCTTTCCGTGCAACAGCGGGTACTTGCCCAGCCGCAAGGACTGCAGCAGCGAGTCCAGCGTCTGCACCGGGTCCACCGCCCGCAGCAGGCGCAGCAGGTCGGCCAGCGCCTCACGGTCGGCGTCGCGGTCGGCATCCAGGAACTGGTCGTGCTCGTCGGTGAACGAGGACAGCTGTTCCACCGGCGCGCCCGACGTCTCTCCGTCGGGGATGTACAGGTTGCCGTCGTGGCAGACCCCGGCGTCGCTGACCAGTGCCTCGTCGTCACCGACGCGCACGCGCACCTTCTCGCAGAGGATGACCGTGGGCCAGACCCAGCGGCCCTCCAGCGCAGTGCGCAGCTTCTCGCCCACCGGCGTCACCCGCTGACCCTCTTCCTCAAGGAAGCGGACATGGCGCATCACCCAGTGGTCGGCATGCACGCCGATCCAGTCGAACACCAGCCACCCGCGGGCGCGGGCCATCATCCAGCGCGGCGCGTTGTCGTCGCCCACGTCGTCCAACGCCACCAGCTGCACAGCACCCGACTCGATGGCCTCGCGCGAGGGTGCGGTCGGCACCGGCGTGAGATGGCGGCGCTCGCCATGCTCCACCTGCACCGGGTAGCCCGACACCAGGCTGCACAGCTCGGCCGGCAGGGTGGAGAGGTCGTTGAGCAGATCGAGATGCCCCCAGCCGCGCATGACGCCGTAGTAGGTGTCGATGAAGTACCGCGGCGGCAGCTCGGCCTTGGCGATCTCCAGCGTGCGCCGCCAGCAGGCCTTCAGCTCGGTGTCGATGCGCTGGCGCTGAACGTCCTCGTCGATCAGGCGGTCGCGGTCCGGCAGGCGCGCCATGAACTGGCGCGAGTTCAGGTGCACGACGTTCACGTCCTCGCGTGTGGACCAGGCCGGTCGCAGCACGCAGAAGCCCTGCAGGAACACCCAGGTGTCGTGGGTGTAGCGGCCATCGCGCGTACCGGTCAGGTGCACTGCGCCGATGGCGCTGGCCTGGGTGGCCAGGTTAGCCTCGGCCATGGCGCGCTTGAGCGGCTCGCCGTTGAACCACACCGGCACCGGAAACCCGGCGCACAGTTCCTCGATTCGCTGCGCGAGGTCCGGCAGGTCGACGCCGTGCAGCTCGACCCGGGTGCCTGCCACTGCGTCACCCAGGGCGCACTCCTCGACCTCGACCATTGCCTTGGCCAGTGCGGCCGCGGTATCGATGTCGACGCGGCGCCGGCCCGAGGCCACCACGCAGCGCGAGGCGGCGTACAGGCACTTCGAGAACCCGACGCCGAAGGGGCGCTCCAGCGTGCAGGTGTCGGCGTCCCAGCCCGACTCGTGGAAGCTGAGCAGCTTCTGGAAGTCGTCCAGGCCGTGGCCATCGTCCTGCACGGTCAGGATCTGTGCCTGCGGATCGTGGTCGATCCGGATCAGGCGGGCGCCGGCACGGCGCGCGTTCTGCAGCAGCTCGGACACCAGGGTGAACCGGTTGCTGAAGGCATGGCGCTGGTTTCGCAGCGCGCCTTCTTCGTTGATTCGGACTTGGATCTTCATCGTTGACTCCTTCGGGGGCATCCCGATCGGGGGAAGAACCGGCGGGCGCACCCCTGGGCGGGATGCACCCGCCGGGGTGTGTGGGCCGGTCAGCGCGGATCGGTGCCCATCAGGGCGTCGTGCGGACCGGAGGGGTGAACAACTGGCCGGCGGCCTGCGCCTCGACGAGGCTGTGCTCCAGGAACTCCCAGAGCTGCAGGTGCTGGCGACTCAGGACCTCGCCGCGAAGGCCGAGGCGCTCGACCACCGGCCCGGTGGCATGGCCACCGGACTCGGTGAGCGGCTGCCAGTGGACGCGGTAGACGAGACGGTCGGCACCGGCGATGACGAAGGTGCGGCCGGACCGACCGGTCAGCACTTCGCTTTCCTTGACGAGGTACTCGATGTCCTCGGGCGCCTGCACGGACAGCAGGCGCACGCGGCCGGGAACCAGGCGTGCATCGGTGTGCATGGCGGCTCCCCTCAGTGCCGGGTCAGCCGCAACACGGTGTGCCGGGCGCAGGGCGCATCCGGACGGGTGCCCTCGATGGGGCCGGCCACCGGCGGGTGCTCGGCGGGCCCCGCTTCCGGCGGCCCCTGCTCGCCTGCGAGCGGCAGGATGCAGTCGGCGCCGGCCTGCTGCCGGACTTGCTCCATCAGCAGGGCGTCTTCGTAGTCCATGCGCCCCGTGATGCCGTAGGCGATGACGATCGCCAGCAGGCAGAGGGCTTCCTTGAACGTGAGCATGGTGAGTTCCTTCGAACGGATGGGCGCGTGCTGCCGCGGCCTGACCGGATCGGTCGGCGTGGCCCGAGGCACGGCGCCCGGGGTGGGCGTGATCACGCGAACAGGTCGCCCTGCATGGACATCTGCTTGAGCTGCTCGTTGATCCACTGGGGATTGCGGGTCAGCCGGGCCTCGACCCACTCGGGGTGGGTCGCCACGGCCTCGCGCACCCAGTCGGGGTAGCGGGCCAGCGTCGCGTGCAGCCAGGGCTTCAGCCCAAGGCGGATGCGCTCGCGGACCTCCTCGGCGTCGACGAGCCCGCAGTACGGGATCGGCGACAGCGGGCTGCACCCGACCACGCGCAGGCAGTTCACGAACGAGAACGGCAGGCCGTCCTTCTCGCGTTCGGTGAACACCCAGCGCAGGGTGTCGAGCTTCTCCTCCAGCGGCGTGGCCGGATCGGCCAGGTGCCGGATCTCCTGCAGCAGGCGCCAGTGCAGCAGGACGATGTCGTCCTCGCTCCACTCCTCCACCCACTCCTCGCGGGTGCTGCCCGATGCGCCGGTGGCGCTGTCGGCACTGTCTGCGCCGGGATCGTCCTGGAGATCCAGGCCGGCCGGGATGTCGAACGGGGCGTCGATGACGAACGGGGTCGTCTTCGAGCCGAGTCGGGCTGGGTTTGCGTCGAGGCTTGCCGTGTGTGGCGAGCCGACATGGGCGCCGGCCTGACGGCAGGCGGTGGTGCTGTGCATCGTGGACTCCTTGGATGCGAAGGGAGACCACGTGCACCCCGTGGCGGGGGCGTGGGCCCCCATGCGGGTGACGGTTGGGTGATGTGGCGTCGGCCGCCTTGCGGCCTGGGCCTGGAACTCCAGGGCTGACAGGGTTCAGTGGCGCGCCTGAGCGCGGTGATCGGTGTCAGCGTCCGATCGGGGGGACATCGGCGAGAACGGGACGAGCCCGGGAGGCAAGGGCGCGGTCGGTGCGGCGCTCGAGCGGATGCGCTCGGCACCGGGACGCAGCCCTTGCCTCGAAGGCCCGGCCTGATGCGAATGCCCCGGCGTGCCTCATCGCTTGCGCGGTCCTCGGCACGGCGATGCACAGGGGCACCCGACGGAGCGACACCGCAACGCGTGTCCCCCATCGGTGGGGCGTGCATCACCGCGATCCGATCGTCCCCACGGGTGCCTGTGCGACCTGCACGGGCACCCACGCGGGGGATCAGTTCAGGAGATCTCCAAGGCTTGCCGGGTCTGGATGCAGGGCCAGCTGCTGCATGGCGCAAAGGTAGGGCGCCGCTTCCGCCCGGTCAATGGGCCGACGCCCGTCGCCACGCAACTGATCGCGAAAGCGCCCCGCGGTGCCGGGGCTTTCGTGTGGCAAAGGGTCGTGCACGTTCGGAAGATGCCATCGACCCCGTTGTCAGCACAAGGAGCCGCGGGCATGGCCAATGTCGAGATCGTGAAGGTGGACCAGGGCGGCGCCAACGCCCGCATCCTGGCCCGCGAAGCCAAGGTCGACTTCCGACGCGTCGAGGCGGCCAGCCTCAAGATCGCCACGCGGTTCAGCAGTGCCGAGGGCAAGCGCATGTTCGTGCGCATGTTCAACACCCTGCAGCTGAACATGCATTTCATCTCGGTCATCGCCCGCACCCGGCTCGACCACGAGGACATCGGCAGGATCGAGACGGCGCTGCGCGGCAGGATCGATGCCGCCACCACCAGCCTGAACGAGGCCATCGACGGCGCAGAGGCGCTGTTCAAGGCCCACGGCATCACCAGCCTGGCGTCCTACGACACGGTGCCGCTGGACGTGGACGTGCGCGTGCTGTCGTCGATCAGCCGCCGATTCCTGGAGGTGCTGGTCAAGCTCGACCAGCTGATGCCGCTGCTGCAGACGCTGGAGATCCACGAGGTGGTGTCGGCGCAGGCGGTGGACACGCAGCGTGCGGGGCTCAAGCGCCAGGTGCGCGACATCGCCAACGGCGCGCGAAGCTTTGCGACGGGCCTGCGGCGGCGCATGAACGCGCTCGATGCCCGCGCCACGTCGCCCGACGATGCCGAAGTTCCTGACGACGCGCTCGGTACCGCCGTCGGCGAAGCCGTCGATTCGACGACCACGGCACCGGACGGACCCGCAGATTCCCCATCGTCAGCGGGCCGCGACGTGGAGCCGCTACATGCGCCAACGGCAGTCGCTGCGGTGGCGGAGTAGGCGGTGGAATTGCAGGCAATCCCATGTCCCTCCCAAGCGGCGGCACCCACCGACGCTTGCGCGGGCAATCGGCGCGGGCGTGTTGCCCGTGAGCGGTGCGGACGCTACCGTGTGTCCAGGCCATGGGCTGCACGCAGAGGCAAGTCGGCGCCACCGTAGCGCCGATCACCCGTTCAACGGGCGAATCGCCCGGGGCCTCCACCCGCATCGGGTGGCGTCGCAGTCGATACCTGCCTCTTCCAACGTCGGCACGCTGCCTCCGGCGTGCCGGTCAGTTCCGGCGGTCCCGCCTTGCCCCGCTCGGCGACCGAACGCACCCAGTGCCGGACTCGGCCCTCCGCGGCATCGAACGCGCGGACCCGCACCGCTTGGCGGCCGGCATGCACCCCCAAGGGGGTGGCGATCGAATCACACCGAAGAGGGCCCTCGGCAGGGGCCCTCTTCGGAAGGCATCTTCACCCACCGCGCGAACGGAACGCCCGCGGTGGTCCAGGAGTCGAGCGTTCCCGGGCGGCTGGCGCGTTTCCTGACCGAGCGCCGTCGTCGCAGAGCAGGTCATGACCTTTGCCGGCTGCATGCCGATGAGAGGCCGATCATGCCCCGCGTTCCTGTTCCCGCCGCCCCGTCGGCGGATTCCCCGGCCGCGCCGCCCAGCGCCGCGCTGCCGGACACCGGCTTCCTGCGCCAGCCGCAGGTGCTGTCCTTCGTCCCCATCTCCAAGTCCACCCTGTGGCGGCGCGTGCATGCGCGAACGTTTCCGGAGCCGGTAAAGCTGTCCGAGCGCGTTACCGTCTGGCGCGCCGAGGACATCCGCCGCTGGATCGAGCAGCAGGGGGTTGCGTCATGAGACACCTTGAACGGCGTCGGACGCATCGCGCTGCACGCGGTAACGCCTCGGCAACACGCCGGCACGTGCGCGCGGGCACATTGGTGTCGCAACGCCGCGGAGCGAGGCGTCGCCTTAGCCGACGACGGTATCGGGTCTGGCGTGTATCGGACGCGAAACGACTGGTCACACGGTGGTCCCACGGTCGCGCGTTAGACGCTGGAACGCCGTGCGGGTGCCCGGGCCGTGCCGGGGTCATGCCGTTGACATCGAGGAAGCGGTTGGCGAGGCGCGACCGCATCGCCGCGTTCGGCCGGCGTCCGTCGGTGAATCCGTCGTCCAGGGAGTAACAACAATGGAAGACGATCCGGAAACCGCCGGCGATCGCCGGCAGACATTGCAGACGATCCAGATGCTGCGCGAAGTGATCGACGGCGATCCCTACGCGACCGTGGCCCAGCGATGGGGGCTGTCGCGGTCGGCCGTCGACCGGCGCATCAAGGGCCTGGCGGTCCAGCTCACGCAGGCGGTGGGCGTCGATGGCCTGCAGGAGAGCGGCGCCGCCTTCGTGAAGCGCCTGCGCATGCACCGGGACGCGATCCTGCAGGCGCTGGAGCACTTCGATCCTGCGCAGGTGAGCTCCCACCGCGAAGCCCGAGTGCTCAAGCTCGACGAGGTCGACCTCGGGGCGCGCCGCGTGCGCAGCCGGTCGACGCGGCCCCTGCACGATCTGGCGCTCTACTACCTGCCCTTCGCGACCGGCCTGCGCCCGCTTGAGGTCGCGCGCCTGACGGTGGGCGACTACCTGCTGGAGGACGGCAGCGTGCGGCGAGAGTCGAGGGTGCGCGCCGATGTCGCGATCAACGGCAGGGACCGGCCGCTGTTCTTCAACCACCGACGTCTCGACGAGGCGCTCGGCGCCTACCTCGACGAGCGTATCCGTGCCGGCCACGGCCTCGGTGCGGCCGAGCACTGGCGCGGGCTGGACCCGCTCGGCCCGCTGTTCCTGGGCGCCGAGGGCGAGGTCTATCCGATCACGCCGAACGGCGGCGAAGGCCAGAACCGCTACGTCTGCCGTCCCCTGCTGGAGATCTACCGCAAGATCTTCCGTCAGGCCGACATACCCGGTCTTTGCACGCAGTCGGCGCGGCTGACCCTGATGTCGCGGATGTACGAGCGTGGCGCTGACGAGGACCAGGTCGGGCTGGTGCTGGGCATCGCCGATCGAAGTGCCGTGCGCGAGCAACTGGCCAGGCCGCGACCCGAGCTGGCCAAGGTGCTCGAGGAACTGGCGTGATGTGGAGCGCGCGCTGAGGGGCTGAAACTGCGATGGATTCGGCGATGGACGGACAGCGCTTCGCGATCGGTGGGCGAGTGGTCGACGCCGACGACCCGCAGTTGCAGGACCTGCTCGCCCAGGCCTACGAGGCGCCGGGCAGGCCACGCTGCCTGTGCGTGGCAGGCGGCGTCGAGATGTACGTCGCCTTCCATCGCTGCTACCAGATCAAGCGCATGCCCGAGACCGGGGACCGGCACCACCCCGCCTGCCCGAGCTACGAGCCCGGGCCCGCGATGTCAGGCCTGGGCGAACTGGTCGGCGAGGCCGTCGTTCAACTGGACCCGTCACGGGTGGAACTGCACGTGGATTTCCCGTGGGCGCGTGTGCCCGGGCGCGCGGGGGTGAGCCGCGAGCCTGCCGAGCCGTCCGAGGTCGGCCGCACTCGTCGACGGATGAGCCTGCGGGCGCTGATGCACTTCATGTTCGAGCGGGCAGGCTTCAACCGCTGGTCGCCGGCGATGACTGGAAAGCGCAACCAGGCGGTGCTTCACAAGTACCTGATGCAGGCCGCCGAGGCCATCCAGGTGAAGGGCGAGCCGCTGTCGAACCGGCTGTACGTGCCGGAAGCCTTCAACGAGACCGCGAAGGCCGAGCAGGCCGAACGGCGGCGCGCGAGGTTGTCGGTGCTGCAGCCGCATGACGGGCGTGCGCATCTGGATCCGCCACATGCCGGACGCACCCTTGCTGGTAGACGCGCGGACCTGGGCGCGGGTGCAGCGCGGCTTCGCGCCACTCTTCGAGGCGCTCGACTCGGACGGAGGGCGAGGGCTGCGTCTGATGTTGGCGGCGCTGATCCGGGCACGCCGGGAGCACACCTACGAGATCGACCTCGCCAGCCTGATGCTGACCAGCGAGGAGTGGATTCCGCTGGAGGGCGTGCACGAGGTGCCGCTGGTCCGAGCGCTGGTGGCGCAGGGGAGGCGGTTCGTGAAGCCACTGCGGTACGACGCGCGATCGGTGGCCGGGTTCGCGAATGCCATCCTGCTGGACGTCGGCGCGGAGCCGGTCGACCTCCATGTTGTCAGCAGCTTCATGGGCGAGGCCGAACAGGGTGCCAAGCGAAGGGCATTCGAGTCTGCCCGGGCCAGGTCCTGGCTCTGGTTGCCTGGCGAGGCCATGCCGGTCCTGCCCGGCCCGTCGACGAGGCTCACCGCTGGAGCGGCGGCATGCAGTTCGCATGCAGGCCCGACAACCGTCCGACCGAACCCCGCAGGCCGGGGTCCTGACTGACGATCACGATGACGTTGGCCAGCATCAGCGAGAGCAGGTTTCGGTTCTGCAGCACGGACGTCAGCTTTCCTGCCGGGTAGCCGCGAAGGGCGTGGACAACCAGATGGACGCCCCCGTGCACGAACGAGTGCATCACCTTGACCGTGCCATGCAGTCGCTTCAGTTCGGTGGCCGCCGGGCCGGCGACCGCACCGATGGCGTCGATCATGGCGGGGATGGGTGGCCCCATCTGGGGTTCCGAGAGTTCGCCGTCCGGCACCGGCGCGGAGAACTTGTCCAGCCAGTCCTCCTTGGCGGCGTGAAGCACCCAGGCGGCACGGACAACTGCCTCGAATTGCAGGCGGATCAGGCTGAGTGCAGTTCCCGTCAGGCCGGCTTCGATCAGGACCCGCTGCGCGATCGCATGCTCGATCGCCGAACGACAGAAGGCCAGGCAGATGGTCGAGCGTCGGGACGATGTGTTCCAGCCGGCTCGTAGCAGTGCGAGCAGATCATCGTCGAAGGCCTCGGAGGCGGCGAGTACCCGCCGCAGTTCCTCGTCGTCTCGGTCGGCGCTGTCTTCTGGGCTTGAGGGCGACTCGGCTTGCATGGAAGAGACGGGTTCGGGCGATGCGACAGCACGGGACCATGGCGTGCGGACAGAGTCGCATCATGGCATCCGGACGGCACTCGGGGTTGAAAGCCCGCTTCCTTGCTGGACGATGGTTCGTCGGAATCCCCCGACGCCCACCGAGGAACGCCGATGGCCTCTTCTCCATCCCCCGATCCCCGGCCCGCCGTCGTGCTGCACGGCGGGCCTGTCGCTCTGCCCACCCTGCTGGGCAACGGTACGAACGGAACGCCCCGCCTGCCAACGGGCGGAAAGATCCGTGCGGGCATCAAGGTCCTGACCCGGCGGGCTGCCGAGGTGCCGCGTGCACAGTCGATCTACGAACAAGGCCTGAACCAGGGCCAGTCGTTCGACCAGATCGAGCGTGCGCTGGCCGAGGCCTGCCCTGAGCTCAAGAGCCCGCTCGTTCCGCGCAACGTGCCGTGGTTCACCGTGCGCGCCCAGGACTTCCCGAACCCCGAACTGGCGACACAGATCCTCGACCTCCATGGCGAGGACCGCGGCGAGGGCCGGCGCCTCTACCGCTTCCCGGTGGTGTTCCCGACCGATCGCTGGCAGAGCGTGATGCCGCATGAACTGGCCACCTGGGGTGCGCAGGACAAGCGCTTCTGGTCCGAGTATTCGTCCGACGGACGGTGGCGGCACTGCATGACGCACGCCCCGGTGCCGGTCGACGCGAACGGACGCCGCACGGTGCGGCTGTTCGGCGGCCGCAAGGCGATCCCGCGCGAGGACAACGGCGGTCTGTGCCAGCCGGAGTCCTGCCCGGAGTACCAGCAGCGGCAGTGCAACCTCACCGGACGCTTCCTGTTCTTCATCCCCGGCATCCGCTCGATCAGCGCCTTCGAGCTGCACACGCGCAGCTTCTACGCGATGAACGCGGCGATCCGCACCTTCGAGACCGTGGCGTTCCTGCGGGGCGGCCGTCTCGCCGGCTTCCTGGACCGCCAGGGCACGCCGTTCTACCTGACCAAGCGGCTGATGGAGGTGGCGCACATCGATGACCATGGGCGGCCGGTCCGGGTGCCGCAGTGGATCATCGAGCTGGAAGCGCCAGTCGACGTGGCGACGCTCATGCGGGAGCAGGACGATCAGGACACCGTGCTCCTTCAGGCCGATGTTGCCGCCCGCGTGCTCCAGGGGCGCCGGGAGGAAGCGTCCGCGACGCCAGGGAAGGGGCTCGAGTCCGTCGACGAACCTGTGGCTGCGAGCGATTTCACGGCAGACGGCACGCCGCCCACGCTGGAGCATGTGCTCGGGCGGCTGACCGCGATGGGCGTGCCTGCGCAGACCTGGCTGAGCTATGCGGCCACGCGCTGGGGTCCTGGGTGGAGGCTCAATCCGCAAGGGCGGCAGCGGGCGTTCGGCGAACTGGAGCGCTTCAGGAACGATCCGAAGGGCTACGCGGACAAGGTCAACGCCGAACTGCAGCAGGTGGCAACGTGAGCGGGTCGGGACGACTGCCAGGCGGAACCGGTGCGCAACGCGCGGAGGTGCCGCGCATCCCGGACGGGCATCCGCGAGCGCACGGTCCGCACCGTCAGGCGCATCGCTTGCGGGTGGCGCATATGTCCGACCTGCACTACGGGCCTCGGCATCTGGAAGAAGCTGATCGCTGCTTCTCGGCGGCCGTGGACCGCGCCATCGAACTCGGCGTCGATGTGGCCGTGATCTCCGGGGATGCCACCGATCACGCCCTGGACCTGCATGCGCCCGCGGCATTGCGGCTGCTGGCGCGGGTGCGGCGGCTGGCCGATCATTGCCCGGTGCTGATGCTCCAGGGCACGTGGTCGCACGAGCCGCCCGGCACGCTGTCCGTGTTCAGGATGCTGGAAAGCCGCCATCGGGTCTTCGTCGCGGACCGGATCGGTCAGGTGGTGTTGATGGGCAGCGCATCGTCTCGGGACCTGTCGGCGACCGATGAGTCTGCCGCCGACCTGTGGCTCGCGTCCGAAGGCCTGCGGTTCGCGGAGGTGCCGCGTGGCGCCAGGGCACTGTTCACCTGCATTCCCTCGATCAACAAGGCGGCTGTCGCGGCATCGGTCGGCGCCACCGCTGCTGCCGAGGCCCAGGGCGAGCAGCTGGGCCGGCTGCTGCAGGGCTACGCCGGCATCCACGGCGCGGCCCGGGCTGCCGGCGTGCCGACGCTCGCGGTGTCGCATGGCACGGTCTTCGGCTGCGTGACCGAGCATGGTGTGCCGATGGCCGGGTTCGACCACGAGTTCACCACCGGAGTGCTGTTCAGCGCCGGCGCGCAGGCCACCTTGCTCGGCCACATCCACCGGCACCAGGCCTGGACGCAAGGGGAGGGCGAGCGGCGCCAGTGCATCGCCTACGCCGGGTCCGTCGGTCGCTTCCACCACGGTGAGCAGGGCGACAAGGGGTTCCTGCTTTGGGAATTCGGACCGGACGGGGTGGACTGTCGCCTCGAACCGACCCCTGCGAGACGGACGCTGGACATCATGTTCGAAGGCCGGCCCGACCTGGAGCAGTTGCGAGAGGCGGTTCGCGCGCAGGAACTGGCCGGCGTCAGCGTGCGGGTCCGATGGACAGTGGCCGACGAGGACCGGCACGAGGTGGACCGCGGTGCCATCGAGCGTGCGCTGTCCGGCGCCGCCGATGTCCAGCTCGAAGGGCGGATCGTGCCCGTGCTGCGCACCCGCGCGCCCGGCATCTCGCAACTCGTCAGCCTGGCCGACAAGGTCAGGGCCTGGGCCACGGCGACGGACGTCCACGCGCCGCCGCTGCTGGAGTGCCTGGAACGGGTGACGACGACCGAGCCCGGTGACATCGTTGCTGAGGCCCTGACAGGCCCCAATGTCGTTGCCGATAGGTGATATCGAATTCATGACCAACATCTTTGTGAATCAATGATCTAGGTCACTTCGAGGCTGGGCGCTGAAGAGAATCACCTCTCGCCAGCCGGCTTGGCCAAGACAGGAGGTCCCGAGGGTCAGTTGGGTCAGTCAGCGCCCCGGATGCCGTCGAAGAACCACGGTTGCACCTCGAGCTGCAACGACCCGTGCTGTGCCATGAGCTTCGCCGCGAGTTCGGGGCGTACGCGCCGAGTGAAGTCGAAGAGGTAGCCGTACGTCATCCCATCACTGTGGCCGCTCAGCTCCGTTGGCTCTACGTCCGCAAGTTCCTGTGCATCGGCCAGGTCAATCTTCAAGGCTTCTGCGAGCGCTTGCGCGAGGGTCTTGGTCGGCGGCGTGTCGCCGTCCCAGTCGTAGTCCAAACCACCCGACAGCACCTCAACGGCAGGCTCCTCGAAGCAGCGTCGACCACAACGTGCCAGGGACACCGCGACCTCGAAACGAACTTGATGTCCGGCGTAAGGCCTCTCGGTATCGATGCCCAGGCCGATGTGGCCGTTAATGTTGGCCGTCACCGGCTCGGCCAACGTGGCTTCATCGGGGTCAATCTCTTCTTCGAAGTAGACCTCGTCGATACCGTCGTAGTTGGCGTTGGCCATCGAAGAGTTGAGGCCGGCGTCGGAAAGTACGGCCTCCTGCATCTCGTCTTGCACTGCCATCGCCAGGTCGCTGAACGTGTGGTGGACCTTCGTTCGTGGCAACCGTTCGTGGAAGGCCGCGTCCATCAGGCCGCGCAACTGGTTGTTCGGCAGTCCCAAGCCAAGCTCCTGTGCTCGGGCGGAAAGTAGCTCGTAGTCCGGTACTACGTGGGGGACGCCGTCGAGGGTCTGCGGCTCCCGATGGGCCGCCCGCGCCGCCTGAAACGAAGCCAAAGACTTGTGCCCCATCGCCGCGGCGACGAGCTGCTGACCGCGGCTGAGCGGGATGGTCACCGCCGAACCAGCGGTGTCCTTGCGAAGGGAATGGGCGAGGTCGGTGATACCAACGGGCATGGCAGTTCTCCTGGGTTCGCGCGGACCAGTCGAGCGATTACGCTGGCCCACGCCCCGGCGAATGCGCATGGGGGGTTGGCAGCAAGGACTAGCGGAGACGGAAGAGGGTCTGGTATGAGCCGCTCGAAGCTCAGGCGGACGAGGCCTCGGCTACGACTGTAACAGCCTCGTCCGACCGACCGCAAGACCCGCACGTCGGCCTGCTCGCCACCCGCTCCGCTAGGCCGTGGCCCGCCGCCGCTTCGCCCACTTGGTCAGCATCGGGTCGACCACGCGGGCTCGTCGATGCTCCAACGAAGCGCGCACCTGGTCTGGCGTTACCGTGCCCTCGTCGAGCAGGCGGGTCAGTTCGTCTTCCCAGCGAACGGCGCGATGCTTGCGCACGTGCTTTTGAATCACGTCGAACTCATCTCCGGCCTGCAGCGCCTTGGCACCCGGGATGAACACGTCCGAGATGTGCACGGTCTTGTCTCCCACCGAAATCGGACCAACCGCGATACAGGCGACCAATCGCTCGTACACCTTCGAGAGCTGGTCAAACCCGCGGAATCGCACGGTCTCCATCAGTGCATCTTCAGCCTCCAAAGAGTGCCCTCCTACGAAGAACAGCACCTCGTCGGAGTACTTCATCAAGTCGCTGAAGTCGGCGTAGCCCGAGTCAATCAGCATGCGGCGATAGCCGTGGGCGTACGCACTTTCGATGCTCGTCATGAAGGGCAAGCCCTTGACGACATCCGGGACCAGCATGTCCTTGGCCGGCGTGCCACGGTTGCGCGACTTGATTCGTGCGACCGGACCGACGTCCTCGGTCAGTGGCAGTGCCGCAGCAATCTGCTCCATGCCCCAGTGCTCCGTCCACACGCAGCTGCTGAGGACCAAGAAGCCCGAGCTGCGCTGCTGGAGGCGCTGGATGAGCAGTTCGACCGCCTGTGGCGGCAGGGCATCGGTGGGAGCACCTGCCGTGCTGACACGCTGAAGAGCCAGCGGCTGAACGAATGGGCTGCGCGGGAGCAGGCCCCCGTCTTCCGTGACGATACCGGCCAACGCTGGGTCGCACTCGCCTGATTGCGGCGAGACGCGCTGCACAGCCAGCGCTACGTCTTTGAACATCAGGTCCGGCTGGGGCGTGTCGATGAGCACGGCGACACGGTGGCCGTCCATCTCGGCACGCATGCACGCCCACTCAAGTTTGTGGGCAGTGTCTTCCCAGGAGCCTTGGTTGAGCTCGAGCGGGCCAACCACGATGAGGGTGCCGCTGGGCAACCGTTGGCGAAGATAGCACAGGCGCCCGCACCGATGCCACCACGAGAGGCGCCGGCCGCCCTCAAACCTGGGTAGCCATCACTTCTGGGAATAGGACGTCTACGAGGGCGTCGTGCTCGGTATCGGGCACATACGCTGGGTCGTCCGCTCGTATGCGCTCCTTGTACTCAGCTACCTTGACGGCCCACTTCCCGGAGTGGTCCTCGCGCCGAATGAGGTCGGCGCGGTTGTACGCCTTGAGCGCCTTGCGGAAGTAGTGGAGGTACTTACGGACGCCCGGCTCCATGTGGTGGGCAATCTGAATGAAGTTCGGATAGTCCCAGCCGAACACCTTCCCGTACTTTGCTGAGTAGAGAGAGTTCAGCAGACCCTTCTGGAGCGAGCCGGGGTGGCCGGGCAACGAAGCACCTTCCGCGGCAAAGTCGCGGACCAGCGATTGCCATTCCTGGTCCTCGAAACGATGATCTGGCAGGTACGCGGTGTAGAAGGCCTCAAACCTCTCACGCAGCGCCTTATGGCGCGCCTGCCTGCGGGCTTCGTTCTCCGCTGCCAGCTTCGCGCGCTCGCCATCGAAGTCGAAGTAGTAAGCTCGCTGCGTTGCGCTGTCCAACGTCAGCGCATCGAAGGGGACGGTCTCGCGCTGAAGCGGCGCTGCGTCGCTATTGACCCGAGGCGCAGCCCACACGCATTCGAGCAGGAATCGCTTAGCGGCGACAGACTCATCTCGCGTTCGGGAGTTGATGACAAAAGCATTGCGGTTGTTGTTGAAGAAGACGTCGTCCTGGGTCAGCCGGCGCGCACCAATGTTGAACTGCGAGAACACCCAGAACAGAAGCCCGCCTTCTTGCCGGTAGAACTCGCGGCGCTCCGCGATGACGTTGATGTAGGTCGTCGAGAGTTGAACCTCGAAGGCGACCCGCGTACCGTTGAACACCGCCCGCACGTCCGGCTTGCGCCAAGCTCCAGTGATTTCGCCGGTCCAACGTCCTTCGACGACAATGTCGATGAAGCGTCCGTCCGCCTCCAGGCAGGCGACTATCCAGCGCTTCATCTGGAGGTGGAGCCAGCTCTCCTTGACGCCGTTGTACTTGCGCGCGTTGATTTCCTCCTGCGACAGCGGCCCCCGAGTGACGGCCGAGCAGCGGCCGTCTTCAATGGTGTGGCGGAAGTAGAGGTTCTTTCGCTCCTTCTGGCACACGAGGTAGACCGGCGTGAAACACGTCGAGCAAAGGAACCGGGGGTTCACGTGAAGGCTCGTCTGCAGCTCCATGCGCAGTTGGACCGCTTTCTCCCAGTCGTCACCGATGACATCGGTGTGCCGTTCGTAGCGCCCGGTAGCGCGGTCCAGCACCTCGGTCACCTCTGGTTCCTCGACAGCAAAGAGCCCCTGAGCTCGCGGGAACGTTGACGTCGGCATTGCTTGCTCGTAGCGCTCTGCTTCGCGCACGCCCTTGGGCGTTGCGTGCCAGCTGGAGTGGCCTTGGATACGCGCCGCAGCCTCAAGCGCTGTGGCGTGCTTCATGCGTATGCCAAGACGAGCCATCACGGGCTTCAGGCGGTTAGCCAAACTCTTCACCGACTCGCCTCGAGAGGGTGAGAGCTCCTCGATGATGACCTCGGCGAGTCGGGTCGCGACTCTAGGGTTCTTGATTCGCAGGAAGGCGTGAAGCGCAGCGACCTGCTGAGACGGGGACGGGTAACCGTCGGCATTGGGCGCCGAGTCGAGATTGACCATGGATGAGCTCCGTAGCCGAAAGCGAGCAAGGACGGCACGCGTTGTCCGGCTTTCGAGAGTTCATCGAGCCGGTCATCGGATTACCAAGGACTTCACCGTGCCGGACGAAGTCCGGTGCGTGCACTGATGGGCGCCTGGGGCCCACGATTCGGCTGAACCGCATAGCCATCCTACGAAGGCTCTGCGACGCTCGTCAAGCGGCGAAGCGCTTCTCTGGGAAGTCCTGGAAGTCGGCGCGCTGCGCCTTTCGCGCAGGGGGCGTTGCGCAGCCACGACTCGCTTTTCTTTAGGACAAAGAGACTTGCACTCAATGAAGGGGCGTCTGGCCTTCCTGCTCTTCCTTAACACACACTGCGACATTCAGCGATGAATCGAGAGCCCGACGTATGAGTAGAGTCCTGGTGGCCAAGGAGGACTTTGAGCAGGCACTGCGAAGCCTCACTGACGGGATCTGGAATCACGCGAACTCGGGGCCCAACTCCAAATAAATTGCTCTTCCAGAGGTCACCCTTGCCAATGCTCATGGCGGCCTTGACCCGGCTGAGAGGGGTCCGAGACTGGACCTCTTCGAGACGGCCTGAAGCGGCACCTGAACAGCGCTCGAATGGCGCCCAGGCTGCTTCAGTGCCCACCACACCCATCGCGCCGCCCAGCGGCGCTGGAGGCATGCCATGCAACCCCTCTCACTCAGGCTCCGGGGCTTCCGGGGCATCCGCGACGGACTCGGGCTGGACGAGCTGACCGTCGATCTGGAGCGGCTGGCCGATGGTGCCGCGCTGGTCGCCATCGCAGGCGCCAACGGCCGCGGTAAGTCCACGGTGATGGACAACCTGCACCCCTTATGTTGAGTTCGCGGTGTCAACAAGAGATCAAGTTACCGAAGTTACCGAGCTATTCATTGCTTCTGCAAGGTGGCAATCAACGGACACGACACGGTGCCACGGCTTGTGCAGCAGTCGCGCACGAGGGAGGCCAGTGCTGACTCGATGCGCCGCAGATCCTTCAGTTTCTTGCGCACGTCCGCCAGCTTGACCTCGGCAAGTTGGCGCGCTTCATCGCAATGCGTGCCGTCGTCCAACTGCAGCAGGCCTGCCACTTCGTCGAGGCTGAAGCCCAAGCGCTGTGCGGCCTTCACGAACTTCACGCGGGCGACGTCCTCGGCCTCATAGCGCCGGATGCTGCCATAGGGCCGGTCGGGCTCGGGCAGCAGGGCCCGGCGCTGGTAGAAGCGAACCGTCTCCACGTTGACCCCGGCCGCCTTGGCGACGGCCCCGATGGTCAGGCCGTTCTGTTCTCGTTCCATTCCGCTTGACTCCGTACATGAGTACGGAAATAAGCTTACGCCATCGTCTCCAGACTGGCCGAGGAAAAGCGAATGACCGAAACACAAGAAGGGCGCGGTGCCCTCTTCGCCGGAGGACTTGCCGCGATCCTGGCATCCACCTGCTGCCTAGGCCCGCTGGTGCTAGTGGCCTTGGGCTTCAGCGGCGCCTGGATCGGCAATCTGACGGTGCTGGAGCCCTATCGCCCGATCTTCATCGGCGCCGCGCTCGTTGCGATGTTCTTCGCTTGGCGACGCATCTATCGGCCGGCACAGGCCTGCAAGCCCGGCGAGGTCTGCGCCATCCCGCAAGTCCGGTCCACCTACAAGGCCATCTTCTGGATCGTCGGCGCGCTGGTGCTGATCGCGCTCGCCTTCCCCTATGTCCTTCCGCTGTTCTACTGACCAGGAGTTCTCCATGAAGCAGCTGTTCCTGACCACCATGCTCGCGATCGGCGTCGCCGCTGCGCAGGCGGCACCTCAAACCGTCACGCTCGACGTGCCCGGCATGACCTGCGCGGCCTGTCCGATCACCGTGAAGAAGGCGATCTCGAAGGTCGAGGGCGTGAACAAGGTCGACGTGAGCTACGAGAAGCGCCAGGCCGTCGTGACCTTCGACGATGCCAAGGCCACCGTGCAGAAGTTGACCCAGGCGACCGAGAACGCGGGCTACCCATCCACCGTCAAGCGCTGAACCGTTGCAGCGAAAGAGGGAACGCGCCATGAACGTCGTGACGCGCATTTCCGACAAGGCTGGCTCGCTGGGCAGCATCGTCTCGGCAATGGGCTGTGGCGCCTGCTTCCCGGCCCTGGCCAGCCTCGGCGCCGCGCTCGGGCTCGGCTTCCTGAGCCAGTTCGAGGCCTTGTTCGTCACCGTGCTGCTGCCGCTGTTCGCGGGGCTGGCGCTGCTGGCGAACGCGCTGGGCTGGTTCAGCCATCGCCAGTGGCACCGCACCGTGCTCGGCATGATCGGACCTGTCATCGTGCTGATCGCCAGCTTCACGGTGGCCGAGAAGCTTCTCTACGTCGGCCTCGCGGCGATGGTCGGCGTTTCGATCTGGGACTTCGTCTCGCCGGCGAATCGGCGTTGCGGTCCAGCCGGCTGCGAAATTCCGGCCAAACACGCCTGAAGCCTTTGCACCAGCTTCTGTTGAAAGCGACCTTATGACCGAACTCGTGATCAGCGGCATGACCTGCGACTCGTGTGCGACGCATGTCCGTCAAGCCCTGGAGAAGGTCCCCGGCGTGCGCTCCGCGCAGGTTTCTTATCCCAAGGGAACGGCGAAGCTCACGCTTGCCCCAGAAACACCCGTGGCGGCCCTCATGTCGGCCGTGGCCGCGGCCGGCTATCGAGCCCGGGTTCCCGACTCTGCGTCCCAGCAGCCGCGCAACGGCCTGCTCGACAAGGCGCGCAGTTGGCTCGGCGGGGGCCAAAAGGCGCTCGGCGGCGGCGAAGCGATACACATCGCCGTCATCGGCAGCGGCGGTGCCGCGATGGCGGCGGCGCTGAAGGCGGCTGAGCGCGGTGCTCGCGTGACCCTCATCGAGCGCGGCACGATCGGCGGCACCTGCGTCAACGTTGGCTGCGTGCCATCGAAGATTATGATCCGCGCGGCACACGTGGCCCACATGCGGCGCGAGAGTCCCTTCGACGCCGGCATCGCCGCGAGTACGCCCGCGATCGACCGCAGCCGGCTGCTCGCGCAGCAGCAGGCCCGCGTCGACGAACTGCGGCGCGCGAAGTACGAGGGCATTCTGGAAAGCACGCCGGCGATCACCGTGTTGCGCGGCGAGGCGCGCTTCAAGGACGGCCGCCGTCTCGTCGTGAAACTTAGCGATGGCGGCGAACGCGAACTGGCGTTCGACCGCTGCCTGATCGCCACCGGCGCGCACCCTTCGATCCCGCCGATCGCCGGCCTGAAGGACACGCCGTTCTGGACGTCCACCGAAGCACTGGCCAGCGACGCCATCCCGCCCCGTCTTGCGGTTGTCGGCTCGTCGGTGGTGGCGCTGGAGCTCGCGCAGGCCTTTGCGCGGCTGGGCAGCAAGGTGACGGTGCTGGCGCGCCATACGCTGTTCTTTCGCGAGGACGCCGCGATCGGCGACGCCGTCACGGCGGCATTTCGTGCCGAGGGCATCGAGGTGCTCGAGCACACCCAGGCCAGCCAGGTTCGCCACGCCGATGGCGAATTCGTGCTCGCAACCGATCGCGGCGAACTGCGATCCGACCGGGTGCTCGTCGCCACCGGCCGCACGCCCAACACGCATGGCCTCGCGCTCGATGCGGCGGGCGTGGCCGTCGACGCGCAGGGCGCCATCGTCATCGACGCGGCGATGCGCACCAGTGCTGCGAACATCTACGCCGCCGGCGACTGCACCGACCAGCCGCAGTTCGTCTATGTGGCCGCTGCGGCCGGCACGCGCGCCGCGCTCAACATGATGGGCGGCGACGCTGCGCTCGACCTGAGTGCGATGCCGGCGGTGGTCTTCACGGATCCGCAGGTGGCCACCGTGGGAATGACAGAAACCGAAGCGCATGCGAAGGGCATCGAGACCGACAGCCGCACGCTGAGCCTGGAGAACGTGCCGCGCGCGCTCGCGAACTTCGACACCCGGGGCTTCATCAAGCTGGTGGCCGAGGCCGGCAGCGGGCGGTTGCTGGGCGTGCAGGCCGTCGCGCCCGAGGCCGGCGAGTTGATCCAGAGCGCCGCGCTCGCGCTGCGGGCGCGCATGACGGTGCACGACCTGGCCGATCAGCTGTTCCCGTACCTGACGATGGTGGAAGGGCTCAAGCTGTGCGCGCAGACCTTCACCAGGGACGTCAAGCAGCTCTCGTGCTGTGCCGGCTGAAGCGCCTGCCATGAGTGCCGACTACTCCGTCGCGCAGGCGGCCGCCCGGGCGGGCGCCACGGTGCACCAGTTGCGCACCTACGTGGCGTGCGGGCTGGTCAAACCCTGCGCCAGAACCGCCACGGGACACCACCGATTTAACGATGATTGCGTGGCGCGACTGCGGCTGATCGTCGCCGCCACTGGCGCAGGCCTGCGCATCGCCGAGATCGGCAGCCTGATCCGGGCACTCGATTGCGGCGACCGTGGCGCCGTGGCACTGGCTCGTCGCACGCTGGCAGCTGTCATCGACGAGCGGCAGGCCGCTTTGATGAGCCTGGCGGGAGTGCTCTCGAGCACCTGTGGCCAGGTGGCTGCGAAGGCCGCCCTGTGACGCGTCCGCGCGACGCGACCCAGGATGAAACCGCCCGGGCTCCAGCCACCTCGCAGGGCGCTGGTTCTCTGCGGTGGCGGGGCCCGCGGCGCGATGGAGGTTGGCTTCTATCGGGCGATAACGGAACTGGGCCTCTCGTTCGAGATCGTCGTCGGCAGTTCGGTGGGTGCCCTGAACGGGGCATGCATCGCCGCCGGCATGCCGCCGGATGAACTGGCTCGGTGGTGGCAGCGCGTGGGCCGCGCCGATGTCGTCGGATGGCATATTGGCAGGCGCTCTGGCGTGGCGGCGGGCCGCTGAGCCTCGACCCTCTGCGGCGACTGCTGCGCAAGACCTTGCCGGTGCTGGTCTTCGAAGACCTGAAGACTCCGCTGGTGGTGACAACCACGGATCTGCTGACCGGCACACCGGTGTACTGGCACGGCGCCGGAGACTTGCTCGAGCCCGTCGTCGCGAGCATGAGCCTGCCGGGTGTGTTCCCGCCAGTGACCATCGACGGGCGGCAGCTGGTTGATGGTGCGGTGGCCAGCAACGTACCGTTCGCGTCGGCGCTGGAGCGTGGCGCGCGGCGCGCGGGAGATGCTGATGATCCTGTGCACCTGTTGCCCGGCTGCACGACGGCCGCTGCGCTCACCGCTGGGGATCCTGCTGCGCAGCTTCTGGATCGCACTGGAGACGAAGTACGGCTGCGACCTGCAGCACCACCGGCGACAGGGCGTGGCCGTGCGGGTGGTCGAACCCCGCCTGGACATCGAGGTCGGGCTGCTCGACTTCGGACACGCCGATGCGTTGATGGATGCCGCCTACGAGCAAACCCTCGCGGCGTTCGAAAAGTCGGGTGACGAAGCGCGGTCCGCTGCGTGGCTGCAGGCCGAAACGACCCCATGGCGAGTCAGTTGACTTCGAGTCACCAGACGGCGCGTCAGCGCCTCGGCGCCTACCTGCTCGCAGCGCTGGCCGTTGTGAGCTGCCCTTGCCACTTGCCGATCTGGATCGCGGTGTTCTCCGGCACCTCTGCCGGCGCGGTCCTCGGCGAACACTGGGGACTTGCGGCCGTGGCACTGACCGGCCTGTTCGTTGCGTCCGCGGCCGGCGCGATGCGGATGTTCGGCCGCAAGGGGTGATCGTTGTGTGGGTGGCTGAACGGAAGGCTGTTCGTCGCCGCGGTGGCCTTGATGTGGAGACTGCCCGTGAGAGCCTGAGGCATCTGCTTCCTCGGGGCTCTCCATGCAACCTCTCGCACTCACGCTCAAGGGATTCCGCGGCATTCGTGACGGCCTGGGCCGCGAGGAGATCACGCTGGACCTCGAGCGTCTGACCCAGGACGCGCAACTGATCGCCATCGTCGGGGCGAACGGTAGCGGCAAGTCGACGATCATGGATTGCCTCGTGCCCTACATCGGACTGCCGAGCCGAGCCGGGCTGGCGGGGGCGGGCGGCTTCTCCTACTACGATCATGTGTACCTGCCCGAAAGCGTGAAGGACCTGACCTGGGCGCATGAGGGCCGCTGCTACCGATCGCAGATCGTCATCCGCCTCTGTGGTCGCCGCCGCACCGAGGCCTATCTGCACACGCTCGACGACGCCGGTGGCTGGCAGCCGGTGCGGCTCGACGACGGCATGGTGTCCGACGGCCGGGTCGAGACCTATACCCGCTGCGTCGAGGCCATCTGCGGGAGCGCCGAGACGTTCTTCACCTCCGTGTTCGCGGCGCAGGGCAAGCGCCAGCTCAGCACCTATCGCAACGCCGAGATCAAGTCGCTGCTGGCCGACCTGCTCGGGCAGGAAGAGATCCAGGCCCTGGGTCAGAAGGCCGCGGAAACGGTGCGCCTGTTGAAGGCGGGGCTGGCGACCATCCGCCAGGAGCTGATCGGGCTCGACGCTGAGGGGGTGCGCCTGGAGGCGACACGCCGGCAGCTTGACGGAGCGGGCGAGCGCGTGTCGGCGGCCGAGCGTGCCAAGACGGCGGCACACGCCGCATTGGAGGCAGCGCAGGCGTGGCATGCGCGCGTGGCGGTCGAGCGAGAGCAGGTGCGGGCGACCGAGGCTCGCCGCGCACAGCTCGCGGCCGAACGCCAGTCCACCCTCGACACAACCGCGCAGGCTCGCCGTGCTCTTCAGTCCCGGGATCAAGCCGAGCGGCAACGGCTGGAGCGGCTTGACCAGCGGATCGCCGGACGGCTGCAGCAGGAACGCTCGCGGCGTCAGGCCCTGACCCTGTCCCGCCAGCGTTGCCAGGCAGTGCTTGCCGAGGCCGGCGAGGTACAGCGTGCGGAGAGGCGCCTGCCGCTGGCGCAGCGCGTGCAGGCGCTGCGCAGCGCGCTGACCGAAGCCTGTCGCGAGCAGACCCACGAGCTGACGCGCTGCCGAGGGGCGGTGCGGCTTGCCGAACAGCGCGTGGCAGGCATCGAGCAAGAGGCGGGACGGGCCGCGCTGAAAGCCGAGGAACTCGCGCGCCGGTTCGGCTTGACCGGCGAGGTGCCCTGCGTCGGCACGGATCTGCAGGGCCGTTGCAAGCTGCTGGGTGACGCGCGCGAGGCGCTGGCGCTGATCCCGAACGCCCAGGCCCAGCTGGCCCGGCTGGCCGGCGAGAAGGCCGAGGCGCGGCAGGAACTCCTCGCCGCGCGTCAGCGCTGCGAAGCGCTTGCCGGCGCACCGCAGAATCTGGCACGGGCCGAACGTCGCGAAGCCGTCGCGCGCGAGCGGGTGAGTCGCCTGGCCGTGATGTGCTCGAAGGCGCCGGCGTGCGCACAGGCACAGATGACATTGGTCGAGATCGAACAGGAGTTGCAGGCGCTGGGGCCCGGGGTGGCCGCCGATGCGGCTGGCGAAACCGCCGACGAGCGCGCCGAGCGCCAGCAGATCGCCGCGGCACGCCAGGCGGTCGAGGAGCAACTGGAACAACAGGCGAGGCTGGCCACGGCAGCGCTGGCGCGCCTGGATCACGCGCTCGCGTCGCTGCCGTCCGCCTTCGACGAGCGACAGGTGACGCAGGCCTCTCAAGCGCTGGGTGCGGCTCGGGAAGCCTTGAGCGCCGCCGAGCAATCGATGCTGACGGCGGTACGCGAAGCGCAGACGATCGAAGAGGTGTCCAAACAAGTGGCCGCTCTGGCCGAGCGCTGCGAGCGCGTTCGCGCGCGCAGCGCCCGCGTCGAGGACGAGCTGGGTAACTGGAACCTCTTCGCGCGCTGCATGAGCAACGACGGCCTGATCGCACTGGCGATCGACGATGCGGGGCCCGCGCTCTCGGCGTTGGCGAACGACCTGCTGCTGGCCTGCTACGGACCGCGCTTCACGGTGTCGATCCACACCTTGCTGGAGACCGCCAAGGGCGATCAGAAGGAGGGCTTCGACATCGTCGTGCACGACGGCGACACCGGCGAAAGCAAGAGCGTCAGCCTGATGAGCGGGGGCGAGCGCACGTTCGTGGAGTCATGCCTGACCCGCGCGATCGCGTTGTACCTGGCGCGAAACACCGGCCGCCGCTACACGACGCTGTTCACCGACGAGGCGGACGGCGCGCTGGACTCCCAGCGCAAGCGCATGTTCATGGCGATGAAGCGCGAAGTGCTGCGCCTGGGCGGCTACGAGCGCGAGTTCTTCGTCTCGCAGACGCCGGAGCTGACGGCGATGGCCGATGCCGTGATCGACCTCGACGCGCTGAAGGCGCAAGGATGAAAGCGCAAGGGTCCGTGTCCGCGCCGTAGCGGCCGCGGCCCCAAGCCGGCAGCGCCGGCGACGATCATTGCGGCTCGGCTCGTGGCCTGTGCGGATCGGCCGGGGCATGGAGACCGATTCCCCACAGGTATGCCTGATCGAGGATGTGCTCGCACGCAGGCTTGCTCTTCGCGAGCTGCTCCAGGGCGCACAGCAGGTGATCCGCAACGCCGCGGTGCTCACTCGCGACGGCCAGACTGTAGAGCCGCAAAAGCCCTCGCGCGAGGCGACGGCCGGATCCAAGGTCGCTGTTCATTGCGGACCTCCAAGCGGGGCACCACCACCCCGAGTGCTGGCAGCGTAGAGCTTGCCCCTGTGTCAAAGTCAACCCCCGGCCGCAGCTCCTCCCGGGGAGCGCGACTGCGGCGGAGGTTCAGCGCTGCAGCGAAACCACTTGGGGCTTGTGGGCGCGGCGCACTTCGGCCAACTCCCGGTCCCGCCGTTCGAGCTGGAGCCGCGTCTCCTGCCAGGCTGCGAAGTAGTGGTCGACCAGTGCCGCGAGCTTGGTGAGCTGCTCGCGCAAGGCGGCATTGTCGCGGCGCAGGCGTGCAGCGCGCCCGGCGTTGTCGGGGTGCCGAAGGTGCTTCTGATGGGCCGCGTGCAACGCCTGCACGACATCGGGGTGGTAGCGGTACAGCGCGTTGCGCGAGATGCCGGCCAGATCGCACAGGGCGGTGGCGGTCAGTGCCGGCGGCGATGCGCTGTCGCCTCGCTGTCGAACCATCGTCGTCAGCGCCTCGCGCAGGCGCTGGGCCGATGCGGTCTTGGTGGCGCCGCGCGCCTGCTTGGTCATGATCGCTCCTTCGCATCGCTGTCGATCGTGCGGATCAGCGACCTTGCCTCATCGAGTCGTGTGCGGACGAGACGCAGGGTCTGCCGCGGCAGGGCGGGCTCGTCCAGCAACCGCTCGCAGCGGTGGACTTGCTCGACCCAATAGGGTCGATGCCGCTGCGACACCGCGAAGTTCTTGCAGCGCGCGCAGGTCGACGGCTCGCGGCGAGCGGGGTTCGGGCCGGCCGCGTTGCCGAGGCAGGCGCTGTGCTCCTCACGATAGACGCAGAAGCCCCAGTCGCAGATGCCGAGCACGAGTCCCGCGTCCACCAGCAGGCGCGCGTAGCTTGCGAGGTCTTCCTTCATGCGCTTGCCCCGAAAGCGCGGGCGATTGGCCACGATCTCCTCGCCGGCGCGGCCGCCCAGGCCGGGTGCCGCCAGCATGTGTTCCCAGGCGTTGATCGACTGCTGCAGGATCTCGGCGTCGATCTCCTGGTTGAGCCGATAGTCGGAGCCGGCGTAGCCATGGTCGGTCTCGGCCCGCTCGCGATGACCGAGCTGCTGCGCCAACGCGAACAGGCAGGTCCTGTCGCGCAGCGCCGCGAACCTGGCGAAGGTCTTGCGGCCCTGGTGCGTAGAGAGCCTCCATGGCCGATCCTCGTGTGCGAGGCCCAGCCAGGCGGCAAAGCGCTGCAGTTGGATGTTGATCCGTGCGATCGAAGGGATCTCGAGCAGTTCGGGGCGCACCTCGTGCCACTCGGTCGCGCCGTTGCCGTGCCAGCGACGCAGCCACAGCTCGTCGCGTCCGGCGACGGCGCGGTGCCCGGCAGACAACGCTTCGAGCACGGCCACCGCCTGAACCGCGGCAGGAGGCGCGACCCATTCATGCGCGCGCCCGTGGTAGCCCGATTGGCGCTTGAAGATCGCTCCGACAATCACGGTGACGGGCTCGCCTGCGCCGTCGGCGCAGCGACGCTGCACGCAGCCGGCCTTCAGATGCAGGATCTCACTGACGCGCGGGCCAACCAGGTAGGAGATGACGGCAAAGCACGAGGCGTAGAGCAAGTCGGTGCGCAGAACGAGTTCGCGGACAGATCGCACCGGGGATTGCGCATCGGCGAAGCCGGCACTGGCACTTTGAAGCGCACGTGTCGCGCGTCCGGTGTGCGCATGGCCCGCACCGCGACCGCCGGCCGCCGCCTGCCGATACGTCTGCCAGGCGCGCAGGACGACGGGTGCGTCGCGCGTGACGATGTCGATGGCCAACTGTACGAGCTTCACCGCGACGGTGTCCGGCGTGTAGGGCCAGGGGTGTCGCATCCCCTCGTGATAGCCGGCGGCCCGGCGCTGATCTTGTCCAGCGAAGGGGTCGAAGGACAGGCTGTCGTCGAGTTCGCCGCCAAAGCGATGAAAGTACGCAAACAGGTACAGGTGGCGCAGCACGGTTCCCGGCGCGCGCGGTGAAGGGTGACCGGCCAGGGGGCGGGTGCGCAGCCACTGCTGAAACTGCAGTAATGCCGGCGGGTCAAGTTGGGCGAAGCGGCTGAAGCCCTCGCCGTCCATCCACTGCAGCAGGCAGCGCAAGGTGAAGAAGTACTGCGCCACCGTGCTCGGTCGCAGCGGTAGTCCGGTGAACATCGAGTGTGCTCGGATGAGTGCGATCAGTTGTCGGCTGGTCTCTCGCAGCACGGCGTAGCGCTCGTCGGTGAACCGCTGGCCGTCCTGCAGCTCGAAGTCCCAGCGCAGGCGCACAGGATGCCGTTCTTCCAACGCGTTCGCCGGCGCCAGTACCCAGACGTCGTCTTCCCACTTCGATTCAAGAAGGAACCATGTTCGATCGTCGGCGTGTTCGGCCGCAGGGTCGACGGGACGTTCGCTGGCTTGGTGCTGCAAAGCAGACATGGCAGCGCCCTCATCGCAGCTCGGGCAGCGGCGGGAGCTGCGGCAGCAGCGACTCGGCCGAAGCGATCTCGCGTGCGGCGAAGCGCGGCAGGATGTCTTCCTCGAGGATGCGCAGCTGAGGCGCGTAGAAGGCCTGCCAGCGCGCCGGATGCAGCGTCGCCGCCGCGGCGCGAAGGTGGTCATGTGCCTGGAGCAGCCGGGCCATGGTCAGCGGTTCCGGCGTGATCACGGCGTTCGGGCAGGTGAAGCAACCCATGAAGTTGGTACAGAGCTCGCCACCGCGGGTGCCCGGCGCGGCGCCGGCCAGCGGATCCTTGCAGTCGAAGCCGAACATCGACACCAGCTCGCCCGGCGGTAGCACGCTCGCCGCCGCCGCGGCTGCCTGCGGAGGCGGTGCGGTCGGCGAAGGAGTGAGGTGCTCGAGAAAGGCAGCCTGCAATGCGGCGATGCGCACGTGGTTGTGCCTTCGCACGACCGGCGCCTCGACGTAGCGAACGGTCGTCGCGATGTTGGCGTGGTTGGCCACCGCCCGCGTTCGAAGCAGATCGCCGCTGGCGCGGTAGAAGCTGCACAGGACGCTCGGCCGGATGCTCGCCAACGCGAACGCCGCCAGGCGGTGGCGGTCGCAGAATTGGGCGAGCAGGTGATGGACGGTGATGGTCGACATCGCGTTCACGGTGCGCAGCCCCTTGAAGATGAAGAGGCGGTCGCGCTGCGCCGGCGGCGCCAGCGGCCGCAGCCGCTCGTTCCAGGCGAGGATGTCCCTCACCAGTGCCGGCGGCTCGAACGCCGCGTCGCGTCCGAAGGTCCGCCGCTGCTGGCGCCCGGCGCGGGCCTTGAACCACACCAGCGCCTGGCGGTTCTCCAGTAGGGGAACGTCCTGCAGGCAGTCGCGCCCGAGTTCGGCGATGGGCTCGGGGTTGCCGGCCGCGTGGGTCAGGATGGCCAAGTAGTATGGCAGCAGCGAGACGGCACGCGGGTACAGGTACGGCTCGATCTGCTTGGCGCCGCCCCAGCGACGCACGGCGATCTGCAATTGATGGTTGCCGTGCTGTTCCAAGTCGAGCCTGCTGGGCATGATGCCGCCGAAGCGACGATCGACCTCGGCCAGAAGCCAACCCAAGGAGCCGGCCTTGCCGCCGTCGACGGCGCGCTGCGCAGCGGCCGATGCCCGCATCTCCCGCATGGCAGCGATGTCCGCTTCGCAGGCACGCAGGATGGCGCGAAGCTCGCGTGCTGTCAGCGTCGCGCGTGGGGGCGTGTCGCGACCCCGCCCGGGGAAGGGCGCGAAGGGATGGTCAATGCGGTCGACCAAATCGGGACGGCAGCGTTCGAGCCAGCGCAGCAGCTGGCGCAAGGCACCGTAGGTGTTGGCACGCGTGGAGACGGCCCAGGGCGTGCCGTCCGCGCGTCGTTGCGCGTTGAGCCATTCGATGTAGCGCACGAGCATGCATCGGTCCAGGTCCGCGAGCGACCTGACGGCTCCAGACTCGGCCGCGAAGCGGTTGAAGATGAGCACCGATTCCCAGCATGACTTGATGCCGCGCGGCGACCGAGCTCCGCAATGGCACCAGAACGCCTGCGCCAGCGCAAGCCGCACGTCCTCCGGCAGGGACAGCGACGAGAAGTCGATGACCGTCCGGCGAACCAGGCGAGGAGCGTCAAAGCGAGCGGGCTGCGCGTCGCGCACCGACGCTGCCACGGGCTCTTGCGACAGCGCCCGACGGATGCTCTGGCGCGGCGACTTCATGACGGCCCTTCCTCTGACAGCAGCGTCTCAAGCACGTCCTTGAGGACGCACGGATCGACAGCGACGGCGCGAAGGTAGCGGTCGGTCGTCTCGATGTGCTCGTGGCCGAGCAGCACCTTCACCACGATCAACGGGTTGATCTTGGCACCTCGGCCGGCCAGGTGTTCGAGTCTCGCGAGCAGCATGCAAGCGAAGGTGGCTCGCAGCAGGTGCGTGGTGGCCTTGAATCCGCAGGCCACACCCGCCTGGCTCACGGCTCGTTGATAGGCGTTCTTGCCCGCGGGTGCACCGCGGGCGTTGACGAACAGGGCATTGTGCTCGGCGATCCGCCCCTTGCGTCGGGCGCGTGCCAGCCAGGCGAAGCGATGGCCGCTGACGTAGCCGTCGGTCTCGTCGAGCAGGCTGGCCGGCGCGATCACGTGGCCGGCCTTGCGGCCCTTGCGAACGACCTCGATCGCGTGATGCAGCGTGGCTGACGCAGGGCGGTGGCCTATGTCGCTGACGCCGAGGCGCAGCAGTTCGCTGATGCGTAGGCCCGTATACAGCTGCCAGCGGGCCATCAGGTCGTAGGGCGGTGCGAGCTCCGCGAGGAGTTCGCGCGCCTGCTCGGAGATCAACGGCCGCGGCAGCTCCTCGTACTGCCGAAGGACGAAGAGGCTGCGTTCATGGGTCGGAGCGTGACTGGCCCGCGTAGGCCGGTGATGCCGTGCGAGCCGGAAGTCGCGCGTCTTGTCCGCCAGCGGCGAGGCGTTTAACCATTGCGTCCGAACTGCCCACTCGTAGAACCGGAGTACGCCACGAACGCGATGATTGATGGTCGTCGTCCGGTACGGGCGGCCGGTGTGGGGGCTCGGCTGCGCCATCATGCGGTTCCGATAGGCCACGAGGTCGACGGCGTTGGCGCTCTCCCACGGGATGTCGTTCTGCTCTAGCGTCTCGAACCAGTCGTAGAGGATCTCGGCGTAGGTCCTCAGAGTGTCGTCGGTATGGGCGCGTTGGACCGAGTGTTCATGCAGGAAGGCGACTGCCGGTTCGATCAACTGCCAGTGCCTAGTGAACAGAAGCGGAAATCCGGCGGGGCGAGGTTCGCGCACGGCGACATCGGTCGCCCGCTCGGCAGCGGTGCGCGTTCGCTCGGTCACCTCATCGGGGGTCGGCAGCGAGGCCTTGCGGATGATCTGCACCATGGGGCGCGCCCTTGCGATTCAGAAGCTTGACGGCTTCCACGAAGGTCACATCCAGGAGGTGAATCGCCAAGTCGATGGCGCCGCCTCCGCCATGCCTCGCACGCGTGTCGTACCACTTGGGACCCGTGGTCACGATCTCGAAATCGCCGCGGCGAGTGCACAGGTGCCAGCGCTGGCTCTGGTCGTCCTTGACCGGCAGAAACGTCGGGTCAGCCTTGACGTGGGTGGCCAGCAGCGCGAGCGCGTCGCAGGCCGGCATTTGGCGAAGCCTTGTCAACGTCGAGGCACTGAACGAACTGCGTAGTCGGCGCGCGACCATCTCCGCAACCTCCCGTGGCGTTGCTCAAAAAAAAAAGGCGCGGGACGCGGCGGGGCTACTCGCCTCTGAGAGAGGCCCGGGCTACCCGGGCGTGAGATCACTGTAGGCCGGTTGGCCGCTCAGTCCAAGGGCGTTGACACTCGCGAATGCAACCTAACATCCCTACCTGACCATGCCGTCGCGGGCGGCGCAGTCCGGGCCGGGCGGCTTCTCGTACTACGACCAGGTCTGTCTGCCCGAGAACGAGAAGGATCTGCACTGGGCGCACGCCGGGCGCTGCTACCGCTCGCAGGTGGTCATCCGCATGAACGGCCGAACCGGGAGCCGCCGCAGGACCGAGGCCTATCTGCTGATGCTGGATGACGCCGGCACGTGGTCTCCCGCCGCGCTGCCCGACGGCACCGTCTCCGATGGCAAGGTCGAGACCTATGCGCGATGCGTCGAGGCCATCTGCGGGCCGGCGGAGACCTTCTTCACGTCGGTCTTCGCGGCTCAAGGGAAGCGGCAGCTCAGCGCCTACCGCAACGGCGAGATCAAGGCACTGCTGGCCGACCTGCTGGGGCAGGAGGACATCCGCGCGCTCGGTCAGAAGGCGGGCGAGACGGCGCGGCAGCTGAAGGCGGCGCTGGCGGCGTTGCGCGCTGAAGCGACCGCGTTCGATGCCGAGCGCCAGCGGTTGGCGGATGACGCCCGTCGATGGCACGGCGT
>MEFD01000020.1 GCA_001724995.1 Rubrivivax sp. SCN 71-131
AACCCGGTCACCCGCATACCCTGCACCCTGTCCGCCATCGCCATGAAACGGTGTCCGCGATCAGCGTGAAACGGGTGTCCGTGATCGCTGAAATGCGCAGCTGCCGAGCCGAAACCATCAAAAACGGCGTCGAGCTGTGCTGCCGCAGACGGCCCTTTTCCGGGTTGACGGCGGCGTCGGCCATGGTTGCGTACAGGTCGGCGAGGTAGCGATCAGCGACGTCGTCGCCCCACTCTCGGCGTGAGCGCGCGTGAATGCGGCGCAAATCCAGTGCCGCATTCCGGGTCAGGAGGAACGTGGCGGGCGACGGTGCGTCATTGCCAGCCATCGGCTTCCTTGCGGTCGAACGCCGCCATGTCGGTCTTGAAGTCGCCGGTGGACGCGAAGATGCGGCCCGCAGCCAAGTCGCGGTAACCGGTGAGGATGGCGTCCTGCACGAACTGGCCGTCGCGCCGCTCCATGTCGCGGCGAATCAGGTCGCGGACGTACTCGCTGGGCGTTTCGTAAAGACCGGCCTCGCCGACCATTCGATCCACGAACTCGGCCAGGGGCTGGGACAGGCGGGCGTTGATGCGTTCAGGCATGGGAACCTCCCGGTTCGATTGGATGGCGGCATTGTCGCACAAATGGCACTACTTGTCGCATTTATTGCCCCCACAGGAGCCGTATCGTCACACCCGTACCTGTTCTCGCTCATTTCGCCACGAGAAATCACGCGCAAGTCTTTGTCACGACACCAATTTCGCCACAACACCGAGTGTCTCGACGCGATATCCCATCGCCCGATAGCCACGCTGACGCTTGCCCCACATCCGCAGCAAGGCCGGATGCCCCACCGAACTCAGGCCGACCCGTCAACAAGGCGCTTCGAGATGCTCTTCGGCATCGCCCCAAGCGGCCGGTATATGCCGACTCCGGGTGGCCGGATTACGCCGACTCCTGACAGGCGGTAAGGTCGGAACGGACAGCCTCCTGGCCGCGGCAGTTCCCCTCCGGGTAGGCAATGCCGCAATCCAACCGCTTGAACCGTCCGCGCGTAACCCGTTGATTTCAAACGGCGACAGACAGGCTCCCTGCGGACTTCGGGCCATTCGCGGAGAGCGAAGCCGGGGAGAAGAATGGCCAGGAGAGAGCGAAAGGCGGCCGAGAACGGGCCGGACCAGCAACCGCCGAAGTCCGCAGGCTTCCGCAAGAACCCGCGTGAACACGCGGGAACTGCCGCCATCGGATGAGAAAAAGCCCCAACTGAGAACAGTTGGGGCTTCAATAGTGGTGGTGCTGGGGCGACGCCACGCGGCCTTATACGGCTGCAATGAGTACCAATGAGATGCAATGCGCACCGTTCGGCGGTGATTCTACGCAGATCACCATTGCTTGGCAGCCTGCTATCGCGTCCAGCCGGTTTTTGCGGACGCGGATTCAGTCCCCAAACGCGGAATCGAACTGGCATCTGGCGGGTTCCGTTCTTTCGTCTAAATCTTGCATTGAACGAATAAACGGAACACACTCCCACCCATGCTCGCCGACACCCACACCCAGCGCGTCCTCGATCTGGCCAACCAGAAGGGGCTGCTGCGCGCCAGCGATCTGGACGCCATCGAAGCGCCCCGTGTCGTCCTGACGCGCCTGACCGCCGCTGGCCTGTTGGACAGGGTTGGGCGCGGCCTCTACCGCCTACCCAGCCATCCGGGTTCGGAGCACGAAAGCCTCGCAACGGTGGCGACCAAGGTACCGCAGGCCGTGTTCTGCCTGCTGACCGCGCTCCAGTTCCACGAGTTGACCACCCAGCTTCCCCGGCAGGTCTGGATCGCCATGCCGCGCGGCAGCCACGTCCCGCGCATCGACTACCCGCCAATCAAGATGGTGCAGATGACGGGCGACGTCTACGCCGAGGGCATCGAGACGGTCGAACGCGACGGCGTGAAGCTGCGCGTGTACGGCGTCGCCAAGACCGTGGCGGACTGCTTCAAGCATCGCAACAAGATCGGGCTGGACGTGGCGCTGGAGGCGCTGAAGGACGTGCGTGCCAAGCGCCGTGCATCGGCAGACGACCTGTGGCGCTACGCGAAAATCTGCCGCGTCGCCAACATCATGCGTCCGTATCTGGAGGCCGTCGAATGAGTCCAAATCTGGCCGCCTCCGTCCGCGCCCGCCTGCTCAACGTCGCCAAGGCGCAGGCGTCGGACTTCAATCAGGTGCTGGTGCGCTTCGCGCTGGAGCGCATCCTCTACCGCCTGACGCAATCAAAGCACGCAGATCGCTTTCTGCTCAAGGGCGCGCTGCTGTTCACGCTCTGGTACGACATGCCGCACCGGGCCACGCGCGACGCTGACCTGCTGGGCTTCGGTGCGAGCGATCTGGAATCGGTGGCGCAGGCCTTCCGCGAGATCGCCGCCGTCGCGGTGGACGATGGCATCGTGTTCGACCCGGCTTCGGTCACCGTCGAGGAAATCCGCAAGGAAGCAGGCTACGGCGGCGTGCGCGTGGTCATTGCGGGCGAGCTGGCGAAGGCGCGCTGCAAGACGCAGATCGACGTCGGCTTCGGCGATGCCGTCACGCCCGGCCCGGTGGACTCGGTCTATCCGGTGCTGCTCGACGACTTGCCCGCACCACGGCTTCGGGCCTACCCAACGTACACGGTCATCGCGGAAAAGCTCCACGCCATCGCCCTGCTGGGCATGACGAACAGCCGCGTGAAGGACTACTTCGACCTGTCGGTGCTGCTGGAGCGCGAAATCCTCGACGCCGATCTGCTGGCCCAGGCAATCAAGGCCACCTTCGAGCGGCGCGGCATGACCGTGCCCGCCGAACTGCCGGTCGGCCTCACGGACGAGTTCGCGCACGATGCGTCGCGGCAGGTGCTGTGGCAGTCGTTCGTCAAGAAGAACGAACTCGATCCCGAACCACTGGCCGCCATCGTGGGTCGGCTGCGGTTGGCCTTGGAACCAGCGTTGAACCGAGCCACCCGATGACGGTCATCTCGTAGACGCAGCAACCTCGCGTCCATCGCCACGGGCGGTCGCGGCTTCCATGCGGATTTTGCATGGAGACCTCGACGATGCCCCGAAATTGCGCGCACTGCGGCCAAGCCTTTCAGCCCCGCCCCCAAGTCCCGAACCAGACCTACTGCTCGTCCGCCGAATGCCAACGCGCTCGCAAGCTGCGCTGGCAGCAGGACAAGCTTCGCACCGATCCGGACTACCGCTACAACCAGCGTGACGCCCAGCGCGCATGGTTCGACCGGCATCCCGGCTACTGGCGCGCCTATCGTGCCGCCAATCCCGATGCGGTGGAAGGTGATCAGAACGGAAGCGCCAATGGCGTGGGCAATGGCCTTGCAAAAATGGACGTGTCAATTCTGCCGTCCGGCCTGTACCGGCTGCGGCGAATTCCCGCGCCTTTCCCAGAGGAAGGCGATGCGTGGCTGGTCGAGATCACGCCCGTGAGCATCGACTGCGTCTGCAAAAAGGACGTGTGCAAAGAGATGACTTGATCGACGCTTTGGCAGCCGGTCGCTATCGTCGTTCCCAAATGTGTTCTCGATCACCCTGCGTGGCAACGATTCAGAGTGCGTGCGTCACTGCCTCTCGGCAGCGCCATTGCCATTGAAAGGAGCAGACGGCCCGAGAGCGACTTCGACAATTTCAGCGAGCGACCGGGCACCATGCAACTGCAAGAACCGTCTTCGGACAAACCGGAATCACCCCCTGCGTTTCGCGCCGCGCAATACGTGCGCATGTCCACCGAGCACCAGCAGTACTCGACGGAGAACCAGGGCGACAAGATCCGCGAGTACGCTGCCCGGCGCAATATCGAGATCGTCCGCACCTACGCCGACGAGGGCAAGAGCGGTCTGCGCATCGATGGCAGGCAAGCGCTTCAGCAACTGATCGCAGACGTGCAGGCGGGCAAGGCCGACTTCCAGATCATCCTCGTCTACGACGTCAGTCGCTGGGGCCGGTTCCAGGATGCCGACGAGAGCGCCTACTACGAGTACATCTGCCGCCGCGCCGGGATTCAGGTGGCCTACTGCGCCGAGCAGTTCGAAAACGACGGCTCACCCGTGTCCACCATCGTCAAGGGTGTCAAGCGCGCAATGGCGGGCGAATACAGCCGGGAATTGTCGGCGAAGGTGTTCGCGGGCCAGTGCCGCCTGATCGAACTCGGTTTCCGGCAAGGCGGGCCAGCGGGCTACGGCCTGCGCCGCGTGCTGATCGACCAGTCCGGTTCGGTGAAGGGGCAGCTTTCGCGCGGCGAGCACAAGAGCCTGCAAACTGATCGTGTGATCCTGCAACCCGGCCCCGACGAGGAAGTCGCGGTCGTGAACCAGATCTACCGCTGGTTCGTCGAGGGCAACCTGTTCGAATCCGAGATCGCCGAGCGGCTCAACGCCAAGGGCATCCAGACCGACCTCGGACGCGACTGGACGCGGGCCACCGTGCGCGAGGTGCTGTCGAACGAGAAATACATCGGCAACAACGTCTACAACCGGCGCTCCTTCAAACTCAAGAAGGTGCGGGTCATGAACCAGCCGGAGATGTGGATCAAGAAGGAAGGCGCATTCGAGGGCATCGTGCCGCCCGACCTGTTCTACACGGCGCAGGGCATCCTGCGCGCACGGGCGCATCGCTACACCGACGAGGAACTGGTCGAGAAGTTGCGCCGCCTGTTTCAGCAGCACGGCTACCTCTCCGGCCTGATCATCAACGAGGCCGAGGGAATGCCTTCGGCGGCGGCCTACGCGCACCGCTTCGGCAGTCTGATCCGGGCTTATCAGGCCGTGGGCTTCACGCCGGATCGGGACTACCAGTATCTGGAGGTCAACCAGTTCCTGCGCCGCCTGCACCCGGAAATCGTCGGCCAGACCGAGCGGATGATCACCGAGGTCGGTGGCACGGTCATGCGCGATCCGGCGACCGACCTGCTCACCGTCAACCGTGAGTTCACGGTGTCGCTGGTGCTCTCGCGCTGCAACGTGCTCGATGACGGTCGCCGTCGCTGGAAGGTGCGCTTCGACACCAGCCTGACGCCGGACATCACGGTCGCCGTGCGGCTGGATGAAACCAATCAGGCCGCGCTGGACTACTACCTGCTGCCGCGTCTGGACTTCGGCCAGCCGCGCATTCATCTGGCCGAGCACAACAGCATCGAGTTCGAGAGTTACCGCTTCGACAGCCTGGACTACCTTTATGGCATGGCCGAGCGCAGCCGTTTGAGGAGAGTTGCATGACGAAGAAACACCACGCCACCGACTTGCAGATGATCCCGGTCGATCAGATCGCCGTGCTCAACCCGCGCGACCGCAATGGCCGGGTGTTCGAGGAGATCGTCGGCAACATCAAGAGCATCGGCCTGAAGAAGCCAGTCACGGTCACGCCGCGCGACGGTCTGGAGGACGGCAAGCGCTTCCTGCTGATCTGCGGTGAAGGCAGGCTCAATGCCTTCCGGTCGCTCGGTGAGAAGGAGATTCCGGCGCTGGTCGTCGCAGTCACCGACGAGGATGCCTTCATCATGAGTCTGACCGAGAACATTGCTCGCCGGAAATACAGCGCGCTGGAGCTGCTGGTGAGCATCAAGGACTTGAGCACACAAGGCTACGACAAGCGCGTCATCGCACAAAAAACCGGCTTGAGCCTCGATTACATCAAGGGCATCCTGCTGCTTTTCGAGAAAGGCGAGGAACGCCTGCTGGCTGCCGTGGAGTCCGGGCGGGTGCCGCTCAACGTCGCCATAACCATCGCGGGCGCGAGCGACGAGGAAGCAGTGCAGGCTGCATTGCAGGATGCCTACGAAAGCGGCCAGTTGCGCGGCGGGCAACTGATGCAGACGCGGCGCGTGCTCCAGCGCCGCAACACCCTGGGAAAAACGCTGAAACACCGCCCCGCGCGCAAGGGTGCAGACGTCACGACCACCAGCCTGGTGCGCAACTACCAGAACGAGGTCGAGCGGCAGAAGCTGACCATCAGAAAAGCCGAGTTCACGCAGCAGCGCCTGCTGTTCGTGGTCGAGGCGCTGCGCCAGTTGTTGGCCGACGAACACTTCTCCAACCTGCTGCGCGCCGAGGGTCTGGACACCTTGCCCAAACAACTGGCCGAGCGTGTGTGGGCCGGAGGCCACGCGGCATGAGCAAGCCACCGCTGGGGTTCATTCCCGATCCGCTGATGCTCCCCTTGGAGCGCATCCTGCCGTCGCGCAAGTTGCCAGAAGGCGTCTTGAACTCGCGCAAGTTCCATCAGATTGTGGCATCGATAGAGGCGGTCGGGCTGATCGAGCCCTTGAGTGTGGGCAAGGCCGACAAGGCATCTGGCCAACACGTCCTGCTCGACGGTCACGTTCGGGTATTGGCCTTGCAACAGCTCGGCTTCGTCGATGCGCCGTGTTTCATCGCCACCGACGACGAAAGCTACACCTACAACAGCCGGATCAACCGCATCTCATCCATTCAGGAACACCAGATGCTGCGGCGTGCGGTGGAGCGCGGCGTCACCCCCGAGCGGCTGGCCAAAGCGCTGAATGTGGACGTCAGTCAGATCCACAAGAAAGTCAGCCTGCTTGAAGGCATCTGTCCGGAGGCTGTCGAGATGCTCAAGGATCAGCATTTTTCCGCCAACCTCGGCGCGGTGCTGCGCAAGATGAAACCCACGCGGCAGGTCGAATGCGTGGAACTGATGCTGACCGCCAACAACATGACCGTCGCCTACGCCGAGGCATTGCTGGCCGCGACACCACCGGCTCTGCTGGTCAGCGAAAAACGCCCCCGCAAGCTCTCCGGCGTCACGGCGGAACAGATGGTCAAGATGGAGCGCGAAATGGGAAATATCCAGAACCAATTGAAGCTGGTCGAGAAATCCTACGGCCAGGACGTACTGCTCCTGGTGCTGGCGCGCGGCTACCTTGGCAAACTGGTAGGCAATAAAGCCGTGCTTCGCTACCTGTCGCAGCGCCAGCCGGACGTGCTGACCGAGTTTGAAAACATCGTCCAGACCGTGGCGCTGGACGGCAAATGACGAATGCACCGGATCGTCGATGACACCGCTTCATCTCACGGAGCATCACCGCAGGACACCACCGATGACGAGGACGGCGCAACCGTGGTGGGCCATCGCAATGCCCCGGATGCCGATCCTGCGTGTCTCTATGGTCTGATCGGCGATGTCGCCCGCGCGGGCAGCGAAGGCACGGAAACCAACGCCGTCGCCATCGCGGCCAACTTCATGGCCTACCTGTCCTGCGCGGTCGGGCGCGGCGTGTATCTGCCCATCGGCAACACCCGCCATCACGCGCGCCTGTTCTGCCTGCACATTGGGCGTTCAGGCCGTGGCCGCAAGGGCGACGCGGTGTCGCTGGTGCTGCGCATCGATCAGGCGCTGCGCGAGATGAACGAGGCCTTCGCGCCGCAGGTTCATCGCGGCGGCCTGTCCACGCGCGAGGGACTGGTGGCGCTGATGCACGACGGCTACCGGCAAGGTCGGCAGGACGTGGCCGCCATCGAGGATAAGCGCCTATGGGTGGTCGAATCCGAGTTTGCGAACGTGCTGCATCAGGGGCGGCGCGACGGCAACACCCTGTCGGCGGCGTTGCGCGACTGTTGGGACGGTGTCGATCTCAAGCCCGCCACCAAGTCGAACCGACTCTACGCCAGCGATCCGCACGTCTGCCTGAGCGGTGCAATCTCGCCCAGCGAACTGACCGGCCTGATGAGCGCGCGCGACCTCACCAACGGCTTTGCCAATCGATTCCTGATGATCTGGGCCGAGCGGTCGCGAATGCTGCCGTTCCCGAAGGAAACGCCCCAGGCCGTGGTCGAGCATCTGGCGCGCCGGACGCTGGAGGTGCTGGCCTTCGTCCACGCCGACCGGCACGACGAGCGCGAGCACCTGCGGATGGAGCTATCGCCGCAGGCGCAGTGGCGCTACGCCCAGCTCTACCGGGGCGAGCTGAACGACGATGTCGGCGACGGCACAGTCGGTTCGCTGCTGGAGCGCCGCGCCCCGATGCTGTTGCGGCTGGCGATGCTGATGGCGCTCACCGACCTGCAAACCCGCATTGATGCCTCGCATATCGACGCGGCGATGGCCTGGATTCGGCACGCCACGGCGTCCGTGCGATTCGTGTTCGTCAGCGCCGCCGAGGAGGCGAAACAGGCGCAGGTGCTGGAACTGTCGAGCCGCGTGCTGGCCTTCCTGCGCGAACGCGGGCAGGTCTCGCGCAGCCAGATCAGTGCCGAATGCTTCAGGGGCAAGGTGCCCAAGGCGCGGATCGACGCCTGTCTGGATCATCTGCTGGCTTGTACGCCGCCGAAGATCACGGTGCAGTGGGGTGAGCGTGCCGACGGTGCGCCGGGCGCGCCGCTGCGGGTGTACCGGCTGGCGGCAGGGTAGCGCAGGGATTTTTTCGCTGATTTCGCCGTGGCGGATCAGCGGCAAGTGCTTGTCACGGCTCTAATTTCGCTGATTTCGCTAATTTCGCATCAATCTCATGCACCAGAGCCGACGCCCACTCGGCATCTGGTCTATATAAGCTTCCTGTGGCAAAATCTGCAATCTTTGGCAATCGCAATTCAACATCGGCAAAGGCTGGGCGATGGCAAACGTTGACGATGAGATTCTGACCCTGGACGAGGTCGCGGCCTACCTGAAGGCAGGCAAGCGCACGGTCTACCGCCTTGCGGCTGAAGGCAAGCTCCCCGCTTTCAAGCTGGGTGGCACGTGGCGCTTCCGGCGCACTGAGCTGGATCGCTGGATTGCAAACCGTATCGACACGCACAGCCAGTCCAATCCAGACGGAGATGCGCCGTGAGCGGGCCTGTCTCCCAAGGCATTTCCAGCAATCCGGTACTCGACAGGCTTGAGCGGCTGGTCGGGGAAATCGGCGATCTTCAAAGCAAGCTGATCCTGCTGGTTGGCAGCGGCGGCAAGACCCGGCTCCTGCGCACATTGGCACAGCGGATGAACGTCGCACCGTTCAATCTCGGCGTGGAGCTGGGGCATCGGCTGGCGGCTACGCCTGTGTCCGAGCGCGGCTTCTCGGCGAACGAACTGCTGCGCGAATTGACCGACAGCGCGCGCAGTGACGCGCCGCTGATGCTCGACAACCTCGAAGTGCTGTTCGAGCCGAGCCTGAAGATCAATCCGCTCGACCTCATCAAACGGCTGGCGCATTCGTGCCGCGTCGTCGCCGTGTGGCCGGGTGAAATGCGTGATGACCGCTTGGTGTACGCCAGCTTGGGGCATCCCGAATACCGCGACTACTCCCGCGATGGCGTCGTCGTCTTTGAAACGGCGCAGGGCCAGCAAGGAACCAGAACATGAAATACAAAGACCTGATTCAGTTCGAGCAGATCGAATCCGTCGTCCAACTGCTCGATGCCGACCGCCCGGACGAAGCCAAGAAGCTCGTCTCGACCTTCGTCATCTCCGACGACATGGCCGAGCGCATTTCCAAGCTCATGGTGCCCCAGCTTGGCTTCGACGAAGCGGTCGATCACAAGGGCGTACTCATCGTCGGCAACTACGGCACCGGTAAGTCGCACTTGATGTCGGTGCTGTCGCTGGTGGCCGAGGACGCGGCCTACGCGCCGATGATCCGTCACCCCAAGGTCGTGGATGCGGTCTCGTCCATCGCCGGGCAGTTCAAGGTGTTGCGCATCGAAATCGGCGGTCTGGAAATGCCGCTGCGCCAGATCATCACTCAGCAGCTCAAACGCTTCCTCAAGAAACTCGGCGTGGATTTCACCTTCCCGGCGGCGGATCAGGAACTGAACAACAAGGATTCCTTCGAGGAGATGATGGCCGCGTTCGGCGAGAAATTCCCGAACCAAGGGCTGCTGCTCGTGGTGGACGAGTTTCTCGAATACCTGCAATCGCGCCGCGATCACGAACTGGTGCTCGACCTGGCCATCCTGCGCCAGATCGGCGAAGTCGCCAAACACTTGAAATTCCGCTTCGTCGCGGGTGTGCAGGAAGCCATCTTCGACAGTGGCCGCTTCCAGCACGTTGCCGACAGCATTCGTCGCGTCAACGAACGTTTCACGCAAATCCTGATCGACCGTCAGGACGTGAGCTTCGTCGTCTCTGCGCGCCTGCTCAAGAAGTCCGCCGACCAGCAGAACAAGATCCGCGAATACCTCAAGCCCTTCGCCAAGTTCTACGGCTCGATGAACGAGCGCATGGACGAATACGTCCGGCTGTTCCCGGTTCACCCGGATTACCTCAAGACCTTCGAGCAGATTCACTTCACCGAAAAACGCGGCGCGCTCAAGACCATCGAAGCCGCGATGCAGGCCATCCTCGATCAGGACGTGCCCACCGACCGCCCGCAACTGATCGCCTACGAGAGCTTCTGGAACACGGTCAAGAGCAATCAGGTGCTGCGCGCCGATCCCAACATCAAGGAAGTGCTGCGCGTCTCCGAAGTGCTGGAATCCCGCATCCAGCAGGCATTCACCCGCCCGGCCTACAAACCGATGGCGCTGCGCGTTATCAACGGCTTGGCCGTGCATCGCCTGACCACCGGCGGCGACATCCACATCCCGATTGGCCCCACCGCCGCCGAGCTGCGCGACTCCCTGTGCCTGTTCCAGTCCGGCGTGGAGGACATGCCCGGCGAACCTGCCGAGAACCTGCTCTCGATGGTGCAGACAGTGATGCGCGAGGTGCTGAAAACCGTCAACGGCCAGTTCATCTCCAAAGCCGCCGATACGGAACAGTATTACCTCGATCTGAAGAAGGACATCGACTACGACGCCCAGATCGAAAAGCGCGCCGAAGCCCTGTCCGACGATGCTCTCGACCGCGCCTACTACAGCGCCGTCAAGGCGCTGATGGAGTGCAGCGACGATCTACGCTACCCCGGCTTCCAAATTTGGCAGTACCAGATCGAGTGGCAGGAGCGCCGCGTCGAGCGCCTGGGCTACCTGTTCTTCGGCGCGCCCAACGACCGCCCCACGGCGCAGCCGGAGCGCGATTTCTACATTTACTTCATCCAGCCCTTCGACAAGCCGCGCTTTACCGATACGCAGCAACCGGACGAAGTGTTCTTCCGCCTGAAATCGCCGGACGAGGACTACAAGCGTCACCTGTCGCAATACGCCGCCTCGCTGGACTTGGCATCCACCGCCAGCGGCGGCGCAAAGGCCGTCTATCAGTCCAAGGCGCAGGATTCTCTGCGCGCCATGAGCAAGTGGTTGCAAGAAAAGCAGCTCACCGCTTTTGAAGTCACCTATCAAGGCAAGGCCAAAACGCTGCAAGACTGGGCCAAGGGCGTCTCACTGCGCGACCGCGCACGCTTGGGGCCGGATGAACGCATCAACTTCCGCGACATCGTGAACATCGTCTCCGGCTTGGTCTTGGCCCAGCGTTTCGCCGACATCGCGCCCGAATACCCCAAGTTCCCGGTGCTGGTCACCGAGGCCAACCGCAAATCGCTCATCACCAACACGCTGCGCGCACTGGCAGGCGGCACCCGCACTAAGGACGCCACCGCCGTGCTCGACGCGCTGGAAGTGCTCGATGGCGAACGCATCGACCCGGCCAGTTCGCGCTACGCGCAAGAGGTGCTGAACCGCCTCAAAGCCAAAGGCCACGGCCAGGTGCTCAACCGCAACGAACTCATCACTGGCGCGACCGATGTGGAGTATTTCGCGCCCGCCAAGCTCCGTCTGGAACCCGATCTGCTCGTCGCGGTTTTGGGCACGCTGGTGTATTCCGGCGACATCGTGCTTTCCATCACTGGCGACAAGATCGACTCCGGCAAGCTCGCCCTGCTGGCCGAACGCTCGCTCGACGAACTCAAGCAGTTCAAGCACATCGAAGCACCCAAGGAAATCAACCTCGCGGTGCTGCGCGCGCTGTTCGAGTTGCTCGGCTTGCCATCCGGTCTGGCGCAAAAGGCCAGCCAGGGCGACACGGAACCGGTCGTCGCCCTGCAGGAGAAGGTCAGCGCGCTGGTGCCGCGCGTGCTCAAGGCAGGTTCAGATCTCCAGCAAGGCAAGCTCGGCTTCTGGGGCCAAAACCTGCTGCGCGACGAAGAAGCCAAGGACTGGTATGCGCGGCTGGACGCGCTCAAGAAATTTACCGAGTCGCTCTCGCCCTACAACACCGTCGGCAAGCTCAAGAACCTGCGCGTCACGCAGGACGACCTCGACACCCAGAAGAAGAATCTGGACGTGCTGACCGGTGTCGAACGCCTGCTGGAACTAATTGGTGAACTCGGCGGCACCGCGTCCTACCTCTCGCAAGCGGAAATGGTCTTGCAGCCCGGCCACGACTGGGTGAAACAGGCCGAGGCCGCGCGCAAGGCGCTGTTCGACAAGCTCGGCGAAGACCGCACGGCGGAACGTGCTGCCACCGTGCTCGGTGAAGGCCGCCAGACGTTGGCGCAACTCAAAAAGGACTACATCGCCGCCTACATCGCCAGCCACAGCAAGGCGCGGCTGGGCGTCTCCGAGGAGAAAACCCGCAACGCCCTGCGCCGCGACGACCGTCTGCTATCCCTGCGCGTGCTGGCAGGCGTGTCCCTGATGCCCACCAGCCAGCTCACCGCCTTCGAGGATGCACTCAACGGCCTGAAAAGCTGCTCCGCGCTGGACGAGCCGACGCTGTTCACCGCGCCGGTGTGCCCGCACTGCCAGTTCCGCCCGTCCGCCGAACAACTGGAACTGCTGCCCGCTGCCAATCGCCTGAACAAGCTCGACGACGATCTGGATCAGTTGCAGGCCAACTGGCAACAAACCCTGCTGGAAAATCTGGAAGACCCGTTCACGCAGGACAGCCTGGGCCTGCTGCCGCCCGCCGCGAAGAAGCTGATCGACGCCTTCCTTGCAGCGCGCAAGCTGCCGGAGCCGGTGACATCCGATTTCGCCAGCGCCGTGCAGGAAGCCCTGTCCGGTCTGGAAAAGATTGCGGTCACCACCGGCGAACTGCGCCAAGCCCTGCTGCAAGGCGGCTCACCTGCCACGCCCGAAGAACTGCGCAAGCGGTTCGACGCGCTCATCAGCGAGCGCAGCAAGGGCAAAGACGCCACCAAACTGAGGTTCGTGATCGAGTGACGCCATGACCAGAGACGAACTGCTCGCCCGGCTCCAATCCATCGAATGGAGCGACATCGAATTCAAGGAAGCGGCGTGGGCCGCTCCCCGTGATTCGCTGGAAACTGTCAGTGCCTTCGCCAACACAGCGGGCGGGCACTTGGTGTTCGGCGTCAGGCAGGCCAATGGCACGTTCACCATCACCGGCGTCACCGATGCCGACAAGGTGCAGAACGATTTCCTCGGCTGGGTGCGGGACACGAACAAGATCAGCGTGTTGCTCCCTATCGACGGCAAGGTTCATGCCTTGGCTGAAGGCACGGTTCTGGCCTTCTATGTGCCTGAAGCCCAGCGCAACGAGAAGCCCGTGTATCTGGATCGCAATCCGCGTAAAGCCCACATCCGCCGGGGTGGCCGCGACGACACCTGCACCTGCGACGAGCTGCTGCGCTTCATCCGCGACGCATCAAGCACCCGCTACGACGCCGAGCCACTGGATGTAGACATCAGCCGCTGCTTCGACGAAGCCACCGTGCGTTGGTATCGCACGCGCTTCGCCGCCAGCAACCCCGGCAAGGACAGCGCTGCCGATGACACCACCTTCCTGCGCAACTGGGGCTTTCTGGTCGAACAAGGCGGTGTTCTGCGCCCGACGCGCGCCGCCATCCTGGTGCTGGGCAGCGGCGAATACGTCCGGCAAGTGCTACCGCGCATGGCGGCGGACGTGCAGCTCTATCGCAACACCAGCGCCGAATACGACTCCGCCGTGCGCTGGGCCGACCGCCTCACCGTGGAAGACAACCTCATCAAGGCGTGGCAGGCCATCGTCGAGTTCTACTTCCGCCACAGCGAGCGGCCCTTTGCCGTGGACGCCGCTACCCTGCGCCGCGACGATGATCCGCCGGACTACATCTCCTTCCGCGAGTCCGCCATCAACCTGCTGATTCATCAAGACTTCGGCGACACCACGCGGGTGCCGGTCATCCGCTTCTTCCGTGACCAGACCGAGTTCTTCAACCCCGGCGATGCCTTCGCTTCACGCGAGCAATTGCTCGACCCCGGCGACAAGGAAGTGCGCAACCCCAGCATCGTCAACGCCTTCCGTCGCATCGGCCTGTCCGATCAGGGCGGCACCGGCGTGCGCGCCATCTTCGACGGCTGGCGCAGGTTGGGCTACCTGCCGCCGGAAATCGAAAACCACAAGGCCGAAAAGAGCTTCCGCCTGCGACTGCGCAAGGAAAAGCTCATCACCGAAACCCAGCTTCTGGCCCAAGCCAGCCTGGGCGCGCACCTGTCCGCGCAGGAAGCCGACGTCTTCGCCTACCTCACCCGCAAAGGCCAGATCGACCTGACCGACGTGAAAGCGCTCACCGGCCTGTCCGGCGCCGACGCCCGCCAGCTTGTGCAGCGGCTCACTGTACAAGCCCTGCTCGTGGCGCAGGGCGAAACCGGCAACTTGTTCAGTCTGGCCGAGCATCTGCGCGCCCGTTTCCTGCCTACCGCACCCGGAAATACAAATGAAAATCAACAGGTTATCGGCGCTGGCGTCGCTGTCGAAGGCACTGCACAAGCCACTGAACAAGCTGGCGTTGGGCAGCCCCAGCTTGTTCAGTCACTTGTGCAGTTGTCAGCCATCCAATGGCAGATCGTGGCCTTTGCCGACGTACCGCGCTCCATCACCGAGCTGATCGGTCACACCGGCCACAAGCAGCGCGCCTTCTTCAAGCGCCAGCATCTGGAGCCACTGCTGGCGGGCGGCATCCTGCAAATGACCGTGCCAGATAAGCCCACTTCGCCCGCCCAGCGCTACGTGCTCACCGACGCGGGCGTGCAGCTCAAGCTGCTGCACGAACAACAGCAGGCCGCGCCATGAACACCTCGGTCAACTGGATAGCGGCATACAACCAGCTATTTTCCTTGCTGGACAGGAAAGACACCCCGGCTTACCACAGCGGCGGGGATTTTCTGCGCATCGTGCAACAGGTCGATCCCGGCTCGCCCAGCTACAACCAGCTCATTCCCCTGAGACAGCAGCAAGGCAAGAGCACGTCCCGCAAAGACTATTACTGGGATGTGATCCGCGAGCTACCTGAGCAGCAACGGTTCCAGTTGTTCAGATTGTTCATTGATGTGCTTGAACCCCACGCCAAGAGCGAGGTGGATGCCATCAGAGGCATCGTTTTTGGCGGCGGCTATGCAGTGCCAACCACCGTGGTTCCCGTCGATCTATGGAACTCGGAGAAACTGAACAGCAGCCTCAAGGACATTGATCACGCCGTTGATGCTCACCACTACAACCGCGCAACAACGCTGAGCTACACCTGCCTTGAGGGGCTCTACAAAGCCTACGTGCGCAAGCACGTCCCCGATCAAGCCGCACTGACGGACTTGATGCCCTTATGCAAGGTGGTGAAGGACGACATCATCAAGAAACTTCAGGCGCAAGGCCCGTTTCCTGTCGAGATCGTCAACGCCATGCCGACGTTGACCAACGCGATTGCAAACTCAAGGAACGGCTTCAGCGAATCTCACTTTGGCGGCGACTCTCAGCGGTGGCTTGCCGTCTTTGCCCGTGATCTGACCAACTCAATTGGTCGTCTCATGCTCAATTTCATGTGAGGCGAGCATGACGAAGACGTTGCCAATGAACCTGAAACTCAAGCGCAAGGAAATCTGTTTCCTGCCGAATGCAAACGCCCAACTTTGCGCCGTTGAATGTGGCGGGGAGCGATACGAACATGAATGACCTGCTCAGTAATCACGATAAAAAAGCATCTAGCCCCGTCGAATGCCTCGGCCATAACTTCCCCAGCGACGACGCGCGGCGCGCGCATTTCCTCGCGTTGCTGGCCGAAAAGCTGCAAGACCCGGCATTCCGCAAGCAAGAAGGTTTCCCGCAGGGCACGGACGAAGCCATCCTCGCCATGTCCGATCCGCCGTACTACACGGCCTGCCCGAACCCGTGGCTGGCGGACTTTGTGGCTCACTACGGCAAGCCCTATGACTCGGCGGTGAAATACAGCCGCGAGCCGTTTGTGGCTGATGTTAGTGAGGGGAAAAACGACCCCATCTACAACGCGCACAGCTACCACACGAAAGTGCCACACAAGGCAATCATGAGGTACCTGGCGCACTACACCTCGCAAAACGACGTGGTGCTTGATGGATTCTGCGGTACTGGAATGACTGGAGTTGCCAATGCACACGTTGGTGGCGGGAGAACTACGATTCTCGTCGATCTCTCTCCAGTAGCGACGTTCATTGCAAAAAACCTGAACGGCTCTCTCGATTCCATAGCCTTCATGGATGCAGCGAACTCAATTGTTTCGGAGATCAAAAAGGAGAACCAGAATCTCTACCTCACCTCTCATACGGGTTGGCGAGTACGGGATCGAAAGTCTGTTGAGCACAAGCAATACCAACACCCCGGAGCACAGAAGGGTGAAGTGGAGTTTATGCTTTATTCAGATGTCGTGGCTTGCCCGAACTGCGGTTCTCAACATTCTTTTTACTCCATTGCCGTGGACGAGATTGAGGATTCGTTGCGTTCGGAACTGAAATGCCCCGAGTGCGGCGCGGCGGCACGAGAAGCGGCTTGGGATTCGGTTTATGAGACCGTGATTGATCCTCTGCTAGATGTCCCACACAAGCAGGTCAAGATTGTTCCTGTTTTAATCAACTATTCGATAGGAACCAGTCGCTACGAAAAAATCCCTGATGAAGCCGATCTTTCGGCCATCCAAGACAGTGAAAGAAACGCTCGGCTGTCCGGGTTTCCGATTGTTGAGCTGATAGCCGGGAAGGAAACTCAACGAAATGCTTCGCGTGGCATTACCTATCTTCATCACTTCTTCACGCCGAGGGAGCTTTACGCTGTCTCTTTGCTTCTCAAGAAAATTAGAACTAGAAAATCTGCGTCCATCGGGCAGGCCTTGCTGTTTGCACTCACTGCGTGCCTCCCCTATGCGTCGAGGATGAGGCGGTTCCGTGCCGACAGGAAAGGCGGTGGACCTCTCTCTGGAACCTTGTACGTAGGGTCATTGATAACCCCACCAAACGTTCTTAGTTCATTTCTAAGAAATGCGGAGACTATCGCGGGTAGCCTGTCATATCAGAGGGGAGTTCCACGAAATAGCATCATTTCAACTCAAAGTGCCACATCGCTGTTCCAAATCCCCGGCGAGTGCATTGACTACATCTTCGTTGATCCTCCGTTCGGTGCGAATTTCGATTATTCAGAGTTGAACTTCTTCTGGGAGGGATTGCTTGGTGTCGTAACCAGTCAGTCGTCGGAAGCGATTGTCAGTTCATCTCAAGCAAAGCAGCTTGATGACTACCGGAAATTACTGATTACGTCGTTCAAGGAGTTTTATCGTGTCTTGAAACCGGGCCGGTGGATAACGGTCGAGTTCTCCAACACGCAGGCGGCTGTTTGGAACGCAATCCAGACCTCGTTGCAGGAGGCCGGGTTTGTGGTGGCGAACGTGTCTGCTTTGGACAAGAAGCAAGGAAGCTTCAAAGCCGTCATGACTACCACGGCGGTCAAACAAGACCTTGTGATTTCTGCCTACAAGCCCAACGGTGGTCTGGAGCAACGTTTCGCAGAACGCGGAGCAACGCCGGAATCGGCATGGGACTTTGTGCAGACCCACTTGAAACAGCTTCCAGTCGTGAAAGTCAGAGGCGGCGAACTGGAATTTGTCGCCGAACGTGACCCGCGCATCCTGTTCGACCGCATGGTGGCGTGGTTCGTGCGGCACAGCGCACCCGTGCCGCTTTCCAGCCAGGAATTTCAAGACGGTCTTCGCAGCCGCTTCCCCGACCGCGACGGCATGGTCTTTCTGCCCGAACAGGTGGCCGAATACGACAAGAAGCGTGCGCAAACCGCGCAAGCGCCGCAGATGGAGCTGTTCGTCTCCGACGAGCGCAGCGCCATCGACTGGGCGGCGGACTACCTGAAGGCGCGGCCTTCCACCTATCAGGACATCCACCCGGAGTTCATCAAGCAACTGGGCGCGGGCTGGAAGAAGCACGAAACCCGCCCGGAACTCTCGGCGCTGCTGGAAGCCAACTTCCTGCGCTTTGAGGGCGCAGGCGAAGTGCCCAGCCAGATTCACCGCTACCTCTCCACCAACTACCACGACCTGCGTGGGCTGGAGAAGAACGACCCGCGCCTGATCGCCAAGGCGCAAGACCGCTGGTATGTGCCCGACCCGAACAAGGCGCAGGACTTGGAGAAGAAGCGCGAAAAGGCGCTGCTCAAGGAGTTCGACCAGTACAAGGCATTCACAGGCCGCAAGATCAAGGAGTCACGGCTGGAAGTGCTGCGCGCCGGTTTCCGCGATGCGTGGGCCAGGAAGGACTACGCCACCATCCTCGCCATCGCCCACAAGCTGCCGGACGAAACCCTGCAAGAAGACGAGAAGCTGCTGACCCTGTACGACATGGCGCTGACGCGCAGCGAAGACGGGGCGTAAGCAATGGTGCAAGCGGATAGCGGCTTCGACACCGGCGACTGGTGCTGGCACACGCGGCAGGCCACGCCTTGCCGCGTGGTGGAGCGGCTGGCGCTGTGGGGCGAAGCGGCCTATCGCGTGTGGCTGCCGTCGAAAAACGCCGTGCTGCGCGCACGGGCGGCGGAACTGGCGGCGCTTGCCAGCGTGCAGCCCACGGTGGAGCAGCTTCTGCATGCCACGGCGGCGGCCAAGTTGCAGGACGCGCTGGAAGAAAACCTGCTGCTCGCGCCCATCCAGTCCAGCGTTATCCCGCTGCCGCACCAGCTTTACGCGCTGAACCGCGCCGTCGGCCAAGACCGCATCCGCTACCTGCTGGCCGATGAAGTGGGCTTGGGCAAGACCATCGAGGCGGGCTTGGTGCTGCGCGAACTGAAGTTGCGTGGCCGTGCCAAGCGCATTCTGGTGGTCGCGCCGAAAGGGCTGGTGCGGCAATGGCAGGCGGAAATGCGGTCACACTTCGGCGAGCCGTTCCACTTCGTGGAGCCATCCTCGCTGGCCGCCCTGCGCCAGTGGCGTGGCGACAATGCAGAAGACAACCCGTGGCGGATGCACGATCAGGTGATCTGTGCGCTGGATTCGGTGAAGCCGCTGGAATCAAGGCGCGGCTGGAGCCTGGAGCAGATCCAGACCTACAACCGCGAACGCTTCGAGGACTTGGTCTCGGCGGCGTGGGATTTGGTCATCATCGACGAGGCGCACCGCATGGGCGGCAGCACCGAGCAGGTAGCGCGCTACAAGCTGGGCGCGGCGCTGGCGGAAGCCTCACCCTATCTGCTGCTGCTCTCGGCCACGCCGCATCAGGGCAAGACCGATCAGTTCATGCGCTTGATGCAGTTGCTGGACAGGGACGCTTTCCCCGACGAGGGCAGCGTGAGCCGCGAACGTGTGCAGCCCTTCGTCATCCGCACCGAAAAGCGTGCGGCCATCAATGCCGAAGGTCAGCCGTTGTTCCGACCCCGGCTCACGCGCTTGCACGCGGTGGCGTGGCAGGCGCGGCACGCGGCGCAGCAGCAGTTGTACGAAGCCGTCACCGACTACGTGCGCCACGGCTACAACCAGGCGCTGGCGGCCAAGCAACGCCACGTCGGCTTTCTGATGATCCTGATGCAGCGGCTGGTGACATCCAGCACGGCGGCCATTCGCGCCACGCTGGAAAAACGCCAAGCGGTACTGGAAACGCCGCAGGTGCAGGCACGACTGTTCGAGAACCTCAGTGCGGATGAATGGGCCGACTTGGACGGCGAAGCGCAGGTGGACTTGGCCTTGCAGGTCAATGGTCTGGAACTGGAAAAGTCGGAAGTGGAAACGCTGCTGGCGCTTGCGCGTTCCACCGAAGCTGCAGGCACCGACGCCAAGGCCGAAAGCCTGCTGGAACTGATCTACAAGCTGCAACAGGAAGAAGGCGATCCGGCGCTGAAGGTGCTGGTGTTCACCGAGTTCGTGCCCACGCAGGCGATGCTGGCGGACTATCTGGACAGTCGGGGCTTTGCGGTGGCTACGCTCAACGGCAGCATGGACATGGAAGCGCGCACGCGCACCTTGCAGCAGTTCGCAAAGGACGCGCGGGTGCTGATTTCCACCGACGCGGGCGGCGAAGGTTTGAACCTCCAGTTCTGCCACGTCATCGTCAATTTCGACATGCCGTGGAACCCGATGCGCATCGAGCAGCGCATCGGGCGCGTGGATCGCATCGGGCAAAAGCACGTCGTGCGTGCGCTGAACTTTGTGCTGGAAGACACGGTGGAACACCGCGTGCGGCAGGTGCTGGAAGAAAAACTCGCTGTCATCGCCGAGGAATTCGGCGTGGACAAGGCGGCGGACGTGATGGATTCGGCGGAAGTGGAGCCAGTGTTCGATGAGTTGTTCGTGCAGAGCCTGCAACACCCGGAAGCCATCGAACAGAAGGCCGACAGCGTGGTGTCGCAGTTGCGTGCGACGCTGGCCGAATCGAATCGGCACAGCGACTTGCTGGCCGTGCCGCACGATCTGGATGCCGACCAAGCGCGCAAGTGGCGCGACCACCCGGCGCAGTTCTGGCTGGAACGCGCCATCGTCAACGGGCTGGCGGCGCGCGGCGGATCGGCTACCAAGAACGGTGATGTCTGGCGCGTGCGCTGGGCCGATGGCAGCGAGACGCCACAGGCGTACTTCGACGCGCGCGCGGCGGACGACAACCCGGCAGCGGAATGGGTGACGATGGAAGACCCGCGCGCACGGGCCATCATCGGCGATGTGCCGCGCTTTGTGGCGGGACAGCCCTTGCCGGTTATCCGTGTGACGGGCTTGCCGGAGTCGGTGAACGGCATCTGGTCGTTGTGGGAGATCGGTCTTGCCGCGCAAGCTGCGAGCCGCAAGCGATTCCTGCCGGTTTTCATCAATGACGAAGGCCGCCCGTTCGTGCCTACCGCCAAGCGCGTGTGGGACTTGCTGCTGACCGAAGCCGTGGCCGTGCAGTCCGTGGCGGACGCGGAGGATTCTGCGCGTTGGTTCGATGCATCGTTCGCCGTGGCCAGCACGCAAGGCGAACCCTTGTTCGCGGCGCTGGCCGAAGAGCACCGCACGCGCATCAAGGAAGAACGGGATCGCGCCACCTACGCTTTCGAGGCGCGTTATCAGGCCATCGGGCGCATTGGCCTGCCTGCTGTGCGCGAGTTCCGCCGCCGTCGCCTGCAAGCCGAGCACGAGGCGCGCTTGGCTGCGCTGGATGACATGGAAGCCACCGTGCCCGAGTTGAACGCCGTGGCGATGGTGCGGATTGACGCCAAGGCCATCCAGAACAGCGAGGCTGCGGCATGAGCCATTCGTCCAACCCGTGGCACCAGCACATCCTTCAGCCTTTCACGGCCGACCTTTCCCGTCTGTGGGTAGCTTGCGACCCGGACGGTGTGTTGCTGGACGAAAAGTTGCTGTCGGAGTTGCGTGCCCGTGGCTTCGAGGTGATGGGTTACGACGACCCGTTCGCGTTCCGGGCGGAGTTCGAGGAGCGGTATCGTGCCGCGTGGGATGCGAATGAGCCCGCACCATCACCGGCTTTGATCGTGCATCTGCGACGCGACAACGCGGACGACCTGCCGTGGGACATCCTGCATAACGCCCGCCCTGCGGTGCGGTTGAGCTTGGCCGAACTGTTCCCCAAGTTGGCCTACGGCGCGGTGCGGCAGGTGGAGCCGGAACTGCTGGCCGCGCTGTTCGATGCCCACCAGACCGAATTGCAATCGGCGCGTGGTGAAGGCGAGTCGAAGGATTTCATCCTTGAACACGTCTATCAATTGACGCCGCGATCCATCCGCACGCCGGTGGATTTCTGGCGCGAGGTGCTGCGCCTGCACTTTGCCAACCGCGCCTTGCCCGAACCGCTCGCCGAGCACGTGGCGGGCATCCTGCGTGGCAAGGGCTTGTTCGCCGGGCAGCCGGTGGCGGATTGGCTGTCGTCCAAGAGCGCGTTGCTGCGCGTGGTGCAGGACGCTTGGTATCGCTATCTGGAGAAGTTGAAACTGGAAGGCAGGCGCGTTGCCGAGCCTGAGCCGCCGTCCCTCGGCGCGGGCAAAGTCAGCGCGGAGATCGAGATTCCCTTCGATCACACCGACGTGCGCGCCATCATTGATTCGATGTTCCTGGACGGCAGCCTGCATCCGCTGGCCGTGTCCGGCGTTCCGGCTTCGGTGCCGGGCTGGATCAGAGCGGGCATCGTCGAGGATGTCTGGTCGCAGTTCGCGCTGGCGGAAAAGAGCATCGAGACGCTTGCTGCATCGGTGCCAGACGCGGATGCCCCGCACAAGGCATGGGGCGACTTCGCCAAACGCTACGGCGAGATGTTGAGCCGCGTTCACGATTTGCCGGGCAAGGACGGCGGCGAACGGCTGGCGGATATTCGGGATCGCATCAAGACCATCCAGACCCTGTCGGACGAACGATTGCAGGCGTGGGTCGCGGCCCGCCACTACGCCGACCTGATCCTGCAACCGGCGACCAAAGGGCCGGTGATGGTGCATCACGTTCCGCGCTTCCTGCGCCAGCGCCGGAATGCGGGCGAAGCCAAGATCGCGTTGCTGGTGTTCGACGGTTTGGCCTTCGACCAGTGGGTGCGGATCAGGGAGCACTTGATCGCCCGCCAACAGCCGTTGGCCTTCGATGAGAACACGGCTTTCGCGTGGCTGCCCACGGTGACATCGGTGTCGCGTCAGGCGCTGTTTTCTGGCTTGCGTCCGCGCGAGTTCGAGGACTCGATAGACCACACCAGCAAGGAAGAATCCTTGTGGAAGGCGTTCTGGCAGAACGAAGGTGGCGTCGTGCCCGCCGAGGTGATGTATCGGCGCGCGCTGCGTCAAGTCGAGCAACTGGGCGCGCTGCAAACCGAGATCACCGACCGCAAGCCCAACGTGCTGGGCTTGGTGATCGACGAAGTGGACGAGCGACTGCACAAGGAGCGAAGCAAGGACGACGTGGCGTTGTGGATTGGACGCTGGCTTGACACGGGCTTTGTCGAACGCCTGTTCGCCTTCCTGCTGGGTGAAGGGTTCAGCATTTACGTCACGGCGGATCACGGCAACGTGGATGCCGTCGGCGTCGGCAGGCCGAATCAGGGCGTGATTGCGGAATCGCGCGGCGAGCGTGTGCGGGTGTACCGCAGCGAATCCTTGCGTGCGGATTCTGCGGCGGCATATCCCGACACGGTCAGTCTGGAGATCGCTGGACTGCCCGCGAACTTCATGCCTCTATTCGCAGGCGGACGCAGTGCGTTCGTGCCCGATGGCGATCAGGTGGTTGTCCACGGTGGCGTGTCGGTCGAGGAACTGATCGTTCCTTTCGTGAAGGTTTCAAACGTGAATGATGGTGGATGAGTTTTTGAATGATGGTTTTGAACAATGACAACGGCTCCACGAATCGGTTTTGACCGGTTCATCTCACTCGAATGGGCGACGACCGCGCTGAAGGTTCGTGCAGGTGTGGCGCAGCTTGAAGATCTGGAGGCATTGCTCGATGCCGCCGGGTTGGGTGCCGCCGCGCGCACGAAAACACGCACCGTGTTGAACCGCCTGTGGCTTCAGCCGCGCGCCGAGCTGGTGGACTACGCAGATCGCGGCGTGGTGATTTTCAAGACGAATCCCGATGCGCCAGTCGCCGCATTGCACTGGGGCATGGCCGTAGCGACCTATCCCTTCTTCGGCAAGGTGGCCGAGCTGATTGGACGCCTGTCCGCCCTGCAAGGCGATTGCGCATCCGCCGAAATCCATCGGCGCATGAGCGAAACCTACGGCGAGCGCGAAGGCACCTACCGGATGACCAACATGGTCATCCAGAGTCAGGCTGGCTGGGGTGCAGTGGAAAGAGTCGAAAAAGGCAAGCGCGTTGTCCGCTTGGCCCCTGCCATGGTAGAGGACGATGCACTCACGGCATGGCTGATCGAAGCCGCCTTGCGCTACGCGAACAAGCCGCTGGCCATCACCAACCTGCAAACGCAGTCGGTGCTGTTTCCGTTCAATCTGACGCAGCCGTTGGCCTATCTGGTGTCGAACAGCGAACACTTGACCGTGAGATCTGAAGGGCCGGGAAATCGGTTCGTTGCGCTACGGAGCGCGTGATGGATATAAAAGATTTGCTTCGATCAAAACCTGCCACGGATGTAGAGACATCAGCGGGACGAATCTACCTGTATCCGCTGCGTATGCGCGACATGACCGATTTCGAGAAGATCGAACCCGGCGATGCGATCAGCAAGATCAGGGCTTTCCTGCCGAGTATTGGCAGCTTGACTGTCGAATCCGATGAAGCGCCGGAGCGTGTTCCGCTTGATGCCGGGATTGCCGATGGACTCTCGGACGATGAGATCGAACGGGCTGCTGACGCCTATACGAAATCATCCGCATGGCAAACCGTCCGCGATGGATCGCAACAGCGGGAGCCTGTTGTGCAGGAAGCCGGTGAAACGGCATCGGCCTTTCTGGTGCGGCTGCTCAAGGCCGAGGTCGAGGACTATCACCAGAGCGCGAAGCGAATGCACGACAAGATGTTCGGTTCGGCACGAGGTCTTTTCGATCAAGTCCGTAAGAGCACGTCGGCCTTGGGATCAACTTTGAGCGCCTACGAGGAACTGGCGAAATTCGCAAAGCCAGCGCCGTTGGAAATCCAGCCGATTCGCACGGATCACTTCGATGCTGTGAACAGGCAGATGGCGCAGCAAGCGCGCGAGCGTGCGGCAGAGCGCGCCGAAGAAATGGAGATGACGCGCCTGACGGGAAAGATGACCGCAGAGTCGGCCAAGACCCTCAAGGACTTGGCAGAAGCAGCAACGACCCTGATGGAGCAGATGGACGAGCGCGACCAAAAAACCGACAAATCAACCCGAACGCAAATCAAGATTGCGTTGTGGTCTGTTGCGTCGTCAGCCGTCTTGGCGTTGGTCGCTGCCATTTTCGCGGGCTTCTCATTTTTCCAAGACCGCGACAACAACACATCCGGCGATCAGTGGCAGGCGAAACTGCTGACATCCATCGAGGAAGGCAATCAGCAGCGTTCTGCCGTCGAGCGGGAGAATCAGGTGCTTCGGGAGCAGGTGAAATCGATGGATGCACGGATCGCGGATCTGGAGACGGCTCAACGTGCTGCCGTCAAATCGACGTCGTCCAAACAAAAGCCAGATTGAGGCGACGGCGCGACAGAAGAACACAGAGGAACGAATATGGCCCGCATCGAAAACCACAAATACAGCATCGAGGAAGCCTTCAGGGAGTGCTTCTACATCGTTCCCGACTACCAACGCGAGTACGTCTGGACGGACAAGGAAGTGCATCAACTGCTGGAGGACATCGGCGAGCAGATAGATGCGGGCACCACGCGGGAATACTTCATCGGCACCGTTCTGGTTTCGCCAACCGACCAGAAGAACCACTACGAGGTCATCGACGGGCAACAACGCCTGACCACCTTCTTCCTGCTGTTGTGTGCCCTGAAGCATCTGTTCCAGGGCGAGCCGCAACGCCAAATGATTTCCGGGCTGATCTCGACCAGCTACGTGGACGGCGACGGCGAGGTTCGCACCAACCTGAAGCTGGAGCCGCGTTACGAGAGCGCGGGCGAAGTGATGGCCAAGCTCGTGGAGCTGGACGCCGAACCTATGGTCGTGCGCGCAGGCATCCAGGCTGCTGGCATCACGAGCTTTGGCTCGCTGGAAAATCTGGTTAATGCCTACAGCACGCTGTATCGCTACCTGAAGGACAACTACGACGACACGGCCAAGCTGAAGAAGTATTGGGGCTATCTGGCCAACAATGTGGTGTTCATCCAGATCTCCACCGACGTCAGCAGCGCGCTGAAGATTTTCGAGACCATCAACGAGCGCGGCGTGGGCCTGAACCCGATGGACTTGCTCAAGAACCTGCTGTTCACGCAGGTGAAGCAAACTCAGTTTACCCAGCTCAAGGACGAGTGGAAGAAGATCACAAAGCCGCTGGAGAAGGAAAAAGAAAAGCCCCTGCGCTTCCTGCGCTACTTTCTGATGGCGAACTACGTCATCAAGAACGAGCGCGGCGATGCAGTGGTGCGCGAAGACGAGATCTACGACTGGTTCATCGCCAAGGGCAACGCGGCGCTGTGCGATTACGAAGGCAAGCCCTTCGAGTTCGTTCGCAAGGTGATCCGCAACGTCGAGCACTACCTGGCCTTTGCCAACGGGCTGGGCAATGACGGCAAGCCCAGTCTGGCAATGGACAGCCTCAAGCGGCTGGCCGGTGGTGCATTCAGCTTGCACTACGTCTTGCTGCTGGCGGCGGCGAACTTTCCAAAGCCGCTGTTCGATCACTTCGTGGCACAGTTGGAGAGCTTCCTCTTCTACTACATCTTCACCAAGACGCCGACCAAGGATCTGGAACGCAGTTTCTCGCAATGGGCCGACGAGCTGCGTGCAATAGCCGAGGCCAGCGATCCGGTGAAGCAGAAGGTGCAGCTCAACGCCTTCGTTGCCGACCGCTTCGAAAAGAACATGGCGGGCAAGTCGCAGGAACTGGCCGATGCCCTCAAGCGCTTCACGCTGCATTCGATGCAGCAGTACCGTACACGCTACTTACTCGCGCGACTGACCCAGCACGTCGAGATGGCGTTCAGTGGGCTGAAGGTTCCGGGTAGCTTGGAGCCCTTCACCAAGCTGGAAATCGAGCACATCCTGCCCGACAACCCGAAGGCGGAACTGCGTGCGACGTGGGCGGAGGAGAACCCGAATGCGGTCTACGACGACTACAAGAATCGCCTCGGCAATCTGACTTTGCTGGAGAAGCCGATCAACATCGTCGCGGGCAATGACTTCTACGCGGCCAAGCAGGTCGAGTACGGCAAGAGTGGCAACTACCTGACCCGCAGTCTGGTGACGCTGACTGCCGTTGGGCAGAACACATCTATTTCCCGGATCAACGCCAAACTGGCGGCTTTTCCTGCGTGGAATGCCGCATCCATCGAGAAGCGCCATGGGCTGCTCATCACTTTGGCGCAGGAAGTCTGGAAAACGACGACCATCGACGTCTGATCACGGCGTGGGTGGAGGGGTTTGCTTTGCCATACCCATCTCCCCGACCCACGCCTGCAACGCCCTCAGTTGCTCGGCGTTCTCGTGGCAGGTCTGGTAGTTGGCGGCAACGGTTCCGGCGACGGCAGAGAGCGCAATCCCTGCGGCGGCCGCATCAGCATCTCGGGCGGGCTCGGGCAGATCACCGGCGGCGGCAGCGTCGTGCAGGCGCACAAAGCCACGATTGATAGCGCAAGCAGCATCGGCTTGAACGGGCACATAGACAGGAACCTCCTTGATGATGGTGTCGCCCTTCTCGCGGACGACGCGGACGCGGTCGACGTACTCGGTGACGACCTTGACGGCGGCTTGCGCCTGCCTCTCGCGGACGGCGGCGGCGTGCAGGGTTTGTTGTTGGATGGCAGCGTCCCACTGGGCCTGAACGTGGCCCGCGCCCTTGATCCAGCCGAAGCCGATCAGGGCGGCGGCGAGCAGGACGACGGCCAGCCAGCGGTACGGCCACGGGATCAGGTTCATGGCGCTTCCCCTATGCACTGGCGGTATTCGGCCTGCCGTCGTGTGGCCAGCCCGCCGCACAAGCGCGCATTGGCAGGCAGCGCGCAGTCCTTGCCCTGGAAGAAGCGCCAGCGAAGCAGCTCGGAACACGCACCGGCGTAGTCCTCGGCGTTGAGTTTGCGCACCAGCGTGGACTGGCAGAACGCGCGGCTGCCGACGTTGTAGGAGAAGCTGACCAGCGCGTCGTACTCGTGCTGGGCCAGCGGCACGGTCACGCAGCTTTTCAGGGCACCCTCGAACTGCTGCACATCGGTGAGCGCCCGCGCCAGCGCCTTCGGTGGCGTGGTGGTGTCGCCCAGCTTCACGCCCGTGGTGGTGCCGAAGCCGATGGTCGGCACGTCACCCTTGACCGGAATCACTGCGCGGTCGGTGTAGCCCTCGTGCAGCACGATGCCGACCAGGGCTGCGGCGGACAGCGTCAGCGCAGCCACGGTGCGCCGTTGCGGAGGCCGGATCATCGGTGCATCTCCGGCTGTGCAACGATGCGCGCCACGGTCGCGCCGATGCTGGCGGCGAAGGCCAGCAGCACGAACGCGCCACGCGGCAATACGTCGCCGAAGATCGGCACCACCACTTCCGCCGCTGTGAAGGCAGCGGCCAGCAGCGAGAAACGGATGCTCCAGGCACGGCGCAGCACACGCCGCCAGTCGTCGAGCAGGCAGAGCTTGGACCGGGCGGTCATTGCGCACCTCCCATCAGCTTCAACTTGATCGCGGCACCGACCAGCAGCGCGGCCAGGATGCCGGTGGTGACAACCTTCACGGCGGTCTGCCACGCGGTGCGACGTGCATCGCGCCACGCCTCAAGCAGATCGCGCAACTCGCGGATGTCCTTCGCGGCGCTGCCGTTCTCCAGCCCGAGATGGGCGAGGCAACGCTCGGCACCGCGTTCGGCGGCGCGGTCGAGCAGATCGTCGAAGTCCTCGCGGCGCAAGAGCAGCATGTTTTCCACGATGGTGGCAGGTTGGGTTTCTTCGGTCATTTACTTTCTCCAGTTCAACGAAGTTGCGACGAAGCCAAATGCAAAACCCGCCCGATGCCGAAGCACCGAGGCGGGTTTCAGGGGGAACGAGGGTTGTTGAGGGAACGGTTTAGATGTCGATGATTTCCATCGGCAGCGACGGCGCGACGCCCTCGATCACGTCGTCGCGCACGAACACGGTTTGGCCGACGCTGGCCTCGCCGCGCGCGCGGATCAGGCCGCCGCCGGGGAGCACCACTAGGGCGACACCCCCACCGACTTCAAGCACGGTGCCCGCCTGCAGCGGCGCGTCGGGCAGCAACTGCCGGAACTGCTGGTAGAGGTTATGCATGGCTCTGCACTCCCAGGGTCTGCCAGACCTCCGGCAGACCTGCTTCGACGCGCGTGGAGCGCACGATGCCCAGCCGCGCCACGCCGCCGTCCTGATAGGCGACGAACGCGCCCGGTTCGATGATTCCGGTTTCCGGCAGCACCGGCAGGCGCAGCGTCACCTCGATCTGGCGGCCCGTGTCGGACAGGATGGCGATGCCGCGCTGGCGCGCCGCCGCCGCTTGGGTGATGAGCGCATCCACCACCATCGGCGCGAGCACGTCGCCCGCCGTGCCGGCGCGCGTGACCTGGCCGAGCACGCCGGTTTCTTGCCCTGCCACGAACACGCGGTTGTAGGCGGGCTTGTCGATCCAGCGCAGCGACTCGCGCGCCACGACATCCACTGGCAGCACGAAGTCCGGCGTCACATCCGTCCACCAGTCCCACGGCACCACCGGATAGCGGTGGCGCACCCGCAAAATCTTCTCGGACGGGTGCGGCAGCAGGTAGCCGCCCGCCGCACCGACGATGGTCGTCAGCGCCTCGATCCATGTGCCTTGCTTGGCGAACACGCCCGTGGGCACAAGCCAGTCGGTCAGCGCCCAATCCACCGTCCAGCCCAACGGGATGCCGTTGATGGTCAGCACATCCTCCATCAACTGCCGCGCGCTGCGCGGCTCGGTGTTGGCGAAGGTGATCACCGGCGCGTAGGGAGCGGCCAGCGTCGCGCTGCGCCCGCGCCCAGTAATGCGAATGCTGGCGTCACCGAACACGCGCTCGCGACTCAGGTTCTCTGCCAGAACGTGAAAGGCGGTGCCGTTGACCGTGACGATCAGATCGACCGGCGCAGCCCCCACCTCGGGCACGACCAGCGCTTCGGCGATCACGGGCAACGTCGCCTCGAAGCCCCACGCCCACGAATCGGCATCCAGCGATAGCGACAGGCCCAGCACCGGCACCGGCGTGCCATCCGGCCAGCGCGTCAGCGTCACCTCATTGATCACGAAATACACCCTCCGATTGGGAACGAGTACCGATCCGGCATCCGGGTGATCGAAGTGCTCGCAGACGAACAACAGATCGCCGTCGATGGCGGCGTCCTCGGTGAACAGCAGATGCGCGTTCGGTAGGTAGCAGGCAGGCTCCTCCGGCGGCACGAACGGCACCGGCGGATGGCGACCCGGCAGCGGGCGCATCGCCGCCTGCCAGAGTGACTCCCACCAGCGGCGCAGGTAGACCGCGCTGCGGATGCCCTCGGCGTGGAAGTGCCCAGCGTGGCGCAGCGCTTCCTGATAGAGCGAAACAGCCGTGAAGCGGCGGTCACGCAAGGTGTCCTGATGCCCGATGACCCAGCGCAGCCATTCGGCGCGGATGGCCTCCTCGAAGGCCGAACTGCGCGCCGCGCGCAGCCGGATGGCGTCGGCGTGACCCGCGCGCCCACCGGTTTGCACTGGCAGCGCCTCTTGATGCCACGCCCGACGGGCCACGGGCGCGCGCACGCGCGTGCTGTGGCGTCGAAACTCCACGCCCACCACCCGTGGGCCAGCCACCTGCCACGGCGCGCCCGTGGGCGCGTGTTCGCGCACGGTGGCCTCGCGCCGATCCTCGGCCCCGGCGCTGTGTTCAGCCGCGTGCTGCCAGCGGGTGGCGCTCTGGCCGGTGACCGGGCGTACCGCGTAGGACTGGTAACGTGCATCGGCCACCATCGCCAGCGGCGGGAAGGTGCCCGCCAGCACCACGTCCGTCACCGGCACCGCCTGCGCCGCGAACACCAGCGCAGGCAGCGTGCCGATCAGTGCCGCATTGGCGTTCGGGATCGCGGTGGCGGTGAAGCTCAGTTCCGGCAGCGTCGCGGCGAGGAGGACATCGCCGGGTTCGCTCATGGGCTACCCCAGCAGACCGGACACGATGCGGGTGTAACCCCCGGCGTACAGCGTGGTGGACGGCAGGCGCAACTCGCCCGCACCGTCCAGATCGGACACATCGCAGTCCCACGCCAGCGTGCCATCGCCATTGACGATGCGCGCCCACGTCGCCACGCCGCCGGTTTCGATAAGCGCCTCGCCGGTGGGAGCGATGCTCAACAGGCCATCCTCGACCTCACCGACGGGTTCGACTAGCACGATGGTCGCCAGCAGATCGCCGCTCGGGGCTGCGCCCAAGGCTGGGCGCGCGCCACCGTAGATCCGCACGCTGGCATTCTGCGTGCCGATGGCGAGGAAGTTGACGACAGCGTTCAGGCGGTAATCGCCCAGCGCGTTGGAAATCTGGATCACGGGGACATCTCCGTCATGGGTTGCGCGCGCAGGTTGTCGGCGACGACGGCGCGGTGCTGGCGTTCGTGGTCAAAGGCGATGACGAGGTAGCGCGGCACGTCGTTGATGTGGTCGAACGAATACGCGCCACTGCCCGCGTCGCTCCACGTCTCGCGCACCACGGCGTAGGTGGCTTGGTCGATCAGCAGCACGCGCCGCCGCAGTGGTTCATCGGCGATCACGCTCTTGACGCGGTGCTTGACGGTGCCCGCGATGCGGTGGTGGCCGTGGTAGTAGTGGTTGCGCTGGCCAAGCAGCGGACGCAAGGCACGGTGGTGGTAGCCGACCATCGCCGCGTTGTCCGGCACGAGGATGCGATGCGCCAGCGCTACCGGCAGACGCCGATGCGCGGGAACGGGCGCATCCTCCAGCACGGTCGGCGCATCTCCGGCCGCGCGATGCAGGCGCAGCGTGATGCCGTAGCCGAAGATGCAGGGACGGAAGGCCGAATACCACCGCTTGAAGTCACGCCAGACGACTTCGCCATCGACCGACAGTTGCAGCAGCCACACGCCCAGATGGGTTTGGCGCTTCACGTCGAGCCGCAGCGTGCGCCGCGCGCCGACCACAGCCCAACCGGCCCACGCTTCGGCAATGTGCTCCGACTCGGAGCCGCCACTCGTCCAGTACGAATGCGCCCAGTTGTTGTTGTAGACGCACAGGCGATGCCCTTCGTAGGTCGCCACGCCCGTCCACAGCCAGAAGCCAAAGTGCGGCGGCGGTGCAGCCGATGCCACGATCTCCACGTCCATCTCGAACCAGAAGTCGGTGGACAGAGGTGCATCCGTCAGCCGCCAGAAGTTCTGGGCGTTGTTGAACACCAACCGGGCCGCCTGTTCGGCTTCTTCCCACGTCGCCGTGATGCCGCCGCCACCGCCGTTGCTGGCGAAGCCGGACGGAATGCCGGAGACAAAATCCTCCTCGAACGGATAGGCCATCGCTCACGGCCTCCACGGCCCGGTGATGTCGAAGCAAAAGCCACAGCTGTTGGCTTCACTCGAGTACGAACTGACGGTCACATAGAGGAACTTGCGATCCTCGTAGCCGATGACGTTGTCGATCATCGTCAAATTGCCGTAGGGCTGGTTCTGGTGAACCCAGAACATTCCCGGCAGCGTGCCACGCAGATGACCGCCACTGGTTTCCCGCAGGTAGATCGGGTGCAAGATCAAGCCGTAGTCCGGGCCATTGGGAAACGGGATGGCACCGGATCGTCCGGAGATGTTCTGGTTATTGCCGTCGTTCAAGGACAGCATCCCCAATCGGCAGTTGCCACCGATGCCGGTGTAATCGCGCATACAGATCTTGCCGGTGGTGTCCTGCGCATAGGCCGAGTACGCGTCCTGCCAGGGATAGCTGCCGCCGGTGTAGCCGACCTGCTGGTAGCGCTCCGAAGCGATCAGATAGGAGGCGAAGTTGTCGCCGGGCTTGTAGCTGTCGAAATCGGTGAAGGCGTGCAGCACGCGCCAGTCACCCTGATAGCCGGACGAGTTGATAAGGAAGAAGCCCCGGTCATCGCCGATCAGCACCCAGCTTCGGCTCCAGTTACCGTTGTCGCCGGACGTCTCGGCATAGGACTGGCGCGCGTAATACCACTTGAACCAGCCCGTATACATCGCCGTGCCAGTGCCCGTGGGCACTTCGTTGCGCGTGGGTGCACCGGGAGTGAACGGCGCTTGCGCACCGACGAAGGTGTCGATGTCGGCCATCCCTTCAGCAATGGTCACGCGGGCGAACTTCGCCCACGTCGTCGTGTAGCCTTCGGGCAGGCTGTCGTCCACGCGCAGGTAGTGTCGGTTCGACAGCGGATTCGGGCTGCGGTAGGCGCGCTTGTTGGTGCCGGTGAACGCAATCTCGAAGCCCAGCGGCGCGATTTTCATCGTGATGCTGGTCTGCGTGGTGGCGGGCGACGCGGGTTCGCCTGCGATACGGAAACTCACCGTGGTGGATGTGATGGCCGTGACCGTGAACTCGCCGTTGTAGGACGGCTGGTCGCAGCCCTCCACCAGCACCACCTGATCGACCACGAAGCCGTGGCCGGTGCCGATGGTCGCCGTGGCCACGTCGCCCGTGCGCGCTAGCGCCATCACGGTTTTCAGGTTGAAGCCGGTGACGAGGCAGGCATCCAGCAGCGCCGTCAGGCTGCCCCAGTTGTTGGTCAGCACCGGCGCTCCAGCGAACGCGTTGTGCATCCATTTGACTTTGTTGCTCATGGCATTCCCCTCAAGGACGATCCACGTCGCCGCGCACCAGCAAGGTGAAGGCATCGTTGGTGACGGTTTCCGGGCCTTGTTGGATGGTGCGCACTACCCACACCGGGAACAGGCTGCCGGTGGTGTTGAAGCGCAGCACGTTGCCCGTGGCCCAGCCCGATCCCCAGCCGATGGCGGCCAGCGTGAAGTACGGCTTGCCGGTCGCAGGGTTGATCGGCGCGATGTCGCTGCCGGTCGTGCCGGTGGCGATCACGCCGACGTGCTCGCCGATGACGTTGAAGGAGGTGGCGTTGGTGAACTGGATCGCCCAGCGTTCGGTGATCGCCCCCGCGTTCGTCACCACGATGGGGGCGAGCACGTCGTTGTAGGTGGCGGTGGCTGCGCTGCCGGTGATGGCGTCCAGAAACGTGCCGTTCCACGTGGTCTGGTCGAACAGGTTGGAGACGTAGGCGCGCAGGTCGCCTGACACCAGCGCCGAGGAGATGTGCGCGCCGATGGGATAGTCGTGGGTGATCTGGCGCGTGAAGGCCAGCCGCCCGGAGATCTGCACGTCCGACACCTGCGCCATGTCCTCGATGCGGTGCTCGACGGTGAGCGGCTGCACAAGGCCCGTGACCACGCCGAAGGTGACGATGCCCGCTTCGAGATCGGCGCTGTAGTCGGTGGTGACGACCGCGCCGTTGCCGTCCAGCACGCGCACACGCGACAGGCGCTGGCGGCCGCAGTCCACGACCTGCCCGCTGGTGACGGCGAGCGGCCCCACGGTGGCGGTGTAGCCGATGACCGCGAAGTCGCCCGCTCGGAAGATCGGCACACGTCCATCTTGCGGCAGCCGCACCGGATCGAGGCCGATGATGTCGGCATCCAGCGGCAGATAGGAGTACGCAACGGCGTTGTACTTGATGGTGTCGGCGAACACCGGCACCGGCTTGAAGATCTTCGCCACGCCGTCGATGGTCACGACCGCATTTGGGTCGTACCAGCTTTGCCCCTCGTTGCCAGCCGCCACCACCCACGCGCCGAAGCGCACGCGCACCACGCCGGTTTCGTAGTCGATGGAACCGAGCACGTCGGTGCCCGTGATGTCGCCGTTGTTGTTGGCGCTGACGTTGATCGTGCCGCCGGTCAGCCGCGTGGCGAGGATTTGCAGGCTGGACGGGCGCACCGGCGAGGCCGGAACGCGGAAGGTCACCTCATCCACCGGCGAGCCGTCCAGCGTGGTCAGCAGCGAGCGCAGCGCCACCGCGTTCGTGGCGGCAGGCACCCACGCCGTGATGCTGGCCGCGCCGTTGGCGTAGTTGATGCCGCCCGCCAGCGTCGCCGCGCCCGTCACCGGGTTCAGGTCGTAGTACAGGCTGCCCAGCCGGTCGAAGTAGGTCTTGCCGCCCAGCGTGAAACAGATGCTGCCGGGCACGATGTTCTCGGCGAAGGTCGGCGTGAGGTCGATGGCCAGCGCGCCCGCCGTGAAGCTGTCGTTCGAGGCGTTGGACGTGCCCGCCGCGCGATAGCGCATCTTGACGAGGCCACTTTCGTCCACGGGCATCGACGCGCCCGCCGTGATGTATTCCCAATGGGTGAACAGGTTGCGGTACACCGGCACGGTTGCGTTGTTGACCCGCGTCCAGCCGATCTGCGTGACGCTGTAGCGCGCCACTGGAATGCGCACCGTGGTGTCGGGTGCAAAGTGGACGACGCCGGTGCTGTAGTTCACGGCGCCAAAGGCCGTGCCTTGCGGATCGCGCAGCACGCCCAGTCCGTCGTCCTTGACGATCTTGATCGGGTCGATCTGGCGGATCAGTTGCAGCTCGGCAGGCGTGGTCGAGATGTACTCGTACAGGTCGATCAAGAGGTTCCACTCCAGCTCGACCGTGCCCGGAATCAGGCCGTCGAAATCCACCTCCACGTCGATGCTGCCGTCGCCGTTGCGCAGCGGCGCGTGGAATTCCTCCTCATTGGGTGGGCCCCATGTGTAGGCGACGCTGTAGGTCTGGCCACCAGCAGGTAGGGCCGTCGGCGTGATCTGGATCAGGCCGGTCTGGTAGTTGATGGTGCCGGTGGCGTTGCCGCTGATCACACCCTTGCCGTTGTCGGTGGCGCTGCGCGCCGTGCCGTCGTTCCAGGTGATGAACACCGAACCCGGCGTGACACCCGGGTTCGACAACTGGAACGCCACCGACGGCGGCGCGATGGTGCTGGAGGCGCGGTTGAAGTAGTTGGCCTTGCCGCCCCACGCATAGACGATCTCGCTGCCCACGTCGGGCAACGCGCCCAGCGTCACGGCCACGGTGCCGGTGGTGTAGCTCACGGTGCCGACGCCGTACTCCGGGCTGACGCCCTTGAGCACGCCCGCGCCGTTGTCGCGCAGGTCGTACCACTTGCCCTGCGCGCGGTAGCTGACTTGCAGGGTACCCGGCGACGGGCTGGGCACGATGGTCAGGATGTAGTTGTAGGAGCGGCTCTCGATGTCCACCCGCACGCCTGCCGTGTCGGCCACGCGGATCGGCGCGGCGGCAGGCCGGAAGCTGATGGTCTTGCTGCCCGAGTAGGTCGGCGCGCTGGAGGCCAGCGTGATCTGGCCGCGCCCGTAGTTGATGGTGCCGACCACGGTCGCGCCCGACATCAGGTCGCCGCCGTTGTCGGTGAGCGTCGCGCCGCTGACCGCAATCGACAGCGTCCCCGGCTGGATGGCGTTGCCGACCGAGAGCACGGTCGAGGAATTGAACGCCACCGAGCTGGTGTAGGACACCGTGCCGTTGTCGGATTCGATCAGGGTTTCCGAGGTGCCGCCCGCCGTTAGGTCGAGCAGCGGCGTTTCGGTCTGCGCCGAGGGCACCAGTTGCGTGAACACGCTGGTGACACTGGCCGCGACATCGCCGATGGCGACTGGCTGGGTGGTCTTGACCACGCCGCAATACTTGGCGGCATCGGCCACCACGGTGTCGCGGCACTTGGTCTTGCCGGTGGCCATCGTGAACAGGCGATCCGGCGGCGAGCCGGGGAAGTCGTAGCGCAGCGCATCGGACAGATCGCAGGTGACGACCACCGCCTGATAGTCCTGAATGCTGCTGCCCGAGCCGTAGCTGAAGGTGCGGGTTTCCGACTCGATGCGGGTGATGCGGATGTACTGCGCATACTCATTGGCCAGCCCTTCGTTCATCACCAGGAACAGGGTCTTGCCGATGGTCGGCAGCTCCGCGCCCACGCGCTGGAACAACTGGATGCTGCGCTGGCCCGCGATGTGGTTCTCCAGCAGGTAGCCGTTCCACATCGACCCTTTGTTGAGATAGGCCTCGATGCGGTCGCGCGCCTGCGTGCGACGGTCGAACACCTGCTCGGTGGAGAAGATGGTGACGGCCACGCGCGGGTCGCCGGGCGGATCGGAGACGACGACGTTGCCACCGAGGTAGGTGTCGGTGGTGTCGGTCTGGATACTGGCGAACACCTTGCGCAGGTTCACGCGACCGCCCGCGCGATCCAGCTCCGAGATGTCGTTGAACAGCGAGTTGCTCGCGCCGTCCACGATGACGTTGGCGGTGGGCGCGCCGCCGCCTTCGGCGACGTCGTCCATCACCTGACTGGCGACCAGCTTCACGTCGCCTGCAAGAATGGGCATGGAATTCTCCAGTGGGTCAGATCTGCATCAGCCGCAAGGTGATGCGGTAGAAATCGGTGTCGGCTTGCGCCGGAAAGCCCAGCACGGGTTCGGCGTCTACAGCGGTGTCCGCGTGGCGGAAGGCCACGGTGAACACGCGCGCATCACGCAGGGTCAGCTCGAAGCGGCCACTGCTGGCGGTGAGCGGCGCAGCCGCCCAGCCGTGCAGTTGGTTCACCGCCGCGCGCTTCACCCACGCCATGTCGGAAGGCCCGACCAGCGTGATCGGACGGCCCGCCTGCCGTGTGGCCGACTGCACCAGCAGCGCGCCGGTGAGCAGGTAGGACACGGAGGCCACCGCAGGCGACCACGCGTGTTCGTCCGCCCACAGCAAGTCATCCGGCAATGGCAGAGCCACCCCGGTAGCGAGGTTCTTGAGTTGCATCGGAATCGAACTCAGGTAGTGCGGGCGCGTGCGGCGTCCAGCAGTTGCAGCAGACGTGCCTCATCGCGGCCATCGACGGTGGCGGTGACCTGCTGGCCGCCCGCAGCCAGTTCGACGCGCACGGTGCGCATGGGCGCGCTGGCCTCGTTCAAGGCCGGACGCGGCACGTTCGCGCCGATGGCTTGCACCAAACCGCCGCTGGCAAAGCCCTGCACGCTGGCGAGCGTGCGACCTGCCAGCGCCTGCGCGGGTGCGGACAGGTTGTTGATGGCCTCGAAGAAGCCCGCGCCCAGCCGCGCGACCGCGCTGCGGTTGACCACGAACTCGCCCGGCGTGAGCATCGCAGGCACGGTGTCGGACTTGGCCAAACCCCCGCGCGCGAGGAACTGGCCGTCCAGGCTTTCCATGTAGTCGATCAGCTCGCGCTCCAGGTCTTTGCCCCAGATCAGCGGCTGCGCCATCGCCGAGCGCCACGTCTGCTTGATGCGCTGGAGGTTCTGGTTCTCGTTGCCGGTGAGCGTCTTGCGGTCGATGAACTTGTCCAGCGTGCGCCGATCCGCCTGCGCCTGCTGGCCGTAGTTGCGCATCGTGTCGGACTTCATGTTCAAGCTGACCGCCGCGCCGTACTTGTATTGCAGCCAGCTGGTGTACTCGTTCATCCCCTGCAGGCCGAGGTCGATCATCTTCAGCGCCTCGACGGCCTCCCGGTTGCGCTTGGGTGGGTCGCCGCCGCCAACCTGCCCACCGCGCGCGAAATGCGCGACGCCCCGGGCGAGGTTCGCCAAACGGCCCGCGCCGTACTTGCGCACCGCCGCCTTGCGGATCACGAAGGCACCGGCGTCCAGCGTGCGCGGTACCGTGTCATGGTGGCCGGAGCCTGGCACGGTGCCGCCACCCATCCGTGGAAAGGCCGGGGCTACCGCGCCGCCGTCGGCAAAGTGCCGCACGCCGCCACCCCCAGCGCCGACCAGCCCCCCGGTGGCATTGGTTTCCACCTTGGTCACGTAGATCGTGTGCGTGCTCGTGGTGTGCATGCCGTTGAGGCTCATCACCTCGGAGCGCGCGGCGTCGGCGTTGTGCTGGATGGCGTGGTGCGATTCGGTCTGGATGCGATCCAGCGCCTTGATCATCCCGTCCACGTTGGTGATCGCGGCCTGCGCTTTTTCGGTCGCCACCTTCAACTCGAACTGCGCGTTCTGGTCGGCGTAGACCTTGAGCTTGTCGAGTGCTTCCTTCGCCTTCGAAACGTCGGCATCGACCGGCAGCGTTTTGCCTTCTTTGAGCAGCGCCTCGTATTCCTTGAGCTGCTTTTCCGCTTCCTGCAGATCGGCCTGGATCTGCAGCAGGTATTCCTTCTCGGCCAGCGCCTTATCCAGATCGGCGAGGGCTTTGTCGAAGCGCGTGGTGTCGGCATCGAGCGTGAGCTTCAGGCCGTCCTTCAGCTTGGCGGTGATGTCGTCGATCTGGCGCGTGGTCTCGGTCAGCGTGCGCTGAATCTCATCGCGCGCGGTGAGCGCCGTGCGCGCCGCCGTCTGGTGCGCTTTCGCTTCGGCATCCAGCGTCTGGTTGAGGATTTCCTCGGACTGGCGGATGCGGTCGATGGCATCGCGCACGCCCTGTTTGCCTTGCGCCGCCTGCGTGTCGGCGTCCCGGGTCTTTTGCGCCAGTTCAGAGCGCAACTGATCGGCCTGCCGCATCAGATCGGTGGCCTGCTGGTACTCCTGCCGACGGTAGGCCTCGCGCGACTGCGCTTCGAGCTGCGTGGCCTGCGACACCGCCTGCTCGGACTGCTTGCGCGCTTCCTCGCCGCGCTTGGCCTCGTTGGTCTGGCTGGTGGCCACCTGCGCGGCCATGTCCATCGCCTTCTGCGCGAGCTGGCGGGCCAGTTCCAACTCGCCATTGGCCAGCGCCCGCCGTGCCTGCTCCTGCATCTCGGCGATCTGGCGCTTGCGATCCTCGGTGGCCTCGTACTCCGTCATGCCCTGGCGGCGGATGTCGCGGATGCGATCCTCCGTGGACATCGACAACTGGCGCTTGGCCTCCTCGATGCGCTGCACTTCGGCCAGATGCCGGTTGGCCTCGGCGTTGAGCGCATCGATGTGCTGGCGGTACTCGGCCAGTGCCTGCGTGAGCGTCTGGCGTTTGGTGGCCAGGATGTCGTTCTCGACCCGCTGCACGTTGGCGCGGCGTTCCTCCTCGGTCTGGCCTTGCCGTGCGGCGGCGTCCTTGCGCGCCTGCGTTTCCTGATCGATCAGGCCCAGCGTTTCCGTGGTGGCCTGACGGCGCAGCATCGTCTGCTGCGTCAGCGCCTCGGTGAGCAGCTGCGTGGACTTGGTGATCTTGGCGGTTTCGGATTGCTGCGTGCGCTCCAGTTCCGCCTTCTCCTGGCCGTAGCGCGTCTTCACCGCCGTGATCTGCGTTTGCAGATTGGCCTCGACGATGGCGGTGAAGCCCTTGTAGGCCTCGGCCATCTTGGCGGTGGCGTCGTTCACCACGCCTTGGGCCTTGCCGACGGCCTGTTCCACTTCGCCCAACCGGGACTTGAGCTTTTCCAGCGCGGCGTGAACGGCCTCGATGCCGCGCCCGACCGCTTCCTGCGTGCCCTGGCGCACGGCCTCTAACCGCTTGGCGATTTCCTCGGCGGCGGTCGCGGCGGTGTCCATTGCGCCCTTGGCGGCGTTCGCGCCTTCCGTAGCATCGGCGTACATCTCGGCGAAGATGCGGTTCATCTCCGTCAGGCGTTCGTTGTGGCGCTGGGTAGCCTCGGCGATGGTGTCGGAGGTGAAGATGGCGGCGAACACCTCCCACCGATAACGCAGGTGCTCGATGCCCGTCATCAGCACCTGCACCATGAAGATGCCCGCCTTGCGGACGATCTCGAACTTCTCCGACAGCCACGTCCCGATCTCCCAGCCGATGATGGCCGCGCCGAGCACGCCGAAGGCCACGCGCAGCTTGCCGACCGTGGCGATGGCGTTGGAGACGGACAGGTTGGCCGTGGCCCACGCCGCCGCCGTGGTGCTGGCCGCCGTCACCGCCGCCGCGCCCGCCGTCTGCCACGCGATGATCAGCGCCGGGATCAGGCGGTAGACCAGCACCGCAAGGCCGACCTCGGCGATGCGCTGGAGCCACTTCATCACGGTGTCGAGGTTCTCCGAGAGCCACGTCAGCGCCTCGGCGAGCTTCTTGGTGAAACCAGTGGATTCGTCGAGTTTGCTGATCCACTGGCCGAAGGCGTTGGACAGGCGGGTGAAGGCCTGACCGACCGTCATCGGCAGCTGCGCGTACTCGGCAGCCAGCTTGTCTTTCTGGCTCATCAGCGCGTTGACCACCACGTCGGCGGTCAGCCGTCCTTCCTCGGCCAACTTGCGCAGCCGCCCGATGGGTACGTTCAGGCCGTCGGCGAGTGCCTTGGCCAGACGCGGGCTGTTCTCGACGACGGAGTTGAATTCCTCGCCGCGCAGCACGCCTGACGACAAGGCCTGCCCGAACTGCAAAAGCGCCGACTGCGCTTCGGTGGCCGATGCGCCGGAGATGCGCAGCGCCTGCGAAATACTCTCGGTGATGGTGAGCGCGTCCTCCTGCTCGCCGCCCAGCATCCGCACCGCCTGCTGGAGCTTGCCGTAGAGCGTCGCGGTTTCCTGAATCGGCACGCCGATGCGCTGGGCGATGGCGAACAGCTCCTTCTGCGCGACCGCGTACTCGCGGCTGCCTGCGGTGGCGAGCTTGAGACGCGCGGACATCATGTTCCAGGCGTCGGCGATCTGGACGATCTCCTGCACCTTGCCGTTGGCCCAGTTGATGGTCAGGAAGGCCAGCAACTGCGTCTTGGCCTTGGCAACCTGATCGCCAAAGGCGTTCATCCCGGCCTTGACCTCGGCCACCCCAGCGGCGGCCTTGTCGCCTGCGGTCTTGGCGCTGGAGCCGAAGCCGCCGAGGCTGCGCTCTGCCGAGGTGATGGCGCGCTTGAGACCCTCATCAGCCCCTTCGAGCGCGACCAGGATGGAAATGCGGTTTGCCATCTCAGTCCACCAGCCGCAACTGCTTCTCGATGGTCGCGGACAGGCGCGGGATGCGCCCAGCGACGATGCGCTCCACGTTCAGCCGCCGTTTGAGCTGCACACGCGGCACCAGCACGGCAATCGGTACGTCCGCGCCGCGCTTCAGCTTCTTGATGCCCTCGGCCTTGCGGTAGCGGCGTTTGAAGCCCGACAGTGGCCGGTCGTGTTCCTTGATGTTCTCGGCCATCAGCACGATGTTCCCCTTGGCGTTCTTGATGAAGTAGGCATTGCCGCCGCGCATCAGCTCGGCGATCTGCGCCTTGAAGCGCTTGCGGCCCACGCGCCCGTGCAGCGGGATCAGCATCCGGCCGCCGATCACGCCGCCACGCTCGTGGATGCCCGACCACGGGATGCGCGAGCCGACGTAGAGCGCGGGCAGCCGGTTCTTGTCCTTGTCGAGCACCTTGGCGGTGAAGCCCTTGACGAAGGATTTCTTGACCACCGTCATCTGACCCGCGACGTGGCTGCGCACGTCCTGCTTCAGCTCGGCGGCCTCGCTGGCAATGCCGCGTGCGACCGCCTTCTTGACCTTGTCGCGGAACTCGCCGCCCCAGCGGCGCAACTGCGCCTGCGCGGCCTTGCTATCGATGCGAACGGAGATGCGCATGGCGGGTTGCCTGATCGGTGAGCCTGTCGAGGGTCTGGTCGAGGTGGCGGGCGTCGCCGCGAGCGCCGATGGCGATCAGCGACAGCAGCCGCGCGTCGCGGGCGGCGTCCTCGCGCACGGTGGCGGCGGCAAAGCCGCGCACCTGCGCCAGGGTGTAGTCGAGGATGTCCGGCAGCCGGTGGCCGTGGGCGATCAGGTGCTGGACGGTGTCGAACCAGTTGCCACCGTCACCGCCGTGCTCGCCTGCGCGAACAGGCCGCCCATCTCCACGTTCAGGCGCGGCATCACCGTCCGGGTAAAAAAATCCGCGTTCACCTCGATCACCTTCGCCACCAGCAGAATCGCCTCGTCGGCGGCCAGGTCATCGACCCACGCACGCGGCTTGCCGACGGCGATGGCCACCGCCGTCAGCAGGTCGTCGCCTCGCTCGCCGAACAGCGCCAGCCAATCGATGCCATCGCCACCGATCTGCTGCATCACCGGCGTGATGGCGCGCAGGAAGGCAGGCATCTGCCCGACCTTCAGCGGCTTCACGCTGACGGATTCCCCAGCCAGCGTGATCTCGAAGGCCTGCGGAACGAGCTTGTCCAGATCGCTCATGCTCGCCTCCATCACAGTTGCACGATGCGGCCGAACTGGCCGAGCACCGCGTCATAGGGTTTGGTGGTGTCGGCCAGCAGCGAGCCTTCCAGCTCGAACTTGTTGTACTCGTCCGAGATGAAGGAGATTTCCTTCAAGGGATCGAAGGCCACGCGGTACAGCTCGACCAGCACCTTGGCGTTGCCCTGCGCGGTGTTGATGCCTTCCAGACGCAGATACCGCTCCGGCACCGACTGCGTGAAGATGCCGATCTCGGTGGCGACGCCGTAGCTGTAGGCCGCACGGAACGGTGCGGTGAAGCCGGTGGTATCCAGAAACTGGAGGGCACCGAAGTCGGTGTCTGCCGTGTAGTGCGTGCCTGCGGTCAGCGTGGCGGGCGTGCCTGCCGAATCGGTCACCACCAGCGCCGACACCTTGGGGTGGGCGAGGAAGTAGCGGTCGCCCACGACCGGCGTCGCGCCACCGATGGGTTCCGCCGTGACCGTGCCGGTGCTGCCGGTGACGTGGTTGCCGTACAGCGCCAGGGCGAGGTTTTCCTTGGTGAACTCCTCGATGGTGAGATTCACCGTGGCCGATTTCTGCTTGACCATCCGGTGATCCAGCGAACGCTGGCCGGTCTGGCTTTCGTAGTGCTCCAGCACGTCGGTCTTGAGCGAGAGCTTCAACTCCGCGACGTTGCCGGGCGAGCGCACTTCGGTGGGCAGACCGTCGATGTCGCGCTTGCCGAGGAAAACGCGCCCCTGAAAACTGGCGTAGGTGCTCATGATTTGGACTCCTTGCGGTGGGTGGTGATGGGTTTGGGTTCGATGGGCGTGCCGTCGCCTTCCGGCTGCGGCGCAGGGTTGGGCTGACGGTCGCGGCGGGCAATGCCATTGGCAATGAGCCAGTCGGCGCTGCTGCCATCCACGTCGAGCCGGTCGCCTGCCTTGTGGGGCTTGCCCGCGTGGGTGTGCGCTTGGGTCAGAACGATGGAAGTCATGGGTGTCATCCCTTGGTTGAAAGATCGGTGTCGAGCGTCCGGTAGGTGATCGCGTAGCGCGCGGGAATGGCAGCGGCCACTGCGTCGGCGTCCTCGATGTCCCACTCGCATTCCTGCTCGCGGATGCCCAGCGCCAGACCGTCCAGATTCCGGTCGGCCAGCAGCGCGGCGTGGGCTGCGGTGAGCAGCCGGTCGGCTTCGGTTTCGGGAATGGCGGGCGGTACGGCGCGGGCGAGCGCGACGATGCGAACGGTCAGCACGCGCGTGACGCGGTCGTTGGCGCGTTCGGTGATGGATTCGGACTCGGGGAACACCACCAGCGCCGGGCATTGCTCCCGGCTGATGGCCACCGTGGGCGAACGGTGCAGCGTGGCCCCGAGCGTTTCCACCGACGTGCGGACAGCATCGAGCACCGCGAGCAGAATCTGTTCGCGGATCGAGTTGGCGGCCATCGGTCAAAGCCTCGTGAGCTTGGCGCGCATCTCGGTGCCGTCGGCCAGCGCCCGGACATCCCGCACCTGATAGGCCACGCCATCGACTTCCACCGCATCGCGCACGGCCAGCCCAACGAACACCGACGCCGGATAGGTGATCGCGTAGTCGGTGTTCAGGGTCAGGCCGTCGAGTGCGGTGTCGTCCGGCGCGGAAAACCCGACCTGCCGGGTCTGGGCAGACCCGCTACCGGCAGGAAACCACCGGCAGCGCACCGTCAGGCCCGCGTTCGCGGCGGCGCTGTAGACCTGTTCGACGAGGCCCATCACGACACCGTCAGCTTTACCAGCACGCCGGGGCGGTGGCACATCGGCAGCGGGTTGGACTGCGTGTGCAGATCGGTGCCCCGGTCGAACTTGCGCGGCTCCTGCTTGGCGTAGAGCGGCTGGCCCACCGTGTTGACGGTCTCGTTGAAGTCCGCCGGAGCGAAGTAGGTGCCGAAGGTGTCGATGGTGCCCAGCGGGAAGGCATGGGCCTCGCCTGCGGCGATGAAGCGGCGCACGGTGCCATTCGCATCGGTGGCCTGACCCCGGTACTCCTCGAAGGTGATGCCGCCGTAGGTGAAGCCGCGCCGGATGTCGTTGATGAGGATCGCGCCGTTCTGCCAGTTCTCGAACGCCTTCTCGACCTTCGCGTGGCCGGTGAGCGCGGCGAAGAACTCCGGCGAGCACAGGCAGTGGACGCCGTTCATGAACTCGCCCTTGAGGTTGTCCTCGATGGTGGAGAGCACCGTGCCGCACTTGGCCTTGACGTTGGTACCCGCCGTGCCCAGCTCGAAGGACACCGACTGCGGCGTGATCTCGAAGGCGTCGAACAGATCGACCAGTTCCGAGCCGTCGGCGTCGAGGATCACGCCCTTGAGCGCGCCCATGCGCAGGTGTTCCAGCGTGATGGCGTGCTTGTTGCGCATCGTCTCCAGATGGCGTGCGATGACGCCCGCGACCGTCTCGGTTTCGGTTTCCGAGCCGAAGGCACGGATGCCTTGCACTTCTTCCGGCAGCACCACGTCGTCGTGCGGGATGTGCGGCACGACGAAGGAGCGCAGGTTGCGCTTGCCGCGCTTGCCCACCGTGCCGGGCGAGCCCGGCGGCAGCGTGGGCAACAGGTTGAGCACGCCGTTCATTTCCTCGACGACGATCTGGCGCTGGCGCACCGGCTTGGCGGGCATCAGGTTCAACTCTTCCAGACGCCCGTAGCGGTTGGGCAGGATGTTGATGGCGGCGGTCAGCGCCGTCATCGAGAACGCGGGATTGCTGAAGGGGTTGTTCATGGTCAGGCTCCTTGACGGACGAGCACGCCCAGCGCCTTCAGTTGCGCGACGGCGGCGAGTTTTTCGGCGTTGGTGATGGCGTCGGGCCACGCGAGCGCGTGGTCGGCGACGATGGAGTGGCGCGCGACGACGAGGCCGTCATCGCGGTCGGCGAGCGTCGCGTCGCAGGCTTGCAGCAGCACGGCGGCGGCGACCTGCGTGCCGTCCTCTGCGGACGGGTCGATCTGCTTGTATTTGCCGCTGGCGGTGACCAGGCCCAGCACCGTACCCAGTGGCAGGTTCTGGCCGGAGGCGACGGTGATGCGGTCGCGCGAGTACAGGTTGGGCGCTTCGTACTTGAGCAGATCGCCCAGATTCAGCGGTTCGACGAGGGTGGGCATGTCAGATCTCCTTCTTGGCGGACTGCGCCGCAAGTTGTTTGGCCGCATCGATCAGTGGATTGCTGGCCGGAGGGCGCGCGGCGTCGGGCGCGATGCGGCTGGAGATCTCCGGACTGGCCTCGGCCTGCGCCGCGAGCAGTCGGCTGCGCACCGTGGCGGGCGCGGTGTTGGTTTCGAGGAAGCCCGCGATCAGGTCGGCGCGACCGGCGAGCGTGCAGGTCTGCGCGATCTCGATGGCATCGGCGGCGCTCAGCGTGGCGGCGGCGGGCGGTTGAGCAGAACTGCCAGCAGGATCAACAAGAGGCCGATCAAGAGCAGCGGTGTCGGTTCGATCATTCATCAATGACTCCTTGGGGTGGTTACAGGAAAAGCCCGCCCGCGTGGCCAGGGCCACCGGAGTCGGGTTGGGGGAAAGGGATGCGAGCAGTTGCGCCAGCGCCTCGTCGAAGCTGCCGACGGCATCGGCCAGACCCGCAGCTATGGCGGATTCGCCGAAGAACAAGCCCGCTTCGGTGGCACGCACGGCGTCGGCATCGAGGCCGCGATGGCGCGCGACTGTCTCGACGAACAGGCCGTAGATGCGATCCACCTCGGCCTTGAGGACGGCGTGCGCTACGTCAGAAATCGGCTCGTGCGGGTTGAGGTCGTTCTTGCGTTCGCCCGCAAACACGGCGGTGTAATGAAGGCCGTCCTTCGCGTCCTTCACCGACTGGTCGACGTGCATGGCGATGACGCCAATCGAGCCGACGCCGCCGGTGCGTGCGACGAACACGCGGCTGGCGGCGGACGCCAGCGCGTAGGCCGCCGAGAACGCGATGTCGTTGGCCACCGCCCATACGGGCTTGACCTGCGCCGCCGCACGGATGCGGTCGGCCAGATCGAACACGCCGCCCGACTCGCCACCGGGAGAGTCGACGTCGAGCAGGATGGCGGCGACATCGGGGCTGGCCAGAGCCGCGTCGATCTGCGCCGCGATGTCGGTGTAGCTGGCAAGGCCCGATGCGGCTTCGAGGCCGGAGGTGCGGCGTACCAGCGTGCCGTGGATCGGGATGACGGCGACCTTGCTGGTCGCGGGCGTCGGCTGGCGCACAGGCGGCGCGTAGTCCGCAGGCGCGGCCATGTCGGTGATACCGACGCGCGCGCCGAGCACGGAGAGGATGATGTCGAGTTTCGGGCGATGGATCGCCAGCGGCACGCCAAAGAGGCGCGCCGCCAGATGTGGCAGAACGGTCATGGGATTCCCTCGGAAAAAATCAGGCGGTCAGCCCGGCGCGCCGACGCCGGTGTCATCGGGCGCGAGCGCGTCGCGGCTGGATTTGGCGATGGAGCCGTCCCGCGTCGTGTAGCGGGCGTCGGAGTCGAAGATCAGCCCGAGATCGTCGGCGCGCTGGTTGTCGGCGGCGATCTCGCGGTCGATGTCCTCGGCGTCGTAGCCGTTTGCCGAGATGGCTTCCGAGCGCGACATCAGGCCCGCACGGATCGCCAGCAACATCGCCTTGAATTCCTTCTCCGGATCGACCCACTGCCAGCCCTGCGGCACCCACTTCGCCTGCTGGTACTGGCGACGGCGCGCAGGCCCGCCACGCGCGAAGCCCGGCGCGTCCAGCGCCCCGGCCAGCACGGCCTGCTTCATCCACGCTGCCCACACCGGACGGCACAGCTGATGCACCAGCACGCCGTGCTGCACCATCTCGCAGCGGCGGCGGAACTCCAGCATCCCGGCGCGGATGGACGAGTAGTTCACGCCAGTCAGATCGCCGGTCAACTGCTCGTAGGTGATGCCGATGGCGGCGGCGACGGCGCGGAACTGCGTGCGCAGGAACTCGGAGTACGAACCGCCCACGTCGGCGGGGTCGGAGAACTTGATGTCCTCGCCGGGTTCGAGAATCTGCAGCGTGCCCGGCTCCAGTCCGGCGAGCGAGATGCCGTCGGCGTCCGCCGCGCCTTCGCCCATCAGGTTGTCCTCGGGGTTCTGACGGGTCACGAAACCCGCGAACATCGCGGCGGTTTTCTTGCGCACCAGCTCGGCGTCGTCGTACTGATCCAGTTCGTTGAGCTTGACCAGCGCCCGCGACAACCACGGCTCGCCCCTGATCTGGCCCGGGCGCAGCACGCGGTAGAGGTGGATGATTTCGGCGGCGGGGATGCGCACCGTGTCCATGCCGCCGTGGCCGGACATCGGGGCCAGACCGCCATCCTCGGGATGCGAGCGGTACAGGTGGTAGGCCACGCGCCGCCCCATCGCGTCGAACTCGATGCCCGAGCGCACCGTGTTGCCGGACGGGAGATCGGTGTTGAGCGAGATCGGCAGGTGCTCCGGCTCCAGCAGTTGCAACTGCAAGGGCACCGAGAGGCCATCCTCCGGGCGACGTGGCCGCAGCCGGATCAGGCACTCGCCGCCTTCGAGCATCGCCCGGCAGGCCAGCGCCTGCAGGCCGTAGAAATCGGTCTGGCCTGCCGCGTCGGCTTCCTCGACCCAATCGCGCCACAGCGCCTGCACGGCGGTCTTGAAGCGCTCATCCTGAGACAGGCTCTGCGGCTTGATGCCCGTGCCGACCGCGTTGGCGACGAAGGCTTCGATGCCTGCCTGCGCCCACGCATTGCGGCGCACGAGGTCGCGGCTCTTGATGCGCAGTTCGGTGCTGGTGGCCAGCATCGCCGCCACCGCGCCGGGGTTGCCGGGCATCCACGCCAGCGCGCGGCGGCCACGGCCTGCGGCTTCGTGGACGGGTGGCTGGCCGAACAGACTGCGAATTTTGGAGTACCAAGCCATCAGAACCCCTTCGCCGTCGTGACGCGGATCTGGCGCTTCGCAGGCACACCGGTGCTGCGCGCGATTTCGGCCTCGACAGTGCGGATGGCGGCCTGCAGTTCTTCGATGCTGCGGTACTCGACCGTCTTGTCGCCGAAGCTCACGCGGCGTTCGCCGGTGGCCAAGGCCTTCCTGAGCGTTTTGAGTTGTGCGTTGGTGTAGGTCACGGTGTCCTCATCTCGTCAGCCAGCGGCTCTTGATGACGCGCCTGCCGGTGTTGCGGTTGCCAGAAACAGCGAGGCCACCGCTGGGGGTGGCCTCGTTCAATTCGATGTCGTGGATGGGCGGTGGCTCATCCGGTGGGGGTGCTACCCCGATCTGTCGCTCCAGTTCGCGCCAGTGGCGTTCCTCGAAGCGATCCAGCCCCGCGCTGGACGCGGCGGCGCGGGCGTAGACGTAGCAGTCCAGCGCCTCATTGCGCTCGCGCATCTTCTGCCACTCGCGCACGGGGAAGCCGTTGCGGTCGCGGCGGGTGATCAACTGCTCGGCGCAGAGTTGCTGGACGAACTCGGCGTCGATCTTGGGCAGGTGGACGAACCCAGCAGGAAACACCGGGGTCAGTCCGTCCTCGCTGACATCGGCGCTCTTGCGCAGGTTGTTGTAGAACTCCAGCTTGGCGATGCCGCCCGCCACCGAGTACACCTTGATGCCCCGGCGCAGCTTCTTGCCGCCCTGCGAGACATCGATGGCGGTCGGTGTGCCGATCAGCGCCGCGCCGCGCGCCACACCCTTGACCGCCATCACGCGCGGGTCGTGGCAAGCACGCACGAAGGCGTAGGCTTCCTGCGTGGCAAAGCCGGTGTCGAGCGCGAAGCGGGCCAGCGGCATCTGCGCTCCGCAAGCGTGTGTCCACTGTTCAGCCAACATCGCGGCCAGAGCTTTCCACACCGTGTCGCGGGCGGTGTCACCCATCAGCACGCGGTGCTCGATGAGCCACGATTCCTTGCCACGCCCGAACGCCCAGACCGAGGCTTCGATGCGATCCTTCTGCACGTCAGCTGCGCCCACCAGCAGCAGACCGCCCAGCGGCACGCTGCCGATGCGATAGTCCTCGCGGCGCTCGACCAGCCGTTGCCAGTCGGGCGCTTCGCCTTCCTCGACCCAGGTCTCGCCCAGCTCGGTGTTCTTGAAGGTCTTGATCGCGGCTGCCGACCCCGATTCCTTGTTGACCGCCGCTTCCCACGCGGCCGCGATGTCGCGCCACGCGCGCCAGCCCACCGGGCTGTACAGCGACGACAGGTGAAAGCCTGCCGTCTTGACACCGCCATCCTGGGCCATCGCCCGCCACTCGCCGTGCTCCAGCATCCACGTCTTGTGGTGCTCGGCAATCGCGGTGTCGCAGGACTCGCAGACGTAGGCCGCCGTTTCCGGCGAACCCTTGTCCCAGCGCAGCTGCTCGAAGCGCAGCCACTGCCGGTGCGAGCAGTGCGGGCACGGCACGAAGTAGCGACGTTGGTCGCTGGCCTCGTACTCGCGCTCGATGGCCGACGCGCCCGAGATCGTCGGCGTCGACACGATGAAAATCTTCCTGCGCGCGAAGGTGCGCGTGCGCGCTTCGGCCAGCGAGATCGCATCGCCTTCGCCCTCGACGTCCAGCGGATAACCGTCCACCTCGTCGAGGAACAGATAGCGCACCGGCATCGAGCGCAGACCGACGGCACTGTTCGCGCCCGTCATCACCAGCACGCCACCGCGAAACTCCTTCGCCAGAATCGTGTTGCCCGAATCCCGCGAGCGCGCCGGAGCGATCAGTTCCGCCAGCGCCGCCGACTCCTCAATCAGCGGATCGATGCGCTGCTTGGAATTGCGCTTGGCCATCTCCACCGTTGGCCAGACGGCCATCATCGGCCCCGGCGCGTGGTGGATGACGTAGCCGATCCAGTTGCTGCCCATCTCGGTCGCGCCGAGCTGCGCCGCCTTCATGAACACCACACGCTCGACCGGCGAGGTAGGTGACAGGCAATCCATGATGGCCTTCAGATACGGCGTGCGAGCGGTGCGCCAGCGGCCCGGTTCGGCGGACGCCTTGCTGGACAGCATCCGGTGCCGATCCGACCATTCCGAAACCGTCAGTAGCGGATCGGGCGTCAGGCCATCACGCCACGCGCGCTCGATCTCCTGCACACCTTCGTAATCGTCCATCATCAATCCACACGCGGGCGCAGTTCGCCCAGTTCGATCAGATGCTCGCGCACGGCAGCTTCCAGCGCGACGTGCATCTGGTGCGCATCGACGCCGAGCGCGGAGGCCATCTGCCCGGAGATGCGTGCGGGCCAGTTGAGCCACGCATCGCGCTCGATGCGCGCCTGCTTGAAAACGTGGGCCACGGCCTGCGCCCGATCCACCAGTTCCTTCTTGCGGTGCGCCAGCTCCACCTTGTTGAGCTGGGCCTTGAGCACTTCGTTGACCGTGCGTGCTTGCAACAGCGACGTGCCACCCGCTGACAGCGGCGGTGCGCCGGGTTCGGGCGCATCGCGTTGCGGCGGTACGTCCCCGGTTGTGGGCCGCGCCTTCGGCGGACTGACCTTTTCCGACACAGCGGCCCGGCGTGGCTGCAATGTGTTTTGTGCCCACTGCGCGTCCGCCGCATCCGGATCAATCGTGCCGTCCGGCAGTGCGGTGATCCGTCCGGTGTCGATGGCCTTCTTCACGGCCACGTGCGACACGCCACGGTGGCGCGCGTAGGCGCGAATCGAGAGTCCCATCGTCACCTTCAATCATTTGTTCGTCGCTTCTGCGGATTGAGCTTGGCTTCCATCGGGAACAGCGCATTCATCACGTCACGCCAACCACCTCCCGAAAGGAACACGCCATGAGCCAGATCGACACCATCCTCACCCTGATCGCCCAGAAGCATCTGGGCCTCGACACCTTGGAAACCCGCCACGCCGACAGCCTGGACTTCCACGACACGGCGGTCTGGTGCATCCGCGACGCGCTGGAAGCGGCTTTCAAGGCGGGCATCGAACTGGGTGCGGCGATGCCGAAGGCCACGGAAGCAGAAATCGCCAAGAGCTGATCGGAAAGCAACGAAGCCAAGCCCCTTATTCATCACTGGGCGCTTGGCTTCACTCCCGAACAGCGCGTTCATCACATCGTCGTCAACCACCCCCGAAGGAGCAGCCAATGACCACCACCCAACTCACCCCGGCCCAGCACGCCATCCTCGCCAAGGCCATCAACACCAGCGCGGGCAAGATCGAATGGTTCCCCGACAACATCAAAGGCGGCGCACGCAAGAAGGTGCTCGACGGCCTGTTCAACCGCGCCCTGATCACGCCTGATGGCGAGGGCTGGTGCGTCGCCGCCGAGGGCTACGACGCCTTGGGCATGAAACGCCCGCACATCACATTCGAGGCCAAGCTCGACGCGATCATTGCCAACGCCGAAGCGGCGCAGGACGCGCCCGACGCCACCGCAGCACCGCAGACCACCGACGCCGAGTTGGAGGCCGACGTGGCCGCGTGTGAGGCCGAGTGGGCCAAGAACGCCGCAACGGCACAGGCCAAACCCCGCACCCGCGACAACAGCAAGCAGGCCGAAGTGATCCGGATGCTGCAACGCCCCGAGGGCGCGACCATCGGCCAGATCTGCACCGTTACCGGCTGGCAGGCGCACACGGTGCGCGGCACCTTCGCCGGAGCCTTCAAGAAAAAACTCGGCCTGACCATCACGTCGGACAAGCCGCAGGGCGGCGAGCGGGTCTACCGCATCGCCTGATCAAAAAGATCGAGAAAGAGGCCAAGCGGCGCTTGGCTTCCTGCTTGAACAGCGCGTTCATGCAGTTGTCGTGATTGACGACGCCACACAAGGAACCCTGCCATGACCACCATGACCATCACCATCGAGCGCACCCAGCGCACCCTGCAGTTTGGCGACACCGCCCTGCAAGTCGAAGAGTTGAGCGTCCGCCTGCCATTCGCTCGCAAGCCTGCCGACCTCAGCGAACTGGGCGGAGGCGACCAGCACAAGGTCTACGTCACCGAGACCAAGGAACTCACCGCCGCCGAGTTCGACGCCTTCACGCGCACGCTGCTGGTGTCGCGCGACTGGCTGCGCGGCAAGGGCGGCGGAACCGGCGACGGCTTCCTCTGCGTCGAGGTCACAGCGCCCGGTCGTCCCTACCTGTACATCAATCCGGAGGGCGGTGATTACGCCCGCTACGTGGCGCGTCTCGGTTGATCGAAATTGATCGAGAAAGAAGCCAGGAACAGCTTGGCTTCTCCATCGGACAGCGCGTTACTACGGGTGTCGCAACGATCAACCCGAAGGAGAAAGCACCATGACCAACACCAACATCCCCGCCACCCGCAACGAAGGCTGGGGCTTCTGGGGCACGATGGGCGGACACGCCTGCATCGCGTGGCCTCTGGCCATGACCGCCGTCGCCGACGCCACGGGCGAAGACCTCGACACCGTCCGCGTCTTTCTCGACAGCCGCTTTGGCCGCCACTTCGCAGACGAAGTCCACAACGGTTTCTTTGACGGCAAGGGCATGAAGGACGCCATCGACGCCGCCACCACCAAGTGGATGGGCTGGACGATTGGCCGCCAGACCAGCAAAGACTACGGCATCCCGCGCGGACTGCCTTACCTCACGGGCTACGTGATCCACTGCGGCATCGTCGAAGAGCAAGAAGCCGCCTGATGAAAACCCTCGCCGCCGAACGCGAACAGGCGCTGCGTTGGCTGATCGCCAACCGGCGTCCGGATGTCTCCATCGAACAGGCCGTGCGCGTGATGTGCGCCGCGCTGCCCCGCGATCTCGCCACGATGCAACTGCTGCGGCGCATCGCCGAGGAAGAAGAAGCCAAAGCACCTGCGCGCGGATTCAACTGGCGCACGCCTCCTGGTCTGCCGCCTCGCGGCTGGCCTGCTTGCCGGTGAAATCCTCCCACCGGCGCACGATCACGTCCACGTACTTCGGGTCGAGTTCAATCAGCCGCGCGATGCGGCCTGACTTCTCTGCCGCAATCAGCGTCGTGCCGGAACCGCCGAAGGGGTCGAGCACCACGTTGCCGGGGCGACTTGAGTTGCGGATCGCCCGCTCGACCAGTTCCACCGGCTTCATCGTCGGGTGCAGGTCGTTCTTCTGCGGCTTCTTGATCGCCCACACATCGCCCTGATCGCGGTCGCCGCACCAGTGGCGCGTCGCGCCCTCGGGCCATCCGTACAGGATCGGCTCGTACTGGCGCTGGTAGTCGGCACGGCCCAGCGTGAAGGTGTTCTTCGCCCAAATGATGAAGGTCGACCATTTGCCACCGGCGGCGCGAAACGAGGCCTGCAGCACATTCAGTTCGCTGGAGGACATCGCCACGTAGATGCCGCCGCTGCAATGCGCCACGGTGGGCGTCAGCGCCGCCAGCAGGAAGTCGTAGAAACCGTCGCCCAAGTTGTCGTTGAGGATCGCGCGATCCTTGCCGCGCATCTTGTCCTTGGCGCTGTTGGCGTAGTTCACGTTGTACGGCGGGTCGGTGAAAACCATGTCCGCCACGTCGCCCTGCATCAGCCGGTCGTAGTCCCCGACGACGGTGGCATCGCCGCACAGCAGCCGGTGCTGGCCCATGATCCAGACGTCGCCCGGGCGGGAGATCGGTGTCTCGCCGACTTCCGGCACTGCATCCTCATCGGTCTGGCCTTCGTTGTCCGGCTCGTCGCCCGCGATCAGTTCGGCCAGCGCGTCGGCGTCGAAGCCGGTGATGTCGAGGTCGAAGCCTTCGAGCTGCAAGGCTTCCAACTCGATCCGCAGCATCGCGTCATCCCAGCCCGCGTTCTCGGCGATGCGGTTGTCCGCGATGACCAGCGCGCGGCGCTGCGTCGGCGTCAGGTGATCGAGCACGACCACCGGCACGATCTCCAGCCCGAGTTTCTGCGCGGCGGCGAGCCGTCCGTGACCCGCCACGATGATGCCGTCGCTGCCTGCGAGGATCGGATTGGTGAATCCGAACTCGGCGATGCTGGCGGCGATCTGGGCCACCTGCTCCTCCGAGTGGGTGCGCGCATTGCGGGCATAGGGCAGCAACTTGGCGGTCGGCCACTGTTCGATCTTGTCGGCCAGCCAGTTCATGCCACCACCTCGGCATCGACAGTGGCAGTACGCTCGGCGGCGACCTGTTCGAAGGATTGGCCGGTGGCGATCAGGGTGATCGGCACACCGGGATGGTTCTGCTGGAAGCGCTTGATGGCGACGTCCACGTACTCCGGCGCGATCTCCACGCTGCGGCAGATGCGGCCCGTGCGTTCGGCGGCCAGCATCGTCGTGCCGCTGCCGCCGAAAGGTTCAAACACGAGGTCGCCCGCGTCGGTGTAGGCCTCGATCACGAACTCCGGCAGCGCCACCGGGAACACGGCGGGGTGATCGATGTCCTGCCCGATCTTGCCCTTGTGGCGCATCACGCGGATCACGCTGTCGGGAATGCGCGTGTCCTGCGTCGGCTGGCCCTTGTGCGTCCAGCCGCCAACTTCGCCGTCCTTGCCGCGCATCGCGGTGGACGAGCCATCGGCGCGCAGGTGCGATTCCTGCCCGGCGTGCTTGCAGGGCACGATCTTGTTGGGCTTGCGGGCCTCAAAGTTGAAATGGAACACGAACTCGAAGCTCGGCGCGAAGCGGCCCTGCCAGTCGCCGGGCATCCCCGGCCCCTGATCCCAGACGTACCACGCAAAGCGCCGCCAACCCTGCTGGCGCATCCAGCCGAGCCACGCATCCCAATACGGGATCACCTCGTTGTCACGGTGGATGAGGCCAAGGTTGACCAGCACCTGGCCGTCGTCCGCCATCGGCAGGTGCGCAAACACGCCGCGCATCAGGCCATCCCAATCGGTGATGCCACCCGAGGTGTAGTCGCGCTGGTTGCCGTAGGGTGGCGAGGTGAAGCACATCCGCGCGGTATCGCCTTGCATCAGCGCAGCGACCACGGCCCGGTCGGTAGCGTCGCCACAGATCAGACGGTGCTGGCCGATGGCCCAGACATCACCGGGGCGGGACACCGCCACGACGGGCGCGTCCGGCACATCGTCCGCAGCATCCGGCTCGTCGCCGTCCGGTTCTGCCTCGGTATCAGGGTCGGCGTCCAGCACATCCCCGGCGAGCAGTGCCTCGATTTCGGCATCCTCGAAGCCGGTCAGCGCAAGGTCGTACCCAGCCTCGGACAGGTCGGCCAACTCCAGCGCCAGCATTTCCTCATCCCAACCGGCATCGAGCGCCAGACGGTTGTCGGCGATCACCAGCGCGCGCTTCTGCGCGACGCTCAGGTGGGCCAGTTCGATCACCGGCACCTGATCCAGCCCCAGCTTGCGGGCAGCGGCCAGACGTCCGTGTCCGGCGATGATGCCGTTGTCGCCATCGACCAGGATCGGGTTCGTCCAGCCGTACTCGACGATGCTGGCCGCGATCTTGGCGATCTGGCCTTCGGCGTGCGTGCGCGGATTGCGGGCGTAGGGAATCAGCGCCTCGACCTTGCGGTACTCGACGTTGAGCGTGTTCAAAGTGGAAGTCCCAAAAGCAAAACCCGCCGAGCGTTGCCGCCGGGCGGGTTGGGTGAATGAAGAATCTGGTGGGGTGGTAACCGTGCGCTGGGGTGGTAACCGGGGCCGGTAACCTGCCGACTGGTAACCTTGCCCGCGCCCTGACGCTAAAAAAGTGTCGCGCGCGCGCCCCCCGCATGGGTTATTGGCCAGGAAGGGCCCATTTCCCCTCGGGAGCGTGGCTTTGAAGCGACTGTCGCCTCAGAGCCACTGATCCCGAGCATGGATGAAATACTACCCCCGACCGGGGTGATTTGTTGCAGGGGCAAAAGCCGCTGGTGATAGCTGATGGCAGCTCATGGCAGCTCATCCGCGACCATTCGCGTTCAAAGGCTATCCCGCGACAACGCAGCCGTTGAGCTGGTCAGCCACCGTCTGCAAGGCCTTCTGCCACCGTCGCCACGCCGTGGTGCGGTCGCAGGCGAAGCGGATGGTGATGTCCCGCCAGCCGTAGCGCTTGGCACGCATCCACACCAGATGGCGCTGCTCGACCTCCAGCCACTGCATCCAGCGCATCGTCTCCAGCATCCGGTCGATGGCGTCGGGTGCGGGCGGGAATGGGCGGTAGACCTTCTCATCGGCAGCGAACGTCTCCCACTCCCGACGCACGATGGCAGGCCAGCAGTTGAAGTAGCCCTGCACCCGCACGGGTGGCAGGCGTCGTCCTGTGTTGGCTGCTTCCTCGTAGCGTGCGGCCACGTCGTCAATCGTCCAGTTGGTGCGTGCCATGTCACACCCCCTGTTCCACGTCGTGCTGCTCGATAGCCCAGTGCAAGAGCGCCAGCGCATCGGCTTCGTTGTCATCGACCGGGGCGTGGCCACGCGCGGTGACGGATGCGATCACATCCCCTTTGCCCGCATTGCCTTTGCCGGTGGCGTGCTTCTTGATCGTGCCGACCGGAACGCCCTGATACGGAATCTGGTGGTGCTCGCACCACGCGGTGAGCGTGGCGAGGAAGCCGCCGTAGGCGTGGGCCGCGTCGGTCGAAACGTGGCGGCGCACTTCCTCGAAGTGCAATGCGTCGATGCCGTCGCAGGACTGCTTGATCTCGGTGAGCCAGCGCTTGAAGCGCAAGAAGCGCATTCCGCCGCCTTCAAAACGCTGCGGCCGGAAGCTCTCGGAACCGCTGGTGATGTGGCCATCGCTGCCGCGCAGCGCCCAGCCTGTGATGGTGCCCAGATCGAGGGCGAAGATGGTGGTGGTCATGGTGTCAGTCCTGTTGAGCCGGTCTGACGCATCGGGCGCAGCTTGACGTAACTCTCCGTGAGGTGCGCGCGTACGCGCGTATAGAGACTTACGTTCAAATGCGTCCGATGTGTCAGACGGCGTGAATTTCATGGGGGTCAGTTGTCGGCGTAGGGGGTGTAAGCGGGCATGGGCGGGTACTTGAGGTCGATGCCCCGGAACCCGCGCACGCCCACACCGTTGCGCCACTTCTCGATCCCGCGCGTGATCAGCAGATCGGAAAAGCGTCGCTGCGAGCCGATGAACTCGCCCGACGTTTCCGCCCAGTGCTTCCAGTCGGAGAACAGTTCGGTGGTCAGCGACTTGGCGTTGACATCACGCGCGCAGCGTTCGTCGAGCCAGCGGCCCAGCGCGTCCTCGGCCTCGAAATACTCCTCGGTCGCCGACACCACGCAGGCGGGCGGCTTCAAACCTTCGCGCTGCCATGCAAGGCATCCCGCCACCGCCCACGCCAGAATCCCGTCGCACTCGGCCAGCAGCTTCTCGGTCAGACGACCATCGCGCCGTTCGGGCGGGATCGTCACTGTGAAGGGGATCATGTGCATGCGCCGCTTCATCGCCTCGTCGATGTTGCGGATGGCGGGCTTGTGGTTGCCGACGATCACCGGCTTGAACTGCGGCGTGTACTCGAAGAAGTCCTGGCGCATGAAGCGCGCGGAGATCTTGTCGCCGCCGGTGATGGCCTTGACCTTGGACTCGTTCAGGCGACGACCCTGTTCGGTTTCGATGGCCGTCACGAAGCGCGCACCGCGCAGACCCGCCAGATCGGTCGGATGGCGGTCGCCACGGGTTTCGACGAAGGTGTCCATCGACGCGGTGGCGGCGTAGTCGCCGAGGATGGTGCTGATGACGTTGGCGAACACGCTCTTGCCGTTGGCACCGGTGCCGTACAGGAAGAACAGCGCGTGGGCGCTGGTGACGCCGGTCAGGCAGTAGCCGACCATTCGCTGCAAGTAAGCCTGCAGATCAACGTCGCCACCGGTGATGTCGGACAGGAAGGCCATCCACTGCGGGCAGTCGCCGCCCGGCGTGGCGGTGGTGATCTTGGTCATCCGGTCGGCACGGTCGTTCGCGCGCTTGCGACCGGTCTTGAGATCGACCACGCCACCGGGCGTGTTGAGCAGCCACGGATCGGCGTCCCATTCATCGGTGGTGGCCGCGTGCCTGCGATCCGCACGCGCCAGCCGTTCCACGCCGCCGACCGTGCTGGCGCTGGCCAACTTGGCGGCGATCTTGGGGTTGTCGGCGCGCACCGCCGTCTGGCGGCAAACGCTGCGGATCAGATCGGTGGCGGCGAGCGTGTCCTCCGTGCGCCAGCGTTGGCCGTCCCACACCAGCCACCGACCCCAAGCCGCGACGTAGCGCCAGTCGCGGTGGTAGCGACGAGTGAAGGACAGCGCGAGCGCATCCTCGGTGCCCCAGACGGATTCATCGCTGCTGACCACCGGCTCATCGTCATCGGCCACGTTGTGCATCTGCAGACGCGGGCCGTGGGTGAGGAAGGTGGCGACGTCAAAGCCCTCGGCGATGGCGTCCGCCGCATCCCAACCCTCGGCAGCTTCCTCGGGCGGGTAGAGGATGTGGCAGGACTTCGCGCCCGCCGACAGGATGGCCTGCGCCGCCAGCGTCGCGTACTCCCAGCCCGGCTTGTCGCGGTCAGGCCAGACCAGCACGGCCTTGGCCGAAAGCGGCGACCAGTCGGTCTTGTCCACCGGAGCGTTCGCCCCGTGCATCGCGGTGGTGGCCGCGATGCCTGCGTCGATCAGCGCCTGCGCACATTTCTCGCCTTCGACCAGCACCACCTGAGCTGCGCTGGCCATCCCTGGCTGGTTGTAGAGCGGGCGCGGATCGGGCGGCGTCATCTTGCGCCGCTTGGCATCCCAGGGCCGGAACTGCTTCTTCTGCCCCGGTGGATCGTAGCGGTAGACGACGGCGATCAGATGGCCTGCCTCGTCGAGGTAGTCCCACTTGGCCGTGGCCGGGCCGAGTTCGTCGACCGGTGCCTCCTTCTTGCTGGCCTTGCGTGCCGGTGCCGACCGCGAGCGACCGAGCAGATCGGCTGCGGCATCGAGCACGCGCGGAAAGTCGTGCAGCACGCCGATGCCGATGTGCGCGGCGATCAGCGCAAAGATGTCGCCGCCATCGCCCGTGGCGCGATCCGTCCACAGCCCCTGCTTGTCGCCATCGAGCACGACTTCGAGGCTGTCGCCGGGACTGCCCAGCACGTCGCCGATCAGGAACTTGCCCCGGCGCGTCTTGCCTGCCGGGAACAACGTGGCCAGCACCGATGGCAGACTGGCGATCAAGCCTGCCCGCAGCGCCTCGCGTTCGCTGTCATCAAGGATGCGCCGGTTCTCGACTGGCTTGGGGGTGTCGTTGAAGTCAAGCATCGACGGCACCTCCGATCACGTCGGCGATACCCGCCAGTTCGCGCGGAATGCGTGATACGTGACGCAGCTTGCGCAGAGCCTTCTTTTCGATCTGGCGGACGCGCTCGCGCGTAAGTCCTATCCTTTCGGAGAGATCTGCCAGCGTTGTCTCTGAAAAGAAGCGCTCGCGGATCACATAGGCTTCACGCTCCGTCAGCGAGTCGATGGCATCTTCAATGATGCGGCCGGCCTGAGCCTGAGTTGCGAGCCTCAGTGGGTCGACAGGCGCGCCGCCGACCAGCGCCTGCACATTGTCCGCATCCAGTTCGATGGTGGAATGATTCCTTGCCAGCGGCTGGAGTTGGGCGTCCGACCATAGATCAGAGGGTGATGCATTCAGAAAGTCGCACAGGGCCCACGCACACTCCCGCAACAATCCATCAGGCGGCAGCGGCGAACGCGTGAGGTTGAAGTACGGCAGCAGCGCGCCGCTGTAGCTGATTCCAACTTCCTCTGCGAACTGCGCACCGGGGCGGTGCCCGGCCTGCTCGATGGCACGCAGCAGACGGGCGTTGCGCACAGAAATGCGAACACGGTAGTCACTCATGTGCGCATCCTTGCGTGGCTGCCCACGCCGTGAGTTCCGACATCCGGAAGCGAACCATCTGGCCGATCCGGTAGTGCGGAATGCGCTTCGAGATGCGAGATCGCGGCTTGGTGAAGTAGTACAGCGGGAGATTCAACAGATGGGCGGCGTGACGCGCGCCCACCATCGGCTCCACTGCCAGTGCTCTTGGTTGGGTATGGTTCATTGCGTCCTCCAGCAGCGGTCTTGCCATGCGCAGAACCGGCACTCGAAGTGAGTCGGGTCATGGAAGGCGCGCGGCAGCAGCTCACCGGCCTCGGTCGCTGAGATGACTTTCACAGCCCGATCCGTCATCCGCTGCGCCAGCGCGCCGTCGAAGGGCACCAGCTCGACGTAGATGTCCATCGAGTCGGCGTTGATCGCGGTGAACAGCGCCGGGTGCTCGTGCAGTTGCAGGTGCGCCTGATACAGCGCCACCTGCGCGGCGTAGACCGGCTTGGCGACCGCGAGGCCTTTGGCTTCCAGCTCGCGCCACGACTTCGCGCCGAGGCATTTGTTCTCCCACAGCGCGGGATAGCGGAAACCGTCAGGCCCACCGACGATCACGCCATCGACGTGACCGCGCAGGCGACCGTGCGCGTCGGAGAAGCCGAACTGGCCGCCGTCGGGTTTCTGCGTGCGCAGATCGAAGCCCGCGTCGCGCAGCCACGCCACCATACAGTCCTCCATGACGTGGCCACGCTCGAAGATGCGCAGCATCCGGCCTTGGGTGTCGCGCCCGTGGTCGACCGGCGCTTTGGCGTACTCGAACTGCAGCGCACGCTCGCAGGCCGAGCCCAGACGTGATGCACCGAGGTAGTCGCGCGCGGACTGCTGCGCGCGCACGCGCTGCATACCAATGTCGATCAGCGTCGTGACCTGGCCGGAGACGCTGGCCGAGGAGTTGAAGTCCATCATGGCTTCACCCCCTTCGGCTCGTCCCAAGGCAGGTCGTCCTCCAGATCGGCGAACGGATTGGCGACATCCGGTGCCAGCGGATCAGGCGTCGGCGGCATGCCGCGCACGGGTGGGTACTTGGTGGCCTCGTGGCGCGCGACCATCGCGTCCGTCCAGCAAGTGACGATGGCGTCGATGACGCGTAGCGCCTCGGCCTCGGCGTAGTCGCCCAGCGGTTTGCCGAAGCCAATCTCGCCCGCTGCCTCGCCGAACGCCTTGAGGCACTGGCGCATCGCGCCCAGCTCGATGTCAGACGGATCGATCATGGCGACCTCCGTCTTGTCGATGCGACCGTCCTTGGCGCGTTGCCAGTTGCCGTACAGCGCGTGGAACGCGTTCTGACAGCGGCGCGAGCAGAACACCCAGTCGAGTACGTAGCGGCGCGGATCGGCGGTCTTGAAGCGACCGTCCGTGTGGCCGTAGCCGCGTGCTTGTCGTTTGCAGACCCAGCATTTCACGCCTCCTCCTCGAGTTCATCGAGCAGCAGGCCCAACTGCAGGGCAGCGCCAGCGAAGGCGGCCTCACAGCGACGCTTGAAGTCCGGGTAGTTCATGGAGCTGCGCGCAATCGCCGTGACCGCGTGAATCTGCGATTCCAGATGCGCCAGCCCCTGATCCGACAACCACTGGTGGTGTTTCTGCGAGATGCCCTTGCGGTTGCGGATCTCGCCCAGCAAGTCCTCCGGCAGCACCGGCCCGTAGACCCAGCGCAAGGTGATCTGGCCAACGACGTGCGGCGGGTTCTGATCGTGACCTTGGTACTTCCAACCGAACAGCCGGTACAGCGCGCGGTAGTAGTCCGGGTGGAATCGGCGCTCCCACGACGCGCAGGACTGGCGCAGCAGCTTGGAGATCAGCTCCTGCAGCGCATCCGGCGCGCGGTGGTGCTGGTAGCCGGTGGCCTCGTCGATCAGCGCCACCTCGCCGGTGATGGCAAGGGAGCGCATGATCGTCATGCAGTTGGGCACCAGCCTCCGGCGTGCGCGGTGCAGCGTGTGATCGAGGGCGGCGTCAATCACGCCGGAGGCAATCTGGGTGATCACGCCCGCCGGGAAAAACTGCGCCCGCCGACCACTGGGAAGCAAAATCGGTGACTGAAATTTATCCAGTTCCGACAATGACTTAGGCGAGAAATCGGCCAGGATTTGGCGAAAACGGTGACCTGTGTTGTTCTCGTGGACGCCGAGCAGCTTGGCCACCTGCTTGCGGACGTAGCCGCGTTCGCCGGTGGTGAGCACGACCGCCTCGCAGTCGAGGTCGCCGAAATGCACGACGCCGTAGTGGCTGGCAGTGAGCATGGATGCGTTCATGGCGGCCTCCCTCACTGCGCCCACGACGGTTTGCCCGTCACGGGTGCGCGTTGCGGAGCCGGTGCCTGATACGCAGACGCGGGCGCTGCCTGCGCCGGAGCGCCGGACGTGCCGCCGCCCGAGGTTTTGGGCGGCACGCCCATCAGCGGGGCGTAATCCGGGTGATCCGGTTCGACCGCGATCTTGACCACGTTGCGATCCTGACCCTTGCCGTCCTTCTCGATATCGACGCGGGCGAGGAACTCCAGGCCATCCAGTTCGTGGAAGCCCTGGATGCGGCGCGCGGCGGCGGCCTGCGGGGAGTTGTCCTGCGGGTGGACGTTGCGGGCGCTGTTGAGCGCGGCGCGGATGAAGCTGCGCCCCATCTGGCCCCAGGTCGGCCCCTTCTTGGAGTGCAGGCCGATGTTCGACCACATCTTGCGTTTTGCGTAATCGCCCGCCGTGACCACGAACTCGGCGGCGAGGTAGATGGAGCCAGTCTCGAAGGACTCGGTGGCGTAGCCGCCACCCCAGCCCTGCGACGGGTCGTCATAGCCACCGGGCTTGAGGATCATGCGCACCGGGACAGTGGTGCCCTTGGGGATCGGATCGAAGCCGGACTGTTGGGGGTCGGCATCTTGGAAATCGAAATAGTTGGACGACATGGTGATTACTCCTTGGATTCGGTGGTGTTCGGGGTGGCGGCGCTGGCGGGCACGGGCGTGCCTGCGCACTTGGCGATCAGCGCGCCGAGATGCGGCGGCTCCAGCAGGTCGAGGCGACCGCTGCGGTCTTTGGCCGGGAAGCCGTAGGGATTGAGGGTGTGGGTGACGAAGGCGCGGTAGGCGCTGCCGTCCTCGGCCTTGATCTCGGCCAGCGTCACAACCTCATCGACGATGCCGGGCAGCTCCAGACTGGTCTTGCTGCCTTCGATCTGCGGCACGAACACCTTGCGGTTGTAGTCATCAAGGCGTTCGTCGAGGATCGCCACGAACACCACGTTCTTGCCGCGTGCGTGTTGCAGATGGGTCAACGCGCCGATCATTTCCTGCCCGAGCAGGCCGTAAGCGCCACGCATGTCAGGCTTGCCGGTGCGGTCGCTGACGGCACCCGGCTGCGTCTTGCACCACGCGAAGCACTGGCGCGACAACTGCGTGATCGAGTCGAGGAAGAAGGTCTGGTAGCGGTCGAGCTGCGTCGGCGCGCCAAACTTCTCGATGACGTGGTCGTAGTGCGCCTGCGAGAACGCGGCCTCTGGCGGCAGCGACTTGTCCGGCCCCGCGAGGAACACGAAGAAGTCGCGCGATTCCGGCCACGATGCCGGGCGGATGGTGTCGCCCGGCCAGTCGGCCACCGCCAGATCACCGGCCTCGATGTCGAGAAACAGCGTGGTGGCGGGATCGAGGTCTTTGAGCCGGGAGGTCTTGCCGATGCCGGACTTGCCGAGCATCAGCAGCTTCACACCCTTGCGCTCGGCCATCCGCTCGACGGCGGACACGATGGGGAGCTTTTTCATGCGGCACCCCCATCAAGCGCCAGAGTGATACTCGGCTTGCCTTCCTCGACCGTGCGCGCAGCAGCGAATTGCTCCTGCAACGCCGTTGGCCAGTTGGTGTAGCGGGACTCGGACACCGACAGCTTGATGTCGATGTAGTCCTCGACCCTGTCGCCGGAGGCAACGATCCGCTCGGCCATCTCCTTGAGGATGGCCTGACTCCAGGTCACCTTCTTGGGGAGTTCGTACTTGACGTGCAGCGCGCCATCATTGATGTGAGCTGTGCCGAAATCGCGGCCGGAATCACGCAGCGCGACGCGCCCCTGCTCGCCGTAGCGCTGGAGCTTGGCGGCATCCAGCTTCGCGCGCAGTTGTTTGAGGTAGACGATGGCCTCGTCGACGTGGTGCTCGGAGGACGTGAAGTCCGTGATCGACAGCACCACCAGCTGGGCGATGCTCATGGCCGCGAGGTCGGCGGGGAAGAAGGTCAGATTGCTCATGGTCATCCTCCTCAAACCGGCACGCGTTCGGACGTGGATGCGTAGACGTGACGCTTCTCGAAATCGAGCACGCCGTTTTCGCCATCGAGGGGATAGGCCACCTTCTTCGAGAACTTGTTGAAGACAGGGCCTCGACCCATGCCGCGCCAGCGCGTCAGCGTCTTGGGCGACATGCCCCAGCGACTGGCCAGTTCGATCTCGTTGAGGAAGCGTCGCTCGGACAACTCCGAGGCGTGGGGGGCGGACGTCGAGCTGAAGTCGACGCCGGAATGCTGGCTCGGTGCGCCACCGAAGCCAGGGGACAGTGCCATTGAATAGGCCATTGCCATGCTCCTTTCCCGTTCAGGGAGGGAGGCGTGAGCGGTGGCCAGTCCAGTACCAGCCGTTGATGCCGTTTCACGCCTTCATCGGGGAAGGCGCTACATCCGGCGTAGCAACAGCTACTCTTGGCGTAGCGGAAAAATATTTCTGCGTTCCCTCCGCTACCCGAAGGACGCAATCAACCGGCGTTGCTCATTCCAGTCCAAGGGCACCTTGGCCCGCAGGAGCGCCTCCAAGGACACCGCCCGAGGTAGCCGTCCTTCGTAGGCGGCCTGCACGATGTCGGGGGCGAGAAGCGCCAGCCGCAGCAGATCGCTGACCGTGGAGCGGTGGATGCACTCCCGCTCGGCGATCTCCGTGGCGCTGGCCAGTCTTCCGCTGTCGATGAGCTGCTGCCAGTAGATGCCGCGCCCCATAGCCCTGATCAGCGGGCGATCCTGTTCGGGGGTGAGCACCGGCGTATCGGTGACGGCAATCGGCTGGCTGACGCCTTCCGGTGCGACGATCACCTTCTTGACGCCACGCTTCTTGAAATGGAAGGGCACGAACGTGGTGATCCGGACACCGCCGCCTTCCAGCGGGTGGCGGCGCTCGTGGGGTTTGCCATCGCCGACCAGCGTCTTGGACGAGCGGTTCATGGGGCCACCTCCATTTCCAGCATCTCGCCGCCGATGCTGTCCGCCCGCAACTCACCGGCCAGATCGCGCCATCCCGACTCGCGCCAGACGATGTCGACGCCGTCGGAGAGGAGCTGGACGCGCTCGATCAGCAGGTTGACAAGCCGCACCTGTTCGGCGGGGAACAGTTGCTTCCAGACCTCCCCGATGCGGCGCATGGCCAGCACGGTGGTCGGCTCGTCGACCTCCGGGTATTGCTTGCGCACCGTGTTCCAGACGCCTTGGATGGTTTCGGGCGACTGGAGCGCGCCGACCAGCAGGTTGACCACCACCTCCTCGATCTGGTCGGCGGGAATCATCCCGGTGGCGCTGCTGCGGTAGCCGTAGCGGTTGTCCGCCTTGGGGATGTAGTAGCGGTACTTCTTGCCGGAGGGCTTCTTGCTGTAGGTGATGTGGTATTTGCCACCGTCGGGGCCGTACATCAAGCCACGCAGCAACGCGTCGGTCTTGTGCCGCGTTTGGGTCTTGCCCATGCGCTGGTGCGCGTCCTCGGACAGGATGGCCTGCACCCGATCCCACAATTGCCGGGTGATGATCGGCTCGTGCTGACCGGCAAACACCGCCCCTTTGTGGCGAATCTCGCCCACGTAGATCGGGTTGCGCAGCACCTTGGAGATGTACTTCTTGTCCATCGGCGTGCCGTTGCGCACGCTGCCATCCTTCAGACGGTTGGGCTTGGTGGTGATGCCCTCCAGCCCCATCTCGCGGATGATGTCCGTGATGCAGCGCTTCTCGGTGAAGCGCGTGAAGATGCGCCGGATGATCTCGGCATCCTTCTCCTCGATGACCAGCTTGCGGTCTTTGACCTCGTAGCCCAGCGGCGTGTAGCCGCCCATCCACAGCCCCTTGCGCTTGCTGGCGGCGATCTTGTCGCGGATGCGCTCGCCCGTGACCTCGCGCTCGAACTGCGCGAAGGACAGCAGGATGTTGAGCATCAGCCTGCCCATCGACGTGGTGGTGTTGAACTGCTGCGTGACCGACACGAACGACACCTTGTGGCGCTCGAAGATGTCCACGAGCTTGGCGAAGTCCGTCAGGCTGCGGGTCAGACGGTCAATCTTGTAGACCACCACGATGTCGATCTGGTCGGCGATGATGTCGTTCATCAGGCGCTTCAAGGCCGGACGTTCCATGTTGCCGCCCGAGTAGCCGCCGTCGTCGTAGTCGTCGCCCACCGGCAACCAGCCCTCGGCGCGCTGGCTCACGATGTAGGCTTGGCCTGCCTCCCGCTGGGCGTCGAGGGAGTTGAACGACTGGTCGAGGCGTTCGTCGGTGGAGACGCGGGTATAGACGGCGCAGCGCTTCTTGGTGATGACGGCGTTCATTGGGCACCTCGCTTCGGCTTGTTCTTGGTGATCCCGAAGAACAGCGGCCCCGACCACTGGGTGCCGGTGATGTGGCGGGCGACCCCGGACAAGCTCTTGAAGCGTCGGCCTTCGTACTCGAAGGAGCCGTCCGCCTGCGCGGTGACGCGGTGTTCGCGGTTGTCGAATTCCCGCACCAGCACCGTGCCGGGGATCACCTGTACTTCGACGCCGCGCTGCGTCTTGATGTTGGACTGCGCTTCGCCGATCCGCGCCATTTGCGTCTGCACGACGAGCTTGGTGCCCAGCGCCTCCTCCTGAATCCTGTAGGCGACGCGGCCTTCGACATAGGCCCGGTTGTTGTGGGGTGGGCGCTGCGGGAAATACTTGTCCCAGACCACCCACAAGTCCTTCATGGCCAAGTTGGGCAGGCTGGTGATTTGCGCCGCCAGCGACGGCGCAGTGGTTGATGCGTTCATTTGTGACCTCCTTCTGTAGACGGGTTTGAATGAACGCGCTCGGGTGCCGAGAAGCCAAGGCAAATATCGCTGTCGCGCGGAAGCGTGGAATGCAATCGCGCAATGGCGGCCGCGATGATTTCTGCGGCTTCGCGTGCCCGTTGTGGGGGCGACATCATTTCGGGGAGTGCTTGTTCGACGGTCATTTCGGTAGCCAGTAAAGTTGTCAGACCGTTACGAAGAATATGCACACAGGGCGGTCGGGGTATCCCGTTTCGGAGTGCATCAGATAGGGAGAGCGAGATTTCCAGCAGATTTCTTTGGGCGGTGTTGATCGCCGATCCCTTCTGCACCGCACGCACTTACCCCAAGACCGTGGACGACGGGCTGGCGCAGCTACAACCGGAATGGCGTGGTGGTACCGCCAGTACGCGCGGGAGCAGTCTGCCGAGGACGCCGGTGCCTACGAGTTCGCCGAGCAGGAGGCGCGCAGTCGCCACGTCGGGCTGTGGCGGGCTGCCGATCCGACTGCGCCTTGGGCTTGGCGTCGAGCCTCGCGGCCGTAATCAGGCTAGAGATTTTCCGCGCGGGGTCGCCTCCATTGACCTGATGTTCATCAGGTCATATATTGTTCAGATCGGTGAGGAGCCATGCCATGAGCAAGCGAAAGACCGAAGGCATTACGGAACCGCAGACAAGGACGCTGAGGGCGATCTGCCAGATTCTGGACAGCACGGGCTTGCCGCCCACCGTCAAGGAGCTGGCCGAAGCGCTGGGTATCAGCCACGCCAGCGCCCATGAACAAATCGCGCAGCTGGTGCGCAAGGGGTATTTGAGGAAAGAAGAAAGAAAGGCGCGGAGCATCGTGATCGTGAAGCGCAACGAGTGACCACGATGCTTTGATTTCATTGAGGGGAATCCTGGATGGGGCATGTTCGGCTCGGGGTACTGCCAAGAACGAAGGCGTGGAAAGAGGTCGTCGGCCTGATCGCCGCTGGCGCTGACGTGTCCCAGGTCGCCAACGCCACCATCACAGCAGCAGAAAAGGCGTTCTCCTTCGTGATGGATGACAAGGGCTACACGGAAGCCGTGTGGCTGATGACGCAGTTGGCCATTGCTGCCAAGAAGGACGATCCCTACGCCCACCTCCGATCCGTCGGCATTTCCCTGCCGGACGACGCGACGTTGTCTGACGTGACGGTGGGCATTTCAGATGCCTTGGATCGTGCCGTCGACAGCTCCTATAGGCGTTCCGATCTGGCTGAAATCTCCGGGCGCGCGCTGATCAGCGCGGTGGCCGACGCGCTTCAGCCTCACTTGAACGGGCTTTTTCCGAACGACAAGGACACGATGCGCGCAGCGCTTTCCAATCTCGGAAAGCAAAAGGAGTTCGGCGACCTGTCGCGCTCATTCTTTGATCGGCTCACCAACGAGAGCCTTCAGTATTTTTTGTCCAAAACGCTATCGACCCAAGTGGGCGAAGGAATGCGTTTTGCGACGATGAACCAAAAGGCGCAGTTCGATCACGCGCTGGACACGCACACGCGGGAAGCCTCACTGATCGTCCGGGACTTCTCGTCCGAATGGTTTTCCAAACACCGCCACAAAGAAGGCGGCGACATTTCAAGAAAATCGTCCGATGGCTTTGCTGGCTATGCGCTGAAGAAGATGAAGGATGAATTGAAGTTGGGAGCGCGCACCAGTGCAAACTAAGAAGTTCATCATTTGCGGAAATGCTTCGGCCAAGGGCATCAGCGACGATCCGAAGAACGACACTCGCCTTCGGCTTTCTGGCGTGCAGGGTGAAGGCAACATCACGCTGCGCATCGAGGACATCCACAGCAAGATGTTCAGCAGCGTGCCAGCCAAGTTCCACGACCTGCTGGAGATCGCCACCTACGTCTACAGCGCGGATCAGGTGATTCTGCGCGGTGCAGACGATGTTGATAACTTCGGCGATGGATGGCGGCGCGACCTGCATTTCGTGGTGCCGGTGCGCAACCCGGATTTCTGGAACAGCGCCGAGATGAAGAACGCGCTGACCTCGACGCTGGGCTTTCTGTCGGATGACAACTACGAGTTCACCTTCGTCAAACTGGCGCAGGATCATTCGATTCAGGACTACCTGGAGTTCAACGACGCGCAGGCCATCTACGGCAAGCCGGAGCAAGTGGTGATGTTCTCTGGTGGTCTCGACTCGCTGGCGGGTGCGCTCGACGAGGTGTTGAGCCAGCAGCGCCGCGTGGTGCTGGTCACGCACAAGGCCACGCCCAAGCTCAACACCCGGCACAAGACGCTTCGAGATCTGCTGGCGCAGAAGGCCGGAGACAACGCGCCGCATCAGATCAGCGTGCGCGTCCACAAGAAAAAGCCGATGAATCGGGAATACACGCAGCGCAGCCGCTCGTTCCTGTTCGTCTCGATTGGCGCGACCATCGCCAAGATGCTCGGCCTGAGCAGCGTGCGCTTCTACGAGAACGGCGTGATCAGCCTGAACCTGCCGGTGTGCGCTCAGGTCGTCGGTGGCCGCGCCACCCGGACGACGCACCCCAAGGTGATGAAGGGCTTCCAAGACATCATGACGCTGGTGGCCGAAGCGCCATTCACGGTCGAGAACCCGTACATCTGGAAGACCAAGGCCGAAGTCGTCGAGCAGATCGTGAAGGTCGGCTGCGCCGATCTGATCAAGCATTCGATGACCTGCACGCACACGTGGGAGATGACGAACCAGCACACCCACTGCGGTCTGTGTTCACAGTGCATCGACCGACGCTTTGCGGTCATCGCCGCCAAGGCCGACCAGTACGACCCGATTGATCACTACAAGGCGGACGTATTCACCCAGAGCAGGAACAAGGACGACGACAAGATCATGTCCGCGTCCTACTTGGAGCGCGCCAACCAAGTGGGGGCGCTGGAGAACGTCGGGCAGTTTCTTGCCAAGTACGCCGAGGTGAACCGGGTGTTGCGCTTCCTCGGCGGAAGCACGGCGCAGGCTGCCCAGCGCGTGTTCGATCTCTACAAGCGCCATGCTGGCGAGGTGAACGCCGCGTCAGACGAAATGGTTCGCCGCCATGCGACGGCCATTCGTGAGCGCACCATGCCGGGCGACGCCTTGCTCCGCACGGTGCATGAGTCCGCGTCGGTGATCTCGGTGCCAGCGGTGTCGTCGAAGGAGAAGCAGCCGGACAACTTCTTCCGCAAGCGTGGCGGTGGTTGGGAAGCTCGGTTTAATCGCGGGAACAGGATCAACATCATCGATGTGGACAAGGGCGCGGAGTACATCAACCTGCTGCTGGCGCATCCGAATCGGGAGGCATCGGTCTACGAGATCGTTTGCGGTTACGCGCTGGGCATCGCCGAGCAGGCCAGTTCCGGGCTGGAGCACGATGACATCGAGGAAGGGTTTCAGGTGACGACCGGAGCGCCGTTGAGCGACGCCGGAGTCGTAATCGACGCGAAGGCAGTCGCGCAATACCAAGCTCGCTACAAGCTCCTTTGCACCGAGAAGGCAGAAGCCGAGGCCGACGGGGATCACCAGCGGATTGAGGAGATCGAGGACGAGCTGGCCCAGATTTTCGGTGCCATCAGCGGGGGAACCGCCAAAGGCGGCAAGCTCCGGAAGGCTGGTGACAAGCGCAAGAACGTCCGGGACGCCTTCCGCAACGCCGTTGGTCGCGCCATCAAGAAGATTGCGCAGTACGACAAACCGCTGGCAGAGCACCTGAAGGAGTCCATCAAGCACGGCAACGAGGTGGTCTACCGGCCCGGAACGCCCATCGTCTGGGACGTCCGTCCCATCGTCAACGAGTAGCCCCGTCCGGGGTCGGGTCGCCTGCGTCGGGGCGGTTTTTCTGACGAACAAGCCGCCGGAAACCCGCGCCAATGCTGGGGCGGGTGCGAAGTCCTCCTTCGCAGAAACAGAGAATGGGGGGCATCTGAGAACGGAAAACGGCCCGAAACCGGGGTGTCCGGGGCGGCGGCGTCCTTCGCAGCGAGGCCCGAACCCGCGCCAGCACTGGGGAAAACGGGCAGAAAAAAACCCAACCGATAAGGGTTGGGTTTTTAAGTATTGGTGGAGACGAGGAGGATCGAACTCCCGACCTTCGCATTGCGAACGCGACGCTCTCCCAGCTGAGCTACGTCCCCGACGAGCCCGGCACTATACCATTGCGGCGCCACAACTCCGATGAGGCCCGACCGATGCGCCGCACGAACGATCCCGCCTGGCTTGAACAGCAGTACAACGCCCGCGCCGCCGTGCCCGATGCCGCCGCGCACATCGGCAAGTGGGCCGCAGCTTCGGCGCACACGCGCGCGCAGGCGCCCTGCGTGCTGGATCTGCCGTATGGCGACGGCGCCGGCGAGACCCTCGACGTCTTTCCCACCACGGCTGCGAATGCTCCGGTGTTCGTCTTCCTGCACGGCGGCTACTGGCGGGCGCTCGACAAGTCGGATGCCTCCTTTGTCGCGCCCTCGTTCACCGCCGAGGGGGCACTCGTCGTCGTGCCCAACCACGCGCTGGCGCCCGCGGTGAGCCTCGAGCACATCACGCTGCAGCTCACGCGGGCGCTCGAGTGGACCTGGCGGCATGCCGCCGAGCATGGCGGCGACCCGTCGCGCATCGTCGTCGCCGGGCATTCAGCCGGCGGCCACCTGGCGACGATGATGCTCTGCTGCCGTTGGAAGCAGCTCGCCGAGGACCTGCCGGCGCAGCTGGTGCAGGGGGCGCTGTCGATCTCCGGCCTGTATGACCTCGAGCCGCTGCGCCACACGCCCAGCCTGCAGGACCTGGGCTTGACGCCGGCGGCGGTGAAGCGGCTGAGCCCGGCATTCTTCCCGCGGCCCAAGGGCAAGCTGGTGGCGGTGGCCGGCGCGCTCGAGAGCGAGGAGTTCCGCCGCCAGAACCAGCTCATCCGCGACGTCTGGGGCCCGACTGCGGTGCCGGCATGCGAGACCCTTGCGGGCGTCGACCACTTCAGCATCCTGCGCGAGCTGGCCGACCCGGGCGCGCGCCTGCACGGGCTGGCGCGGCAACTGCTCGGGCTGGCCTGAACGGCGCGCGCGTGCGGGGGCCGGCCGGGGATTGGCGCTGGCAATGGTGCACATAGCCGCTTTGTATTGGCTCGATCGCCCGGTCTGGGTTACGGTCGCTTTGCGGGTCAGGCTTGACCGGCCGCGTCGGCGCGGCCGGCCCGCTGGCCCTGCCCCCCAGGGATCACGACCAAGGAGCACGCCATGCAACTGAAAGGTTCGAAGACCGAGCAGAGCCTCAAGGACGCCTTCGCCGGTGAATCGCAGGCCAACCGCCGCTACCTGTACTTCGCCAACAAGGCCGACATCGAAGGCCAGAACGACGTCGCCGCGCTCTTCCGCTCGACGGCCGAGGGCGAGACCGGCCACGCGCACGGCCACCTCGAGTTCCTCGAGCATGGCTCGGGCGACCCGGCCACCGGGCTGCCGATCGGCGGCACGCGGGACAACCTGAAGGCCGCCGTGGCCGGCGAGACGCACGAGTACACCGACATGTACCCGGGCATGGCCAGGACTGCGCGCGAGGAAGGCTTCGACGAGATCGCCGACTGGTTCGAGACCCTGGCCAAGGCCGAGCGCTCGCACGCCAACCGCTACCAGAAGGCCCTGGACGCGTTCGTCGATTGACGCCGCCGGACTTCACGCCCAAGCACGAGGGGCCGCGCGCCCTTCGTGCGCCTGCCCACCGACGCGAAGCGAGCGAACCATGCGCGAAGGCAACCTCGAAGCGCCCACCCGGCATGCGATCGACTGGAAGAACCCCGACTTCCACGACGAGGCCCGGGCGCTGGCCGAGATGGAGCGTGTGTTCGACATCTGCCATGGCTGCCGCCGCTGCGTCAGCCTGTGCCAGAGCTTCCCCAACCTCTTCGACCTCGTCGACGCCACGGCGGACGGCGAGGTGCACGGTGTGGCCAAGGCCGACTACGGCAAGGTGGTCGAGCAGTGCTACCTCTGCGACCTGTGCTACATGACGAAGTGCCCGTACACGCCGCCGCACCCGTGGAACGTGGACTTCCCGCACCTCATGCTGCGCGCCAAGGCGATCAGGCATCGCCAGGGTCACGTGAGGAAGAGCGAGCAGCTGCTGGCCTCGACCGATCTGCACGGTCGCTTCGCAGGCATTCCGGTGGTGGTCGAGATCGTCAACGCGCTGAACGCGACCCGGCCCGTGCGCAAGCTCATGGACCGCGGGCTCGGCGTGCACCCCGACGCCTGGGTGCCGGGCGTGGCGGCGCAGCGCTTTCGCTGGGGCAAGGCGCTGTCCAATCCGCGCTTCGACGTGCGCGAGGGCGAGCGCACGCCGGGCAAGGTGGCGATCTACTCCACCTGCTACGTCAACTACAACGAGCCCGGTATCGGCAACGACCTCGTCAAGCTGCTCGAGCACAACGAGATCCCCTGGGAGATCGTCGAGCGCGAGCGCTGCTGCGGCATGCCCAGGCTCGAACTCGGCGACCTGGAGGCGGTCGAGCGCGCCAAGGAGGCCAACATCCCCGTGCTCGCGCGCTACGCGCGCGAAGGCTTCGCCATCGTCACGCCGATGCCCAGCTGCACGCTGATGTACAAGCAGGAGCTGCCGCTGATGTTCCCTGACGAGGCCGACGTGCAGCTCGTCAAGGACGCGATGTGGGACCCCTTCGAGTACCTCGTCGCGCGCCATCGCGACGGGCTGCTGAAGACCGACTTCAAGCGCGCGCTGGGCCGTGTGAGCTGGCACGCGCCCTGCCACGGCCGCGTGCAGAACATCGGCAGGAAGACCAAGGAGATGCTGGAGCTCGTCGGCCGGCACGTCGAGGTGCAGCTGAACACGGTCGAGCGCTGCTCGGGCCACGCCGGAACCTACGGCGTGAAGACGCCCACGCACCCGATCGCGATGAAGATCGGCACGCCGGTGTTTCGCGGCATGGCCAAGGAGGAGCCGGACTTCGTCGGCAGCGACTGCCCGCTGGCCGGCCACCACATTGCGCAAGGCATGGCGCGGGCGGGCACGCCGGCCAAGGCCGTGCAGCACCCGATCAGCCTCGTGCGCATGGCGTACGGGCTGGATTGAATTGAAGCCGACGACCACCGCAAGGGCCGCCATGAGCATCACCCCCGACAGCCTGCCGACGCTCGAGGCCTACGCGAAGATCCGCACGGGCAGCCGCGCGCAGGCGATCGCCTACCGGCGCCAGCGCAGCGTCCGGCTCGGCGCGCACGTGACGCTGCAGTTCGAGGACGAGGTGACGATCCGCCGCCAGATCCAGGAGATGCTGCACATCGAGAAGATCTTCGACGAGGAGGGCATCCAGGGCGAGATCGACGCCTACGCGCCGCTGGTGCCCGACGGCAGCAACTGGAAGGCGACGATGCTCATCGAGTACCCCGATCCGCAGCAGCGCCGGCGCGAGCTGGCGCGGCTCATCGGCGTCGAGGACCGCCTCTACGTGGAGATCGAGGGCCAGGGCCGCGTCCACGCCATCGCCGACGAGGATCTGGCGCGCGAGAACGCGCAGAAGACGAGCGCGGTGCACTTCGTGCGCTTCGAGTTCGACGACGCCCAGCGCCGGGCGATCCGCGCCGGCGCGGCCGTCGTCATCGGCTGCGACCACGCCCACTACCCGGCGCAGGTGGAGCTGGCCGGCCCGGCGCGGGCAGGCCTCGTCGGCGATCTGCGGGCGTGAGGGGGCGCGGTGGGTGCGGCGCGACCTAGGTCGCGCCCGCCAGCCGCGCGGCCAGCCGCCGCGAGGCCCACCAGGCGTGGCCGCTGTAGACGGCAAGTGCCGCCCAGATGAAGACGAAGCCGACGAGGCGCTTCGGCTGCATCGGCTCGTGGAAGACGGTGATGCCGAGCAGGAACTGCACCGTCGGCGAGAGGTACTGCATCAGGCCCACGGTGGCCAGCGGCAGGCGCCGCGCCGCGGCGGCAAAGAGCAGCAGCGGCAGCGCCGTCAGCGGCCCGGCCACGAGCAGCAGCGTGTTGAGCGTCCAGTCGCCGCGCGCCATCGCGCCGCCGGGCTGCAGCGTGAACCACACGAGCAGCGGCAGCACCAGCGGCGCGAGCACGAGGGTCTCGAGCGTCAGGCCCTCGAGCGCACCCAGCGGCGCCGTCTTGCGCAGCAGGCCGTAGAGCCCGAAGCTCACCGCCAGCAGCAGCGCCACCCAGGGCAGGCGGCCGGCGTCGACGGTCAGCCAGAGCACGCCGGCCGCGGCCAGCGCCACCGCCAGCCATTGCGCCGGCTGCAGCCGCTCGCGCAGCACGAGCACGCCCAGCAGCACGCTCACCAGCGGGTTGATGAAGTAGCCCAGGCTCGCGTCCAGCACATGGCCGTTGACGATGGCCCAGACGTAGACGAGCCAGTTCGCGCTCAGCAGCAGCGCGCTGGCGACGAAGAGGAGGCCCTTGCGCGGCTGCCGCAGCAGCTGCGGCAGCCAGGCCCAGCGCCGCATCACGGTGAGCACGACGAGCAGCAGCAGCAGCGACCACACGGAGCGGTGCACCACCACCTCCAGCGGCGGCACGCTGGCCAGTTCGCGCAGGTACAAGGGAAACAGACCCCAGATGCCGAAGGCGGCAAGGGCGTACAGCAGACCGGGGTTCATGCGGCCTCGATTCTCGCCGCCTGCGGGTTATCCCTGCTTGGCCGGGGACAAGGGCGCGGCACCGGACACGAGGTGCGCTGCACGCACGCCGCGCAGCCTCGCTGGCAGCGCGTCAGGCTACTTCAGGTAGCCCCAGGCCTGGAGCCGGCCCTGCGCGTAGCTGGCCGCCTGGCCCTTCGCGCCGCCCTGCAGGAAGGCGGTGTATTCGCGCGCGGCATCGGGGCGGCGGCCCATGCCTTCGAGCGACACGCCGAGGAGGAAGCGCGTGCCGGGGTCGCCGGGCAGCAGGCGGTCGTAGGCCTGCAGGTCCGCGTAGGCGCCGCCGGGGTCGCGCAGGCCGAGCTTGAGCGTGGCGGCGAGCTTGGCCGCCTGCGCCTCCTGCGGATAGATCTGGCGCGCGTTCTCGGCGTAGCGGCGTGCCTCCTGCAGCTTGTCCTGCGCCGCCAGGCACTGCGCCATGCGCAGGTTGGCCGGATAGTCGCGCGGGGTGGCCCGCAGGGCGCTCTCGAACTGGCGCTGCGCCGCGGGCAGATCCTTCCTGCTCATCGCCACCTCGCCGTTCTGGCAGGCGTCGATGGTCGGCGCAAGGCGCCGCAGCGAGGCCGTGCGGTCCATGAAGCGCTCGCGTCCGGTGGGCGCGCCGGCGCTGGCGGCATAGGTCGTCTCGGCGCGCCGGCGCGCGGTGTCGCGGCGCTCGCTGCTCATCGGGTGCGAGGCGAACATCGTCTGCAGCAGGCCGGGTTCGGCGTCCTGTGCGCTCACCAGCAGCTGGTGCAGCCGCGTCATGCCGCCGGCCGGGTAGCCGGCCTTGACCATGTATTCCTGCCCGAGCGCATCGGCCTCGCGCTCGTTGTCGCGCGAGTAGCTGGCCAGCAGCGCGCTGGCGCCGATGACGCCGCCGACGCCGGCCACCGCGCCCCAGCGCGAATTGCTCGCCGCGGCGGCGACGACCACCGCCAGCATCGCCGCCTGCGCCACCATCGCCTGCCCCTGGCGCTGTGCGGCATGGCGCGCGTTGACGTGGCCCATCTCGTGGCCGATCAGCGCCGAGAGCTCGGCCTCGTCGTCCAGCTTCGTCATGATGCCGCGCGTGATGCCCATCGCCCCGGCCGGGAAGGTGTAGGCGTTGACGTAGTTGGCGCCGAGCACGCGCGTGCTGTAGGGCATGTCGGCGCGGTGCACCTGCGCCTGCAGGCGATCGGCGACCTCGTCGACGTAGGCGTTGACGCCCGCGTCCTGCACCGCGCCCAGGTCCTGCGAGAACTGGTGCGGCGACTGCCGGCGGTCGGCCTCGATCTCCTCCTGCGGGCTCATGCCGACGAGGATCTGCTGGCCGGTGACCGGCGAGGTCGCGCAGCCCTGCAGGGCACCGGCGCCCACGCTGGCGCCAAAGAGCCACAGCGCATCGCGGCGCGTGAGGCGGTTGCGCGTGAGGCGGCGCGAAAGCGTGTCGACCTGGGTCATGGGGGGCTCCCTTCGTCTTCGTGGAGGTCCGGCGCGCGGCCGGCCGCGGTCGAGGATCGACCAGCGGCCCGGTGCCCGGGGTCCAGTGTAGGGGCGGGCCGCGGCGCCGATGCCCTGAAGCGTGATCTCCTGGCTTGCATCCTCTACTGTATGAACATACAGTTATCCGGTGACGCCTTCTCCCGACCCTTCTCCCGACCTTTTCGCCGACACCGCGGCCAGCCTGGCCGACCCGGTGCAGTTGCACCCGGCGCTGTGGCGCGCGCACCAGCTCGGCCGCGGGCGCAGCGACACGGTGGCCAGCGGCTTCGCCGAGCTGGACGTCGAGCTGCCCGGCGGCGGCTGGCCGATGCGCGCCCTGACCGAGCTGCTGCTGCCGCACCCGGGCGTGGGCGAGCTGCGCCTGCTGGCCCCTGCGCTGGCCGCGGCGCAGCAGAACGGGCGCAGCCTGATGTGGTTCGACCCGCCGGCCCTGCCCTGCGGCTGGACGCTGGCGACGCTCGGGCTGGACCTGCGGCAACTCGTCGTCGTGCGCGCGCGCCACGGCCTGGCCGCACGGCACCCGGCGCGCGCGCGGCTGCAGGCGCCGGCCGACGTGCTGTGGGCGCTGGAACAGGCGCTGTGCAGCGGCCACGTCGGCGCGGTGCTGGCCTGGCTGCCGGCAAGCGTGCAACCGCAATCGCTGCGCCGGCTGCAGCTGGCGGTGCAGGCGCACGAGGGCCCGGCCTTCCTGCTGCGCGAGGCCGCGGCGCTGGCCCGGCCGAGCGCTGCGCCGCTGCGCCTGGCCTTGTCCCCCTCCGGGCCCGACACGCTGGCATTGCAGATCGTCAAGCGGCGCGGTCCGCCGAGCGCGGCGACGCTGCAGCTGGCGCTGGCACCGACGCTTTCGGCCCCGGCGCGGGCACGCGCTGAACGAGCCGCTGAACGGGCCGCTGAACGGGCGGCAGGACGGGTTCCTCGGCGGGCCTCGCCCCCCACGCCAAGCGGTGCGTCGACCCGCACCTGCGCTTGATGCGCGCTTCCTGCGGCATGCCTGCCTCCGGTGTCGCCCATGCTGTGGCTTGCCATCCACCTGCCGCAACTCTCGCTCGAAGCCTGGGCCGCCACGCTGCCGCCACCGCAGCAGGCGCAGCCGCTGGCGCTGCTGGAGGCGCACCGCATCCTGGCGGCCAGCGCCGCGGCCACCGCAGACGGCGTGCAGCCGGGGATGAAGCGCGCCACGGCGCTGGCGCTGTCGCCGGGGCTGCTGCTCGGCCAGGCCGATGCGCGTCGCGACCAGGAGGCGCTGCAGGCCGTGGTGCACGCGGCGCTGGCCTTCACGCCTGCGGTGACCCTGGAGGGCAGCGCCACCGTGCTGCTGGAGGTGGCCACCAGCCTGCGCTTCTTCGGCGGCACCCAGGCGCTGCTGGCCCGGCTGCGCCGGGCGCTGGCGCCGCTGGGCCACCGCACGCGCATTGCCCGCGCGCCCACGGCGCTCGGCGCGGCGCTGCTGGCACGCTGGCGCGGCGACGCGGGCGACGCGGACGCGACGACCGCAGGCCGGCCCGCCGTGCAGGACCTCGCCGCGCTGCAGCGCCAGCTCGATGCGGCACCGATCACGCTCTTCGACGCCGCGCGCGCGCACGCTCCGGCGCTGCAGGCCATGGGCTTGCAGCGGGTCGCCGACCTGCTGCGCCTGCCGCGCGCGGGCCTGGCGCGGCGCTTCGGCGAAGGGCTGCTCGGCGAGATCGACCGTGCCCGCGGCACGCGGGCCGATCCGCGGCAGTGGCTCTGCGCCCCCGAAGCCTTCGACGCGCGCCTGGAGCTGGCCGCGCGCGCCGACCGCACCGAGCAGGTCCTGCACGCCTGCGCCCTGCTGCTGGTGCGGCTCCTGACCTGGGCGCAGGCGCGGCAGGCGCGCGTGCAGGCGTTCGAGCTGCGCATGCAGCACGAGCTTCGCCACCGCGCCGACGCCAGCACGCCCGCGGCGACCGAGCTGCGCATCGAACTCGCCGTGCCGGCCGCCGACCTCGCCCAGCTGCAGACGCTGCTGCGCGAGCGCCTGGCGCGCGTGCAGCTGGCCGCGCCCACGCTCGAGCTGCGGCTGCACTGCCACGAATGGGTGCAGCAGCCGCCACCCAACGCCGAGCTCTTCCCGACGCGCCAGGGCGAGCGCAGCGGCCTCGTGCGCCTGCTCGAGCGCCTGCGCGCGCGGCTGGGCGACGCGCAGGTGCTGCAGCTGCAGGCCGTGGCCGACCACCGCCCCGAGCGCAGCGGCGCGGCCGTGCCCTGGGGCACCCGGGCCGCGGGCACGGCGACGGCAGCCGCGGGGCAGTGCCTGGCCGGCCATCCTGCCGCAGCGTCCTGCGCCGGGCCGCCCGCAGCGTCCGGGGCGGCCGCGCTGCAGCGTCCCTGGCCGCGTCCGACCTGGCTGCTGCCCGAGCCGCAGCCGCTGCCCGAGCACCAGGCCAAGCCCTGGTTCGAGGGCCGGCCGCTGCAGTTGCTGGCCGGCCCCGAGCGCATCGAGTGCGGCTGGTGGGACGACGGCCTCGCCGCGCGCGACTACTTCATCGCCCAGGCCGCCGACGGCTCGCTGCTGTGGATCTACCGCGCGCGGCTGCCGGTGGCCGACCCGGCGCAGCCGCTGTGGTTCCTGCAGGGGCGCTTCGGGTAGCGCCGGCTCGGCGCCGCCTCAGCGCCAGCCGATGAAGGCCTTCACTGCCTCCAGGCTGCGCTGCGGGTCCTCCTCCTGCGGCATGTGGCCCACGCCCGGCAGCACCACGAGCTGGCTGCCGGGAATGCGGCGCGCGAAGTCCTGCCCGGTGGCGGGCGGGATCAGCCGGTCGCGCGCGCCCCAGAGGATGAGCGTGGGCTGGCGCACCTGCGCGATGCGCTCGGCATCCTCGCCCATCGCCATCTGCTGCAGCCGCAGGCCGAGCGCGCGGCGGTTGCCCTCGCGCAGCGTGAGCTCGAAGTAGCGGTCGACGAGCGCCGGCGTCACCCGTCTGGCGTCGCCATAGACATCCGCCACGCTCTGCGCCACCAGCTCGCGCGGCAGCAGATAGCGGCTCAGCCAGCTGAAGACCGGCAGCCGCGCGGCGATGAAGCCCAGCGGCACCGACTCCGGCTTGAACGGCGGGCCGGCGGCGTCGACGAGCACCAGCTGCGCCACGCGCTCGGGCGCGAGCGTCGCCACGCGCCAGGCGATCTCGCCGCCGAGCGAGTTTCCGGCGAGCACGACGCGCGGCAGCTTCAGGCCGTCGAGCAGGTCCAGCACGAAGCGCGCATAGGTGTCGCCACGGTAGTCGTCGCGCGCGTACTGGCCGTCGAAGGGCCCCGTGAGACCGGCCCCCGGCAGGTCGAAGCTGATGACGCGACGCTGCTTGTGCAGCTCGCGCGCCCAGCCCTCCCAGGTGTGCAGGCTCGACGAGGTGCCGTGCAGCAGCACGATGGGCAGCGGGTCGGCGCGCGGCCCCTGGTCGCGCAGGTGCACGATCTGGCCGCGGATGTCGACGAAGTCCGACGGCGCCTGCGCCCAGCGCGCGACCAGCGACTGCACCGGCCGGTCGGGCGCGCGCGACAGGCCCGCGAGGATCGCGCCGAAGATCAGCAGCAGGCCGACGAGGCGGCGCAGCCAGTCGCCAAGGCTCGAACTCATGGCGACGATTGTAGGAAGCGGCCTGCCCGCAGAGCGGGCCGGATAATGCCCCGGACATGACTTCGACCGCACGCTTCGTCCACCTGCGGCTGCACACCGAGTACTCCGTCGTCGACGGCACGCTGCGCATCGACGCCGCGGTCGCCGCGGCGCGCGCGGATGCGCAGCCGGCGCTGGGCATCGCCGACCTCGGCAACCTCTTCGGCGCCGTCAAGTTCTACAAGGCCTGCCGCGCCAAGGGCGTGAAGCCGGTCATCGGCGCCGACGTCTGGCTGGAGCCGCCGGCCGACGCCGGCGAGCGCCAGGCCAGCCGCCTGCTGCTGCTGGTGCAGCACCGGCAGGGCTACCTCAACCTGTGCGAGCTGCTGGCGCGCGCCTGGACGCGCAACGTGCAGCGCAACCAGGCGTGGGTGAAGTGGGAGTGGCTGCAGGAGCTCGGCGGCGGGCTGATCGCGCTCTCCGGCGCCGACCTCGGCGCCGTCGGCCAGGCGCTGCTGGCCGAGGACGGCGCACGCGCGCGCAGCCTGGCCGCACGGCTGGCGGCGCTTTTTCCGCGGCGCTTCTACATCGAGCTGCAACGCGCGGGCGCGCCGGCGCACGAGGCGCACGTGCGCGCCGCCGTGCCGCTGGCGGCCGAGCTCGGGCTGCCGGTGGTGGCCACGCACCCGGTGCAGTTTCTCGAGCCCGACGACTACGAGGCGCACGAGGCGCGCGTGTGCATCGCCGACGGCGACACGCTGGACAACCCCAGGCGCGTGCGCCGCTTCACGCCGCAGCAGTCGTTCACGACGCAGGCGCAGATGGCCGAGCGCTTCGCCGACCTGCCCAGCGCGCTGGCCAACACGGTGCACATCGCCACGCGCTGCAGCCTGGCCCTGGAGCTGGGCAAGAACTACCTGCCGGACTTTCCCACGCCGGATGGCCTGCCGCTGCAGGAGCACTTCCGCCGCGCTAGCCACGAAGGCCTGGAGCGGCGCCTGCTGGCCCTGTTCCCGGACGAGGGCGAGCGCGAACGCGAGCGCCCGCGCTACCGCCAGCGGCTGGAGTTCGAGATCGCGACGATCGTGAAGATGGGCTTCCCCGGCTACTTCATGATCGTCTCGGACTTCATCGTCTGGGCCAAGGCCAACGGCTGCCCGGTGGGCCCCGGGCGCGGCTCGGGTGCGGGCTCGCTGGTGGCCTACGCGCTCTTCATCACCGACCTCGACCCGCTGCGCTACCAGCTGCTGTTCGAGCGCTTCCTCAATCCCGAGCGGGTGTCGATGCCGGACTTCGACATCGACTTCTGCCAGGCCAACCGCGACCGCGTCATCGACTACGTCAAGGACAAGTACGGCCGCGACGCGGTGAGCCAGATCGCCACCTTCGGCACCATGGCGGCCAAGGCCGCGCTGCGCGACGTCGGCCGCGTGCTGGGCATGGGCTACGGGCAGGTCGACGCCATCGCCAAGCTGATCCCGGCGCCGCCGGGCAAGACGGTGACGCTGGCGCCGGTGCCCGAGCCGCCCGAGGGCGGGATCGTCTACGCGCGCAAGGAGGCGCCGGAGCTCGAGCAGCGCGAGGCCGAGGACGAGGAGGTGGCCGAGCTGCTGCGCCTGGCCGCGCGCGTCGAAGGGCTGGTGCGCAACATCGGCATGCACGCCGGCGGCGTGCTCATCGCGCCGGGCAAGATCACCGACTTCTGTCCGCTCTACCAGCAGCCGGGCAGCGACAGCGCGGTCAGCCAGTACGACAAGGACGACGTCGAGGCCATCGGCCTGGTGAAGTTCGACTTCCTCGGCCTGGCCACGCTGACCATCCTCGAGCTGGCCAAGGAGTTCATCCGCGCGCGCCGCGCCGGCCGCGCCGACTTCGACTACGAAGGCCTGCCGCTGGACGATGCGCGCGTCTACAAGCTCTTCTCCGACGGCCTCACCGAAGCGGTGTTCCAGTTCGAGTCGCGCGGCATGCAGGGCATGCTGCGCGAGGCCAGGCCGACGCGGCTGGAGGACCTGATCGCCCTCAACGCGATGTTCCGCCCCGGCCCGATGGAGAACATCCCGAGCTTCTGCGCGCGCAAGAACGGAAAGGAGGATGTCCAGTACCCGCACCCGCTGCTCGAGCAGGTGCTGGCCGAGACCTACGGCATCTTCGTCTACCAGGAACAGGTGATGCAGGCCGCGCAGATCATGGGCGGCTACAGCCTGGGCGGCGCCGACCTGCTGCGCCGCGCGATGGGCAAGAAGAAGCCCGAGGAGATGGCCAAGGAGCGCGTCAAGTTCCGCGCCGGCGCGCTGCAGCAGGGCATCCCCGAGGCCAAGGCCGACGAGGTCTTCGACCTCATGGAGAAGTTCGCCGGCTACGGTTTCAACAAGAGCCACGCCGCCGCCTACAGCCTGCTGGCCTATCACACGGCGTGGATCAAGGTGCACTGTGCGGCCGAGTTCTACGCCGCCAACATGACGATCGAGGCCGACGACACCGACAAGCTGGCGGTGCTCATCGACGACGCCAAGCTGTTCGGCATCGCCTTCGAGCCGCCGGATGTCAACCGCGGCGTGCTGCGCTTCCAGCCGGTGGGCGACACGCTGGTGCGCTATGGCCTGGGCGCGATCAAGGGCACGGGCGCCGGTGCGATCGAGGCCATCGTCGCCGCGCGCGAAGGACGCGACGGCCAGGGCGGCGGACCGTTTCGCAGCCTGTTCGATTTCTGCGCGCGCGTCGACCGCGGTCGCGTCAACAAGCGCGTGGTCGAGGCGCTGATCCGCGCCGGCGCCTTCGACGCCCTGCACCCGTCGCGGCTGGCCGCGGGCCTGGTGCGCGCGGGGGCGGGGCCGGGCGCGGCGGTCGAGGAAGCGGCCGACCCCTTCCTGGGCCGCGCCGAACTGCTGGCCAGCGTGGGCCTGGCCTTCGACTGGGCCGACACGCAGGCGGCCAACGAATCGCAGGGCGGACTGTTCGACTTCGGCGACGACAGCCACGGCTCCAGCCGCCAGGAGCCGGCGCTCGTCGCCGCCGAGCCCTTCGGCGTGCGCGAGCGGCTGCAGCAGGAGAAGCTGGCGATCGGCTTTCACCTCTCGGGCCACCTCTTCGACGCCTGCGCGGCCGAGGTGCGGCGCTTCTGCAAGCGCCCGGTCGCCGATCTCGTCGACAGCCGCGAGCCGGTGCTGGTGGCCGGCATCGTCGGCGATCCGCGCGTGGTCAACGGCCGCAGCGGGCGGGTGATGATCTTCCGCCTCGACGACGGCAGCGAGAGCATCGAGGCCGTGGTCAGCGACGAGGGCCTGCTGGAGCAGCGCGAACTGCTGCAGGAGGATGCGCTGCTGATCGTGCAGGCGCGCGCGCAGCGGGACCGCTTCTCCGGCGGCCTGCGGCTGAACGTGCAGCAGGCCTGGGACCTGGCCGGCGCGCGCGCGCGCTTCGGGCGCTACCTGGCGGTCGACGTCCGCGCGGCGATACCGCCGGTGGCCGAGCTGCTGCGGCAAGGCCCGGCGCGGCGCGTGCACGGCGAGCACGGCGAGCTCACGCAGGGCCTGCTCGTGCGCCTGCGGCTGCAGCGCGAAGGCGTCGTGGCCGAAGTCGAGCTCGGCGACGAAGGCCGCATCTGGCCCAGCGACGACGTGCTTGCGCGCTGGCAGGCCGCGGCGCACGAACGCCACGCCCGCGTCATCTACGAGTAGGCGGCGGGGTCGCCCGAGCAGGGCCTGCGCCGGGCTACAGTGCGCGCATGTACGAAACGCCCCTGACCGGCCTGGTGCTCAGCGGCGGCGGCGCGCGCGCGGCCTACCAGGTCGGCGTGCTGCGCGCGATCGCGCGCCTGCGCCGCGAAGTGCTGAACCCGCGCGAGCGCCTGCGCAATCCCTTCGGCATCATCGTCGGCACTTCGGCGGGAGCCATCAACGCCGCGGCGCTGGCCTGCCATGCCGACCGCTTCGAAGGGGCCGTCGAGGTGCTGGCCAAGGTCTGGGACGGCTTTCGCGCCGAGCAGATCTACCGCGCCGATTCGCTGGGCGTGATCCGCAGCGGCGCGCAGTGGCTGACGATGCTCTCGCTGGGCTGGCTGATCGCGCGCTGGCGCAGGCTGCGCCCGCGCTCGCTGCTGGACAACGAGCCGCTGCATGGCCTGCTGGAGCGCATGGTGCCGGTGCAGCGCCTGCCGATGGTGTTCGCGCGCCGGCAGCTGCACGCGCTGGCGGTCACCGCCTCCAGCTACACCAGCGGCCAGCACATCACCTTCTTCGACGCCGGCGTGCCGCTGGATCCGTGGATGCGCTCGCAACGGCGGGCGGTGCGCACCTCGATCACGCACGCGCACCTGCTGGCCTCGTCGGCGATCCCCTTCGTCTTCCCGGCGACGCGCATCGGCGCCGAGCAGGACACCTCGTGGTATGGCGACGGTTCGATGCGCCAGACCGCGCCGCTGTCGCCTGCGATCCACCTGGGCGCGCAGCGCCTGCTGATCATCGGCGCCGGACGCATGCACGAGCCGCCGGGGGAGCGCAGCACGTCCAACGGCTACCCGAGCCTGGCGCAGATCGCCGGCCACGCGATGGCCAACATCTTCCTGGATGCGCTGGCGGTGGATGTCGAGCGCATGCAGCGCATCAACCGCACGCTGGCGCTGCTGCCCGACGAGGCGCGGCTGGACACGCCGCTGCGGCCGATGGAGTCGCTGGTCATCGCGCCCAGCCAGCGCCTGGACGACATCGCCGCGCGCCACCTGCAATGCCTGCCGGCGCCGGTGCGCACGCTGCTGCGCGGCGTTGGCGTCGGCAACAGCGCCAGCGACGCGCGCGGCGGCTCGGCGCTGGCGAGCTACCTGCTCTTCGAGCGTCCCTACACGCGCGAGCTGATGGCGCTCGGCGAAGCCGACGTGCAGGCGCGCCGCGACGAGGTGCTGCAGTTCTTCGCCTGGGGGCGCAGCACCCGCATGACGACGGCGCTGGCCGCGCCGCCTGCGGATGCCGCGCTGGACCTCGAACTGCCGTAGGCGCATGCCCGCCGGGGCTCAGCGGCCGCCAGCCGGCGCCGCCTTGGCGGCGGGGGCGGACTCGGCGCCCGCCTCGGACTTCGGCGTTCCCGGGCGTGCCTTCGCGGTCTTCGCCGGCTTGGCGGGCTCGGCCGAGGCCACGTAGGCCTCGCCGGCAACGGTCAGGCCGGCCTGCGAGAAGCGCGCCGCGTTGCCCGGGCCGACGCCCGAGACGCGCTCGACGAAGTCGCCCCAGTTCTTGAAGCCCGAGTGCTTGCGCGCATCGAGGATCTTGGTGGAAAGCGCCGGCCCGATGCCCCTGACGCTCTCGAGCTCGGCCTGGCTGGCCTTGTTGACATCGACGGCGGCAAGCGCGTTGAGCGCGAAGGCGGCGAGGACGGCGGCGAAAATGGAACGGAACATGGTCGATCTCCTGTGCGAAACGGTGGTTGAGAGGGGGCTTCGCCCGAGGATCCTGTCAGCCGTTGGGCCTGGGGTTTCGGGCTGGAGCGGACTCTAGGCAGCGGGCCGCGGTGCGTCATTCCCGCTGCGGTGGCCCTGCGGCCGGGTGCCCCCGGCAGGGGGTGATCCGGCGAGGGCTTCGCCTTCAGGCCCGGGCGGTCTTGGCCAGCACCGCGGCCGCGCGCTCGGCCACCTCCGCCAGCGCGGGCCAGCCGCCGCCCTGGCCCTGCAATGTCTGCACCGTGGGGCCGACAGCGCGCCAGCGTGCCGGATCGGTGGGCCCCAGCACCGACAGCAGCGGCGCGCCCACGGCCGCGGCCATGTGGCCGGGCCCGGTGTCGTTGGCGATCACCAGCGCGGCGTCGCGCAGCAGCGTGGCATAGGCGCCGAGGCCGACGCCGCGCACGATGCGGCAGCCGGCGAAGTCGCGCTCGGCGATGGCCTCTTCCTCGCCGGGGCCAGGGCAGATCAGCACCGTACGCCCCGATGGGGGGAGAACCTCGGTCACCAGGCGGGGGAAGTCGGGCCAGCGCTTGTCCAGCTTCTCGAAGGTGCCGCCGACGAAAGGACAGACCACCACATAGCCCGGTTGCAGACCCAACTGCCGGCGCAGCACCGCCACCTGGGCCTCGTGTTCGGGCGCCGGCCGCAGCGTGATGCGCTGCGGCAGCGGCGCCGGCTCGCCCAGCAGGGCCGAGCCCAGCGTCCAGTAGATCGCCATCTCGTGCCGGCTGGCGTCGCGCGCCACCGGCGCCTGCAGCAGCCAGCCGCGCCCCTCGTGCCGGTAGCCCATCGCGCGCAGCCCGGCCAGACGCATCTCGAGCGCGCTGGAGAACGAATAGGGCAGCACGAGGGCATTGGTGCGGCGCGTGAAGCCGGGGTCGGCGGCCGCGCAGGCCGCACGCAGCCGGCGCAACTGGGCGATGCGCTCGCGCGCCGTGCCGGCCAGCGGCTCCACCGCCCAGCCATGGCCGGCCAGCAGATCGCGCGCCCAAGCCTTGCCCAGCAGTTGGAGCCCGTAGCCGGCCTCCTGCAGGCGCTGCAGCAGGGGAAGGCCGAGGACGACATCGCCGACCCAGTTGCGCAGGCGGACGATCAGGGGACGAGGGGGCATGGCGCGGATAATTGACGGCGATTCTGCCAACGCCTCGATGGCAACCCCAACCGCGACACCAGCCCATGCCTGCCCTGCCCGTCCTCGCCTCCGACGTCACCGTGCTGCACGATCGCCTGCTGGCCACCGCCGACTGGCCGCGGCAGGCCGCGGCGGCTGCCGCGACACCGCTGTGGCAGTGGATCGAAGTCAACCACCGCCGCAACGCGCTGCTGTGGGCCGAGGAGGATCTGGCGCGGCGCACCGCGGTCGCCGACGTCGAGATCGCCGCCAACAAGCGCGCCATCGACGGCCACAACCAGGCGCGCAACGACGCCATCGAGCGCATCGACGAATTGCTGCTCGTCGCGCTGGCGCTCGTCGACGAGGCCTCGGCGCGCACCGACGCGCCGCGTTCCACGGTGCCGGCCGGCGCGCGCCTGAACAGCGAGACCGCGGGCAGCATGATCGACCGCCTCTCCATCCTCGCGCTCAAGCTGCGCGCGATGCGCGAGCAGGCCGCGCGCCGCGACGTCGACGACGCGCACCGCGCCGCCAGCCACGCGCGCGCCGCGCGCCTGCAGGAGCAGCGCGCCGACCTCGCGGCCTGCCTGGACGCGCTGCTCGCCGACGCCGCCGCCGGCCGCGCCTATTTCAAGGTCTACCGCCAGTTCAAGATGTACAACGACGCGCGCTTCAACCCGGCGCTGGTGGCCGAGGCGCGCTCGCGCGGCTGAGGCGATTGCCGCGCGCATGAAGCTGCTGATCGTCAAGACCTCGTCGATGGGCGACGTCGTGCACGCGCTGCCGGCGCTCAGCGACGCGCTGCGCGCCATGCCCGGCCTGCAGGTCGACTGGCTGGTCGAAAAGCCCTTCGCCGCCATCCCGGCGCTGCATCCCGGCGTCGAGCGCGTGCTGCCGATCGCCTGGCGCAAGTGGCGCGGCGCGCTGCTGCGCCGTGACACCTGGGCGGCGATCGGCGCGGCGCGCGCGCAGTTGCGCGAAGCGCGCTACGACCTCGTGCTCGACCTGCAGGGCCTGGTGAAGAGCGCGCTCTGGGCGCGCCAGGCGCACGCTCCCGTGGCCGGCTATGCGAGTGCCAGCGCACGCGAGCCGCTGGCCAGCGTGTTCTACGCACGGTGCGCGGCCGTGCCGCGCGATCTGCACGCGGTCGAGCGCTGCCGCCGCCTCGCCGCAGCCCACCTGGGGTATGCGCTGCCCGAAACCCCGCCGGACTTCGGCCTCGCCCCGCCCGCGCCCCACTGGCCCACGCCCGCGCGCTACGCGGTGCTGATTCCCAACGCCAGCCGCATCGAGAAGCTCTGGCCCGAGGCGCGCTGGGTCGCGGTGGGCAAGCGGCTGCTGGACAGCGGCTTCACGCCGGTCGTGCTGTGGGGCAGCGCGGCCGAGCAGACGCTGGCCGAGCGCATCGCCGGGGGCTGCAGCGGCGAGGTGCCGCCGTTCCTGAAGGTCGGCGAGATGGCCGGCGTGCTCGCGCGCGCGCGCTGCATCGTCGGCCTGGACACCGGCTTCACGCACCTCGGCGCAGCGCTCGCCCGGCCGACCATCGGCATCTACTGCGACCACGAGCCGGGCCTGGCCGGCGTCACCGGCCCCGGCCCGGTGGCCAGCGTCGGCGGCAAGGGCCAGGTGCCCCGGCAGGCCGAGGTTCTGGCCCTGCTCGAGGCGCAGCTCGCGTCGCGCTGAGGTCAGGTCCTGCGCGGCCGATCAGACCGGCAGCGCCACCTGCGGATGGCCGTCCATCGGGTCGTCCTTCTTCGACGCCAGCGCCTGCTGCAGGTCGATGCCCAGTGCCTTGGCCACACCGGCGCCGTAGGCCGGATCGGCGGCGTGGCAGTTGCGGATGTGGCGCCGCTTGATGAACGCGGCGGCGTCGCCCATGGCGCGCGCGGTGTTGCCGAACAAGGCCTCCTGCTGCGCCGCATTCATGAGGCGAAAGAGCTTGCGCGGCTGCTCGAAGTAGTTGCTGTCGTCCTCGTGGAAGCTCCAATGCCGGGCGTCGCCGGCGAGGCCCAGCGGCGGCTCGGCGACGTCGGGCTGCGCCTGCCATTGGCCGTAGCTGTTGGGTTCGTAGTGGGGCAGGCCGCCGTAGTTGTCGTCGACGCGGCCCTGGCCGTCGCGGTGGTTGCTATGCACCGGGCAGCGCGCGCGGTTCACCGGGATCTGCTGGTAGTTGGCACCCAGGCGGTAGCGCTGCGCATCGGCGTAGTTGACGAGGCGCGCCTGCAGCATGCGGTCGGGGCTGACGCCGATGCCGGGCACGAGGTTGCTCGGCGCGAAGGCGCTTTGCTCGACGTCGAGGAAGAAGTTCTCCGGGTTGCGGTTGAGCTCGACCACGCCGACCTCGATCAGCGGATAGTCGCCGTGCGGCCAGACCTTCGTCAGATCGAAGGGGTGGTAGGGGACCTTCTCGGCGTCGAGCTCGGGCATCACCTGCACGTACATCGTCCACTTCGGGAAGTCGCCGCGCGCGATGGCGTCGAAGAGGTCGCGCTGGTGGCTCTCGCGGTCCTTGCCGATCAAGGCCTCGGCCTCGGCGTCGGTGAGGTTCTTGATGCCTTGCTGCGTCTTGAAGTGGAACTTGACCCAGAAGCGCTCGCCCGCGGCGTTCCAGAAGCTGTAGGTATGCGAGCCGAAGCCGTGCATGTGACGGTAGCTGGCCGGGATGCCGCGGTCGCTCATGACGACGGTGATCTGGTGCAGCGCCTCGGGCAGCAGCGTCCAGTAGTCCCAGTTGTGGTTGGCGCTGCGCAGGTTGCTGCGCGGGTCGCGCTTCACCGCCTTGTTCAGGTCGGGGAACTGGCGCGGGTCGCGGATGAAGAACACGGGGGTGTTGTTGCCCACCATGTCCCAGTTGCCTTCCTCGGTATAGAACTTGAGCGCGAAGCCGCGGATGTCGCGCTCGGCGTCGGCGGCACCGCGCTCGCCGGCCACGGTGGTGAAGCGCGCGAACATCTCGGTCTTCTTGCCGACCTCGCTGAAGATCCTGGCGCGCGTGTACTTCGTGATGTTCTGGGTCACCGTGAAGCTGCCGAAGGCGCCCGAGCCCTTGGCGTGCATGCGGCGCTCGGGGATGACTTCGCGCACGAAGTTGGCGAGCTTCTCGTTGAGCCACACGTCCTGCGCCAGCAGCGGCCCGCGCGGGCCGGCGGTGAGGCTGTCTCGATTGGTCGGCACCGGCGCACCGAAGTCGGTGGTCAGCGAAGTGATCGGGCACTTGGGCGTGGGCTTGCTCATGGAAGACTCCTCGGTGCGGGGTTCAGAGGGGTAGGGCGCCCGTCTACTATAGCTACGCGCTATTGTTCATCGCTATTGATATGGTCTATCAAAACCTTAGCCGGGCGCCAGTCTCGCCGCGGCGCTACTGTTCCTCAATGCGGCGCGGCGGGTAGCTGTCCCAGACCAGGCAGCCTGGGCACTGCCAGAACCAGTGCCGCGCCTCGAAGCCGCAGGCTGCGCAGCGGTAGCGCTGCATCGGCCGCGCCGCGGCCGCCAGCGCCTGGCGCAAGGCGGCACGCGCGGCATCGTCGATCGGCGCGCCGCCTTCGGCCAGCAGTTCCAGCGCGGCCGACAGCGTCGGCTGCTCGGCGAGCAGCGCCAGCAGCCGCGCCCGATTGCCGGCGGCATCGCCGGGCTCCAGGCGCGCCAGCGCGCGCAGCACGTCGACGCTGGGCTGCTCGCGCAGCGACTCGACCAGCGCCAGGCTCGCCGCGGGCACGCGCTCACCGGCCAGCGCCGCGTCGGCGTAATCGGCCGCCACCAGCGCAAAGCTCGCCGGGCGTGCGCGCCGCAGTTCGTCCCAGGCGGCAAGCGCCTCCAGCGGCCGGCCCTCGCGCAGCAGGCGCTGACCACTCATCACCAGCGGGCGTGCGGCATCGGGATCAACCTGGCGCGCGCGCTGCAGCGCCTGCGACGCCGCCTCGTGTTCGCCGCGGTCGTCGGCCGCCAGCGCGACTTCACACCAGTAATGCGCCACCCGCACCGCCAGCGAAGCGCCTCCTGCAGCCTCGATGCGCGCCGCCGTCTCGATCGCGCGCGGCCAGTCGCGTGCACGCTCGTGCAGCATCAGCAGCGCCTGCTGCGCCTCGGTTTCGTAGGGCGTGCCGTCCAGCGCCTGGAAGGCCTCTTCGGCGCGGTCGAAGAGGCCGGCGCGGATGAAGTCCTGCGCCAGTTCGTGCTGCGCGCGCTCGCGCTCGGCCTGCGGCAGGTCGCCGCGCTGCAGCAGGTGCTGGTGCACGCGCACCGCACGCTCGAACTCGCCGCGGCGGCGGAACAGGTTGCCTAAAGCGAAGTGCAGCTCGGTCGTGTCCGGATCGTTCTGCACCGCCTCGATGAAGGCGTCGATCGCCTTGTCCTGCTGCTCGGCCAGCAGCAGGCTCAGGCCCTTGAAATAGGCGCGCGGCGCATCGCGCTGTTCGCGGCGGAACTGCCGCAGGTCCAGGCGCGAAGCCATCCAGCCGAGCGCGAAGGCCACCGGCGCGCCGATCAGCAGCCACTGCAGGTCGAAGTTCATCGGCGAAAGGCGGGCGTGCGGCGAGGCGACGCAGCGGGCCGGGGCGCGGGCCTACAGGCCCAGGCCCTCGCGCGGCGGGTGCGTGATGTCGCCGGCCAGCGCGCCGGCAGGGAAGGCCGAATCCGGTGCCGGTGCCGCGGCGCCGGCGACGGCCGCGCGCGCGGGGGCTGCCGTCTCCGCGTTCGCGGCGGGCGTGGCTTCGCGTGAGCGACGGCGGTGCTTCCACCAGGCCGGGACCATGGCCAGGACGCCCAGCGCACAGCCGCTGCCGAAGGCCACCAGCACGACGATCACCAGGGGTGCGGCCCACTGCACGCCGAAGAACCAGTGCACCGTGACCGGATGCAGGTTGTTCAGCGCGAACGCGAACAGCGTGAAGAAGAGGAAGGCTCGAAAGAGCCAAACCAGGATGCGCATGCGCGGCGCATTGTAGGAGCCGCCCGCGCGGCGCTCAGCCGTCGATCGTCGCGCGCTGTTGCGATGCGGTCGCATCCTGCGGCGCGTCCACCGCCTCGCGCAGCGCCTTGCCGGGCTTGAAGTGGGGGACGAGCTTCTCGGGGATCAGCACTTGCGCGCCGCTGCGCGGGTTGCGGCCCATGCGGGGCGGGCGGCGGTTGATCGAGAAGCTGCCGAAGCCGCGGATCTCGATGCGGTAGCCGCGCGCGAGGGCGTCGGTCATCGCATCGAGCATCGTCTTGACGGCGAACTCGGTATCGCGCTGCGTGAGCTGCGCGAAGCGTTCGGCAAGCCGGGTGACGAGGTCGGATCGCGTCATGAGGCGCGCAAAGGTGGTGAATCCCCGGGGGCGTCGGGGCCGGTGGGCCCCGACGTGTCGCGAGAGGCGAGCTTACTCGCCGCTCTTGTCCAGCTTGGCGCGCAGCAGGGCACCCAGGCTGGTGGTGCCGGCGGTCTCGCGCTCGTTGCTGGCGGAGAGGCGCTGCATCGCTTCCTGCTGGTCGGCCTGGTCCTTGGCCTTGATCGAGAGCTGGATGCTGCGCATCTTGCGGTCGACGTTGATGACCATGACCGAGACCTCGTCGCCTTCCTTCAGCACGTTGCGCGCGTCCTCGACGCGGTCGCGGCTGATCTCGCTGGCGCGCAGGTAGCCGGTGACGTCGGCGTTGAGCTCGATCTCGGCGCCGCGCGCGTCGACGCTCTTCACCTTGCCGTTGACGATGGCGCCGCGGTCGTTGAGCGTCGTGAAGCTGGTGAACGGGTCGACGTCCAGCTGCTTGATGCCCAGGCTGATGCGCTCGCGCTCGACGTCGACGGCGAGGACGATGGCGTCGACCTCCTGGCCCTTCTTGTAGTTGCGCACCGCGGACTCGCCGGGCTCGTGCCACGACAGGTCGGAGAGGTGCACCAGGCCGTCGATGCCCTGCGCCAGGCCGACGAAGACGCCGAAGTCGGTGATCGACTTGACCGGCCCCTTGACGCGGTCGCCGCGCTTGACGTTGGCGGCGAACTCCTCCCACGGGTTGGCCCGGCACTGCTTCATGCCCAGGCTGATGCGGCGCTTGTCCTCGTCGATCTCGAGCACCATGACCTCGACCTCGTCGCCCAGGCTCACCACCTTGGCGGGGGCGACGTTCTTGTTCGTCCAGTCCATCTCGGAGACGTGCACCAGGCCCTCGATGCCGGGCTCGATCTCGACGAAGGCGCCGTAGTCGGCGATGTTCGTGACCTTGCCGAAGAGGCGCGTGCCGGTCGGGTAGCGGCGCGACACGCCGTGCCACGGATCGTCGCCGAGCTGCTTCAGGCCCAGGCTGACGCGGTTCTTCTCGGCGTCGAATTTCAGCACCTTGGCCTGCAGCTCCTGGCCGACCTGCACCACCTCGGTCGGATGGCGCACGCGGCGCCAGGCCATGTCGGTGATGTGCAGCAGGCCGTCGATGCCGCCGAGGTCGACGAAGGCGCCGTACTCGGTGATGTTCTTGACCACGCCGTCGACGATGGCGCCTTCGGTCAGCGTCTCGAGCAGCTTGGCGCGCTCCTCGCCCATGCTGGCCTCGACCACCGCGCGGCGCGACAGCACGACGTTGTTGCGCTTGCGGTCGAGCTTGATGACCTTGAACTCCATCGTCTTGCCCTCGAACGGGCTCATGTCCTTCACCGGGCGCGTGTCGAGCAGGCTGCCGGGGAGGAAGGCGCGGATGCCGTTGACGAGGACCGTCAGGCCGCCCTTGACCTTGCCGCTGACCGTGCCGGTGACGAAGTCGCCCGATTCGAGCGCGTTCTCCAGCGCCATCCACGAGGCCAGGCGCTTGGCCTTGTCGCGGCTGAGGATGGTGTCGCCGTAGCCGTTCTCGACGGCCTCGACGGCGACGGCGACGAAGTCGCCGACCTGCACCTCGAGCTCGCCCTGGTCGTTCTTGAATTCCTCGACCGGGATGTAGGCCTCGCTCTTGAGGCCGGCGTTGACGACGACGTGATTGAAGTCGATGCGCACCACCTCGGCGGAGATGACCTCTCCGACGCGCATGTCGCTGATCTTCAGCGACTCTTCGAACAAGGCGGCGAAGGACTCGCCGCCACCGGCGATGGCAGTTTGGGTTGAAGACATGGAGTTTCCTGGTGCCCGGAGGGATGGGGTGAAGCAGAGCCGGGCGATGCTTGCCACGGAAGTGGCGGGTCGGGGTCGATGAACCACTGCGCTCGGGGTCGGCCTGGCGGCCTGGGCGGGAAGCGACGGTGGGACCTGGCTTGGCGCCTGCTGCAAGACGCCGCGATCGCGAACCCGATCAGCGGCCTTCGTCCAGCGGGTTGCGCTGCCGCCACCACTGCAACACGACGTCGACCGATGCGTCGACGTCGAGCTGCGAGTTGTCGAGCAGCAGCGCGTCCTCGGCCGCCTGCAAGGGGGAGGCCGCACGGGAACGATCCCGCGCGTCTCGCGCCTCGATGTCGGCCAAAAGGTCGGTGATGTTAGCCTCGATTCCCTTTGAAATCAACTGCTTATGCCGGCGCCGGGCGCGCTCGGCGGCACTTGCGGTGAGGAAGACCTTGAGCGGCGCCCGCGGGAAGATCGTCGTGCCCATGTCGCGGCCGTCGGCGACCAGCCCGGGCGCCCGCCGAAACGACAGCTGCAGCGCATGCAGCGCCTGCCGCACCGCGGGCAATGCGGCCACGCGCGAGGCCAGCGCGCCGGTGTCCTCGCGGCGCAGCTCGTCGCTCACGTCCGCTGCGGCCAGCAGGATGCGCTCGCCGTCGAAGTGCAGCGCCAGGCCTGCGGCCGTGCGCGCCAGCGCCGCTTCATCGTCGAGCGCCACGCCCGCGCGCACGGCGGCCAGCGCCGTGGCACGGTAGACGGCGCCGGAATCCAGGAAGTGCCAGCCGAGCCGGCGCGCCAGCGCCGACGCCAGCGTCCCCTTGCCCGAGGCCGAGGGGCCGTCGACGGTGATCACCGGCACCTCCGCCGGGTCGGCCCGCACGACGCCGAGCAAGGCCTCGAAGTAGTCCGGGAATGTCTTGGCCACACAGGCCGGGTCCTCGATGCGGATGGGCACGGCCGGCCGTGCGCCGGCCAGCGCGTTGAAGGCGGCCAGCGACAGGCACATCGCCATGCGGTGGTCGTCGTAGGTGGCAAGCGTCGCTGCGCGCCAGGTCGCCGGCGGCGTGACGACGATGAAGTCCTCGCCGCTTTGCACCTCGGCGCCGAGCTTGGCGAGCTCGGCGGCCATCGCCGCGATGCGGTCGGTCTCCTTCACGCGCCAGCTGGCGATGCCCGACAGGCGCGTCGTGCCCCCGGCGTAGAGGGCCATCACGGCCAGCGTCATGGCCGCGTCGGGGATGGCGTTGCAGTCGAGCGTGATCGCCTGCAGCGGCCAGCGGCCGCGTCGCACCTCGAGCCAGTTCGGTCCGGCCCGCACCGCCGCCCCCATGGCGCGCGCGGCGTCGACGAAGCCGATGTCGCCCTGGATCGAATCGCCGCCCACGCCCTCGATGCGCAGCGGCGCAGCGGTGGCGGCGATGGCCCCCAGCGCGACGAAGTACGAGGCCGAGGAGGCGTCGCCCTCGACGTGGATCACGCCCGGCGTGCGATAGCGGCTTCCCCTGGGAATCGTGAAGCGGCTCCAGCCCTCGCGTGGCACGGCGATGCCAAAGCGCGCCAGCAGCGCCAGCGTGATCTCGACGTAGGGCTTGGAGATGAGCTCGCCCTGCACCTCGATCACCACCGGCGCGTCGCCGGCTGCCAGCGGCAGCGCCAGCAGCAGCGCGGTGAGGAACTGGCTCGAGACGTCGCCGCGCACCCGGATCGGCGCGGCCAGGGCCAGCCGCCCGCCGGCCTGGCCGCGCACGCGCAGCGGCGGGTAGCCGGGTGTGCCGAGCTCGTCGATCGTGCAGCCCAGCGGCCGCAGCGCCTCGACGAGGTCCCCGATCGGCCGTTCGTGCATGCGCGGCACGCCGCGCAGCGTGAACGCCCCGCCCTGCGTCGCGGCGAGCACCGCCAGCGCCGCGGTCAAGGGCCGCATCGCGGTGCCGGCGTTGCCGAGGAAAAGATCGGCCTCGTGCACCTGCAGCCGCCCGCCCAGGCCGCGCACGCGCAGCCGCGGGCCGTCGCGCTCGAGTCCGCAGCCCAGGGCCTGCAGCGCGTCGAGCATGACCCGCGTGTCGTCGCTGTCGAGCAGGTCGCGAACCTCGGTCACGCCATCGGCCAGGCCGGCCAGCAGCAACACGCGGTTGGAGATCGACTTCGAGCCCGGCAGGTGGACGCTGCCCGCGGCCTCGCGCAGCGGCGGCAGATCCAGGTGCGGCAGGTCGAGCATGGGCGGGCCCGGCGCCGGTCTTAGCGGCCGCCGGGCACCTTGGGGGCGCTCATCTGCCAGGCGGCACGGCCTTCGGCGGCACCCCGGATGAGGTCTTCCAGCGCGTCGGCGTTGCCCTCGCGGATGACGTGCTCGAGCGCATCCAGCACGTGGCGAAAGCGCTGCGACTGCTTCAGCACCTCCTCGCGGTTGGCGACCAGGATGTCGCGCCACATCTCGGGCGAGCTGGCGGCAATGCGCGTGAAGTCGCGGAATCCCGGGCCGGCGAGCGAGAGGTAGTCGCGGCCCTGCGGTTGGTTGACGGCGGCGCTGAAGTAGGCGAAGGCCAGCAGGTGCGGCAGGTGGCTGACTGCAGCAAAGGCGGCGTCGTGGTTCTCCGGCGTCATCTTCAGCACCTGACTGCCGATCGCCGACCACACGTCGGTGGCCTTCTGCACGAGTTCCGGCGCGTTCTGCGCCAGCGGCGTGAGGATGACCTGGCGGCCGCTGTAGAGCGCGGCATCGGCATGCTGGATGCCCGCCATTTCCTTGCCGGCGATCGGGTGCGCGGGTACGAAGGCACCCACGCGCTCGCGCAGCACGCGGCGGGCGGCATCGACGACGTCGCGCTTGGTGCTGCCGACATCCATCACCAGCACGCCGGGCTCGACGAGGTGGCGTATGGCCTTGAACGTGGCCTCCGTGGCCGCCACCGGTACCGACAGCAGCACGATGTCCGAGCCCGAGACCGCCAGCAGCGCCGACTCGGCGGCGACGTCGATGACGCCGAGCTTCCTCGCGCGCTCGGTCGTCGAAGGCGACTTGCTGTAGCCGACGACGCGCTTGACCAGGCCGCCACGCTTGAGCGCCAGCGCGAAGGATCCGCCCATGAGGCCGCAGCCGATCACACCCAACTGGTTGAACATCTGCCTTGCGCCGTCCATCGCGTCTGCGGTCGTCGAATCGGTCGGACCCGGTTCAATGCGCGTCCACCGGGTAGCTGCCGAGCAGCTTGAAGAACGCGCAGACGACGCGCAGTTCCTCGAGGGCTGCCGCCACCGCCGGCTGCTCGGGATGTCCGACGACATCGATGTAGAAGTAGTACTCCCACTGCCCCGAGCGTGCCGGCCGCGATTCCAGGCGCGACATCGAGACGCCATGCTTCTTCAGCGGCACGAGCAGGTCGTGCACCGCGCCCGGCTCGTTGGGCACGGAGACCACGAGGCTCGTGCAGTCGTGCCCGGTCGCCCGCGGCTGCGGATGGCTTGCGGGCAGCGCGACGATGACGAAGCGCGTGCGGTTGCTCGGGTCGTCCTGGATCGCCGGCGCCACCACGTGCAGCCCGAACGCGCTGCCCGCGCGCGCGCCCGCGATGCCCGCCAGCGCCGGGTCCAGCGAAGCCAGCCGCGCGCCCTCGGCGTTGCTCGATACCGGGCGCCGCTCCACCCCGGGCAGGTGCAGCGAGAGCCACTCGTGGCACTGCGCCAGCGCCTGTGGGTGCGCCAGCACCGCCGTCACGCCCTCCAGCGTGTCGACCTTGCGCAGCAGGTTGTGGCGCACGAAGAGGCTGGTCTCGCCGACGATCACGAGCGGTGAGTTCAGCAGCAGGTCCAGCGCCCGTGCCACGACCCCTTCGGTCGAGTTCTCGATCGGCACCACGCCGAAATCCACCGCGCCGGCGCTGGCGCGGCGAAAGACTTCGTCCAGGTTCGCGCACGGCACGCGGACGATCGAGCTGCCGAAATAGCCGAGGGTCGCCTCCTCGCTGAAGGTCCCGGCCGGGCCCAGGTAGGCCACGCGTAGCGGCGCCTCGAGGGCACGGCAGGCCGACATGATCTCGCGCCAGATCGGCGCCACGCTCGTGCTCTGCAGCGGGCCGGCGTTGACCGCCTTCAGGCCGTCGATGACCTGCGCCTCGCGCTCCGGGCGAAACACCGGCGAGCCGTCGCGCTTCTTGATCTCGCCCACTTCCTGCGCCAGGGCCGCACGACGGTTGAGCAAGGCCAGCAGTTCGCGATCGAGCGCGTCGATCCGCTCGCGCAGCGCGAGCAGTCCAGACGGGCCGGAGGCGGCTTCGGCCATCACTTGCCGTTGGTCGGTGCCGACGCACCCGTGGCTGGCTGCAGTCTTCCCTGCACGCTCTGCGCCAGCGCCTTGAACCGGGGCTCGATGGCCGGCTTCATCTCCTCCACCAGCTTCTGCCCGAGCGCGCGCTGCAGCTCGGGGCCCATGGCCTGGTACTTGCGGTTCACCGGCGACTCGATGATGGCGATGATCTGCTTCAGCTCCTCCTCGGTGAACTTCTCCTCGAGCATGGGCTGCAGGATGCCGGGCGCGAGCTTGCTCGCCTTGTCGCGAACGAGAGGGCCCAGTTCCTCGGCGTACTTGCGTGCGTCGGCCTGGATGTCGGCGGCCACGGCCTGGCGGCGATCGGGGGCCACGCGCTGCTGCATGACGATGTTGGCCTGCTGCAGGATCTGCATCACCGGCTGCTCGACGAGCTGGCGTGCCACCAGATCGATCCCCGGCTGCTGCAGCTTGACGATCTTTGCCGCCAGTACCTTTTTCGCCGCCGAGGCCGCGGGGGCCGGCGTCTGCGCGTGCGCCGCCAGGGCCAGCGTCAGGGATGCGGCCAGCAGGCCGACTTTCAGGGCAGTGCGCTTCATGCGTCCTCCGGGCCGTCATCGCCGGCCGAGCCGTTGTCCTCGCCGCTGTCGGCGGCTTCCTGCGCCTGGGCGTCGTTCTCCACGATGCGCTGCAGGCCCGAGAGCTTGGCGCCGTCGTCGAGCGCGATCAGCGTCACGCCCTGCGTGGCGCGCCCGAGCTCGCGGATCTCGGCCACGCGCGTGCGCACCAGCACGCCGGTGTCGGTGATGAGCATGATCTCGTCGGCGGGGCGCACCAGGGTGGCGGCGACGACGCGCCCGTTGCGCTCGCTCTGCTGGATCGCGATCATGCCCTTGGTGCCGCGTCCGTGGCGCGTGTACTCGACGATCGAGGTACGCTTGCCGTAACCGTTCTCGGTGGCGGTGAGCACGCTTTGCGACTCGTCCTCGGCCACCAGCATGGCGATCACGCTCTGCCCGGGCTCGAGCGCCATGCCGCGCACGCCGCGCGCGTTGCGGCCCATCGCGCGCACGTCGTCCTCGTCGAAGCGCACCGCCTTGCCGCCGTCGCTGAAGAGCATGACGTCGTGCTTGCCGTCGGTGAGTGCGGCGCCGATGAGGTGGTCGCCCTCGTCGAGATCGACGGCGATGATGCCGGCCTTGCGCGGGTTGCTGAAGCCGTCGAGCGCCGTCTTCTTCACCGTGCCCAGCGCCGTGGCCATGAAGACGTAGTGGTCGCCGGGGAAGCTGCGCGCCTCGCCGGTGAGCGGCAGCACGACGGTGATCTTCTCGCCGCTCTGCAGCGGGAACATGTTGACGATCGGCTTGCCGCGGCTGGCGCGCCCGCCCTGCGGCACCTCCCACACCTTGAGCCAGTAGACGCGCCCGCGGTCGCTGAAGCACAGGATCCAGTCGTGCGTGTTGGCGATGAAGAGCTGGTCGATCCAGTCGTCTTCCTTGGTCTGCGTGGCCTGCTTGCCGCGCCCGCCGCGGCGCTGCGCGCGGTACTCCACCAGCGGCTGGCTCTTGATGTAGCCGGTGTGCGAGAGCGTCACCACCATGTCGGTGGGCGTGATCAGGTCCTCGGTGCCCAACTCCTGCGCGTTGCGCTCGATGAAGCTGCGCCGCGCGCCGAGCTTCGTCTGCCCGAACTCCTGTCGCAGCGCGGCCAGCTCGTCGACGATGATGGCGGTGACGCGCGCCGGGGTGGCGAGGATGTCGAGCAGGTCGGCGATCTGCGCCATCACCTCGCGGTACTCGGCAACGATCTTGTCCTGCTCGAGGCCGGTGAGCCGCTGCAGGCGCATCTGCAGGATCTCCTGCGCCTGCTCCTCGGAGAGCCGGTAGCGCCCATCCTGCTGCATCCCGTAGCCGGCGGGCAGCCCTTCGGGCCGATAGGCCGCGCGCCCACCGGGCGTCTGACCTTCGGCACGGGCCAGCATCTCGCGCACCAGCGTGCTGTCCCAGCTCTTGCCCATCAGTGCCGCCTTGGCCAGCGGCGGCGTCGGGCTGGCCTTGATGGCCTCGATGAACTCGTCGATGTTGGCCAGCGCCACCGCCAGGCCTTCGAGCACGTGGCCGCGCTCGCGCGCCTTGCGCAGCTCGAACACGGTGCGCCGCGTCACCACCTCGCGCCGATGCTCGAGGAAGATCTCCAGCAGCTGCTTGAGGTTGCACAGGCGCGGCTGGCCGTCGACCAGCGCGACCATGTTGATGCCGAAGCTGTCCTGCAGCTGCGTCTGCTTGTAGAGGTTGTTGAGCACGACCTCGGGCACTTCGCCGCGCTTGAGTTCGATCACCACGCGCATGCCGGACTTGTCGGATTCGTCCTGGATGTGGCTGATGCCCTCGAGCTTCTTCTCGTGCACGAGCTCGGCGATGCGCTCCTGCAGCGTCTTCTTGTTGACCTGGTAGGGGATCTCGTCGACGATGATCGCCTGCCGCTCGCCCTTGCCGATGTCCTCGACGTGGCACTTGGCGCGCATCACCACCTTGCCGCGCCCGCTGCGGTAGCCCTCGCGCACGCCGTTCAGGCCGTAGATGATGCCGCCCGTGGGGAAGTCCGGCGCCGGCACGATCTCCATCAGCTCGTCGATCGACGCCTCGGGGTTCTGCAGCAGATGCAGGCAGGCGTCGACGATCTCCGAGAGGTTGTGGGGCGGGATGTTGGTGGCCATGCCCACCGCGATGCCGGTACCGCCGTTGACGAGCAGGTTGGGCAGCCGCGCCGGCAGCACCGTCGGCTCCTTCTCGCTGCCGTCGTAGTTGGGGGCGTAGTCGACCGTGTCCTTGTCGATGTCGGCCAGCATCTCGTGCGCGATCTTCGCCAGGCGGATCTCGGTGTAGCGCATCGCCGCCGCGTTGTCGCCGTCGACGCTGCCGAAGTTGCCCTGGCCGTCGACCAGCATGTGGCGCAGGCTGAAGTCCTGCGCCATGCGCACGATGGTGTCGTACACCGCCGAGTCACCGTGCGGGTGGTACTTGCCGATGACGTCGCCGACGATGCGCGCGCTCTTCTTGTACGGTCGGTTCCAGTCGTTGTTCAACTCGTGCATCGCGAACAGCACACGGCGATGCACGGGCTTGAGGCCGTCGCGGGCATCCGGGAGCGCGCGCCCGACGATCACGCTCATGGCGTAATCGAGATAGGACCGGCGCATCTCCTCTTCGAGGCTGACGGCGAAAGTTTCCTTGGCGAACTGAGTCATGAAGCGGCGCGCGGCGCACAATCGCCGCCGGGCTCGGCCAGGGGCAGCCGGTCGTCCGGGCGAAAGTGCGGGATTCTAAGCGGCCGGCCATGTCGCGCATGCGCAACAAGCGCTGTCGACCGGAACGGGAGCGCCTTCAAAATCAAGCCCGTGGAAGGCCCTATGGCACAATGCCTTTCGAGTGACAAGCGCTCGCATTCACCTCTGCTTTCGAGCGCTTGTCCGTCGTATTCCCGTTGTTCTTGACGTTTCGCAGGCCTAGCTGCGGCTTTCATCGAGAGGAGAAACATGAAGAACCTGACCAAGGTGGCGGCACTGATCGCTGCCGCCGCGCTTGCCGCCCCGATCACTGCCTTCGCCCAGGCGAAATCCGTCGATAACTGGCGCAACGCCGACGGGTCGCTGGTGTGGAAGAACGGCACCAATGAGCTCTGCTGGCGCGATGCAACGTGGACCCCGGCCACGGCGGCCGAGAACTGCGACGGCGCGGTGAAGCCTGCGGCAGCCGCTCCGGCTCCGGCTCCGGCCCCGGCGCCGGCCCCGGCCCCCGCGCCGGCTCCGGCGGCAGCCCCGGCACCGGCTCCGGCAGCCGCTCCCGCTGCTGCGGCCGCGCCCGCGGCGCCTGTCAGCGAGAAGGTCACCTTCGCCGCCGACGCCTTCTTCGACTTCGACAAGTCGGTGCTCAAGCCCGAGGCCAAGACCAAGCTCGACGACCTGGTCGGCAAGACCCAGGGCATCAACCTCGAGGTGATCATTGCCGTCGGCCACACCGACAGCGTTGGCACCGACGCCTACAACCAGGCGCTCTCCGTGCGTCGTGCCGACGCCGTGAAGGCCTATCTGGTCGGCAAGGGCGTCGAGAAGAACCGTGTCTACACCGAAGGCAAGGGCGAGAAGCAGCCCGTCGCCGACAACAAGACCTCCGAAGGCCGCGCGAAGAATCGCCGCGTCGAGATCGAGGTCGTGGGCACGCGGAACAAGAAGTAAGCGGCGCTGCCGCGGCCGCATGGCCGGCCCCCGCCCCAGGCGGGGGTCGACATCTCCCGCCCCGGCGGGCACGGAAACCCCGCCAGCCGGCGGGGTTTCGCTTTTTCCAAGCGCAAGCCGGGCGTGCAGGGCCCGGCCTTCAGCGATGAGCAACGTCGACGCCCACGAACTCGAGAAATTCGGCAGCATCGCCCATCGCTGGTGGGACAAGGAAAGCGAGTTCCGGCCGCTGCACGAGATGAATCCGCTGCGCCTGGCCTGGATCGACGGCCTTGCCTCGATCGGCGGCAAGCGCGTGCTCGATGTCGGCTGCGGCGGCGGCATTCTGGCCGAGGCCATGGCGGCCCAGGGAGCCCTCGTCACCGGGATCGATCTTGCCGCCAAGGCGCTTGGCGTGGCCCGTCTGCACGCCCTCGAGTCGGGAATCGAGAACCTCGACTACCTCGAGATGAGCGCCGAGGCTCTGGCGCAGGAGCAGGCCGGCGGCTTCGACGTCGTCACCTGCATGGAACTGCTCGAGCATGTGCCTGACCCGGCGTCCACGGTTCGTGCCTGCGCCACCCTGGCGCGACCCGGTGGCTGGATCTTCTTCTCGACCATCAATCGCAACCTCAAGGCCTTCCTCTTCGCCATCGTCGGCGCCGAGTACGTCCTTGAACTGTTGCCGCGGGGCACGCACGAGTACAGCCGTTTCCTGCGTCCGAGCGAACTCGCGCATCACGTGCGCGAAGCCGGGCTCGAGTTGGTCGCCAGCCAGGGCGTGAGCTACAACCCCGTCACGCGACGCTATCGGCTTGCCTCCGACACCAGCGTCAACTACCTCCTGGCTTGCCGCAAGCCTGGGCCCTGATGCCTTCGCGCGTGATCCTCTTCGATCTCGACGGCACGCTCGTCGACAGCGCTCCGGACCTGGCCGGCGCCGCGAATCAGCTCCGCCAGCAGCAGGGTCTCGAAGCGCTGCCCTTGGACGCGTACCGGCCGCGTGCCGGTTCGGGCGCGCGCGGTATGCTTGCCGCGGGGTTCGGCTTGACCGCGGAGGCGCCCGGCTATGCCGCGATGCGCCAGGCCTTCCTCGCGCTCTACGAGCAACGGCTGCTGCAGTCCACGACCGTCTTCGCCGCCATCCCCGCCCTGCTCGCGCGGCTGGACGCGCTGCAGTGCCCTTGGGGCGTCGTCACCAACAAGGCGCTTCACCTGGCCGAGCCGCTGCTCGTCGGCCTGGGTCTGCGGCACCGGCTCTCCGTGCTCGTCTGCGGCGACAGCACGCCCCACCTCAAGCCGCATCCCGAACCCCTGCTCGAAGCGGCCCGCCGATTGCGCCATCCGGCCGACCAGTGCATCTACGTCGGCGATGACGAGCGCGACATGCACGCGGGGCAAAGCGCGGGCATGACGACGCTCGCTGCCGCCTGGGGCTACCTCGGCCCCGACCCGAAGATCGAGCGCTGGGGCGCCGATGCGATCCTGCAATCGCCGAGCGATCTCTTGAACTGGCTCGACTTGCCCTAAGATCGTGCCCATGGGACCGACTTGGCTTCGACGTGGGTGCGGAGCCGGCGCGGGGCATGCCGAGCACCAGTACGCTCGTAAATCCACTGGAAACAAGTAACTGCGAACGACGAACGTTTCGCCCTCGCCGCTTAACACCGGCGAGCCTCGCAACAGCTCTCCGATGGGCTGGGTCTGAGGTCGCAAGACCAAGGGCTGCGAGGTCATTCACATCGGATCGGCCTGCGCCGCGTCATTCGGCACGGGCTCAAATTCAAGTGACTCGGGGATTGGGTAGCGTGCTGCTGCGCGACTCAGGCCCTCAGACTCAAATCAGTCAGCTACGCATGTAGAACCGTCCGGTGATGGCTTGCGGACGGGGGTTCGATTCCCCCCGGTTCCACCAGTCAACGGCCCGCATAGGGCCAGAAACGAACAAAGCGCTAAGGAAATCAAAGCCTTAGCGCTTTTTTCATGCCCGCATGAGGTCAGAGAGGGCCACTTGCACCGGGTAACTGACCGGGTAACATCCCGGGTAATACGACTCCGACCGGGTAGCTGGTCGGTCAAGTTACCCGGTCAACCCTGTCGGAGTTACCCAAGATGGCGGCATCTGAATTGCTGAGCAACAAGGCGATCCTCGCTGCCATGAAGGCCGCGGCCGAGTCGGGCAAGGCGCGCAAGGTGAGCGACGGTGGCGGACTGCACCTGGAGGCCCGTCCGAACGGCTCGGGTTGGTGGCGCTGGCGCTACTGGCGCGACGGCAAAGAGGGCATGCTTAGCTTGGGCACCTATCCGGACGTGAGCTTGGCTCAAGCCCGCCAGAAGCGGGACGAGGCCCGCCGGCAAGCCGCGGCCGGCGTTGACCCTAGCGAAGCCCGCAAGGCGGCGAAGGCGGAGCGCAAGGCCGCGGCGCAGGCCGCCGAGCTGGTGGCCCAAGGCATGCCCGCCCCGGGCACCTTTGAGGCCGTGGCCCGTGAGTGGCTGTCCACGGTGCATGAGGTCAAGGTGAGTGCCGGCCACGCCGAGCGGACCCGGATCAGGCTGGAGCAGGACGCCTTCCCGTGGATCGGCCGGCGGCCGATTGCCGAAGTCGAAGCGCCCGAGCTGCTGCAGGTGCTGCGCAAGGTCGAGGCGCGCGGCGCCATCGAAACCGCGCACCGGATCAAGGATGCCTGCGGGCAGGTGTTCCGGTTCGGCATCGCGGCCGGCTACTGCACGCGAAACCCGGCGGCCGATCTGCGCGAGGCGCTGCGCCCGGTGCCCACGCGCCACCATGCCGCCATCGTAGACCCCAAGCGGGCCGGCGAGTTGCTGCGCGCCATGGGCGACTATGCCGGCCATCCGGTGACGCGCGCAGCGCTGGCGCTGTCGGCGCTGCTGTTCCTGCGGCCCGGTGAGCTGCGGCAGCTTGAATGGGCCTGGGTCGATCTGGACACAGCAACGGTGACGATCCCCGCTTCCCTGATGAAGCGGAAGAAGGCCGACAAGGCGAACGGCACGCCGCACCTGGTGCCGCTGGCGCCGCAGGCCGTGGCGATATTCCGCGACCTGGCCGCCCTGACCGGCGGCGTGGGGCGGCGCTACTGCTTCCCGAGCTTGCTCACCGGCGAGCGCCCGATGAGCGAGAACACGGTAAACGTGGCACTGCGCCGCATGGGCTTTGACCGCGAGACAGCTACGGCACACGGCTTCCGTGCGATGGCGCGCACGATGGCCGCCGAGCGGCTGGGTATTGCGCCCGATGTGATCGAGGCGCAGCTCGCGCATGCGGTCGGCGACTCCTTGGGTCGCGCCTACAACCGGACGCAGTTCCTGGATCAGCGGCGCGAGTTGATGGTGAAGTGGGCCGACTATCTAGATCGACTGCGAGACGGTGCGCATGTCTTTTCACTGAAGGTTGCGTGACCGCCGAGACCGGAGAATCGATCATGAAAAGCATCATCGCGCTGGCTGTGCTGAGCATTTGCTGCACTGATGGACTGGCGCGTTGCTGGACGGTGGGCGAGTTCAAAGGTGTTTCAGTTTCAAAGTCCGATGCGTACAAGATGGTGCCGGACGGATTTGGCAAGTACGCGCCGGCCGTCTTCATCGTGAGCACCGAAGGCAGAGGAATGGTCAGCAACCATGACGACATGCGTTGCACCACGATGTCCCCGGCTGCGGTCATGTGTGTAGCCGGAGACTCTGACCGAGCTACGCTGGAGGTGTGGACAGTCGATGAAGCAAGAGGGATTGCAGTGTTCACGCGAACGCGCAGCGGCTTCGGAGAGCACGATGGTGCCAACCTCTTTGTCGGCAAAGTGCTGGGGCGCTGCACGCGCCAATGAGCGTGAGATAGGGGCGTTGCAGTTCCGAGCAAACGCTGCGCTATGATTCGCGTCAGGTGAGTAAGGGCCACAAACGCCCGCATTGCGCGATCGCGCAGTCCCCCTCCAAGGACGCTGCCACCAGCATTGGACGGCCCTCACGGGCGCGGTGAGTAATTGCGCACGATGCGTGCGACCCGAGAAGTCGGGCGTCTGCCACCAAGACGGAATCGAAACGGCCAACCGGCCGCGTTCTATTTCACTTGGAGCCGCAATGCCCAACTCATCCCAATTGCCGCGATCGAACGCGGTGCAGGTTCTTCCTTCAGCCCTCGCCGACGTTGCGCTAATTGACGCGCAAACATGCGCCGCCGGTGGCTCCATGTCAGTGAGCTGGTGGCATGAGAAGGTTGCCAGCGGCGAGGCGCCGCAGCCGGTTATTCGTGCCCCTCGCTGCACACGCTGGCGAGTATCCGACGTGGCTGATTTCTGGCGCCGATTTGCCGAGCTGCCGGGGCGCGGCACGGAGATGCTGACGCAGGCACGCAAGGCCAGCAGCATCGCAAAGGCAAGGCGCAAGGGCGGCGCCACGCAGGGGGGTGTGTGATCCATGCGCGCCCGCCATCACGTCGGGGCCGCAGCCCCGGGGCCAGCCACGCCCACAAGTGACAAGGCCGACGCGGGGAACGTCGGCCAAGTCGGGGAAGTCAGGGAAGCAAGCGCCCCGGATTCTGCCAAGGCAGCCGCACCCGCGATAGCCCGCGCCGCGCTGCTGGGCATCGAAGCCCGCAGCATCGGCCCGGCGGCATGGCTGCTGCGCCACACACACGGCGCCTGCATCGGCACCGTCCACGGAGCCGAGGCCCTGGCCGCCGCCGTGGCCGGCTTCGAGGCCGCGCGCGATGACGTGCTGGCCCTGGTGCAGCGCATGGCGGGGGGTGGCCTATGAGTGAACCCGTTTTCGCTGTGGCCCGGGTAGACCACAAGGCCGCACCCGTCCGTGCGCTGGAGTTCAAGACCTGGGCAGAGTTGACGCGCGGACTAACCCGGCACCGCATCGGCCCCAAGGATGGCCCGGGATGGATGCCCGCGAGGATCGAGCCCGGCGACCGCAAGGCCGAGCGCGTGGCCGACGTGTCGGCGCTGGCCCTTGACGTGGAAGCGAAGTGCGAGCGTCAGCCGGACGGCACTAAGCGCGTGGCCGGCCCGCTGCCGCCGCCGCTGCAATCGGTGGCGGCCGAGCTGGAATTGCGCGGCATCGCGGCGGCGCTGGCCACCAGCTACAGCCACGAAGAACCGACCGGCGACGGCGGCACCTTAGGGCCGCGCTACCGCATCACCATCGTCCCTTCGCGGCCGATCCGCCCAGATGAGGTCAAGCCCCTGGGGCTGCACGTTGCGCGACTGCTGGGCATCGGTGATGCCTTCGACGCGGGATGCCTGGAGCCGGCGCGGCTGTACTACCTGCCCCGCTGCCCGGCCGAGCGTGAACACCTGGCCGAGACTGCCATCGTTGAAGGTCAGCCCCTGGACGTGGACGCCATGCTGTCGGCGGCGCGAGCCAGCGCCACCCCGCCGCCGGGGCGCAGCAAGGGCACCGAGGGCGCATCCGTGATCGACGCCTTCAACGCGGCGCACGACGTAGGAGCGATCCTCGAATCGCACGGCTACAAGCCCGCTGGGCGTGATCGCTGGGTGTGGCCGCAGAGCACGACGGGAGAGCCTGGCGTCGTGAAGCTGCCCGACTCCGCGCGCATCTTCAGCCACCACGGCGCCGACCCGCTGGCCGGTGAGCATGCGCACGACGCCTTCAGTGCCTGGTGCGTGCTGGCGCACGGCGGCGACATGCGCGCGGCTGTGCGCGAGGCGGCACGCATCCTGGGCATGGATCGTCAGCAGACACCGGCCCGGCCGCGAGTGGCCGACACCGCGCCCGACACCGCGCCCGACACCGCGCCCGAGGCCTGGCCTGATCCGGCCCCCCTGCCGGACGGCCTGCCCCCGGTGGCCCCCTTCGACGCGCACATGCTGCCCGAGGCCTTGCGCGGCTGGGTGGCCGACATTGCCCACCGGATGCAATGCCCGATCGACTTTCCGGCGGTGGGCGCCGTGGTCGCCCTGTCGGGCTTGATCGGGGCGCGGGCCGTGGTGGCACCCAAGGCGCGGGACGATTGGCGGGTGGTGCCGAACCTGTGGGGGCAGATTGTCGGTCGCCCTGGCGTGATGAAGAGCCCGGCATTGGCGCAGGTGCTGGCACCGCTGCAAAGGCTTGAGGCCGCCGAGCGTGAACAGTGGAAGGCTGCGCACGAGGCCTGGGAGCTTGACTGCAAGGTGGCCGAGCTGGCGGCGAAGCAAAACGAGAAACAGGCAGCAGTGCAGGCCAGCAAAGACCCGGCGAAGGCGCGCGCGCTGTTGCAGCCGGCGGACCTGCCCGCCGAGCCGGTCGCCCGGCGCTATCTCGTCAACGATGCCACCGTGGAGAAGCTGGCGGACCTGCTGACGGTGAACCCGTGGGGCCTGACCGTCTTTCGGGATGAACTGCACGGGCTGCTGTGTGCGATGGATCGGCAGGGGCAGGAAGGCGCGCGCGGCTTCTACCTGACGGGCTATGACGGCAATCAAGGGCACGCGGTCGATCGCGTGGGGCGCGGGGAAAGCTTCGTGCCCCGCGTGTGCCTGGCCATGCTGGGCGGGATTCAGCCGGGCAAGGTGCAAAGCTACGTGCGCGAGGCGGTGGCCGGTGGCGCGGGTGATGACGGGCTGTTGCAGCGGTTCGGGTTGACCGTGTGGCCCGACGTGGCGCCCGAGTTCGTCTATGTGGACCAGTGGCCCGACACCCCGGCGAAGCAGGCGGCATGGGCCGTTTTCGAGCGGCTGAATGCCTTGCAGCCAGTGGCCGACACCGACCCCCAAGAATGGAGGTTCACACCCGAGGCGCAAGACCTGTTCGTCAAATGGCTGGTGCCCTTTGAAACGGAGCTGCGCGGCGAAGCACTGCACCCGGCCCTGGTCTCGCACCTGGCCAAATATCGAAAGCTGGTGCCGGCGCTGGCGCTGATCTTCGCCCTGGTGGACACGCCCGAGAGCGCAGGCCTGATCCACGACCGCGAGCTGATACGCGCGCTGGCGTGGGCCGACTACCTGCGCACCCATGCCGAGCGGCTGTATGCCGCAGCAGTGATCCCCGAAACGGCAGGCGCCCATGCTCTGCTGGCCAAGATCAGGGCCGGCAAGCTGCAAGACAGCGACGGCACGAAGTGGCAGGCCTTTGAGCCCTGGCGCGTGTCGGTCAAGGGCTGGGCGGGCCTGACCAGCGCCGAGGCCGTGCGCAAGGCGGCAAACGTGCTGGCGGACTATGGATGGCTGGCGCGCGAGGCCGTGCCCACGGGTGCAAGCGGCGGTCGGCCTGGTGAGCGGTTTCTCGTTCACCCGGCCCTGTTGAAGCGGGTGGCGGCATGAGCTGGCTCGCGCGGCTGAAAAGCCTGGAAGCCCCCAAGGCGGACCCTAGAGAACCTGGCAAACCGGGTTCTCTAGGTTCTCAAGGGTGCCCCCCTGAGCCCCTGCAGCATTCGGCGGGGCACGAGTCCGACGCCGAGGCGCCGCCGGCCCCGGCCTGCGCCGACTGCACCCACTGCCTGCCACGCGGCACCTGCGCGCAGCCCGAGGCCGCCGGGCTGATCCCGGCCGGCGCTGGCTTCGGCATCGTGTGGCCCGAGCCGGGGCACGCTGCCGGCTGCGCTGCCTTCGAGGCGATGCCCGCCAAGACCACGGATCGGCCCTACAGGCTGTCGCGGGCCGACGCCGATACGGCGCACGCCGAGCCCTGGGACGATGCCGCCATCGGGCGGTTTCAGGGCCGCGTACAGCGCATCCGGCGGCGTGGCTTCGGTGAACAGGATGCCGACGACTTGGCCGAGCGGCTGCACCTGCGCGACATGCATGCCGACCATCGGGTGTTTTGCTTGGAATGCCGCCACCTGGCCGGCACGGCGGCGACGGGCTGGCGCTGCGGCAACCACAAGGCCGCCGACGTGGCGCGTGAGCTGGCGGCCGATCTGGTGACGACGTTTCAGGCGTGCCCCGGTTTCAACCCTGCGAGGTGATTCGATGCCGACCAAGAAGAAGCCCGATCCGAAACCCGCCACCAGCCCGCGGCTTGAAGTGGCGGCGCCAGCTGACAAGTCCACCGAGCGGCTGACCGCTGAACTGATGATCGAAGGCGGCCCGGTCAATGCCTACGTGACAACGCTGTTCAGCAAGGGCGCCCTGGGGGATGTGAGCCTGACGGAAAGCGTCAAGGCTCTGGACGAAGCATCCGCCGCGGTGAAGGGCGGGAGCCTGGCCGCCGCCGAGGGGATGCTGGTGGCGCAAGCGGTGGCGCTGAATGCCATCTTCGGCGAACTGAGCAGGCGGGCGGCGCTGAACATGGGCGAGTACCTGGGCGCGATGGACACCTATATGCGGCTGGCCCTGAAGGCGCAGGCGCAGTGCCGGGCGACGCTGGAAACGCTGGCGGCGATCAAGAATCCGCCGGTGGTGTACGCGCGTCAGGCGAACATCTCGCACGGGCCGCAGCAGGTGAACAACGGTGGTGCAGGGGCTGGCGCGACGGTACGCGCGGACGGGCCCGCGCCCGCGGCGAATTCGGCGACCGCGCCGAGCGAACTATTGGAGCAGCAGCATGGGCAATGGTTGGACCCCCGAGCGTCGGGCGCGGCAGGCGGCGCTGATCCGCGAGTGGAAGCCCTGGGAAAAGTCCACCGGCCCGCGGACCGATGAAGGCAAAGCCCGGGCGGCGCGCAATCCCTTCAAGGGCGGGCACCGCGAGCGGCTGCGCGAGCTGGCCCGGGTGCTGAATTCGGCGCTGCGGGCGCAGCGGAGAGCCATTGATGAAAGCTGACGATGAGGCGGTAAGCGCCCTGCCAACCGGGTAACTTTCCGGGTAACTCATTCACTGCGGATAGCTGAAAGCGAGAATCCATGCGGCTTTCCGACCACAGTGCGAGTGACCCCGGTCCACCATTTACCCAAGGCCAACCGTTCTCGGTTGGCCTTTTTTCTTGCCTGTTCCCCGCGTGTTGGCGCGTGTTCGCAGTGTGATCTTGCGGACGCGATGGCCGCACCCACGCCGCCCTCCGAGCCTCAGGGCCTCTCTGTTCTCTGTTTTTCTCTGCGCTCCGTGGAGGGCTCCCCGGACCGCCCCCCGCTGATTCAACGGCTTAGAGGCGTCAGTTGGGATCGGCAACTGGTCCGCGACGGCGACCGGCACGACGTTGGGCAACAAAAAAGCCGCCCGACGGCGGCTCTGGTGCCACTTGGCGGTCAGCGTATCGTGTCCAGCACCCGGACTTGATCGTCCCAGCCATACGGCCACGGGCGACCCAGAAGCCGCTCGACCGGCAGGTCTGGCATGTTGACCAGGCGCTCCAACACCTCCGGCGCCAACAAGGTCAGCCGCATCAGTCGGTGGACCTGGGATGTGTCCAGCCCCTCGGCCTTCGCAATGTCGGCCACCGAGGCCACGCGCTGCTCGGCGAGCAGGCGCTGCCAGTGGTGCGCCATCCCGAGCGAACGCATCAAGGCTGTGTCCGTGGCGACGGAGTGCGCCGGCTCGGCCCACGACGAATGAGCCTCCACCGCCTTCGCCGAGCCTGGCGGCGTGATCACCGCGCGCTTGAGGCCGCGAGGCACCAGCCGCCACGGCACGAAGGTCTCCAACTTCACGCCGCCTGCCGGCGCGGGCAGTTTCCGGGTGACCGGCGCACCCTCGAAGCGCCCCCGGTGTTTCGTGCTCAAGAATCCTCCTCGAAGCGGGCCACGACCTGGCGTTGTGCCTGCCAGTCCACTGGCAGAGGATGACGTTGAAACCACATCAGCGTCATGCGACGGGGCTGTCGGCCAGCCAGCAGCAACTCGATGATGTCGGGGGCCAGCAACGTCAGCCGCAGCAGTTCGTTGACGGTCGAGTGGTGCAGCCCTTCCGCCCGCGCGATGTCTGATCCGCTGGTCATCACGCCGCTGTCCAGCAGTCGCTGCCAGTGGAACGCCCGCGCGATCCCCTCGATCAAGGTGCTGTCGTGGGTTTCGCGCGCCTCGGGCGGGGCCTGCATCAGCCGCTGCACGCCGCGCCGCCGCAGCGTCAATGGCACGAAGGTCTCCTGCAGGCCGCCCTTCACCCCTCCACCTCCAGCAACTCGGCGCCCACGCTGCCCGGCGCGAACTCGCCGATCAAAGCGTCCCAGCCCAGCTCACGCCATTTGACCTTCACGCCCTGCAACTCGTCCGTGTGGATCAGGTCGATGCGCTCGATCATCAGGTTGGCAATGCGATGCTTCTCTGCAGGGAACAGTTGGTCCCACACGTCGTTGAGCCTTCCCATCGCAAGTACCGTCGTCGCCTCGTCGATGGGCGAGCCGCTTCGCTGAATCTGCCGCACCACCGCAGCCACTGACTCTGGACTGGTCAGCACGGTGCGGATCTGCGCCACCACCGCTGCCTCGATCTCGGCCGCTGGGAGCCGCTCGTAGTTCTTGCCCGGCGCGCCGAAACGGCTCTCGGACTTCGACACGTAGTACTGGTACTTGCGTCCGTTCTTGCGCGAGTACGTTGGATACATCCGCTCGCCGGAGGGCGCGTACAGCAGGCCACGCAACAAGGCGTCGTTGCGGGAGCGGATCTTGGTCTCCACCGACCGCGCGTGGCTGTCCCGGGCCAGCACGGCGTGCACCTGATCCCACAGGGCCTGGTCGATGACCGGCGGGTGCACGCCGGGGTACCAGGTGCCGTTGTTCGACAGCTCGCCCAGGTAGATCCGGTTGCGCAGCACCTTGTGGATGTACTTCTTGTCGATGCGCGTGCCGGTGCGCACCCGCCCGTCCTGCGTCGTCCAGGCCTTCGTGGTGATGCCCTCTGCGGTTAGACGCGCCGCGATCTGGGTGGGCGAGCCGATGGTCAGCATCTCTTGGAAGATGCGTCGCACGACAGCAGCTTCCGTCTCGTTGACCACCAACTGGCGTTCGACGACGTCGTACCCGATGGTCGGCACGCCGCCCATCCACAGACCCTTCTTCTTGGCCGCGGCGATCTTGTCGCGGATTCGCTCGCCGGTGACCTCGCGCTCGAACTGGGCGAAGGACAGCAGGATGTTGAGCGTCAGCCGCCCCATCGAGGATGTGGTGTTGAACTGCTGCGTCACCGACACGAACGACACGCCGTGTCTCTCGAACACCTCGACCATCTTGGAAAAGTCCGCGAGGCTGCGCGTGAGCCGGTCGATCTTGTAGACGACCACGATGTCGATGCGGCGGGCCTGGATGTCGGCGAGCAGGCGCTTCAGAGCTGGGCGCTCCGTGTTGCCGCCCGAATAGCCGGGGTCGTCGTAGTCGTCGGCTACTGGAATCCAGCCCTCGGCTCGCTGGCTTGCGATAAAGGCGTGGCCAGCCTCCTTTTGCGCATCGATGGAGTTGAACTCCTGGTCCAGGCGCTCGTCGGAAGACACCCGGCAGTACACGGCGCAGCGCTTGCGCGCCTTGGGAGACGCGATCTCGACCATCAGGCGCCTCCCTTCAGGCCGAAGAACAGGGGCCCGCTCCAGTGCTGGCCGGTGATGTGGCGTGCCACGGCCGTCAGGCTCTTGAAGCGGTGGCCCTCGTACTCGAAGTGGCCGTCGGCGTTGACGGTAACCCGGTGCTCGCGCTCGCCCCACTCGCGCAGCAACACCGTGCCGGGTGCAAAGCTGAACGTGCGCGGCTTGGCCCTCAGCTTGATTTTCGAGTGCTTGGCGCCGATGGCTTCCAGGCGCTGACGCGTTTGCGGGGCCAGCCCTCCATGGACCTCCTCCTGCAGCTTGTAGGCGACGCGGGACTCGACGTGCGTGCGATTCGGATGGTCGGGCCGGCGCTCGAAGTACCGGTCCCACAGGACCCAAAGCTCGGCCATCGGGAGATGACCCAGGTCGGCAATCTGCGCCGCGATGGACGCTGGCCTCTCGTTCATGACAACTGCTCCGGTGGATAGGGGGTTGCATGAACGCGCTGGTCGGGCAGGAAGCCAAGGCCAACCCGACTCTCTGTTGGACGCTCGGCAGTCGTACTGCGGATGATGGCTGCCGCAAGGATGGCGGTGATCTCAGCGGCGCGGGCGGCGGGCTGCATCTCCGCGGGAGATGGAAGTTTGGGGTTGTTCATGACGGGTCGAGGGAGTCGAAACCGTCACAGATGGTCCGCGAGGAGGTCCGAAGCGGATGGCAACGCAGGGCAAACTTGCGAAATCCGCTTCGCAAGAATAGAATGACGGTTTTCGGAGTGCGGCCAATGCTCGAACGTCTGTCCCATCGCCTCATCGGCTATCGCGTCAAAGCTGCACGCGAGGCTGCTGGCTGGAACCAGGACCGGCTGGCCGAGCTGCTGGGCTTGAACGACCGCCAGAGCGTCTCTGATCTGGAGAACGGCAAGCGTCGGCTGTTGCCTGATGAGCTTGTGGTGCTGTCCGACGCGCTCGACCGCGACGTCGAGTTCTTCCTCGATCCGTTCGTTGTCGCGGGCGAAGCGCAGTTCTCATGGCGGGCGGAGCCGCAGCTGCAACAAGAGCAGCTAGACGAGTTCGAGCTGCGCGCGGGGCAGTGGATTGGCTTGCTGCGCTGGCTGCGTGAGCAGGAGCAGGGGCGTACCAGCCCGCTCAAGCACAGCCTGCGGCTGACGATGCAGTCTTCGTTCGAGGAGGCCATTGCGCGCGCCGAGGATCTGGTCGAGGCACTGAAGCTGGGTAAGGTCCCGGCTGAGCGCCTGATCGACAGCGTCGAGAAGGAGCTCGACATCCCGGTGCTCTTTGTCGACACCTTGTCGAACGACGACCGGGAGGCGATCTCTGGCGCGACCTGCCACCTGCAGGACTTGGGCGTCATCCTGATCAACCGCCACGAGCCTGAAGCGCGGCGCTTCTACGACCTTGCTCATGAGCTGTTCCACGCGTTGACGTGGGACGCGATGAAGCCTGAGCACCGCGAGTCCAACTCGTTCGAGGAGCGCGGACGCACGCGCCGAATCGAGCAGTTGGCCAACAACTTCGCTGCCGCGCTGCTGATGCCCACCGTGTCGCTGGAGCAGCTCATCGACAAGCGCCGCATCGGAGACGTGGACCATCTGGCCGACGTCGCTGCTGAGCTTCGCGTCGCGCCCACTGCTCTGGCGTGGCGACTGTTCAATATGCGCTGGATCGATCAGGCCGCGTGTGAGGCGCTGCGTCGCGAGCGCCAGCGTGCGTCTGTCGCAGGCACTCCGAAGCGCTTCTCGCCCGCCTTCGTCGGCATGCTCCACCGTGCCATTGATCATGGTCGCCTGTCCGCGCGCAAGGCCGCCAAGGCGGTGGGCATGAGCTTGCCGCAGCTGGGCGACCTGTTCGCCGAGCACTCGATGACTGCGCCCTATGAGCTTTGAAGGGCGCGTCCAGAATGCCGCAGGTCGCCGCTCCTATCGCCCGAGTTCGTGTCTTCGTCGATACCAACGTCATCCTGGAAGGGCGGCCTCAAATCTGAAGTGCAACACCTCACCCGGCGTAAGGTGCTGCGATGGAAGAACAACGAAAGACGTACAAGCAACTCAGGCCTGAAGAGCG
>MEFD01000021.1 GCA_001724995.1 Rubrivivax sp. SCN 71-131
GACGCCACCAAAACTGCAAACCGCCTCATCCGCAGGCTTCAGCAGATCGGCTACAAAGTCGAGGCCACACCGGTTTGACCAGACACGTTTCATTTCAGAGGCTGCCCTTGGTCGAGGGGACGACCCCCGCGGCGCGCGGGTCGGGCGCCAGTGCCATGCGCAGCGCGCGCGCGAAGGCCTTGAAGATCGATTCGCACTGGTGGTGCGCGTTCTCGCCGTGCAGGTTGTCGACGTGCACCGTGGCGCGCGCGTGGTTGACGAAGCCCTGGAAGAACTCCTGCGCCAGCTGGGTGTCGAAACCGCCGATCGTCGCGGCCTTGAAGGCCACGCGCATGTGCAGCCCGGGGCGACCGGAGAAGTCGACGACGACGCGCGAGAGCGCTTCATCCAGCGGCACGTAGGCATGGCCGTAGCGGCTCAGGCCCTTCTTGTCGGCCAGCGCCTGCGCCACGGCCTGACCGAGCGTGATGCCGACGTCCTCGACCGTGTGGTGGCCGTCGATGTGCAGGTCGCCGTCGCACTCGACGTCAAGGTCGATCATGCCGTGGCGGGCGATCTGGTCGAGCATGTGGTCGAAGAAGCCGATGCCGGTGGACAGCTGCGCGCGACCGCTGCCGTCGAGGTCGACGCGCACGCGGACCCGGGTCTCCTGGGTGTCGCGCCGCACCTCGGCGACGCGGGCGGCGGGGGCGAGGGCGGGGGCGATCACAGGCTGGCCTTCAGGGCGTTGAACATGGCCGTATTTTCCTCCGGCGTGCCGACCGTCAGCCGCAGGCAGTTGCCGAGCAGCGGATGCAGGGCCGCGACATGCTTGACGAGCACGCCGCGCGCCTTCATGCCGGCGAAGGCACGCGCCGAGTCGGGCACGCGCACGAGGATCATGTTGGCTTCGCTTGGGAAGGGCCTCACGCCCGGCAGCGCGCGCAGCGCGGCCTGCAGGCGCTCGCGCTCCTGGCGCAGCAGCGCCGCCTGGCGCGCGTACTCGTCGGCGTGGTCCAGCGCGAACAGCGCCGCTTCGGCGTTGAGCACGCTCACGTTGTAGGGCGGGCGCACCTTGTCGATCTCGTCGATGAGTGCCGCGGCACCGCACAGGTAGCCCAGGCGCACGCCGGCCAGGCCGAACTTGGAGAGCGTGCGCAGCACCAGCACGTGCTCGTGCTCGTGCTGCGCAAGGCTGGCCATGCGCGTGCGCGAGGCAAAGGGTTGATACGCCTCGTCGAAGACGACCAGGCCCTGCTGCGCGCCGACGGCCGCGACGAGGCGGTCGATCACCGCGTCGTCGAAGAGGTTGGCGCTCGGGTTGTTCGGGTAGGCGATGTAGGTCAGCGCGGGGCGGTGCTGCGCGATGGCCGCGAGCATCGCGTCCTCGTCGAGCGCGAAGTCGGCGCTCAGCGGCACGCCGACGAAGGCCAGACCGCGCAGTCGCGCCGACATCTCGTACATGACGAAGCCCGGCAGGGGCGCGAGCAGCGTGGCGCCCGGGCGGTTGCAGGCCACCGAGAGGATGTCGATGAGCTCGTCCGAGCCGTTGCCGATCGTCAGCTTGCAGCCCGCAGGCAGCTCGGCGAAGGCGACCAGGCGCTCCATCAGCTGCGCGTGTCCCGGCCCCGGGTAGCGGTTGATGGCCAGACGCCCCAGGCGCTGCCCCAGTTCCTGCTGCAGCTCGGGCGGCAGCGTGAAGGGGTTCTCCATCGCGTCGAGCTTGATGAGGCCGCGGCTGTCCTGGATGGCGTAGGCGTGCATCGACTGCACGTCCTGGCGGATGGTGTGCTGCAGGCGTTCGGCAAGGGCGATGGTCATGGCGTGGGGCGGTCGAGGATCTCGGGGCCGAGGAGAAAGGGGTTGACGACGCGCAGGTCGTCGATCATCTGCTCGTGCTGCAGGTCCTCGGTCAGCAGCAGCCCGCAGCCTTGCTGCTGCGCGGCAGCGACCATGAGGGCGTCCCCGTAGTGCAGGCGATAACGGGCCTCCACCGCCCAGGCCGCGTCCATCGTGTGCGGATCGATCTGCCAGGGCTGCCAAGCCAGGAGGCGGCGGATCTCCGCGCGCGCGTCGCCGGCGGCCACCGGGCCCGGGAACTTGCGCCGGATCACCGTGTAGTACTCGTTGAGGATCTGCGTGCTCAGGCGCCCGCAGCGCCTCTGCCAGCAGCAGGCGATCCACTCGCGGGCCCGGTCGCGCTTGGCGGGGTCGTAGTCGTCGGCAGCGTGGACGAGCACGTGGGTGTCGACGAACACCAGGGCCGTCATGGTGCCTGCTGGCGGGCGAGCGCGCGGTCGTGCGTCTCTTCGCGCGTGGGGTAGCGTCCGTCGGACATGCCGATGCTCCTGAACTGCAGCGCCTCCCGCATCGCGCGCTCGTAGGCGCCGTCGCGGCGCATCTTCTCCGCCAGCATCTCGCCGACCAGGCGCGAGACGCTGGTGTTGCGCCGCGCCGCTTCCAGCCGCGCCCAGTCGGCGACGCTGTCTTCCATCGTGACGGTGACGTTCTTCATGACAGCCATTGCGTTGGATTGACACGAAATTCGTGGAACAGGATTGTCGTGTAACACGAAGATCGTGTCAAAGCGAGGCGACCGGGCTGCAGGGGCGCGGATCGGGGCGACAGGGCACAATCGCCGACCCTGTCGCACGCCGACGTCGTCTCTTGCCAGCCTTTCCGGAAGCCTTCCTCGTCTCCACCGGTGTCGTCGCCCTCGGCGAGATCGGCGACAAGACCCAGCTGCTGGCGCTGATGCTGGCAGCCCGCTACCGGAGGCCGTGGCCGATCGCTGCGGGCATCCTGGTGGCGACGCTGCTCAATCATGCGCTGGCCGGGGCCCTGGGTGCGGCGGTCGCGGCCTGGCTCGGGCCGCAACTCCTGCGCTGGATCGTCGGCGTGTCCTTCCTGGCGATGGCGGCCTGGATGCTGGTGCCCGACGAGGCCGGCGAGCTCGACGGGCGCGGGGGGCGCTACGGCGTCTTCGCCACCACGCTGCTGTGCTTCTTCCTGGCTGAAATGGGCGATAAGACGCAGATCGCCACCGTCGCCCTGGCCGCCCGCTACCCCGGGCTGGTGGCGGTGGTCGCCGGCAGCACGCTCGGGCTGATGCTGGCCAACGTGCCGGCGGTCTTCCTGGGCGAGAAGGCGGCGCGCAGGCTGCCGATGCGGCTGGTGCACGCCGCGGGCGCCGCCCTGTTCGCGGGTCTGGGCGTGCTCATCCTGCTGGGGCTGTCGCCGATCGGAAGCTGAAGCATCGCCCTGCAGTTCGCGCGCGAACGGCCGAAAACCCTGTCCAGATGAACGGCATTCTCGCGATCGGAGCCGCCGGCATGCGCACGGCGATGGCTGAACTGCAGGGCTCGGCGGGTCGCGTCGCGCGCATGGCATCGGCCCGCCCGTCGGCTGCAGGCGTCGACCTCGGGGCCGAGGCGGTGCAGCAGCTCGAGGCCCGCGACGCGTTCATCGCCAGCGCCAAGGTCGTGAAGACGGCCGATGCCATGCTCGGCACGCTGCTCGACACCTTGGCCTGAGTGTTGCCGCGGGCCGCGAGGGAGCGCGCCGGGTCGGAGCGTCAACCTGCGGCCCCGTCGCCGCGTTCAGGGTCGGAGGGGTTGGGTGGTGTGTGGTACGGACACCACGAAGACGCCTGTGGCCGTCTGCATCAAAGCGCAGACGCATCGATGGCAGACAATGGACGCCGTTTCGGCGGCGCCCACGGCTTGGCCGCGGCGCCGTCCGGACTCTCCCGAGCTCAAGACTGAAAGGACAACTGCACCATGATCCGACGCGCCCTGTTCCTGTCGGCCCTGCTGGCCACGGCCTCGGCACCTGCCCTGGCCGACCTGGCGATGGCCAAGAAGTACAACTGCACCGCCTGTCACGCCACCGACAAGAAGCTGGTCGGCCCGGCCTACCAGGAAGTGGCCAAGAAGTATGCCGGCCAGAAGGACGCCGAGGCGAACCTGATCCTGCACATCAAGAAGGGCAGCACGGGTCGCTGGGGCCCGGTGCCGATGCCGCCGAACGCGGCGGTGCCCGATGCCGACGTCGCCTCGCTGGCGAAGTGGATCATGGCCGGCGCCAAGTAAGCCGGCTGCCGACCGTGCATCGTGAAGGGGCGGCCTGCGGGCCGCCTTTTTCACGTCGGCGGCGGCGATTCGCCAGCCGTCCCTTGACATGCCGCCGCTGGCGGAGGTCTACAGTCGCCCCGCGGGCGTGAAGGCGTAGAGCCGGGCAAGCCAGCGCGTCGGGAATTCGGCGAGGGCCTCGTCGTAGGCCCGTGCGGCTTCGTTGAACACCTGGCGCGCGAAGCCGAGCCTGGCGTCCAGATCGCGCAGGCCGGCAAGTTGCGCGGTGACCGGCTCGGCCAGCCGGTCCTGCTGCTGTTCGAGCAGCGCCAGCACGCGCGCCGTGCCGGCGGCAAGCGTCGTTTCCGCGCCGGCCAGGGCCGCCGCCAACTCGGCGCCCACCGGGCGTGCGCGCAGCGCATCCGCGGCCTTGCGCGAGGCCGCCTGCGCGGCCTGCCAGGCTTCCAGCGCACCTTCTTCGCCGGCCAGGGCTGGCCGCGCCAGCGCGGCCAGCGCAGCCGCGGCTTCGGCACGGCGCTGCAACAGCTCGTCGAGTTGGCGGAAGGCGTCACCGATGACGGTGCGCATCGCCACCAGCCGGTTGTAGGCGCCGACCATCCAGAAGACGATCACCGCCGCCGCGGCGAGGACGAGCCAGGGGTTCGGCGCGGCCTGCACGGCTAGTGCCGCTGCTCGCCCTGGCCGAGCACGATCCACTTCAGCGAGGTCAGGCCCTCGAGCCCGACCGGGCCGCGGGCGTGGAACTTGTCGGTGCTGATGCCGATCTCGGCCCCCAGCCCGTACTCGAATCCGTCGGCGAAGCGCGTGCTCGCATTGACCATGACGCTGGCGGAATCGACCTCGCGCAGAAAGCGCATCGCGCTCGGGTGGTGGGTGGTGAGGATCGCGTCGGTGTGGTGCGAGCCGTAGCGGTTGATGTGCGCGATCGCCTCGTCCAGCGAATCGACGAGCTTGATGCTGATGATGCGGTCCAGGTACTCGGTGGCCCAGTCTTCCTCGGTCGCGGCGACCACGCCGGCACGCGGCGCGAGCAGGGCCGCGGCGCGCGGGCAGCAGCGCATCTGCACGCCCTTGGCGGCGAAGACGTCGCCGATCGCCGGCAGGAAGCCCGCGGCCTGGGCGGCATGCACGAGCAGCGACTCCGCCGCGTTGCAGGGGCTGACCTTCTGCGTCTTGGCGTTGTCGGTCACGGCCACCGCCAGCGCCAGGTCGACCTCTGCGTCGACGTAGACGTGGCAGTTGCCGTCCAGGTGCTTGATGACGGGCACGCGCGCCTCGCGGCTGATGCGCTCGATCAGGCCCTTGCCGCCGCGCGGGATGATGACGTCCACGCTCTCGGTCATCGTGATCAGGTGGCCGACGGCGGCGCGGTCGGTGGTCGCCACCAGTTGCACCGCCTCGGGCGGCAGGGCGGCTTCGGCCAGCGCCTCCTGTACCAGGCGCCACAGCGCGAGGTTGGACTGCAGCGCCTCCGAGCCGCCGCGCAGGATGCAGGCGTTGCCGCTCTTGATGGCCAGCGACGCGGCCTCGATCGTCACGTTCGGGCGGCTCTCGTAGATCATGCCGAACACGCCCAGCGGCACGCGCATCTGGCCGACGCTGATGCCGCTCGGGCGGCGCTTGACGCCGCTGATCTCGCCGATCGGGTCGGGCATCGCGGCGATCTGCTCGCAACCCTCGGCGACCGTCTCGATCACCTGCGGCGTGAGCTTCAGGCGGTCGACCATCGGCTCGGTCAGGCCTGCTGCGCGCGCGGCGACCAGATCCTGCTGGTTGGCCGCGGCCAGCGGCGCCCCGGCTTCGCGCAGCCGCCGCGCCAGCGCCAGCAGTGCGCGGTTCTTGGCGGCGCTGCCTGCGGCGGCCATGCGCGTGGCCGCCGCGCGTGCAGCGGCGCCGAGGGCGGCCATGGTGGCCGGAAGATTGCTCGCGTCCATGGTGCGGGATTTTCCCCGATCGGCTTCGCTCAGTGCGGGAGTCGCGCCAACACCGCCAGCCAGAGTGAGGCCGTGGTCGCGAAGGCGACCGTGCTGACGACGATGCCGGCGTTGGCCTCGGCCTCCAGCGTGCGGTAGCGCTGCGCGAACATCAGCGTGTTGCTGCCGGCAGGCAGTGCCGCCATCAGCACCGCCACCGACAGCGGCAGGCCGCGCAGCCCGAAGCCCGCGTACGCGACCACCAGCACCAGCGCCGGCAGCGCGAAGAGCTTGAGCAGGCAGGCGCGCGCCACGCCGTGAAGCTGCTCGCGCCGCACCGGGTCGTAGGCCAGCGTCAGGCCGATGGCGACCAGGCACACCGGCACCACCGCCGAGCCGAGCACGCGCAGTGCTTCGTCGAGCACCGGATGCAGCGTGAGCCCGCCGAGGTTCCACAGCAGCCCGAGCAGCACCGGCAATACGACGGGATGGATGATGGTGTTTCGCAGCGTCTGCCGCAGCATCGGCCAGAGCGCGGAAGCCTGCCCGCTGCGCGCGCGTTCGCGCGCGAGGTCGAGCTCGACGAGCGCGGTCATCACGCTCAGCAGGATGATCGCGTGCACGCTGACGAGCGCGATGTGGATCGCCAGCCCCGCCTCGCCGAAGAGCGCGGCGGCCATCGGGATGCCCAGCTGCACCGAGTTGCCGAAGGCTGCCGAGATCGCGTGCACCGAAGGTGCCGCCGCGCCCTCGCGCGCGGCGCTGCCGCGCACGCGGTGCCAGGCGTAGACCAGCAGCATCAAGCCGACCACCGGGACGAAGTAGGCGGCCACCGTGCGCCAGGGCATGGCCGCGGCGTCCAGCCGCGCCGTGGTGCGAAAGAGCAGCGCCGGCACGAAGATCGAGAAGGCTGCCGCGCCGAGCAGCCGCGCCGGATCGCTGCGCTCGCGGCCCGATTCCAGCCAGCGCCAGCGCCCGGCCGCCCAGCCCAGCAGCACGGTGAGGAAGATCGCCAGCAGCTTCTGGACGACGGCAGCGGTCACGCCGGGCCTCGCACGCCTGCGCTGGGCTTCGGACCGTGCCGGCGCCGTCGGCTCAGGCGGCGGCCTTGCGGGCGGCGGCCTTCTTCGCCGGCGCCTTGGGGCGCTCGGCCCGGGGCTCGAACTCGAAGATCACCTTGCCTTCCTTGGCGTCGTAGACGAGGAAGGCCTTGAACTTGCGGTGCGTGCGGTTGGAGACGAAGCCCTCGAGCAGCCGCGTGCGGCCGCTCGCCAGCAGCTGCTGCATGTCCTCGTGCGACACCGGCTGCTGCAGGATCAGCTTGCCGGTCTTGAAGTCGCAGGTGACGTGCGCGCCCACCGCGTGCTCGCAGACGTAGCTGGTGCCGTGCTCGTAGACATGGCCCTTGCACTTGGGGCAGGAACCCAGGCTGGCCTGGCCCGAGAAGTCGACCGGCTCGCCATCGGCCTGCCCGGCCTTGGCATCGTCGCCGAAGTCGAACTCGAGCTTCCAGTTGGCGATCTCGTCGTCGCGCACGAGTTTGAGCTCGGCGGTGAAGGGCCAGCCGGCCTTGGAGCGAAAGCCCTCCAGCGGGCCGATCCGCCGCTGCCGCAGGAAGGCCTCGGCCTCGGCGATCTCGAAGGCGCGGCCGGCGGGGATCTTGGTGATCGAGAAACCGCAGCCCTCGCTGCCGCCGTCGGCGCCGGTGCAGGCGAAGCGGCGGTAGTTCTCCTTGACCACGCCGCCGCAGTTGGGGCAGGGGGTGGCCAGCGTGGTGTAGTCGCCGGGGATGGTGTCGCGGTCGTACTCCTTGGCCTTCTTCACGATGCGCTCGGCCATGCGCGCGATCTCGGCCATGAACTGTGCCCGCGGCAGCCTTCCGTGCTCCATCTGCGCGAGCTGGTATTCCCAGTTGCCGGTGAGCTCGGGTCGGGTCAGGTCGTCGACGCCCAGGCCGCGCAGCAGCGTCATGAGCTGGAAGGCCTTGGCCGTGGGGACGAGTTCGCGGCCCTCGCGCAGCATGTACTTCTCGGCGATCAGGCCCTCGATGATGGCCGCGCGCGTGGCTGGCGTGCCCAGGCCCTTCTCGGCCATCGCCTCGCGCAGCTCGTCGTCGTCGACGAGCTTGCCCGCGCCCTCCATTGCCGAGAGCAGCGTGGCCTCGGTGTAGCGCGCCGGCGGCTTGGTCTGCAGCGCCTTCACGTCCACGGCTTCGGTGCGCACGACCTCCCCCTGCTGCACCGGCACCAGGTTGGCGTCCTCGTCCTGCGCCTCCTTGCCGTAGACGGCGAGCCAGCCCGGGTTGACGAGCACCTTGCCGCTGGTCTGGAAGTGGTGTTCGGCGCCGTCGCTGCCCTGCACGCGGCTCACGCGCGTGGTCACCAGGTACTCGGCTGCCGGGTAGAACACGGCGAGGAAGCGCTTGACGACGAGGTCGTAGAGCTTGGCCTCGACCTCGGTGAGGCTCCCCGGCGCCTGCAGCGTCGGGATGATGGCGAAGTGGTCGGAGACCTTGGCGTTGTCGAAGACGCGCCGGGCCGGCTTCACGTAGCCGGCGTCCAGGCCCTTGCGCGCATGGGCCGCAAGCCCGGCCAGGGGCCCGGGCAGCGGTTCCTCGGCCAGCATCGCGAAGGTCTTCTTCACCACGCCGAGGTAGTCCTCGGGCAGGTGGCGCGAGTCGGTTCGCGGGTAGGTCAGCGCCTTGTGCTTTTCGTAGAGCGCCTGTGCGATGGAAAGCGTCGTCTTGGCCGAGAAGCCGAAGCGCGAGTTGGCCTCGCGCTGCAGCGTGGTGAGGTCGTAGAGCAGCGGGCTGCTCTGGCTGCTGGGCTTGGACTCCTCGCTCACCTGTGCCGGCTGGCCGCGGCAGGCGCAGGCGATGGCTTCGGCGCGCGCGGCGTCCCAGAGCCGGTCGGCACGCAACTCGGCGTCCTGCGCGTCCTTCTTCCACTTCGGGTCGACCCACTTGCCTTCGTACAGCCCGGCCTGGGCGTCGAAGCTCGCGCGCAGCTCCCAGTAGTCGCGCGGGACGTGGCGGCGGATCCTCTCCTCGCGCTCGACGACGATCGACAGCGTGGGCGTCTGCACGCGCCCGACCGTGGTCAGGAAGAAGCCGCCGTCGCGGCTGTTGAAGGCGGTCATGGCGCGCGTGCCGTTGATGCCCACCAGCCAGTCGGCCTCGGAGCGGCTGCGCGCGGCGTCGGCCAGGCCAAGCATCTGCGCGTCGCTGCGCAGGCGCTCGAAGCCCTCGCGGATGGCCTGCGGCGTCATGCTCTGCAGCCACAGGCGCTGGATGGGCTTCGGACACGGTTTGTCGCCGTAGGCGTACTGCACGATGAGGCGGAAGATGAGCTCGCCCTCGCGCCCGGCGTCGCAGGCGTTGATGAGGCGATCGACGTCCTTGCGCTTGACCTGCCTGACGACCGCGGCCAGGCGCGACTTGGCCTTGTCGATCGGCGTCAGGTCGAAGTGCGGTGGCACCACCGGCAGGTGGGCGAAGCTCCACTTGCCGCGCTTGACCTCGTACTCGTCGGGCGCCTTGATCTCCACCAGGTGCCCGACCGCCGAGGTGACGACGTACTGATCGTTCTCGAAATGGTCGGCGCCCTTCTCGAACTTGCCGGCCACCGGCGTGAGCGCGCGCACGATGTCCTGCGCCACGCTGGGCTTCTCCGCGATGATGACGGTCTTTGCCATGTCTGGTCGATGTCAGCGGCCGCCCCGTGGGGCGTGCCTAAAATGCCGTTTCCACGCGCGCGCATGCACACGCGCGCCCATGATCTCAATGTACCGAATGACGAAGACCGCGCAAGCGATGCCCCGCCGCGGCGGCGGCGCCGGGGGGAGAAGGCTGCAGGTGCGGCGCTCGGGCGTGCACGGCAAGGGCGTCTACGCGCTGCAGGCGATCGCCGCCGGGCAGACCCTGTTCGAGTACACCGGCGAGCGCATCGCCTGGCCCGAGGCGCTGCGCCGCCACCCGCACGACCCGAAGGATCCGCACCACACCTTCTACTTCAGCCTCGACGACGGCAGCCACGTCATCGACGCCAAGTTCGGCGGCAACGCCTCGCGCTGGATCAACCACGCCTGCGAGCCCAACTGCGAGGCCGACGAGGAGAACGGGCGCGTCTTCATCCGCGCGCTGCGCGACATCGAGCCCGGCGAAGAGCTCTTTTACGACTATGGCCTGGTGATCGACGAGCGCTACACGGCCAAGCTCAAGCGCGAGTACGCCTGCCGCTGCGGCAGCGCGCACTGCCGCGGCACCATGCTCGCGCCCAAGCGGCGCTGAAGCGCGTCGCTCCGGTGCCCCGGTTCGAAGCCGTCCCGCTGTCGTGAGCCCGGTGCCCGCGCTTGCCTGGGAGGCCGATGCGCTGGCCGCGGCGCTGCAGCCGCTGCTGCCCGGCGTGCGCGTCGAGATCGTGGCGGCCACGGGCTCGACGAACACCGACCTGTGCGAACGCCTGCGCGGCGGCGAGGCGACGCCGGTGCTGCGTGTGGCGGAGATGCAGCATGCCGGGCGCGGGCGCGCCGGCCGCAGTTGGCACTCGGCGCCGGGGGCCTCGCTCACCTTCTCGCTGGCGCTGCCGCTGTCGCCCCGCGACTGGTCCGGGCTGTCGCTGGCGGTCGGGGCGGCGCTTGCCGACGCGATCGAGCCGCAGCCGGCGCGGCTGCAGCTGAAGTGGCCCAACGATCTCTGGCTGCGCGACGCGACGCACGCCTGGCGCAAGCTCGGCGGCATCCTCATCGAGACGGTGCCGCTTCCCGGCGGCGAACGCGCATGCGTCGTCGGGGTCGGTCTCAACGTGCAGCCGCTGACCGAAACCGAAGGCATGGCCAGTGGCTGTGCCTGGGTGCAGGAGATCACGCCCGAGCGGCACACGCCCGCCTTGCTCGCGCGCGTCGCACCGGCCCTGGTGAGCGCGGTGCTGCGCTTCGAGCGCGAGGGGCTGGCGCCATTCGCCACGGCCTACGCCGGGCGCGACCTGTTGCGCGGGCGGATCGTGCGCGCTGCGCATGTCGACGCCAGCGTCGGTGTCGTCGAGGGCGTGGCCGAAGGTATCGACGCGCACGGTGCGCTGCGCCTGCGCCACGCGGCCGGCGTGGCACTGCTGACGGGCGGCGAGGTCAGCGTGCGGCCGGCCGCCGTCGCGCAGGAGGATTGACGGATGCTGCGCCGGCTCGTGTTGCTGCTGTTGCTGGCCAACGCCGGCTTCTTCGCCTGGACGCAGGGCTGGCTGGTGCCCTGGCTGCCGCCGCCGGGCGACCGTCGCGAGCCCGAACGCCTGGCGCTGCAGGTACATCCCGAGCGCATCACGGTGCTGAGCGCCGGGGCCGCCAGCGCCGCGCTGGCAGCGGCCGTGGCGGCGGCCAGCGCCGCCCAGGCCGGCGAGGAGCCGCCGCCGCTGTGCCTCGAGGCCGGCCCCTTCACCGAAGCGGCAGCGCGCGCGGCCGAGGCGCTGCTGGCCGAGCACGGCGTGCCCGACGGTGCGGTCGTGCGCGAGCTGGTGGCGCGCAACCACACCTGGGGCGTGGTCATCGGCCGCTTCGCCGAGCGCGAGGCGCTGCGCGCGCGCGCCGAGGAGCTGACGCGGCTGAAAGTGCGCTTCGAGGAAATCGGCACGCCGCCCGCGCTGGCGCCGGGTCTGCGCCTGGGCAACTTCAGCGACCGCTACGGTGCCGAGACGGCGCTCGCCGGCCTCGTCGCCAAGGGCGTGCGCGATGCCCGCGTCGTGCCGCTGCCGCTGGGGGCTACGCAGCAGTGGCTGCGCGCGCCCAAGGCCGACGCGGAACTGCAGACGCGACTCAAGAGTCTGCCGCCCGAGCGCCTCGAGCGTGCCTTCGAGGCATGCGTCGCGAGACCGCCTCCGGCGCCGGGTTGAGGCACTGCCGCCGGCGCCGGGGGGCTTTCGCTCATGCGGCCTGGCTGCCCCGGCGCGCCCAGCCCGTGGTGCGCTTCTCGATCCAGCTGAACAGTTCGTACATTGCCATCGCCATCGCGCCGATGGTCACCAGCCCGGCGAAGGCCAGCGGCATGCGCTGCTGGCTGCCCGCGGTCTGCATCAGGTAGCCGATGCCGGAGTCCCCGGCGGTCATTTCGGCGAGCACGGTGCCGACGAAGGCCAGCGTGATGGCGATCTTCAGCGAGCCGTAGAAATAGGGCATCGAGCGCGGCAGCCCGACCTTGATCAGCACGTCCCAGCGGCGCGCGCCGAGCACGCGCAGCACGTCCTCGAGTTCAGGTTCGAGCGTGGCCAGGCCGGTGGCGATGTTCACGGTGATGGGGAAGAAGCTGATCAGGAACGCGGTCAGGATGCCGGGCCCCAGGCCGATGCCGAACCACACCACGAGGATGGGCACCACCGCGGCCTTGGGCACGGCGTTGAAGGCCACCATCAGCGGATAGAGCGCCGTGTAGGCCAGGCGCGAACTGCCGATGACGAAGCCCAGCAGCACGCCGACAACGATCGAGAGCGCGAAGCCGAGCATCGTCACCCAGAAGGTCTTCCACGCCGCTTCCAGCAGCGGGCCCTTGAAGGCGACGAAGTCCTGCGCGATCTGCCAGGGGCTCGGGAAGATGAATTCCGGGATCGAGAACGCGACCACGACGAGCTGCCACAGCAGCAGCGCCGCGGCGAGCACGACCAGCGGCGACCAGCGCTCCATGCGTCGGGTGATCTTCATCGGGCTTCGTCGGTCCTGCGCTATTGGGCGATGGCGGCGGCCTTGCCGTCGGGGTTGCGGAACGCGCCGATGTGCCCGCGCAGCTCGTGCACGATCTCGGTGAACGCGGGCGTGTAGGTGACGTCGATGTCGCGCGGTCGCGGCAGCTCGATGTCGCGCCGGACGACGAAGCGCCCCGGGCTGCGGCTCATGCAGTACACGGTGTCGGCGAGGAAGACGCTCTCGCGCAGGTCGTGCGTGACGAGGATGACGTTGAAGCGCTGCGCCGCGTGCAGGTCGCGCAGGGTGCACCAGAGCTCCTCGCGCGTGAAGGCGTCGAGCGCGCCGAAGGGCTCGTCCAGCAGCAGCATCTTGGGCTCGTGGATGAGGGCGCGGCAGATGCTCGCGCGCTGCTGCATGCCGCCCGAGAGCTGCCAGGGGAACTTGTCCTCGTAGCCCGCCAGGCCCACGCTGTGCAGCAGCGCGCGCGCGCGCTCGGCGTATTCGCGGCGCTTGCGCTTGAACGAGGAGCGATAGGGCTCGACGATCTCCAGCGGCAGCAGCACGTTGTCCAGCGTGCTGCGCCAGGGCAGCAGGCTTGGCGCCTGGAAGGCCATGCCGCTGATCTTCAGCGGCCCGGTCACCGGCTCGCCGCCGATGAGGATGCGGCCGCGGCTGGGCATCTTCAGCCCCGTGGTGAGCTTCATGAAGGTCGACTTGCCGCAGCCCGAGGGGCCGACGATGGCGATGAACTCGCCCTCGTCGACCTGCAGCGAGATGTCCTCGACCGCGAAGTGCCCCTGGGCCAGCAGCTCGTCGTTGTAGGCGAGCCAGACATTCTGGAAGTCGACGAAGCTCATGACGCGGTTGCGGTCACGCCGTGACTCAGGGCTTGCGCAGCGGCGGGAAGATGGCGAGCTCGGCCTTGGGTGGCAGGAAGGCGTCGCTCCAGACGGCCTTGGGATCGACGCGCGTCTTGGTGCCGAAGACGTCGGAGACCTGCGAGGCCATCAGCGCCAGCCGTCCCGGCTCGACGGTGCCGAAGCCCTCGGCGCGCGCGTCGGGGCTGGCCACGACGGCGTCGATCGCCAGGCGCAGGCGGCGCCGCTCGAGGTCGACGTTGATGATGCCGTCGCGCGCCTTCACATACTCGATCGTCGGGTCCGGGTTGGCCATCACGTCCTTGGCGCCCTTGGTGAAGGCCGAGAGGAAGGCCTTCACCGCACCCGGGTTGGACTGGATCAGCTTGGGCGAGGCGATGATGACGTTGCCGTAGAGCTTGACGCCGTGCGTGGCGAAGGGCATGACGACGATGTCCTGCGTCTTCACGCCGCGTGCCTCGAGGTTGAGCAGCGAGGTGAACGAGAAGCCGGTGATGGCGTCGACGTCGCCACGCACGAGCATGGTTTCGCGCAGCGGCGGGTCCATGCTCACCCAGTCGACGTTGCCGACGCTGTTGGCCTTGGCAAAGAGCGCGAACGCGCGCCGTCCGGCGTCGAAGCTCGGTGCGCCCAGCTTCCTGCCGGTGAGGTCTGCGGGTTTGGCGATGCCGCTCTTCTTCAGCGCCAGCACCGAGGCCGGCGTGTTGTTGTAGACCATCATCACCGCCACCGGCTTGTTCGGCGCGTCGGGGTTGTTGGCGTGGAACTCCATCAGCGCGGCCATGTCGGCCAGGCCCATGTCGTAGCTGCCGCTGGCCACCCGCGTGACCGTGGCGCCCGAACCCGTGCCGGCGTCCACCGTCACGTCCAGGCCGGCCGCCTTGTAGTAGCCCTTGGCGGTGGAGGCGAGGAACAGCGCTGCCGGGCCCTCGAAGCGCCAGTCGAGCTGGAACTTGATCGGCGTCTGCGCCAGCGCGAGCGAGGGCAGGGTCAGCAGCACGGTGGCGGCTGCGGCCAGCAGGCGGCGCTTGCCGGGGCTGCGCAGGGTGGGGCGAACGGGCATCGGCGTGTCTCCAGCAAGGTGGGTGGTGGGCAGCACGGGGCTGTGGGCTGGCCGGCATTGTGCGGGCGGGCCGCAGACGCGCCGTCCGGGGGTTTGCACCAGACTCGTGCCCGCGGCCCGGGCACGCGCGCTGCCCGGCCATGGAACTGGAGTGTATACACGACGGTTCGCAGAATTGCCCGCAGAATTGCCCGGGAAGACGGAGGGACCGGCCGACGCCGCAGGCCATGCCGGCGGACCGGTATCGGGATCCGTCGCGAGCTGCGGAGAAGGTATGCTGCCGCGTTCGTCGTGTTCCTGCGCTGCTGCTGCAGCCCGAATCCGAGCATGAAGCCCCGCCCGGCGTTGCCGCCCAAGCCAGAGTCGTCCACGGTGCTCGACCTGATGGGCGCGCGCGCCCATCGGGTGCTGGGCGCCGTGCTGCTGGCGCTGCTGGTCATCCTGCCGCTGATCTATCTCTCAACGTTCGTCGACACCGACAAGCGCACGCGCGACCGCAGCGTCATCGTCGCGTTCTTCGTCGGGGTGGCCGTGCTGGCCTGGCTGCACCACAAGCACCGCGACGGCGCGGTGCTGGGCGGTTTGGTGGCGGTGATGCTGGTGGCCGGGGCGGCCTTCACCGTCAGCTTCGGCTCGGTGCGCGGGGTCGGCCTGATGGCGCTGGTGGGTGCCATTGCCTGCGGCGGCATCTTCCTGGGCCGCAAGGCCTTGATCGCGACCCTGGGGGCGTCGGTGGCGATCGTCGGCGGGCTCATCGTCGTGCAGAACCTGGGCTGGCTGCGCGAGCCGGTCTACGACGTCGGCTGGACGCAGTGGATCCAGTACTCGCTGGCCCTGGCGGTGATGGCGCTCAGCATCGGCCTGGCGCGCAGCCTGGCCATCGAGGCGATGCAGCGCGCGCTCGAGAGCGAGACCTGGATCGCCACGGTGCTGCGGAACTCGCCCAATGCCATGACCGTCTCCGCGCTCGAGGACGGACGCATGCGCGAGGTCAACGCGGCCTTCGAGCGGATGCTCGGCTGGGAGCGTGCAAGCGTCATCGGGCGCACCCGCGTCGAGGCCCGGCTGTGGGTCGATGCCGGCGAGCGCGATCGCTATGTCGATGACGTGCGGCGCGAAGGGCGCGTGCTCGAGCGCGCCGTGATGCTGCAGCGCGCCGACGGCCAGGCCTTTGCCGCGCGCCTGTCGGGCGAGCGCGTCGAGATCGGCGGCAGCAGCTGGCTGGTCAGCGCCATCGTCGATGTCAGCGCCGAGGCCCGAACTCAGGTCGCGCTGCAGGAGAGCGAGGCGCGCTTTCGCAAGCTGTTCCACGACAGCCCGGTCGCGGCGACGATCTTCACGCCGCGGGAAGTGCGCTTTCTCGACTGCAACGCGGCCTACGAGGCCTTGCTCGGCCGCGGCCGGGAAGAGGTCGTCGGCCATCTGTGCAGCGAGCTCGGCATCTGGGACGAGGGGCGCAGCCTCGACGCCGACTTCGACCGCCTCGAGCGCCAGGGCACGCTCCGCGACCGGCCGGCGCAGCTCACGCATGCCGACGGCTCGAGCCTGCAGGTGCTCTTCAGCTGGACGCTGATCGATCTCGGCGGCGAGCGCTGCGTGCTCTCGCAGGTGGTGGACGTGAGCGAGCAGCGTCGCGCCGAGCAGGCGCTGCGCGAGCTCAACGAGGAGCTCGAGCAGCGGGTACGCACGCGCACCCGCGAACTGACGGAGAGCAACGCCGCGCTGGCGCAGGCGCGCGACGCCGCGGAGGCCGCCACGCGCGCCAAGAGCCAGTTCCTGGCCAACATGAGCCACGAGATCCGCACGCCGATGAATGCAGTCATCGGCCTCACCGAACTGGCCTTGCGCCAGCCCGAGGCGGCCGGCGCCCCGATTGCCGAGTACCTGCGCAATGCGCGCCGTGCCGCCGGCTCGCTGCTGGAGATCCTCAACCAGGTGCTCGACTTCTCGAAGATCGAGGCGGCGCAGTTCGCGATCGAGCACAACGCCTTCGACCTCGGCGAGCTCGTCGCCAAGCTGCGTTCGGTGCTCGGCGTGGTCGCCGCCGAGCGCGGGCTGCAGCTGGCCGTGAGCGTCGCCGACGCGCTGCCGATGCGGCGCATGGGCGACCTGCTGCGCATCGAGCAGGTGTTGATGAACCTGGGCGGCAACGCCCTCAAGTTCACCGAACGCGGCAGCGTGGCCATCGAGATCACCGCGGCGGCGCCGCAGACGCTGCGCTTCACCGTGCGCGACACCGGCATCGGCATCGACCCCGCGCTGCTGCCGCGCCTCTTCAGGCCCTTCGACCAGCTCGATGCGTCGATGACGCGGCGCTACGGCGGCACCGGTCTGGGGCTGGCGATTTCCGCCGAGCTCGTGCGCCTGATGGGCGGGCGCATCGAGGTGACGAGCACGCCGGGGCAGGGCAGCGTGTTCTGGTTCGACCTGCCGCTGCCCGAGGTCGGGGCGCAGAGCGTGGCCGCGCCGGCGCGCACGCCCTCGGGAGCTGCGGCGCGCCTGAACGGCCGGCGCATCCTGCTGGCCGAGGACAACGAACTCAACCAGCTCGTGGCGCGCGAGATCCTGCAGGGCGACGCGGGCGCCGTGGTCACCGTCGTCGACAACGGGCAGGCGGCGCTCGAGGCCCTGGCGCGCGAGTCCTTCGACCTCGTGCTGATGGACGTCCAGATGCCGGTGATGGACGGCTTCGAGGCCACCGCCCGCATCCGGCAGGATCCGCGGCATGCGCAGCTTCCCATCGTCGCGATGACGGCGCACGCTCAGCCCAGCGACCGCGAGCGCAGCCTGCTGGCGGGCATGAACGCGCACGTGACCAAGCCCTTCGATCCCGAGGCCCTGTTCTGCACCCTGGCCGATTTGCTGGAGGGTGGCGCCGCGGCCGATGCCGCGGTGCAAGGGCACTGAGGCGCGCGCGACGGGTATGCGCCTGCGCCGCTCAAGGCGCGGGCGGATCCCCCAGGGCATCCCTGCCTGCGCCGAGCCAGGCATCCTGCACCGAGTCGAGATCGACCGTCTCGTCGCTGCGCACGCGGATCGCCCGCGCCCGCTCGGCCCCGGTCAGCGGTTCCTGGCGGGCGGCGAGCAGCTCCAGCACCGATTCGTCGGCCTCGGAGGCGTCGTCGGCGCGCGCGCGGCGCGCGGCGATGCGCGCGCGCAGCACGGCCATCGGCGCGTGGCAGTCGAGGATCGAGAAGCGCGCCCCCGCCGCCGCGGCGAGCGCGGCGAAGCGCTCCCGCTCGCCGCGGCGCAGGAAGGCCGCATCGACGATCACCGGCCAGCCGGCGGCGAGGATGGCGCGGGCGCGTGCCGCCAGGTGGCCATAGGTGGCCGCGGTCGAGGACGCGGTGTAGAGGTCGCCCGAGACGTCCGAGGCGCGCGAGTCGGCCAGGGGCGCCAGGCCCGCGAGGCGCTTGCGCTCGACGTCCGAGCGCAGGCGGATCGCGCCCGCGCGCTGCAGCAGTTCGCGCGCCAGCCACGACTTGCCCGAAGCCGGCAGGCCGTGCGTGATCAGCAGGGCCGGCCGCGTCGGCGCCATCAGGCGCCGCGCCAGCGCCACGTAGGCCGCATGCCCCGGCGCGCCGGCCGCATGGCCGCCGCGCAGCGCGGTGACGAGCGCGCGCACGGTGGCGCGGTAGACGAGCTGAAAGCGCAGCCCCTGGATGGCGTCGTGATCGCCGCCGTATTCGAGCCAGGCGTCGAGGAAGGCGAAGCCGAGGTCGGCGCGGCCGCGCGCCATCAGGTCCATGAGCAGGAAGCCGGCGTCGCTCGCGACGTCGATCCAGCGCAGCGCGGGGTCGAACTCGAGGCAATCGAAGGCGATCAGCGCCTCGTCCATCCACACCAGGTTGTCCAGGTGCAGGTCGCCGTGGCCCTCGCGCACGCGAGCCCCGGCCCGGCGCGCGCGCCAGTGCGCCTGCAGCAGCCCGGCTTGCGCTTCGAGCCAGTCGTGCAGCGGTGCGCCGAGCGCCGGCCCGATCTGCGCCGCCAGGCCCGCCGCCGCCTGCAGCGCGGCGGCGCGCACGCGCCCGGCGCTGCCCCAGTCGCTGCCCGCGGGCGTCACGGCCGCGCGCGCGTGAAAGGCCGCCAGCGCTTGGCCGAATGCGGCCAGGTCCGCCGCCGTGAGCCTGCCGTCGGCCAGGCGCTCGCTGGCCAGGGCGCGGGGCGCGAAGCGTCGCATCTTCACCGCCACTTCGACCACCAGCCCGCGGCCGTGCAGCGAGGGGCCGCGCGGCCCGGCGCGGATCGGCACCACGCCCAGGTAGACCGAAGGCGCCAGGCGGCGATTGAGGCGCAACTCGTCGGCGCAGGCGGCGCGTCGCCGCGCCAGCGTCGAGAAGTCGAGGAAGTCCAGCCGCAGCGGCTTCTTCAGCTTGTAGGCGTGCGCGCCGGCCAGCAGCACCCAGGAGATGTGCGTCTCGATCAGCGGCACATCGCCGTGGCGGGCCTGCAGGTGCCGGCGCAGCGCCTCGACCAGGGCCTGGGCCGCGCGCGGGTCGGTGGGGGTGTTGGCGTTCATCGTCGGGTTCGCGCTCGCCGTGGCTCGCGCACGCGTCGTCATCGTCGGGGATGATCGCCTATGCTGCTGACGATGGCTGATCTTCCCTTGCCGCGCGGGCCTGCCAGGAGGCGGCGCGCACGCCCGGGCCGGCACGCCGCCGGGGCGATCTGCGCTGCCGCGCTGGTCGCGTCGGGCTGGCTGGTGTTGCCGCCGCCTGCCGCGGCGGACCCGCTCGAGGCCCGGCTGTGGGTCGACACCGCCGGCCAGCCGACGCCGCTGGCGCAGCAGGCGCTGGCGCTGCTCGCCGACGCCGCGAGCCACGGCCTGGATGCGCGCGACTACGGCCTGCCCGTGCTGCAACAGCAGGCGGGCGCAGCCGACGCGGCGACCCTGCAGGCGGCGCTGCTGCGCTACCTGCGTCATCTGCACGAGGGTCGGGCGCTGGCGCCGGCGCGGCCTGCCGGGCTGCGCCGCGAACCCTTCGATGCGGTCGCGCTGCTGCGCGCGGCCGTTGCGGCCGGCGACCTGGCGCACGCCGTGCAGGCGGCGGTGCCGGCGCTGCCGCAGTACGCGCGGCTGCGCGAGGCGCTTGCGCGGTACCGCGGCCTGGCTGGCCATCCGGCCTGGAGCGCGCCCTGGCCTGCATTGCCGCTGCCCCCGAAAGCGCGCCTGCGCGTGCTCTCCCCCGGTCAGGCCTGGGAGGGTCTGCCCCTGCTGGCCGCCCGACTGACGGCCCTGGGCGATCTGGCAGAGCCCGTCGGGACCGCGACCGCAGCCACGGCCGCGGCCGCGGCAGTCTACGAGGGCGCCCTGGTCGCCGCGGTGCAGGCCTTCCAGCGGCGCCATGGCCTGCAGGACGACGGCGTCGTCGGCCGCGCCACGCTGGCCGCGCTGCAGGTGCCGCCGGCGGCGCGCGCGCAACAGATCGAGCTGGCGCTGGAGCGGCTGCGCTGGACGCCGCTGCAGGACGCGCCGCGGCGCATCGTCGTCAACATTCCCGAATACGTGCTGCGCGCCTACGAGCTGGAGCAGGGGCGCATCGTCGTGCGCACGCAGATGAAGGTCGTCGTCGGCCGCGCCGCGGCCACGCGCACGCCGCTGCTGCAGGAGGATCTGCGCCGCATCGAGTTCAAGCCGTTCTGGAACGTGCCGCCGTCGATCGCGCGCGGCGAGACCGTCCCGCGCGCGCGCCGCGACCCCGGCTACTGGGCGCGCGAGGGCTTCGAGTTCGTGGGCGCCGCGGGCACTGCCGATGCCGTGCTCACCGAGGCCAAGCTGCAGGCGGTGCTGGATGGAGCCTTGCGCATCCGCCAGCGCCCGGGGCCGCGCAACGCGCTGGGCGACATCAAGTTCGTGCTCCCGAACCGGCAGGCGATCTACCTGCACCACACGCCCTCGGTGCAGTTGTTCGGGCACGCCAGGCGCGATTTCAGCCACGGCTGCATCCGCATCGAGCAGCCGGTGGCGCTGGCGGCCTTCGCGCTGCACGGCATGCCGGGCTGGGACGAGCCGCGCATCCGCGCCGCGATGGGGGCGACCGAGCCTTCGATGGTGGTGCTGGCGCAGCCGGTGCCGGTGCTGCTGGCCTATACGACTGCGCTCGTCAAGGAGGGGCGGATCCACTTCTTCGACGATGTTTACGGGCATGATCGCGAACTCGCGCGCGCCCTGCGGGCGCTGCGACGCTGATCGCACGCTGCCCTTGCCCATACCCTTGCTCACGATGAACCGCCGATGACCTGTACTGCTCCCGCCTCCCACCCCCCCGCGGCCGCATGCCCGGCGGGCGCCGGCCGGCCGCGTCGACGCTTGGTGCTGGCCGGTGTCGGTGCCGGCGCGAGCGCGCTGCTCATGCCGCTGCTGGCGCTGCCGACGCGCGCCTTGGCGGATGCCGGTGGCGAGCGCTCGCTCGCGCTGCATCACACCCACACCGGCGAGCGGCTGGCCGCCACCTTCGCGGCCGGCGGTCGCTGGCTGCCGCAGGCCCTGGCCGTGCTCGACCGCTTCCTGCGCGACCACTACAGCGGCGCGGTCGGCCGCATGGACGCGCAGCTCTTCGAGCAACTGCATGCCCTGCAGACACGGTTGGGCAGCGGTGCCGCCTTCGAGGTCATCTCGGCCTATCGCAGCCCGCACACCAACGAGCAGCTGCGCCGGCGCGGCGGCGGCGGCGTGGCGCGCGGCAGCCTGCACCTGCAGGGACGCGCGATCGACGTCCGCCTGCCCGGGGTGCCCCTGGCCGAGTTGCGCGACGCCGCGCTCGACCTGCGCGCCGGGGGCGTGGGCTACTACGCGCGCGAGCGCTTCGTGCACCTGGATACCGGGCGTCCGCGCAGCTGGTGAGGGTCGGCCGGGGCTTCAACGGGAGACGCCATGCTCGGTCGGATGATGCAGCAGCCGCTGCTGATCTCTTCGCTGCTCGTGCATGCCGAGCGCCACCATGGCGAGCGCGAGATCGTCTCGCGCCGCGTCGAGGGCGACATCCATCGCTGCACCTACCGCGACCTCGCCGCGCGTACGCGACGCATGGCCGGCGCGCTCGCGGGCCTGGGCCTGGCGATGTCCGATCGCGTGGCCACGCTGGCGTGGAACGGCTACCGCCACATGGAGCTGTACTACGCGGTATCGGGTTCGGGGCTGGTGCTGCACACCCTCAACCCGCGCTTGCACCCGGACCAGATCGTCTACATCGCCGACCATGCCGAGGACCAGGTGCTGTTCTTCGACCTCAGCTTCCTGCCGCTGGTCGCCGCGGTGGCCGGCCGCACGAAGACCGTGCGCCACTGGGTGGCGATGGGCGAGCGCGCGCACCTGCCCGCCGAGGCCGCCAAGGTCCCGGGCCTGCTGTGCTACGAGGAGCTGATCGACGCCTGCGATGACCGCTTCGAATGGCCCGTCTTCGACGAGAACAGCGCGAGTTCGCTCTGCTACACCAGCGGCACCACGGGCAACCCCAAGGGCGTGCTCTACAGCCATCGCTCGACGCTGCTGCACACCTACGCCGCGGCGCTGCCCGACATGCTGAACTGCTCGGCCAACGACACCATCCTGCCGGTGGTGCCGATGTTCCACGTCAATGCCTGGGGTCTGCCCTACGTCGCGTGCATGACCGGTGCCAAGCTCGTCTTCCCCGGCCCGGCGCTGGACGGCAAGAGCCTGTACGAGCTCTTCGAGAGCGAGCAGGTGACGCTCTCGGCCGGCGTCCCCACCGTCTGGCAGGGGCTGCTGGCGCATGTGCAGGGCCACGGCTTGAAGTTCAGCAGCATGAAGCGCACGGTGATCGGCGGCTCGGCCTGCCCGCCGGCCATGCTGCGCACCTTCGGCGACGCGTTCGGCGTGCATGTGCTGCACGCCTGGGGCATGACGGAGATGAGCCCGCTCGGCACCGTGTGCAGCCTCAAGCCGCGTCACCTGCCGATGGACCGGGAGGGCCGCTATGCGGTGATGGCCAGGCAGGGGCGGGCGGTGTACGGCGTGGACATGAAGATCGTCGACGACGCCGGCGAGGAACTGCCCTTCGGCAGCGCGCAGTCCGGCGAACTGCTCGTGCGCGGAGCGTGGATCGTCGAGGAGTACTTCAAGGGCGAGGGCGGCAGCCCCTTGCGCAGCGACGCCGCCGGCCACGGCTGGTTTCCCACCGGCGACGTGGCGACCATCGACGCCGACGGCTACATGTACATCACGGACCGCAGCAAGGACGTCATCAAGTCCGGCGGCGAATGGATCGGGTCGATCGAGCTCGAGAACATCGCCATGGCGCACCCCGCGGTGGCGATGGCCGCATGCATCGCCGTCCAGCACCCGAAGTGGGACGAGCGCCCGCTGCTGGTGGTGGTGAAGAAGCCCGGCGCCGAGGTCACGAAGCAGGAACTGCTGGCCTTCTTCGAGGGCAAGGTGGCGAAGTGGTGGATTCCGGACGACGTCGCCTTCGTCGACGCGATCCCGCTCGGCGCCACCGGCAAGATGCAGAAGAACCGACTGCGCGAGCAGTTCAAGGACTACGCCCTGCCGACGGCCTGAGCCGGCGCGGGTCGCGACGGTTTCAACTGCAGTCCTTGACGCGCAGCTCGACGCGGCGGTCGAGGGCGTCCGAGAGGTCGTCGCGTCCGTTGCCCACCAGGGTCTGCGTCGAGCCGTAGCCCTTGGCGTCCATGCGCTTGCGCATCGCCGGGGAGATGACCTCGATCGACTTGCGCACCGACTCCGCGCGCAGCAGCGACAGCCGCTCGTTGATCGGCTCCGCGCCGGTCGGGCTGGTATGCCCGGCGAGCTCGAGGCAGCTCGTTCGCTTGGCCGCGCGCCGCGCGATCTCGGTCAGCCACATCGGGTAGGGCAGGGGGCCGACCGCCGGGTCGACCCACATCGCCGCGGTGCCCGGGCGGAAGAGGAACTTCAGGCCGAGCAGCCTGGCGTCCAGCCCGTGGTCGACGATCTCGCCGAAGGCTTTGCGCGCCGGTCCCATGCGGCGCAGCTTGAGGTTGGTGAGGTAGAGCCCGGAGCGCACGCGCAGCTGGTCGCCCCCGGGGCCTTCGGCCGCGGTCTCGTAGAGCTTGAGCGCGTCGGCGTAGCGGCCGGCGCCGTAGGCGTCGATCGCCTCGGCCACGGTGGCGGCGGTGATGACGCGGTCGATGTAGTTCGGGTTGATCGGGTCGCCGATCTTCGTGCCCTGGCAGGTGCGCACGTAGCCGGTGGTGGCAGCGTCGTCGAGCCAGGCCGGGTTGTCGCGGAAGAAGGGCAGCGGCGAGGGGTCGACCGCCTCGGGCGTGGCGAAGGCCAGCCCCTTGCCGACCAGCTTGCCGGTCTTCAGGTCGGCCAAGGCCAGGCAGACGCGGTAGGCCTGCCGCAGCCCCGCGGTCTTGCGTTCGCCGTTGACGCCGGTGAGCGTGCCGATCAACAGCAGCGGACCCTGCTGCACCGTGCCGGCGCGAAACGGCTGCACGGCGTAGCCCGGGTGCCGCTCCTTGATGAACTGCGCCAGCCGCACGCCCATCGCCTGCGTGGCCACGCTTTGCGCGCCGGTGACGCCATCGATCAGCGGATCGATGACGAGCTCGCGCGCGCTGCCCGCGGGCAGCTGCGCGCGGTCGAAGAGGTTGCCGGCCGCGGCGAGCACGGCCTGGTCGAACGGCAGGGTCGGCGGGGGCGCAGGCGGCCGCGACGGGGGCGGGGGCGGCGGCGCGGGCGCCGCGGGGGGCGGCGCGCTCGTCGTGCTCGGCGGGGGCGCGGCGACGGGGGTACCCGCGGGTGCGTCGGCAGGCGGGGGTGCGGCGCAGCCGGCCAAGGCCAGCACGAGGGCCAGCGGCAGGCTCAGGGCGCGGACGCCAGCACGACGGCCGGCGTGGGGGTCGGACTTGATCATGCGTTCGTGCTCCTCTTAAGCCGCCTAGCACGCGACCTTGCGCGCGAACTTGCGCGTGGTCAAGTATGCCTCTTGCTCTCTCGGAGAGCACGATCATTCGCGCGACGACGCCGCCGCAGTGCCGCGAACTCGGCGACCGCGAGCGCCGGCTGCTGCCGATCCCCGCTTCAGCGCGTGCAGCGGGTCTGGAAGTACTGCGATTGCTCCGGCGTCAGCGGCTCGCCGATCTGCATACGCTGCAGCAGATCGCCGCAGCGCGCGCCCAGCACCTCGCGGCGCTCAGCGCGTTCCGGCGGCGTGGGTTCGGGCGTCGCGGCCGGCCCCGCGGGCGACGGGCGGTTCTCGCTGCGCGGCCGCGGCGCGGGCAGAGTTGGAGTCGTCGAGGCCTCGCGGACCTGCGCTCCGGGCGCGGGCGCGGGCGCGGCAGCGGGTTCCGTTGCCGGAGCCGGTACCGGTTCCGCGGCCGGTGCGACTTGCGGTTCAGCCTTGGGCGGGGGCGGCGGTTCGATGCTCGACGGCACGACGGGTGCGGCTTCCGCGGGGGGTGGCGAGGCGGTCGGCGTCGCGTCGGCCGACGGCTGCCAGGGCGAGTCGACGAAGACCCGCCAGGCGGCCAAGGCGAGCAGGGCGACGAGCGCCCCCGCCAGCAGCGGCCACAGGGTTCGCCGCAGCGCGCCTGGGGCGGCTGCCGGCTGCGCCGGCGCGCGCGGCGGCGACCGCGGCGGATCGGGTCGCCGCGCGGCGCCGACCTGCTCGAGGGCCTGGGCGAAGGCGGCGGCCGTCGGATAGCGATCTTCCGGCGTCTTGGCCAAGGCGCGGGCGATGACGAGATCGAAGGCCGCCGACAACTGCGGGGCCAGCCGCGAGGGCGGCAGCGGATCGTCCTGCACGATCTTGCGCTGCACGTCGAACGGCCCGCCGCCGATGAAGGGGCGCTTGCCGGTGAGGCATTGGTAGAGGATGACGCCGGCGGCAAAGATGTCGGCGCGCGAACCCACCGCCAGGCCCAGCACCTGCTCGGGCGCCATGTAGCTGGGCGTGCCGACGAGCGTGCCGGGCATGGTGCGATCCTGCGTCGCGCTGGCCACGCGGGCGACGCCGAAGTCCGTCAACTTGACGTGGCCGGCCTGGTCGAGCATCACGTTGGCCGGCTTGATGTCGCGGTGCACGACGCCCTGCTCATGCGCGTAGTCGAGTGCGGCCAGCAGCTCGCGCATGATGTCGAGGGTCTGGGGCAGCGGCAGCGGCTGCCCGGCCTCGAACACCTCGGCCAGCTCGCGCCCGCGGACGAACTCCATCACGATGTAGGAGATGTCCTCGTGCTCGCCGAAGTCGTGCACCGTGACGACGTTCGGATGCGCCAGCCGTGCCGCGGCCTGCGCCTCGCGCTCGAAGCGGGAGGCATACTCGCCGGCGCTGTTCTCGTCGACCAGATGGCTGCGCAGCACCGTCTTGATCGCCACGGTGCGGCCGAGCCGGGTGTCCATGGCCTCGTAGACGACGCCCATGGCGCCCTGACCCAGCACCTTCACCAGCCGGTAGCGGCCCAGCAAGCTCTGAGTGGCGTTGTTCATCGGCGACGCGCGGACCGCCGGCTGGGCGACGGCAGCGAGAATGGTGACGCTCGGGTCCAGTATAGGGGCCGGCCTCGGCTGTGGCGCCGTACCATCGCCGGCGAAGAAACTGTCCCGAGCACCTCATGCGAGAGAACCGACTGCGCACCCTGTGGGCCGAGGGCAAGCCTGCGCTCAACGGCTGGCTGGCGCTGCCCGACCGCTTCGGCGCCGAGGTGATGGCGCACCAGGGCTTCGATGCGCTGACGATCGACATGCAGCACGGCCTCGTCGACGTGCAGTGCATGCTCGGCATGCTGCAGGCGATCAGCACCACCGCCACGGTGCCCGTGGTGCGCGTGCCCTGGCTCGAGCCGGGCGTGCTGATGAAGGCGCTGGACGCCGGCGCCTACGGCGTCATCTGCCCGATGGTCAGCACGCGCGAGGAGGCGCAGCGCCTGGTCGCCTTCACGCACTACGCGCCGATGGGCACGCGCAGCTTCGGGCCGGTGCGCGCCAGCCTCTACGCCGGTGCCGACTACGCCAGCCGGGCCAACGAGACGGTGGTCGCCTTCGCGATGATCGAGACGGCGCAGGCGCTCGACAACCTCGACGCCATCCTCTCGGTCGAGGGCCTGGATGCGATCTACGTCGGGCCGTCGGACCTGTCGCTGGCGCTGGGCTGCAAGCCGGTGTTCGACGACGTCGAGCCGCGGGTGGCCGAGGCGCTCCTGCACATCGCCGAGCGCGCGCGTGCCCATGGCGTGGTCGCGGGCGTGCACTGTGGCCGGGCGGACGTGGCGCGGGCGCGCGTGGCGCTGGGCTACCGCTTCGTCACCCTCGGCTCCGACGCCCGCCTCCTGGCGACCGGTTCGCAGGAGCTGCTGGCGGCGATGCGCAAGGACTGATCCCCCGTCGCCCCCGCGGGCGTGCCCTGCCCTCGCCCTTGCGGGTGCTGAGGGGGCGCGGCATGGCCCGCATAATGCCCTTCGACATACGACTTCGCAGGGTGGGTGAATGGAGTCAGGCACGATCGCTGTCGTCCTGGCGCTGACGCTGGCATGCACCGGGGGCATGTTCCTCGTCATCGCCAAGCAGATGCACGGGCGCAGCGGCATGGCCACCTTCGCGCTCGGACTGTCGCTGTTCGGGCTCGTGTTCGCGGTGCCGACGCCGATCGACCAGAGTGCCGGACTGGCGTTCGGCGCGCTCATCGATGCGGTGGCGGTGGCGGCGGTGCTGCTTCTGCAGCGCGGCCTGCAGCGCTTCATGCGCCACCGCGAGCTTTCGTGGCGGATGCTGGGCGGCGTCGTGCTGGGGTTTGCGCTGGTCTCCGTGGCCGCGCGGCTGGCCTTCGGGGACGCGGCGCGCGTCCTCGTCCTGCAGCTGGCGCTGGTCCTGCTCTTCGGCTGGCTGGCCTACACCGCGGCGCGCGAGGCGCACCGCGACTCGCCGCTGCTGCGCATGCCGCTGCTGCTGCTGGCCGGCGTGCTCGCGGTGCTGGCGCTGCTGAGCCTGGGCAATACGGTGCAGAAGATGTCTGCAGACGCCAGCCTCAGGGCAGCGGTGAGCGACCCCTTCTACGACGCGGTGCTGATGCTGGCGGCGCTGCTGCTCGGACCGACGCTGCTGTGGATGCACTCGCTGCAGCTGACGCGCCAGCTCGCCGAACTGGCCACGCGTGACCCGCTGACCCGGCTGCTCAACGAGGCCGGCCTGGACGAGGCGCTGCGCCGGCACTTCGCACGTCGCCAGCACGATCCGATGACGCTGATGCACATCGACGTCGACCACTTCGAGCGCGTCAACCGCCTGCACGGCGAGGCCGCCGGCGATGACGTGCTGCGGCTCATCGGCGTGGCACTGGAGTCGACGGTACGCGCCGATGACTTCGTCGCCCGCGTCGGCGGCGAGGAGTTCGTCGTCGCCAGCGTGGGCGGCGACGTCGACAAGGCAGCGATCCTCGGTGAGCGGCTGCGTGCTGCGATCGCAGCGCTGCAGACGGGGCTTGGCAACGGCGGCGGCCATCTGCGCTGCGCCATCACGGTGGGCCTGTCGCGACCCTTTGCCGACCTCGAGCGTTGGCGCGTGGCCTGGGACGAGGCGGCCGTGTCGATGCAGGCCGGCAAGGACGCCGGTGGCAACTGCGTCGTGCATCCGACGACCTGATTCCCCAGCGCCTTCCACCGACGCAGCAAGTGCTTGCCCGAGGTCGCAAGGAGCTTCGCGGCGGCGTTGATCTGGCGCAATTGGCCTTGGCGCAGGCTGGCCGACAGTGCGCCCACGCTCGATTTCGAGACCGGTCCCCTTCAAGCCGGATGGCTTGACGTCCGCGCGCGGGTCCCGGCCTTCCGGGCCGGCCGAACGATAACAGGGGGAGAGGGGTCGTACGCATGGGAACAGTGCAATTCGTCGACAGCCGTCAGGACGGGTCCGCGATCCTCGCCGAGCACGCCTTGCAACCGCTCGAGCCGCCGCCCGGGGCGCGGCGCACGCCGCGCGGCGTCGTCGCGGCGATGCCCGATGCCCACGCCTGGAGCGAACTGCTCGGCGATCCGGCGCTCGGCGCGCAGGAGTTGTCGGCGCTGAACGCGATCGCGCAGGCGCGCTTCGTCCCGCAGGGCGGCGTGGTGTTCGCGCAGCACGAGGTGGCGCGCGCGCTGGTCTTCGTGCGCGAGGGTGACGCCGCCCTGGGCTGCGCCACGCAGGACGGGCAGTTCCGCATCGAGCGGCCGGTCCACGGCCCGGGCTGGCTCGACCAGAGCTCGGCCTGGATCGACGTCGCGCACCCGGCCGAGGCGCGCGCGATGAGTCCGCTGGTGGTGGTCGAACTGCCGCGTGAGGATGTGCAGGCGCTCATGCTCACGCAGCCGATGCTCGCCGCGCGCCTGGTCGCCGGGCTGGCGCGCGAGGTCCATGCGCTGGCCCTGTGCACGCACGGGCTCATGCACAAGGATGCGCCGGCGCGCTTCGCGCAGTGGCTGGTCGCACGCTTCCAGCCCTCGGTCGAGAGCGCGAACCGCGGCCTGGTGAAGATGGGCGAGCGCAAGCGCGACATCGCCTCGCAGCTGGCGATCACGCCCGAGACGCTGTCGCGGCTGATGCGCAGCTTCACGCGTCAGGGCCTGCTCGTGGTGGCCGGCTACACCGTGCACGTCGCCGACGTCGACGGCCTGCGGCGCATCGCCCAGGGCAACTGAGCACACGGCCGACGCAGGGCGCGCCGGATCGTCCTGCACCCGATGGCCCTGGGAATTTCCCGGGGGCAACGCAAACGCCGCCGCCGCTCGATACGATCGCGCCTGCGATGGGGCTCATCAACGGCGCAAGGGCGGGATGTCTGGCGCGCCGCTGCCAGAGCAGGTCGACCGCCCGCCCCGGGCGGTTGCCGTGTGGGCGCCAGCGCAACGACACGCCTGCCGCATGACCTCACCCCGCCTCGAACTCAGCGGCATCCGCAAGCAGTACCCCGCGGTGCTCGCCAACGACGACGTGCACCTGCGCGTGATGCCCGGGCAGATCCACGCCGTGCTCGGCGAGAACGGTGCCGGCAAGAGCACGCTGATGAAGATCATCTACGGCGCCGTGCAGCCCGACGCCGGCGCGATGCGCTGGAACGGCGAGCCGGTGCAGGTGAAGAGCCCGGCCGCGGCACGGCAGCTCGGCATCAGCATGGTCTACCAGCATTTCTCGCTCTTCGAGACGTTGACCGTGGCCGAAAACGTGGCGCTCGGCCTGGAGCGCTCGATGCGCCTGGCCCAGGTGAGCGCGCGCATCGGCGCGGTCGCCCACGCCTACGGTCTGGACGTGGATCCGCGGCGACCCGTGCATAGTCTTTCGGTGGGCGAGAAGCAGCGCGTGGAAATCGTGCGCGCGCTGCTCACCGACCCGCAACTGCTGATCCTGGACGAGCCGACCTCGGTGCTGACGCCGCAGGCGGTGGAGAAGCTCTTCGTCACCCTGCGCCGCCTCGCCGAGGGCGGCACCAGCATCCTCTACATCAGCCACAAGCTCGACGAGATCCGCGCGCTGTGCCACCACTGCACCGTGCTGCGCGGCGGCAGGGTCACCGGCGAGGTCGATCCCTCGACGCAGAGCAATGCCAGCCTCTCGCGCCTGATGATCGGCGCCGAGCCGCCGGCGCTGCGCGCGCGCGCGCAAACGCAGGGTGCCGAGGTGCTGGTCGTCAAGGGCTTGACGCTGCCGCGGCAGGACCCCTTCGGCATCGACCTGCAGGACGTCGGCTTCTTCGTGCGTGCCGGCGAGATCGTCGGCGTCGCCGGCGTCTCCGGCAACGGGCAGCAGGAGTTGATGGCTGCGCTCTCGGGCGAGGATCCGCGCGCCCCCGCCGGCAGCGTGGTGCTGGAGGGCCGCGACATCGGCCGCCAGCGCCCGGCGCGGCGCCGCCGCGAAGGCCTGCACTTCGTGCCCGAGGAACGCCTGGGCCGCGGCGCCGTGCCCACGCTCAGCCTGGCGCAGAACACGCTGCTCACGCGCACCGGCAGCGTGGGCCCCGGCGGCTGGGTGTCACCCAGGCGGCTGCGCGAGCTCGCCGCAAGGATCATCGAGCGCTTCCAGGTCCGGGCCGGCGGCCCGGACGCGGCCGCGCGCAGCCTCTCCGGCGGCAATCTGCAGAAGTTCATCGTCGGGCGCGAGATCGACGCCAGGCCGCGGCTGCTCGTCGTCGCGCAGCCGACCTGGGGCGTCGACGTCGGCGCCGCGGCGCTGATCCGCGGCGAACTGCTCGCGCTGCGCGACGCCGGCTGCGCCGTGCTCGTCGTCAGCGAGGAGCTCGACGAGCTGTTCGAGATCAGCGACCGGCTGCTGGTGATCGCCAAGGGCCGCGTTTCGCCGAGCGTGCCGATCGCGCAGGCCACGGTGGAGCGCATCGGCGAGTGGATGTCGGGGCTCTTCCCCGGCGGCACGGCGCCAGCGCAGGCGCAGGCGCAGGCGCAGGCGCATGAGCAGCCGACGGCGTCGGCCGCGGGGGCCGCGCATGCTTAGGCTCGAACCGCGGCCGCAGCCCAGCCGCCTGCTGTCGCTACTCTCGCCGCTGCTGGCGCTGGCGATGACCGTGGCGGTGGGCGTGCTGCTGTTCGCGCTGCTGGGCAAGGACCCCGTGCGCGCGCTGCAGATGTTCTTCGTCGAGCCGGTGAAGAACCTCTATGCCTTGTCCGAGTTGTCGGTGAAGGCGACGCCGCTGCTGCTGATCGCGCTCGGCCTGGCGCTGTGCTTTCGCGCCAACGTCTGGAACATCGGCGCCGAGGGGCAGTTCGTGCTCGGCGCCGTGGCCGCAGGTTGGGTGGCCATGCAGGCGGGGCCGGAGCTGGCCTGGCTCGGGCGCGGCATCGTCGTCGTCGTCCTCGCCGCCGGCGTGCTCGGGGGCATGCTGTGGGCGGCCATCGTCGCGCTGCTGCGCGAGCGCTTCAACGCCAACGAGATCCTCGTCAGCCTGATGCTCGTCTACGTGGCGATCCTGCTGCTGGCTTACCTCGTCTACGGGCCCTGGAAGGACCCGAAGGGCTACAACTTCCCGCAGACGATCGTCTTCGACGCGGTCACCCAGATCCCGCGCCTGGCGCCGCGCCTGCGTGCCAACGTCGGCAGCCTGATCGCGCTGGCCTGCGTCGCCGCGACCTGGGTCTTCATGTTCAGGCTCTACCGCGGCTTTGCGCTGCAGGTGGGCGGCCTGGCACCGCTGGCCGCCCGCTACGCCGGATTCTCGGCCGGTGGCGCGCTCTGGACCTCGCTGCTCGTCTCCGGCGGCCTGGCCGGGCTGGCCGGGGCGATCGAGACCATCGGACCGCTCGGGCAACTCACCCCGCACGTGCCGGTGGGCTACGGTTTCGCCGCGATCATCGTCGCCTTCGTCGGTCGTCTGCACCCCGTGGGCATCGTCTTTTCGGCCATCCTCATGAGCATGTTCTACATCGGTGGCGAGCTGGCGCAGTCGCGCATGGGGCTGCCGAAGTCGCTGACCGGCGTGTTCCAGGGCCTGCTGCTGTTCGCGCTGCTGGCCTGCGACACGCTGATCCATTACCGCGTGCGCCTGGGCGCGGAGAAGTTCGCGCGCTGAGCGCTTCGCCCTCCGTCCACGCCTGCTCCGTTCGCCGCCGCCCGCCATGGAATCGCTCGCCCTGCTCATCGCTGCCACGCTCAATGCCGGCACCGTGCTGGCGATCGCCGGCCTCGGGCTGCTGATCAACGAGCGCGCTGGCATCGTCAACCTGGGCGCCGAGGGCATCATGCTGGTGGCAGCGATCGCCGGCTTCGCCACCGCCGTGCACAGCGGCAGCGACCTGCTGGCGTTCGCCGCGGGCGCCGCCAGCGGCGCCCTGCTCGCCGCGGCCTTCGGCTGGCTGGTGATCTGGCTCAACACCAACCAGTACGCCACCGGCCTGGCGCTTGCGCTCTTCGGCGTGGGTTTCTCCGCATTCGCCGGCCTGTCCTACACGCAGGCCACGCTCGGGCAGCGCGCGCGCTTCGTGCTGCCCTGGCTCTCCGAACTGCCCTTCGTCGGCGTCGCGCTCTTTCGCCAGCACCCGATGGTCTACGCGGCGATGGCGCTGGCCGCGCTGATCGCCTGGTTCCTCTACCGCACGCGTGGCGGACTGGTGCTGCGCGCGGTGGGCGAATCGCCGGAGTCGGCGCACGCGCTGGGCTACCCCGTGCGCCGCATCCGCCTGGCCGCCGTCTGTGCCGGCGGCGCCCTGTGCGGGCTCGCCGGGGCCTATCTCTCGGTCGTGTACTCGCCGCTGTGGATGGAGGGCATGGTCGCCGGCAAGGGCTGGATCGCCCTCGCGCTCACCACCTTCTCCACCTGGCGCCCGGCACGCGTGCTGCTGGGGGCTTACCTCTTCGGCGGGGTGACCATGCTGCAGTTCCACCTGCAGGGGCAGGGCGTGGACGTCTCCAGCCATATGCTGAGCATGCTGCCCTATCTCGCGACGATCGTCGTGCTCGTGCTGATCAGCCGCAACGCGGCCTTCATCAAGGCCAACATGCCGGCCTCGATCGGCAAGCCGTTCCATCCGGGCGCATGATCGAAGCCGGCAGCGGGCGCGCGGATAATCCGCGCGCCACCAATCAACCCAGGAGCAGGATCCGACCATGACCGATTTGGCCAAACGCGCGTTGCTCAAGTTCAGTGCCCTCACCGCCATGGCCGCCAGCGTCGCGCTGGTGGGCTGCGGCAAGACGGAGGAGCCCGCACCCGCGCCGGCCGCGCCGGCAGCCGAGCCGGCGGCAGCGCCCAAGCCCGAGCCGCTGAAGATCGCCTTCGCCTACATCGGCCCGGTCGGCGACGGCGGCTGGACCTTCGCGCACGACAACGGGCGCAAGGCGCTGGAGCAGGAGTTCGGCGACAAGATCGCCACCAGCTACGTCGAGAACGTGCCCGAGGCGGCCGACGCCGAGCGCGTCTTCCGCGACATGGTCGCGCAGGGCAACAAGCTGATCTTCGGCACCACCTTCGGCTACATGGAGTCGATGCTCAAGGTCGCCAAGGACCACCCCGAAGTGAAGTTCGAGCATGCCACCGGCTACAAGCAGGCCGAGAACATGCGCACCTACGACAGCCGCACCTACGAGGGCGCGTACATGGCCGGCGTCATCGCCGGCGGCATGACCAAGTCCAACACGCTGGGCGTCGTCGGCTCGGTGCCCATCCCCGAGGTGCTGCGCAACCTCAACAGCTTCACCCTCGGCGCGCAGAGCGTGAACCCGAAGATCAAGACCCGGGTGGTGTGGGTCAATGCCTGGTTCGACACCGCCAAGGAGACCGAGGCCGCGCAGAGCCTGATCAACCAGGGCGCCGACGTGCTGTTCCAGAACACCGATTCGTCGGCCGTGCTGCAGACGGCGGGCAAGAACAACAAGATGGCCTTCGGCTGGGACAGCGACATGACCGCATATGCACCCGAGGCGCACCTGGCCAGCGCCATCATCAACTGGGCGCCCTACTACAAGCAGGCGGTGCAGGAAGCGCTGGACGGCAGCTGGAAGGGCGGTGGCCACGTCTGGCTGGGCGTCAAGGACGGCGCCATCGACCTCGTCTCGATCAGCGACAAGGTGCCCGCCGAGCTGAAGGCCAAGGCCGAGCAGGTGAAGGCCGGTCTCGCGGACGGCAGCTTCGCGATCTGGAAGGGCCCGATCCGCAACCAGGCCGGCAAGGAGGTTCTGAAGGCCGACCAGGTTGCCGACGACGACTTCCTGCGCGGCATCGACTTCTACGTCAAGGGCGTCGAAGGCAAGATCCCGAGCGCGAAGTAAGGGCTGCGCGCGCACACGGAGACCGCCCCGATGGCCTTGCACACCTGGCTGCTGTACCTGGTGGCGGCGATAGGGCTGTCGCTGACGCCGGGGCCCAACAGCCTGCTCGTGCTCACCCACGGCGCGCTGCACGGCCACCGGCGCACGCTCTACACGGTGGCCGGCGGCGCGCTCGGCTTCACGGCGGTGATCGCCATGTCGATGGTCGGCATCGGCGCGCTGCTGCAGGCCTCGGCGCACGCGCTCGTCGTGCTCAAGATCGTCGGCGGGGCCTACCTCGTGTGGCTGGGCATCCAGCTCTGGCGCTCCCCGCCCATGGTGTTCGAGGTGCGGCCGGGCGGCGGTGATGCACGCGCCGCGACGCTGCTGCGCCAGGGGCTGCTGACCGCGGTCTCCAACCCCAAGGCGCTGCTCTTCTACGGCGCCTTCCTGCCGCAATTCATCGACGCCGGGCAACCGCTGCTGCCGCAGTTCGCCGTCATGACGGCGACCTTCGTCGTCGTCGAATGGTTCGTCGAATGGGGCCTGGCGCTGCTCGCCCACCGCGTACGGCCCTGGCTGCAGCGCTCGGGCCGCGGCTTCAACCGCGCCTGCGGCGGACTCTTCGTCGGCATGGGCTGCGCGCTGCCGCTGACACGTTGAAGGCCCGAGCGATCATGGGACGCATGCTGTCGCGACACCGCCTTCCCCTGCTGCTGCTGCCGGCCCTGCTCGTGGCGGCGGCAGCGCATGCGCGCGGCGAGACCATCGGCGAAGTCGATACGGTCTTCAAGCTCATCGGCCCGGACCACAAGGTCGTCGTCGAGGCCTACGACGACCCGCGCGTGGCCGGCGTGAGCTGCTACGTCTCGCGCGCCCGCACCGGCGGCATCAAGGGGGCGCTGGGCGTGGCCGAGGACCGCGCCGAGACGTCGATCGCCTGCCGCCAGGTCGGGCCGATCTCCATCCCGCGTCCGCTGCCGCAGCAGGAGGAAGTGTTCAGCGAGCGCATGTCGCTGCTCTTCAAGAAGCTGCGCATCGTGCGCATGGTCGACGCGGCGCGCAACACGCTCGTCTACCTGTCGTATTCGGAGCGCGTCATCGAAGGCTATCCGCAGAACAGCGTCAGCGTCGTGCCGGTGGAGCGCAGCACGCCCATCCCCTTGCGCTGAAACCCATGGCCCCGGATCCCGACATGCCAGCGACCGAGCTTCATCCGCTGGACGCCGCGCTGGCGCTGCAGCCCCTGGGCGGCGACCGCTTCGCCGGGCGTACGCTGCCCGAGTGGGGCAACATGGTCGGCCCCTTCGGCGGCATCACCGCCGCGCACCTGTTGCAGGCCGCGCTGCTGCACCCCGGGCGGCGCGGCGAGCCGCTGGCGCTGACCGTCAACTTCGCCGGCGCGGTCGGGGAGGGCGGGTTCGAGATCGAGGCGCGGATCATGCGCACCACGCGCACGACGCAGCACTGGAGCTTCGTGCAGCGCCAGGGAGAGGTCGTGTGCAGCACCGGCAGCGCGGTGTTCGCGCTGCGCCGCCCGACCTGGTCGGCGCCGGAGCTTGCCATGCCCGCGGTGCCGCCGGCAGCGCAGGTGCCGCCTGCGCGCGGCGAGCCGCCGATGCAGTGGCCCAGACGCTACGAGTTCCGCTTCGTCGAGGGCGGCTGGCCCGACTTCAGGCACGCGCGCGAGGAACCGGAGTCGCGCACCCTGCTGTGGGTGCGCGACGCGCCGCCGCGGCCGCTCGATGCGCCGGCGCTGGCTGCGATCGCCGACGTCTTCTACCCGCGCGTGTTCCGCCGCCGTGGCCGCTTCACGCCGGCCGGCACCATCAGCCTGACGACCTACTTTCACGCCGATGCCGCGGCCCTGGCCGCACAGGGCGATCGCCCGCTGCTGGCGGCGGCCGGCGGGCGGCGCTTCACGCTGGGCTTCTTCGACCAGAGCGCCGAGCTCTGGTCCGACGACGGCCATCTGCTGGCCAGCAGCCACCAGGTCGTCTACTTCAAGGAGTGAGGCGGCAGGAGCAGGGGCTTGCCCCCGGCTGCCACGGCGCCGACGTAGGATGGCCCGATGAGCACGCCCCTGACCCTCACCCCGCCGGCGGTGCCGGCGCTGCCCATCGTCGTCGATTCGCCGCACAGCGGCACCGACTGCCCGTCGGACTTCGGCAGCGTGCTCGAGGGCCTGGCGCTGCGCCAGGGCGAGGACACCTGGGTGCATGAGCTCTGGGGCAGCGCGCCCGCGCATGGCGCGACGCTGCTGGCCGCGCACTTCCCGCGCGCCTACATCGACCCCAACCGCAGCCTGCGGGACATCGACGCCGCGCTGCTCGACGCCCCGTGGCCCGGACCGACCGAACCCGGCCGCAAGACCGAGCTCGGCATCGGCCTCGTGTGGCGGCTGATGGATGGCCAGCCGATCTACGACCGCCTTCTCGGCGTGGCCGAGGTGCAGGAGCGCATCGAGCGCTGCTGGCGTCCATACCATGCCGCGCTGGCCGCGGCGCTGGCCACGGCGGCAGCGTCGCAGGGCCCGCGCTGGCACCTGAACGCCCATTCGATGCCCGACGACAGCTACCGGCGCCTCGGGCTGCCCGACAAGCCGCTCGCCGACGTCGTGCTCGGCAACCTCGACGGCAGCACTTGCGACGAGGCGACGATGGCACTCATCGAGGATGCGCTGCGCGGCGCGGGTTATTCGGTCGCGCGCAACGACCCGTTCAAGGGCGTCGAGATCATCCGCGACTCGGGCCGGCCCGAGCGCGGCTGGCACTCGCTGCAGGTCGAGGTCAAGCGCTCGCTCTACATGGACGAGCGGCGCGAGAAGAACGCCGGCTTCGACCGCCTGCAGCGCGCCATCGACGGCGCGCTGGCGGCGTTGGCCGCGCATGCGCGGCGGCTGGCGGCTTGAGGGCCGCGGCGAGGGGCTGCGGCGGCAGACTGCTTGCTCGTCGAGCAAGCATCGTCAGCGCCGAGCGATTTGTGCAATTGCAGACTGCGAGCTTGAAATCGCACGGATGAACCCACGCTCAGCGCCTTCGCTTGCCCCCCAGCAGCGAGCCCAGCACGCCGCGGATAAGTTCGCGGCCGACGGCCGTGCCCATGGTGCGCACGGCCGATGAGGCAGCCTTCTCCATCAGCCCCGGCTTGTGTCCGCCGCGCGGTCCGGTGCTGCCGAACACCGCGTCCTTGACCATGTCCATCATCCCCGGGGCCGCGGCCTGCGTCGGCGCTTCCTGGCCCGGCAGCGGCCTGGGCGTGCGGCCGTCGCCGGCGTTGGCCGCGTCGGCCGCGGGTGCGTCGGCGTTGCGGCCCTTGAGCCGTTCGTAGGCCGACTCGCGGTCGACCGCCTTCTCGTAGGCACCGGCGACGAGCGAGCCCTCGATCAGCGCCTTGCGCTGCTCGGGCGTGATGGGCCCGATCTGGCTGCCCGGCGGGATCACGTAAACGCGCTCGGTGATGCTCGGCCGGCCCTTGGCGTCGAGGAAGCTGATGAGCGCCTCGCCGACGCCGAGCTCGGTGATGGCGGTGGCCATGTCCTTGATCGCCGGGTTGGCGCGCATGGTCTCGGCGGCGCTTTTCACCGCCTTCTGGTCGCGCGGGGTGAAGGCGCGCAGCGCATGCTGCACGCGGTTGCCCAGTTGCGCCAGCACCGTGTCGGGGACGTCCAGCGGGTTCTGCGTCACGAAGTACACGCCCACGCCCTTGGAGCGCACCAGGCGCACGACGAGTTCGATGCGCTCGATCAACACCTTGGGCGCGTCATCGAAGAGCAGGTGCGCTTCGTCGAAGAAGAAGACGATCTTGGGCTTGTCGAGGTCGCCGACCTCGGGCAGCTGCTCGAACAGCTCCGACAGCATCCACAGCAGGAAGGTGGCATAGAGGCGCGGCGAGGTCAGCAGGCGGTCGGCGGCGAGAATGTTGACGACGCCGCGACCGTCGACGGTCTGCATGAAGTCCGCCAGGTCGAGCATCGGCTCGCCGAAGAAGCGCTCGCCGCCCTGCTGCTCGATCTGCATCAGCCCGCGCTGGATCGCGCCCACGCTGGCGGCGCTGATGTTGCCGTACTCGGTGGTGAACCTGGCGCCGTTGTCGCCCAGGTACTGCAGCATCGCGCGCAGATCCTTCAGATCGAGCAGCAGCAGGCCGTGGTCGTCGGCGATCTTGAAGACGAGGTTGAGCACGCCGGACTGCGTCTCGTTGAGTGCGAGCATGCGCGCCAGCAGCAGCGGCCCCATGTCGGAGACCGTGGCGCGCACCGGGTGGCCCTGTTCGCCGAACACGTCCCACAGCGTGGCCGGGCACTGCGTGCTCTCGGGCAACTCCAGCCCGCGGTCCTTCAGGATGGCGGCGATCTTCGCGTTGATCGTCCCGGGCTGGCTGATGCCGGTGAGGTCGCCTTTCACGTCGGCCAGGAACACCGGCACGCCGATGCGGCTGAAGCCCTCGGCCAGGCGCTGCAGCGTGATCGTCTTGCCGGTGCCGGTGGCGCCGGTGACGAGGCCGTGGCGGTTGGCCAGCGAGGGCAGGAGTTCGCAGGCGACGGCGCCGTGGCGGGCGACGAGGATCGGGTCGGTCATGAGGGCTTCTCCGGATCGGGAGGGGTCGGCTCGACGAGCGCCGGCAGTCTAGCGCCGCGGCCCTTCCTGCGCGGTGCCTGCGGCGGGGCCGCCGGGCCCGACAAAGGGCCCTGGCGAAGCCGGCGCGCTCGGTAGAATCCCGGATCCCGATTGACCCATGCAGTGGCCGCGCCCGCGCGCGGCCGGCAGCTACCCGAGACGACATGGCCGGACATTCCAAATGGGCCAACATCCAGCACCGCAAGAGCCGGCAGGATGCCAAGCGCAACAAGGTCTGGACGCGGGTGATCCGCGAGATCATGGTCGCCGCCCGCCAGGGCGGAGGTGACATCGACGCCAATCCGCGCCTGCGGCTGGCGATCGACAAGGCCAAGGCGGCCAACGTGCCCGCCGACACCGTCAAGCGCAACATCGACAAGGCCACGGGCAGCCTCGAAGGCGTGAACTACGAGGAGATCCGCTACGAGGGCTACGGCATCGGCGGCGCGGCGGTCATCGTCGACTGCATGACCGACAACCGCATCCGCACCGTGGCCGAGGTGCGCCACGCCTTCAGCAAGTACGGCGGCAACCTGGGGACCGAAGGCAGCGTGGCCTTCCAGTTCAAGCACTGCGGTCAGCTCCTGTTCGCGCCCGGCATCTCCGAGGAAAAGGTGATGGAGGTCGCGCTCGAGGCGGGCGCCGAGGACGTCATCGGCGGCGACGACGGCAGCATCGAGGTGCTCACGGCGCCGGCCGACTTCGAGGCGGTGAAGAAGGCGCTCGAGGCCGCGGGCCTGGCGCCCGAGCTCGCCGAGGTGACGATGCGCGCCGGGAACCCGATCGCGCTGGCCGGCGAGGACGCCGCGCGCATGCAGAAGCTGCTCGACGTGCTCGAGGACCTGGACGACGTGCAGGACGTCTTCCACAACGCCGAGCTCGAGGCGTGAACGCCGCTCCCGGCAGGCAGGGGCTGCGATGAGGGTTCTGGTGATCGGCGGCGGCGGGCGCGAGCACGCGCTGGCCTGGAGGCTGCTGCACAGCGAGCGCGTGCAGACCGTGTTCGTCGCCCCCGGCAACGGCGGCACGGCGCAGCACGAGGGCATGCGCAACCTGGCGCTGACCGATGCGGCGGCGCTGGCCGACTTCGCGCAGGCCGAGAAGATCGCGCTCACCGTCGTCGGCCCCGAGGCGCCGCTGGCGGACGGCGTCGTCGACCTCTTTCGCGCGCGCGGGCTGCGCATCTTCGGGCCGACCAAGGCCGCCGCGCAGCTCGAGAGCTCCAAGGCCTTCAGCAAGGCCTTCATGCAGCGCCACGGCATCCCGACCGCGCGCGCGCGCGCCTTCTCCGAAGCCGGGGAGGCGCACGCCTACGTCGACGCCGAGGGTGCACCCATCGTCATCAAGGCCGACGGCCTGGCCGCCGGCAAGGGCGTGGTGGTGGCGACGACGCTGGCCGAGGCGCACGCCGCCATCGACGACATGCTGGGCGCCAACACCCTGGGCGTGCAGCACAACGTCGCAGGCGCGCGCGTGGTCATCGAGGAATTCATGGCCGGCGAGGAGGCCAGCTTCATCGTCATCGCCGACGGTCAGCGCGTGCTGGCGCTGGCCAGCAGCCAGGACCACAAGCGCGTGGGTGACGGCGACAGCGGCCCCAACACCGGCGGCATGGGGGCCTACAGCCCGGCGCCGATCGTCACGCCCAACGTGCACGCGCGCGTGATGCAGGAGATCATCCAGCCCACGCTGGCCGGCATGGCGCGCGAGGGCATGCCCTTCACCGGCTTCCTCTATGCCGGGCTGATGATCGACGCGCAGGGCCACCCGCGCACGGTGGAGTTCAACTGCCGCCTCGGCGACCCCGAGGCGCAGGTGATCCTGATGCGCCTGAAGAGCGATCTCTTCGAGGTGCTGATGCACGCCACCGAGGGCACGCTGGACGCGGTCGAGCTGCAGTGGGACCGGCGCACTGCCCTCGGGGTGGTGATGGCGGCCGCGGGCTATCCGGCCGCGCCACGCAAGGGCGACGCGATCACCGGCGCGGCGACGACCGCCACGGACGATCTCGTCGTCTTTCACGCCGGCACCACGCTCGTCGATGGCCGGTTGCGCACCAGCGGCGGGCGCGTCCTGTGCGTCACCGCGCTCGGCGATTCGGTGCGGGCGGCGCAGTCGCGCGCCTACGACGGCGTGCGCGCGATCCACTTCGACGGCGCGCAGTGGCGCAGCGACATCGGGCACCGCGCCTTGCGGCATTGAACCCGCGCGAAGCAGGGTCGGGGCGCATGGCGGCGGTGGCCGGGTTGGCCGCGTTGGTCGCCTTGGTCGCGCTGGGCAGAATCGGCGCATCTCCCCTCGCCGGGCCACGAGCATGAACGCTTCCATCGACACCGTCGCCGTACGCCAGTACCTGCTCGGCCTGCAGCAGCGCATCGTCGACGCGGTGCAGGCCGAGGACGGCAAGCCCTTCGTGAGCGACGGCTGGACGCGCCCCGCCGACGGCCGCCTGCAGGGCGACGGCCTGACGCGCCTGGTGGAGGACGGCGCGCTGATCGAGCGCGGCGGCTGCAACTTCAGCCACGTGCGCGGCCAGGGTCTGCCGCCTGCGGCGACGCAACACCGGCCCGGGCTTGCCGGTGCGCCGTTCGAGGCGCTGGGCGTGAGCCTCGTCTTCCACCCGCGCAACCCCTTCGTGCCGACGGTCCACATGAACGTGCGCATGTTCGCCGCGCAGCCAACCGGACAGGCGCCGGTGGTGTGGTTCGGCGGCGGCATGGACTTGACGCCCTGCTACGGCTTCGAGGAGGACGCGGCGCATTTCCACCGCAGCTGCCGCGACGCGCTGGCGCCCTTTGGCGCCGCTCTCCACCCGCGCTTCAAGACCTGGTGCGACGACTACTTCTTCCTCAGGCACCGCGGGGAGCCGCGCGGCATCGGCGGCATCTTCTTCGACGACTTCGACGAACTGGGCTTCGCGCAGAGCCTGGCGATGACGCGCGCCGTCGGCGATGCCTTCCTCGACGCCTGGCTGCCGATCGCGCGGCGCCGGCGCGAGCTGCCCTACGGCGAGCGCGAGCGCGACTTCCAGGCTTATCGCCGCGGGCGCTACGTCGAGTTCAACCTCGTCCTCGACCGCGGCACGCTCTTCGGCCTGCAGAGCGGCGGGCGCACCGAGAGCATCCTCATGAGCCTGCCGCCGCTCGTGAAGTGGCGCTACCGCTGGGAGCCCGAAGCCGGCACGGCCGAGGCGCGGCTGTACCGCGACTTCCTGCGCCCGCGCGACTGGGCCGAGTGGTCGCCAACCACCCCCCTGCCCTGATGACCGAGCGCCTGGGTCTCTTCGGCGGCAGCTTCGACCCGGTGCACCGCGCGCACCTGGCGCTGGCCCGCGCCGCGCTGCAGAGCCTGAGGCTGGACCGCGTGCTCTGGCTTCCCGCCGGCCAGCCCTGGCAGAAGGCGCGGGCGCTGACGCCCGCGGCACACCGCGTGGCGATGCTGCAGCTGGCGCTGCAGGGCGAGCCGCGCTTCGTCCTCGACGCGCGCGAGACGACGCGCAGCGGCCCCAGCTACACGGTGCAGAGCGTGCGCGAACTGCGCGCCGAGCACCCGCAGGCGCGACTCTTCCTGCTCATCGGGCAGGACCAGTTCGCCGGCTTTCACACCTGGCACGGCTGGCAGGAGATCCTGCAGCAGGTCGAGCTTGCAGTGGCGGCGCGCCCGGGGGCGGCGCCCGCGGCCGACGCCGCGGTGCTGCGCCATCGGCACCGCGTCGTGCCCTTGGCCCCGCAGGACGTAGCGGCCACGACCGTTCGGGCGCGCGTGGCCGCAGGCGAGTCGATCGCCGATCTGGTGCCGCCCGAGGTGGCACGCTATATTGACCGCCAAGGCCTGTACCGGGCCGCATCCGGGAGCTGAATGGACATCCGCAAGCTGCAGCGCGCCATCGTCGATGGCCTCGAGGACGTGAAGGGCAACGACATCGTGGTCTTCAACACCGAGCACCTCACCCCCTTGTTCGAGCGCGTCATCATCGCCTCGGGCAACAGCAACCGACAGACCAAGGCGCTGGCCTCCAGCGTGCGCGAGACCGTCAAGAAGCGCGGTCTGGAGGTGCTGCGCACCGAGGGCGAGGCCAACGGCGAGTGGATCATCGTCGACTGTGGCGCGGCGGTCGCGCACATCATGCAGCCGGGCATCCGCGAGTACTACCGCCTCGAGGAAATCTGGGGCGAGAAGGCCGTGAGGATGAAGCTCGCGGGCAAGGCTGGAGGCGGTCTTCCCAAGGCCGCAGCCGCGCCTGCCGAGGCGACGGCGAAGGCCGACGCACCCGCCCGCAAGGCGCCACCGGCAAGGGCGGCGTCCGCGAAGGCTCCGGACAGGAAGGCTTCGGACAAGAAGGCCGCCGCCAGGAAGGCGGCTGCCAGGAAGGCGCCTGCGCCCAGGGTTGCGGCGCGCAAGGGCGCGGCTGCGACGACGTCGTCCGCGAAGGCCGCGCCACCTCGCGCTGGCGCTCGCGCCGGCGCTGTGCGTGCGGCGGCCGGTGCCAGGCCTGCGGTGCGCAAGGCCGGCGCGCGCTGAGGCGATGAAGCTGCTGGTGGTGGCCGTGGGCCAGCGCCAGCCCGCCTGGGCGGATCTGGCCTTCGCCGAGTTCGCCAAGCGCTTCCCGCCGGAGATGCGGCTCGAGCTCGAGGCCGTGAAGGCCGCGCCGCGCGCGGGGCGCAGCGCGGCACAGTGCATGACCGCCGAGGCGCAGCGCCTGGAGGCCGCGATCCCCCGGGGCGCGCGCCGCGTGCTGCTGGACGAGCGCGGTGACCGCGTGACGAGCGCGCAACTGGCCGAGCGCCTCGCCCGCTGGCGCGGCGAGGGCGGCGACGTCGCCTTTCTCGTCGGCGGCCCCGACGGCCTCGACCCGGCGCTGGCCGCGAGGGCCGACGAACGCCTGCGGCTCTCCGACCTGACGCTGCCGCATGCGCTGGCCCGCGTCCTGCTGGCCGAGGCGCTGTACCGCGCCTGGACGCTGCACCAGGGCCACCCCTATCACCGCGAGTGACGCCTCCATGGCCCAGGACCTCCAGGCGGACGCTGCGCATGCCTTCGTCTACCTCGCCAGCCAGAGCCCGCGGCGCGTGCAGTTGCTGACGCAGCTCGGCGTCGCCCACGAGCCCTTGCGGCCCGACGTCGACGAGGACGCCGAAGGCCTCGAGCGCGCATGCCCTGGCGAGCTGCCGCTGGCCTACGTGCAGCGCGTGACCCTGGCCAAGCTCGGCGCCGCGCGCCAGCGCCTGGCGCGGCGCGGCCTGCCGCCGGCACCCATCCTCGTCGCCGACACGACGGTGGCGCTCGGACGGCGCCTCCTCGGCAAGCCCGCGCATGCCGGGGAGGCGCGGCACATGCTGCAGGCGCTCTCCGGCCGCACGCATCGCGTGCTGACGGCCGTGGCCGTGGCCGTGGACGGCACCGCCGCAGGCGGGACCTGGCAGGCGCTCGAGACCAGCGTCTCGCGCGTGCGCTTCGCGCCGCTGGGGCAGGAGGTGATCGAGCGCTACGTCGCAAGCGGCGAACCCTTCGGCAAGGCGGGCGCCTACGCCATCCAGGGCCGCATCGCCGCCTGGATCGAGCATCTGTCGGGCAGCTACAGCGGCGTCATGGGCCTGCCGCTGTTCGAGACGGCGCGGCTGCTGGCGCGCGCGGGCGTGCGCATCGAGGCCTGAGCCTTGACGCTGCCGCGCCGCCGCGGCAGCGCTCGGGCACACTGCGGCGGCTTCCCCCTTTCGCCGCTGACCGAGGTCCGATGCCCCCGTCTCCCCTGCACCGAAAATTCTTCCTGCTGCTGCTGGTGCTCGTCACCGTCGCCCTGCTGGCCGTCCTGCTGCCCTATTACGGCGCGATCTTCTGGGCCGGGATCCTGGCGCTGCTGTTCAGGCCGCTGAATCGCCGCCTGCTCGAGCGCATGCCGAGGCGGCGCAATCTGGCGGCGCTGATCACGCTGGCGGTGATCCTGCTCCTGGTGATCCTGCCCGTCGGCCTGATCGCCTCGGCGCTGGTTCGCGAGGCCACGGCCTTCTACGCCAGGCTGCAGTCGGGCGAGCTGAACTTCACCGACCACTTCGCCCAAGTGTTCTCGGTCCTTCCGGACTGGCTGCGCGTCAGGCTGGAAGACCTCGGCCTGTTCACGCTCGAAGACGTGCACAGGCGCATCGCCGCGAGCGCGAGCCGCATCGGCCAGTTCCTCGCGCCGCAGGCCCTGAACATCGGCCAGACGACGCTGCACCTGGTGGTCAGCTTCGGCATCATGCTCTACCTGCTGTTCTTCCTGCTGCGCGACGGGGCGACGCTGGCCGCCGAGGTGCGCCGCGCGATCCCGCTCGACGGCGCGTCCAAGCGCTTCCTGCTCGACAAGTTCACGACCGTCATCCGCGCCACGGTGAAGGGCAACGTCGCGGTCGCGGCGGCCCAGGGTTTGCTCGGCGGCCTGATCTTCTGGGTGCTCGACATCCAGGGCGCGCTGCTGTGGGGCGTGCTGATGGCCATCCTGTCGCTGCTGCCGGCCGTCGGCGCCAGTCTGATCTGGGGGCCGGTGGCGCTCTACTTCCTGGCCACCGGCCAGGTGAGCCAGGGCGTGATCCTGATCGCCTACGGCGTGCTGGTGATCGGCCTGGTCGACAACGTCCTGCGTCCGCTGCTGGTCGGCAAGGACACCAAGATGCCCGACTGGATCGTGCTGATCTCGACCATCGGCGGCCTCTCGTTGGTCGGCATCAACGGCTTCGTCATCGGTCCGCTGGTGGCGGCGATGTTCATGGCGACCTGGGGCCTGTTGGCCGAGGTACTGCACGCGCATGGGCAGGACGAAGCCGCCGATGCGTCGGCGTCCGGGCGCGCCGTGCAGGAGCTCCCCGCCGCGGATGCCGCGCCCGAGCACAGGCCGGGGCCGGGTCCCGCAGAGTCGGGGCCGGCGCCACTAGACTCCGACGCATGGCCAACCAAGACATCCTGATCAACTGGGCCCCGCAGGAGACGCGGGTGGCGATCGTCGAGAACGGCGCCGTGCAGGAATTGCACATCGAGCGCGCGCTCGAGCGCGGGCTGGTCGGCAACGTCTATCTCGGCAAGGTGGCGCGCGTGCTGCCGGGCATGCAGAGCGCGTTCATCGACATCGGCCTGGAGCGCGCGGCCTTCCTGCACGTGGCCGACCTGCATGCTCAGGGCAACGGCGGCGGGCGCGGCGAGACGGCCACGCCGATCGAGCGTCAGGTGTTCGAGGGACAGACGCTCACCGTGCAGGTGATCAAGGACGCCATCGGCACCAAGGGCGCGCGCCTGTCGACGCAGATCAGCATCGCCGGGCGCATGCTCGTCTACCTGCCCCAGGACAACCACATCGGCATCAGCCAGAAGATCGGCAGCCCCGAGCTGCGCGAGCAGCTGCGCAGCCGCATGCAGGCGCTCGTCGGCCGGCCCGAGGACGGCGGCGGAGGTGGCTTCATCCTGCGCACCAACGCCGAGGAGGCCAGCGACGGCGAACTGGCCGAGGACATCGCCTACCTGCGCCGCACCTGGGCCACGATCCGCGAGCGCAGCCACACGCTGCCCGCGGGCACGCTGCTGCACCAGGACCTGAGCCTGGCCGAGCGCGTGCTGCGCGATCTCGCCAGCGAGAACACGCAGGCCATCCGCATCGACAGTCGCATGCAGGTCGAGGCGCTGCGCGCCTTCGGCGACACCTACATGCCCGGCATGGCCATGCGGCTCGAGCACTACAAGGGCGAGCGCCCGATCTTCGACCTCTTCGGCATCGAGGAGGAGATCGAGCGCGCGCTCTCGCGACGCGTGGACCTGAAGAGCGGCGGCTACGTCATCTTCGACCAGACCGAGGCGCTGACGGCGGTGGACGTGAACACCGGCGGCTTCGTCGGCGCGCGCAACTTCGACGACACCATCTTCAAGACCAACCTCGAGGCCGCCGGCGCGATCGCGCGCCAGCTGCGCCTGCGCAACCTCGGCGGCATCATCATCGTCGACTTCATCGACATGACGCGCGAGGAGCACCAGCAGGCGGTGCTGGCCGAGTTCCGCAAGCAGCTCGCGCGCGACCGCACGCGCACCACGGTGAGCGGCTTCACCGCGCTCGGCCTCGTCGAGATGACGCGCAAGCGCACGCGCGAGAGCCTCTCGCACATGCTGTGCGAACCCTGCCCGACCTGCAGCGGCCGCGGCCAGGTGAAGACCGCGCGCACCGTGTGCTACGACATCCTGCGCGAGATCCTGCGCGAGGCGCGCCAGTTCGACCCCAGGGAATTCCGCGTCGTCGCCAGCGCCGCCGTGGTCGAGATGCTGCTCGACGAGGAGAGCGTGCACCTGGCCGGTCTCTCGGAATTCATCGGCAAGCCGATCTCGCTCTCCGAAGAGCCGACGATGAATCCGGAGCAGTACGACATCGTCTTGCTTTGACGGTTCACGGAGTTTCACTCCGTTCCAATCGCCACACGTAAACGCCTGTCGCACAAGGAATTTTCGGTAGGAGAGCTGTCTTCTGGTGTCGTGGAGTGCCACCCAGTTTCAACAAAATTGGGTGACTAGCTGGGTGACCAGCCGGGCACCGGGAGATCCGAAATGGCTAGTCTTTAGTCTGGTGCGAGTTTTCGTCATCGGCCGCCCAGCCGCGTCTGCGGCGGCGCATGCCGCGATCTCCCCGGATGTCGGGCGATCGTCCGGGGTCTAGACTCCGCGCCCAGCCGGCGGCTTGGCCGGACAACACGGAGGAGACACGATGGGTTCGATGTTGAGCTGGCGCGAGGTGCGCGCCGAGCCGGGCGTGGTCGTCGCGCCCGACGAGAGGCTGCCCTGGCCGCAGACCGCGGCGATGGGCGTGCAGCACGTGATCGCGATGTTCGGCGCTACGGTGCTGGCGCCGATCCTGATGGGCTTCGACCCGAATCTGGCGATCCTGATGAGCGGCATCGGCACGCTGATCTTCTTCGTCATCGTCGGTGGCAAGGTGCCGAGCTACCTGGGCTCGAGCTTTGCCTTCATCGGCGTCGTCATCGCCGCCACCGGATACGCCGGCAAGGGCGCGAATGCCAACCTCGGCGTGGCGCTGGGCGGCATCATCGCCTGCGGGGCGCTCTACACCCTCATCGGCGCCGTCGTCATGGCCACCGGCACCGGCTGGATCGAGCGCCTGATGCCGCCGGTGGTCACCGGCGCGGTGGTGGCCGTGATCGGCCTGAACCTGGCCGGCATCCCGATCAAGAACATGGCGCCCACGCCCTTCGACGCCTGGATGCAGGGCGTGACCTTCGTCTGCGTGGCGCTGGTGGCGGTGTTCACGCGCGGCATGACGCAGCGGCTGCTGATCCTCGTGGGCCTCTTCATCGCCAGCATCGTCTACGGCGTGCTCACCAACGTCATGGGCCTGGGCACGCCGATCGACTTCTCGGGCATCGCCAATGCCGCCTGGATCGGCAAGCCCAACTTCGCAGCACCGGTGTTCGACGCGAACGCGATGCTGCTGATTGCGCCGGTGGCGATCATCCTGGTGGCCGAGAACCTCGGCCACATCAAGGCCGTCTCGGCGATGACCGGTCGCGACCTCGACCCCTACATCGGCCGCGCCTTCGTCGGCGACGGCGTGGCGACGATGGTCTCGGGCGCTTCCGGCGGCACCGGCGTCACCACCTACGCCGAGAACATCGGCGTCATGGCGGCCACGAAGATCTACAGCACCGCCGTCTTCGTCGCCGCCGCGCTGATCGCCATCCTGCTGGGCTTCAGCCCGAAGTTCGGCGCGCTGATCCAGGCCATTCCGCTGGCCGTGATGGGCGGCGTGTCGATCGTCGTCTTCGGCCTGATCACGATCGCCGGCGCCAAGATCTGGGTCGACAACAAGGTCGACTTCTCCGACAACCGCAATCTCGTCGTCGCCGCGATCACGCTGGTGCTGGGCACCGGGGACTACACGCTGCGCTTCGGCGGCTTCACGCTCGGCGGCATCGGCACCGCGACCTTCGGCGCCATCCTGCTGTGGCTGCTGCTGGGGCGCGGCAGCGGCAGCGGCAGCGGCAAGGCTTAGGCGCCGGGCGGCGCCGCCGCGCGCCGCCGCCCTTCGAGCATCAGGAAGAGCCCGCTGCCGACCATCAGCGCCATGCCGCCCCAGGCGAGTGCGTTGGGCACCTCGCGCCACACCAGCCAGCCCAGCAGCACGGCCACCAGCAGGCCGACGTAGCGAAAGGGCGCCACGGCGCTCATCTCGCCGTGGCGCATGCTGTTGACGACGCAGAAGTAGCCCCCGGCGAGCAGCGCCGCGGCGAGCGCGAGCTGGCCCAACTGCAGCGCGTGCAGCGGTTGCCAGCCTTCGAGGGGCAGCAGCAGCGCCGCCGTCAGCAGCACCGCGATCGCGCTGCCCAGGGTGACGAGGATCGACGGCACGGCGGGGTCGATGCGACGCGTCAGCAGTTCACGCGCCACATGCGCGAAGGTCGCCGCCAGGCACACCAGAGCCCAGGCGTTGAAACCTTCGGCGCGAGGCTGGATGACGAGCAGCACGCCGACGAAGCCGGCGCCGATCGCCAGCCAGCGCGGCAGGCCGGCGCGCTCGCGCAGCAGCAGCACGGCGGCCAGCGCCATGATGAGCGGCGCGGCGAGGTTGATCGCCGTGGCATTGGCCAGCGGCAGGTGCATGAGCGACACCAGGTAGAGCACGGTGCCCAGCGCGTCGAGCGCGGCGCGCGCGAGCAGCGGCCGGTCGGCCAGGCGCGCGCGCCGGGCGGTGGCCCCAGTGGCGTGCGCCACCGCCAGCAGCAGCGCCAGGGTCATGAGGCCGCGCACGAAGATCATCTGCGTCACGGCAAGGCTCTGGCCGACCTGCTTCATGAGCGCGTCGTTGAGGACGAAGAAGACCATCGCCGCGCACAGGTAGGCGATGCCGCGACGATTGGCCGCTTGCGTCGACGCGAGGTGCGGGTTCACGGCGCGGGGCCGGCGCTGCGCTCAGCTGCGGCGTGCGCCAGCGTCGAGGCCGCGGCGCCGATGCGCGCCGCCTCCGGGGCTGGGGTATCGTTGCGCATTTGCCTGCCTGAACTGGATTGCCCGTGGCCAAACCCAATTACGCATTCGAGAAGCGACAGCGCGAGCTGGAAAAGAAGCGCAAGAAGGAGGAGAAGGCGCAGCGCAAGGCCGCCGGCGCGGGGCAGGCCGCCGATGAGGCGGCGGCCGGTGACGAGGGCCAGGCGCAGGACGAGCCGCCCGGTGGCGAGGCGCCGCCGGCCGGCGCGCCCGACGCCGGCCGCTGACGCGGCCTCGCCGCGTCAGACCGATTTCGCCGCCTCGACGTACTCGGGGATCTGGTCGAAGTTCATGTAGCGGTAGACACTCGCCGCGTCCTTGTTGATGATGCCCATCGCGTCGTGGTACTCGGCCACGGTCGGGATGCGGCCCAGGCGTGAGGCGATGGCCGCCAGCTCCGCCGAGGCGAGGTACACCTGCGTGTTCTTGCCCAGGCGGTTGGGGAAGTTGCGCGTGCTCGTGGAGACCACGGTCGCGCCCTCGCGCACCTGGGCCTGGTTGCCCATGCACAGGCTGCAGCCCGGCATCTCGGTGCGCGCGCCGGCGGTGCCGAAGGCCGCGTAGTGACCTTCCTTGACCAGTTCGCTCTGGTCCATCTTGGTCGGCGGCGCGATCCATAGCTTGGTCGGGATGTCGCGCTGGCCGCCCAGCAGCCTGGCCGCGGCGCGGAAGTGGCCGATGTTGGTCATGCACGAGCCGATGAAGGCCTCGTCGATCTTCGTCCCCGCGACTTCCGACAGCAGCTTGGCGTCGTCCGGGTCGTTGGGGCAGCAGAGCACCGGCTCCTTCAACTCGTCCAGGTCGATCTCGATCACCGCCGCGTACTCGGCGTCGGCGTCGGCCTGCAGCAGCTGCGGGTCGGCGATCCAGGCCTCGACCTTGTCGATGCGACGCGCCAGCGTCTTCGCGTCCTGGTAGCCGTCGGCAATCATGTTCTTCATCAGCACGACATTGCTCTTCAGGTACTCGAGGATGGGTTCCTTGTCGAGCTTGATCGTGCAGCCCGCGGCCGAGCGCTCGGCCGAGGCGTCGGAGAGCTCGAAGGCCTGCTCGACCTTGAGGTCCGGCAGCCCCTCGATCTCGAGGATGCGCCCGCTGAAGAAGTTCTTCTTGCCGGCCTTGGCCACCGTCAGCAGGCCCTGCTTGATGGCGGTGTAGGGGATGGCGTGCACGAGGTCGCGCAGCGTCACGCCAGGCTGCATCCGGCCCTTGAAGCGCACCAGCACCGATTCCGGCATGTCCAGTGGCATCACGCCGGTGGCCGCGGCAAAGGCCACGAGCCCCGAGCCGGCGGGGAAGCTGATGCCGATCGGGAAGCGCGTGTGGCTGTCGCCGCCGGTGCCCACGGTGTCGGGCAGCAGCAGGCGGTTGAGCCAGCTGTGGATGACGCCGTCGCCCGGGCGCAGGCTGACGCCGCCGCGGCTGCTGATGAAGGCCGGCAGCTCGCGGTGCGTCTTCACGTCCACGGGCTTCGGGTAGGCCGCGGTGTGGCAGAAGCTCTGCATCACGAGATCGGCGGAGAAGCCCAGGCAGGCCAGGTCCTTGAGCTCGTCGCGCGTCATCGGGCCGGTGGTGTCCTGGCTGCCGACGGTGGTCATCTTCGGCTCGCAGTAGGTGCCCGGACGGATGCCCTGGCCCTCGGGCAGGCCGCAGGCGCGGCCGACCATCTTCTGCGCCAGCGTGAAGCCGCGCCCCGAATCCTTGGGGGCGAGCGGCAGGCGGAAGGCGGTGCTGGCCGCAAGGCCCAGCGCCTCGCGCGCGCGCGCGGTGAGGCCGCGGCCGATGATCAGGTTGATGCGCCCGCCCGCACGCACCTCGTCCAGCAGCACCGGGCTCTTGAGGGCGAACTCGGCCACCACCTGCCCGCCCTTGGTGATCTTGCCGTCGTAGGGCTGGATCTCGATGATGTCGCCCATCTCCAGCTTGCCGACGTCGACCTCGATCGGCAGCGAGCCGGAATCTTCCTGCGTGTTGAAGAAGATCGGCGCGATCTTGCCGCCCAGCGTCACGCCGCCATAGCGCTTGTTGGGCACGAAGGGGATGTCGTGTCCGGTGGCCCAGATGACGCTGTTGGTCGCGCTCTTGCGGCTGGAGCCCGTGCCGACGACGTCGCCGACGTAGGCCACGAGGTGGCCCTTCTGCTTCAGGTCCTCGATGTACTGGATCGGGCCGCGCTTGCTCTCCTCCTCGGGCTTGAAGGCGGCATCCGGGCGGCTGTTCTTGAGCATCGCCAGATAGTGCAGCGGGATGTCCGGGCGGCTCCAGGCGTCGGGCGCGGGGCTGAGGTCGTCGGTGTTTGTCTCGCCCGGCACCTTGAAGACGGTGACGGTGATGGTCCGAGCCACCTCGGGGCGGCGGGTGAACCACTCGGCGTCGGCCCAGCTCTGCATCACCTCCCTGGCCTTGGCATTGCCCGCCCTGGCCTTGGCGGCGACATCGTTGAAGTAGTCGAACATCAGCAGCGTGTGCTTGAGCGCCTCGGCCGCCTGCGGCGCGACCTCGGCGTCGTCGAGCAGTTCGATCAGCGGGTGCACGTTGTAGCCGCCGACCATGGTGCCCAGCAGCTCGGTGGCGCGCGCCTTGGAAATCAGCGCGACCGCGAGCTCGCCGTGCGCGACGGCCGCGAGGAAGCTGGCCTTCACCTTGGCGGCGTCGTCCACGCCCGGCGGCACGCGCTGCGTCAGCAGCTCCAGCAGGAAGGCGTCCTCGCCGGCGGGCGGGTTCTTGATCAGCTCGATCAGCTCGGCCACCTGCTGCGCCGAGAGCGGCAGGGGCGGGATGCCGAGCGCGGCGCGTTCGGCGGCGTGTTGGCGGTAGGCGGCAAGCATGTCGGCTCCTTGGGGTCGAAGAGTGGGGTTCAAAAAAGCGGGACTCGGCAGGGGAATCGGAGTGTGCAGGCTCAGGCTTTCGGCACGATGACCTTCAGGCCTTTGAAATAGTCGCGGAAGAAGCCCGCGTCGCGGGTGATCAGGCCCTGGCACTGCAGCAGCGCGTGGGCGCCGATGAGGAAGTCGGCCATGACGCGGGGCGGTGCGGCCTGGCCCGAGACGCTGCGGCGCCGCTCGACGTAGCGCCGCTGCATCTCGCCGGCGCGCACGGCCGAGCGCAGTTCGAGCGGCGAGAAGACGATGCCCAGTTCCTCCAGCGCATCCATGACGACCGAGCCGTGCCCCAGGCCGCTGACGACTTCGGCCACGACCACGCCGCAGGCCACCACCGGGCCGCTGGCCAAGGCGCGACGCAGCGCCAGATCGGCCGCATCGCCCGCCACGGGGTCGTTTCCGATGAAGTCGATCAGGATGTTGCTGTCGATGGCGATCATCTACTTGCGCTTGCCCCTGGACGGCCTGGCGGCGGCCGGTTGGTCCCATTCGGGAAGCGGATCGCCCGGGGCGCGGCCTCGCATCTCGCGCATGATGTCGTCGGTGCCGACGCCCGCGGGCAAGGGGATGCGCCCGCGCACGCGCGAGATCGCGTCGCCCACATCCTTGCGCAGCACGATGCGCCCGCCCTCGAGTTCGACCTTGAGCTTGCTGCCCTTGGTCAACCCGAGTGCGTCGCGCACCGCCTTGGGCAGGGTGATCTGGCCGCGCTCGGCAACGGTGGCTTCCATGGGTGGGGCTCCAGCGGCTCGGTACCCACGCCAGCGTCGGTGTCGGTACGATCAAGTATGCATGAATTATACATACCTGATCGATCCGAATGCGGGTTCACCCTTAAAGGGTCCCCGTGGCGTGGCTGTGACCTGACCGCCGCCGGCGCGGCGCGCCTGCCGAGCGATGGCGGCTGGCCTAGGGCGTTGCCTGCGGCGTGGCTGCGGCCGGGGGCGGCTCGGGATTCGCGGCCATCGCCGTGGCCGTTGCCGCTGCGGGCACCGGCACGGCCGCGGACGCCGCGGCCTCGGGGGCAGCGGCGGCGTTTGCCGCCGCTGCCGCCGCGGCCAGTGCCGGGTCGATGCCCAGCGACTGCCCCGGTGCCGGCTGGGCCACGTTGCGCTGCTTCTCGTGCACGCAGTTGTCGATCGTGCGGCGGCCGGCGACGGTGTCCATGAGCATCGACTTCGTCGCGATCTGCAGCAGCAGCATGCGGCCCTTCACGTCCTCCAGGCGCAGTGCGCCGGTGCTGGAGAGCACCGGTTTCATGGTCCACAGCGACTTGCCGAAAGCGACATCGACGTAGCCTTCGTGGCGCCCGTTGGTGGCCACCGAGACCGACTGGTTGAACTCGCAGGCGTAGCTGCCGAAGTAGGCGCGCGCCGCGGCGGCAAGCTGTTCGATCGAGGCCGGGGGCAGCACGAGCGCCGCCGGGGCCGAAAACGCGGCCGGGCGCAGGCTGCGCTTGGCGATCGCCTTGGACGACTGCGTCGCCTGCGCGTGAACCGCGGCGGTGCTGCAGGCCAGGCCGAGCAGGGCGACGAAATGCAGCGTGGAGGCGGCTGTCATCGGAGGGTCTCCCGGCGGGCAGTGGATCCGGGCGCGATTGTGACCGCAACCGCGGCGCCGCGGGGTTGCCGAAGGTATCAGGGCGTGGCCGCAGGTGCGAACCAGAGCGCACGCACCTCGACGGGCAGTTGCGGGCCGTCGGCCGCGCAGGTGCGGTGGGCGCGCTCCAGCAACAGCCAGAACCAGCGGTAGCTCGCGCGGTCGTGCAGCACGTCGCGATGGCGGATCGGCGCCCAGGCCGCGGCCTGGGCGGCGCGCAGGACCTCGATCGCCTGGTCGACCTCGGCCGCGCTGGGCGCGAAGGCCTCGACGATGGGGCGGATCTGCGTCGGGTGGATGCTCCACATGCGCGTGTAGGCCAGACGCCGCGCCGCCTGCTCGGCCGCGCGCTGCAGCGCCTGCATGTCCTCGAGTTCGGTGACCACGCTGTGCGAGGGCACCTTGCCCTCGGCGTGACAGGCCGCGGCGAGCTCGAGCTTGGCGCGCAGCACGAGCGGATGCTCGAATTGCCCCTGCGCGCCCATGGCCGAGAGCGGGATCGCGCCGCGATGCGCCGAGACCAAGTCCATGAGGCCAAAGGACAGCGACTCGATGCGCGGGTGCGCGGCCAGCGCCTGCACCTCGCGCAGCGCGCCATGCGTCTCGACGAGCGCGTGCAACGGGATGCCGCGGCCCCCGGCGGCATCGATGGCCTGCGCGGCGCGCTCGAGTTCGGCGACGCCGCGCAGCTTGGGCAGCATCAGGTAGGCCGGCCGCCGCGGCGCGGCGAGCACGATGGCCAGCACCTCGTCGAAGCGCGCATGCGGCAGCGGCAGCACGCGCACGCCGACGCGGTCGAAGCGGTTGTCGGCGCCGGCCAGCAGTTCGGCGACGAGGTGGGCGTGCTCGCGCTCGCCGCCGACCGGCGCGCCGTCCTCGTGGTCGAGCGTGACGTCGAAGACCGGCCCCATCTCGGCCTGCAATCGCAGGCTCTTGCGCATGCGCGCCTCGACCCCGCTGTAGTGGTCGCACACCGGCAGCGCCGGGGCGGCGCGTTCATCCGGGTCGAAGAGGACCTGGCGCGGATGCAGGGGCGGCGTGGCCGGCATGCGCGAAAGCGGACCTACAGGAGGTGCTTGACCCCGTCCTGCTCGGAGAGCAGCTCGGCTAGCGTCTTGTCGATGCAGCCCCTGGAGAACTCGTCGATCGGCAGGCCCTGCACGATCTGGTAGCGGCCGCCCTCGCAGGTGACGGGGAAGCCGAACATCACGTCCTTGGGGATGCCGTAGTCGCCGTTGCTCGGCACGCCCATCGTCACCCACTCGCCGCCGGTGCCCAGCGCCCAGTCGTGCATGTGGTCGATCGCCGCGTTGGCGGCGGAGGCCGCCGAGGACAGGCCGCGCGCCTCGATGATCGCCGCGCCGCGCTTGCCGACGGTGGGCAGGAACACGTCCTTGTTCCAGGCGTGGTCGTTGATCATGTCCTTGACGCTGGCGCCGGCGATGGTCGCGAAGCGGTAGTCGGCGTACATGCTCGGGCTGTGGTTGCCCCAGACGGCGAGCTTCTTGATGCCGGCCACCGGCTTGCCGGTGCGGGCGGCAAGCTGCGACAGCGCACGGTTGTGGTCCAGGCGCAGCATGGCGGTGAAGTTCTCGCGCGGCAGGCTGGGCGCGCTCTTCATCGCGATGTAGGCGTTGGTGTTGGCCGGGTTGCCGACCACCAGCACCTTGACGTTGCGGCTGGCGGCCTTGTCCAGGGCCTTGCCCTGGGCGGTGAAGATCTGCGCGTTGGCGGCGAGCAGGTCCGCACGCTCCATGCCGGGGCCGCGCGGGCGCGCGCCGACGAGCAGCGCGTAGTCGGTGTCCTTGAAGGCGGTCTCCGGCGAGGCGTGCGCCTCCATGCCCGCCAGCAGCGGGAAGGCGCAGTCCTCGAGTTCCATCATCACGCCCCTGAGGGCCTTCTGCGCCTTTTCGTCCGCGATCTCGAGCAATTGCAGGATCACCGGCTGGTCGGCGCCGAGCATCGCCCCGGAGGCGATGCGAAACAGCAGGGCATAACCGATCTGGCCGGCAGCGCCGGTGACGGCCACGCGGACGGGCTTCTTGCTCATGGAGACTCCTGAAGAGAGGCTGCGAAGGGAGGGTGAGGGGCGGGAATCCGCGAATTCTAGACCCCGTCGGCGCGAGCGAGTCTTGTGTCTTATGTAAGACAACAGTGCGCGACAATGGCGCCATGAATGCTCGCGCCGAAGCCGGCGAGCGCAGCGCGAATGCGCCGCCGGCACCGACCTTCAGCCCGCTGTACCGGCAGATCAAGGCGCTGCTGCTGTCGCGCCTGCAGGCGGGCGAGTGGCGGCCCGGCGAGGCCATTCCGAGCGAGGTGGAACTGGCCGCAAGGCTCAAGGTCAGCCAGGGCACGGTGCGCAAGGCCGTCGACGAGTTGGCGCAGGAGAACCACCTCGTGCGCCGCCAGGGCAAGGGCACCTTCGTGGCCACGCACGCCGAGGAGCGCACGCAGTACCGCTTCCTGCGCCTGATGCCCGACGACGACGGGGCGGCCGGGCGGCTGTGGCGGCGCCTGCTCGAGTGCCGCCGCGTGCGCGTTGGCGCCGAGGTCGCGCGCGCGCTTGGCCTGCGCGTGGGCGACGCCGCGGTGCAGATCCGCCGCCTGCTGCTGACGCCCGGCGAGCCGGCGCAGCCGGTCGTGCTCGACGAGATCTGGCTTCCCGGCGCCCTCTTCAAGGGGCTGAGCGCAGAGAAGCTGGCGAACTGGCGCGGGCCGATGTACGGTCTCTTCGAATCCGAGTTCGACGTGCGCATGGTGCGCGCGGAGGAGCGCCTGCGCGCCGTCGCCGCGGGGGCGGACGAAGCGCCGTTGCTCGGCGTGGCCGAGGGCGCGCCGCTGCTGCTCGTGGAGCGGCTGTCCTACACCTACGGTCAGCGGCCGGTGGAGCTGCGGCGCGGGCTTTATCGCACCGAGCAGTTCCACTACCGCAACGAGCTCACCTGATGACGACGATCAAGGCCCGGCGTCGGACGGAGTCCGGTTGCGCCCGAGGCGGGGTTGGTTCAAGGCCCGGTGCAATAGAATTTCTCGGTTTGGCCGCCTGCGCGCAGCTGCTCGCAAGCACGGCCGCCGCCTGACCTACCTGCGAAGACCAGCATGGCCCAGACACCTCGACCGTCCCTCACGAACATCCACATCACGCAGATCCTCGGGTATCGCATGCCCCTGGCGGCGGTGGTGTCGATCCTGCACCGCATCAGCGGCGGCGTGATGTTCCTGTTGCTGCCCCTCATCATCTGGCTGTTCGACACCAGCGTGAGCACCGAGATCTCGTACGAGCGCTTCGTCGCGGCCTTCGATACCGGCATCGGCTTCGTGCCCGGGGTCATCGTCAAGCTGGTCGTGCTCGGGCTGATCTGGGCCTACCTGCACCACTTCACCGCCGGCCTGCGCCACGTGCGCATGGACATCACGCATGCCACCTCCAAGGCGCAGGGTCGCCACTCGGCGGTCTTCACGCTCGTCTTCAGCCTGGTGCTCACCGTGCTGCTGGGGGCCAAGCTGTTCGGCGTCTACTGAACGCGAAAGGACTCGACCATGAGCGAGCGAACCGGATCCAAGCGCCTTGTCGTCGGTGCGCACTACGGTCTGCGCGACTGGATGAGCCAGCGTGCCACCGCCGTGCTGATGGCCCTCTTCACCATCGTGCTGCTGGTGCAGGTGCTGATGCCCGGCCCGATGGGCTATGACAAGTGGGCGGGCATCTTCGCGCCGCAATGGATGAAGGTGCTGACCTTCATCGTCATCGTCGCGCTGGCCTGGCATGCCTGGGTCGGTGTGCGCGACATCTGGATGGACTACATCAAGCCCGTGTGGCTGCGCCTGGTGCTGCAGGTCGGCACCCTGGCCTGGCTGGTCGGCTGTACCGGCTGGGCGCTGCACGTGCTCTGGAGGCTCTGAGAAAACCGCTATGGCTAAACTTCCCACGCGCAAGTTCGACGTCGTCATCGTCGGGGCCGGCGGCTCCGGCATGCGGGCATCGCTGCAACTCTCGAACGCCGGCCTGAACGTGGCGGTGCTGACCAAGGTCTTTCCGACGCGCTCGCACACGGTGGCCGCGCAGGGCGGCATCGGAGCCAGCCTCGGCAACATGTCCGAGGACAACTGGCACTACCACTTCTACGACACCGTCAAGGGCGGCGACTGGCTCGGCGACCAGGATGCGATCGAGTTCATGTGCCGCGAGGCGCCCAAGGTCGTCTACGAGCTCGAGCACTTCGGCATGCCCTTCGACCGCAATGCCGACGGCAGCATCTACCAGCGTCCCTTTGGCGGCCATACCGCCAACTACGGCGAGAAGCCGGTGCAGCGCGCCTGCGCCGCGGCCGACCGCACCGGCCACGCGATGCTGCACACGCTCTACCAGCGCAACGTCGCCGCGCGCACGCAGTTCTTCGTCGAGTGGATGGCGCTGGACCTCATCCGCGACGCCGAGGGCGACGTCGTCGGCGTCACCGCCCTGGAGATGGAAACGGGCGACATCCACGTCTTCCACGCGAAGACGACGATGCTGGCCACCGGCGGCGCCGGGCGCATCTACGCGGCCAGCACCAACGCCTACATCAACACCGGCGACGGCCTGGGTATGGCCGCGCGCGCGGGCATCCCGCTGCAGGACATGGAGTTCTGGCAGTTCCACCCCACCGGCGTGCACAACGCCGGCGTGCTGCTGACCGAGGGCTGTCGCGGCGAGGGCGCGATCCTGCGCAACGCCGACGGCGAGCGCTTCATGGAGCGCTACGCGCCCACGCTCAAGGACCTGGCGCCGCGCGACTTCGTCTCGCGCTGCATGGATCAGGAGATCAAGGAGGGGCGCGGCTGCGGTCCGAACAAGGACTACATCAACCTCGACATGACGCACCTGGGGGCCGAGACCATCCACAAGCGTCTGCCCAGCGTGTTCGAGATCGGCCACAACTTCGCCAACGTCGACATCACCAAGGAGCCGATTCCGGTCGTGCCGACGCTGCACTACCAGATGGGCGGCGTGCCGGCGAACATCCACGGCCAGGTGGTGGTGCCCAAGGACGGCGATCCGAACGTTCCCGTCAACGGCCTCTACGCCGTCGGCGAGTGCTCCTGCGTGAGCGTGCACGGGGCCAACCGACTGGGCACCAACTCGCTGCTGGACCTGCTCGTCTTCGGTCGTGCCGCGGGCAACCACATCGTCGAGTTCTCGAAGCGCAGCCAGCACCACAAGCCGCTGCCGGCCGACGCCGGCGAGCGCACGCAGGCGCGCGTGGCCGAGCTCGACGCCAGCACCGGGGGCGAGTACGCGCAGGAGGTGGCCAACGACATCCGGCGCTCGATGCAGCATCACGCCGGGGTCTTCCGCACGCAGAAGATGATGGACGAGGGCGTGCGCGAGATCGCTGCACTGCGCGAGCGCGCCAAGGGCATCACCCTGGCGGACAAGAGCCGGATCTTCAACACCGCCCGCGTCGAGGCGCTGGAGGTCGAGAACCTGGTCGAGGTGGCCCAGGCGACGATGGTCTCGGCGGCCGCGCGCAAGGAGTGCCGCGGAGCGCACACGGTCGAGGACTACGAGCGCGGCGCCGACGATGCCGAATTCCCGCTCGGCCGCAACGACCGCGACTGGCTCAAGCACACCCTGTGGGACGGCGCCACCAACAGCCTTTCGTACAAGCCGGTGCGCATGCAGCCGCTGAGCGTCGAGAGCATCCCGCCCAAGGTCCGCACCTTCTGAATCCGCAAGGCACTCCGAAATGAGCAAGCGCACCTTCCAGATCTACCGCTACGACCCCGACAAGGATGCCAAGCCCCACATGCAGACGCTGCAGGTGGAGCTCGACGGTTCCGAGCGCATGCTGCTCGACGGGCTCATCAAGCTCAAGGCGCAGGACCCGACCCTGAGCTTTCGCCGCAGTTGCCGCGAAGGCGTGTGCGGGTCGGACGCGATGAACATCAACGGCAAGAACGGCCTGGCCTGCCTGACCAACCTGCGCAGCCTTCCCGACACCGTCGTCCTCAAGCCGCTGCCCGGGCTGCCCGTCATCCGCGACCTCATCGTGGACATGACGCAGTTTTTCAAGCAGTACCACTCCATCAAGCCCTACCTGATCAACGAGGATCCGCCGCCCGAGAAGGAGCGCCTGCAGTCGCCCGAGGAGCGCGAGGAGCTCGACGGCCTGTACGAGTGCATCCTCTGCGCGAGCTGCTCCACCGCCTGCCCGAGCTTCTGGTGGAATCCGGACAAGTACGTCGGCCCGGCGGGCCTGCTGCAGGCCTACCGCTTCATCGTCGACAGCCGCGACCAGGCGACCTCCGAGCGGCTGGACAATCTCGAGGATCCCTACCGGCTCTTCCGCTGCCGCTCGATCCTCAACTGCACGGACGTCTGCCCCAAGGGCCTGAACCCCGCCAAGGCCATCAGCAAGATCAAGGAGCTGATGGTCCGCCGGGCCGTTTGAGGCCTTGCCCGCCAAGGCTCGAAGCGCCCCTCAGAACCTTCCGCGACCCCGCCGCACGCGATGAGCGATCTGGCCCTCGACCCCCGCGACCTCGGCCGCCTGAAGTGGCGCTGCCGGCGTGGCCTGCTCGAGAACGATCTGCTCATCGAGCGCTTCTTCCGCCGCCATGAGGACACGATCACGGTCCGCCAGGCCCAGGGGCTGCAGTCCCTGATGGATCTGTCCGATCACGACCTGCTGGACCTGCTGCTCTCGCGAAGCCAGCCGCAGGACGAGCTCGATCGTCCCGAAGTGCGCGAGGTGCTTGCCCTGATGAGGCAGCCGCCGTCGAACCCCAGCTGAATCGAAAGGCCATGCGATGACTCCCTCCGAAGTGAAAGCCACCTTGTCGTTCTCGGACGGCAGCCCGACCATGGAACTGCCGATCTACAAGGGCACCATCGGCCCCGACGTGATCGACATCCGCAAGCTCTACGGCCAGACGGGCAAGTTCACCTACGACCCGGGCTTCCTCTCGACGGCCTCGTGCAACAGCACGATCACCTACATCGACGGCGACAAGGGTGAACTGCTCTACCGCGGCTACCCGATCGAGCAGATCGCCACCCAGTGCGACTTCCTCGACACCTGCTACCTGCTGCTGTACGGCGAACTGCCCAACGCGCAGCAGCAGCGGGACTTCCACAAGCTCGTGGTCAACCACACGATGGTCAACGAGCAGATGCAGTTCTTCCTGCGCGGCTTCCGCCGCGACGCCCATCCGATGGCGGTGATGACCGGCCTCGTCGGCGCGCTCTCGGCCTTCTATCACGACAGCACCGACATCAACAACGCCAAGCACCGCGAAGTGGCGGCGATCCGCCTCATCGCCAAGATGCCGACGCTGGTGGCGATGGCCTACAAGTACTCCATCGGCCAGCCCTACATCTACCCGCGCAACGAGCTGAGCTACACCGCGAACTTCATGCGCATGATGTTCGCGACACCCTGCGCGGACTACGAGCCCAACGACGTGCTGGTGCGCGCGCTGGACCGCATCTTCATCCTGCACGCAGACCACGAGCAGAATGCCTCGACCTCGACCGTGCGGCTGTGCGGCAGTTCGGGCACCAACCCGTTCGCGGCCATCGCCGCCGGCGTGGCCTGCCTTTGGGGCCCGGCGCACGGCGGTGCCAACGAGGCCGCGCTGACGATGCTCGAGGACATTCAGCGCAGCGGCGGCGTCGAGAAGATCGGCGAGTTCATCAAGCAGGTCAAGGACAAGAACTCGACCGTCAAGCTGATGGGCTTCGGGCACCGTGTCTACAAGAACTACGATCCGCGCGCCAAGCTCATGCGCGAGACCTGCCACGAGGTGCTCGAGGCCCTGGGCCTGCACGACGACCCGCTCTTCAAGCTCGCCATGCAGCTCGAGAAGATCGCGCTCGAGGACGAGTACTTCGTCGCCCGCAAGCTCTATCCGAACGTCGACTTCTACTCCGGCATCGTGCAGCGCGCCATCGGCATCCCGGTGAGCCTGTTTACGGCGATCTTTGCCCTCGCGCGCACGGTCGGCTGGATCGCGCAACTCAACGAGATGATCGCCGACCCCGAGTACAAGATCGGTCGGCCGCGTCAGCTCTTCGTCGGCTCGGCCCGTCGCGACGTCGCCCCCCTCGAACAGCGCTGAACGGCCATGGGCTGGCTCTCGCGCCTGCTCGGTGGCCAGGCCCGCTCGGGGGCGAAGCCCGGGCGCAGGGCGTCGCGTCCCGCCGTGCGGCCACCCCTTGATGCAACCGCGGGAGTCGACCCCCTTGTTGCGGAGGCGGGGGCCGCGCCCCTGCGGCCTCCGAGCCCCGCCGCACCGACGACGCCTGCACCAGACGCAACGGCGGCCCTCGGGCCGCCGTTGTGCTGTTGGCTGCTCGGCACGCTGCGGTCGCCGCCGGGTGTGCCCTTGCCGGGGCCGTTGCAGCCCTGGGAGCAGAAGGCGCTCGCCCTGCTCGACGATGTCCTGGTGCCGTCGACGCTGCCGAGCGAGTTGCTGCCGCGCTCGGTCAACGTGGTGCCGCAGCTGCTGGCGCTGCTGCGCCACCAGGACTTGCCGGTGCCGGTGCTGGCGGAGCGCATCGGCCGCGACCCGGTGCTCGCCGCGGAGGTGCTGCGCCAGGCCGGCGGGGCCCTCTTCTCGCACCTCGGGCCGGTGGCCGACCTGCCCCAGGCCGTCCAGCGCCTGGGCGTGGAGGGCCTGCAGATGGCCATCGCCCGTGTCGTGCTGCGGCCGATGTTCCAGGCGCCGCCGGGCAGCCTGAGCGCGCGCACCTCGGAGCGCCTTTGGGAGCATGCCGACGTGCTCTCGCGCCAGGCCGTGGTCGCAGCGCGCGCGGGCGGTGCATCGGTGTTCGATGCCTACCTGGTCGGCCTGCTGCACGACAGCGGCTGGACCGTGCTTTTCCATGCACTGCAACGCGGCGGGATCAACGACCTCGGCACGCCGAGCGAGCGGGGGGCCGAGGCGCTCGCCCAGCGCGCCCATCGGCTGTTCGGTCGCGCGGCCGTGCCCTGGCGCATCACGCCGGGCTTCGCTGCCTTCGCCGAGGAAGCGCAGTGCGTGCCGCTGGCGCAAGGCGTGCACCCGCTGGCGGCGGTGTTGCGTACGGCGCAGCCGCTGGCCATGGTGGAGCTGCAGGGCGGCTGACCCGGCCCCGCGTCGCCGCGCGAGCCCCAAGGGCGCGCAATCGCCGCGCCATCGGCGCGAGTCAGAAGTGGATCGTCACGGCGTCGATGACGCGCGTGTCCTCGTCCACCACTGGCATCCAGTGCCATTTGTCGAAGGTCGTGCAAGGGTGCGAGATGCCGAGCGCAACCAGGTCACCGACTTCGGGCCCCGCCGTGACGGTCGCGTCCCAGCGCAGATAGGCGTGCTGGTCGTTGAGCGCGGCGATGCGCCAGTTCGCGCCGCCGGGCAGCGGTTGCACGCGCCCGGCGCGTGCCATCGCCTGCGGATGCGGCAGCTCGATATCGAAGGAGAGGTCCCGGCGTCCGCCGCTGAGCAGCGCCAGGCCCGGCTCCGGCGTGCTCTGCACCGCCGTCCACACCTCGAGCGCGGGCTGCAGCTCGTCGGCGCAGCCGCAGCGCTGCGCCACCCGCTGCACCAGGCGTCGGTAATGCCCGTGGTCGTGCGTGACGTAGCAGCCCGAGCGCAGGATGCCGCGTACCGGGCGCGAGAGCGCAGGCCGCATGTGCGGCGCGACGAGATCGAACAAGGCCGAGCCGCCGGCCGAGACGAGCACCTCGTCGGCTTCGAACAGCTCTTCGCGGTCGCAGGCGACGGCAAGCCGCGTCACGCGCCCCATCAGCTCCGAGCTCATGGCCCGCAGGCGATCGTCGTCGCCCTCGAGCGACAGGCCCTCGTAGCACTCGACGCCCACCAGGCGAACCGCAGGGCTTGCGCGCAGCGCGCGCGCGAGCTCGATCGCCGCCGACGGCTCGCGCACCCCGGTGCGTCCTCCGGCCACGCCGGCCTCCACCAGCACCTCGAACGCCGGTGCCTGGCGCTGCGCCGCCCGCCACGCCTCGATGAGCCGCAGCTGCACGATGGAGTCGACGAGGAAGGGCACGCGCAGGCCTGCGGTCTGCGCCAGCAGCCGTGCCAGACCGCCCAGATCGGGGGCGGTGTGCACCTGATTGGCAATCAGTGCGCGCCGCACACCGGCGCGCACACCGAGCTGCAGCTGGAAGACGCTGGCGAAGCTGATGCCCCAGGCGCCGGCCTCGATCTGCCGGGCAAAGAGCTGCGGCGACATCGTCGTCTTGCCGTGCGGCGCCAGATCGAGGCCGCGCTCGCGCGCGAAGTCCTGCATCCAGCGCAGGTTGTGCGCGAGCGCACTCTCCTTGAGAACCGCCAGCGGCAGCGGCAGCGCGCCGTCGGCCACGCGCCAGCGCTGGCGCGCGAGCTCCGAGCGCCGCAGCGGTGCTGCGGCCGGCGCAAAGCCCTTCAGCCAGGGGCCGAGCAGCGGATCGCGGAACTCCCCAGGAGGAGCCATCGGCGCGGCAGGCATGCGGCGATTCTCGCCTGCCCCGGGCGCTTGAGAAGCGCCCCGATCCCGCAAGGCTGCGCCAAGCGTGAGGGCAGGCCATCGGCGCCGGCCTTGACTCCTTTGGTTGTGGCCTGTTCGCAACGTCGACGCAGGCAGGTGAAGGCGCTCGAGGCCGCGCCCGCGAGGCGGAAATTGCACCGTGGTGATGCGTATCGCCTCTTGAAGTGCCTGAGTCCTGTCATCAGATTACCGCGGCCTTGCTGTTTAAATGAGCTACAAGGATGCAAAATGGGCGTAGATTTACAGCGTAGGCGGGTACAGATCCATTTCTCATCATTTCTCCCTGCAATGACATAGAGATGACGACCTCCAAGACGATGCTGGCGAGCTTGCTTGCCGGCCTGCTGGCCTCCTCCATGGCCCTGGCCCAAGCGCCTGGCAAGCCCGCTCCCGGTGGCGAGGCCGATCCGGCCCAGGCCAAGTCCCAAGGCACCAAGACCTCCACGGTCGACAAGGCGGCGGTGAAGGCCGAGGCCAAGCAGGCCGGGGTGTCCTGCGACAGGCCGCAGACGGATACCGGCAAGTCGACCGCCAAGCGCGCCGACGTCAAGGCCGAGGCGATCCGCGCCCAGAAGGCAGGCGAGGATCCTTGCGGCGAGCAGATGCCCGGCCCCAAGAAGTAATCGACCGCTCCCCCGGCGGGTGGCCCGTTCGGGCGCCCGCGCCAGGGCCGGCATGGATCTCGATCCTGCCGGCCTTTGTCCTTGTCATGGGCCCGCCGATGAGCGCCGACCCATGAACGAAGCGGCCCGCGCGCGGCGAGCGGCGCCACTGCCTCGTTACCGGGGGCGAAGTGATGCCGGGTGGCCGGGCGTCAGGCCGCCGCCACGAGCCCGTTCTCGAAGTGCGCTTTCATCAGCGCCGTCGCCTGCGTGGCGTCGCGCGAGTGCAGCGCCTGCATCAGCGCGCGGTGCTCGGCCAGCGACTCGGCGATGCGCCCTTGCTTGAAGAGCGAGTGGTGGCGGTTGAGCTTCATGACCTTGCGCAGGTCGGTGACGATCTGTGCGCGCCAGCGGTTGCCGGCGACTTCGAGCAGCTTGAGGTGAAACTGCTCGTTGGCGGCGAAGAAGGCGTCGCGCTGGCGCGGTTGCTTCTCCAGGCGCTGGTGCAGCGCCTGCAGCGCTTCAAGCTGCGCCTCGCTGGCGCGCCGCGCCACCTCGCCGGCGGCATCGCTCTCCAGCAGCGCCAGCAGGTGGTAGACCTGCGCCACGTCGGCGCGCGACATCTCGGTGACGTAGGCGCCGCGGCGCAGCTTCATCGTCACCAGGCCTTCCACGGCAAGCACCTTCAAGGCCTCGCGCAGCGGCGTGCGGCTGATGCCGTAGTCGGCGCAGAGCTCGAGCTCGTCGATCCGGCTGCCGGGCTCGAGCTCGCGCGCGAAGATCTGCTGGCGCAGCCGGTCGGCGACGTCCTCGTACAGCGCGCGCCGCGCAAGCCGGCGCGGTGCGGCTTCGGCAGTGTCGAGGGCAGCAGGCATGGGCGGCGCGTGTCGGGTTTGCGTTGGGTCGGAATTCATAATTATGCATAATGAAGGCGCCACGACAAGCGCCTTCGACGCCTTTACCCGCGGCCGTTCCCGAGGAGAGACACACCATGAGCAGCCCCCCCGAGTTCCCGCCCGCCACGCTGGCGCAGTGGCAGCAGGCCGCGGCCCGCTCGGCGCCCGGTGGCGACGTGTCGGCGCTGAACTGGGTCACGCCCGAGGGCATCACCGTCAAGCCGCTCTACACCGCGGCCGATCTCGCCGGCCTGCCGCATGCCGACACGCTGCCGGGCTTCGAGCCCTTCGTGCGCGGGCCGCAGGCGACGATGTACGCGGTGCGCCCGTGGACGATCCGCCAGTACGCGGGCTTCTCCACCGCCGCGGAGAGCAATGCCTTCTACCGCAAGGCGCTGGCTGCCGGCGGCCAGGGCGTGAGCGTGGCCTTCGACCTGGCCACGCATCGCGGCTACGACAGCGATCACCCGCGCGTGGTGGGTGACGTCGGCAAGGCCGGCGTGGCCATCGACTCGGTCGAGGACATGAAGATCCTCTTCGACGGCATTGCGCTCGACCAGGTCAGCGTCTCGATGACGATGAACGGCGCCGTGCTGCCGGTGCTGGCGGGCTATGTCGTTGCCGCCGAGGAGCAGGGTGTGGTGCAGGAGCAGCTCGCCGGGACCATCCAGAACGACATCCTCAAGGAGTTCATGGTCCGCAACACCTACATCTACCCGCCCGAACCCTCGATGCGCATCGTCGGCGACATCATCGAGTACACGGCGCGGCAGATGCCGAAGTTCAATTCGATCAGCATCTCCGGCTACCACATGCAGGAGGCCGGCGCCAACCAGGCGCTGGAGCTCGCCTTCACGCTGGCCGACGGCAAGGAGTACGTGAAGACGGCGATCGCCAAGGGCCTCGACGTCGACGAGTTCGCCGGTCGGCTCTCGTTCTTCTGGGCGGTCGGCCTGAACTTCTATCTCGAGATCGCCAAGATGCGCGCCGCGCGGCTGCTCTGGTGCCGCATCATGAAGGGCTTCGGCGCCAAGAAGCCCAAGAGCCTGATGCTGCGCACGCATTGCCAGACCAGCGGCTGGAGCCTGACCGAGCAGGACCCCTACAACAACATCGTGCGCACGACGATCGAGGCCATGGCCGCGGTCTTCGGGGGCACGCAGAGCCTGCACACCAACAGCTTCGACGAGGCGCTTGCGCTGCCCACCGAGTTCAGCGCCCGCATCGCGCGCAACACGCAGCTCGTCATCCAGGAGGAGACGAACATCACGCGCGTGATCGACCCCTTCGCCGGCAGCTACCTGATGGAGAAGCTGACGCAGGACATGGCGGACGCCGCGCAGGCCCTCCTCGACGAGGTGCAGGCCATGGGCGGGATGACGCAGGCGGTGCAGAGCGGCTGGGCCAAGCTGAAGATCGAGGCCAGCGCCGCGCAGAAGCAGGCGCGCATCGACAGCGGCAAGGACACCATCGTCGGCGTCAACAAGTACCGGCTGGCGCAGCAGGACCCGGTCGAGATCCTCGAGGTCGACAACGTCAAGGTTCGCCAGGCGCAGATCGAGCGCCTGCAGGCGATCAAGGCCTCGCGCGACGACGCCAGGGTGACGGCCGCGCTGGCGGCCCTGGCCGCGGCGGCGCGCACGGGGACCGGCAACCTGCTCGCGCTGGCGATCGATGCCATGCGCGCGCGCGCCACCGTGGGCGAGGTGAGCGACGCGCTCGAGCAGGTCTGGGGTCGCCACCAGGCCGATGTCGGCAAGGTCAGCGGCGTCTACGCCGCGGCCTACGATGGCGGCATGGACTGGAATGCCATCAAGGCGCAGATCGACGCCTTCGCCGCCGAGCAGGGCCGCCGCCCGCGCGTGATGATCGCCAAGCTCGGTCAGGACGGGCACGACCGCGGCGCCAAGGTCGTGGCCACGGGCCTGGCCGATCTCGGCTTCGACGTCGACATCGGCGCGCTCTTCCAGACGCCGCAGGAATGCGCGCGCCAGGCGATCGAGAACGACGTGCACGCGGTTGGTGTCAGCACGCTCGCCGCCGGACACAAGACCCTGGTGCCGGCGATCATCGACGAACTGCGCCGGCAGGGCGGGCAGGACATCATCGTCTTCGTGGGCGGAGTGGTCCCGCAGCAGGACTACGACTTCCTCTATGCCGCCGGCGTCAAGGGCATCTACGGCCCGGGCACGCCGATCCCGGAGTGCGCCAAGCATGTGCTGGCGCAGATCCGCCAGGCGCAGGCCTGATCGCGCCCAGGCGCTCCCGAGTTCACGCGGACGCAAGCCGTGACCGCCTTGCCCGAAACCGACCAGGCCCTGCTGCAGGCCATCGGCGGCGTTCCCGGTCCGGCGCAGCGGCGCGCGCTGGCCAAGGCCATCACCTTGCTCGAATCGACGCGTGCCGACCACCGCGAGCGCGCCGATGCGCTGCTCGACGCGCTGCTGCCGAAGGCCGGCGCTGCCCTGCGCCTGGGCCTTTCCGGCGTGCCCGGTGCGGGCAAGAGCACCTTCATCGAGTCGCTGGGCATGTTCCTTGTCGGACGCGGGCATCGCGTCGCGGTGCTGGCGGTCGACCCCTCGTCGACGGTCTCCGGCGGCTCCATCCTCGGCGACAAGACGCGCATGCACAGGCTCGGCGCGCACGAGCGCGCCTTCATCCGCCCGAGCCCGAGCGGCGGCACGCTCGGTGGCGTGGCCGACAAGACGCGCGAGGCGATCATCGTCTGCGAGGCCGCCGGCTACGACATCGTCATCGTCGAGACCGTGGGCGTGGGCCAGAGCGAGACCGCGGTGCACGGCATGACCGACTGCTTCTGTCTTCTGCAGCTTCCCAACGCCGGCGATGACCTGCAGGCGATCAAGAAGGGCGTGATGGAGCTTGCCGACCTGGTCGCGATCAACAAGGCCGACCTCGACGAGGCCGCGGCCACGCGTGCCCGCGCGCAGATCACGAGCGCGCTGCGCTTCTTCGGCACGCATGCCCGCGCCGGGCAGGCGGCTGACGAGGGCGACGCCTGGCACCCCGAAGTGCTGCAACTGAGCGCCCTGCGCGAGCAGGGGCTGGACGCGTTCTGGGACGCGGTGCTGCGCTTTCGCGACCGCCAGCGCGCGCACGGGCTTCTCGCCGCGCGGCGCCGCGCGCAGGACCGCGCCTGGATGTGGGAGCGCATCGAGACCGGGCTGCGCGAGCGCTTCAAGACGCACCCCGCCGTCAGCCGCGCGCTGCCGGGATTGAGTGCAGACGTGCAGGCCGGCCGCGTCGCGCCTTCGGTCGCGGCGCGGCGACTGCTGGACCTGATGAACTGACGAAGGAAGACGCCATGCAAGACATCATCGAGCAGCTCGACGGCAAGCGCCGCGCGGCGCGCCTGGGCGGCGGCTCCAAGCGCATCGCCGCCCAGCACGCCAAGGGCAAGCTGACCGCGCGCGAGCGCCTGGAACTGCTGCTCGACGAAGGCAGCTTCGAGGAATGGGACCTGTTCGTCGAGCACCGCTGCGCCGACTTCGGCATGGCCGAGAACAAGATCCCGGGCGACGGCGTCGTCACCGGCTACGGCATGATCAACGGCCGCCTGGCCTTCGTCTTCAGCCAGGACTTCACCGTCTTCGGCGGCGCGCTCTCGGAAGCCCATGCCGAGAAGATCTGCAAGGTGATGGACCAGGCGATGAAGGTCGGTGCGCCGGTCATCGGCTTGAACGACTCGGGCGGCGCGCGCATCCAGGAGGGCGTGGCCTCGCTGGGCGGCTACGCCGAGGTCTTCCAGCGCAACGTGCTGGCCAGCGGCGTGGTGCCGCAGATCAGCCTGATCATGGGCCCGTGTGCGGGGGGCGCCGTCTACAGCCCGGCGATGACCGACTTCATCTTCATGGTGAAGGACAGCTCCTACATGTTCGTCACCGGCCCCGAGGTCGTGAAGACGGTGACGCACGAGGAGGTCAGCGCCGAGGAACTCGGCGGCGCGACCACGCACAGCACGAAGAGCGGCGTTGCCGATCTCGCCTTCGAGAACGACGTCGAGGCGATCCTGATGCTGCGGCGCTTCTTCAACTACCTGCCGCTGAACAACCGCGGCAAGCCGCCGGTGCGCCCGAGCGACGACCCGGCCGAACGCATGGACCGCTCGCTGGACACCCTGGTGCCGGCCAACCCGAACAAGCCCTACGACATCAAGGAGCTGATCTTCAAGGTCGTCGACGATGGCGACTTCTTCGAACTGCAGCCCGACTACGCGAAGAACATCGTCATCGGCCTGGGCCGCATGGAGGGGCAGACGGTGGGCATCGTCGCCAACAACCCGCTCGTGCTCGCCGGCTGCCTGGACATCAAGAGCAGCATCAAGGCCGCGCGCTTCGTGCGCTTCTGCGACGCCTTCAACATCCCGGTCGTCACCTTCGTCGACGTGCCCGGCTTCCTGCCCGGCACCGCGCAGGAGTACGGCGGCATCATCACGCACGGCGCCAAGCTCCTCTACGCCTACGCCGAGTGCACGGTGCCCAAGGTCACGGTGATCACGCGCAAGGCCTACGGCGGCGCCTACGACGTGATGAGCTCCAAGCACCTTCGCGGCGACGTCAACCTCGCCTGGCCCAACGCCGAGATCGCGGTGATGGGCGCCAAGGGTGCCGTCGAGATCATCTTCCGCGAGGACAAGGGCGACCCCGAGAAGCTCGCGCGGCGCGAGGCCGAATACAAGACCCGCTTCGCCAACCCGTTTGTTGCCGGCGCGCGCGGCTTCATCGACGACGTCATCCAGCCGCACGAGACGCGCAAGCGCATCTGCCGCAGCCTGGCGATGCTCAGGGACAAGCAACTCACTAACCCCTGGCGCAAGCACGGGAATATTCCGCTGTGACCTGCGCCTGAGTTGGAGCCCAAATTCCTTACAATAGCGTAAGGCATTTCTGAGATGTCCGTCATGACCACTGCCACGCTCACCAGCAAGGGCCAGATCACGATCCCGGCGCAGGTGCGCCGGGTGCTGAACGTGCAGGCCGGCGACCGTGTGGAATTCGTCCAGGTCGAGCCCGGTCGGTTCGAGATCGTCGCGGCGACCCGCTCGGTGCGCGAGCTTAAGGGCTTGTTCGGCAAGCCCTCGCGCACCGTATCGATCGAGGAAATGAATCGGACGATCGCCGAGCGCGGCGCGGCCGCGGTCCTGCCGGGGAGGTCCAAGGGGTGATTGGCCTGGATACCAACGTGCTGGTGCGCTACGTGATGCAGGACGATCCGCGGCAGTCGCCGCGCGCGACCCGCCTGATCGAGTCGCTGACGACCGAACACCCCGGTTTCGTCTCGGTCGTGGCGCTCATCGAGCTTGTCTGGGTGCTTTCGGGCAGTTATGGCCTGGGTCGTGCACAGGTCGTCACGGTCCTCGAGCTGTTGCTGCGCAGCAAGGAGCTGGTGGTCGACCAGGCCGCCGTGGTTGCGCTGGCGGCGAGACGTTTTGCCGACCATGGCGCCGACTTCGCCGATGCGCTGATCGAGCGCCTGGGCGCAGCGGCCGGATGCGAGGCGACGATGAGTTTCGACCTCGGCGCGCTCAAGGCGGCCGGGATGCGCCCCGTGCCTTGAGGCCATAGCCCGAACAGTCGGTGCGCAACGCGAACCCCATGCACGCACACCCGGAGTTCCACCCATGTTCCAGAAAATCCTCATCGCCAACCGCGGCGAAATCGCCTGCCGCGTCATCCTCACCGCACGGCGCATGGGCATCGCCACCGTCGCCGTCTGCTCGGAGGCCGATCGCGATGCGCGCCACGTGCAACTCGCCGACGAGGCGGTGTGCATCGGCCCGGCGGCGAGCCGCGAGAGCTACCTCGTGGCCGAGAAGATCATCGAAGCCTGCAAGACCACGGGCGCGCAGGCCGTGCATCCGGGCTACGGCTTCCTCTCCGAGAACGAGGACTTCGCGCGCCGCGTCGAGGAGGAGGGCATCGTCTTCATCGGCCCCAAGCACGCCAGCATCGCGGCGATGGGCGACAAGATCGCGTCCAAGAAGCTCGCCGAGCGCGCCAAGGTCAACACCATCCCGGGCTGGAACGAGGCCATCGACGACGCCGAACACGCGGTGCGCATCGCGCAGGGGATCGGCTATCCGGTGATGATCAAGGCCAGCGCGGGCGGCGGCGGCAAGGGCCTGCGCGTGGCCGGCAACGACAAGGAGGCCGCCGAGGGCTTCGCCTCCTGCCGCAACGAAGCCAGGAGCAGCTTCGGCGACGACCGCGTCTTCATCGAGAAGTTCGTCGAGAACCCGCGTCACATCGAGATCCAGGTGCTGGGCGACGCGCACGGCAGCGTCGTCTACCTCTGGGAGCGTGAGTGCTCGATCCAGCGCCGCCACCAGAAGGTGCTGGAGGAAGCACCTTCGCCCTTCATCAGCGACGCCACGCGCCGCGCCATGGGCGAGCAGGCGGTGGCGCTGGCGCGCGCGGTGAACTACCAGAGCGCGGGCACGGTCGAGTTCGTCGTCGGCCGCGACCAGGGCTTCTACTTCCTCGAGATGAACACGCGGCTGCAGGTGGAGCACCCGGTGAGCGAGTGCATCACCGGCATCGACCTCGTCGAGCAGATGATCCGCGTGGCCGCGGGCGAGAAGCTCGGCTTCACGCAGCAGCAGATCCATCGCCGCGGCTGGGCCATCGAGTGCCGCATCAACGCCGAGGACCCGATGCGCGGCTTCCTGCCCTCGACCGGACGCCTGGTACGCTTTCGTCCGCCCGAGCAGACCATGCACGCGGCGCAGCCGATGCCCGCCGGCGGCGGCGTGCGCGTGGACACCGGCGTCGTCGAGGGCGGCGAAATTCCTGTCTTCTACGACTCGATGATCGCCAAGCTCATCGTGCACGGCGCCGACCGCACGGACGCCATCCGCCGCATGCGCGACGCGCTCAACGGCTTCGTCATCCGTGGCATCGCCAGCAACATCCCCTTCCAGGCGGCGCTTCTGGCGCACCCGGCCTTCGTCGCCGGCGACTTCGACACCGGCTTCATCGCCCGGTACTACGCCGAGGGCTTTCGCCCCGAGGACGTGCAGCACGACGATCCGGACTTCCTGGTCGCGCTGGCAGCGGGCATCTACCGCCGCTACCGCGACCGGGCGGCGGGCATCAGCGGGCAGATGGCCGGCCACCATGTGCGCATCGGCCGCGATTTCGTCGTCGTCGTCAAGGGCGAGGGCGGCCGGCACCAGCATGTGCCGGTGCGCGTCGAGGTCAATGGCGCGACGCACGTGACCGTCAACGGCAAGGCGTACGAACTGGTCAAGGAATGGAGCTTCGGCACCATCCGTGTCACCGGCACCTGCAACGGTCGCCCCTTCACGGCGCAGGCCGAGCGGGGCGGCCTGTGGTACCGCATCGAGCACGACGGCCGGCGCATCGAGGCCATGGTGATGAGCGCGCGCGCCAGCGAGCTGCTGCGCGTGATGCCCTTCAAGCCGCCGGCGGACATGAGCAAGTTCCTGCTCTCGCCGATGCCGGGGCTGCTGGTGGACGTCGCGGTGCAGCCCGGCGAAGCGGTGCAGGCCGGCCAGCGGCTGGCGGTGATCGAGGCGATGAAGATGGAGAACATCCTCACCGCCGCGCAGGATGGCGTCGTCAAGGAGGTGCTGGCGAAGAAGGGCGAGAGCCTGGCGGTCGACCAGGCCATCGTCAGCTTCGCCTGAGCCAGGGCCTTGAGCATGACCATGACGAAGCCGTTTCGCATCCTCGGCATCCAGCAGATCGCCATCGGCGGCCCCGACAAGCAGCGCCTGCGCGCGCTCTGGGTCGACCTCTTCGGCCTCGAGATCAAGTCGACCTTCGCGAGCGAGCGCGAGAACGTCGACGAGGACGTGTGCGCTCTGGGTCAAGGGCCGCACGCGGTCGAGATCGACCTGATGCAGCCGCTGGACCCCGGGAAGAAGCCCGCGGTGCACGCCACGCCGCTCAACCATGTCGGCCTGTGGGTCGACGACCTGCCGCAGGCGGTGCAGTGGCTGAGCGCGCAGGGCGTGCGCTTTGCCCCCGGCGGTATCCGCCAGGGCGCGGCCGGCCACGACATCTGCTTCATCCACCCCAAGGGCAACGAGGCGTTCCCGATCGGCGGCGAAGGGGTGCTGATCGAACTCGTGCAGGCGCCGGCGGAGGTCATTGCGGCGCTCGGCCGGTGGGGTGACGGCGTGACACTGGCATCATCCGGCCCGTGAACGCCAAATTCGAGCCCACGGGCAGCCTTCCCGCGCAGCCGCCGCATCCGCTGCTGCATGCCTACTACGACGACGAGGCCGGGCGACATCGCTTCCTGCGCCGCATCTTCGACGAGACGGCAGCGGACTACGACCGCATCGAGCGCGTCCTCGCCCTGGGCTCGGGCCCGTGGTATCGCCGCATGGCGCTGCAGAGGGCGGGGCTCGCGCCGGGCCAGCGCATGCTCGACGTCGGCATCGGCACCGGCCTCGTGGCGCGCGAGGCGCTGACCCTCCTCGGCGGCAACGGCTCGGTGGTCGGCGTCGATCCGAGCCCGGGGATGATGGGCCAGGTCGACCTGCCCGGCGTGCAGTTGCTGCAGGGCCGCGCCGAGCAACTGCCCTGCGAGGACGCCAGCTTCGACTTCGTCTGCATGGGCTATGCGCTGCGCCACGTCGGCGACGTGGCCGCGGCCTTCTCCGAGTTCCTGCGCGTGCTGCGACCGGGCGGGCGCGTGCTCGTGCTCGAGATCAGCAAGCCGGCCTCGCGCACGGCGTCATGGCTGCTCAAGGCCTACATGCGCGCGCTGGTGCCGCTGATCTCGCGCGCCATCGGCTGCCGGCGCGACAGCGCGCGCCTGTGGCGCTATTACTGGGACACCATCGAAGCCTGCATCCCGCCGCGGCACATCCTCGCCTCGCTCGAGGCGGCGGGCTTCACGCAGGTGCAGCGGCACGTCGAGCTTGGCATCTTCTCCGAGTACACGGCCACGCGGCCGCTGCAATGATCGTGAGCACGCCTGCGGCCTACGCCAACCTGATCGACGGCTGCCAGCGGCCGGCCGGCACCGGCCTGACGATCGACGTCGTCGACCCGGCCGACGGCGCGGTGTTCGCGACGCTGCCGCGCAGTGCGGCAGCCGACGTCGACGCCGCCGTGGACGCCGCGCGCGGCGCGCTGCATGGCGCCTGGGGGCGCGTGACGGCGACCGAGCGCGGGCGCGTGCTGACGCGACTGTCGGCGCTGATCACCGAGCATCACGCCGAACTCGCCGCGCTCGAGAGCCGTGACACCGGCAAGCCGATCCAGCAGGCGCGCGTGGACATCACGGCCTGCGCGCGCTACTTCGAGTACTACGGGGGGGCCGCCGACAAGCTGCACGGCGAGACCATTCCCTACGCCGCCGGCTCCACGGTGATGGTGCTGCGCGTGCCGCACGGCGTCACGGCGCACATCATCCCGTGGAACTACCCGGCGCAGATCTACGGGCGCTCGGTGGGCGGCGCGCTGGCCGCGGGCAATGCCTGCGTCGTCAAGCCCGCCGAGGATGCCTGCCTGACGCCGCTGCGCATCTCGGCCCTCGCCTTGCAGGCCGGCATGCCGCCCGGGGCGCTGAATGTCGTCTGCGGCCTGGGGTCGGAAGCGGGTGCTGCGCTCGCTGCGCACCCGGGCATCAACCACATGAGCTTCACCGGCTCGACGATGACGGGCACGGCGGTGGCGCAGGCCGCGGCGGTGAACCACGTGCCGGTGACGCTCGAGCTCGGCGGCAAGGCGCCGCAGATCCTCTTTGCCGACGCCGACCTCGACGCCGCGCTGCCGGTGATCGTCAACGCGATCATCCAGAACGCCGGCCAGACCTGTTCGGCCGGCAGCCGCGTGCTCATCCAGCGCAGCCTCTTCGACGCTGTGCTGCAGCGCCTGGCCGAGCGCTTCGCCGCGCTGCGCACCGGCCCCGGCGCCGGGGCGCCGGACTGCGGGCCGCTCATCAGCGCGCGCCAGCTCGCGCGCGTGCAGGGCAAGTTCGATTCGGCGCTGCAGGCCGGCGCGCGGCTGGTCGCGCGCGCGCAGCTCCTGCCCGAGGCGCCGGGCAGCGGCTACTACTTCCCGCCGGTGCTGCTGGCCGGCTTGCCGCTGTCGCACGAGGTGGCGCAGGACGAGGTCTTCGGCCCGGTGCTGGCGGCCTTCTCCTTCGAGGACGAGGACGAGGCCGTGCACCTGGCCAACGGCACGCCCTACGGCCTCACCGCCGCGGTGTGGACGCGCGACGGCGGCCGCGCGCTGCGCATGGCGCAGCGCATCGAGGCGGGGCAGGTGTTCATCAACAACTACGGCGCCGGCGGCGGCATCGAGCTGCCCTTCGGCGGCATGAAGCACTCGGGCTACGGGCGCGAGAAGGCCTTCGAGGGCCTGAAGAGCTTCACCACGCTGAAGACGGTCGTCATCCTGCACGGCTGAGCGGGCGAACGCCGGCCGCGCGTATGATGCGCGCCGTTGGTGCTCGTCGAGGCGTTCGGCCGAGACAGTTCAACGGGAATCAGGAGGGACGCGCCCGCACTGGGCGCACCCAACCTGAGCTGCCCCCGCAACGGTAAGCGGATGGCAGGCTCCGAACAGGGCCTGCCGGCACGTGACACGCAGCCACTGGGCGACACCGCCACAAAGCGGTGCCCCCTGGGAAGGCGTCACGCGTCGATGCCGTCAGCCCGGATACCGGCCAACGAGGTGGCCTGCCGTCCTGCGGCGGGCCGTGTAGCGTGCGGCCGCGGGGAAGCGGTGCGCGCGCGCCTGGCTTCCCCGTTCCGTCATGCCTCAATCTCCTCGGGTCCGCGCGCAGCGCGCCAACACGGCCGCCGTGCCGGTTCTCTCTCGTCCCTCCATTTCATCCCTTCTCCCCGTCCTGCCGCTGGTTCTCGGCGTGGCGGCCGGTGCCGCGAACGCGCAGGCCGGCGCCGCCGAGCAGGTGGTGATCGTCGCCAACCGTTCACCGCAGCCGCTGTCGACGGTGCTCGGCGACTTGTCGGTGCTCGACCGCGTGCAGATCGAGCGCAGCGGTGCGGCGAATGCCGCCGAACTGCTGGCGCGCCTACCGGGCATCGAGTTCACGCGCAACGGCGGCCCCGGCACCTCGACCAGCCTCTTCATCCGCGGCGGCGAATCGCGCCACACCGCGGTCTACATCGATGGCGTGCGCGTCGACTCGCAGGCCACCGGCGGCGCGCAGTGGGAGCAGATTCCTCTCGAGCAGATCGAGCGCATCGAAGTCCTGCGCGGCCCCGCGGCCGCCGTCTACGGCTCGGACGCGGTGGCCGGCGTGGTGCAGCTCTTCACGCGGCGCGGCCAGGGTCCGCTGCAGGTCAACGCCTCGGCCACGCTGGGCTCGCAGCGCACGCGGCAGCTGCAGGCGGGCCTGAGCGGCGCGGCCGCAGCATTCGACTACGCGCTCTCGGCCTCGCACGGCCGCAGCGAGGGCGAGGATGCGCGCAGCGCCGCCGCGCTCGGCCACAACCCCGACCGCGACGGCTGGAAGCGCAGCTCGCTGCAGGCGCGTGCGGGCCTGCGCCTGGACGAGCGCCAGCGCGTCGAGGCCTCGCTGCTGGCGACGCGGCTGGAGTCCGGCTACGACGACTTCGTGCCCGGCAACGACGATGTCTCGGCGCACCGGCTGCGCACTGGCAGCCTGTCGTGGCAGGCGCGCTGGAGCGAGGCGGCGACGACGCGCGTGCAGCTCGGCCGCACCCACACGACCTACGAGACGCAGCCGAGCTACTACCGCACCGAGACGACGCTCGACAACGCGCTGCTGCAGCACGAGCAGCGCCTGGGTGCGCACCGGTTCTCGGCCACGCTGGAGCGGCGCGACGACGAGCTGCACAACCCTGCCGGCGTCTACAGCGCCGCCTTCGGCGGCAAGCGCCACCAGAACGCGCTCGGCCTGGGCTGGCGCGCCGACTTCGGCGCGCACACACTGCAGGCGCAGCTGCGTCGCGACGAGGACAGCGAGTTCGGCGGCAAGAGCACCGGCAGCCTCGCCTGGGGCTGGCAGTTCGCGCCGCAGTGGCGCCTGAGCGCCGCGGCGGCGAATTCGTTTCGCGTGCCCACGCTCTACCAGCGCTTCAGCCCCTACGGCAACCCCGACCTGGTGCCCGAGAGCGGACGCAACCTCGAGCTGGGCCTGCGCTGGAGCGGCGCGGGCAGCGAAGCGAGCCTGGGCGTATGGCGCAACCGCATGACGCAGCTCATCAGCTTCGGTGCGGCCGGCCCCTGCGGAGACCCCTTCGGCTGCTACGTCAACGTCGGTCGCGCGCAGTTGCAGGGTGTGACGCTCTCCGCGCGCACGACGCTGGCGGGCGTGAGCCTGCACGGTTCGCTCGACTGGCACGATCCGAAGAACCTGGACAGCGGCAAGCGCCTGCCGCGCCGTGCGGCCAAGCTCGCGCGCCTGGGCGCGCAGACGACGCTGGCCGGCTGGACGCTGGGCGCCGAACTGCAGGCCAGCGGCCGGCGCTTCGAGAACGCGGCCAACACGCAGGTGCTGGGCGGCTACGAGCTCGTTGGCGTCACGCTGAGCAAGTCGCTGGCCGCGGGGCTGGTGCTGGACGCGCGCCTCGACAACCTGGGCGACAAGCGCTACGAGCTGGCGCGTGCCTACACCACGGCCGGGCGCAGCGCACAGATCAGCCTGCGCTGGACGCTGCCCTGAGGCGCGGCCTGCCTCTGGACGCCCGGACGACGCGGTTCCCGTCATGACGCCGTTGCAGCACGAGCTCATCCTCGGCGGCGCGAAGAGCGGCAAGTCGCGCTGCGCCGAGGAGCGTGCGCTGCGCTGGCTGCAGGCCGACCGCGACCATCGCGCGACGCTGGTGGCGACGGCGCTGGCCGCGGACGACGAGATGCGGGCGCGCATCGCGCGCCACCGCGCCGACCGCGCCGCGCGCGTGCCGGCGCTCGAGACCGTCGAGGCCCACGCGGAGCTCGGCGCCACGCTGCTGCGCCTGGCCGAGCCGGGCCGGCTGCTGGTCGTCGACTGCCTGACCCTGTGGCTGACGCAGTGCCTGCTGCCGCCGCCGGGCGTGACGCCCGCGCTGCCCTGGGCGCAGGAGCGCGAGGCGCTGCTGGCGGCGCTGCGCGAGAGCACGTCGCCGCTGCTGCTGGTGTCCAACGAGATCGGGCTGGGTGTGATGCCGCTGGCGCGGCAGGCGCGCGCCGCCGTCGACGCGCTGGGCCACCTGCACCAGGCGGTGGCCGCCTGCTGCCCGCGCGTCACGCTGATGGTCGCCGGCTGCGCGCTGCGCGTGAAGGACGAGACGTGAGGCGCCGCCTCGTCGCGCTGCTGGCGACCCTCCTTGCCCTGGCCGCAGGATCGCTGGGCGCCGAGATCGTCGTCGTGCGCGACGACGCCGGCACCGAGCACCGCCTGAGCGCGCCACCGCAGCGCATCGTGTCGATGCTGCCCTCGCTGACGGAGATGGTCTGGGAAGCCGGAGCCGGGGCGCGGCTGGTGGGGGTGGATCGCTACTCCGACTGGCCGCCGCAGCTCGCCGGCCTGCCACGCCTGGGCGGCCTGGACGACGCGCAGATCGAGGCCATCGCTGCGCTCGCGCCCGACCTCGTGCTGGCCTCGGTCTCCTCGCGCGCGATGGAGCGCCTGCAGGCGCTGGGCTTTCGCGTCGTGCGCCTGCGCTCGGAGACGCACGAGGACGTTCGCCGCACGCTCGAACTCGTCGGCCGCCTGCTCGGGCAGCCCGACGCCGGGCCGCGCGCGTGGGTCCGGGTGCAGCGCGAGATCGAGGCCGCGGCCGCGCGCGTGCCGGCCTCGCTGCGCGGGGCCAGCGTCTACTTCGAGATCGGCGGCGGGCCTTATGCTGCCGGCACGAGTTCCTTCGTCGGCCAGACACTGGCGCGCCTGGGGCTCGTCAACGTCGTGCCGCCCGAACTCGGGCCGTTTCCCAAGCTGAACCCGGAGTTCGTCGTGCGCGCGAGTCCGCAGGTGGTGATGGGCGCGCAGCGCGATCTGGAGAAGCTGGCGCAGCGTCCGGGCTGGGGCGGGATCGCAGCGGTGCGCCAGGGCTGGCTGTGCGGTTTCGATTCGCCGCACTACGAGATGCTGATCCGGCCCGGCCCGCGGCTGGGCGAGGCCGCGTCGCGTCTGGCCGACTGCCTGCAGCGCCTGCCGCGCCCGCAGGCCGGGTCGCGATGAGCACCTCGGCCCTTCCCGCCGTGCGCGCGGCTGCACAGGCCAGCCGCTCGCTGCGTCGCCGGCTCGCCGCCTGGCTGGCACTGGCCATGGGCCTGGGTCTCGTGCTCGGGCTCATGACCGGGCCCGCGGGGCTGTCGCTTGCCGCCCTGCGGGCCGATCTGCAGGGCGAGACCGCCGCGCTGCTGATCGGCCAGATCCGCCTGCCGCGCACGCTCGGCGCGGCGCTCGTGGGCGCGCTGCTTGGCCTCTCGGGTGCCATCGCGCAAGGGCTGTTCCGCAACCCGCTGGCCGACCCCTATCTCCTGGGTAGTGCCGCGGGCGCAGGGCTGGGCGCGGTGCTCGTGCTGGCGGCGGCGGCGCTCGGCGGGCACGCCATCAGCCTGGCCACGGTGGCGTGGATCGAGCGCGTGGGCCTGGTGAGCGCGGCCTTCATCGGCGCGCTGGCCGGCGTGCTGCTGACGCTGGCGCTGGCGCGCGGTGCGGTGCACACGCTGCGCCTGCTGCTGGCCGGCGTCGTCGTCGGCGTGCTGCTGGGGGCGGTCAGCGACCTCATCACCGTCGCCTCGCCGGATGCGCTGCGCGGCAAGCAGGCCTTCATGCTCGGCAGCACCGGCTTCCTCGGCTGGAACGCGATCGCGCTCATGCTCGCCGGTCTCTTCCTGCTGCTGGCCGTGGCGCGGCGCTGGGCGCGCGCGCTGGACGCCCTGACGCTGGGCGAAGACAGTGCCGCCAGCCTGGGGCTAGATCTCTCCCGCGTGCGCCTCGTGCTGGTGCTGCTGCTGAGCCTGGGCACGGCGCTGGCGGTGTCGCAGGCGGGGCTGGTGGCCTTCGTCGGGCTCGTCGCGCCGCATCTGGTGCGGCGGCGCGCGCCCGGCCCGCACGGCTGGCTGCTGCTGGCCAGTGCGGCGATGGGTGCGGCGCTGCTGCTGTGGGCCGACGTCATCGCACGCGCGCTGATCGCGCCCGAGGAACTCCCGGTGGGCGTGGTGACGGCGGTGCTCGGCGGCGGCTACCTGGTGTGGCTGCTGAAGCAGCGCAGCGCCTCGTGAGCCGGCCGTGACGACCCAGCCGCGAGGACGCTTGCCGTGACGGCGCAGCAGGACGACGAAGCCATGACACCGCGGTTGCATGCCCAGGGCCTGCGCGTGCGCCTGGGCCCGCGCGACGTGCTGCAGGGCGTGAGCCTGGACGTGGGGCCCGGCTGGACGGCGCTGGTGGGCCCCAACGGCGCCGGCAAGTCGACGCTGCTGCGCGCGCTCGCCGGGCTGCAGCCGCTGGCGGCCGGACGGGTCACGCTGGACGCGCCCGCGGGCGCCGACCTGCACGCGCTGCCGGCGGCGCAGCGCGCGCGCCGTCTGGCCTGGCTGGCGCAGCAGGGCGAGGTGAGCGGCGAGCTCACGGTGCGCGAGACGGTGGAACTCGGCCGCATCGCGCAGCTGGGGCTGCTGGGCACGCCGGGCGCGTCCGACCATGCCGCCGTCGAGCAGGCGATGGCGCTCACCGAATGCGCGCCCTGGCAGCACCGGCGGCTGCACGAGCTCTCGGGCGGCGAGCGCCAGCGCGTGCTGCTGGCGCGCGTGCTGGCCACCGAGGCGCCGCTGCTGCTGCTGGACGAGCCGACGACGCACCTGGACGCGCCGCACCAGGTCACGCTCGCGCGGCTCTTCCGCCGCCTGGCGCACGAGGCGAGGCCGCGCCGCGCCGTGCTCTCGGTGCTGCACGACCTGCCGATCGCGCTGCAGGCCGACCAGGTGCTGCTGCTGGCCGACGGCCGCCTGCAGGCCTGCGGCAGCCCGCGCGACCCGGCGTTGCAGGCCGCGCTCGTGCGCGTCTTCGGCGGCGCCATCCGCATCGATGCCGACGCCCAGGGCCGCCCGCGCGTGGCGCTGCAGCTGGACGTCGGCTGAATTCACGAACGAGCCCGAGGAGAACCCAGCCATGGAGATCGTCGCCCCCCCGAGCGCCCCCGGCAGCCCCAAGGCCCAGGGCGAGCGCCGCGGCCTCGTCATCGTGCACACCGGCCACGGCAAGGGCAAGAGCACGGCGGCCTTCGGCCTGGCGCTGCGCGCGCACGGCCGCGGCAAGGCGGTGCACATCTACCAGTTCATGAAGGTGCCCTCGGCGCGCTTCGGCGAGCACCGCGTGTTCGAGCAGCTGGGCGTGCCCATCGAAGGCCTGGGCGACGGCTTCAGCTGGAAGAGCCGCGACCTCGAGCACAGCGCGCAGCTCGCGCGCGACGGCTGGGCGCGCGCCGAGGCGACGATCCGCGCCGGCGCGCACTTCCTCGTCGTGCTGGACGAGATCACCTACCCGCTGCGCTACGGCTGGCTGCCGCTCGAACCCGTGCTCGCCTGCCTGCGCGAGCGCCCGCCGGGCGTGAACGTGCTGCTCACCGGCCGCGATGCGCCGCAGGAACTGATCGAGCTGGCCGACACGGTGACCGAGATGGGCCTGGTGAAGCACCACCACCAGCAAGGCGTGCCGGCGCAGCGCGGCATCGAGGATTGAGCCGCGGTGTTCGACGCGAGCCCGGGGCCCCTGGTCGCTGCGGCGCTGCCGGCGGCGGCGCTGGCGCTGGCCTGGGCGGTCGACGCGCGCCTGGGCGAGCCGCGCAACGCCTGGCATCCGGTGGCCTGGTTCGGGCGCCTGGCGGCACCGCTGGGCCACGCGGCGCGCGCGCTGCCGCCGCGCTGGGCGCTGCGCGCGGGGGCGCTCGCCTGGGCGCTGCTGCTGGCGCTGGTGATCGCGCTGGCCATCGGGCTGCAGGCGCTGCTCGTTAAGGCGCCGTGGTGGCTTGCGCTGCCGCTGCTGGCGCTGGCGCTCAAGCCGGCACTGGCCTGGCGTATGCTGCGCGACGAGGTGGCGGCGGTCGAGGCCGCGCTTGCGCGCAGCCTGGACGAGGGCCGCGCGCAGCTTGCGCGCCTGTGCAGCCGCGACGTGCGCCAGCTCGACGAAGCCGGCGTGCGCGAGACGGCGATCGAGACGCTGGCCGAGAACTTCAACGACTCGCTGGTGGCGCCGCTCTTCTGGTTCGTCGTCGCCGGCCTGCCCGGCGCCTGGGCCTGGCGCGCGGTGAACACGCTGGACGCCATGTGGGGCTACCGCGGCGCCTGGGAATGGGCGGGCAAGTGCGTCGCGCGCGCGGACGACCTGCTCGCCTGGCTGCCCGCGCGCCTTGCGGCCTGGCTGCTCTGGCCCGCGCGCACGGATTGGAGGGCGCTTGGCCGCGAAGCCGCGCGCACGCCCTCGCCCAACGGCGGCTGGCCGATGGCGGCGATGGCGCTGCGCCTGGGCGTGCGCCTGGACAAGCCCGGCGTCTACACGCTCAACGCCGGTGCGCAGGCGCCCCGGAGCAGGGCGCTTGCGCAGGCGCTGACGCTCGGGGAAGACGCAGCGCGGCGCGCCATCGGGCTCGCGCTGCTGGCCACGCTGCTGGTCACGGCGGCCAGGGTCGCGCTTCCCGGAGACGGAGCATGAAGCGCACGCATGGCGGCGCGGACGCACAGGGCGCGGCGCGCTTCGACTTCTCCACCTGCGCCAACGCGGCCGGGCCGTGTCCGGCAGCCCTTGCCGCCGTGCAGGCGGCCGACGCGACGCGCTACCCCGATCCGGCCTCCACGAAGCTGCGCCGCGCGCTGGCCGAACGGCACGGCGTTTCGCCCGCGCGCGTGCTGATCGCCGCCAGCGCCAGCGAGTTCATCCAGCGCCTCACCGCCGTCACCGGGCGGCTGTGGCCGGGCGCGGTGCGCGTGCCGCGACACGCCTACGGCGACTACGCGCACGCCGCGCGCGCCTGGGGCCGCGCGCTGCTTCAGGGCCAGGCGGCGTGCACCGAAGCGGTCACGCTGAGCTGGCATGCCGACCCGGGCAGCCCGCGCGGCGAGAACGCCGTGCTCGCCGCCGCGGACGAGGCGGTGCTTACCGCGCATCCGCACGTGCTCGACGCCGTCTACGCGCCGCTGCGCCTGCAGGGCACCTCGGCCTGGCCGGACGCGGCGCGCGACGCCGTCTTCGTGCTGCACTCGCCGAACAAGGCGCTGGGCCTCACCGGCGTGCGCGGCGCCTACGCCGTCGCCCCGGCGCGCGCGGCCTACGACGTGCAGGCCTGCTGTGCCGCGCTGGACGCCGCGGCGCCCTCCTGGCCGCTGTCGGCGCAGGGACAGGCGATGCTGCTGGCCTGGACCTGCCCCGAGGTGCAGCGCGGGGTGCACGAGTCGCACGCCCTGCTGGCCCAGTGGAAGCTGAGCTTGCAGCAGGGCCTGGCCGCGCGCGGGTTTGCAGTCGAGGAGAGCGCGACCAACTTCTTCCTCGCGCGGCCGCCGCGCGCCGTCGATCTGCAGCGGCTGCGCGCCCAAGGCGTGGCGCTGCGCGATGCCGCGTCCTTCGGCCTGGCCGGATGCTGGCGCGTCTCGGCGCAGCCGCCCGCGGCGCAGGCGGCGCTGTGGAACGCGCTCGGGCGCCTGCGGGCCGACGCCCGGAACGAAGTCGCGCAAGGAGGTGGTGCATGAAGCTCGCAGTGATGCCCAGGAGCGCGCCGTGAAGCGCGCGCTCGTGGTCTGGGGCGCGAGCAGCGGCGCCGGCAAGAGCCTGCTGGCCACGGCCCTGTGCCGCTGGGCGGCGCGGCAAGGCCTGGACGTGGCGCCCTTCAAGGCGCAGAACATGAGCAACAACGCGCGCGTCGTCCCTGTCGACGCGGGCGATCCCGAGAGCGCGCTCGGCGAGATCGGCTCGGCGCAGTACTTCCAGGCGCTGGCCGCGCGCGTGGCGCCGCAGGTCGACCACAACCCGGTGCTGCTCAAGCCCGAGCGCGACACGCACAGCCAGGTCGTGCTCTGCGGGCAGGTCGACGCCGCGCTTTCGCGCCTGCCCTGGCGGCAGCGCAGCACGGCGCTCGCCGCGGCGGCGCGCGCGGGCTTCGAGCGCCTGGCCGCGCGCCACGAGGTGCTGGTGATCGAGGGCGCGGGCTCGCCCGCGGAGATCAACCTCGCGCCGCAGGACTACGTCAACCTCGGCACGGCGCGCTGGGCCGCCGAACGCGGCTCCCTGCGCGCGCTGCTGGTGGCCGACGTCGACCGCGGCGGCGCCTTCGCGCACTGCTACGGCACCTGGGCGCTGCTGCCCGAGGACTTGCGCCCGGCGCTCGCCGGCTTCGTGCTCAACAAGTTCCGCGGCGACGCCACGCTGCTCGCGCCCGGACCCGCGCAGTTGCAGGCGGCCACCGGCGTGCCGCTGCTGGGCGTGCTGCCCATGCAGCGCGATCACGGCCTGCCCGAGGAGGACGGCGTCTACGCCGCGCCCGCCGCCGGTCGCAGCGGCGTTCGCATCGCCGTGCTGGCCTGGCCTCAGCTGAGCAACCTCGACGAGTTCGCGCCGCTGGCCGCAGCGGCGCAGCTGCGCTTCGCGCGCAGCGCAGCGGAGCTGGAAGGTGTCGACTGGATCGTGCTTCCCGGCTCCAAGCAGGTCAGCGGCGACCTCGCCTGGCTGCGCGAACAAGGCATGGAGACGGCGCTGCAAGCCCACGTCGACCGGGGTGGTCGCGTGCTGGGCATCTGCGGTGGCCTGCAGATGCTCGGCGACTGGCTGGACGACCCCGAAGGCGCCGACGGCCAGGCGCATGGACCCCAGCCCGGCCTGGGCCTGCTGCCGCTGACGACGCGCTACGCCGCGCCCAAGCGCCTACGCGCGGCGCGCGTGCGCCTGGGCGCGCTGCAGCCGCCCTGGCAGGCGCTTTCGGCGCTCAGCTGCCGCGCCTACGAGATCCGCTGCGGGCGCACCCAAGCGTGCGCCGAGGACGCGCTGCCCGTGCTCTTCGACGACGCGGGCCAGGCCATAGGCTGGCAGGGGCGGGGCGCGCGCGCGGGTGTGCTGGGTCTGGCCACGCACGGGCTCTTCGAGGACGAGGCGCTGCTGCACGCGCTCTTCGGCCAGCGCGTGCGCAGCCTCGAGCAAAGCCTCGAGGGCCTGGCCGATCTCGTCGACCACCACCTGGGCGCGGCCACGCTGCGCGCCCTGTTTGCTTGCTGAAGGAAACCGCTGCGATGACCGCTCCGATGACGACCCCCGACTTCGAACCGACGCTCGTCCTGCCGCCGGCACCGGCGCCCGCCTTGCGCGAGCGCGTGCAGGCGGCGATCGACGCCAAGACCAAGCCGCTGGGCGCGCTCGGCCGCCTGGAGGCGCTGGCGCTGCAGCTCGCGCTGATCCAGGGCCTCGAGGCGCCGCGGCTCGTGCAGCCGCAGCTGGTCGTCTTCGCCGCCGACCATGGCCTCGCCGCGCAAGGCGTGTCGGCCTATCCCGCCGAGGTGACGCCGCAGATGGTGCTGAACTTCCTCGCCGGCGGCGCCGCGGTGTCGGTGTTCGCGCGCCAGCACGGCCTGGCGCTGACGGTGGCCGACTGCGGTGTGGCCGCCGAGTTCGAGCCGCACACGCTGCTGGCGCGGCTGAAGGTCGCAGGCGTCGAGCGCGGCAGCGCGGACGCGAGCGCCGGTGCGGCGATGACCACCGCGCAGTGCCGGACGGCGATCGCGCAGGGCCGCCGGCTCGTCGCCGCGCTGCCCGGCAACGCGCTGCTGCTGGGCGAGATGGGCATCGCCAACACCTCGGCCGCGGCGCTCCTGATGGCGCGCCTCACCGGCGAGCCGCTGGCCGTCTGCGTGGGCCGGGGAACGGGTCTCGACGACGCGGGCCTCGCGCACAAGCGAATGGTGCTGCAGCGCGCGCTGGAGGTGAACGCGGGGGCGGCCGAGCCGCTGGCGGCGCTGGCCGCGCTCGGCGGCCTGGAGATCGCGACCATGGTCGGCGCGGTGCAGCAGGCTGCGGCACTCGGGCGCGTCGTCGTCGTCGACGGCTTCATCACCACCTCGGCGGTGGCGGTGGCCGCCGCGCTGCAGCCGCAGATCCTCGCCTCCTGCGTGTTCTCGCACCGCTCGCAGGAGCTCGGGCACACGCGCTGGCTGCAGCATCTGGGCGTGCAGCCGCTGCTGGACCTGGACCTGCGCCTGGGCGAGGGCTCGGGCGCGGCACTTGCCTGGCCGCTGCTGGAATCGGCCTGCCGCTTCCTCGCCGAGATGGCGAGCTTCGATTCGGCCGGCGTGAGCCGCGCCTCGAACGCCGCGTGATGCGCCGCGAGCTGCGGCTCTTCTTCCTCGCGCTGCAGTTCCTCACGCGGCTGCCGGTGCCGCGCGGGGGCGTGCAAGCGGAGTTCGATGCGCAGTCGCTCAACCAGGCTGCGCGCTACTTCGCGCTCGTTGGCGCGCTCGTCGGCGTGGCCGGCGCGACGCTCGCGCTGCTGGCCCTGCGGCTGTGGCCGCCGACGGTGGCGGCGACGCTGGCGCTGGCCCTCACGGTCTGGCTGACGGCGGCCTTCCACGAGGACGGTCTGGCCGACACCTTCGACGCGCTGCTCGGCGCCGCGCCGCGCGAGAAGGCGTTCTCCATCATGAAGGACTCGCGCATCGGCAGCTACGGCGCGGCCGTGCTCGTGCTCGCGCTGCTGCTGCGCGTGCTGCTGCTGGCCGAGCTGCTGCGCGTGCAGCCGCTGCTGGCGGCCTGGGCCCTCGTCCTGGCGCACGCGGCCGGGCGCGCGGCCGCGGTCGTGCTGATGGCCGGCCTGCCCTACGCCGGCGACGAGGCGCATGCCAAGGCCAAGCCGCTGGCGCGCGCGGTGCGTCCGTCCGACGCCGCCTGGGCGCTGAGTACGGCCCTGGCCGTGCTGGCGCTGGGCGCCCTGCCGCCGGCGGCCGGGTGGCCGCAGGTGCCGCTGGCGCCGCTCGCGCTGGCCTGGTGCGCGAGCCTGCTGCTGCTGATCTTCGTGGTGCGCGCCTGGCTGCAACGGCGTCTATCCGGCTTCACGGGCGATACCCTGGGCGCCTGCGAGCAACTGGGGGAGATCACCAGCCTGCTGGTCTTCGTCGCCCTCTTCGTCCGGGCGGACCTGTCGTGAACGGGCTGCCTGCTTGCCATCGAACCGCCGCGGCGCCGAGCGCAGCGACGCTGCACGCCTGGCGTCATGCGCCGGCGCGCGGGGCCGCGGGTCGGTGCATCGGCCGCACCGATCTGGCCATCGACCCGCGTCGGGCGAAGCGGCTGGCGCACCGCATCCGCGCCTTCGCCCGCCGTCACGGGCTGCCGCGCCTGGTCCTCACCTCGCCGCTGCGCCGCTGCCGGGCCACGGGTCGGTGGCTTGCCCGTTGGGGCTGGCAGCACCGCATCGACCCGCTGCTCGCCGAGATCGACTTCGGCCGCTGGGATGGCGGCCTGTGGGTCGACGTGCCGCGCGGCGAGTTCGACGCCTGGTGCGCCGACTTCGCGCATGCGCCGCCTGCCGGCGATGGCGAGCCCGTGTCCGCGCTGCTGAGGCGCGTGCGGGCCTTCGACCCGGGTTCGGCGCGCGTGCTGGTCACGCATGGCGGCTGGCTGTCGGCCGCACGCTGGCTGGAGCAGGCGGGGCAGCCGCCGCAGCGCGCCGACCAATGGCCGGCGACGCCGCGCCACGGCACGCACTGCGAGCTGCGGCTTCACGTCTTCGGTGATCGGGGGGATGATCGGGGCTGTTGAGCTTGCGGCGGATCAACCCGCTGCACGACGCGACGCTCGCAGAATGCCGCAGCGATCGCGCTGCGGCGCGGTGGCCTGGGCGGAGGGGTCTTCGTTCATGAAGGCGGCACGATTGCACTTTCGGTGCGCGAACGCGCGGGGTCCGCGAGGCCTCGGCGTAACGCTGCTCCTGGCGTGTGTGCTCCTGGGCGTGGACGGCTGCGTCACGGTCGAGTTGCCGAGCATCGCGCACGTGCATGTCGGCCATGCGATCACCGCCTGGCCGGATACGCCGCAGCAGCAGGGCCTGCTCGAAGTGGCGCTGGCCGACGCGGCCGTTGCCGCTGAACACGCGGCCTACGCGACCGATGGGGCCGGGGATCTTGCCGCCGTGCGACTGCACCTGGGCCATGTGCTGCACACGGTCGATCCGGTGCTCGAGCCCACCGGCCCGGGCAGCGGCTACGGGCTGATGCGCGCGCTGCAGGGCAGCGCCGAACACCTGGAGTACGCCGCCGAGGTGCCGGACGCCAGTGCCAACCTGCGCAGCGGCGCGCGCGGCATGGCCGCAGCCCTGCGGTCGCTGCAGGGTGAGGCCAGAGCCATCGCCACGCTGGCCGAGGACGCGCGCGGCAGCACAGACGCCGGGCATGCCCTGGCCTTTGCCCACGAGGTGCGCGAGCGCGCCGAGCGCCTGGCCGGGCAGCTGCTGCAACTGCGCCAACGCCTGACGACGGTGCTGCAGGCCGAGGATCCGCCCTACCGCACGCTGCCGCGGCGCTACCTCTTCGGCATCATCCGCCTGCCCTCCGGGCAATGGGTCTTCGAGAGCATGCCCGGCGTGACCCGCAACGTCTCGTCCTATGACTGAGCCTGCCGTCCATCGCCCGTGGCGTCGGATCGCGGCGACGGCGCTTGCCCCGCTGGCACTCATGATGGCCGCCAGCGCGTGGGCCGACGAAGTGCTGCAGAACGCCTGCGCCGGCGAGGGCGAGCAGCCCGCTGCGGTCTGCCTGGCCGCGCTGCGCGCCCGGCCGGCGGGCGAGGCCCTGGCGTTCGTCGAGCGCTGGGTGGCGGCCAGGCGCTTCGCGTCGGCACTCGCTGCGCTCGAGCACCTGCAGCAGTCGGCGCCGCTGGACACGCGCATCGGCCAGCGCCTGCACGAGGTGCGCAGCATGGCCGACGAGGCGCAGTGGCTGGCGCGTCGACGCGCCGAGGCGGGCGGTGCGAACACCGGGGCCGAGCTGACGCTGGCCGAGACGCGCTGCACCCGCCTGTCCGGCGCCGTGGCGCTGGCCGGCTGCGAGCAGGTGCTGCGCGTGCGGCCGGGTGACGCACGCATCCTCGCCGCGCATGGCGACGCGCTCTGGGGTCTGGGTCGTGCGGCGCAGGCGCTTGCCTCCTACCGGCGTGCGGCCGAGCGCGATTCGAGCCCGGCCCTGGCGCAGAAGATCGCGCTGGCCGAGGCCGCGCTGTCGCCGCCGGCAGCGGTAGCCGCAAACCCTGCCGCTGAGCCGCAGGCGGACGCGGTGGCGATCGATCCGGCGCAGCTCGGCCGCTATCACGCGCTGGTGATCGGCATCAATGCCTACCGTCACCTCGACCGCCTGGATTCCGCGGTGAAGGATGCGCGCGCGATCGCCGAGCTGCTGCGCAGCGACTACCGCATGAAGGTGCAGTTGCTCACCGACAGCACGCGTGCGGACATCGTCGAGGTGCTGGACGACTACCGCGGCCGCCTGGGCGCCGAGGACAACCTGCTCATCTACTACGCCGGCCATGGCTGGCTGGACAACGAGGCTGACAAGGGCTTCTGGCTGCCGATCGACGCGCATCCCGACAAGCGCACGAACTGGGTCTCCAACGACACCGTGCGGGACGCGCTGCGTGCGCTCAAGGCCAAGCACGTGCTGGTGGTGGCCGACAGCTGCTTCTCGGGCACGCTCACGCGCAGCGGCAACGGCGCGCGTGCCGGGCGCGGGCGCGACTACGTGCAGCGCATGGCGCGGCTCAAGGCGCGCCAGGTGCTGACCTCGGGCAGCCTGGAGCCGGTGGCCGATTCGGGCCGTTCCGGGCATTCGCCCTTTGCCGCGGCGCTGATCGACTCGCTGCGCGGCAACACCGGCATCCTGGATGCGACCTCGCTGTTTGCCGAGCTGCGCCGGCCGGTGGCCCTCAATTCCGAGCAGGTGCCGCAGTTCGCCGACATCCGCCTGGCCGGGCACGAGGGCGGGGACTTCCTCTTCGTGCGTCGACGCTGAGCGCGGCCGCAGCCCCGAGCCTTCGCGCGACGCGAAAGCTTGCTTGACAATCGACGCAAGGCGCTCATCGCCGTGCTGGCTACGCTATGCGTTTCGACCTGACGACCCTGAACCTCGTGCTGGCGATCGCCGACACCCGCAGCATCACCCGTGGCGCCGCTCGCGAGAACCTGGCGCTGGCGGCGGCGAGCAAGCGCCTCTCGGACCTGGAGTCGCGGCTGGGCGTGGTGCTGTTCGAGCGCCACGCGCGCGGCGTGCGCCCGACCGCCGCCGGCCGCGCGCTGTTGCGCCACATCCGCGGGCTCAATGCCTCGCTGCACGCGTTGCAGAGCGAAGTCGCCGACTTCGCGCGCGGCATCCAGGGCCATTTGCGCGTGGTCGCCAACGCCAGCGCGATCGCCGAGCACCTGCCGGCGGACCTGGCCGCCTTCGCCAAGAAGCACCCGGGCATCCGCGTCAGCCTCGAGGAGCTCACGAGCAGCGAGGTGCAGGCAGCCGTGGCCGAAGGGCGCGCCGACGCCGGCATCTTCATCGGCCCGGCCCTCGAGCCGGGACTGCTCGCCCGCCCCTATCGCGAAGGGTGGCTTTCCATCCTCGTGCCGCGTGGCCACGTGCTGGCGCAGAAGGCGCAGCAGCCCTTCGACGCCCTGCTGGACTTCGACATCGTCGGCCTGCACGCCGGTGCTGCCGCGCACGAGCAGATGCTGCAGCGTGCGCAGGCGCTGGGCCGGCCGCTGAATGCGCGCATGCAGGTGCACGGCTTCGACGCCATCGCCCAGCTCGTCGAGGCAGGCCTGGGCGTGGCGGTGCTGCCGCGCACGGTGGCCGAGCGCTTCGCGCAGCTCTTCGCCGTGCAGCCGGTCGCGCTGCGCGAGGACTGGGCGCGCCGCCAGTACCTGGTGGCCGTGCAGGCGCAGCCCGTGCTGCCGCCGCCGCTGCGCCATTTCATCGACCTCTTGAGCCCGAACCGGGAGAACGCATGACGACCGCCCGCACCCTCTACGACAAGCTCTGGGACGAGCACGTCGTGCACACCGAGGAGGACGGCACCGCCATCCTCTACATCGACCGCCACCTCGTGCACGAGGTGACCAGCCCGCAGGCCTTCGAAGGCCTGCGCCTGGCCGGGCGCAGGCTCTGGCGGCCGTCCTCGGTCGTCGCCACCGCCGACCACAACACGCCCACCACCGGCTGGGAGCGCGGCTACGACGGCATCACCGACCCCATCAGCAAGCAGCAGGTGCAGACGCTGGACGCCAACATCGCCGACTTCGGCGCCGCGGCCTACTTCCCCTTCCTCGACAAGCGGCAAGGCATCGTGCACGTGATCGGCCCCGAGCAGGGCGCCACCCTGCCGGGCATGACGGTCGTCTGCGGCGACAGCCACACGAGCACGCACGGTGCCTTCGGGGCACTGGCGCACGGCATCGGCACGAGCGAGGTCGAGCATGTGATGGCCACGCAGACGCTGCAGGCCAAGAAGGCGAAGAACATGCTGGTGAAGGTCGAGGGGCGGCTGAGCCCCGGCCTCACCGCCAAGGACATCGTGCTGGCGATCATCGGCCGCATCGGCACCGCCGGCGGCACCGGCTACACGATCGAGTTCGGCGGCTCGGCGATGCGCGCGCTCAGCATGGAGGGGCGCATGACGGTGTGCAACATGGCGATCGAGGCCGGCGCGCGCGCGGGCCTGGTGGCCGTCGACGAGAAGACGATCGAGTACCTGCGCGGCCGCCCCTTCGCGCCGCAGGGCGAGGCCTTCGAGCAGGCCGCGGCCTACTGGCGCACGCTCACGAGCGACGCGGACGCGCACTTCGACGCCGTCGTCGAGCTCCAGGCCGAGCGCATCGCGCCGCAGGTGAGCTGGGGCACGAGCCCTGAGATGGTGCTCTCGATCGAGGACCGCGTGCCCGATCCCGACAAGATCAAGGACGCGAGCCAGCGCGCCGCGACCGAGCGCGCGCTCACCTACATGGGCCTGAAGCCCGAGCAGGCGATGACCGACATCTGGGTCGACAAGGTGTTCATCGGCAGCTGCACCAACAGCCGCATCGAGGACCTGCGCGACGCCGCGCTCGTCGTGCAGCGCCTGGGGCGCAAGGTGGCGTCCAGCGTGAAGCTGGCGATGGTCGTCCCGGGTTCGGGCCTGGTGAAGAAGCAGGCCGAGCAGGAAGGCCTGCACGAGGTCTTCAAGGCCGCGGGCTTCGAGTGGCGCGAGCCCGGCTGCAGCATGTGCCTGGCGATGAACGCCGACCGCCTCGAGCCCGGCGAGCGCTGCGCGAGCACGAGCAACCGCAACTTCGAGGGCCGGCAGGGCAACGGCGGGCGCACGCACCTCGTGAGCCCGGCGATGGCCGCGGCCGCCGCCATCGTCGGCCGCTTCGTCGACGTCCGCCGCATCGCCTGAAATCCGAGGAGCATCCGATGCAAGCCTTCACCGTGCACCAGGGCCTCGTGGCCCCGATGGACCGCGAGAACGTCGACACCGACGCCATCATCCCCAAGCAGTTCCTGAAGTCCATCCTGCGCAGCGGCTTCGGCCCCAATCTCTTCGACGAATGGCGCTACCTGGACCATGGCGAGCCGGGGCAGGACCTCGCCACGCGCCGGCCCAACCCCGACTTCGTGCTCAACCAGCCGCGCTACCGCGGCGCCTCGATCCTGCTCGTGCGCAGGAACTTCGGCTGCGGCTCGAGCCGCGAGCACGCGCCCTGGGCGCTGCAGCAGTACGGCTTTCGCGCGCTGATCGGCCCGAGCTATGCCGACATCTTCTTCAACAACTGCTTCAAGAACGGGCTGCTGCCGGTCCAACTGCCCGAGTCGCAGGTGGCGCGGCTGTTCGACGAGGTCGCCGCCTTCCCCGGCTACGCCCTCACCATCGACCTGCCGCGGCAGGTGGTCGTGCTGCCCGGTGGCGAGGAGCTGCCCTTCGACGTGCAACCCTGGCGCAAGCACTGCCTGATCGGCGGCCTGGACGACATCGGCCTCACCCTGCGCCACGCCGACAAGATCCGCGCCTTCGAGGAGAAGCGCCTTGCGGCCAAGCCCTGGCTCGTTGGCGCCAAGGCCGGCTGAAGATCCCCGTTGCGAGAAGAGAAGTCGACATGAAGATTGCAGTCCTGCCCGGTGATGGCATCGGTCCCGAAATCGTTGCCGAGGCCGTCAAGGTGCTGAAGGCGCTCGAGCTCCCGTTCGAGATGGAGACCGCCGCCGTCGGCGGCACCGCCTTCGACGCGCATGGCCATCCGCTGCCCGAGGCGACGCTGGCCCTGGCCAAGGCGGCCGACGCCGTGCTCTTCGGCGCCGTCGGCGATTGGAAGTACGACCAGCTCGAGCGCCAATTCCGGCCGGAGCAGGCCATCCTCGGCCTGCGCAAGCAGCTCGGCCTCTTCGCCAACTTCCGCCCGGCGATCTGCTACGAGCAGCTCACGCACGCGTCCTCGCTCAAGCCCGAGCTGGTCGCGGGCCTGGACATCCTCATCATCCGCGAGCTCACGGGCGACATCTATTTCGGCCAGCCGCGCGGGCGGCGCACCGCGGTCGACGGCCACTTCCCCGGCAGCGAGGAGGCCTTCGACACCATGCGCTACAGCAAGCCCGAGATCGAGCGCATCGCGCACGTGGCCTTCCAGGCCGCGCGCAAGCGCAACAAGAAGGTCACCAGCGTCGACAAGGCCAACGTGCTCGAGACCTTCCAGTTCTGGAAGGACGTCGTCACCGAGGTGCACGCGCAGTACCCGGACGTGACGCTCGAGCACCTCTACGTCGACAACGCGGCGATGCAACTCGTGCGAGCGCCCAAGGCCTTCGACGTCGTCGTCACCGGCAACCTCTTCGGCGACATCCTCTCCGACGAGGCGGCGATGCTCACCGGCAGCATCGGCATGCTGCCTTCGGCGAGTCTGGACAGCAACGGCAAGGGCCTCTACGAGCCCAGCCACGGCAGCGCGCCCGACATCGCCGGCAAGGGGGTGGCCAATCCGCTGGCTACAATCCTGTCCGCCGCCATGATGCTCCGCTACACGCTCAACCAGCCCGAGGCCGCCGAGCGCATCGAGTCGGCGGTGAAGGCCGTGCTCGGCGCCGGCCTGCGCACGGGCGACATCTGGAGCGACGGCACGACGAAGGTCGGCACGCGCGCGATGGGCGACGCCGTCGTTGCCGCGATCACCGGCAAAACGACCGGCAAAACGATTACCACCAAGACCTAGCGTCTCGGATCGTCTCGCCTCCACCCTCTGTACGGACCCCGGCGAACGAGCCGGGGACGACGAAGGGGTCCGGAAGTCTCGATCGGAAAGGCAAGACTGAAATGGCACTCGTAGGATTGGTCGGCTGGCGCGGCATGGTCGGCTCCGTGTTGATGGAGCGCATGCAGGCCGAGGGCGATTTCGCGCTTATCGAGCCGCTCTTCTTCACCACGAGCAACGTCGGCGGCGACGCCCCGGCGATGGCCAGGAACGAGAAGAAGCTGCTGGACGCCTTCGACGTCGCCGCGCTCGCGCGCTGCGACATCGTCATCACCTGCCAGGGCGGCGACTACACGAACGAAGTCCATCCCAAGCTGCGCGCCGCGGGCTGGAAGGGGCACTGGATCGACGCCGCCAGCGCCCTGCGCATGCGCGACGACGCGGTCATCGTGCTCGACCCGGTGAACCTGCCGGTGATCAAGAACGCGCTGGCCAGGGGCGGGCGCGAATGGATCGGCGGCAACTGCACCGTGAGCTGCATGCTGATGGGCGTGGGCGCGCTCTTCAAGGCCGGGCTCGTCGAGTGGATGAGCACGCAGACCTACCAGGCCGCCAGCGGCGGCGGCGCGCAGCACATGCGCGAGCTGTTGACGCAGTTCGGCACGCTCAACGCCGAGGTCAAGGCGCTGCTCGCCGATCCGAAGAGCGCGATCCTCGAGATCGACCGCCGGATCATCGCGAAGCAGCGTTCGCTTGTCGCCGAAGAGACCGCCAACTTCGGCGTGCCGCTGGGCGGCTCGCTGATCCCCTGGATCGACAAGGACCTGGGCGCCGGCAAGGGGCGTGACGACGAGGGCTTCGGCGTCAGCCGCGAGGAATGGAAGGGCATGGCCGAGACCAACAAGATCCTCGGCCAGGGTGCGGGCTTCGGCAGCGCGGCGGTGCCGGTGGACGGCTTCTGCGTGCGCATCGGCGCCATGCGCTGCCATAGCCAGGCGTTGATGTTCAAGCTGAGGAAGAACGTGCCGCTGGCAGACGTCGAGGCCATGATCGCCGCCGACAACACCTGGGTGAAGGTCGTGCCCAACACGCGCGAGGCGACGATCAGGGAACTGACGCCGGTGGCCGTCACCGGGACGCTGGGCATCCCGGTGGGGCGCATCCGCAAGCTGGCGATGGGGCCGGAGTACCTCGGCGCCTTCACCGTCGGCGACCAGCTGCTGTGGGGCGCGGCCGAGCCGCTGCGGCGCATGCTGCGCCTGCTGTTGGAGGCCTGAAGCCCTGCAGCGCCTGCGAGCGTTGCCCATTGGCAACAACGACGCCGAACCGGGGGAAACAAAGCATTTCCCCGGTGAACATCAGTCTTTAGGTGAGCTTGTCAGCCTATATGCTTGATGCTATTGTGATTTCCACCGTGCTTGTGTGGTCGGCGTGCCACCCGGTGGAGGGTCGCTGGAGGTCGTGGCAGCGGGTCTCGTGACGAGCGCCCGCTGGTCGCTTTGGGGGACGCCTTGGAAAAACGCTCGTTGAACGCAGCGCGCTTTGCGCGCCATGCGGTGGCGCTGGCCGCAGCCTGCCTGCTGGGATCCTCGGCCTGGGCCCTCGGCCTCGGGCGCTTGACGGTGCAGTCTTCGCTGGGCGAGCCGCTGCGCGCCGCCATCGAAGTCACCAACCTGAGCGAAGAGGAGGCGGGCACGCTGCAGCTTCGCCTGGCTTCCCCCGACGCCTACCGCGCGGCCGGCATCGAGTTCAATCCGGCGCTCAGCGGTGCCCGCGTGACGCTGCAGCGCGGTACCGACGGGCGCGCGACGCTTCGCGTAGCCAGCGAGCGGCCCCTGGTCGAACCCTTCGTCGACGTCATCGTCGAAGCCACCTGGGCCACAGGGCGGTTGGTGCGCGAGTACACGCTGCTGCTGGATCCGCCGGCGCGCCTTGCTGCAGCGCCCGCACCGGCCAGCCCGGCGCTTGCCTCGGGAACGCCGTCGCCCGCACTCGCACCCGCGAGTCCACCGCCGCCCTCGGCGTCGCCAGGCGCGCCGCCCGCGACGGCCGCACCCGCAGCGGTGCGTGCGTCGCAGGCGCCGGTCCGCGCAGCGCCCGCGACCGAGGGCGGGGATTACCGCGTGCGCCGAGGGGACACGCTGTCGGCCATCGCGGCGCGCCATGCGCCGGCGGGGGTCTCGCTCGACCAGATGCTGGTCTCGCTCTTCCGCGGCAACCCCAAGGCCTTCAGCGGCGAGAACATGAACCGGCTGCGCGCCGGGGCGGTGCTCACGATGCCCTCGGCCGAAGTCGCAGGCGGGGTCGCCCATGCCGAAGCGCGCGAGCTGATCCGCACGCAGAGCCTCGACTTCGCGGCCTACCGCCAGCGCCTGGCCGTCGGCGTGAGCACACAGGCAGAGGGCGGGCCGGCACGGCAGGCCAAGGGCACGGTGCAGGCGCGCGTCGAGGATCGCAAGCAGGCGGCCGCCACGAGCCCCGACAAGCTGACGCTGTCCCAGGGTGCCGTGAAGCCGGGTGCGCCCGAGGCGGCGATCTCACGCGAGGCCGAGCGCAAGGACAGCGCGACGCGCGTGGCGGAACTCTCGCGCAACGTCGAGGAACTGACGCGGTTGCAGAAGGGCGCGGCGGCGCCGTCGGCCGCCTCTGCGGCCGCCGCGACGGCGGCGCCCGCGACGACCGCGGCGACTTCGCCCCCACCCGCGGTCGCGCCCGTGAGCGCATCGGCGCCGGCCTTGGCCACGGCGCCGATTGCCGCGCCACCGGCCCCGGCTGCAGCACCGGCTGACCCGGCCGCGGCGGCCTCGCAGCCGACACAGGCCGCGGCGACCCCGGCGGCCCCGCCACCTGCGGCGGCCTCGGCGCCCGCGGTCGTACGCGCGCCCGTGCCGACCGCGGCCGACGAGCCCGGATTCCTTGACGACCTGCTCGAGCAACCCTGGCTGCTGCCGGCAGCCGGCGCGCTGCTTGCACTGCTGGGGGGCCTGGCGCTGTATCGCCGACAGGCGAAGAAGAAGGCGGTGGGCGACTCCTCCTACCTCGAGAGCCGGCTGCAGCCCGACTCCTTCTTCGGCGCCAGCGGCGGCCAGCGCATCGACACGCGCGAGGGAGCTGCAACGTCGTCGTCCTCGACCTCGTCGTCGATGAGCTATTCGCTCAGCCAGCTCGACGCGATCGGCGATGTCGACCCGGTCGCCGAGGCCGACGTCTACCTGGCCTACGGCCGTGATCTGCAGGCCGAGGAGATCCTCAAGGAGGCGATGCGGGCCAACCCGCAGCGCATGGCGATCCGCACCAAACTGCTCGAGGTCTACGCCAAGCGGCGCGACGCCAAGGGCTTCGAACTGCTGGCGACGCAGGTCCACTCGCTGACCCATGGCGAAGGCGAGGACTGGGCACGGGCGCAGGAGCTCGGGCATCAGGTGGACCCGGAGAACGCGCTCTACCAGCCCGGTGGACAGCCCGAGCCGGTGGCCGGTGCCGGAGGCGTGCCGGTGATCGAGCCGCTGGGAGCGACCACGCAGCCCTTCGCGGCGACGCCGGCGCCGACGTTCACGCCGGACGAGGGGCCCGAGTCGACGCCCGGTGCCCTCGACCTCGACCTCGATCTGGCCGGCGCACTGGGTGCGAGCCCGGTGGAGTCGACGCGACCGCTGCCGTCCATGGCCAACATCCCGATCGAGCCGACGCTGGCGTTCGAGCCCGCATCGACGCCGGACGACTTGACGACGCAGCCCGCGGCGATGATGGCGACTGCGCCGATGGCCGGCGAGAGCGACATCGACTTCGATCTCGACCAGCTCTCGCTGGACGCGCCGGCGGCGCCGGCGCCGGCGACGATGCCGCTGCCTCGCGCGGATGTCGGCGACCAGGGCCTGGATTTCTCGAGCTTCTCGATCGCGACGCCGCAACCGACGACGATGGCGATGGCGCGCGCCGAGACGGCGCTCGAGGCCGTCGACGACCCGGAGCTCGAGTTGCCGATCGACGAGAACGGCGACCCGCTGGCGCGCAAGCTCGAACTGGCCGAGGAGTTCCGACAGATCGGCGACGTCGAAGGCGCGCGTGACCTGCTCGAGGAAGTCATCGCCAAGGCGGACGGCGTGACCCGATCCAAGGCGCAGGCGATGCTCGAGGGCCTTGCCTGAAGACGGTGCGACGCCGGGCTCTGCCGTGGCCCAAGCCCGTCTGGCGCTGGGCCTGAGCTACCGCGGGACGGCCTACCAGGGCTGGCAGTCGCAACCCGGCGGTCGGACCGTGCAGGACCGGCTGGAGGCGGCGCTCTCCACCTTCGCGGCGCAGCCCGTGAGCACGCTGTGCGCCGGACGCACCGACGCCGGCGTGCACGGCGTGAACCAGGTCGTGCACATCGATGCGCCGGTGCAGCGCGATCCGTTCGCCTGGGTGCGCGGCGGCAACCGCTACCTGCCGGGCGACATCGCGCTGCAGTGGTGCCGGCCGGTGCCGGCGGGCTTTCACGCGCGCAACAGCGCGCGCGGACGGCGCTATCGCTTCGTCGTGCTCGAGTCGCCGGTGCGGCCTTCCCTCGAGCGGGGGCTCGTGGGCTGGGTGTTCCGGCCGCTGCACGCCGATGCGATGCGCGAGGCGGCCGCGCACCTGCTCGGCGAGCATGACTTCAGTTCCTTTCGCGCCGCCGAATGTCAGGCGGCCTCGCCGGTGAAGACGCTCAGGCGCCTCGAGATCGCGCGCCGCGGCGCGTACTGGCACTTCGACTTCGACGGCAACGCCTTCCTGCACCACATGGTGCGCAACGTTCTCGGCTGCCTGGTCGCGGTGGGCAGCGGGCGCCGCCCGCCGGGTTGGATGGCCGAGGTGCTGGCCGCGCGCTCGCGCGCCGCCGCGGCGCCGACCTTCCCGAGTGCGGGCCTGTACTTCCTCGGTCCGTACTACGATGCCGCGCTCGGCCTGCCCGAAGACGCGCCCGCGCGCCACTGGCTGGCCTGAATCCCCCGTTTCGAGCCGGACATGGCGCGCACGCGCATCAAGATCTGCGGAATCACGCGCGCCGTCGACGTCGACGCGGCGATCGACGCCGGCGCCGACGCGCTGGGCTTCGTGCTCTATGCGAAGAGCCCGCGCGCGCTCTCGCTGGCGGGCGCCGAGGCACTGGTGGCGCGGCTGCCGCCCTTTGTCACGCCGGTGCTGCTGTTCGTCAACGCGTCTCCCGGCGAGGTGCATGCGGCGGCGCAGGCCGTGCCGCAGGCGCTGCTGCAGTTCCACGGCGACGAGACGCCCGAGCAGTGCGAAGCCGCCGGCCGCCCCTTCCTGCGCGCTGCGCGCATGGGGTCGGGATTCGATTTGCTAGACTTCGCCGCGCGCTTTCACGCCGCGACGGCGCTGCTGCTGGACGCCCATGTCGAGGGTTACGGTGGCGGCGGAAAGGCTTTCGATTGGTCACTGATTCCACCAAGCGTTCCCTCTCCGGTCGTTTTGTCTGGTGGGTTGAATCCGTCAAACGTGACCGATGGGGTGCTGCACGTCCGGCCCTATGCCGTTGACGTGAGTTCCGGCGTCGAGTCGGCCAAGGGCGTGAAGAACGCCGTGCTGATGCGCCGGTTCTGCAAGGCGGTGCGCGACGCCGACCAGCGCCTCGCCAGCCTTTGAGCCCAAGAGGCCCGCCACCCGCGCGGGCCCGCCGCGGAAGACCCCATGACGACCCCATCCCAACCCGATGCCCGCGGCCGCTTCGGCCCGGTGCGCGGGACCTACTACGGCGGCAGCTTCGTCGCCGAGACCCTGACCCACGCGCTGCAGGAACTGCAGGCCGCCTATGCCCAGTGCCAGGCCGACCCGGACTTCGACGCCGAGTTCCGCCACGAGCTCGCGCACTTCGTCGGACGCCCGAGTCCCATCTACCACGCCGCGCGCCTCTCGCGCGAGATCGGCGGCGCGCAGATCTACCTGAAGCGCGAGGACCTCAACCACACCGGCGCGCACAAGATCAACAACACCATCGGCCAGGCGCTGCTGGCGCGGCGCATGGGCAAGTCGCGCGTCATCGCCGAGACCGGCGCCGGGCAGCATGGGGTCGCCACGGCGACGATCTGCGCCCGCTACGGGCTGCAGTGCGTGGTTTATATGGGCAGCGAGGACGTGAAGCGCCAGAGCCCGAACGTCTACCGCATGCAGTTGCTGGGCGCCACCGTGGTGCCGGTGCAATCCGGCAGCAAGACGCTCAAGGACGCGCTCAACGAGGCGCTGCGCGACTGGGTGACGAACGTCGAGGACACCTTCTACATCATCGGCACGGTGGCCGGCCCGCACCCCTACCCGATGATGGTGCGCGACTTCCAGCGCGTCATCGGCGACGAATGCTTGCTGCAGATGCCCGAGCGTGCCGGGCGCCAGCCGGACGCGGTGATCGCCTGCGTGGGCGGCGGCAGCAACGCGATGGGCATCTTCTACCCCTACCTCCCTCAGCAGCGCGTGCGGCTCATCGGCGTCGAGGCCGCGGGCCTGGGGCTTTCGAGCGGCCGGCACGCGGCAAGCCTCTGCGCCGGTTCGCCCGGCGTGCTGCACGGCAACCGCACCTACCTGCTGCAGGACGACAACGGCCAGATCATCGAAACGCACTCGATCTCGGCCGGACTGGACTACCCTGGCGTCGGCCCCGAGCACGCGTACCTGCACGACATCGGCCGCGCCGAGTACGTCGCCATCACCGACGACGAGGCGCTCGCCGCCTTTCACCGCCTGTGCCGCACCGAGGGCATCATCCCGGCGCTCGAATCCAGCCACGCGGTCGCGCACGCCATGAAGCTCGCGGCGACGATGCCGTCCGAGGCGATCCTGCTCGTCAACCTCTCCGGCCGCGGCGACAAGGACATCAGCACCGTGGCGGCGATGCAGGGCATCGCGCTGCCCGGCGTGGCCGCTGGTGGAGGTGCCCGATGAGCCGCATCGCCGCCACCCTCGCGGCGCTGAAGGCGCAGGGCCGGCGCGCGCTCATTCCCTACATCACGACCGGCGACCCCTATGCCGACATCACGCCCGAGCTGATGCACGCGCTGGTCGCCGGCGGCGCCGACATCGTCGAGCTCGGCGTGCCCTTCAGCGACCCCATGGCCGACGGCCCGGTGATCCAGCAGGCCGGCGAGCGGGCGCTGGCGCGCGGCATCGGCCTGCCGCAGGTGCTGCAGGCGGTGCGGATCTTCCGCGAGCGCGACGTGCAAACGCCAGTCGTGCTGATGGGCTACGCGAACCCGATCGAGCGCTTCGATGGCCGCCACGGCGAACGGGCCTTCGTCCAGGCCGCGGCAGCGGCCGGCGTCGACGGCCTGCTGGTGGTCGACTACCCGCCCGAGGAGTGCCGGGAGTTCGCCCAGGGAGCGCGTGCCGCCGGCCTGGATCTGATCTTCCTGCTCGCGCCGACCTCGACCGAGGCGCGCATGCGCGAGCTCGGGGAGGTGGCCAGTGGCTACGTGTACTATGTCTCGCTGAAGGGCGTGACCGGAGCCGGGCACCTGGACACCGAGGCGGTGGCGCGGATGCTGCCGCGCATCCGGCAGCACGTGAAGCTGCCGGTGGGCGTGGGCTTCGGCATTCGCGATGCAGCCGGCGCCAAGGCGGTGGGCCGGGTGGCGGACGCGGTGATCGTCGGTTCGCGCCTGGTACAGATGTTGCGGCCGCTGCCGCGCGAGCAGGTCGCGCCGGCGGCCCGGGCCTTCATGGCCGAGATCCGGCATGCGCTGGACGAATTGCCCAAGGAGTACGACGCATGAGCTGGCTCGAGAAGCTGCTGCCGCCCAAGATCCAGCCCACCGACCCGAGCGAGCGCCGCACGGTGCCCGAGGGCCTGTGGGTGAAGTGCCCGGAGTGCGAGACGGTGCTCTACAAGACCGACCTCGAGCAGAACCTCAACGTCTGCCCGAAGTGCTCGCACCACCATCGCATCGGCGCGCGCGCGCGGCTCGATGGCTTCCTCGATCCCGAAGGGCGCTACGAGGTCGGGCAGGAAGTGCTGCCGACCGACCCGCTGAAGTTCCGCGACAGCAAGAAGTATCCCGAGCGGCTGAAGGCGGCGCTGGAATCGACCGGCGAGACCGACGCGCTGGTCGTCCTCGGCGGCGCGGTGATGAGCGTGCCGGTGGTCGCGGCCTGCTTCGAGTTCGATTTCATGGGCGGCTCGATGGGCTCGGTGGTGGGCGAGCGCTTCGTGCGCGGCGTCGAGACCGCGATCGAGCAGAAGGTGCCGTTCGTCAGCTTTGCCGCCACCGGCGGCGCGCGCATGCAGGAAGGGCTTTTCAGCCTGTTGCAGATGGCCAAGACCAATGCCGCCCTGACCCGATTGGCGAAGGCGAAGCTGCCCTTTGTCAGCGTGCTCACCGACCCGACGATGGGGGGCGTCTCGGCCAGCTTCGCCTTCATGGGCGACCTGGTCATCGCCGAGCCCAAGGCGCTGGTTGGCTTTGCCGGCCCGCGCGTGATCGAGAACACCGTGCGCGAGAAGCTGCCCGAGGGCTTCCAGCGCGCGGAATTCCTGCTCGGCAAGGGGGCGCTGGACATGATCGTCGACCGCCGCCAGCTGCGCGGCACGATCGCGCGCGCGCTCGCCATGCTGCAGCGGCAGAGCGCCGACGCGGTTGCATGAGCGCGCCGGGCCGCTCCCAAGCGCCCATCGCGGAGCACGCAGTGCACAGGGTTGTCCAGTGACCCGGCGCTACGCCGTGCAGCCGGGCCCGCTGGGGCCCGGTTTGCCGTCCGCCACCGCGCCGCGACGAATGCATTGACGATGTCCAGACCGACGACGCTCGAGGGCTGGCTCGCGCACTGCGAGCGCATCCATCACAAGCCCAAGGACCGGCCGCTGGACGAGCTGCGCGCCTTGCGTGACCGGCTGGGTCTGCGCTTTCACTGTCCGGTGATCGTCGTCGCCGGCACCAACGGCAAGGGTTCGAGCTGCGCGATGCTGGAATCGATCGCGCAACAGGCCGGCTACCGCGTGGGCGTGTACAGCAAACCGCACCTGGTGCGCTTCGAGGAGCGCTGCCGCATCGGCGGCGCGATGGTGGACGAGGCGACGCTGCTGCCGCACTTCGAGGCGGTGGAGGACGCGCGCGGCGAACTGCCGCTGACCTGGTTCGAGTTCACGACCTTCGTCATCCTGCGCACGCTCGCCCAGGCGTCGCTCGACCTGGCGGTGCTCGAAGTCGGCCTGGGCGGCCGGCTGGACACGGTGAACGTGATCGACGCCGACTGCGTGCTGCTCACCAGCATCGACCTCGACCACATCGACACCCTGGGCAGCAACCGCGAGGCCATCGGCCTCGAGAAGGCGCACGTGATGCGGGCCGGCCGTCCGGCGATCGTCGCCGATCCGCAGCCGCCGCAGAGCGTGCTCGACTACGGCGAAAGCATCGGTGCCGACCTGTGGCGGGTGGGCCGCGACTTCACCCATGCCGGTGACCGCCAGCAGTGGACCTGGGGCGGACGTCAGCAGCGCTATGCGGGTCTGGGCTATCCCGCGCTGCGCGGTGCCAACCAGTTGCTCAATGCCGCCGGCGTGCTCGCCGCCTTCGAGGCGCTGCGCCTGCGGCTGCCGATCCCGGCGCAGGCGGTGCGCTCGGGCCTGGCACTGGTCGACCTGCCGGGGCGCTTCCAGGTCGTGCCGGGGCAGCCGACGCTGGTGCTCGACGTCTCGCACAACATGCAGGCGGTGTCGGTGCTCGCGGCCAACCTGAAGGCCATGGGCAGCTTCTACAAGCAGACCCATGCCGTGTTCGGGGCCATGCGCGACAAGCAGCTCGCGCCGATGATCGAGCGCATGCGCGGGCTCGTCGACCGTTGGTACCTGTGCGCGCTGCACAGCGAGCGCGCCGCGTCCGTGGCGCAGTTGCAGGCCATCGTCGGCGAGGCGCCGCACAGCGGCCACGACAGCCCGGGTGCTGCGCTGCAGGCGGCGCTGGCGGCCGCCGGCCCGGCCGATAGAATCGTCGTCTTCGGCTCCTTCCACACCGTTGGCGGCGTGTTGAAGGACGGCCTGCCGCGACTGTCCGCACCGCACCTGGGCTGAGCCGCGCCGGGGCCGCCCGCCCTCCCGCTTCCCCATGGCCTCGCCCTCCTTCCTCAAGCGCAAAGAAGCCCGGCCGCAGGCGCGAGCCGCGCGCGATCCGCTGGGCGAGGAGGCCGGGCCCGTGCAGCAGGCCCGGATGCAGGCGCGTCGACGCCTGATCGGCGCCGTCGTGCTGCTGGCCATCGGCGTGATCGCCTTCCCGCTGCTGTTCGAGACGCAGCCGCGGCCGCTGCCCGGCGCCGTACCGATCGAGATCCCCGCGCGCGAGGGTGGCGCGGCGCGCACCACCGAGGCGGCGTCCGAGGCACCCGCTGCGCAGGCCGTGCCCCCGGTCTCCGAACCGGCGTCGGCGTCGACGCCGACGCCGACGCCGACGCCGACGCCGACGCCGACGCCGACGCCGACGCCGACGCCCGCGCCAACCGCTGCGCAGCGGGCGCCCGAGCTGCCCCGCCCGGCCGCGGTCGCCAAGCCCGAACCGCAGTCCGCGCCCCTGCGCACGGCCAGCCCCTTGCCGTCCGCACCGGGCGATCGGACCGGCACCAGCGAGAAGGCCGCACCACCCGGCAAGGGCGACGGCGATCGGGCGCGCGCCCTGCTCGAAGGGCGTTCGGCGCCGACGACCGCCGCGCGCGCCGTCGCCTCAGCATCGACGGCTGCTGCCGCGGCCGCGGAGCAGCGCTTCGTCGTGCAGGTCGGCGCCTACGGCGACGCGGCGACGCTGCGCGAAGTGCGCGCCAAGGTCGAGAAGCTCGGTCTCAAGACCTACACGCAGGTCGTGCAGACCGCGGGCGGGCCGCGCACCCGCGTCCGCGTCGGGCCCTTCGGCTCGCGCCAGGAGGCCGAGAAGGCCAACGACACGCTCGCCGCCGCCGGCCTGCGCGGCAACCTGCTGACGCTGTGATGACCGCGCTGTCCTGGATCGACTGGGCACTGCTGGCGGTGCTGCTGCTGTCGGTGCTGGTGGGCGTGTGGCGCGGCCTCGTGTTCGAGGTGTTGTCGCTTGCCGGCTGGGTGGTGGCCTGGGTGGGCGCGCAGCTGTTCGGGCGCGAGCTCGCGCCCTGGCTGCCCGTGGGCGCGCCCGGCTCGGCGGCCAACGTGCTCGCGTGCTTCGTGGTCGCGTTCGTCGGCATCCTCATCGTCTGGTCCCTGCTGGCGCGGCTGGCGCGCCTGCTCATCCATGCCACGCCGCTGTCGCTGCCGGACCGGGTGCTGGGCGGCGGCTTCGGCCTGCTGCGCGGCGGCGTGTTGCTGCTGGCGCTGGCGACGGTGCTGGCCCTGACCCCGGCGGCGCAGTGGGCACCCTGGCAGCAATCCGAAGGGGCGCGCTGGCTGCGCGTCGTGCTGCACGGGCTCGGGCCGCTGCTGCCCCACGACATGGCTCGTCATCTTCCGACCTGAGGTTTCATCATGTGCGGCATCGTCGGCGTGATTTCACGAGCGCCCGTCAACCAGCTCCTCTACGATGCGCTGCTGCTGCTGCAGCATCGCGGCCAGGACGCCGCGGGCATCGTCACGATGCAGGGCACGAAGTGCTGGATGCACAAGGCGCGCGGCATGGTGCGCGACGTCTTCCGTACGCGCAACATGCGTGCCCTGCCGGGCAACGTCGGCCTCGGCCAGGTGCGCTACCCGACCGCCGGCAGCGCCGACAGCGAGGAGGAGGCGCAGCCCTTCTACGTCAACGCGCCTTTCGGCATCGTGCTCGTGCACAACGGCAACCTGACGAACGCCAGGACGCTGAAGCAGGAGCTGTTCGACGTCGACCGCCGTCACATCAACACCGACAGCGACTCCGAGGTGCTGATCAACGTGCTCGCGCACGAGCTCGGCCGCGCCACGCGCGACCTGCCGCTCACGCCGGACGCGGTGTTCGAGGCGGTGGCCGCGGTGCACCGGCGCGTGCGCGGCTCGTACGCGGCGGTCGCGCTCATCGCCGGCCACGGCCTGCTCGCCTTCCGCGACCCCTTCGGCATCCGCCCCCTGTGCCTGGGTCAAGGGCAGGGCGAGGTGATGGTGGCCAGCGAGACGGTGGCGCTGCAGGGTACGGGCCACGAGCCGCTGCGCGACGTCGCGCCGGGCGAGGCGGTCTTCGTCGACCTGCAGGGCCAGGTGCACGCGCGCCAACGCGCCGAGCATCCGTCGCTCAACCCCTGCATCTTCGAGTACGTCTATCTCGCGCGGCCGGATTCGGTGATCGACGGCATCTCCGTCTACCAGGCGCGGCTGAACCTGGGCGAGGCGCTGGCGCAGCGGGTCATCAACCAGCTTGCGCCGAGCGAGATCGACGTCGTCATCCCGATCCCCGAGAGCAGTCGCCCGAGCGCCATGCAGCTGGCGCAGAAGATCGGGCGCCCGTATCGCGAAGGCTTCGTGAAGAACCGCTACGTGGGGCGCACCTTCATCATGCCCGGGCAGGCGGTGCGCAAGAAGAGCGTGCGCCAGAAGCTCAACGCCATCGGCCTCGAGTTCCGCGGGCGTAACGTGCTGCTCGTCGACGACTCCATCGTGCGCGGCACGACGAGCAAGGAGATCGTGCAGATGGCGCGCGAGGCCGGCGCGAATCGCGTCTACATGGCCAGCGCGGCGCCCCCGGTGCGCTGGCCCAACGTCTACGGCATCGACATGCCCACGCGCGAGGAACTGATCGCCCACGGCCGCAGCATCGAGGATATTCGCCGCCACATCGGCGCCGACGCGCTCGTCTACCAGGACGTCGACGCGATGAAGCGCGTGGTGCGCCAGCTCAACCCGGCGCTCGACGGCTTCGAGGCGAGTTGCTTCGACGGCCACTACGTCACGGGCGACATCCGCGTCGAGGATCTGACGGCCCCGCAGCATGCCGCCGCGCCTTCGCCATGCGAAGGCGAAGAGGAGGGTGCGCACACGCAGTTGTCGCTGCACAGCGGAACGACGCCATGAACGCCGCCGCCGACCGCGACGGCGCGCGCGAGGCGCCGGCGTCGCTTCCCGAAGGCCTGCGCCCCGAGACGCTGGCGGTGCGCATGGGGCTGCCTGCGAGCCGCCACGGCGAGAACTCGGAGGCGCTCTTCCTCAGCAGCGCCTTCGTGCAGCCCGACGCCGAGACCGCCGCGCGGCGCTTCGCGCAGATGGAGGACTTCACCTACTCGCGCACCGCCAACCCGAGCGTGCGCAGCCTCGAGATGCGGCTGGCGGCGATGGAGGGCGCGCAGGCGGCGATCGCCACCGCCACCGGCATGAGCGCGATCCTGCTGCTCGGCATGGGGCTGCTGAGGGCGGGCGATCACGTCGTCTGCTCGCGCTCGGTGTTCGGCTCGACGATCGGCCTCTTCGGCAAGGAATTCGCCAAGTTCGGCGTGCGTACCGACTTCGTCTCGCAGACCGACGTCGGCGAGTGGCGCGGCGCGATGCGACCCGAGACGCGGCTGCTCTTTGCCGAGACGCCGACGAACCCGCTCACCGAGGTCTGCGACATCCGTGCCCTGGCCGACCTGGCGCATGGCGCAGGCGCGCTGCTGGCGGTGGACAACACCTTTTGCACGCCCGTCCTGCAGCGGCCGCTCGAACTCGGTGCCGACCTGGTGATGCACGCCGGCACCAAGTTCCTCGACGGCCAGGGCCGCGTCATGGCCGGCGCGCTGTGCGGCTCGGCGCGGCTGATCCGCGAGGTCTTCTGGCCGGTGCTGCGCACCGCGGGCATGGTGCTCTCGCCGTTCAACGCCTGGGTGGTGCTGAAGGCGCTCGAGACGCTGTCCCTGCGCATGCGTGCGCAGAGCGAGAACACGCTGGCCGTCGCGCGCTGGCTCGAGCGCCATCCGGCGGTCGAGCGCGTCTTCTATCCGGGCCTGCCCTCGCATCCACAGCACGATCTGGCGATGGCACAGCAGTCGGGCGTCGGCGGCGCGGTGCTCTCCTTCATCGTCCGCGCCGCGGACGCCCAGGCCGCGCGCCATGCCGCCTTCCACGTCGTCGATCGCACGCGCGTGCTGAGCATCGCGGCCAATCTCGGCGATACCAAGACCATCATCACCCACCCGGCCACGACCTCGCACGGCCGCCTCACCGAGGAACAGCGCCAGGCCGCGGGCATCACCCAGGGCCTCATCCGCCTGGCCGTGGGCCTCGAGCATGTCGACGACATCACCGACGACCTGCAGCGCGGCCTCGGTACCCTTTGACTTGCGCATGAACAAGCCCACCGTCCGCACCCGCATCGCGCCTTCGCCCACCGGCTTCCTGCATCTGGGCACGGCGCGCACCGCGCTCTATTCCTGGGCCTACGCGCGCCACCACGGCGGGCAGTTCGTGCTGCGCATCGAGGACACCGACGTCGAGCGCTCGAGCCAGGAGTCGGTGCAGCAGATCCTGGATTCGATGCACTGGCTCGGCCTGGACTACGACGAGGGGCCGCACTACCAGATGCAGCGCCTGGCGCGCTACCACGAGGTTGCCGAGCAGATGATCGCCGCGGGCAGCGCCTACCGCTGCTGGGCCACGCCCGAGGAACTGGATGCGATGCGCGAGGCGCAGCGCGCGCGCGGCGAGAAGACGCGCTACGACGGCCGCTGGCGCCCGGCGCCGGGCAAGGTGCTGCCGTCGCCGCCGGCGGGCGTGCAGCCGGTGGTGCGCTTTGCCAATCCGCTGCACGGCACGGTCGCCTGGGACGACCTCGTCAAGGGGCCGATCCGCATCGCCAACGAGGAGATCGACGACCTCGTCCTCCTGCGCCCGCCGCCGCCCGATGCGCCGGCCGGGACGCTGGGCGTGCCGACCTACAACTTCGCCGTCGTCGTCGACGACCGGGACATGGGCATCACGCACGTCTTCCGCGGCGACGAGCACATCAACAACACGCCCTGGCAGATCAACCTCTTCCGCGCCCTGGGTGCGCCGCTGCCGCAGTTCGGGCACTGCCCGATCATCCTCGGCGACGATGGCCAGAAGCTCTCCAAGCGCCGCGGCGCGGTCAGCGTCACCGCCTACGAGGAGATGGGCTATCTGCCCGAGGCGATGCTCAACTACCTTGCGCGCCTGGGCTGGAGCCACGGCGACGACGAGCTCTTCACGCGCGAGCAGATGGTGCAGTGGTTCGACGGCAGCCACCTCGCCAGGAGCCCGGCGCAGTGGGACCCGGCCAAGCTGGCCTGGGTCAACGCGCATTACATCCGCGCGGCCGACGATGCGCGGCTGGCCGCGCTGGTCGCGCAGCAGCTCGCGCACCGCGGTGTCGACGCCGGGTCAGCCGATGCGCTCGTGGCCGCCTGTGCGCTCTACAAGGACCGCTGCAGCACCGTGGCCGAGCTCGCCGACTGGATCGGCCTCATGTTCGTCGATGTGCAGCCGCGCGCCGAGGATCTGGCGGCGCACGTCAGCGACACCATTCGTCCGGCGCTGCAGGACCTGCGCGAGCGCTTCGGCGGCATCGCCTGGGACAAGGTCTCGATCGCCGCGGCGATGAAGGAGGTGCTGGCGGCGCACAAGCTCAAGATGCCCCAGCTCGCGCCGGCCGTGCGCGTGCTCGTCTGCGGCAGGGTGCAGACACCGTCGATCGACGCCGTGCTGGCGCTGTTCCCGCGGCGGACTGTTCTGCACCGCTTGCGGCTGATCTGAATCCTCGGTTATAGTCATCGACTCGCTTGAACGGCGCTGAACGAGAAGCAGCGATGGTTGTCTCTGCTTCGGGTTCACGGGGGTATAGCTCAGCTGGGAGAGCGCTTGCATGGCATGCAAGAGGTCAGCGGTTCGATCCCGCTTACCTCCACCACCCACCCGGTGGTTGCAGGCGTCGTTCGAGTCGGAAGGATCACGTCCCCTTCGTCTAGAGGCCTAGGACACGACCCTTTCACGGTTGTAACAGGGGTTCGAATCCCCTAGGGGACGCCAGCTTAGTCTGGCACGAGCAGGGCAGCACTCGCGGCGCAAGCCGGCAACGCAGCCACCACGCGGAGTGGTAGTTCAGTTGGTTAGAATACCGGCCTGTCACGCCGGGGGTCGCGGGTTCGAGTCCCGTCCACTCCGCCAATAAAATCAACGGGTTAGCAACGAAAGTTGCTAACCCGTTTTGTCTTGTGACGGCCTGAGGGGTAAACCAAGGGGTAAACCGTGCAGCGGCTGCATACGGTCCGCGACGGACTGCAGCGGACAGTGCGAGCGGTATTGGCGTTCGACGTGGAATGAACATGACGGGTGGGCGCGGAGTGCCTGCGAAGTGGCTTGGAACTACTCCGCACCCGCCAGCACTTGCCCGGTGGCCGTCGTAGTGCGAGCGCCGCGCGACCGACCTTTCCGGGCGACCTGTTTCGAGGTCGCAGCGGCGGACAGAATCGTCGCGAGGTGTTGCCCAAGGCGGTTCCACGCGGCACGCTTTTCGTTGGCGTAGTCGTGGTGCAGATAGTGGCGCCGCACCTTCGGGCCCGGCAGCTTATGGTTCTGGCACCGATCGATGACATCCAGCGGGACACCCATTGCCTGCATCAGCGTGCCGCCCGTGCGGCGAAGATCGTGGAGCGTCCAGACACCGCGCTCACCGTTGGCCAGCACAAGCGAGTCGTCATGCTTGCGGTGGTCGAGCGATCCCTCCCGACTCATGAAGCGCACTTGCCGGTCGCCGACTTGCTTGCTGGCGCTCTTCTCGTGCACGTGCCGGTCCGGCGGCTGGGCGCCCTCTCGCACCCGGCCGCTCGGCCGAGCGGGAAAGCACCACGGCGTGTGCCCGGTCAACAGGTGAAGTTCCTCGAACTGGCGCAGCGCAAAAGGCGAGAGAAACACGAGCATCGGCACCTTCGTCTTCGTGTTCGCTGCCGGCAAGAACCACTCGGCCTTCTGGAGGTCGACATCCTTCCACTCGGCCTTCATCGTTTCGCCGGCTCGACACAGGGTCGCGAGCATGATCCAGATGGCCAGTTCGTTCTCGCGCTTCATCGGACGGACACCCCCATACCGATGACCGGCGGGAAGCGATTCGTAGGTGCTTCGCAGCCGGACCTGGATCTCGTGGAGTTCGCGGATCTCGGCGTCTGACAGCACACGGTCGCGGATCCCATCTTCATAGTCGTCATTGACGACCTGTCGTGCCTCGACAAGTTCGGCAGGGCTACCGTCGGCGACGAGTGTTCGCCAAGGCTTGCGCGACAGCGACCAGCGATACAGCTGGCGAAGTTCGCTGAGCATGCGCTGTGCGGTGCGCCCTGCGCCGCGATCACGGCCGACGCGTCGCAACGCGGCGCGAAGGTCCGAGTCGTCGACCAGGCGCACCGGCTTGTCGCCGATCGCAGGGAGAACGTCTCTCTCGAAGGCGCGCCGAAGCTCGGCGTTGCCATCCTCACGAGACACGCCATCTGCCAACCAGGCCTCGAACATCTCGCGGAACGTGAGGTCTTCCGCTTCGTGTCGACGGGCATCGGCAAGTCTGGCCTCCACCTCCAACCGCGAATCGATGCGTTGCACCTTCTTGTGGTCGTTCGGATTGACGCCTTGCTTCAAGAGCTGGCGAGCTTGATCACGCTGCGCCCGGACGTCGGCCATCGACGCCGAAGGCCACGTGCCGCACTGATGCCAGGTGACCTTGCCTTCCCACTTGAAGGCACTCTTGAAGCGGACCGAGATCGTGCCGCCCGAAGACACGCGGACCTCGCCCGTCAGTCCATCGCCGTCGGCGACGGTGTCACCCAGCCAAGACTCAGGGATGGACTTGAGTTCTGCGACGGTCCATCGGGTTCCCTTTCCGCTCTTTGGGTATCGTGTCATCTCAGTTGCTCCACCGCGCTTCGCGCGACCCGCGACGCATGAAACGGGCGTCAAATAGCGCTGCGGCGTCCGGCATAGAGGTCGGTTTGTACTTGG
>MEFD01000022.1 GCA_001724995.1 Rubrivivax sp. SCN 71-131
CGCGCCTGGACCGACCGCAAACCCTACGACCCCGCGCTCCACAACGCCGCCGTAGCGCTCGCTTCGACCAGCGGAGGTTGACCCAGGATGTCTCACTGGCGCGCCGGTGGCCGATGGCGGCAACCGCAACAGCGCGCAGGCCGAAAAGGCCGCCTTCCGGCGCGCCGCCCAGTCCGCAGGGGTTCGCTTCACGGAGCGGCGCAGCTTCGACGTGCTGTTCAACGGCTTCTCGGTCGAGGTGGATGCGCGTGATCGCGCCAAGCTGGCCGAACTGCCGGGCGTGAAGGCCATCTACCCCGTCGAAGTGGTGCAGGCCCCGCGGCCCGACCCTGCCGGCGGTGGCGCGGCGCCCGACATGGCCACGGCGCTGGCCATGACCGGCGCCGACCGCGTGCAAAGCCAGCTCGGCTTCACCGGCACCGGCATCAAGGTGGCGGTGATGGACACCGGCATCGACCTCGATCACCCTGATTTCGGCGGCACCGGTGTCAACGGCACCACGCCGCTCCTGAACCACCCTCGCATCAAATACGGCTACGACTTCGTCGGTGACGCCTTCAATGCCGACTCCACGAGTCCCACGTACAACCCCGTTCCGGCACCCGACGACAACCCGGACGACTGTGGCGGCCACGGCACGCACGTGGCCGGCATCGTGGGCGCCAACGGCGCGGTCAAGGGTGTCGCTCCGGATGTCACCTTCGGCGCCTACCGCATCTTCGGCTGCGATGGCTCGACCACGGCCGACATCATGATCGCCGCCATGGAGCGCGCGCTGGCCGATGGCATGCACGTGCTCAACATGAGCATCGGCTCAGCCTTCCAGTGGCCGCAATACCCCACCGCCGTGGCCGCCACCCGGCTGGTCAACAAGGGCATGGTTGTCGTCGCATCGATCGGCAACAGCGGCGCCAACGGCATCTATTCGGCCGGCGCGCCGGGGCTGGGTGAGAAGGTCATCGGTACAGCGTCGTTCGACAACACCTCGGTGACGCTCACCACCTTCTCGGTCTCGCCCGACAACACGGCCATCGGCTATTCGGCGATGACCGGCTCGGTGGCAGCGCCGACCTCGGGCTCGCTGCCGATGTCGCGCACGGGAACGGCCACGTCGGCAGCGGATGCCTGCTCTGCGCTGCCCGCCGGCAGCCTCACCGGCACGGCTGCACTCATCCGTCGCGGCACCTGCAGCTTCGCCATCAAGGCCCAAAACGCCCAGGCCGCGGGTGCTGCCGCCGTGGTGATCTACAACAACTCGGCCGGGCGCTTTGCCGGCACCATCGCCGGCAGCGGCGTGACCATCCCGACCGTGCAGGTCTCCGACGCCGAAGGCGTGCTGATCGACGGCCGCCTGGCCGCCGGTGCGGTCACGATGACCTGGCAGTCCAGCATCGGCTCCTTCGCCAATGCCACGGGCAACCTGATCTCGAGCTTCAGCTCCTACGGTCTCAGCCCCGATCTGTCGCTCAAGCCCGATATCGGAGCCCCCGGCGGCCTGATCTATTCCACCTACCCGCTGGAAGCCGGCGCCTACGCCACGCTGTCGGGCACCTCGATGTCCTCGCCGCATGTCGCCGGCGCCGCGGCGCTGCTGCTGCAGGCCCAGCCGAAGACGCCGGCGCAGGCCATGCGCGGCATCCTGCAGAACAGCGCCGATCCCAAGCCCTGGTGGGGTAACCCGGCTCTTGGCTTCCTCGACAACGTGCACCGCCAGGGTGCCGGCATGCTGGACATCGACGACGCCATTCTGGCGACGACCCGCGTCGATCCCGCGAAGATCGCCGCCGGCGAGGGCGAGGCCGGCCCGGTGACGCGCACGGTCACCATCGAGAACAAGAGCGCATCGACGGTGACCTACAACCTGTCGTCGGTCAACGGCTTGTCGACGGGGGCCAACTCGTTCACCCCGGGCTTCAGCACCTCGAATGCCAGCGTGGCCTTCAGCGCCGGCTCGGTGGTGGTGCCGGCCAAGGGCAGCGCGACCGTCGACGTGACCATCACGCCGGCCACGGCGCCGGCCGGCGGCCAGTATGGCGGCTATGTGGTGCTGACCGACGCGGCGGATGCAGGCAAGGTGTTCCGTGTGCCGTTTGCCGGCCATATCGGCGACTACCAGGCGCGCCAGGTGCTGGTGCCGACGGCCAACAACTTCCCGCGACTCGGCTGGAGCCCGAATGGCGTCAATTTCGGCTTTGCCGGCGCCGGTGATGTCTTCACGATGCAGGGCCAGGACATCCCCTACGTGCTGGCGCACCTCGACCATCAATCACGCCGCTTGCGCGTCGAAGCGGTCGATGCCGTCAGCGGCAAGTCCTGGCACCGTATCAGCAACGACGATTACCTGCCGCGCAACAGCACGGCCACCGGTTTCTTCGCCTTCGCCTGGGACGGCACCACCTTCACGGGCAACGGCAAGAACCGCAACCAGTGGCGCACGGCGCCCAATGGGCAGTATGTGCTGAAGGTGTCGGTGCTGAAGGCCCTGGGTGACGAGAACAACCCGGCGCACTGGGAGACCTGGACCTCGCCGATGTTCGAGGTCCAGCGCCCCTGATCGCAGCGGCGCTCGTGTCAGAGCCCCTGGCAGCCCCGCTGCCAGGGGCTTTTTGCGCCGCAGGAGTTGCGCGACCGGGCATCGGTGGTACGTGTCCTGCGACCGCTCCACGGAGTACCGGCAGTCCGGCGATGCCAGCGCGGACGACGGCGCCCGGATGCCGCAGGCCGGCAGTCAGGCCGTTGAAGCTCAGGCCGATGGTGGCCGTCCTGCCCAGGCTCGCCGCATTGGGCGCCGTCACCGTCAGGTTGCCGGCCGCATGACCACCGGAATGCTCAAGGTCGCCGGGCTCATGGCGACCCAGCCGCTGACAAGGCGCTCGCTGAAGCCGGCTTCAGCTCAGCCGCCCGTGGCAGTGCTTGTACTTCTTGCCGCTGCCGCAGGGGCAGGGGTCGTTGCGGCCGACCTTGGGCACGGCCTGCGCCAGCGTCGCGGGGTCGCTCTCCTGCGACACCGAACCGTCCTCGTTGGGGTGGGTGTAGGTGACGTTGCTGAGCTGTCCCGCCTGCTGCTCGATCGCCTCGGCGGCCTCGGCGGCCTGCTCCTGCGTCTGCACGCGCACGAGCATCAGCACGCGCGTCACCTCGAGCTTGACGATGTCCAGCAGGCGGGAGAAGAGCTCGAAGGCCTCGCGCTTGTATTCCTGCTTGGGGTTTTGCTGGGCGTAACCGCGCAGGTGGATGCCCTGGCGCAGGTAGTCGAGAGCGGCCAGGTGCTCGCGCCAGTGGTTGTCCATGGTCTGCAGCAGCACCATGCGCATGAACGGCGTGAACTGCTCGCTGCCCACGAGCTCGACCTTGGACTGGAAGACCGCATCGGCCTCGGCCTGCACCTTGTGCAGCAGGTCCTCGTCGGTGAGGGAGTCGCTCTTCTCGACTTCGGCGGCGAGGTCGACCTCGAGCTGCCACTCTTCGCGCAGCACGCGCTGCAGGCCCGGCAGGTCCCACTGCTCCTCGAGGCTGCCGGCAGGCACATAGGTGCGCACGATGTCGGCCATCGCCGCGTGGCGCAGGTTGCGGATCTGCTCGTCGAGCGTGGCCGCCTCGAGGATCTCGTTGCGCTGCTGGTAAATGACCTTGCGCTGGTCGTTGGCGACGTCGTCGTACTCGAGCAGCTGCTTGCGGATGTCGAAGTTGCGCGCCTCGACCTTGCGCTGCGCGCTCTCGATGCTGCGGTTGACGATGCCGGCCTCGATCGCCTCGCCCTCGGGCATCTTCAGCCGGTCCATGATGGCGCGTACGCGGTCACCCGCGAAGATGCGCATCAGCGAGTCGTCGAGGCTCAGGTAGAAACGGCTGGCGCCCGGGTCGCCCTGGCGCCCGGAGCGGCCGCGCAGCTGGTTGTCGATGCGCCGGCTCTCGTGGCGCTCGGTGGCCACGATGCGCAGGCCGCCCAGCGCCTTCACCTGGTCGTGCAGGCCCTGCCATTCCTGCTCGAGCGCCTGCGCGCGCGCGCGCCTGTCGTCGTCGGAGAGCGCGGCATCGTCCTGCAGGAACTGGACCTGCTTCTCGACGTTGCCGCCAAGCACGATGTCGGTGCCGCGGCCGGCCATGTTGGTGGCGATGGTGATCATCTTCGGCCGACCGGCCTGGGCGACGATCTCCGCCTCCTTGGCGTGCTGCTTGGCGTTGAGCACCTGGTGCGGCAGCTTGGCCTTCTGCAGCAGATCGGAGATCAGCTCCGAGTTCTCGATCGAGGTCGTGCCCACGAGCACCGGCTGGCCGCGCTCGAAGCAGTCGCGGATGTCGGCGACGACGGCGTCGTGCTTCTCCTTGGCCGTCTTGTAGATGAGGTCGTTCTCGTCCTTGCGGATGGTCGGCTTGTTCGGCGGGATGACCACCGTCTCCAGGCCGTAGATCTCCTGGAACTCGTAGGCCTCGGTGTCGGCGGTGCCGGTCATGCCGGCGAGCTTGCCGTACATGCGGAAGTAGTTCTGGAAGGTGACCGAGGCCAGCGTCTGATTCTCGCTCTGGATGGGCACGCCTTCCTTGGCTTCCACCGCCTGGTGCAGGCCGTCGCTCCAGCGCCGCCCCGTCATCAGGCGGCCGGTGAACTCGTCGACGATCACCACCTCGCCGTTCTGCACCACGTAGTGCTGGTCGCGGTTGTAGAGGTGCTGCGCGCGCAGTGCCGCGTAGACGTGGTGCATCAGGCTGATGTTGGCCGCGTCGTAGAGGCTCGCGCCCTCGGGCAGCAGGCCGGCCTTGCTGAGCACCTCCTCGGCCTTCTCGTGGCCGGACTCGGTGAGGAAGACCTGGTGCGTCTTCTCGTCGACGGTGAAGTCGCCGGGCTCGATCACGCCCTCGCCGGTGCGCGGGTTGGCCTCGCCGATCTGCTTCTTCAGCTGCGGCACGACGGCGTTGATGCGCACGTAGAGCTCGGTGTGGTCCTCGGCCTGGCCGCTGATGATGAGCGGCGTGCGCGCCTCGTCGATGAGGATCGAGTCGACCTCGTCGACGATGGCGTAGGCCTGCCCGCGCGAGACGCGGTCGCCGAGCTCGTAGACCATGTTGTCGCGCAGGTAGTCGAAACCGAACTCGTTGTTCGTGCCGTAGGTGACGTCGGCGGCGAACGCCGCCTGCTTCTCCTCGCGTTGCATGCCCGGCACGTTGACGCCCACGGTCAGGCCGAGGAAGCCGTAGAGCCGGCCCATCCACTCGGCGTCGCGGCGCGCGAGGTAGTCGTTCACCGTCACCACGTGCACGCCCTTGCCGGTGAGCGCATTCAGGTACACCGGCAGCGTGGCCATCAGCGTCTTGCCTTCGCCGGTGCGCATCTCGGCGATCTTGCCTTCGTGCAGCACCATGCCGCCGATGAGCTGCACGTCGAAGTGGCGCATCCTGAGCGTGCGCTTGCCGGCCTCGCGCACGACCGCGAAGGCTTCGGGCAGCATGGCGTCCAGCGACTCGCCCTTGGCATGGCGCTGCCTGAACTCATCGGTCTTGGCGCGCAGCGCGGCGTCGTCCAGCGCCTCGAGCGCGGGCTCGAGCGCGTTGATCTGCAGCACCACGCGGCGGTAGCCCTTGAGCAGCCGGTCATTGCGGCTGCCGAAGATCTGCGTCAGTAACTTGGGAAGCATGCGGGGAGAGCCCGTTGGCGCGTTGGGGGACTAGCGCGCGCAAAGCGTGCTAGTCTATCACCCGCCATCGCGCCGTCCGCCCGGCACGCCTGACCCTGCGCGCCGGCCGGCGCGACGTGCGCCGGCGCACCGGCCGGGGTCAGCGCCGTTGCGCGCTGCGCTCGGGTGCGACCGGGCGCGCCGCCATCAACCGGGCCGGGGCCGCGGCCAGGAAGCGGGCCGGGTTCTGCGGCACACCCTCGAGCAACACCTCGAAGTGCAGATGCGGACCGGTGGAGCGGCCGGTCGTGCCGACCTCGGCGATCGCCTGGCCGCGCTTGACGATCTCGCCCTGCTGCACGAGCAGATGACTGCCGTGGGCATAGCGCGTGATCAGGCCCTTGCCGTGATCGATCTCGACCAGCTTGCCGTACTCCGGGTGCACGCCTGAGCTCAGCACCACGCCCGCGGCCGATGCCAGGATCGGGGTTCCCGGCTCGGCCGGAAAATCCAGCCCGGTGTGCAACGCGGTTCGCCCGGTAAAGGGGTCGTTGCGCAGGCCGAAGCCGGAACCGAACACGCCCTGTACCGGCGCTGAGCTGGGCACGCGCAGCGTGTCCAGCCGCGCCTGGAAGAGGCGCGATTCGCTGTAGGCGAAGAGGTCGCCCTGCCAGTCGGCCGCCTCGTCCAGCCCCGCCAGCAACTGCTGCAGTTGCTGCAGCGAGGGTCGATCGGCGGCAACGAACGGGCCGCCGCTGCCCGCCGGCGTCACCTCGGCACGGCCGCTCGGCGTGACCGCCCCACCCTGGCCGCTCTGCACGCTCGCGGGCTGTCCGGCGGCAGCGCCGCCTGCGGCGGGGCGGGACGCTCCGAGCTCTTCCGGCTTGACGCCGGCCAGGCCGCTGACGCGTTCGCTCATCGCCTCGAGCCGGATCAGCTTGGCCTGCATCTCGCCGACCTTCTGCGCCATCGCGTCGAGGTTCTCGCGCATGAAGCGCTCGCGCTCCGCGATCTCGCCGCGCAGCACCCACTGCACGAGCGGGCCGACGACCGGCCAGCCCTCGTGCACCGCCTTCAGGAAGACGAAGTGGTAGATCGCTCCGGAGAGCGCCATCAGCGCCACGGCCAGCGAGGCCGTCGCCAGCACGAGCTGCAGCGCGCCAAGCTGCATCACGCGCGTGCGTGCCATGCGTCCGTGGGTGATGAGCACCTGCATCGCCAATAAACTCCTGCTCCATGTCCAAGCGCAAGCCCGCAGCGAGCGGTGCACCGCACCCGGGCCGCGGCGCGGCGCGGGCCGCAGGCCCGGCCCTGGGCCTGGCCGACGCGCTCGACCGCAGCGAACCGCTCGGGCTCCTGTTGCGCCGCCTGCACCAGGCACGCACGCTGTTCGAGGCGCTGGCCCCACTGCTGCCCGCAGGCCTGCGCGCCGACGTGCGCCCGGGCCCGGTGGACGGGGACACCTGGACCCTGCTCGCAGCGCACAACCCCGCCGCGGCCAAGCTGCGCCAGTTGCTGCCCCTGCTGCTGCAGCGCCTGCAGGAGACGGGGTGGGAGGGTAGCGCAATCAGGGTGCGGGTTCAACCGCCCTCCCCGCCGCTCTGAAAGCGCCCGCAACAGCCGCATGCCGCGGCAGCCTGCGTCACCGCATTCTTCGTGCCGCCGATGGCGATCTCGATCTCGGGCCGGACGCCCGACAGCCTGCCGACGGCACAGGCGCTCGAGGCTGCCGGCGATCTCGGCCTCACGCATGAACCGGCGCTGGCCTGCGGTTGAGCCTTATGAATCAGGGTTATTAGGGGGAGCACTGCGACGGCAGGTTTTCCACAATTGGCGGTGTCCGGCGCCGCGCGCCACCCGCCTTGGAGGGACCATGCACCGATTGACTCGTCTTCTCGTCGCGCCGGCGTTGCTGCTCGGCGGTTTGAGTCCGGCCTGGGCACAGGACGCGAACCTGGCGCGCAGCCTGGCCGCCACCTGCGCCAACTGTCACGGCACCAACGGTCAGGCGCGCGGCGACATGACCCCGCTGGCCGGCGTGCCGGCCAACAAGATCATCGCGATGCTGGCCGACTTCAAGAGCGGTGCGCTGCCGTCGACGATCATGGGCCAGATTGCCAAGGGCTACACCGACGAGCAGGTGCGCCTGCTCGCCGGATTCTTTGCGGCACAACCGGCCAAGCGCTGAGGAGATGGCATGAAGCAAGGGTTCGAACTCGGGCGCCGGCATCTGCTGGGCGCTGGCGCCGCGCTGGCGGCCACCACGCTCGCCGGCTGCGCCGGCATGACGAGCGGCGGGCCGTCGATCGGCAGGGTCGTGATCGTCGGCGGCGGCTACGGCGGCGCCACCGCAGCGCGCTATCTCAAGCTGTGGGGCGGCAACGTCGACGTCACGCTGATCGAGCGCCAGAGTGAATTCGTCTCCTGCCCGATCAGCAACCTGGTGCTCGGCGGCTACAAGACGATGGCCGACATCACCCGGGGTTACGGCGGACTGAAGGCGGCCGGAGTCAAGATGGTGCAGGGAGAAGCCGTCGCCGTCGACCCCGGCGCGCGCACGGTGCGCCTGGCGGACGGCCGCACGCTCGCCTATGACCGGCTGGTGCTGTCGCCCGGCGTCGATTTCATGCTCGACCAGGTCGGTGGCCTGCAGGCGGCGCTGGATGCGGGTCGCGTGTTCCACGCCTGGAAGGCCGGGCCGCAGACGGCGGCGCTGCGCGGGGCGATCGAGGGCATGCGCGATGGCGGCGTGTTCGCGATGTTCATTCCGAAGGCGCCCTATCGCTGCCCGCCCGGACCCTACGAGCGCGCCTGCGTCGTCGCCACCTACCTCAAGGCCGCCAAGCCGCGATCCAAGCTGCTGATCTACGACGCCAACCCCGAGATCACCTCGAAGAAGGGCCTGTTCCAGAAGGCGTTCAGCGAGCTGCACGCCGGCATCCTCGAGTACCGTCCCAACGCCGAGCTGAAGGAGATCGCGGGCAACGTCGCCAGGACCGAGTTCGACGACGTCAAGGCCGACGTGATCAACGCGATTCCGCCGCAGCGCGGCGGGGATCTGGCGCGCTCGGCCGGGCTGCTGAACATGAACGCCCGCTGGGCCGGCGTGAACTGGCTGACGATGGAGTCGACCGCGGTGCCCGGGATCCACGTGCTCGGCGACACCACCTTCTCCGCGCCGCAGATGCCCAAGTCCGGCCACATGGCGAACCAGCAAGCCAAGGTCGCAGCGGCCGCGATCATCCAGTTGCTCCAGGGCGCGGCGGTGAACCCGGCGCCGGTGGTGATGAACACCTGCTACAGCTTCGTCAGCGATCGCGAGGCGATGCACGTGGCCTCGGTGCACCAGTACAACGCGGCCGAAAAGACCTTCAAGACCGTGCCGGGTTCGGGCGGCGTGTCAGCCGCGCGCAGCCTGAGCGAAGCGCGCCACGCGCTCAGCTGGGCGAACAACATCTGGACCGATTCACTCGCACTGGCCTGAGCGCGCGAGCCGCGCGTTGCGGTGCCGTCGGCAATCACACCGAGCCGGGCACCGTCACGCTGCTGATGCGGCACGTCGCACCGCAGGGCAGGTCTCTCGGCCTACGCCTTCCCCATGCGGTGCGAGGCCCGCGCTCCTGATGGAGCGCGGCCGGCCGCGCTGTGGCGCTTGCTCAGGCCTCGAGCGCGGATAGCGCCTGTTCCAGGCGCTCGCGGACCTGCGCGGCGAGGGGCGCCACCTTGGGGTTGTCGACCAGCCCCAGCACCGCGTGCGGATCCATCAGCTCGACGTGCACCACCGCCTGCGCATCCTGGCGCACGACGACATTGCAGGGCAGCAGCGCGCCGATCTGCGGCTCGGCCCCGATCGCCTGGTGCGCGAAGTTGGGGTTGCAGGCGCCGAGGATGCGGTAGGGCGGCATGTCGGCATCGAGCTTCTTCTTCATCGTTGCCTGCACGTCGATCTCGGTCAGGATGCCGAAGCCGACCTTGCCCAGCTCCTCGACGATGCGCTCGCGTGCGCGCTCGAAACCCAGGGTCGTGGTGCGACCGAATGCGTACTTGCTCATGGGCGTCCTCCAGCGGAAATGGGGTTGGTGCCGGCTATCCGAATCGAACGGATGACCTTCCGCTTACAAGGCGGGTGCTCTACCAGCTGAGCTAAGCCGGCCGATCAAGATATCCATTCTAGGCCGCGGGGTCCGCGGTGCGTCCGCCGGCCCGGCCGCGCGGCACGAGCCTATTTGATGCGCTTGAGCGAGGGACGCTGCGGACCCGCGGGCGGGGGCGGCTGTGGGGGCTCCGGCCCTTCCGGGGGTTCGGCGGGTGCGGGCGCCGCGCCCGACGCACCCGATGCGCCTGCGGCGTCGTGTCCCGGCGTGGCGGCGTCCTGCCCTTCGACGCTGGCCAGGTGCAGCCCGCGCGCAGCACCTCCTTTCGGCGCCTGCGTCTCGTCGTCTTCGGCCTCGCTCGGTATCGCCGCGCTGGGAACGGGGAAGGCCATGCCCTGCCCGTTCTCGCGCGCGTAGATCGCGACCACATGGTCGACCGGCACCATGATGTCGCGCGCCACGCCGCCGAAGCGCGCGCGGAATTCGATCGCCTCGTTGCCGAGCTTCAAGCCGCTCGTGGCCTCGAAGCCGACGTTGAGCACGATCTCGTTGTTCTTCACGTACTCCATCGGCACCCGTACCGAGCCGTCGACGTGGACGGCGATGTAGGGCGTGAATCCGTTGTCCGTGCACCAGTCGTGCAGCGCGCGCAGCAGGTAGGGGCGCGTCGAGGTGCCCTGTCCGTCGCCGCCCACGGCCTGGTTCATGCGTCGACCCCGCACCCGCAGGCGGCGCAGCCGGTACCGGCGCGAGCGCTCGTCGACGCGCGCGATGGACGCGCGTGAGGACGGGAAGACAGCTTCGTGCAGGTGCCCATGGCCGCGACCCTACTTGCGCATCACCTTTTCCGAGGGCGTGAGGGCCTCGATGTAGGCCGGGCGCGAGAAGATGCGTTCCGCGTACTTCAGCAGCGGCGCGGCGTTCTTGCTCAGCTCGATGCCGTAGTAGTCGAGCCGCCAGAGCAGCGGAGCGATCGCCACGTCGAGCATGCTGAAGTCGTCGCCGAGCATGTAGCGGTTCTTCAGGAAGATCGGCGCCAGCTGCGTCAGGCGGTCGCGGATCTGGCTGCGCGCCTTCTCCAACTGGCGGTCGGTGGCCTTGACGCTGCGGCTCTCGAGCAGGCTGACATGAGTGAACAACTCCTTCTCGAAGTTGAACAGGAAGAGCCGCACGCGCGCCCGCGCCACCGGGTCGCCGGGCATGAGCTGGGGGTGCGGAAAACGCTCGTCGATGTACTCGTTGATGATGTGCGATTCGTACAGGATGAGGTCGCGCTCGACGAGGATGGGAACCTCGTTGTACGGGTTCATGAGCGCGATGTCCTCCGGCTTGGCGAAGAGATCGACGTCGCGGATCTCGAAGTCCATGCCCTTCTCGAACAGCACGAAGCGGCAGCGATGCGAATACGGGCAGGTAGTTCCGGAGTAAAGCACCATCATGGCGTGTGGCCTTCGATCGAAGAGGAGCCTGCAGGCGGTTCAGGCCCCGAAAAAACCCGGGCGCAGTGGGCGCGCCAAGCCCCCACTGCGCCCTCCCCCGGCGCGCTCACCGGGACGGTGGATGCTACTTGACGTCCTTCCAGAACGCCGCGTTCAGACGCCAGGCAATGACCGTGAAGATGGCCAGGAAGATCAGCACCCACACGCCCAGGCGCACGCGGCTGCCCTGGTTGGGCTCGCCCATCCACTGCAGGAAGGCGACGAGATCGGCCACGGTCTCGGTGTACTCGGCCGGCGACAGGGTGCCTGCCGTGATCGGCTCGAAGTTCTTGAACACCTGCACCGTCTTGCTCGGGTCGTGCGGATCCTTCTCGTCGGCGAAGACGGCGCGCTGCTGCCCCTGCAGTTCCCACATTGCGTGCGGCATGCCCACGCTCGGGAAGACGAGATTGTTCCAGCCGCTGGCCTTGGTGCCGTCGCGGTAGTAGGTGCGCAAATAGGTGTAGACATAGTCCGCGCCGCTGCCCTGCCCGGGCGCCGAGCGCGAGCGCGCGATCAGCGTCAGGTCGGGCGGCACGGCGCCGAACCACGCCTTGGCCTCCTTGGGATCGAGCGCCACCGTCATGGTGTCGCCGACCTTGTCGGCGGCGAACATCAGGTTGTCCTTGATCTGCTCCTCGCTGAGGCCGATGTCGCGCAATCGGTTGTAGCGCAGGAAGGCCGCAGCGTGGCAGTTCAGGCAGTAGTTGACGAAGGTCTTGGCACCGCGCTGCAGCGCGGCCACGTCGGTGACGCGTTCGGTGGGGAACTTGTCCCAGGCGACGCCGCCTCCGGCCGCCTGCACGCCCGAGACCAGCGCCAGGCTTGCAAGCATGCTGAGGATGAGTTTCTTCATGGTGATGTGACTCTCTGACTCTCTAGCGGACGTGGCGTCAGTGCGGCTGGAAGGTCACGCGGTCGGGCACCGCCTTGAACTCGCCGATCCGGCTCCACACCGGCATCAGCGCGAAGAAGGCGAAGTAGAAGATGGTGCCGATCTGCGCGATCAGCGTGCCCATGTCGGACACCGGCTGAATGCCCAGGTAGCCGAGCACGAAGAAGACGATGACGAAGATACCGTAGAGCCACTTGTGCCAGCCCGGACGGTAGCGGATCGACTTCACCGGACTGCGGTCCAGCCAGGGCAGGGCAAAGAGGATGATGACCGCACCGCCCATCACGACGACACCCCAGAACTTGGCGTCGAAGACCTTGAGCAGAGCGATCACGACCAGCCCGGCAACGACGATGCCGACCTTGGCGCGGCCGCTGAAGCCACCCTTGAGCAGCGCGCCCACGGTGCCCAGCGCGGTGATGACGACGAAGACGTTGACCATCGGGTCGGTGGTCGCGCGCAGCATCGAGTAGTAGGGCGTGAAGTACCACACCGGGGCGATGTGTGCCGGCGTCTTCAGCGGGTCGGCAGGGATGAAGTTGTTGTACTCGAGGAAGTAGCCGCCGAGCTCGGGCGCGAAGAAGATGACGGCCGAGAACAGGATCAGGAACACCGCCACGCCGACGATGTCGTGCACCGTGTAGTAGGGGTGGAAGGGAATGCCGTCCAGCGGGATGCCGGTCTTCGGGTCCTTCTTGGCCTTGATCTCGATGCCGTCGGGGTTGTTGGAGCCGACGTCGTGCAGCGCCAGCAGGTGCGCGACGACCAGACCCAGCAGCACCAGCGGCAGCGCGATGACGTGGAAGCTGAAGAAGCGGTTGAGCGTGGCGTCGCTGACGACGTAGTCGCCGCGGATCAGCAGCGCGAGGTCGGGACCGACGAAGGGGATGGCGGCGAAGAGGTTGACGATCACCTGCGCGCCCCAGTAGGACATCTGGCCCCAGGGCAGCAGGTAGCCGAAGAAGGCCTCGCCCATCAGGGCCAGGAAGATCATGCAGCCAAAGATCCACACCAGCTCGCGCGGCTTGCGATAGCTGCCGTAGAGCATGCCGCGGTACATGTGCAGGTAAACGACGATGAAGAAGGCGCTGGCGCCCGTGCTGTGCATGTAGCGGATCAGCCAGCCCCAGGGCACGTCGCGCATGATGTACTCGACCGAGGCGAAGGCCAGGTTCGCGTCGGGCTTGTAGTGCATCACCAGGAAGATGCCCGTGACGATCTGGATCACCAGCACCAGGAGGGCCAGCGAGCCGAAGAAGTACCAGGTGTTGAAGTTCTTCGGAGCGTAGTACTCCGACATGTGCTTCTTGTACTCGGCGAACGCGGTCGGGAACCGGTTCTCGAACCAGACGGTGGTCTTCTCGATCACCGAGGCGCCGGCAGGCGCTTCCTTGAATTCAGCCATGGGATGGACCTCGCTCCTCAAGCCTTCTTGTCTTCGCCGATCAACAGCACGTTGTCCGAGAGGTACATGTGCGGCGGCACCTCCAGGTTGTCGGGCGCGGGCTTGTTCTTGAAGACGCGGCCGGCCAGGTCGAAGGTCGATCCGTGGCAGGGGCAAAGGAAGCCGCCCATCCAGTCATCGGGCAGCGAAGGCTGGGCGCCAAGCTGGAACTTGTCCACCGGCGAGCAGCCCAGATGCGAGCAGATGCCCACCGCCACCAGGACCTCGGGCTTGATCGAGCGCCACTCGTTCTTCGCGTACTCGGGCGTCGGATAGGCCTTGCGGTCGGAGTTCGGATCCGCCACCAGCGCATCGGTCTTCTTCAGCGTCTCGAGCTGCTCGGGCGTGCGTCGCATGACCCACACCGGCTTGCCGCGCCACTCGACGGTGAGCTTCTCGCCGGGCCTCAAGGCACTGATGTCGACCTGAACGGGAGCGCCGGCCGCCTTGGCGCGCTCGGAGGGCGCGAAGCTGCTGACGAAGGGAACGGCGACTGCGACACCACCGACGGCGCCGGCGCCGCAGGTGATCGCGATCCAGGTCCGACGGTCCTTGTCGACGTGACCGGGGCCCGCCGGGGCGGTAGCGGAATCGCTCATGGGTTCCTCGAGTGGTGGTTCGATTGTCTTCAGGGTCAACCCGCGATTCTAGCGGAGCGAATCCGCGCGCCCCCGGAGCGGTCGCAGCTTGACGCGCCCCCGGGCTGCCCCTACCGTGCCGCAGCGGCGGCGCACGCCGCGCAACCATCAAGCCGATCAGGAGGACCCCGCACATGAGTTTCACATCGGAGTTCAAGGAGTTCGCGCTCAAGGGCAGCGTCATGGATCTCGCCGTCGGCGTCATCATCGGCGGCGCCTTTGGCAAGATCGTCGACTCGCTGGTCGGCGACGTCATCATGCCCATCGTCGGCAAGGTCTTCGGCGGGCTGGACTTCAGCAACCACTTCATCCCGCTGGCCGGACAAACCGCCACCGTGCTGGAGGAGGCGAGGAAGCAGGGCGCCGTGCTGGCCTACGGCAACTTCATCACCGTGGCGCTGAACTTCATCATCCTGGCCTTCATCATCTTCGTGATGGTGAAGCAGATCAACCGGCTCAAGCGCGCCGAGCTGCCCCCGCCGGCCCCGCCGGCGCCGACCCCCGAGGACGTGCTGCTGCTGCGCGAGATCCGCGACGCGCTGGCGCGCACCGGCAAGCCGGGCTGACGCGCACCAGGGAGCGCAGGAGGGCGCGGGCGTGGGCGCCGTGCGCCCACGCCGCGAGGCATGGCCCAGAATAAGGGTTGCGCACCGCAAGCCATGTCCATCACTCCGCCACCCCCGCTGCACCCGCTGCTCGGCGCCGCCGCCCAGCGGGTGCGGCAGGCGCTGCGTACCGCCGCCGAGCGCACCGTACAGAGCCTGGATCTGGCGGCGATGACGGCGCTGGGCGCGCAGCGCGACGCACTGCTGGCGGCGCAGTTCGAGCTCAGCCGCAAGCGCGCGCCCTTCGAGCAGGCCTTCGACCAGGCGTTCGACGAACAGTTGCGCAGCGCCGGCGGCATGAGCAGCGCACCGCAACCGCAGGCCTGGGAGGCGCTGACGCTGGTCGAGGACCGCGAGCTCGAGATCAAGGTGCAGGCCGAGCGCTTCGCGCTCGAGATCACGCACGGCCTGGAGTGGGAGCTGCGTGAGCTCGAGGCCTACGTCGGCTCGCTGCTCGGGGACGCACGCGCGGAGCGCGAGCGCAATCCGCTGCGCCCGGAGTCGATCGGCCATGGCGTGATCCGCGCCGTCGACGCCATCGTCGACCGCCCGGAGGTGCGCAGGGTCCTCGAGGGCGAACTGCGGCGTTCGCTGGCCACCGTGCTGCGCGAGACCTACGCCGCCATCATCGGCGACCTGCGCAAGGCCGGCGTGCAGCCGGTCTCGCTGACCGTGCGCACGCAGGAGGGCACAGGCGGCGCAGGCATGCACAGCCGCGCCGGGGCCCTGGACAGCACCGCCGCGGACGCTGGGGCCGTCAGCCGGCGCGGCGGTCTCGGCGGCGGCCAGGGCGGCGCACGCACCCATGCCGCCTCGGGCCCGGGAAGTCTCCCCACGCGCAGCGGCCCGGCCACGCTCGGAGGCAGCACCTTCGGTGGCGGCCCACGCCACGGCGGCGGCACACCGATCGGGCAAGTCGACCCGGGCATGATGGACCTGCTGCGCCGCCTGACGCAGGTCGAGCCCGCGGGCTTCGATACCTCGGGCTGGAGCCCCTCGGGCCTCGCGGGCCTGGGCGACGAAGCGGGCGCCGTCGCGCCCAACCTCATCCACGCCAACCGCGACCAGTTGCGCCAGGCCTCGCGCGGCACGCTCGATCACATGGTGATCGACGTCATCGCCAGCCTGTTCGACCAGATCCTCTCCGACCCCAAGGTGCCGCCGCAGCTGGCGCGGCAGATCGCGCGGCTGCAGTTGCCGGTGCTGCGCGCAGCGCTCGGCGATCCGAGCTTCTTCTCCACGCGCAAGCACCCCGTGCGCCAGTTCGTCAACCGCATCGCCTCGCTGGGCAACGGCTTCGAGGACTTCGGCGACGAGCAGGCGAAGACCTTTCTGGCCAAGGTGCGCGACCTGGTGCAGGAGATCGTCAAGGGCGACTTCGACCAGATCGAGACCTACGCCCTGCGGCTGGCGGCGCTCGAGGCCTTCGTCGCCGAGCAGGCGCGCCTGGCCGTCGACGCGCAGCACGCCGGCGCCACCGCGCTGCTGCAGCAGCGCGAGCAGTCGCTGCGCCTCTCGCAGCACTACGAGCAGCGCCTGGACCAGGAGCTGCAACCGCTGGCGGCGCCGGCCTTCGTGCGCGACTTCGTCTCGCGCGTGTGGAGCCGCGTCATCCTCAAGGCCGCCGAGCGCGAAGGCGTGACGAGCGAGCGCGTGCGCGCCTTGCGCCAGACCGGTCGCGAGCTCTTCATGAGCGTGCAGCCCAAGGCCACGCCGGCGCAGCGCAAGGCCTTCATGGCCGAGCTGCCGAAGATGGTGCAGCAGATCAACGAGGGCCTGAACACGATCGGCTGGCCCGAGGAGCGACGGCGCCGGTTCTTCGGCGAGCTCATGCCCGCGCACGCCGAGGCGCTCAAGTCAATCGCCGGCACGGTGCTCGATCACAACCTGCTCGCGCGCCAGGTCGAGCAGGCGCTCGAGCGCCTGATGCCCACCGCCGCCGAGCTGCCGCCGGCGTCGACGGCAGCGCCGCTGGACGCGGCGCTGGCCGAGTCGGCCTTCAGCGGCGAGGAGGCAGCACAGCTCGGGCTCGTGCAGGAATCGCGTTTCGACTGGGACGGCACGGTCGACATCGACCTCAGCGCCGAGCCCGAGGTGAAGGCCGCCGACCTGGCGCTGCCGGGCCTGCCGGCACCGGCGGAGGCGCCGGAGCCGGCCAGCGGCCGCACGCTGGCCGAGCACGTGCAGATCGGCTTCAGCTACCAGATGCATATCGACGGCAGGTGGGAGAAGGTGCGCCTGGCGCACATCAGCCCGGCGCGCAGCTTCTTCGTCTTCACGCATGGGCAGCGCCATCAGCGCACCATTTCGCTGACGCAGCGCATGCTCGTGCGCCTGAGCGAGTCGGGCCGCCTGCGCGCCTTCGAGAGCGCTCAGCTGCTCGAACGCGCGACCGCGCGGGCGCGCCGCCAGCTCGCCGGCCTGGCCGGCGGCAGCGCGCGCTGAATCCCGCGCCCCTACCCCCTCTCCCGCTGCGCGGGAGAGGGCTGGGGTGAGGGTGCCGGCGAACCACGCGCCATCCCCTGCGCCGCCTCGATCGCCGCCACCAGGCTGGACGCGTCGGCCACGCCGCGCCCGGCAATGTCGAAAGCCGTGCCGTGGTCGGGGCTGGTGCGCACGAAGGGCAGGCCAAGCGTCACGTTGACGCCATGCTCGACGCCGAGGTACTTCACCGGAATCAGCCCATGGTCGTGCGTCATCGCCACCACGACGTCGAAGGGCTCGGCGTAGCCGGCGCGGCGACGCGCCCGCATGAACACGGTATCGGGCGCGAACGGCCCCGCGGCGGCAATGCCCTCGGCTCGCGCCTGCGCGATGGCCGGCGCGATGATCGCCTGCTCCTCGTCGCCGAAGAGGCCGCCCTCGCCGGCATGCGGGTTCAGCCCGGCGACCGCGATGCGCGGCGCCCCGCCGGCCCACGCGGGAACCGCGGCCTGCACGATGCGCAAGGTCTGCAGCACCGCCTCGCGCGTCACGAGCTCGATCGCGCGACGCAGCGACACGTGGATGGTCACCAGCACCACGCGCAGCTCCTCGTTGGCGAGCATCATGCGCACCGGCGGCAAGGCGCCGCCCGGGTCGGCAGCCAGCGCCTGCAGCATCTCGGTGTGGCCGGGGAATGACACGCCGGCCGCGGCCAGCGCTTCCTTGTGGATCGGCGCCGTGACGATGCCCCCCGCCTGCCCGGCGCGCACCAGCGCCACCGCCGCCTGAATGCAGGCCGCGGCCGCGGCGCCGCAGCGCGCGTCGACCTGCCCCCAGGGCAGCTCCGCCAGCCCCGCCGGCAAACCCTGCGGCCGCAGCACCGGCAAGGCCCCCGGCGGCACCTGCTCGAGCGCGCCCGGCTCGTCGACGACCGCCAGCGGCACGCCCAGCGGATCGATCAGCCGCGCCGCGCGCTGCAGTACCGCCGGCTCGCCGACGACGACGCAGTCCGCAGCCCGGCCCTGCCGGAAGGCCCGCAGCACGATCTCGGGTCCGATGCCCACGGCATCGCCCAGGGTGACGAGCAGCGGCGCGGGCTTCATGCCGGGTTGTCGATCTCGATGAAGCGGTGCTCGAGCCCGAAGCGCGCCGCGATGTGCGTCGCCACCGCTGGCGCGCCGTAGCGTTCGCTCGCGTGGTGACCGCAGGCGAGGAAGGCCACGCCCGTCTCCCGCGCCAGGTGCGCCTGCGGCTCCGAAATCTCGCCGGTGAAGAAGGCGTCGGCCCCGGCGGCGATCGCCGCCTCGAAGAAGCCCTGCGCGCCGCCGCTGCACCAGGCCACGCGCCGCAGCGGCCGCCCGTCGCCGGGCAGCAGCAGCGGCGCGCGCGCGAGCACCCGTGCCACCCGCGCCGCCAGCGCGGCCGTGTCGGCGAGCCCGGCGGCCGCGCCGATGAAGCCCAGATCCTGCTCTCCGAAACGGGCGTCGGCGACGAGCCCCAGGCGCAGGCCGAGCTGCGCGTTGTTGCCGAACTCGGCCTGCGCGTCCAGCGGCAGGTGGTAGGCAAAGAGGTTGATGTCATGCGCCAGCAGCCGCGCCACGCGCTCCTTCAGCCAGCCGACCAGGCGCCCGTCCTGCCCGCGCCAGAACAGTCCGTGGTGCACGAGCAGCGTGTCGGCGCCGGCTTCGATGGCGGCGTCGATGAAGGCCAGACTTGCCGTCACGCCACTGGCCAGACGCCGCACCTCGCGCCGGCCCTCGACCTGCAGGCCGTTCGGGCCGTAGTCCTTGAAGGCCTCGGGTTGCAGCAACTCGGCAAGCGCCGCTTCGATCCGTCCACGCTCGGCCATGCGGGATGACTCCTCGGACGATGTGCGCCGCGCGATGCCCGGCGCTGCTCTAGGTCTTGCTGCCGTCGGCCTCGCCATCCGGCAGCGCGGCGTTCCTGATGAACATGCCGGCAGCCAGGATGCCGAGTTCGTAGAGGATGCACATCGGCACCGCCAGCGCGAGCTGGGAGATCACGTCCGGCGGCGTGACGACCGCCGCGACGATGAAGGCGCCGACGATGAAGTAGCCGCGGAACTTCTTCAACTGCTCGATGGTGACGATGCCCACGCGCGCCAGCACGACGACCGCGATCGGCACCTCGAAGGCGATGCCGAAGACGAGGAAGAGCGTGAGCACGAAGCCGAAGTACTGCTCGATGTCCGGCGCCGCGGTGATGGCGCTGGGTGCGAACGCCTGGATGAACTTCGACATCGCCGGGATGACGAGAAAATAGCAGAAGGCCACGCCGATGAAGAAGAGGATGGTGCTGCTGATCACCAGCGGCAGCACGAACTTCTTCTCGTGCGAGTACAGCCCCGGCGCGACGAAGGCCCAGACCTGGTAGAGCACGTAGGGCAGCACGACGAAGAAGGCCGCCATCAGCGTGATCTTCAGCGGCACCAGCACCGGCGAGATGACGCTGGTGGCGATCAGCCGCGTGCCCTCGGGCAGATGCGCCACCAGCGGCTGCGCGAGGAAGTCGTACAGCGCGCCCATCCCCGGCCAGAAGGCGAGCACGCCGAAGGCGATCATCACCGCGACGAGCGCGCGGATGATGCGGTCGCGCAGCTCGACGAGATGCGAGACGAACGGCGCCTCGGTGCCGGCCAGTTCGTCCTCGGTGTCCTTGCGCTCCTCGCTCACGAGCGGCCCTTGATGCCGGGCCTGACTCCCGGCGGGCGAAAGCGCGCCACGCGCGCCGCGCCCGACTGCGCCTGGGTGCGGATGCCGCGCTGCCGCTTGTACCACTGCGGCGTGGCGCCGCGCTTGAGGCGCCAGTTCTTCTTCGGGCGCCGGTACTCCGGCACCGGTTCGGCGAGGACGTCGTGTTCGCTCCCCACCGAGGGCCACTGCTTGGAGATGTCGTCGAACCCGGCCTTGGCCTCACCCACTTCGCGGTTGACCGTCTGCTCGACGTCGCGTGCCGCGTCCTCGAACTGGGTCTTCATCTTCTTGAGCTCTTCGAGCTCGATCGAGCGGTTGACCTCGGCCTTGACGTCGGCGACGTAGCGCTGCGCCTTGCCCAGCAGATGGCCCACCGTGCGTGCCACGCGCGGCAGCTTCTCGGGGCCGATGACGATCAGCGCCACCGCCCCGATGAGCGCGAGCTTGTCGAAACCGAAGTCGATCATGCGTGTGCGGGCAGACGCAGGCGACCCCGCGAAGGCGCGCGGCCCCTTTGTCTCAACGCATCAGCTCTTTTGCTTGGCCTCGACGTCGACGGTATTGGCGTCGGCCGTGCGCTGCGCCTGCGTCACCTGCTGCGGCGGCGCCGCCGGCGCGTCGGCCTCGCCCTCGGAGCCGCCCTTGACGCCTTCCTTGAAGCCCTTGACGGCCTGGCCGAGGTCCGAGCCGATGTTCTTGAGCTTCTTGGTGCCGAAGATCATCACCACCACCAGCAGCACGATCAGCCAATGCCAGATGCTGAACGATCCCATGAGAATTCTCCTGCAGAGGAACCGGTCATTCTAGGTGAGGGCTCGTCCGCCGGACTTCCAGAGGGCGGTTCACCCCCGCGCCCAGGGCCTGGGGCCCCCCATCACGTGCATGTGCAGGTGGTCGACCTCCTGCCCGCCGTCGCGCCCGGTGTTGACGACGACGCGAAAGCCCTGGGTCACGCCCAGCTGCTGCATCAGCCGCGGCGCCAGCGCCAGCATGCGCCCGAGCAGCGGCTCGTGCCCGGGGCCGGCGACGGCGAGCGAGGCCACATGCACCTTGGGCACGATCAGCACGTGCACCGGGGCCCAGGGGTTGATGTCGTGGAAGACGACGAGTGCGTCGTCCTCGTGGACCTTTTGCGCCGGAATCTGTCCGGCGACGATCTTGCAGAAGATGCAGTTCGGGTCGGTGCTCATGCCTTCAGGGCTTCCCTTCCTGGTCGCGTGCCGCGGCCTTGCGCGCGGCGAATTCCTCGAGGCCGGAGAGGCCCTCGCGCCGGCGCAACTCGGCCAGCACGTCTTCGGGCGCGAGGCCGAAGTGTGCCAGCGCCACGAGCGTGTGGAACCACAGGTCGGCGACCTCGTAGACGATCTTCTCGCGCTGACCGTCCTTGGCGGCCATCACGGTCTCGGTGGCCTCCTCGCCGATCTTCTTCAGGATGGCGTCGGTGCCCTTGGCGAAGAGCCGCGCGACGTAGCTCTTCTCCGGGTCGCCGTCGCGGCGCGACTCGATCACCGCCGCCAGCCGCGCCAGGGTGTCGTCGGAGCTGGCGTCGCTCATGCGCCGTAGATCCGCTTCGGGTCGAGCAGCACCGGCTCGACGCTGCGCCAGCGTCCCTCTTCAAGGAGTTGGAAGAAGCAGCTGTGACGCCCGGTGTGGCAGGCAATCGACGGACTCTCGGGCTCGTGGCCAAGCTGCGTGACGGTCAGGAGCAGCACGTCGTGGTCGCAGTCCATGCGGATCGCGTGCACCTGCTGGAAGTGGCCGGACTCCTCGCCCTTGTGCCACAGGCGCGCGCGCGAGCGGCTCCAGTAGACCGCCTGGCCGCAGCGCACCGTTTCGGCCAGCGCCTGGCGGTTCATCCAGGCGAACATCAGCACGTCGCCGCTGCCCTGCTCCTGTGCGATCACGGGCACGAGGCCATCGCGGTCCCACGTCACCTGGTCGAGCCAAGCGCCGTCGGTGGGCTTGCCGATCGCTGCGGCGGTCTGCTTCTCGGACATGCGCGAAAGTCTACGTCCTGCCGTGCGTGGGCCCAACGAAGCCACACGCCTCGGCCAGCCAGCGCAGCACCGGCACGGTGCCCGGCAGCACCGGCTCGACCACCACGGGCAGCGTGCACCAGACCATGCGCTGGCCCTCGCGCATCTGGAACTCGCCGCGCCATTCGTGCACCTTGCAGAAGTGCAGGCGCACGCGCGCGTGCGGGTAGTCGACGATTTCCTGCTGCCAGGGATGCACGGCACCGACCGTGATGCCCAGCTCCTCGTGCAGTTCGCGCCGCAGCGCCTGCTCGACACCCTCGCCGGGCTCGAACTTGCCTCCCGGGAACTCCCACCAGCCGGCGTAGACCTTGCCCGGCGGCCGACTCGTCATGAGGAAGCGCCCTTGCCCGTCGAACAGCACGCCGACGGCGACGTCCACCGGTTCGCGCTCAGCGCTCACCTTGCCGCCCCGCGAAGTCCTTGGCGAACTGGAAGGCCACGCGCCCGGAGCGCGAGCCGCGCTCGAGCGCCCACACGAGGCTCTCCTGCCGCGCCGCGGCGATCGCCTCCTCGGCCACGCCGAAGCTGCGCAGCCACTGCGCGACGATGGCCAGGTACTCGTCCTGGCTGAAGGGGTAGAAGCTCAGCCACAGGCCGAAGCGCTCGGAGAGGCTGATCTTCTCCTCCACCGCTTCGCCGGGGTGGATCTCGCCGTCCTCGGTGTGGCGGTAGCCGAGGTTGTCCTTCATGGTCTCGGGCAGCAGGTGGCGGCGGTTGCTCGTGGCGTAGATCAACACGTTGTCGCTGCTCTGCGCGACGCTGCCGTCGAGCATGCTCTTCAAGGCCTTGTAGCCGGCCTCGCCCTCGTCGAAGCTCAGGTCGTCGCAGAAGACGACGAAGCGCTCGGGCCGCTCGGCGACGAGGTCGACGAGGTCCGGCAGATCGACGAGGTCGGCCTTGTCGACCTCGATCAGCCGCAGGCCGCGCCCGGCGAAGGCGTTCAGCGCGGCCTTGATGAGCGAGCTCTTGCCCGTGCCGCGCGCGCCGGTGAGCAGCACGTTGTTGGCCGGGCGCCCGGCGACGAACTGCTCGGTGTTGCGCAGCAGCTTGTCCTTCTGCGCGTCGACTTCCTTCAGGTCGCCAAGGCGGATGCGCGCCACGTGGCGCACTGGTTCGAGCCTGCCCGCGCCGCCGCGCTTGCGGTAGCGAAAGGCAACCGAGGCCGACCAGTCCGGTGCCTGCAGGGGCAGCGGGAGGACCGCTTCGAGCCGCACGAGCAAGGCCTCGGCGCGGCTGATGAGCTGTTCGACGGAGGACATGCAGGAAGTTTAGGCCGCCGCCGCAGCGCGGCGGCCCGGCGCCCTCAGCTCGTCAGCCGCTGCAGCGGCACTTCCAGGGCTTCGGTCGGCATGCGCCTGAAGCCCGAGCGCGCGTAGCGCTGCAGCCTGCCGACGATGAGCGCGGTCAGCGCCGAGGCCATCGCATGCGCATCCGCCGTGGGCGTGTTCGAGCCCTGCGCCTGCGCGCCCAGGCGCAGGCACTGGCGCAACTGCGATTCGACGCGGTCGAAGAACTGGTTCATGCGCTGCGTCAGGCGCTCGTGCTCGAAGACGAGGGCGTCGCCGACCATGACGCGCGTCATGCCCGGGTTCTTCTCGCCGAACTGCAGCAGCATGAGCACGATGCGCTGCGCCTGCAGCGCGCCGGATTCGTCGCGCTCGACGATCTGGTTGACGAGCGCGAACACGCTCGCCTCGATGAACTCGATCAGGCCTTCGAACATCTGCGCCTTGCTGGCGAAGTGTCGGTAGAGCGCGGCCTCGGAGACTTCGAGCCGGGACGCCAGCGCCGCGGTCGTGATGCGCTCGGCCCCCGGCTGCTCGAGCATGCCGGCCAGCGTCTGCAGAATCTGCACACGCCGCTCGCCGGGCCGCGGGCGCTTGCGTACCGGCGTCGCAGGAGCCGGATCTGCAGCAGGCTCGGCTTCGGCGCCGACCGGTTCGGGCATCGTGTCGGACATCGCGTCGCGCGGCGTGCTCAAGGGGGGGTCGGCTGGCGGTCCGGAGACGGACCGGATGAAGGGGGCAGGGGCGGGGTGGCGGCGATTCTGGCATAGGGCCGGCGGCCCTTCGGCGCAGGAAAATACTGATCCTGGGCGCGTCAGCGCGGCGGCCGCGGGCGGCCCGGCAGGCGCTGGCGCAGCTCGCGCAGGCCGTGCACGCGGCAATCGACATAGGTCGGAAGCCGCGTGGCGCGCCGCTCGTGCGGCGTGCGCTTGCGCACCCAGCGCTTGAACCACACCGTCTTCATGCCGATGCGGCGCGCGGCCTTCTGGTGCGCCAGCGTGTCCTCGACCAGGATGCAGCGCGCGGGCGGCACGCCAAGGCGCGCGGCGATGTGGCGCAGCATGCGCGCGTCCGGCTTGGGGCGCAGCTGCCCGAACATGCGCATGTCCTCGATCGTGATCACGCCGTCGAACAACGGCAGCAGCCCGAGCGTCTGGAGCACGCGCAGCGCATAGGCGCGCGGCGCGTTGGTGAGCACGTAGCGCCGCCCCGGCAGCGTGGCCAGCGCGGCGATGTCGGGGGCGTGCGCGCGCAGTCGCGCCTCCAGTCCCGGCAGCTGGTGCGTGTGGTGCAGGAAGTGCGCCGCCTTCACGCCGTGGTGGCGCAGCAGGCCCAGCAGCGTGGCGCCGTAGCGCAGCCAGTAGCGGCGGCGCAGCGCGTCGGAAGCAGCCTTCTCGAGCTGCAGCTCGCGCTCGATGTAGTGCCCCATCGCCAGCCCCAGCTCCGGCATCGCGGAGCGGTGCGCGTCGTGCAGGGTGTCGTCGAGGTCGAAGAGCCAGACGAGGTCGGGCCGGCGCGCGCCCCGGCCGTCGCTTTCCTTCGCCATCAGGAGCGGATCATGGTGCCGTAGGCCTGGTCGGTGAGGACCTCGAGCAGCATCGCGTGCGGCACGCGGCCGTCGACCACGTGCACCGCATTGACGCCGCTCCTGGCCGCCTCGATGGCGCCGGCCAGCTTGGGCAGCATGCCGCCGCTGATGGTGCCGTCGGTGACGAGGGCGTCGATCTGCTGCGGCGAGAGCTCGGTGATCAGCTCGCCGGCCTTGTCGAGGACGCCGCGGATGTTGGTGAGCATGATGAGCTTTTCGGCCCGCAGTTCGGTGGCCAGGCGCGCGGCGACGAGGTCGGCGTTGATGTTGTAGCTCTCGTTCTGCTCGCCGAAGCCGATCGGGCTGACGACGGGGATGAACTGATCGTCCTGCAGTGCCTTCACCACGCTCGGGTCGATCACGGTGATCTCGCCGACCTGGCCGATGTCGTGCTCCTTGCCCGGGTCGTCCTTGTCGGCGAGCTTGAGCTTGCGCGCGCGGATGAGGCCGCCGTCGCGCCCGGTCAGGCCCACCGCCTTGCCGCCGCAGCCGTTGATGAGGCCGACGATGTCCTGCTGCACCTCGCCGGCCAGCACCCACTCGACGACCTCCATGGTCTCCTCGTCGGTGACGCGCATGCCCTGGATGAAGGTGCCCTTCTTGCCGATGCGCGCCAGCGCCTCGTCGATCTGCGGCCCGCCGCCGTGCACGACGATGGGGTTCATGCCGACGAGCTTGAGCAGCACGACGTCCTCGGCGAAATCCTGCTGCAGCGCCGGGTCGGTCATCGCGTTGCCGCCGTACTTGATGACCAGCGTCTTGCCGTGGAAGCGGCGGATGTAGGGCAGTGCCTGCGCCAGGATCTCCGCCTGGTCGCGCGCGGTGATGTGCTCCAGCGAATGCTCGGCGGCTTGGTTCATGGCGGGGCTGGGAAGTCCTTGGAGGCGGGCGGCGGCGATTGTAGGAAGGCTTGGCGCACGCGCGCGGCGAGGCTGTCATCATCCCGCCCTGACCCGCCGCACGGAGATCGACCATGAAGCCCCTGGCCACCCTGCTCCTCGGCCTCGCCGCCGCCGCCAGCGCGCTGTCGTGGGCCCAGGCGCAGACGCCCGACGCCGAAGGCGAGGTGACGAAGGTCGACGCCGCCGCCGGCCGCGTGACGCTGCGCCACACGGGCGTGAAGAACCTGGACATGCCGCCGATGACGATGGCCTTTCGCGTCGGCGAGCCGCGCCTGCTGCAGGGCGTGGCGGCCGGCGACCACGTGCGCTTCGCGGCGCGCAAGGTCGGCGGCAGCTACACCGTCGTGGCGCTGGTGAAGACGCCCTGAGCGGCGCCGCCCCGGGACTTGCGCGGCACCCGGCGCACGGCCCTCCGGCCCGCCGGGCGGATAGAGCCTTCTCTCTAGACAAGGCGGCCCTGCGCCACCGCCGGGGCCCCTATATTTGTCGCCATGACGCGACCGCCGTGGTCGCCCGAGCCGCTCATCCAACCGAGGAAGTCATGGTCAAGAAGGTCCAACGCACCCCCGCGAAGAAGTCCAAGCCCGGCGCCGCCGGCCTGCTCGACAGCCAGCTCGCCCAGTCGGTGCGTGACTCGGCGCAGCAGATCTGGCTCGCCGGCATGGGCGCCTTCGGCAAGGCGCAGGAGGAAGGCGGGCGCTTCTTCGAGACGCTGGTCAAGGAGGGCCTTCACCTGCAGCGCCGCACGCAGGGCATGGCCGAGGACAAGCTCGGCGAAGTCACCGGCCGCATGAGCGCGATGGCCGGCAGCGTCACCTCCAAGGCGGGGCAGAACTGGGACAGGCTCGAGACCATCTTCGAGCAGCGTACGGCCAAGGCCCTGGGCAAGCTGGGCGTGCCCAGCGCCAAGGACGTCGAGGTGCTGACGCAGCGCGTCGAGGAACTCGCCGCCGCGGTGTCGCGCCTGGCCAAGGCGGGCGGGGGCGCCAAGGCGGGCGCCAAGGTCGCGCCGAAGGTCGCGCCGAAGAAGGCTGCGACGACCCCGCGCAAGACGGCGGGCAAGCGCGCGCCCCGCAAGGCTGCGGCCGCCTGAGCGTGGCCGGCAGTCGTCGCCGCGGGCGGCGCGGCCAGAGCCCATCCCGCATCGGCCTGGCGCTGGCCGGCGGCGGGCCGCTCGGGGCGATCTACGAGATCGGCGCGCTGTGCGCGCTGGACGAATCGGTGCCGGGGCTGGACTTCAACGATCTGGCCGGCTATGTCGGCGTCTCGGCCGGCGGCTTCATCGCCGCGGGCCTGGCCAACGGGCTCTCGCCGCGCCAGCTCTGCACCTCGTTCATCGAGAACCGCGGCCCGCGCGGCGACATCGTGCGGCCCTCGCTCTTCATCCGCCCGGCGTTCACGGAGTACGCCTGCCGCGCCGCGATGCTGCCCGGGCTCGTCGCGCAGGCCGCCCTTCAGCTGGCCTTCGAGCGCCGCTCGCTGCTGGCCGCGGCCGAGCGCCTGGGGCGCGCGCTGCCGACCGGCTTCTTCACGCACGCCGCGCTCGAGGCGCAGATGCGCCGCATGCTCTCGGCGCCGGGGCGCAGCAACGACTTCCGCCGACTGAAGCATCCGCTGGTGCTGGTGGCCACCGACCTCGACACCGGCACCGCCGCGCCCTTCGGCAAGCCGGGCTGGGACCATGTGCCGATCTCGCAGGCCGTGGCCGCGAGCGCCGCGCTGCCCGGGCTTTTTGCGCCGGTGCCGATCGACGGCCGCTGGTACGTCGACGGCGCGCTGAAGAAGACGCTGCACGCCAGCGTGCTGCTCGATCTGGGCCTGGACCTGGTGCTGTGCCTGAACCCGCTCGTGCCCTACACGAGCACCGAGGAGGGGCCGCACCGCGTTGCCACCGCGCGCAACGAGCGCATCCCGCACCTGGTGGCCGGTGGCCTGCCGGTGGTGCTGGCGCAGACCTTCCGCTCGCTCATCCACTCGCGGCTCGAGCTGGGCCTCAAGGGCTACGAACGCAGCCATCCGGACGTCGACATCCTGCTCTTCGAGCCCGACCGGCGCGACCCGGAGATGTTCCTCGCCAACACCTTCGGCTACGCCGAGCGGCGGCTGCTGGCCGAACACGCCTACCAGCAGACGCGCGCCGACCTGCGCTCGCGCCGCAGTCATGTGGCGGCCACGTTGGCCGCGCATGGCCTGGACCTCGACCACGCGGTGCTGGATGACCCCAAGCGGCGGCTGCTGGCCAGGCGGCCTGCGCCCGGCAGCGCCGCCGAGCGCACGCTGACGCGGCTGGACGAAGTCCTCGACGACCTCGAAGGCGCGCTCGCCGCGCGCTGATCAGTCGAGGTAGCGACGCCGCAGGTGCGCCTCGAGGTGCGCCGGGTCCAGCGTCTGGCCGCTGGCGCGCTCGGCGAGCTCGTCCGTCGGCCAGCGGCTGCCCTGGCTCCAGATGTGGGTCTCCAGCCAGTCGAAGACGGGCGCGAGGTCGCCCGCGTCGATGTGCGCATCGAGCCCGGGCACGGCGCGGCGCATGGCCGCGAACCACTGCGCGGCGTACATCGCGCCCAGCGAGTAGCAGGGGAAGTAGCCGAACAGGCCCGAAGGCCAGTGCACGTCCTGCAGCGCGCCGTCGCGGTGGTTGCCGCGCGTGTCGACGCCCAGCAGCTCCATCATCTTCACGTCCCACAGCGCGGGAATGTCCCCGGCCTCGATCGCGCCCTCGATCAGCGGGCGCTCGATCTCGTAGCGCAGGATGATGTGCGCGGGATAGCTCACCTCGTCGGCGTCGACGCGGATGAAGCCCGGCTTCACGCGCGTGAGCAGGCGCTGCAGGTTCTGCGGCTCGAACGCCGGCTGCGCGCCGAAGGCCTCGCGCAGCAGCGGCGCCAGCCGCGCCACGAAGCCCGGATGGCAGCCCAGCTGCATCTCGAAGGCCAGGCTCTGGCTCTCGTGGATGGCCATCGAGCGCGGCTGCCCGATCGGCCGCGCCAGCCAGGGCCGGGGCAGGCGCTGCTGATAGCGTGCGTGGCCGGTCTCGTGGATGGTGCCCATCAGCGCCGAGAGGAAGTCGTGCTCCGCGAAGCGCGTCGTCAGGCGCACGTCCTCGGGTACGCCGCCACAGAAGGGATGCGCCGAGACGTCGAGCCGGCCGGCCTCGAAGTCGAAGCCGAACAGGCGCATCGCGTGCTCGCACAGCGCGCGCTGCGCCGGCAGCGCGAACGGGCCCAGCGGCTCGACCAGCGCCTGCGTGCGCTGGCGCTCGACCACCTCCTGCACGAGCGCAGGCAGCCACTGCCGCACCTCGCCGAACACACGGTCGACGGTGGCGCAGCGCAGCCCCGGCTCGTACTGCGCCATCAGCGCCTCGTAGCGCGAGACGCCCAGGCGTTCGGCCAGCCGCGCCGCCTGCTCGCGCGCGTTCGCCAGCACGGGGCGGAAGTCGTCGAGGAAGCCGTCCCAGTCATGGGCCGGGCGCCGACTGCGCCAGGCGTGCTCGCAGCGCGCGCCGGCCAGCGCGCCCTGCTCCACCAAGGCCTCGGGCAGCGCGGTGTCGGCGTCCCAGCGGCGGCGCAGCTCGCGCAGGTCGGCGCGCTGCTCCTGCGTCAGCGGCTCCTGCTCGGCGCGCTCGAGCTCCTGCCCGAACGACGGCGCGGCGCGCATGCGGTGCAGCAGCGCCGTGACCTCGGCAATCGCTGCCCCGCGCGCCTCGTTGCCCTTGGGCGGCATGTGGGTCGCCCGGTCCCAGGTGGCGATGGCCTGCAGGTGCTCCAGCCGCTGCATGCGGGCGCACTGCGCCATCAGTGCGTCGTAGGCGGGCGTGGCCGCAGCGTTCATCGACATCCTCCTGCGAAGCTGCAGCGGATTGTCCCGCGTCGGCCGTCGCTGCAGCGGCCTTTGCTCAGTGCGGCAGCGCGCCGGGGAAGGCCCACAGCAGGGCCGCGGTCATCATCACGTAGCGCCCGAACTTGCCGATCGCCATGTAGGCCAGGCAAGGCCAGAAGGGCATGCGCAGCCAGCCGGCGACGGCGCACAGCGGATCGCCCACCGCCGGCAGCCAGGACAACAGGCAGGCACGCGGCCCCAGGCGCTGCAGCCAGCGCAGCGCGCTGCGGTGCACGGGCTTGTGCTGCACCACGCGTTCATAGGCGCGCTCGGCGCCGAAGCCCATCCACCAGCTGATCGCGCCGCCCAGCGTGTTGCCCACGGTGGCGACGAGCACCGCCGGCCAGAACAGGCCCGGGTTCAGCTTGACGAGCCCGAACACCGCCGGCTCGCTGCCCAGCGGCAGCAGCGTGGCCGATACCAGACTGACGACGAAGACCGTCGACAGCCCGTATTGCGGCAGCGCCAGGGCCGCAAGCATCGAATCGAGCCAGGCGTGCATCGCGGGCGATTATCCGGGGCGGCAACCGCACCCCCGCAAGGGGGAGGCCCGTCAGGCCTGCGGTCTATACTCCTGCCTCCTTTTTAGGCACTTGCTCCCCGTTTCCGCGCATGAAGATCGGCTCGCATCGGCTGCCGAACGGCCTCGTCGTCGCCCCGATGGCCGGGGTCACCGACCGCGCCTTCCGGCAGCTCTGCCGGCGCCTGGGCGCCGGCCACGCGGTGAGCGAGATGATCACCAGCCGGCCCGAGCTGCAGCACTCGACGAAGACGTCGCGGCGCGCCGACCATGCCGGCGAACCCGGACCGGTGGCGGTGCAGATCGTCGGCGTCGACCCGGCGCAGATGGCCGACGCCGCGCGCCGCAACATCGACGGCGGCGCGCAGATCATCGACATCAACATGGGCTGCCCGGCGAAGAAGGTGTGCAACACCTGGGCCGGCTCGGCGCTGATGCGCAACGAACCGCTGGCGCTGGCCATCGTCGAGGCGGTGGTCGCCGCCTGCGCGCCGCAGGGCGTGCCGGTGACGCTGAAGATGCGCAGCGGCTGGTGCGCCGCCGAGCGCAACGCGCTGGCGCTGGCGCGCGCGGCCGAGGGCGCAGGCATCGCGGCGCTGGCCATCCACGGCCGCACGCGCGAGCAAGGCTACCGCGGCGCGGCCGAGTACGAGACCGTGGCCGCGGTGAAGGCCGCGGTGTCGATTCCCGTCATTGCCAACGGCGACATCGATTCGCCGGCCAAGGCGCTTGCCGTGCTGCGCGCCACCGGCGCGGACGCCCTGATGATCGGGCGCGCCGCGCAGGGCCGGCCCTGGATCTTCCGCGACATCGCGCATTTCCTGGCGACCGGCCGGGAGGCGCCGCCGCCGGCCACCGCCGAGGTCGCCGCCTGGCTGCACGCACACCTGCTCGACCACTACGCGCTGCACGGCGAGGCGCGCGGCGTGCGCAGCGCGCGCAAGCACATCGGCTGGGCCGTGCGCGCGCTGCCCGGCGGCGAGGCCTTCCGCGCCGCCATGAACACGCTCGACGCCGCCGAGGCGCAGTTGCGCGCCCTGCGCCGCTTCTTCGACAGGCTGGCCGAGAACCACCCCCGCCTGCCGGCGCCGCACACCGCCTGCGAGCCGCAGGCCCTGCCATGCGCATGAGACACAAGTCGATCGACGACAGCGTGCGTACGGCGCTCGAGCAGTACTTCGAAGACCTCGGCGGCACCGATCCGCATGCCGTGCACGAGATGATCATCCAGGCCGTGGAGCGGCCGCTGCTGGACGTGGTGATGAAGCGCGCCGACGGCAACCAGAGCAAGGCCGCCGAGTGGCTGGGCATCAACCGCAACACGCTGCGGCGCAAGCTGCTCGATCACAAGCTCCTTCCCTGATCCCTTCGCCCCGGCCGGCGGCCGGGGTGCGTCCGGGCTCCGCCCTCCTGCACCGACTTCCCCGGAACCGACATGGCCGAACTCACCGCACTCATCTCCGTCTCCGACAAGGCCGGCGTCATCGACTTCGCGCGCGCGCTGCGCGGCCTGGGTGTGCGCCTGCTCTCCACCGGCGGCACCGCACGACTGCTGCTGGACGCCGGCCTGGCGGTGACCGAGGTCGCCGAAGTCACGGGCTTCCCCGAGATGCTCGACGGTCGCGTGAAGACGCTGCACCCGCGCATCCATGCCGGCCTGCTGGCGCGGCGCGAGCGGCCCTCGCACATGGACGCGCTGCGCGAGCACGGCATCGACCGCATCGACCTGCTGGTGGTCAACCTCTACCCCTTCGCGCAGGCCACCGCGCGCGCCGACTGCACGCTCGAGGAGGCGATCGAGAACATCGACATCGGCGGCCCGGCGATGCTGCGCGCGGCCGCCAAGAACTGGCCCGGGGTGACGGTGCTGATCGACCCGGCCGACTACGCCGGCGTGCTCGCCGAACTGCAGGCCGGCGGCGTCGGCCGGGCCACGCGGCTGCGCCTGGCCGGCAAGGTGTTCGCGCACACCGCCGCCTACGACGGCATGATCGGCAACTACCTGGGCGCGCTGCAGCCCGGCGCCGAGGAGGACTTGGCCGCCGTGCCCGCGCGCGAGCCCTTCCCCGCCGTCTACAGCCTGCAGCTGACCAAGACGCAGGACATGCGTTACGGCGAGAACCCGCATCAGGCCGCGGCCTTCTACCGCGAAGGGCGTCCCGCCGCGGGGCTGCTGGCGGGCTGGGTGCAGTTGCAGGGCAAGGCGCTGAGCTACAACAACATCGCCGATGCCGACGCCGCCTGGGAATGCGTGCGCAGCTTCGAGGCGCTGCCGGCCTGCGTCATCGTCAAGCACGCCAACCCCTGCGGCGTGGCCATCGCGCCGACGCTCGTCGAGGCCTACGCCAAGGCCTGGCAGACCGACCCGACCTCGGCCTTCGGCGGCATCGTCGCCCTGAACCGGCCGCTGGACGAGGCCACGGCGCTGCGCATCGGCGAGAACAAGCAGTTCGTGGAGGTGCTGATCGCACCGGCCATCAGCGCCGAGGCCCGCGCCGTCTTCGCCGCCAAGCCCAACGTGCGCCTGCTCGAGCTGCCCATCGGCGGCGGTGTCAACCCGCTGGACTTCAAGCGCGTCGGCGGCGGCATGTTGCTGCAGACGCCGGACGTGAAGAACGTCGGCCCCGGCGAGCTGCGCGTGGTGACGAAGAAGGCCCCGACCGACGCCCAGCTCGAGGACCTGCTGTTTGCCTGGAAGGTGGCCAAGTTCGTGAAGAGCAACGCCATCGTCTTCTGCGGCGGCGGCATGACGCTGGGCGTGGGCGCCGGCCAGATGAGCCGCGTCGACAGCGCCCGCATCGCGCGCATCAAGGCCGGCAATGCCGGCCTGTCGCTGCAGGACTCGGCCGTGGCCAGCGACGCCTTCTTTCCCTTCCGCGACGGCCTGGACGTGGTCATCGACGAGGGTGCGGCCTGCGTCATCCAGCCCGGCGGATCGATGCGCGACGACGAAGTCATCGCCGCGGCCGACGAGCGCGGCATCGCGATGGTCTTCACCGGCACGCGGCATTTCCGGCACTGAGGCCGGCGACGCCCCGGGCACTCGGCCATCCGCCGCGCCGACATCCATTTGCAGGCAGGCCACTCCCCGCCGGTTCATTGACACGAATCAATTCAAACACCTGAGGAACGAGGGCGCGCATTCTTAGAATGCGAATTACTCGTATTCGTGTTTGGAGAATTCCGTGAGCAAGAACGCAAGCGCGCGCAAGGCCTCTCGCCGGCGTCCGACGCCGTTTGGCCTGAGGCTCGGCTCGGCCCTGCTGGCCCTGGTCGCCGCGTCAGGGCCGGTCCGCAGCCAGGCCCAGGACACTGCCCCGGCGCAAACCGTCGTCATCAGCGCCAAAGGCTATGCCTCGACGGACGTCGACACGCCGATGTCGCTCAGCATCCTCGAGCGCGAGGATCTGTTGCGCCGCGGTGCGCTGACCCCGGGCGAGGCGCTACGCGGCGAGCCGGGCCTGGCGGTCACCGTCGACAGCGCGCAAGGCCTGAACCCGGTCATCCGCGGGTTGAAGAAGGAAAGCGTGGTGCTGCTCGTCGACGGCATGCGGCTGAACTCCGCCCAGCCGCAAGGCGCCGTGGCTTCCTTCATGTCGCTCGCGCTGGCAGAGCGGCTCGAGGTGGTGAAGGGCCCGGCCTCGGTGCTCTACGGCACCGGCGCGCTGGGCGGTGTCGTGAACGTGCTGTTGCCGCAGGCGCGCTTCGACCCGGGGCTGACGCTGCGCGCCAACCTGGGCGGCGAAAGCGCCAACGAGGCGCTGCGCGCGGCCGCGGTGGTCAACCTGAGCCAGGGCGATCACGCCCTCATGCTCGGCCTGGCCGGCGCCCGCGTGCAGGACTACGCCTCGCCCCGGGGCCGGGTCGAGAAGACGGGCTACGACAGCGGCTCGGCGATCGCCCAGGTCCGCCTGCGCCTGGACGCACGGCAGCAGCTGCGTGCATCCCTCCAGCGCCATCGCGACGAGGACGTCTGGTATCCCGGCTCGATCAAGCCGCTGGCCAACCCGGCGCTGGGCACGTCCATCATCCACTCGCCCTTGCAGCAGCGCGAGCTGGGCGAGATCGGCTACAGCCGCACCGGCAGCGGCGCGCTACCGTTGAACCTGGACCTGCGCGTGTACCGGCAGGCGATGTCGCGCTCGATCGACTCGCGCGCGCTGCGGCTGGAGCGCGAAGTCGCGCAGACCCAGGTCGAGTTCGAGACCTGGGGCGTCGACGCCAAGGCCGACTGGCTCGTGCATCCGCAGCACCTGCTGGCGCTCGGCCTGAGCGCGTGGCGCATGCAGGCCGCGCCCGAGCGCTACCTCGCCAGCCCGACGCCGCTTTCGCCGCTGGTGCGCAACGACCCCTTCAGCGACGGTCAGATCGACGCGCTGGGTGCTTTCGTCCAGGACGACATGAGGTTCGGCAAGCTCGGCGTCCTGGCCGCGCTGCGACTCGACCACGTGGCCGGCCGCGCGGCGTCGATCGGCAACGGCGTCGTCACCCGGGGGCTTGCGCGCAGCGACAATGCCACGTCCTGGAGCCTGGGCGCGAGCTACGAGGTGACGCCGCTGCTGCGCCCCTATGCCAGCCTGTCACGTGCCTTTCGTGCCGGCGAGATGCGCGAGCGCTTCGAGGCCTCGCCCCGCGGCGACGGCTATTTCTACCTTGGCAACCCGCAGATCGCGCCCGAGCTGGCGACCCAGCTCGAGCTGGGCGTGAAGGGCGCCGACGCCGCGCTCTCCTGGTCGGCGGCCGTCTTTCACAACCGCATCAGCGACTACATCACGGGGCAGCCCACCGGAACCACGCAAGGCGGCCTTCCGGTGAAGGCCACCGTCAACCTGGGCCGGGTCGAGATCAGCGGCCTCGAAGCGCAGACGCGCTGGCTGCTTCGCGCCGGGCAGTGGCTGAACGCAGGGCTGTCCGCGCTGCGCGGCCGGAACAGGGATCTGGACGAGCCCCTGTTCCAGATGCCGGCCGACGAGCTCTCGCTCGGCTGGGACGGGCGCCTGGCCCCCGGCTGGAGCGCCGACGCCACGCTGCGCCTCGTGCGCCGCCAGGGCCGCGTCGCCACCCGCTTCTCGCGCGGCAGCGAGAACGCGACGCCCGGCTTCGTCACCGCCGACCTGGGCCTGAGCTGGCGCTTCGCGGGCAACCAGCAGCTGCGGCTGGCGCTGCGCAACCTGGCCGACAAGACCTATCACGAGCACCTCACCGAAGGCCTCTCCGGCCAGGAGAGCCCGGCAGCGGGCCGCAGCATCCTCCTGGGCTGGCAGGCCAAGTTCTGAGTAATCCCCAGGGCCTTACGCGATCGCGCGTAAGCGTCGCGCATGCTGTCGGGCGTACCATCTCCGCCAGGGCCGGTCGCGATCCGGCGCTCCCTTTTTTTCCTGGCGTTTGGAGGAATCCCATGAGCAAGCGTGACGTGGTGGTCTTGAGTGCGGTGCGATCGGCGATCGGCAGCTACGGCGGCGCGCTGGCCGACATCGAGCCGGCCGAGCTTGCCGGCAGCGTGATGAAGGCGGCGGTCGAGCGCTCCGGCGTCGACCCCAAGGTGATCAACTACGTGACGGTGGGCAACTGCATCCCCACCGAGAGCCGCTACCCCTACGTCGCGCGCGTGGCCAGCATCCAGGCCGGGCTGCCGATGGACAGCGTGGCCATGGCCGTCAACCGCCTGTGCTCCTCGGGCCTGCAGGGCATCGTGACGACGGCGCAGAACATCCTGCTCGGCGACTGCGATTACGGCGTCGGTGGCGGCGTCGAGGTCATGAGCCGCGGCGCCTATCTCTCCACCGCGATGCGCAACGGCGCGCGCATGGGCGATACCAAGCTGATCGACGCCATGGTCGCCGCGCTGACCGACCCCTTCGGCGTCGGCCACATGGGCGTCACCGCCGAGAACCTGGCCGCCAAGTGGGACATCACGCGCGAGCAGCAGGACGCGCTGGCGGTCGAGTCGCAGCGGCGCGCCGCCGCGGCCATCGCCGAGGGGCGTTTCAAGAGCCAGATCGTGCCCGTCGTCAAGCAGACGAAGAAGGGCGAGGTCATCTTCGACACCGACGAGTACGTCAAGGCCAACACGACGATGGAGTCGCTGGCCAAGCTCAGGCCGGCGTTCAAGAAGGACGGCACGGTGACCGCCGGCAACGCCTCGGGCATCAACGACGGCGCCGCCTTCTTCGTGCTGGGCGACGCCGAGACGGCGGCCAAGGCCGGCCACAAGGCGATCGCCCGCCTCGTCAGCTACGCGGTGGCGGGCGTGCCCAACGACGTCATGGGCGAAGGCCCGATCCCGGCTTCCCGGATGGCGCTGAAGAAGGCGGGCATGACCATCGGCCAGATGGACGTGGTGGAAAGCAACGAAGCCTTCGCGGCGCAGGCGATCGCCGTCGCGCGCGGCCTCGAGCTCGACCCGGCGAAGACCAACCCCAACGGCGGCGCCATCGCCCTGGGCCACCCCATCGGCTGCTCCGGCGCCTTCCTCGCCACCAAGGCGCTGTACGAACTGCAGCGCATCAATGGCCGCTACGCGCTGGTGACCATGTGCATCGGCGGCGGCCAGGGCATCGCGGCGATCTTCGAGCGGCTGTAAGGCGCAGCGCGGCGCGCGCCATGACGCACGAAGGCGGCCTGCGGGCCGCCTTCGCGTTGGCCGGTGTGTTGGCTTTGGCATTGGCGCCGCGCACGCCGCACGCCGCTCGCGTACGGCGGCCCATCCTACTCGGGCGATACTGGGTGCTCGCGGCCACGGCACCACGGGCCGGACCCCTAAGCCCACGAGCATCGAAGTGAGGATCCTCGGCATCGACCCCGGCCTGCAGCGCGCGGGCTTTGGCGTCATCGACGTCGATGGGCAGCGGCTGTCCTACGTCGCCAGCGGCACCATCGCCACCGCCGAGGCGCCGCGCGGCGATCTGCCGCAGCGGCTGAAGATCATCTTCGAGGGCGTGCGCGAGGTCGTGCGCCGCTACGAGCCGCAGTGCGCGGCGGTGGAGATCGTCTTCGTCAACGTCAACCCGCAGAGCACGCTGCTGCTCGGGCAGGCGCGCGGCGCGGCGCTGGCCGCGCTCGTCGCCGCCGACCTGCCGGTGGCCGAGTACACCGCGCTGCAGATGAAGAAGGCCGTGGTCGGCCACGGCCTGGCCAACAAGAACCAGGTGCAGGAGATGGTGCGCCGCCTGCTCGCCCTGTCCACGCCGCCGGGCCGCGATGCGGCGGACGCCCTGGGCCTGGCGATCTCGCACGCGCATGCCGGTGCCTCGTTCGCGGCGCTGGCCGCCGCCGCACCGCTGCAGCGGCGCCAGCACGCGCAGTACCGCAAGGGGCGGACGTACTGAAGACCGCCGCGGACCGGCCGGAACCCATCCGACCCGGCCGCTTCTTCGACGCCGTTCAGGGCACGCGCTTCAGCTCGACGCTGCCCGGCGGCCGGTAGTAGGGATCGTTCGTGCTGCTGTAGCTGCCGTCACCGTGCTGCAGCACGCGGCTGCCGCCGTGGATGCTGCTGCGCACGGCGTTGCCGCTCGTGTCGCGGTAGGTGTTGTATTCGCCGATGCCTTCCATCGAGCGGCGGTGCATGCGGTCGTTCGTCGCCTGCGTGTTGGAGTAGGTCTGCGCCTGGATGGCGGAGAGCTCGCGCTGCGTCTGCGCGCGGATCGCGGCGCGGTCGGCAGCGCCCTTGGCGTTGATGCGCGCCATTTCGCGCGCGTGCCATTCGTCGATCTGCCGGCGCTGCTTGCTCGAATACTGCTGCTCGGCCCGCAGGCCGGTATCGCGCATCAGCGCCAGCCACTGCGCATTGGGCTTCATCGAGGCGACGATGCGCGCGCCGCGCTCCGCGTCGGGCGCAGCGCCCAGGCGACGCTGGGCGTAGACGATCCCCGAACCGCCCATCACCGTGCCCTGGATCGCGGTGAAGGTGACGCTGGTCGAGAAGCGCTCCTGCATTTCGCCGCCCGGCGTGGCGTAGGCGACCAGCAGTTCGCCGGCGTCGATCTTGCGCTGCATGCCTTGGGCGACCGGCGGCGCCTGCGCCTCGGCCTGGGCCGCGAGGTCGGCGCGGTCGCGGTAGTCGAGCACGCGCGCGCCGGCGCGGCGCTGCTGCACCACGGCCATGAGGAAGTCGCGGTTCGAGGCGAACGGCAACACCGGGCACGGGTTCATCTGCACGCTGCGCCCCTGCACCTGCCAGGTGAAGGGATGCATCACCTCGAAGGCCTCGCTGCCGTCGGGTGCGGCGGCCGTCCAGGCAATGCGCAGGTGGTTGCCGACACAAGGGTCGCCGCGCTGCCAGCTCACGCCGCCTTGCACCTGCCAGCCCGCGGGGATCTCCAGCGTCGCCGCATCCATCGGCTGGCCGAAGCCCTGCGCGTCGACGATCGCCACCTGCTGCGTCCCGCCGCCCATCGCCGCGCGCAGCGTCGCCGCCAGCCCGCGCGCCGACGGCTGCGGCGCCTGCGCCACCGGCGCGTCGACGGCCTCGTCGCCCTCGTCCTCCGGCGCACCGTCACAGGCCGCCAAGGCGAGGGCTGACAGTCCGGCGCCAAGTACCATGCCGAAGCGACGTGCGGCCATCGGAAACCTCCTGCGTTGCGGGTCCACGCGGCATGCTAGGACGGTCCGTCGTACACGGCAACGCCTAGTCTTCAAACAGGGGGCGACGCGGCACGGGACAGTGCGCTTCCACAATCATGCGGATCCGCGGCGTTCAAGCAGCACCATGGGCAGTGCACGCAGGACTACAGTGCGGCATACCGTCTGCACGCGTGGAGGCCCCAATGCTCGTGCTGCGACCAATCGTCCTCTCCCTGCTGCTGGCCACCGCCACGGCTTCCGATGCGCAACCGCGTTTCGACTTCGCCCAGACGCCCGGCCGCCTGTCCAAGCAGGTACGCCCGCTGCTGCAGCAACTCACGCTGGAGATCGATCCGGCCGCCGACCACTTCGAGGGCCGAAGCACGATTACGCTGCAGTTGGAGCAGGGCCAGCCTGAACTGCGCCTGCACGCCCACCGCCTGCAGGCGCTGGCGAGCGACTGGATCGATGCGAACGACCGCAAACACCCGCTGACCGTGCGGGCCGATGAGAGCACCCAGACCTGGCAGCTCGTTCCCCTCGACGGCCAGCCTCTGCCGCGCGGGCAGGGGCGCCTGCAACTGCGTTGGCGCGGCCAGGTGCAGGACAGCGCCAACGGCCTCTACCGCGCTCCGTACGGACCGCCGGGGTCCGGCCACGCCATCCTCGCGACACAACTAGAGGCCGTGTTCGCGCGCCAGGTCTTCCCCGCCTTCGACGAGCCCGCCTTCCGCACGCCGTTCGATGTCAGCGTGCGCACGCCGCGCGGCTGGCAGGTGCTTTCCAACATGCCCGGGCTCGTGCGCCCTGAGCCCGACGGGCGGCAATTGCACCGCTTCCAGCGCACTCCGCCGATGCCGAGCTACCTGGTGGCGGTGAGCGTCGGGCGCTTCGAATGGCTGCAAGGCGGCGCCGCCGGCGTGCCGCTGCGCATCGTCACCACGCCGGGCAAGCGCGCCCAGGGCGCCTATGCGCTGCGCGCCACCGAGCAGCTGCTGCCCTACTACACGCACTACTTCAGCCAGCGCTATGCTTTGCCCAAGCTCGACCTGTTGGCCGTGCCGAGCACGCGCGACGGCGCGATGGAGGACTGGGGTTTGATCTCCTACTCCGAGGACGACCTGCTGTTCGACCCCGCCCGCAGCAACGCGTCCAACCAGCGCGTCATCTTCGAGCTCGTCGCGCACGAAATCGCGCACCAATGGTTCGGCAACCTCGTCACCGCCGCGTCCTGGGACGAGATCTGGCTCAACGAGGCCTTTGCCACTTGGATGGCCGAGAAGGCCAGCGCGCACTTCAACCCCCAGTGGCAGCTCGCCCTGCGCCGACGAGCCAGGCTCGACCGCACGATGGACCGCGACGCCGGCAGCGCCACGCACGCGATCCGCGCCGGCACGGTGCTCGAGGATCGGGTCTTCGACGCCTTCGACGACATCACCTACACCAAGGGCGGCGCCGTGCTGGCGATGCTGGAGGCCTGGGTCGGCGAGGAGACGATGCGCCTCGGACTGGCAGCCTATCTGCAGGAGCGCCGGCTCTCCAACGCCACCGCGGGCGACTTGTGGTTCCACATCGGCAAGGCCGCGGGCCGCGACGTAGCCGCCGTCGCTTCCACCTGGACCGACCAGCCCGGCCTGCCGCTCGTTCGGGTCGATTCGCGCTGCGAAGATGGCTGGACACGGCTGCAGCTGCACCAGCAGCCCTTACGCGATGCCTCCGACGGCGGCGCTACCGACACGATTGCCAGCCGCCGCTGGCAGGTGCCGCTCACGCTATGGCACGACGGCCGGACACGGGCGCTGCTGCTGTCGCAAGCCACGGAGGAGCTGTACCTGCCGGGTTGCTCACCCGTGCCCACGCTGGTCAACGCCAGCGGCATCGGCTTCTACCGCGTGGCGTATGACGACGCGACGGACGCGGCGCTGGCGCAGGCCTTCGCGCAGTTGCCCGGCACGGCACAGGTCTCCCTGCTCAGCGACAGCTTCGCACTCGCCCAGGCAGGGCTGGCGCCGATGCGCGACTGGTTGGCCCTGCTTGCGCACCTGCCGACGGCGCAGGGCAGCGCCCGACCCGCGCTGTGGTCACAGGCGCGATCGGGCCTCGAGCCGCTGCGCGACGCCCTGGTCGGCAGCTCTGCCGAAGGACCGTTGAAGGCGCTGCGACGGGCCTTGATGGCGCCGGAGCTACAGCGCCTGGGCTGGCTGCCGCAGCCGGGCGAGGACAGCGATACCGAAATGCTGCGCACGTCGCTGATCGGCGCGCTGGCGCGCGACGGCGACCCCGATGTGCTGGCCCGCGCCGGCGCGTTGTTCGATGCCGCCGAGGCCGGCGGCCCGGCCCTGCCGGCGACCATCCGTAGCGCGGTGATCGCCGCAGCGGGCCGTGGTGCCGGCGCCGCGCGCCACGATGCGCTGCGCCGGCACCTGCTTGCCGCCACTTCGGAGCAGGACCGCTGGACCTACGCCACGGCGGTCGCCGCAACGCCGGATGCCGCCCAAAGGCAGGCCGCGCTGGAACTTGCGCTGGACCCGCGGCTGCCCGCCAACGTGGCGATACGGATGCCGACCCAGATCGCGTACTGGGGCCTGCACGGCGACTTGCCCTACCGCTTCGTGAAGGAGCATGGCGCCGCGCTGGCCGAGCGGGCCGGCGACATGTTCGGTGCCAAGGACTGGCTGCTGCCGGCGGCCGCCTGGCCCTTCAACACCGCTGCCGCCGCCGAGCGGCTGCTGGCCGATCAGAAGGCGCTGCGCGGCGAGCCTGGAAGCGCCACCGCCAGGCAGACCGCCGCACGTATCCGCCGGCTCGCGGCGCTGCGCGAGCGCGGGGGCCAGGCACTGGCGGCGCAACTGCAGGCGCTGGCGCAGCGCTTGTCCGGACCTTGAGCGCGCCGCCGTGCGCTACAGCATGCGCGCCAGGCGCTCGAGGATCAGCACGGCGAAGAATCCGAACGCCGCCAGCACCGTCCACTTGACGATGACGATGCCGCGGCGCAGCCACAGCTTGGCGCGCGTGCCGATGTACATCGCGAAGCACAGCACGCCGGCCAGCAGCAGCAAGCCGAAGACGAGCCGGAAGATCAGCATGCGATGACCGCGCTCGCGCTACCAGGCCGGCGCCAGGTCGGCGAGGCCGCGCGGCGCGTCGGACGCGCGCTCGAAGCTGACGATCTCGTAGGCGCTGGCGTCGGCGAGCAGCGCGCGCAGCAGCCGGTTGTTGAGCGCGTGTCCGCCCTTGAAGGCGGTGTAGGCGCCGATCAGCGGCTTGCCCGCGACGTGCATGTCGCCCATGGCGTCGAGGATCTTGTGCTTGACGAACTCGTCGTCGTAGCGCAGCCCTTCGGCGTTGAGCACGCGGTAGTCGTCGACGACGATGACGTTGTCCATGCTGCCGCCCAGGCCCAGGCCACGCGCGCGCATCATCTCGACGTCGCGCGTGAAGCCGAAGGTGCGCGCGCGCGCGATGTCGCGCTTGTACTGGCCGGAACTGAAATCGAACTCGACGCGCTGGCCGGTGGCATCCAGCGCCGGATGATGGAACTCGATCTCGAAGGCGAGCTTGTAGCCGTCGAAGGGCGCAAGGCGCGCCCACTTCAGCGCAGCGCCCTCGCCCTCGCGCACCTCGACCGTCTTCCTCACGCGCAGGAAGCGCTTGGGCGCGTTCTGCAGCGCGATGCCCGCGCTCTGCAACAGGAAGACGAAGCTGGCCGCGCTGCCGTCGAGGATGGGCACCTCGTCGGCGGTGATGTCGACGTAGAGGTTGTCGATGCCCAGGCCCGCACAGGCCGAGAGCAGGTGCTCGATGGTCTGCACCTTGGGGCCGCCGGGATCGTCGACGCGGCTGATCGTCGTCGCCATGCGGGTGTCGCTGACGGCCTCGGGCGTGACCGGGATGTCGACCGGTCGCGGCAGGTCGATGCGGCGAAAGACGATGCCGGTGCCCGGCGGCGCCGGACGCAGCGTCAGCTCGACCCTCTGACCGCTGTGCACGCCGACACCGACGGCGCGCGTGAGCGACTTCAGGCTGCGTTGGGGAATCATGATGTCGCGATTGTCCCCGATGCACACGCCGGCGCGCCCATGCGCTACGCTGCGACCGTCCCGCGATCCCTGCGGACAGCCTGTGAACGGAGGTCCCGCCGATGAAATCCCGCGCCGCCGTGGCCTTCGAGGCCGGGAAGCCGCTGCAGATCGTCGACATCGACGTCGCCCCGCCGAAGAAGGGCGAGGTGCTGGTGAGGATCACGCACACCGGCGTCTGCCACACCGACGCCTTCACGCTGTCCGGCGACGACCCCGAAGGCGTCTTCCCGGCGGTGCTCGGCCACGAGGGCGCGGGCGTGGTGATCGAGGTCGGCGAGGGCGTTGCCAGCGTGCGCCCCGGCGACCACGTGATCCCGCTCTACACCGCCGAGTGCGGCCAGTGCCTGTTCTGCAGGAGCGGCAAGAGCAACCTGTGCACCGCCGTGCGCGCCACGCAGGGCAAGGGCCTGATGCCCGACGGCACGACGCGCTTTTCGCTCGACGGCCGGCCGATCTTCCACTACATGGGTTGCAGCACGTTCAGCGAGTACACGGTCGTGGCCGAGGTTTCGCTGGCCAAGGTGAACCCGAAGGCCGACCCGGAGCAGGTCTGCCTGCTGGGCTGCGGCGTGACCACGGGCCTGGGCGCGGTGAAAAACACCGCCAAGGTGCAGCCCGGCGACACGGTGGCCGTGTTCGGCCTGGGCGGCATCGGCCTGGCGGTGATCCAGGGTGCCCAGCTCGCGCGCGCTGCACGCATCATCGCCATCGACTCCAACCCGTCGAAGTTCGACCTCGCGCGCACCTTCGGTGCCACCGACTGCGTGAACCCGAACGACCACGAGCAGCCGATCCAGGAGGTCATCGTCGCCATGACCGGCTGGGGCGTCGACCATTCCTTCGAGTGCATCGGCAACGTCAAGGTGATGCGCGCCGCGCTCGAATGCGCGCATCGCGGCTGGGGCCAGTCGGTGATCATCGGCGTCGCCGGCGCCGGGCAGGAAATCTCGACGCGGCCGTTCCAGCTCGTCACCGGCCGGCGCTGGCTGGGCACAGCGTTCGGCGGCGTCAAGGGCCGCAGCGAGCTTCCCGGCATGGTCGAGGACGCGATGGCCGGGCGCATCCGGCTCGCGCCCTTCGTCACGCACACGATGCCGCTGCAGGAAATCAACCGCGCCTTCGAGCTGATGCACGCGGGCGAGTCGATCCGCAGCGTCGTGCACCACGGCTGAGCCCCGCCATGAAGCGCATCGAACAGCACGCCAGCTTCGGCGGCCGCCAGGAAGTCTGGCAGCACGCCAGCCGCAGCACGGGCACGCCGATGAAATTCGGCCTCTACCTGCCGCCCGCGGCGCTGCGGGGCGAGCAGCGGCCGGTGCTGTACTGGCTCTCGGGCCTGACCTGCACCGAGCAGAACTTCATCACCAAGGCCGGCGCACAGGCGTTCGCCGCCGCGCACGGGCTGATCCTCGTCGCACCCGACACCAGCCCGCGCGGCGAGGGCGTCGCCGACGACGCGGCCTACGACCTGGGCCAGGGCGCGGGCTTCTACGTCAACGCCAGCGAGCCGCCCTGGGCGGCGCACTACCGCATGCAGGACTATGTCGCCGACGAACTGCCCGCGCTCGTCGAGCAGCACTTCCCGGCCAGCGGCGCGCGCGGCATCTGCGGGCACAGCATGGGCGGGCATGGCGCGCTCGTCACCGCGCTGCGCCACCCGGGGCGCTACCGCAGCGTCTCGGCCTTCGCGCCCATCGTCGCGCCCTCGCAGGTGCCCTGGGGGCGCAAGGCGCTCGGTGCCTACCTCGGTGCCGACGCCAGCCACTGGCGCGAATGGGATGCGGTGCACCTGCTGGGCCGGGCACGCGAGCGTCTGCCCCTGCTCGTCGATCAGGGGGAGGACGACGAGTTCCTCGACCAGCTCCGGCCCGAGCTGCTGCAGCAGGCCTGCAGTGCCGCCGGCCATGCGCTCGAGCTGCGCATGCATGCCGGCTACGACCACAGCTACTACTTCATCGCCAGCTTCATCGGCGAGCACATCGCGCACCACGCGCGCGCGCTGGCGGCTTGAGGCGGCGTCAACCGTCCCGGCCCTGCAGCACCAGCTCGATGCGGCGGCCGATGCGGTTGGCCTCGGCGATGTCGCCGGCCTGCCGCGCGCGCTGCTGCTGCAGGGTCAGCCAGGCCAGCAGCGGACGGCGCCAGCCCTGCGCCGACGCGGTCTGCACCGCCAGCGCGATGACCTCGGGCGCGGCCTGCCCGGCCTGCAGCCAGAGGGCCGCGGCGAGCAGACGCGAAAGCGGATCGGCGGTGGCCTGCAGCGCAGCCCGTTGCGCCGCATCGCCCTGCGGCGCCACGGCCAGCGGCTGCTGCGCCGGTGGCAGCAGGTGGCGCTGACCGGCGTCGAGGTGGCCGCGCAGGTACGCGGCATAGGCCTGCTCGGGCGCCGCGGCATCGAGGCGCAGGCGCTCGAAGCCTTCGCAGGGCTCGAACTGCAGGCTCGCCGTCCAGGCGGCGCAGCGCAGCAGCTCGACGCGCGCCACCAGGTCCGGCCGGCCGGTGGCGGCGACTTCGTCACGCGCGCGCCGGTACTCGTTCGTCGCCACACGGTCCTTGCCCTGCAGCAGCGCCTGCTGCATGCGCTGCAGCGCCGAGCCGGCGTTGATCCGCCAGTCGGGTGCGGGCGTTCCCGCGCAGCCGGCGAGCAAGCCCGCCAGCACGAGGCACAGCGCGAGGGACAGCGGCGCAATGGCGGTCGGCAGGCGACGGGCGCGCACAGGCTTCATGGCAGCTTCAACTCCGGTTCGCGCCTGAAGGGCCAGCGGCGATTGAGGTCGTTCACCAGCTGCTCGACCTTGCGCAGGCTGGCGTCGACCTCGGCACGCAGCGCACCGAGGTCGGCGCTGGCCACGCGCGCCTGCGCGGCCACCGCCTGCGCGTCCTGCAGCACGGCGTCGACCTTCTGCAGGCTGCTGCGCGCGTCGGCCAGCAGCGCGTCGAGCCGGCGCACCGCGCCCTGCGCGTCGGCGGCGAGGCCTTGCTCGCCCAGCAGCCTGTCGTCGGCGTGCGCGATCACGCCTTCGGTGCGCGCGGCCAGCGCATCCAGCCGCGCCAGCAGCTGCTGCGTGCGCGCCAGCGTGGCCGCGACCTGCGGCGCGTCCTCGCCCAACAGCGCACCGAGTGCGCCGTGCCTGCCGGCCGTCTTGTCCAGCAGCACGTCCAGGCGGCCGCTGCTGCGCTGCAGGTTGTCCAGCGTGAGCGAAAGCGGCGACTCGGGCGCCGTCAGCCGGCCCAGATGGGTCAGCAGCTCGCGCGCGGTGCTCATGAGCTGCGGAATCTCGGCCGTCGCGTCGCCGGCGAGCACCGTGCGCTCGGCGCCGTCCGGCAAGGGCGGATCGGACAGGATGCCGCTGTAGGCCTTGATCGCCGTGCCGCCGACGAGCCCGCGCGACATCGTGAACACGCTGGACGTGCGCAGCCAGTGCGCGTCCTTGCGCGGCACGTCGACGAGGATGCGCACGTTGCCGTCCGCCGCCAGCTCGATGCGTCGCACGCGACCGATCGGGAAGCCGGAGAAGGTCATGTCCATGCCCACGCTCACGCCCTCGCTGTCCTGCGCCAGCAGCACCAGCCGCTGCGTCGGCTCGAAGCTGCCGCGGGCGTAGAGCACGTACAGCACGGAGGCCAGCAGCAGCCCTCCCAGCAGCACCAGCAATGCGGCGGCGCGGCGCTCGAGCGCGGCTTGCGCGGCGTCGGCCGGCGGCGGGTCGGCGGGCTTCGCGACCGGGGGTTCGGGCGGCAGCGGATCGGTCATTGCAGGTAGTTGCCCATCAGCGCGAGGATCTCGATCGCCAGCACGAGCACGAAGAGCCGCAGCGCGCCGCGCTGCGCCGCGGCCTCGGCGGCGGCCGCGCGCGCCTGCACGGCAGCACCCAGCGGCGCCACCGACACCGCCAGCGCCAGCGCGCCGGTCTTCAGCACGAAGACGAGCGCGACCACTGGGTCGAAGATCTGGCCGACCAGACGCGTGAAGCGCGCGAATGCATAGGGCGTGAAGCCGTGCGCGAGCAGGTAGGCCAGCACCAGCGCCAGCAGCGAGCCCACCGTCACCAGCAGCAGCACGGCGACGACGCCGGCCAGCACGCGCGGCGCCAGCTGCGCGCGCAACCAGGGCAGGCTGGACACCCCGCCCGCCCGCGCTCCGGCGACTTCGGCAGCCATCGGCAGGGTCACGCGCAGCGCCACCGCAAGCGCCGCCGACAGGGGGATCAACTCGAGCACGAGCACGCGCACCACCATGCCCAGCGCGTACTGCGACAGGCCGTAGCTTTGCGCCGTCACCAGCACGATGCGGATGACGACGAGGCTGGCGATGGCCGCCAGCAGCGTGAACCAGGGCAGCAGCGGATAGGCCGCGCGCACGAGCTGCGCCGCCAGCGGCTGTCGCCAGGGCCGGCGATAGGTCGACGGCGTCAGCGCCAGCGCCACCGCCAGCGCACCCAGCCGCAGCGTGCGCCAGTTCGCCAGCCCGTGGTGCTGCAGCGCCGCGAGGCGCGCGTGCCAGGGAGCGGGGGCGGCCAGCATGCGGTCATCATAGGGCGAGGATCGGGCTTGCCCACGCCCGGCGCCCCGGCGTCGCGGGTTGACGCTGGACATCCGCCGGCGCCGGCACCCGGGTCCACAATCCGGCGGCAAGCGCGCAGCTCGCGCGCGTCGTCACCGCCCAAGTGTCCGATCAAGCCGTCACCGCGACCTTCGTCTTCACCGACATCGAAGGCAGCACGCGCCTGTGGGAGCAGGAGCCCGAGGCGATGCGCAGCGCGCTCGCGCAGCATGACGCGATCTGCCGCGACGCCGTCGGCGCCTGGCGCGGTCGCATCGTCAAGACCACCGGCGACGGCATCCACGCCGTCTTCGACGAACCCGTGGACGCGCTGCAGGCGGTGCTGATGCTGCAGCAGGAACTGGCGCGTGCAGCGGTGGCGGGCATCGCCTTGAAGGTGCGCGCCGGCCTGCACCTGGGGCCGGCCGAGCAGCGCGACGGCGACTACTTCGGTCCCGCGCTCAACCGCGCCGCGCGCATCATGGCCGCCGCGCATGGCGGGCAGGTGCTGCTGTCGCAGGCGGTGGCCGAGGCCGTGCGCGCGCGCCTGCCCGAGTCCTGCGCGCTGCTCGACCTGGGCGCGGCGCGGCTGCGCGACCTCGACGAGCCCGAGCACCTGCAGCAACTGCTGCACCCTTCGCTGCGCGCGGCCTTCCCGCCGCTGCGCGCGCTGGCGCGCACGCCGAGCAACCTGCCGCAGGCGCTGAACCGCTTCGTCGGGCGCGAGCGCGAACTCGCCGAGGCGCGCGCGATGCTCGCGCGCTCGCGACTGCTGACGCTGCTGGGCATGGGCGGCATGGGCAAGTCGCGGCTGTCGCTGCAGCTGGCCGCCACGCTGCTGGACGACTACCCGGACGGCGTCTGGCTGGTCGAGCTCGCGCCCCTGGTCGACGCGGCACGCGTGCCGCAGCAGATGGCCGGCGTGCTCGGCCTGCAGGAGGAGCGCGGGCGCAGCCTGACCGAGACGCTGCTGCACTGGGTGCGCGAGCGCCGGCTGCTGATCGTCCTCGACAACTGCGAGCATGTGCTGCACGCCTGCGCCGAACTCGCCAAGCAGCTGCTGCAGGCGGGTGCCGGCGTGCGGCTGCTGGCCAGCAGCCGCGACACGCTGAAGATCGCCGGCGAGACCGTCTACCCGGTGCCGGCGCTGTCGGTGCCCGGGCCCGCCGAGCTCGGCGGCCGCAGCGCGCCTGCGGAGCTGCTGCGCCACGAGGCCGTGCAGCTCTTCGTCGAACGCGCGCACGCCGTGCAGCCGGCCTTCGCGCTGCAGGCCGGCAACGCCGAGGCGGTGGCGGCGATCTGCCGCATGCTGGACGGCATTCCGCTGGCGCTGGAGCTCGCCGCCGCGCGCGTGCGCGCCCTGTCGGTCCAGGTCATCGCCCGGCGGCTGGTCGACCGCTTCGCGCTGCTGAAGACCGACGACGAGACCGTGCTGCCGCGTCAGCGCACGCTGCGCGCGCTCATCGACTGGAGCCACGAGCTGCTGAGCGTGCCCGAGCGGCTGCTGTTCGCGCGGTTGTCGGTGTTCGCCGGCGGTTGGACGCTCGAGGCCGCCGAGGCGGTCACCGCCGACGCCGGACTGGACGAGACGGAGGTGCTGGATCAGCTTGGCCGCCTGGCCGAGAAGTCGCTCGTCTGCCTGGCGCCCGAAAGCGAGCGCTACGTCATGCTCGACACCGTGCGCGCCTACGCCGCCGAGAAGCTTGCCGCCAGCGGCGACGAGACGGCGACGCAGCGGCGCCACGTACGGCACTTCCTGCACTTTGCCGCGGCCTCGCCGCAGAAGCTCTCCGGCCCCGAGCAGGCGGCCTGGCTGCAGTGCCTGGATGCCGAGCGCGACAACCTGCTGGCCGCGCACGAAAGCTGCGGCCGCGACGCCGCCTGCCGCGACGACGGGCTGGAACTCGTCTTCGTGCTCAAGGCCTATTGGCGCACGCGCGGGCTGCTCGAGCTCGGCCTGCGCATCACCCTCGAGGCGCTGGCGCGCACGCAGCCGCAGGAGCGCAGCTTCGGCCGCTGCCGCGTGCTCTGCGATGCCGGGCAGCTTTGCTGTTTCCTCGGCCGCTTCGAGGAGGCGCGCCGCCACCTCGAGGAAAGCCGGGCCATCGCCCATGAGCTCGAGGATGCCGGCCGCCTCGGGGCGGTGATGCAGCCCCTGGGGATGGCCTACCTCGCCCTGGGCGACCGCGCTGCGGCGCAGGCCCTCTACGAAGCCACGATCCGGATCACCGAGCGCGCCGGGAACGCCAGGCCCCGCATGGTGGCCAGCAATTCGCTGGCGCTGCTGCATCGCGCCGCCGGGGAGCTGGCGGCGGCCGAGCCCCTGTACGAACTGGTGATCGCCCTGGCACGCGAGATGGGCGACCGCGAGAGCATGGCCATCGGGCTGCTCAACCAGGCCATGGTGGCGATCATGCGCGCGGACCTGGAGGGCGCGCGCCGCATGCTGTGCGAAGTCCGGCAGGTGGCTGCCGAGATCGGTTCACAGCCCGTCGGGCAAAGCCTGCTCGAGGTCTGCGCGGGCCTCGCCGCGGCCGGCGGCGAGGCCGTGCGCGCGGCCTGGCTCTATGGCGCCGGGGAGTCGCAGGCGGCGCGAACGGGCATACGCCGTGATCCCAGCGACGAGGCCTTCATCCATCCGCTCATGCGGCAGGCGCGGCAGGCGCTCGGGGAAACACGCTACGCCCTTGCCGAAGGGCAGGGCCGAGTCGCCACGGCGACCGAGGTCGATGCCGGGATCGATGCCGCCTGTCGATCGCCGCTCGTCGACGAGCCCCGGCGCCAGATCACTCCATGTTCGTGATCTGCGGATCCAGCGGTGCCAGCGCCTTGCCCTGGCGCAGCAGGTGCACGCTGTACTTGAAGGCGCCGGGGCGCGAATTGCGGTAGATGCACTGGAAGCGGCGCCCATCCTCCAGCGGCTTGCAGTCGATGATCTCGTTCTGCTCACGGCTGCTGAGCTTGCCGCCGGGCCGGTCGAGCTCGCCGTCGATGACGATGCCGTTGCGCGCAAAGCTGTAGTCTGCGCCGGAGGTGCGCCAGATGATGACGACCGCGCCCGCTCCCTGCCGGAAGCGCAGCGGGTCCGGGTTGACCGCCTTCACGGTGTCGCCGCTGGCCTCGACCACGGGCCAGGCGTTGTGCATCTGCTGGTGGTAGCGCCCGCCGCAGGCCGCCAGCAGCAGGGCCAGCGCGGTCGCGGCGATCAGTCGTCGTCTCATGGGTTCCTCCCGCGGGCGGTGTGGGCGATGATGATGCCCGAGCCTTCGCCGCCGGACAACGGCTGCATGATGCAGGTCCCGGCGCCAGCCTTGCGGAGATGCCTGCATGATCACCTTCTACGATTGCGTCACCGCCCCCAGCCCGCGCCGCGCACGCATCCTGCTCGCCGAGAAGGGCATCCCGCACGCCAGCGTGCAGGTCGACCTGGGTCGCGGCGAGCAGCTCGGCGACGCCTTCCGGCGCCTGAATCCGCAGTGCACGGTGCCGGTGCTGCGCACCGACGAAGGCCTGGTGCTCACCGACAACGCCGGCATCACCGCCTGGGCCGAAGCGGCTTATCCCGAGCCGCCGCTGCTGGGCACGACGCCGGCCGAGAAGGCGGCGATCGCGAGCTGGAACTGGCGCGTCGAGTTCGAGGGCCTGATGGCCGTGGCCGAGGCCCTGCGCAACCGCGCGCCGGCGCTGGCCGGGCGCGCCCTCCCCGGGCCCGTCGACTACGCGCAGATCCCCGCGTTGGCCGAGCGCGGCCTGCTGCGCCTGCAGCAGTTCCTCGCCGACCTCGACCGGCAGCTCGAGGGCCGCGGCTTCGTGGCCGCCGATCGCTTCAGCATCGCCGACATCACTGCCGTGGTGACGGTGGACTTCGCGCGCATCGTGAAGGTCAGGCCCGACGAGCGCCACCCGCAGCTGCTGCGCTGGCGCGCGGCGATGGCGCTGCGGCCGTCGATGGCCTCGTGAAGGCAGGGCACCGTGGCGCACCGCTTGCCGAGGCTCCCGGCGCCGCCGCGCGGCGCGGGCGCCGAACCGTCCTCAATGCCGGACCGTGCTCTCGGTCACCGCGGTGATCGTCACCTTGCCGTCGGGCGCGAGCCTCACGTCATAGGTGCGGACATCCTCACGCCCCTCCTGAAGGAGGTGGACCGAATACGAGCTCGTCGAGTTCTGGACGATGCGACCGATGCCGCCGCCGCCTCGCATCGTGTAATGCTTGTCCACGTCCGCGAGGATCGCCTGATAGATACAAACCGACTGCCTGATCGCGTCCATCCTGCAACTCCTCGTTGATACGGTCGGGGCGTCGACCTTGCCCGGCAGGGCAGGCGCGCTCAGCCCGGCAAACCCCATGAACACGGCACCAAGGGCCACGATGCTGTTTCGTCGCATGGTCCCCACCCTTCTTCAGACGGCGCGGTTGGGCCTCGAGACGATCATTCGGCCGGCCTGCACTTCGGCCGCCGTGCGCGGGTAGTGCCGTTGCATCCGCGCCGGCCAGACCGAGGTCAGCGAGACGATCGGGATCTGCAGCGCCCGCAGCAGGCCGGCCGATGAAACGGGCCTGAACGCCGCCGTCAACGAATCGGCAAGGGCGAAGCTGCGCAGGGCCTCGCGCCACGGATAGGCGTTCTCCGGCTTCAGCTGCATGCCCGATCCCATCGCCGCCTTCATGTCGCCATCGGCGATACCGTAGCAGGCCGAGGCGTTGGTGTCGCCCGAGGGCAGGCAATGCGGCTTGCCCACGTCGACGTGGTCGAGGCCCAGCAGGTGGCCCACCTCGTGCACATGCGCACGCTGCATCACCGCCTTGCCCCGGCTGTCGGTGCTCTTGTGGACGAGGTTCGTGTCCTTGCTGTCGTAGAGGGTCGAATGCGAGCCGAACCAGTTCTCGCTCGCGTGCAGGCGCACCACGTCGATGGTGTGATGGCTCCCGGCCGTCGCCGCGTCCTGGCCGACCAGCCTGAAGCGGCACCACACGTTCGGACAGTAGGTCGTCGCGCCCCTGGCGAACGCGAAGGTCCCGGCATCGTTGATCAGCCAGAACCTGCCGTTCCAGAACGCTTCGGCGGATTGCAGGAAGTTCGCCTTCCAGGCCTTCCAGGAGGAGTCGCTCCACCGGATGATCCGGCGTGCCGGCTGGGTGGCATCGCCGTAGTCATGGTGGCTTCCCTCGGCCGCTCCGGCCGCCGGATTGATCTGCCGAAAGCCCATGCGCAGCGTCAGCGTGAGCTCGGCGTTGTTGTAGGGATCGCAGACGTCGGTGTCGAGCTCGGCATCGAAGCGCCGGAAGGACATCTTCTTCTTCATCGCCTTCTCCAGGAATCACGGTCATCGCGAAGCAGGGACCGGCCCGCCGATGCGCACCCGCCGCGGGGCCTCGGCACCTCGGGCGGCGCCGCCACCGCCGCGCAGCACGCCGCGGCGGCGACCGCCGGATGCCGACCTTACTCCCAGACGCCCCTCCCTGGGGGGCGCCGCGCCGTCCTCCGGCAGGGGGAGATGGGGATCGCATCCGGCCCGGCGTTTGGCATGATGCTCGCCAGTGTTCCGGCGGTCTTCCAGGGCGGCCGGGGCGTACGGAAATCGTCGGCGCGGCGGCAAGTCCACGGCGCTGCAGCGGCCAGCGTCGCCGAGCCGGGCATGCCGACCCTGCACGACGTCGGCAAGCCGTTCCGAGAGAGGCCCGCATGCACAAGCACGACCTCGCCGAATGGCGAGACGCTCACCGGTTCGACAACGGCAACGTCGCCGGCGAACGCGGCACGCGGCTCGTGCTGTGGATCGCCGCCGGGATGATGGTGGTCGAGATCGCGGCCGGCTGGTTCTACAACTCGATGGCGCTGCTGGCTGACGGCTTCCACATGAGCAGCCATGCCGTGGCCATCGGGCTCAGCACCTTTGCGTACGCCGCGGCGCGACGGCACGCCCATGACCCGCGCTATGCCTTCGGCACATGGAAGATCGAGGTGCTCGGCGCGTTCGCCAGCGCGATCTTCCTGCTCGGCGTCGTCGCGCTGATGGTCTACGGCTCGATCGAGCGACTCATCAAGCCGGAACCGATCCACTACCGGGAGGCGATGCTCATCGCGAGCATCGGCCTCGTCGTCAATCTCGTCTCGGCGCGCATCCTCGGCGAAGCGCACCACCATGGGCACGAACACGACCACCCCGGTCATGCCCCGGGAAGCGACGACCACGGCCCCCACAGTCAACCCCGCCACGATGACCTCAACCTCAAGGCCGCCTACCTCCACGTGATCGTCGACGCCGCGACCTCGGTGGCCGCCATCGCCGCACTGGCCGGCGGCTGGCTGTTCGGCTGGTCCTGGCTGGACCCCGCGACGGGCATCGTCGGCGCGATCCTCGTGGCGATCTGGGCCAAGGGCCTGATCGCCGACACCAGCACGGTGCTGCTGGACCGCGAGATGGACCACCCGGTCGTCGACGAAATTCGCGAGGTGATCGGCAAGCGCGGCGCCGACAGCGAAACCCTGATTGCCCACCTGCACGTCTGGCGCGTCGGCAAGTCCTCCTACGCGTGCGCGCTCGGCCTGATCACCCACGACGAGCCCCTCACGCCGCGGCAGGTACGCGAGTGGCTGTCGATCCACGCGGAGATCGTGCACTCGACGATCGAGATCCAGCAATGCCGCACCGTCTGATGCCGCCGCGGTCAGACGTCGACGCAGCGCCGGCGCCGGCGCTGCCCCGGGCCATCTGGGTGCTCGGCTTCGTCAGCATGCTGATGGACATCTCCTCCGAGATGGTGCACAGCCTGCTGCCGCTGTTTCTGGTGTCCACGCTGGGGGTGAGCGTGATCGTGGTCGGCGTGATCGAGGGCATTGCCGAGTCCACGGCACTGATCGTCAAGGTGTTCTCCGGCGTGCTCAGCGACCACTTCCGCCGGCGCAAGGGCCTCGCGGTCTTCGGCTATGCCCTCGGCGCCTTGACCAAGCCGGCCTTTGCGCTGGCGCAGGGCGCCGGCATGGTGGTCGCCGCCCGCTTCGTCGACCGTATCGGCAAAGGCATGCGCGGCGCCCCGCGCGACGCGCTGGTGGCCGACCTGGTGCCGCCGGCGCAGCGCGGCGCCGCCTACGGCCTGCGGCAGGCGCTGGACACCGTGGGTGCCTTTGCCGGCCCGCTGCTCGCCACGACGCTGATGCTGTTGTGGACCAGCGACTTGCGTGCCGTGTTCTGGGTCGCCGTGATACCGGGCGCGCTTGCCGTGCTGCTGCTCGTGGTCGGCGTGCGCGAGCCCGAACCGACGCCGCGCGCGGCCCGCGGGAGCCCGATCCGGCGCGAAGCGCTGCGTCGGCTGAGCATGGCCTACTGGGGCGTGGTCGCCCTCGGCGCCCTCTTCACGCTGGCCCGCTTCAGCGAGGCTTTCCTGGTGCTGCGGGCCGAGCAGCTGGGGATCGCGGTGTCGCTGGTGCCGCTGGTCATGGTGGCGATGAACGTCGTCTACGCGTCCAGCGCCTACCCGTTCGGCAAGCTGTCGGACGCCATGAGCCACGGCGTCTTGCTGGCCTGGGGGCTCGCGGTGCTGGTTGCCGCCGACGCGGTGCTCGCCCTGGCCACCGGATGGCCGACGCTGCTGCTGGGCGTGGCGCTGTGGGGCCTGCACATGGGCATGACGCAGGGGCTGCTGGCGGCGATGGTGGCCGGCACGGCGCCCGACGACCTGCGGGGTACAGCCTTCGGCTTGTTCAACCTGGTCAGCGGAGTGGCGATGCTGCTGGCCAGCGTAATCGCAGGCGTCCTGTGGGAGCGGCTCGGCTCGCAGGCGACCTTCATCGCCGGCGGCGCCTTCGCCGTGCTGACCCTGCTCGGGCTCGTCGTGCGGCACGCATGGGGTGCGCGGCCCGCTTGACGGCATCGAGCCGCCGGCGGCGAGGCCGCTTGTCACGACGCGGTCACGCCGCCGTCATCGCCTTGCGGGATGGAGACCGCCTTCGTCCAGACCACGGTCGATGCGTCGGCGGCCGTCGTGCCGCCGGCCGTCGTGCCGTCGGCCGCCGTCGCGCCGTCCCTGCTCGGGCGCGAGCGTTCCATCCTCGAGTTCAACCGCCGCGTGCTCGCGCAGGCGCAGCGCGCAGATGTGCCGCTGCTCGAGCGACTGCGCTACATCACGATCGTCTCGTCGAATCTCGACGGGTTCTTCGAGGTCCGCTTCGCCGACTTCGCCGAGCGCGACGCGCCCCAGCGCGAGTGGGTCGCCCGCTTCTTCGAGTCGCAGGTGCGGCCGCTGCTGGTGCCGATCGGGCTCGACCCGGCGCACCCGTTCCCGCAGGTCGCGAACAAGTCGCTGAACTTCATCGTCCAGCTCGACGGGCGCGACGCCTTCGGGCGGCGCAACGCGATCGCGATCGTCAAGGTGCCTCGCGTGCTGCCGCGGGTGATCCGCCTGCCCGACGCGCTGACCGGCGGCCGCCAGGGCTTCGTCCTGCTGTCGAGCGTCATACGTGCGCACCTCGGGTCGCTGTTCGGCGGCCGCACCGTGGTCGCGTTCTCGCAGTTCCGTGTCACCCGCGACTCCGAGCTCGAGGTCGACGACGAGGAGGTGACGAACCTGCGCCAGGCGCTGCGTTCGGGGCTGACGACGCGGCATTTCGGGAAGGCGATCCGCCTCGAGGTCGTGACGAGCTGCCCGCCGCCGCTGTCGGCCTTCCTGCTGCAGCAGTTCGGGCTCGGCGAGGCGGCGCGGCGCGGCAAGGAGGTCACGGTCGTCGTCGAGCTGAAGGCGCGCTTCGACGAGGAGGCGAACATCAACTGGGCCGAGCGGCTCGAGGCGGTCGGCGCGCAGGTGGTCTACGGCATCGTCGGACTGAAGACGCATGCCAAGCTGCTGCTGATCACGCGCCGCGAGGGTGCCGGGCGCAGCACCGCGGTGCTGCGCCGCTACGCGCACCTGTCGACCGGCAACTACAACGCGCGCATCGTCGTCAAGTGCAACGCCCTGACCGACCCGACACCGATCCAGGCGCTGGTGCGGGCGTCGCAGGCCGGGGCGCGCATCGACCTCGTCGTGCGCGGCGCCTGCATGCTGGCGCCCGGCGTCCAGGGCACGACCGCGAACGTGCGCGTGCGCTCGATCGTCGGCCGCTTCCTCGAGCATTCGCGCGTCCTCTCCAGTCCGGCGCGACGCGCGCAGCAGACCGCGAGGGCGCTCGACCGCAGCTTTCGCAGCGTCGACGCGCTGGCGCCCGACGGCAGCGTCGCCGGGCTGCTCGACGCTGCGCGCTGGCACGATTCGCGCGTCGCGGTGCTCGTGGTCGGCCACCAGCCGACGCTCGGGCTGGTCGCCGCGCAGCTGGTGGGCGGCCTCGATCCGGCAGCGACGCTGCCGTGGCGGATCAAGAAGGGCGGCGTCTGGTGGCTGCGCACGCGCGGGAACGGCGACGGCGGCCCGCCGCTGACGGTGCTCGCGGTGCGCTCGCCCGATCTGCTGTAGGTCGGCCGCGGTCGCCGCGGCGGCCTACGCGGCGGCGGTTTCGGGCTCGCACACCGACAGGCCGAGCGCGCTGCCGCGCTGCCACGCCAGTACCTCCTCGCGCAACAGGTGCAGCGTGCGCAGGTCGACCGCGCCGGCGGTGTCGAAGCGCAGCTCGGCGGCATTCGGCCCGCGCTTCAGCCGCCAACCCGCCGGCGCGTCGGCGCGCGCGTGGCAGGTGATCGCCGCCAGCCGCAGGCACAGCAGCTGCCAGCGGCGATCGGGATGGGCGAGCGTCGGCTCGACCTTGCGCAGGCCGCCGCGCTGGCCGAGCACCAGCGCGCCGAGATGGCGCTGCTGGTCCTGCGAGAAGCCGGGGGCGTCGGCATGCGCCACCAGATAGGCCCCATGCCGGTGGTGGTCGTGGTGCGAGACGACGAGGCCCAGCTCGTGCAGCGCCGCCGCCCAGCCGAGCTCGCGCCGGCGCCCGCCCGCGCCCTGGGCGGCGCTCGGCGTCGAGCCCGCCGCCCAGGCGCACCGTCTCCTTCAGGTAGTCGACGCGCCGGTAGCGGCCATGCTCGAGGCGTCCGATCTCGAGGCGAAAGCTGTTCGATCCGAGGTCGATCGCGGCGAGCGGCGCGGCCGGCAGGCGAACGCGTGCGGGAAGCATGGCGCCGATTGTCGCGTCGCCGGCCGTGCGCGCGGCGTCGAGGGCGTCGAGCAGGCCCGGCAGGCCGTGCCACTTGCCGGTGCACGACAGGCGGCAGGCGATCTCCGCGCGCAGCAGCGCATAGCGATGAACGGGGCTGGGGATCATGACGCGCAGCATCGCCGCCTCGTGTGACAACCGTGTGGAAGCCCGCGGCCACGCGGGCATCGGTCGCGCCCCGAGGCACGCCGCGGGATGGCTGCCACGGCGAGCCGGCCGCCTCCACGCCCCGCATGAAGACCCACCCCGAAGTCGAGGTGAAGTTCCTCGTCCCGGCCTCGCCGGCCGCGCCCTTGCGACGGTGTCGTGACCGCCGCACGTCACGCCGCGGTCATGGGCCGGTCAAGCGGCGGTCATCGTGCGCCACGACGATGCACTGGCTCTGCCACCGCGAGGACCTCGATGAGCCATGTCGCCCTCCTTCGACCGCGCCCGCACGACGCGGCCCCCGATCGCGCTGTCGCGCTGCATCCGCCGGCGCCGGCGACGACGCGCTTCGTCGCCGCATGGGCGCGGCCTGCCGACGAGGTCGCCGAGGCGCAGCGGCTGCGCTGGCGCGTCTTCGTCGACGAGATGGGCGCGCGGCCACAGCCGCTGCCCGGAACACCGCCGCAGCACGACGCCGACCGCTTCGACGCCTTCTGCGAGCACCTGCTGGTGCGCGTCGCCGACGGCCCGTGCGCCGGCCTGCTGGTCGGCACCTACCGGGTGCTGGTCGCCGACGCGGCGCGTCGCGCCGGCGGCTTCTACTCGGACGGCGAATTCGACCTGCAGCCGGTGCGCGCGCTGCTGCTGCGCGCGGCCGAGCTCGGCCGCTCCTGCGTGCACCCCGAGTGGCGCTCCGGCGGCGCGATCCTCGCGCTGTGGGGCGCGCTGTATGGCTTCCTCGAGCGCCACCGCATCGAGGTGGTGATCGGCTGCGCGAGCGTCGGCATCGGCGACGGCGGCCACCACGCGGCCAGCTTGTGGCGGCGGCTGCGCGAGACGCATCTGGTCGACGCGGCGCTGCGCGTCGCGCCGCGCCTGCCGCTGCCGCTGGCGCACCTGCGCGACGACCTCGACGCCGAGCCGCCGGCGCTGGTCAAGGGCTACCTGCGCTGCGGCGGCCGGCTGCTCGGTCCGCCCGCCTGGGACCCGGACTTCAACGCCGCCGACCTGCCGCTGATGCTGCGTCTGGCCGACTTCCCGTCGCGCTACCAGCGCCATTTCGCCGACCCCGCCGGCTGAACACGGCGGCACGAGAGGTCTCTGACTGCCGCACTGCTCGGGTAGGATGCCCGCCGAGGCTACCGACGCGAAGGCATGAAGGATCAGGTCTTGCTGCTGGATTTCGGCGGGGTGGTCAGCCGCACCCCGTTCGAAACGCATGAGCACACCGAGCAGGTTCTCGGGCTGAAGGCCGGGACGCTGACTTGGCGCGGCCCCTTCGATCCGGCCGGCGATCCGCTCTGGCAACGGCTCGAGGAGGGCGCGATCACGGAGCGTGAGTACTGGCTCATTCGTGCGCGCGAGGTCGGCGAACTGCTGGGCGAGACCTGGACGGAGATTTCCGAACTCGTGATTCGTTCGCGCGGCACCGACCCCGATGCGGTGATCCGCCCCGAGGCCGTGGCCGCCGTCGAGGCCGCCAAGGCGGCGGGCCGTCGCGTCGCCGTGCTGTCCAACGACCTGGATCTGTTCTACGGGCCGCAGCTGCGCGGCCGCGTCGGTATCCTGAAGCACGCCGATTTCGTCATCGACGCCACTTACACGGGCATCCTCAAGCCCGATCCGCGCGCCTTCGCCATCTGCCTGGAGCGCCTGGCCGTGCCGGCGCAGCACTGTGTGTTCGTCGACGACCAGCAACGCAACGTCGACGCCGCGGTCGCGACCGGCATGCGCGCCGTGTACTTCGACGTCGCGCGGCCGCAGGCCTCGTTCCGGCAGGCGCTCGATCTGCTCGGCGTGGCGCCGCCGCGGACGGCCTGACGATTCCCGACGATTCGTGACGACGAGGGCGCCCGCAGGCGCCCTCGTGACCGAGCCGCCGGGCGCAGCCGTCTTCAGTCGGCCTGCTTCCTCAGGAACGCCGGGATCTCGATCTCGTCCATGCCGTTGCTGGACAAGGCCTCGACCTTGGCCGCCGCCTGGCTGCGCGCGTTGCGCCACACGCTGGGCGTGTTCAGGCCGGCGTAGTCGCCCGCGCCCGCCTGGGTCGGCTGCATCGGCTGGTTGAGGATGGGCAGGTTGTCGGTGCCGGTGCGCAGTGGCGCCGCCGCGGGCTGCACGACGTTCAGCGTGGGGGGGCGACTTTCAGCCCTCCGTGCGCTGGACAGGCCGGTGGCGATGACCGTCACGCGCAGCTGGTCGCCCAGGGATTCGTCGTAGGCGGTGCCGTAGATGACGTGCGCCTCGTCGGCGGCGTAGCGGCGGATGGTGTTCATCGCGTTGCGGCTCTCGGCGAGCTTGAAGCTGTTCTTCGCCGCGGCGATCAGCACCAGCACGCCGCGCGCGCCCGAGAGGTCGATGCCCTCCAGCAGCGGGCACGCCACGGCCGCCTCGGCGGCCTTGGTGGCGCGGTCCGGGCCGCCGGCGGTGGCGGTGCCCATCATCGCCTTGCCGGGTTCGCTCATCACCGTCTTCACGTCCTCGAAGTCGACGTTGACGAGACCCGGGATGTGGATGATGTCGCTGATGCCGCCGACCGCGTTCTTCAGCACGTCGTTGGCGTGCGCGAAGGCCTGCTCCTGCGTCACGTCGTCGCCCATGACCTCGAGCAGCTTCTCGTTGAGGACGACGATCAGGCTGTCGACGTTGGCCTCGAGCTCGACGACGCCGTCGTCGGCCTGCTTGCCGCGCCGGCGGCCCTCGAACTCGAAGGGCTTGGTGACCACGCCCACGGTGAGGATGCCCATCTCCTTGGCCACGCGCGCGATCACCGGCGCGGCGCCCGTGCCGGTGCCCCCGCCCATGCCTGCGGTGATGAAGAGCATGTGCGCGCCGACGATCGCCTCGCGGATCTGCGCCTCGGCGTCCTCGGCGGCGGCGCGCGCGACCTCGGGCTTGGAGCCCGCGCCCAGGCCCGAGGTGCCCAGCTGCACCAGCGTGCGCGCGTTGCTGCGGTTGAGCGCCTGCGAGTCGGTGTTGGCGCAGATGAAGTCCACGCCCTGCACCGCCTGCGCGATCATGTGCTCGACGGCGTTGCCGCCGCCGCCGCCGACCCCGATCACCTTGATCTGGGTGCCCTGGTCAAACTCTTCGATCATCTCGATAGGCATGTGAACCTCCTTCGGGTCGCTTGCAGTTGCCAAAAAAAGAGAACAGTCGCTTGCTTCTTCTCTCACGGGGCCTCGAATGGCCGCCCCTTCCTCGAACCTCTTCAGAAATTCCCCAGCAGCCAGTCGCGGGCGCGCCCGATCAGGGTCGACATCGACCCGCCCTGCGCCGCCGCCCTCTGGCCGCGCGCGCGCGCCAGCCGCGCATCCTCCAGCAGCCCCATCACCGTCGCCGAGCGCGGGTTGGCGACCATGTCGGCCAAGGCGCCGCGGTAAGTCGGCAAGCCCTTGCGCACGGGCTTGAGAAAGATGTCCTCGCCGAGCTCGACCATGCCGGGCATGACCGCACTGCCGCCGCAGAGGACGACGCCGCTGGAGAGCAGCTCCTCGTAGCCGCTCTCGCGGATGACCTGGTGCACGAGCGAGAAGATCTCCTCCACCCGCGGCTCGATCACGCCGGCCAGCGCCTGGCGGCTGAGCATGCGCGGCTCGCGGTCGCCCAGGCCCGGCACCTCCACCTGCTCGGCGGGGTCGGCCAGCAGTTGCTTGGCCACGCCGTGCTCGACCTTGATCTCCTCGGCGTCCTTGGTCGGCGTGCGCAGGGCCATGGCGATGTCGCTGGTGACGAGGTCGCCGGCGATCGGGATCACCGCGGTGTGGCGCACGCTGCCCTCGGTGTAGATCTGCACGTCGGTGGTGCCGGCGCCGATATCGACCACGGCCACGCCGAGCTGCTTTTCGTCCTCGGTCAGCACCGCCGCGGCGCTGGCGCTCGGGTTGAGCACCAGGCGCTCGACCTCGAGGCCGCAGCGGCGCACGCACTTGAGGATGTTCTCGGCCGCGCTCTGCGCCCCGGTGACGATGTGCACCTTGACCTCGAGGCGGCTGCCGCTCATGCCGATCGGCTCCTTCACCTCGTGGCCGTCGATCACGTACTCCTGCGGCTCGACCAGCAGCAGCCGCTGGTCGCCGGGGATGTTGATCGCCTTCGCGGTCTCGATGACCCGCGTCACGTCCACCGGCGTGACCTCGCGGTTGTCGCGCACGATCACCATGCCGGTGCTGTTCTGGCCGCGGATGTGGCTGCCGGTGATGCCGGTGTAGACGCGGTCGATCTTGCAGGCGGCCATCATCTCCGCCTCCTTCAGCGCCTGCTGGATGCTCTGCACGGTGGCGTCGATGTTGACGACCACGCCGCGCTTCAGGCCGTGCGCGGGGGCGACTCCCAGGCCGGCGACGCGCAGCTCGCCGTCGGGCAGCACCTCGGCGGCAACCACCATCACCTTGGCGGTGCCGATGTCGAGACCGAAAACGAGGTCCATTTGTTCCTTGGGCATGAGGTGTGCTCTTCAGCGTGCGGGAGGGGCCCCCGCGGGCGCGGCCTGGAGGGTGCTGACGCCGCGCAGGCGCACGGCGTAGCCGTCGGTGTGGCGAAGATCGGCGGCTTCCAGCGGCGCACGCAGGCGCTCGGTCACCTGCGGCAGCGTGCGCACGAAGCGCTGCGTGCGCGCCAGCACCTCGTCCTCGACGCCGCGGCCGAGCTCCAGGCGCGCGCCGCCGTCGAGCAGCACGCGCCAGCTGCCGCGCGCCGAGAGCTGCAGCCGCTCGACCCGCGCCTGCAGCGTCTGCACGAGCGGCTGCAGCCGCCGGTACATGGACAGCAGCGCCGCCGCACTGCCTTCGGGGCCGACGAAGGTCGGCAGCGCCTCGTCCTCGACGTCGCCGACGTTGGCGGCGAACACCTCGCCCTGCCGGTTGACGAGGCGATCCTCGCGCTCGTCGGCCTGCCACAGCGCCGCGGCCTGGTGTTCCTCGATCGTCACCACCAGGCGGTCGGGCCAGACGCGGCGCACGCTGGCGCGGCGCACCCAGGGCACGCTCTCGAAGGCGGCGCGCACGGCATCCAGGTCGGCGCTGAAGAAGTTGCCCGACACCCGCGGCGCCACGCTCGTGCGCAGCGAGCCGGCGTCGATGCGCTGCAGCGCGCCCTCGACGCGGATGCCGCGCAGCTGGAACGCCGGCGAGCGCGCCAGCCACAGCAGCAGCGCAGCCAGCAGCAGCGCCGCCAGCAGCAGGAAGACGAGGCTGGCCACCGCCTGCGTCAGGCGCACGTCGGCGGGCAGCGCCGGCATCACGGCCGGCGCAGCGTCGCGCGTCAGGCGCAGGCCGCTCATAGACCACCCCTTGCGGCGGCGCCGTCCAGCGTCGCCGCGGCCAGCAACTGCAGGCACAGCTGCGGATAGTCGATGCCGGCGGCCTTGGCCGACATCGGCACCAGCGAATGCCCGGTCATGCCGGGGCTGGTGTTCATCTCGATGAGGAAGGGGCGGCGGTCGCTCGCGCGCAGCATGAGGTCGGCACGGCCCCAGCCGCGGCAACCGAGCGCCTGGTAGGCGGCCAGCGTCAGCCGCTGCACCTGTTCCTCCTCCGCGGGCGCCAGGCCGCTGGGCACGCGGTAGGCGACGACGTCGGTGAAGTACTTGTTCTGGTAGTCGTAGCGGCCCTCGGGCGCGTCGATGCGGATCACCGGCAGCGCGCGCGCCGACGCCCCCTGCCCGAGCACCGGGCAGGTGAGCTCGAGGCCCTCGATGAACTCCTCGCACAGCACGTCGGCGTCGTGCCTGGCGGCGAGCGTCACCGCGTCCTGCATCTGCGAATAGCCGAGCACCTTGCTCACGCCGATCGAGCTGCCTTCGCGCGCGGGCTTGACGATGAGCGGCAGGCCCAGTGCGTCAGGCACCGCCTGCAGCTCCTCGCGCGCGCGCTGCCCGGCGCCGAGGCACACCCAGCGCGGCGTCGGCAGGCCTTCGGCGAGCCAGACGCGCTTGGTCATCACCTTGTCCATGGCGATCGCGCTGGCCATCACGCCGCTGCCGGTGTAGGGGATGCGCAGCAGCTCGAGCGCGCCCTGCACCGTGCCGTCCTCGCCGTGGCGGCCGTGCAGGGCGATGAAGGCGCGCGCGAAGCCCTGCGTGCGCAGATCGCACAGCGGCTGCGCCGCCGGATCGAAGGCGTGCGCGTCGACGCCGAGTGCGCGCAGCGCGTCCAGCACGCCCTGGCCGGACATCAGCGAAACCTCGCGCTCGGCGCTGTCGCCGCCCATCAGCACCGCGGTCCGGCCGAGGTCGCCGACGTCGATGCGCACCGGATCGTTCATCGTCATGCCCCTTTCGGCAAGGTCTGCGCCGTGCCCTGCGTGCTGTCCAGTGCCCGCAGGGCCGCACAGGTGCCGCCGATCGAACCCGCGCCCAGCGTCAGCAGCACGTCGCCTCCGCGCAGTTGCGCGGCCAGCGCCGCCGGCAGATCGGCCAGCCGCGGCACGAGCTGCACGGCGACGCCGCGGCCGGCGAGCGAATGCGCCAGCGCGGCGGCGTCGGCGCCGGCGATCGGCGCCTCGCCGGCGGCGTAGACCTCGGTCAGCCAGACCGCATCGGCCCGGCCGAGCACCTGCACGAAGTCGGCGAAGCAGTCGCGCGTGCGCGTGTAGCGGTGCGGCTGGAAGGCGAGCACGAGGCGACGCCGGGGAAAGGCACCGCGCGCGGCCGCGAGCACCGCGGCGATCTCCGCCGGATGGTGGCCGTAGTCGTCGATCAGCGTGCACTCGCCGCCGTCGGCGCAGCGCCAGGCTCCATGCGCCTGGAAGCGGCGACCCACCCCCGCGAATCCGGCCAGCGCGCGCTGCACCGCCTCGTCGGGCAGGCCGAGCTCGCCGGCCACGGCGATCGCCGCGAGCGCGTTGCGCACGTTGTGCTCGCCGGAGAGGCCGAGCGTCACCGGCAGCGGCGCGGCGCCGCGGCGCTCGGCGACGAAGCGCATGCCGCCGCCGGGCAGCGCCCGCAGCTCGCGCGCGCGCACTTCGGCGCCCTCGCGCAGGCCGCAGCGCACGAGCGGGCGCTCGACGCGCGGCAGGATGGCCTGCACCCCGGCGTCGTCGCTGCACACCACCGCGGCGCCGTAGAAGGGCATGCGGTGCAGGAAGTCGACGAAGGCCGTGCGCAGGCGCTCGACGCTGTGGCCGTAGGCGTCCATGTGGTCGGCGTCGATGTTGGTGACGACGGCGAGCACCGGCAGCAGGTGCAGAAAGGAGGCGTCGCTCTCGTCGGCCTCGACGACGATGAACTCGCCGCGGCCGAGGCCGCTGTTCGTGCCGGTGCGCGCGAGCGTGCCGCCGATGACGAAGCTCGGGTCGACGCCGGCTTCGATGAGCACCTCGGTGACGAGCGAGGTGGTGGTCGTCTTGCCGTGGGTGCCGGCGATGGCGATGCCCTGCTGGCGGCGCATCAGCTCGGCCAGCATCTGCGCGCGATGCACGACCGGCACGCCGCGCGCACGCGCCGCGGCCAGCTCGGGGTTGTCGGGTGCGACCGCCGTCGACACCACCAGCGCCTGCGCGCCGGCGATGTTCTGCGCGGCGTGCCCGAGTGCCACGCGGATGCCGAGCTGCTGCAGGCGCGCGGTCGTGGCACTCGGCGCGAGGTCGCTGCCGCTGACCGTGTAGCCCTGCGCGTGCAGCATCTCGGCGATGCCGCTCATGCCGGCGCCGCCGATGCCGGTGAAGTGGACGTGGCGCAGCGCGTGCTTCATGCGCGCAGCTCCGCCCGGCGCGGCTTCGCCACCGCCTCGATCTCGTCGGCCACGCGCACGGCGGCATGCGGCCGCGCCAGCGTGCGCGCCCTGCAGGCCATCTCGAGCAGCTGCGGCCGCGTGAGCGCGCGCAGCTGCGCGGCCAGGCGCTCCGGCGTGAGCTCGGTCTGCGGCAGGTGGATCGCCGCCCCGCGCTGCGCCATCCAGGCCGCGTTGTCGCGCTGGTGGCTGGTGGTGGAGACGATCAGCGGCACGAGGATGGCCGGCACGCCCGCGGCGCAGAGTTCGCTCACCGTGATCGCGCCGGCGCGGCAGATCATCAGGTCGGTGAGCGCGAGCTGCGCCGCCATGTCGTCGATGAAGGGCAGCACCTCGACCTCGATGCCCGCGCGCTCGTAGGCGGCGGCCACCGCCGCGTGGTGCGCGTTGCCGGTCTGGTGCGTGAGCCGCGGGCGCTCCTCGGGCGCCAGCAGCGCCAGCGCCTGCGGCAGCGCGTCGTTGAGCACGCGCGCGCCCAGGCTGCCGCCGACCACGAGCACGCGCAGCCGGCCCTGCCGCGGCGCCAGCCGCTGCTCGGGCGCGGCGATGGCCTCGATCTCCGCGCGCACCGGGTTGCCGGTGACGACCGCGTTACGTGTGCGCCCGGCAGCCTCGCCGGGGAAGCCGAAGAGCACGCGGTCCGCCACCGGCAGCAGCCACTTGTTGGACAGCAGCAGCGCGGCATCCGAGTTGACGAGCACCAGCGGCTTGCCCAGCGCCGTCGCCATCAGGCCGCCGGGGAAGCAGACGTAGCCGCCCATGCCGAGCACCGCGTCCGCGGCGCGCCGGCGCAGGATGCGATGGCAGTCCCAGAACGCCTTCTGCAGCCGCAATCCGCCGCTGAGCCAGCCCAGCAGGCCCTTGCCGCGCAGGCCGGAGAAGGCGATCGCGTCGAGCGCGATGCCGGCCCTGGGCACGAGCCGGTTCTCCATGCCCGAGGTCGTGCCGAGCCAGCTCGTGGTCCAGCCGCGCGCGGCCATCTCGCGCGCCACGGCGAGCCCCGGGATGATGTGCCCGCCGGTGCCCGCGGCCATGATGACGAGATGGCTCATCGGCTGCCCCCGCGCATGAGGCTTCGGTTCTCGCGATCGACGCGCACGACCAGGGCCAGCGCGACGAGGTTCATGAGGATCGCCGAGCCGCCGTAGCTCATCAGCGGCAGCGTCAGGCCCTTGGTCGGCAGCACGCCCAGGTTCACGCCCATGTTGATGAAGGCCTGCGCACCCATCCACAGCCCGATGCCCTGCACCATCAGCCCGGCGAAGACGCGGTCGAGCGCGATCGCCTGTCGGCCGATGACGAACAGCCGCCGCGTCAGCCAGAAGAAGAGCACGATCACCGTGGCCACGCCGACGAAGCCGAGTTCCTCGCCGATCACCGCGAGCAGGAAGTCGGTGTGCGCCTCCGGCAGGTAGTGCAGCTTCTCGACGCTTGCGCCCAGGCCCTGGCCGAAGAGCTCGCCGCGGCCGATGGCGATCAGGCTGTGCGTGAGCTGGTAGGCCTTGCCCTGCACGTACTTCGGGTTCCAGGGGTCGAGGTAGGCCAGGATGCGCTCGCGGCGCAGGTCGTCGAAGGCGATGATGAGCACGAAGGTGGCCACCACCACCGCGGCGATGAGCAGCGACATGCGCGCGTTGACGCCGCCGAGGAAGAGGATGCCCATGGCGATCGCCGCGATGACGATGAAGGCGCCCATGTCGGGCTGGCGCAGCAGCAGCAGGCCGATGAAGGCCACCGCCACCGCCATCGGCCACACCGCGCGGATGAACTCCTCCTTCACGTCCATCTTGCGCACCATGTAATCGGCGGCGTACATGGCGATCGCCAGCTTGGCCAGCTCCGAGGGCTGGAAGTTCATCACCCCGAGCGGAATCCAGCGGCGCGAGAAGTTGACCACCTTGCCGATGCCCGGGATGAGCACGACGATCAGCAGCACGATCGCCACCACGAACACCAGCTTGGCGCGGCGCTCCCAGAAGTCGACCGGGAACTGCGCCACGGCCAGCGCGCACACCAGGCCGATGCCGATAGCCAGCAGGTGGCGCGAGAGGAAGAAGGTCGGCGTGTAGCGCGCGAAGCGCGGGTTGTCCGGCAGCGCCACCGAGGCCGAATAGACCATCACGAGCCCGAAGGCCAGCAGCGCGAGCACGACCAGCACCAGCGTGTGGTCGAAGTCGGCCAGCCGCGCCGGGCGCAGGCTGGCGACGTGCGAACCGTCGCGCACCGGCAGCGCCCGTCGCGAGCCCGCAAGGGCGACCTCGCGCCCGGGCAGCCAGCGCTGCAGCGCCGCGCGCCATGCCGCGCGACCGACGCGGGCTGCAGGCGCGCTCGCCGGGCTCAAAGCACCTCCCCACGGTCGGCGGCGAAGTCGCGCACGGCCTGCGCGAACACCTCGGCGCGGTGCGCGTAGTCGCGGAACATGTCCAGGCTGGCGCAGGCCGGGCTCAGCAGCAGGGCGTCGCCCGAGCGCGCCTGCGCGAAGCCCCAGGCGACCGCCTCGGGCAGGGTGGCGTGCTGCGCCATCGGCACGCCGCAGCCGGCGATCGCCGCGGCGATCGCCGGCGCGTCCTGCCCGAGCAGCGCCACGGCGCGCGCGTGGCGCGACAGCGGCACCGCCAGCGGCGCGAAGTCCTGGCCCTTGCCCTGACCCCCGAGGATGACGACGAGGCGGCCCGGCGCGTGCTCGGCAGCCAGGCCCTCCAGGGCGGCGACGGTGGCGCCGACGTTGGTGCCCTTGCTGTCGTCGTAGACGGCGACGTCGCCGACCTGCCCGAGCCACTGCACGCGGTGCGGCTGCCCGCCGTACTCGCGCAGGCCGTGCAGCATCGGCGCCAGCGCGCAGCCGCTGGCGCTGGCCAGCGCGAGCGCGGCGAGCGCGTTGGCCGCGTTGTGCCGGCCGCGCAGGCGCAGCGCTTCGGCGGGCATGAGCCGCTGCAGGTGGATCTCCGGCGGCGTGTCGTCGCGCTTCCTGGCCAGCAGTTCGTCCGCGGGCAGCGCGCGCACGAGCCAGGCCATGCCGTTCTCGACGACGAGGCCGAAGTCGCCCGGGCGCTCGGGCGCCGTGAGTCCGAAGCGCAGCACGGCACGCGGGGCGGGCGGCGGCTTGCCGCGAACGCCCTTCACGGCCGGCGGCGCGGGCACCATCGCCTCGACCGCGGCGTCATCGCGGTTCACGACCATCGTCGCCTGTCGCCCGAAGACGCGTGCCTTGGCCGCGCCGTAGGCCGCCATGTCGCCGTGCCAGTCGAGATGATCCTGCGTCAGGTTGAGCACCGCGCCCGCGGTCGGCTCGAAGTCCGCAGCGTCGGCGAGCTGGAAGCTCGAGAGCTCGAGCACCCAGACCTCGGGCCACTCGGCGCGCGGCGCATCGAGCATCTGCGCCAGCCGCTCCAGCAGCGACGGCATGATGTTGCCGGCCACCGCCACGCGCCGCCCGGCGCGCGCCACCAGCAGCGCGGTAAGCGCGGTCGTCGTCGTCTTGCCGTTGGTGCCGGTGATGGCCAGCAGCTGCGGCACCTCGGCCGCGGCGTGCGTCTTCAGGTCGGCGAGCGCGCGCATGAAGAGGTCGAGTTCGGCCATCACCGCGATGCCGCTGGCGCGTGCGGCCGCCAGCAGCGGCGCGATGCGCGCATCGTGCGGCGCCAGGCCCGGGCTCTTCAGCAGCAGCCTCACGCCCTCGGGCAGGGTGGTCCCGAGTTCGCCCGTGAAGAGGCGGACCTGCGGCAGTTCGGCGTGCAGTTCGGCCGCGTGCGGTGGCGCCGCGCGCGAATCCCAGACCTGCACCTGCGCGCCGTGGCGCACGCACCAGCGCGCCATCGCCAGGCCCGATGCACCGAGGCCGAGCACGAGGACGGAGCAGCCGCGCAGGAAGTCCATCAGCGCCTCACCGCAGCTTCAGGCTCGCCAGCCCGACCAGGCACAGCAGCATGGTGATGATCCAGAAGCGCACCACGACCTGGGTCTCGGTCCAGCCCTTCTTCTCGAAGTGGTGGTGCAGCGGCGCCATGAGGAAGATGCGCCGGCCTTCGCCGTAGCGGCGCCGGGTGTACTTGAACCAGGCGACCTGAACCATCACCGACAGCGCCTCGGCGACGAAGACGCCGCCCATGATGCCGAGCACGATCTCCTGCCGCGTGATGACGGCGATGGTGCCCAGGGCGCCGCCGAGCGCGAGCGCCCCGACGTCGCCCATGAACACCTGCGCCGGGTTGGCGTTGAACCACAGGAAGGCCAGACCCGCCCCGGCCATCGCGGCGCAGAAGACCAGCAGCTCGCCGGCCCCGGGGATGTGCGGGAACAGCAGGTAGCGCGAGTAGTCGGCGCGGCCGACGATGTAGGCGAACACGCCCAGCGCCGAGCCGACCATGACCACCGGCATGATCGCCAGCCCGTCCAGGCCGTCGGTGAAGTTGACGGCGTTGCTGGCACCGACGATCACGAACCACGACAGCATGATGAAGCCGAACACGCCCAACGGGTAGCTCACGCTCTTGAAGAAGGGCACGAGCAGGTCGGCGCGCGGCGGCAGCTCGGTCGAGAAGCCGCTGCTGACCCAGCGCAGGAAGAGCTCGAGCACGCGCAGGTTGCTCGTCTCGGCGACGCTGAAGGCGAGATAGAGCGCGGCCACGAGCCCGATCAGGCTCTGCCAGAAGAACTTCTCGCGGCTGCGCATGCCCTCCGGGTCCTTGTGCACGACCTTGCGCCAGTCGTCGACCCAGCCGATGGCGCCGAAGCCGAAGGTGACGAGCATCACCACCCAGACGAAGCGGTTGCTCCAGTCGAACCACAGGATGGTCGAGACGCCGATGCCGATCAGCACCAGCACGCCGCCCATCGTCGGCGTGTTGCGCTTGCCCAGGTGCGCCTGCACGCCGTACTCGCGGATGGGCTGGCCGATCTTCATCGCGGTCAGGCGGCGGATCACCCAGGGCCCGAAGGCCAGGCCGATGAGCAGCGCCGTCAGCGCCGCCAGCACCGCGCGGAAGGTGAGGTACTGGATGACGCGCAGGAAGCCCAGGTGCTCGGGATAGAGCGCCATCAGGTACTGCGACAGGCTAAGCAGCATGGTCGCCCTCCCCGGACCGGATGAATGCTTCGACGACGCGCTCCATGCGCATCGAGCGCGAGCCCTTGACGAGCACCGAGGCCGCTTGCGGCGCGCTCGTGCGCAACTGCCCAAGCAGTTCGTCCATCGAGGCGAAGTGGCGTACGTCGCACGCCTGCGCGGCGTGCGCGGCCTGTGCGCTCTGCGTGCCGAAGGTCCACAGCGTCTCGATGCCGCGTGCGGCGGCGTACTGCCCGACCTCGGCGTGAAAGGCCGAGCCCTCGTCACCGACCTCGGCCATGTCGGCGAGCAGCAGCCAGCGCGGACCGGGCAGCTCCGCCAGCAGGTCGATCGCCGCGCGCACCGAATCGGGGTTGGCGTTGTAGCTGTCGTCGACGAGCCGCAGCGCGCGCCCCTGCCAGGTCAGCTCGAGCAGGCGGCTGCGCCCGGCCACCGGCGCGAAATCGGCCAGGCCGCGCGCGATCGCCTCGGGCGGCACGCCGGCCGCCAGCGCGCAGGCCGCCGCGGCGAGTGCGTTCTTCGCGTTGTGCACGCCCGCCGCGGCCACGCGCGTCTGCAGGCGGCCCTCGGGCGCGTCGATGGCGAGCTGCCAGGCGCCCTCGTGCCAGCGCGCCTGGCCGCGCACGTCCGCCGCGGCGTCGAGCGCGAAGCTGCGCGTGCGCCGCGCGCCGGCCAGTCGCCGCCACAGCACGGTGCCGGGGTCGTCGAGCGGGAAGACCGCGACGCCGTCCTCGGGCAGGGCCTCGATCACGCTGCCGTTCTCGCGTGCCACCGCCTGCAGGCCGTGCAGGAACTCCTGGTGCTCGCGCTGCGTGTTGTTGACCAGGGCCACCGTCGGCGCGGCCAGCTGCGCCAGCTGCGCGATCTCGCCTTCGTGGTTGGTGCCGAGCTCGACCACGGCGACGCGATGCGCCGGCAGGTCGCGCAGGCGCAGCAGCGTCAGCGGCACGCCGATGTGGTTGTTCAGGTTGCCCCGCGTGGCCAGTGCGTCGTCGCCGAGCCAGGCGCGCAGGATGGCGGCGATCATCTGCGTCACCGTCGTCTTGCCGTTGCTGCCCGTCACCGCGATCAGCGTCGTCGCGCGCGCGCGGCGCCAGGCGGCGGCCAGCCGCTGCAGCGAGGCGAGGGCATCGGCGACCTGCAGCCCGGGCAGTCCGCAGTCGGCGACGCCGCGCTCGGCCAGCACCGCGGCCGCGCCCGCGGCCCGTGCCTGCGGCAGGAAGTCGTGGCCGTCGAAGCGCTCGCCGCGCAGCGCGACGAAGAGGTCGCCGCGCTGCAGCGAGCGCGTGTCGGTGTGCACGCGCGCGATGCGCACGGCGCCGTCGCCGTGCAGCGTGGCCGCACCGCCAAGCAGCGCCAGGGCGTCGTGCAGCGTCATCATGATCCGCCCCGCCCTGCGCGACGGCGCAGCGCGCTGCGCGCGACCTCGAGGTCGCTGAAGGGACGCTTCACGCCGGCGACCTCCTGCTGCGCCTCGTGCCCCTTGCCGGCGAGCAGCACGACGTCGGCCGCGGCGGCGCGCTGCACGGCATCGGCGATGGCCTCGGCGCGGTCCTCGATCACCGCCGGGGCGGCGTGCGCGGCGACCTCGTGCATGCCGGCGAGGATCTGCGCGAGGATGAGCGCGGGCGGCTCGTCGCGCGGGTTGTCGCTGGTCAACACGACCTCGTCGGCCTGGCGCTCGGCGATCGCGCCCATCAGCGGGCGCTTGGTGGCGTCGCGGTTGCCGCCGCAGCCGAACACGCACCACAGCCGCCCGCCGCGCGCCTGCGCCAGCGGACGCAGCGCGCGCAGCACCTGCTCGAGGGCGTCGGGCGTGTGCGCGTAGTCGATCAGCACCGCCGGCTCGTCGCCGCGGCCGTCGTCGGCGCGCTGCAGCCGCCCGGGCACGGGGGCCAGGCGCGGCAGCACGGCGCCGATGTCGGCGAGCGCGAAGCCCAGCGCGCGCAGCGCCGCGGCCACCAACAGCAGGTTGTCGACGTTGTAGTCGCCGACGAGCGCGCTCTGCACTGCCACGGCGGCGGTGCCTTCGACGAGTTCGAAGGCGAGGCCGCCTTCGGCATGGCGCAGGGCGCGCGCGGCGAGCCGTGCCGGGCGCTGGCGCGAGACCGTCCAGAGATCGAGGCCGCGTCCGCCCAGCTCGCCGGCCAGGCGCTGCCCCTGCGCGTCGTCGACGTTGATGGCCGCGGCGCGCAGGCCCACCCAGTCGAAGAGCGCGCGCTTGGCCTCCCAGTACGCCTGCATGCTGCCGTGGACGTCGAGATGGTCGCGCGTGAAGTTGGTGAACAGCGCCACCGCGATCTGCGTGCCGGCCAGCCGCTGCTGCTCGAGGCCGATCGACGAGGCCTCGATGGCGCAGGCCTGCAGGCCGCGGGCGACGAAGTCCGCCAGCGCCGCCTGCAGCGTCAGCGGGTCGGGCGTGGTGAGGCCGGAGTCGACGAGGGCGCCGCCGGGCTCGCCGATGCCCAGCGTGCCGATGACCGCGGCGCGACGGCCCAGCAGCGTCAGCGCCTGCGCGACGAACCAGGCGGTCGAGGTCTTGCCGTTGGTGCCGGTGGTGGCGACGACGTCCAGCCGCGCGCTCGGCTGGCCATGGAAGGCCGCGGCCATCGGCCCGGCGGCGCCGCGCAGCCCGGACAGCGCGGCGATGCGCGCATCGTGCAGGCCGAACGCCTCGACCCCCGCGGCCTCCACGAGGCAGGCCGCAGCACCCGCGGCCAGCGCCTGCGGCACGTAGCGGCGGCCGTCGCTGGCCTGGCCCGGCCAGGCGACGAAGGCCTCGCCCGGCTGCACGCGGCGGCTGTCCGCGCGCAGCGCCGTGCAGCCGCGCGCGCGCAGGAACTGCAGCGCATCGGCGGGTGTGGCCAGCGGCGTCGTCGCCATCAGAAGCTCTCCGGCTCGGCCGGCACGCTGTGGTTGACGATGCCCGGCCTGACTTCGAGGTCGGGCGGCACGCCCAGCGTGCGCAGCGTCTGCTGCACCACCTGGCTGAACACCGGCGCGGCGATCTCGCCCCCGTAGTAGACGCCCTTGCCCGGCTCGTCGACCATCACCGCGACGACGATGCGCGGGTCGGCCACCGGCGCCAGGCCCACGAACCAGGCGCGGTAGCGGTTGGTGTAGCCCTTGCCCTCCTGCTTGCGTGCGGTGCCCGTCTTGCCGCCGACGCTGTAGCCCAGCGCCTGCGCCTTGGGCGCGGTGCCGCCGGGCCCGGCGGCCATGCGCAGCATGCGGCGCACCGCCGCCGCGGTGGCCGGCGAGAGCACGCGCTGCCCGGCCGCGGGTTCGTCGCGGCGCAGGATCGAGACCGGCATCAGCTCGCCGTCGTGCGCGAACACGGTGTAGGCCTGCGCCAGCTGCAGCAGGCTCGTCGAGAGGCCGTAGCCGTAGCTCATCGTCGCCTGCTCGATCGGGCGCCAGCTCTTGTACGGGCGCAGGCGACCGGTGACGGCGCCGGGGAAGTCGATCTGCGGCTTCTGCCCGAAGCCGACCTGCGTGTACAGCTCCCACATCTCGCGCGGCTGCATCTGCATCGCCATCTTCACGGTGCCGACGTTGCTCGACTTCTGGATCACCTCGGCGACGGTGAGCACCTCGTGCGGATGCGAGTCGCTGATGGGCACGCCGGTGACGAGGATGCGCCCGGGCCCGGTCTGGATCGGCGTCTCGGGCGTGACCAGCTTCTTCTCCAGCGCCAGCGCGGCGATGAAGGGCTTCATCGTCGAGCCGGGCTCGAAGACGTCGGTGAGCGCGCGGTTGCGCACCTGGGCACCGCTCATGCTCTTGCGCTGCGCGGGGTCGAAGCTCGGGTAGTTGGCCAGCGCCAGCACCTCGCCGCTGCGCGCATCGAGCACGACCACGCTGCCCGAGCGCGCGCGGTGCTCCTGCACCGCGTCGCGCACGCGCTGGTAGGCGAAGAACTGCACCTTGGAGTCGATCGACAGCTGCAGGTCGCGGCCGTCGGTGGGTTCGACCTTGTCGCCGATGTCCTCGACGACGCGACCGAGGCGGTCACGCACGACGGTGCGCGAGCCGTCGCTGCCGCGCAGCGCCTCATCGAAGCGCAGTTCGATGCCCTCCTGACCCTTCTCCTCGATGTTGGTGAAGCCCACGACATGCGCCGCCGCCTCGCCCTCGGGGTAGCGGCGCTTGTACTCGCGCTGTTCGTACACGCCCTTGAGGCCCAGCGCCTTCACCGCGTCCCACACCGGCTCGTCGACCTGGCGCGCAAGCCAGGCGAAGTTGCGCGAGCGCGCCAGGCGCTCCTCGAGCTCGGCCAGCGGGAGGTGCAGCAGGCGCGCGAGCTCGCGGCGCTCGCGGGCGTCGGCCTGGAAGTCCTTCGGAATCGCCCACACCGAGGGCACGGCCACGCTGCTGGCCAGCACCAGGCCGTTGCGGTCGAGCACGCGGCCGCGGCTGGCCTGCACCTGCAGCGTGTGCGCGAAGCGCTTCTCGCCTTCCTTCTGGTAGAAATCGGTGCCGATGAGCTGGATGTAGGCCGCGCGGCCGATGAGCAGCAGGAAGGCCAGCGCCACGAGGGCGACGATGAAGCGCGAGCGCAGCGGCGGCGTCCTGCTCGCCAGCAGCGGGCTGGTGGCGTAGTTGACGCGGCGCACGGCGGCGCTGGCGCGGGCGCGCCGCAGCTTCACCGCGTCGCTCCCGGCGTGACGGGCGCGTCCGCCACGTCCGCCACGTATTGCGTCACCGCGGCGGTGGCGCCGCGCATGTGCAGCCGCTCGCGCGCCACGCGCTCCACGCGCAGGTGCGTCGCCTGCGCCTGGCGCTCGGCCTCCAGGCGCCGCGCCTGGCCTTCGAGCTGCCGCGCCTGCGCCTGCGCGCGATCGAGCAGCGTGAACAGGCGCCGCGCCTCGTAGGAGACGTTGACGAGGTACAGCGCCGAGCCGATCAGCGCCGCCAGCAGCAGCAGCGCGAGTCCCTTGCCGGCCGGCATCACGCCGCCTCCGTGCGTTCGGCCACGCGCATCACCGCCGAGCGCGCGCGCGGGTTGGCCGCGCGCTCGGCGTCCGACGGCCGCACGCGCGCCAGCGCGCGCAGGCGCAGCGCGCGCGGCGGCGCCATCGGCACGCGACGATCGACTTCCTCGCGGCTCTCGCGCGCGATGAAGCGCTTGACGATGCGGTCCTCGAGCGAGTGAAAGCTGATCACCACCAGGCGCCCGCCCGGCGCCAGCAGCGCCAGCGCCGCGTTCAGCCCCTGCTCGAGCGCCTCGAGCTCGGCGTTGACATGAATCCGAAGGCCCTGAAACGTGCGCGTGGCAGGGTCCTGGCCCGACTCGCGGGTCTTGACGACGCCAGCCACGAGTGCGGCCAGCTCCCCGGTGCTGCGAACGGGAGACCCGCCCTCGCGGCGAGCAACAAGCGCACGCGCAATCTTCCGAGCAAACCGTTCTTCGCCATGGTTCTCGAGCACCCAGGTGATGTCGCGCTCGTCGGCGCGGGCGAGGAAGTCCGCGGCGGTCTCGCCGCGGGTCGGGTCCATGCGCATGTCCAGCGGCGCGTCGAAGCGAAAGCTGAAGCCGCGCGCGGCGGTGTCGAGCTGCGGGCTGCTGACGCCGAGGTCGAGCAGCACGCCATGCACGCGCAGCACGCCGCGCGACGAGAGCTCCTGCGCCATCTCGGCGAAGCTGGCGTGCACGATGACGAAGCGCGGGTCGTCGATCGCCCGGGCGGCGGCCACCGCCTCGGGGTCGCGGTCGAAGGCGATCAGCCGTCCCGCGGGCGACAGGCGCGCCAGCAGCGCGCGCGCGTGGCCGCCGCGGCCGAAGGTACCGTCGACGTAGAGGCCGCCGGGCTGCGTGACGAGCGCCTGGACGGCCTCGGCGAGCAGCACGGTCTGATGCAGGCCCGTGCCCATCGCATGCCTCACCGGATGACGGCCTTCTGCAGCGTCTCGGGGCGCGCGCCGGCCAGCATCTGCGCCTCGCGCTCGTCGTAGCGGGCGTGATCCCAGAGCTCGAAATACGCGCCCACGCCCATGAACTTCACTTCGCGCTCGAAGCCGGCCCACTTGCGCAGCTCCGGCGGGAGGTGCAGGCGCGAGGAGCCGTCGAGCTCGACATCCGTCGCCGAGCCGACGTACAGACGCCGCCAGCCATCCATCTCCAGCGGCCAGGCGCGCATGTCGGCCTCGAACTGCTCCCACACCGGCAGCGGATAGAGCGAGAGGCAGCCGTCGGGCGACTTGGCCACGACCATCTGCCCGGCGACGGATTCCTTGAGCGCGGCCGCGAACTTCGAAGGCACGGTCACCCGTCCCTTCTCGTCCACCTTGACCACCGGTCCGCCGCGATATCCCGCCACTCTGCGCCACTCCCCGCCACTTCGGGGCACTTTACTCGATGATCGGTCGGGCGGTCAACGCAGCACTGTCGAAAATACCAGTTGAATCAATCACTTAGCCGCGACAACGCAGGCAATGACGGAGATAAATCGTTCAAAAACAAGCGCTTGAGGGCGAGTCGCAAAGTAATTCATGAATACCAGAGCGCGTTCTGGCCGTGGCCGGCGCAGGCAAGGCCGCCGGTCAGGGGTGGCCGGAAGGCGCCCGGAAAACGCTCGAAAGCCCGATCGGCAGTTCCCTAGAATGACGCGCCCGGGCCAGGATGACCGCGCCACGTGGCCAGCCCCCGACACGAAACGACAGCGCACGCGTGAACGAGGACGAGGATCTTCATGGGCAGGCCGTCGCAGCCCAGGCACCGCCACGCCTGCCGTTGGCGATCGAGGACTGGCTGACGGTGGTCGTGATGGCACTGCTGGCGCTGATCACCTTCGCCAACGTGCTGGTGCGCTACTTCAGCAATCAGTCCTTCGCCTGGACCGAGGAGGTCTCGATCTTCCTCATGATCCTGCTGGCGCTGGTCGCCGGCTCGGCCGCGGTGGCGCGCAACCGCCACATCCGCATCGAGTTCTTCGCCGACGGCGGCAGCCCGCGCCGCCGTCGGCGCCTGGCGCTGCTCGCCTCGGCGACCGTGGCGCTGCTCTTCCTGCTGCTGGCGCTGCTGAGCGCGCGCATGGTCTGGGACCACATCCGCTGGGAGGAGACCTCGCCGGGCATCGGCGTGCCGCAGTGGTGGTACTCGATCTGGCTGCCGCTGGTCTCCCTGGCCATCACCGGCCGCGCGGTCGGGCTCTTCCTGCGGCAGCTGCGGGCGAAGGTCGAGCGCGGCATCGGGAGCAGAGGCGAGAGCGAGCCGACAGGCGAGCTCTGAGGCCGCGGCCGGCGAAGCGGCGGGTGGGCAGCCTCACGGCGCCGCGATGCGGAAGGCTTTGCGGTCGACCGGAAGTTGCCGGTCTCGCTCGAGCAGCTCACCCGGACGGCCGCGCGGACCGTCTGAACCGCGTGCGCAGGGTCGGGACGTTTTAGCGTCATGATGCTAGGATGCCTGCGTCACCCACCCTTGGAGACCCGCCGTGGCCACCGCTGACGTCGTCCGCTCCACCGTCTATCTGCTGCCCGAGCTGCACCAGGCCCTGCGCCTGAAGGCCGCGCAAAGCCAGCGCAGCATGTCCGACATCGTCAACGAAGCGCTGCGCCAGGCGCTGCGGGAGGACGAGGAGGACCTGGCTGCCGTGCGCTCGCGCGCGAAGGAGCAGGCTCTCAGCTACGAGGACTTCCTAAGCAAACTCAAGGCCGATGGCACGCTTTGAGCTGCGCGTTCGGCCCTCGGTCGCCAAGGACCTTCGCGGCATCCCGAAGGCGGACGTGAAGCGCATCCTGCGCCGCATCGAGGGTCTGCGCGAGGATCCGCGCGCTCCGGGCTGCGAGAAGTTGAGCGCCGCCGAGCTGTACCGGGTGCGCCAGGGCGTTGATCGGATCATCTACGAGATACACGACGAATGCGTGATGGTCGAGGTGATACGCGTCGGTCATCGAGCAGAGGTCTACCGCCGCAGCTGAAGCCCGCCAACGCGGGTTCGGACCACCGACCTCCGAGTCTTAGAGGAAGCCCCATGCCACAGCCGGCGCCGCTCGCCTTCTTCGAGCATCCCATCCTCAACTCGCCCTACGCCTACCCGGGCCGGCACTGGGAGCTCGATGCCGATGGTCAGCCCACCAACAGGCTGATCGGGTCGCGCCGGCGCTCGGACCTGATCACGCCCGTCCCGAAGGCGAAGAAGCGCAAGGCGCCCAAAGCCGGTGCCGGTGCCGGTGCCGGCGCGGCGACGCAGGGCGAGCTGGAGCTGAGGGCCGACGACGAGGGCCTGAGCACCGCCGAGCAGAAGTACGACCCGACGCCGATCATCAACGAGCTGCGCGGCTACGTCGACACCTGGCGCGCATTGCCCAGGCCGTCGCAATGGCAGGTCACGCCCGAGACGGCGCGCCTGCTGCAGCACTGGCGCCAGCACGAGTTCCAGGGCGTGCGTCCCTTCTTCTGCCAGATCGAGGCGGTCGAAACCGCGATCTGGCTGAGCGAGGTCGCGCCCAAGCTCGGCGCCACCGGAAGGAAGTTCCGCGACCACCTCGCCGGCGCGAACGCGATGTCCAACCCGGAGCTGTTGCGCATCGCGCTCAAGCTGGCCACCGGCGCCGGCAAGACCACGGTCATGGCGATGCTCATCGCCTGGCAGACCGTCAACGCCGTCCGGCATCCGGCGAGCAGGCAATTCACGCGCGGCTTCCTCATCGTGGCGCCTGGCCTGACCATCAAGGACCGCCTGCGCGTGCTGCTGCCGCAGGACCCGGAGAGCTACTACGCCAGCCGCGAGCTGGTGCCCGGCGACATGCTGGGTGACATCAGGCGCGCGGTGATCGTCATCACCAACTACCACGCCTTCAAGCTGCGCGAGACGATGCAGATCGCCGCTGCGGGCCGCGCCCTGCTGCAGGGCCGCGGCGCGCCGATCCAGACGCTGGAAACCGAAGGCCAGATGCTGCAGCGCGTGATGCCCGAACTCATGGGCATCAAGAACGTGCTCGTCATCAACGACGAAGCGCACCACTGCTACCGCGCCAAGCCGACCGAGGCCGAAGGCCAGATCGACGAGCTGAAGGGCGACGAGAAGGACGAGGCGAAGAAGAACAACGAAGCGGCCCGCCTGTGGATCAGCGGCATCGAAGCCGTCAAGCGCAAGCTCGGCGTGCCGCTCGTCTTCGATCTCTCGGCCACGCCCTTCTTCCTGCGTGGTTCGGGCTACGCCGAAGGCACGCTGTTCCCGTGGACGATGAGCGACTTCTCGCTGATGGACGCCATCGAGTGCGGCATCGTCAAGCTGCCGCGCGTGCCGGTGTCGGACAACATCACGGGCACCGACGCGCCGAAGTTCCGCAAGCTGTGGGAGCACATCGGCAAGCGCATGCCGAGGAAAGGCGTGCGCAGCGCCGGCAAGCTGGATCCGCTGGCGCTGCCGACCGAGCTCTACACCGCGCTCGAGGCCCTCTACGGCCACTACGTCAAGGCCTTCGAAAGCTGGCAGGCGCAGGGCATCGAGCTGCCGCCGGTGTTCATCGTCGTGTGCAACAACACCGCCACGTCCAAGCTGGTGTACGACTACGTCGCGGGCTTCGAACGCGCCAACGAGAGCGGCGGCACGACGCTCGAGAACGGCCGCCTCGCGCTCTTTCGCAACTACGACGAGCACGGCAGCAAGCTCGCGCGCCCGCGCACGCTGCTGATCGACAGCGAGCAGCTCGAATCGGGCGAGGCGCTGGACCCGGCATTCCGCGACATCGAGGCCGACACCATCGAGCGCTTCCGGCGCGAGATCATGGAGCGCAGCGGCGACCGCGCCGCCGCCGACAAGCTCACCGACGCCGATCTGCTGCGCGAGGTGATGAACACCGTCGGCAAGCCCGGCAAGCTGGGCGAAGGCATCCGCTGCGTGGTGAGCGTCTCGATGCTCACCGAAGGCTGGGACGCCAACACCGTGACGCACGTGCTCGGCGTTCGTGCCTTCGGCACCCAGCTCCTGTGCGAGCAGGTCGTCGGCCGGGCGCTGCGCCGGCAGAGCTACGCGCTGAACGCTTCAGGCTTGTTCGACGTGGAGTACGCCGACGTGCTGGGCATCCCCTTCGACTTCGCGGCCAAGCCGGTGGTCGTGCCGCCCAAGCCGCCGGTGAAGACCACGCGCGTCCACGCCGTCAGCCCCGAGCGCGACGCGCTGGAGATCCGATTCCCGCGGGTGGACGGCTACCGCGTCGAACTGCCGGCCGAACGGCTCGAGGCCACTTTCGGTGCGAACTCCACGCTGACGCTGACGCCCGATCTGGTCGGCCCGTCCACCACCCAGAACCTCGGCATCGTGGGCGAGGGCGTGAACCTGACGGTGCAGCACCTGGAAGACACGCGCGACAACACGATCGCCTTCCACCTGGCCAGGCACCTGCTGTACCGCAAGTACCGCGATCCCGGCCAGGACCCGAAGCTGCATCTCTTCGGCCAACTCAAGGGCATCGCGCAGGAATGGGTGCGTGATCACCTGAAGTGCACCGGCGGCACCTGGAAGGCCCAGGTGATGCACCAGGAGATCACCGACATGGCCTGCGAGCGCATCCATGCCGCCATCAGCGCCACGCTGGCCGGCTCGAACGCCGTGCGCGTGGTGCTCGACCCGTACAACCCCACGGGCAGCACCCGCCATGTGAACTTCACCACTGCCAAGCAGAGCCTCTGGGCCACGCAGGGTCCGCCGCCGAAGAGCCACGTGAACTGGGTCGTCCTCGACAGCGACTGGGAGGCCGAGTTCTGCCGCGTGGCCGAGCTGCATCCGCGGGTGCTCGCCTACGCCAAGAACCACAGCCTGGGGTTCGAGGTGCCGTATCGCCTGGGCGGCACGCAGCGGCACTACCGGCCGGACTTCATCGTCAGGATCGAGGACAAGGACAGCGACGACGGCCACGAAGACCCTCTCAACCTCGTCGTCGAGATCAAGGGCTTTCGCGGCGAGGACGCGGTCGCCAAGGCCGAAACGATAGCCACGCAGTGGGTGCCGGGCGTGAACGCCCTGGGCACTTACGGCCGCTGGGCCTTCGCCGAGTTCCGCTCGGCGCACGACCTGGAGGCCGACTTCGCGCGCATGGTCGAAGCTTGCTGCGAACGCGTTCGGAACCCCGCTGATGCTGGGGAGGGCTCGGATGCACGTGCCTGAAGCTGCGGGGCTACAGGTCGGTGGGGCTCAACCCCGTGTGCTTGGCCAGCCGCGCCAGCATTCTGGGCCCGATCTCGTCGCCGTCATGAAAGGCGAACACCACGTCGGGCCATCCCGGGCGCGCCAGCGTCTTGTGCGATCCGGTCTGCCGCTTCACCTGCCAGCCGAGCTTGGCCAGCGCAGCCAGCACGCGCCGGGCCTTCGCAGACGGCCAGACGATCACGCTACCGCAGGCAGCGTCAATCGGATATCCAGAGGGCGGGCTTCGCCCTGCTCCAGACGCTCGGCAATCACCCGCAACGCCAGCACCTGCGCTTTGGCCATCGCCTCGACCGCCGTGGCGCCATACGCGAGTACGCCCGGCAGCTCCGGCACCTCGGCCAGCCAGCGGCCGTCGTCTTCGCGTTCGCATTCCAGGTGGAAGTTCATGGCAGCGCTCCGGCAATGTGCAAAGTGTAGGCCCGGCAAGGGAGAACGCGCCAGCCGGGCGGCGAACACCCGCACCCCCCCGACGCCCGACGGCAAGCATTGACAGACAGGGACTCCAGGCATGGCCACCAAGAAATCCAGGACCGCCGGCAGCGCCTTCGCCGGCGTCGATGCGCTCAAGCACGCCGACGACAAGCGCAGGAACATCCCCACCGCCGAATACCAGAGCCTGATGGCCGACGAGGCCAGGAAGCCCGTGCAGGTGAGCTACCCGCGCGGCACCTCGAACGCCGACCACCTGCAGGCCGAGAAGGAGGCGCGCAACCGCGACCTGGACCCGCAGCTGGTGTGGCGCGGCAAGGACGCGCAGGACTGGACCGACCTCGTCGTCAACGCGCCGCCGCTGTATATCCAGGAGAAGGTGCACCCCAAGGTGCTGATCGACGATCTGCTGCGGCAGAGTCGCGAGCGTCGCGAGGCGGCCGAGGCCGAAGCGGCGCGGGCCGCAGGCGGCCTGGGCGCCACGGTCGACATGTTCGGCGATTTCAACGGCACGCCGCCCGGCGCCGACAAGACCGACTTCTACGCCCACGACCAGAACTGGACCAACCGCCTGATCCTGGGCGACAGCCTGCAGGTGATGGCGAGCCTGGCCGAGCGTGAGGGACTGAGGGGCAAGGTGCAGTGCATCTATATCGACCCACCTTACGGGATCAAGTTCAACTCGAACTTTCAGTGGAGCACGACCAGTCGTGATGTGAAGGACGGCAACCGGGATCACATCAGCCGCGAGCCCGAGCAGGTCAAGGCCTTCCGCGACACCTGGCGCGACGGCATCAATTCGTACCTGACCTACCTGCGTGACCGACTGACGGTGGCGCGCGATCTGCTCACGGAAAGCGGGTCGGTGTTCGTGCAGATCGGGGATGAGAACATCCATCGGGTGCGGGCGTTGATGGACGAGGTTTTCGGTGAACGCAATTTCGTCGTGATGATCACCGTCCAGAAAACCGGAGCGCAGCCAAGTGAGCTACTTGCCGGTGTCGCCGACTACATCATTTGGTTTGCTAAGGACGTTTCGCTAGTCAAGTCTCGAATGCTCTATCGCTCGAAGGAGCAAGGCATTGGCCACGGCAGCGGGGGCCGGTACACGTCTAGGGACGAGAACGAGCGTTGGTATCGCCAAACCATCCTGACTTCATCGAGGCCACCAGGCAGCTTTCCTGTCCAATTTCAGGGGCGTACGTACGTGCCGCAAGGTCGCTACTGGACAACTGGCGAAATTGGCATCGCAAAGCTCATGATGGCTGGTCGCATCGAGTCTTCTGGCAAGACAATTAACTACAAGCGCTACTTGGACGACTTTCCGGCATATCCGCTGACCTCAATCTGGACAGAGGTAGCGGGCAGCCCCGACAAGGTCTACGTAGTCCAGACTAGCCCACCAGTCGTGCAGCGCTGCATCCTCATGGCCACCGACCCCGGCGACCTCGTGCTCGACCCGACCTGCGGCTCTGGTACGACTGCCTACGTCGCCGAGCAGTGGGGGCGCCGCTGGATCACGATCGATACCTCGCGCGTCGCACTCGCACTCGCGCGTGCCCGCATCATGGGTGCGCGCTACCCGTACTACCTGCTGGGCGACAGCCCCGAAGGGCAGTTGAAGGAGGCCGAGATCACGCGCAGCGTGCCCAGCAGCCAGCCCACGCGCGGCAACATCCGCCAGGGCTTCGTCTACGAGCGGGTGCCGCACGTCACGCTGAAGAGCATCGCCAACAACGCCGAGATCGACGTGATCTGGGAGACTTGGCAAGGCAAGCTGGAGCCGCTGCGCGAATCATTGAACGCTGCGCTGAAGCAGGACTGGCAGGACTGGCAGATTCCGCGCGAGGCCCTCGACGACAAGGGTCTCAAGTGGAGCGACAAGGCCAGGAAGCTGCACGCCGACTGGTGGGCCGCCCGCACCCTGCGCCAGCGCGAGATCGACGCCTCGATCGCGGCCAAGGCCGAGAGCGAGTACCTGTACGACAAGCCCTACGAGGACAAGAAGCGCGTGCGCGTCGCCGGCCCCTTCACCGTGGACTCGCTCAGCCCGCACCGCACGCTGGCCATGGACATCGACGATGGCCTGATCGACGGCGTGCGCCAGCCCAAGGCCGAGTACGAGGCCAAGGCGGACTTCGCGTCCGTCATGCTGGAGAACCTGAGGGCCGCCGGCGTGCAGCAGGCGCACAAGGCCGACCGCATCAGCTTCACCAGCATCGTCGGCTGGCCTGGCGAGTACGTCTGCGCCGAGGGCCGCTACCTGGAAGGTGACAAGGAGCGCCGCGCCGCCATCTTCATCGGCCCCGAGTTCGGCACCGTCTCGCGGCCCGACCTGGTGAGCGCCGCGCGCGAAGCGGCCGACGCCGGCTTCGACGTGCTGATCGCCTGCGCCTTCAACTACGAGGCGCATGCAGCCGAATTCGAGAAGCTGGGCCGCGTGCCCGTGCTGAAGGCCCGCATGAACCCGGACCTGCACATGGCGGGTGAGCTGAAGAACACCGGCGCGGGCAACCTCTTCGTCGTCTTCGGCGAGCCCGACATCCGCATCGAGCCGCAGGCCGACGGCAAGGTGCGCGTGCGCGTCAAGGGCGTGGACGTGTTCCGTCCGCAGACCGGTGAGATCGAGAGCGGCGGCACCGACAGCATCGCGCTGTGGATGATCGACACCGAGTACAACGAAGAGAGCTTCTTCGTGCGCCAGGCCTACTTCCTAGGCGCGTCGGACCCCTACAAGGCGCTGAAGACGACGCTGAAAGCCGAGATCGACGCCGAGGCCTGGGCCACGCTCAACAGCGATGTGTCACGGCCGTTCGACAAGCCGAAGACCGGGCGCATCGCGGTGAAGGTGATCAACCACCTGGGCGACGAAGTCATGAAGGTGTTCGGGGTGAATTGAACGCCGAAGCCGGTGACGACCCACCGCCGCACCCTCACTCCGCGAACGCGCAGCGCATCTCCACGAGCTGCCCGCGCCAGTAGGGCTTGCCGCCCTCGGGCAGCAGCCAGGCGACTTCGCCGCGGGTGGGCACACGCATGCCGCAGCGTGTCTCGTAGGCCTGCCAGCGGCCTTCCCAGGGCGTGGGCACGAGCTGGCCGCGCAGGCTGCGGCCGCGGGCGGCGGCGCGCACCGACTCGACCATGCCGTCGGCGCCGAAGACGAAGACGAGGCTGACCTCGTGCGGCCCGTCGACGAGCGTGGCGCGTGCCGAGCCTTCGTCGATCGCCAGCCAGCGCACGCCCTGGCTCGGCAGCAGCGCGGTCGGGTACCAGGGCGACTCGGCAAGGAAGCGCATCAGCTCGTCGCGCGCGAAGTCGCCGCCCGAGCGCTGCTCGGCAAGCGAGACGAGGCCGGCGACGGACGGATGCAGCACGCCTTCGCCGGCGATGTAGGCGTCGTGCACGTGCACCGCAAGCCCCGGCACCACGGGCATGAGCGCATCCCAGACGAAGCCGGGGCGGCGCATCTGCACGCGCTGGCGCGATTCGAACGGAAGCCAGCGCTGGCCTTCCTCGCGGATGTCGAAACGGCCCTTGTGCACGAGGTCGATCGTCGCCACCATGGCAGCCTCCGCCGGCAGCGCGGCGCGCAGGTAGCGCTGCACCGGCGGCGGCAGGGCGTCGAGTTCGCCTTGCTGCAGGCGCGCGGGCGCTGGGCCCTGACGGCTCGCTTCGAGCTGCAGGCGCAGCTCCTGCGTCGCGCGCTGCCAGCGGCGCTCCCCGTAGGCGTGCAGCGCAAGCGCGGCACCCGCCAGCGCCAGCACGCCGACGCCGATCCAGCTCCAGGTTCCCATCGCCGCCTCCTGCGCCTCCTGCGCCATCCCGCACCCCGGGCCAGAACGGGCACGATCATCGGGCACGATCATCGCGCCGCACTCCTAGAATCCGCCGCCACTTCCCCCGGCCGCCATGATCGCCACCCTGCTCTTTGCCAGCTTCATCGTGCTGATGCTGCTGGGCGTGCCGATCGGCGTGGCGCTGGGCGTGGCGGGCGCGGCGGCGATCGGGCTGGCCAATACGGACACGCAGTGGTTCGGCCTGCTCGCCGTGCCGCAGAACTTCTACGCGGGCCTGGGCAAGTATCCGCTGCTGGCGGTGCCGATGTTCGTGCTGGTGGGCTCGATCTTCGACCGCTCGGGCGTGGCCTCGCGGCTGGTCAACTTCGCCACCGCGCTGGTCGGCCGCGGGCCGGGCATGCTGCCCTTGATTGCGATCGCGGTGGCCATGTTCATGGGCGGCATCTCGGGCTCGGGCCCGGCCACCGCGGCGGCCGTGGGCGGCGTGATGATCGCGGCGATGAGTCGCGCAGGCTATCCCGGCGCCTATTCGGCGAGCGTCGTCGGCGCCGCCGCGGCCACCGACATCCTGATCCCGCCCTCGATCGCCTTCATCGTCTACTCGGTGCTCGTGCCCGGCGCCTCGGTGCCGGCGCTCTTTGCCGCCGGCCTCGTCCCCGGCGTGCTCGTCGGCGTGGCGCTGATCGTGCCCGCGGTGTGGCTGGCGCGCCGCCACGGCATGGGGCAGTTGGAAGCAGCGCTGCCGCGGCCGCCGCTCGTGAAGAGCTTCGTCGAGTCGATCTGGGGGCTGCTGGCGCCGGTGGTGATCCTCGGCGGCATGCGCATGGGCTGGTTCACGCCCACCGAGGCCGCGGTGGTGGCGGTGTTCTACGGGCTCTTCGTGGGCGTGGTGGTCCATCGCACGATGGGCTGGCGCGACGTCGTCGAGTCGCTGCGCGAATCGGGCGAGCTCTCGGCGGTGATCCTCGTCGTCGTGGCGCTCGCCGGCATCTTCGCGTATTCGCTCTCGACGCTGGGCGTCATCGACCCGATCACGCGGGCCCTCGTCGGCTCGGGCCTGGGCGAGTGGGGCGTGCTTGCGCTCGTCGTGCTGCTGCTCGTGGCCGCCGGCATGTTCCTCGACGGCATCTCGATCTTCCTCATCTTCGTGCCGCTGCTGTGGCCGCTCATGCAGCACTACCATTGGGACCCGGTGTGGTTCGGCGTGCTGCTCACGCTGATGGTCGCGATGGGCCAGTTCACGCCGCCGATGGCCGTCAACCTGATGGTCTCCTGCCGCATCGCCGGGGTCAGCATGGAGCACACGGTGCGCTGGGTGCTGCCGCTGGTACTGGCGATGGGCCTGGTGGTGCTGGCGGTGATCGTCTGGCCCGAACTGGCGCTGTGGCTGCCGCGGATGCTGGGTTTCTGAAAACGAGTTTCGACACGACGAGGAGATGACGATGAAGACGCGTTCCTTCCTGAAGCTCGCGCTGGCGGCCCTGGCTCTGGCGGCCACGGGCCTTGCGCCGACGCAGGCGCAGGTGCCGGCGAACTACAAGCCCGAGTACAAGATGAGCCTCGTCGTCGGCACCGCCTTCCCCTGGGGCAAGGGCGGCGAGATCTGGGCCAGCCGGGTCAAGGAGCGCACGCAGGGCCGCATCAACATCAAGCTCTACCCGGGTGTGGCGCTGGTGCAGGGCGACCAGACGCGCGAGTTCACCGCGATCCGCCAGGGCGTGATCGACCTGGCGATCGGCTCGACCATCAACTGGTCGCCGCAGATCAAGGAGCTCAACCTCTTCTCGATGCCCTTCCTGATGCCCGACTACAAGGCCCTCGACGCGCTCACGCACGGCGAGGTCGGCAAGCGCATCTTCCAGGTCGTCGACAAGGCCGGCGCGCTGCCGCTGGCCTGGGGCGAGAACGGCTACCGCGAGCTCACCAACAGCAAGCACGCGGTGAAGTCGCCCGCCGACCTGAAGGGCCTGAAGATCCGCATCGTCGGCTCGCCGCTGTTCATCGACACCTTCACGGCACTCGGCGCCAACCCGACGCAGATGAGCTGGGCCGACGCGCAGCCGGCCTTCGCCAGCGGCGCCGTCGACGGGCAGGAGAACCCGATGTCGATCTTCACCGCGGCCAAGCTGTACAACGTCGGTCAGAAGTTCGTGACGATGTGGGGCTACGTCGCCGACCCGCTGATCTTCGTCGTCAACAAGGAGGTCTGGGCGAGCTGGACGCCCGAGGACCAGGCGATCGTGCGTCAGGCCGCGATCGACGCCGGCAAGGAGGAGGTGGCGATCGCGCGCAAGGGCCTGGCCGAAGCCGACAAGCCGCTGCTGAAGGAAATCGCGGGGCTTGGCGTCACGATCACCCAGCTCACCCCCGCCGAGCGCGAAGCCTTCGTGAAGGCCACGCGCCCGGTCTACGACAAGTGGAAGGAGCGCATCGGCGCCGACCTCGTCGACGCCGCCGAGAAGGCGGTCGCGGGCAGCCGCTGAGAGCGCGCAGGCGGCAGGCGTCGGAATCGACAGCGCACATCCACTCGCTTTTCCGCCGTGAGAGGCAATGGGCAGTGTCTTCGCGAGCGCGCTTGACAGTATGCATATCTCATGCATACTCGACGCGAGGAGATCGAGTTCGATCCAGCCAAGGCTCGCGCCAACCTTGCCAAGCACAAGGTCAGCTTCGCGCATGCAGAGCAAGTGCTGCGTGATCCAAACGCCGTCACCATGGAAGACCCCGACGCCCAGGATGAGCTGCGCTTCGTGACCTTGGGCATGGATTCTCTCGGTCGCATCCTGGTCGTGGTTCACACGCCGCGCGGCGACCGCGTCAGGTTGATCTCGGCACGCAAGGCCAGTCGCGGCGAAGCAGGGCAATACCATGCGTAAGCAGTACGATTTTTCAGCGGGCAAGAGGGGCGCTGTCATTGCGTCGCCGGGCAAGACCCGCATCACGATCATGCTTGACGATGACGTCATCGAGCACTTCCGCGCCAAGGCGGAGGCGCAAGGCATTGGCTATCAAACCATGATCAATGCCGTGCTGCGCAGTGCCCTGCAGGAGACTCGCGGCAAGGGCAAGGCAAACGAGGATCGGCCCCTGACCGTCGCCGTCTTGCGCAAGGTACTCCGCGAAGAGCTGCATGCAAGCTAGCGCGCGCCTGCCAGCTTCGGCACCGCCCCGACACATGCCGTTGCACATCCGCCCGTCCGCTCACCAAAGCGCGCTCGGGTGAGCGGGGCCGGCGGCCGAAATCACCGGCGTCGTCCCCTCGTCCTGGAGCCCGCCGTGAACGCACCCGTCCCCGTCGCCCCGAACGCCGCCGCCTTCGGCACGGCCAACCCGCACGCGCTGGCGACCATCCTCGAGGCCAGCCAGACGAAGCGCATCATCGCCAGCCGCGACATCTTCGACCTGCAGGGCATCAAGCTGTGGGCGCGCGACCAGCCGGTGTCCGCGGCGCTGCAGCGCAAGCTGATGGACCGCCAGCTGCGCAATCCGCTCGAGACCTGTCTCATGGCCAAGGACGGCGTCACGGTGCAGACGCTGACCGACGCGATGTGGCAGCTGCTGGGCTCGAGTTCGCCGCTGACGCCGCTGCTGCGCCCCTGCGCGCCGCGGCTGATGCAGGAGGTGACGCAGTTGCCGCTGCACCCGGTGGCGCAGCTGTTGCTGACCGCCGGCCAGGCCTCGCGCCCGTCCTCCTTCGAGCACGCGGTGCAGGCCATGGCGCTGGCGGGCGCCCTCATGATCGAGCATGGCGGCGGCACCGCCGACATCCGCGTGGCGATGCTCGGCGGCCTGCTGCACGACCTCGGCGAGATGTACATCGACCCGCGCTTCGGCGAGGCCGATGCCGACCGCACGCTGGACTTCGTCAGCTACCAGCAGCTCGTCGTGCATCCGCACGTCGGCAAGCTACTGCTGTCGCAGCTCACCAACTATCCCGCGGCACTCGCGCGCGCGGTCGGCGAGCACCATGAGCGACTGGACGGCTCGGGCTATCCGCTGGCGGCCACGCAGGAGGAACTTTCACCCCTGGGCCGGCTGCTTGCCGTGGTCGAGACGACGCTGGCCGTCGTGCGCGGCGAGCAACCCAGCCTGGCGCGCGCCAGCGTCGCGCTGCGCGTGGTGCCCGGCGAGTTCGACCTCGGCTGGACCGGACGCATCGCCAGCGCCGCGCGTCACGAGCCGCCGCTGCCGGACGGCCATGAACCCGAGACGCTCAAGCTGCGCCTGGCGCGGCTGGACGGCGGCCTGCTGGCCGCCCAGACCTGCGCCGAAGCGCTGCGCGGCAGCGCCGAGAGCGCGTCGCTGAAGGCGGCGCTGGCGCTGGCCTTGCACCTGCTGACGCGACTGCGCACGGGCTGGACCGCCAGCGGCCTGTGGTGCACCGACAGCATTGCCGGCGCCGACGTGCCCGAACTCGATGCCGTCGAGCGCGAACTGTCGTCGCGGCTGCAGGCCATCGGGCGCGCCACGCGGCTGCGCGCGGGTGATCTCGCCGATGCCGAGGCCAAGCGCCTGGCCCTGCTCGGCGACTCGCTGCGCTCGGCCACGCTCGCGGGCTGAGCGCGGCGCGAGGGCGCGGTCCCGCGTGCGCCGGCGACAATCCGCCGGTGACGTACGGGGACCAGGATCCGCTGTGGCGGCTGCGGCACGCGCTGGCCGGGGTGGCGCTGGCACTGCTGGCGTCGGTGCTGCTGGCAGCACTCGCCGGCCGCGCGCTCGGCGACCTCTTCGGCGACAGCTACGGGCTGCGCCTTTCGATCTACCTGGCGCTGCTGCTGTACGTGATCACCGGCGCGGTGCTGTTGTTCATGCGCGTGGCACAGCACGAGACGCGGCCGCTGTCGGCCGCACGCGCGCTGCGCTGGCTGGCCAGCCTCTGGCTTTGGCCGCTGCTGCTGCGGACCGGCGGCCCGGACCGCCGCTGAAGGCGCAGCCCGCGCGCGCTACGGCGAGCGCTTGATCAGCCGGCCCGCGGCCGACTGCAGCGGCCGCGCGTTCATCGGGTACAGGTGCGTGAACACGTCGATCTGCGCCTGCGTCACGGAAAGCGGCTGGCGCATCACCATCCACAGCACGTCCTCGCTGCACGGCGGCGAGGTGAGCGAGCCCATGTAGGTGGCGTAGCCGCGCTCGGCGGGCAGCAAGGCCGCCGGATCGAGCGGCCGGCTCGCGGGCTGTTCGACGCCCTTCTCCAGCGGCAGGTCGTTCCACACCCGCTGCACCATCTCCTGCGGCTCGTCGCCGCGCTGCAGCAGCAGCGCCAGCACGGCCAGCCGCCCCTGCGCGTCCTCGTGCACGAGGTGCAGGCTCATGTCGAAGCCGCGGCCCTCGATGCGTTCCTCGGCCGGATGGTGGAAATGCAGCTGCCGCAGCTCGAAGCGGCGAGCGCCGACCTCGATCGTGTTGCCCGGCGCGATGCGCGCCAGGATCGTGTGGCCATCGTCGAACACCGCGAAGGCGCTCGGTCGATAGTCGAAGCGGATCGGTTCCAGGTCGACGGCGACGCCGCCGCGGATGTCGATCGGACTCTGGCGCCGACCCTTGGCGCAGAGCGCGAAGGCCGGATCGAGCTCGGCCCAGAACGCCGGTCCGCTCTCGCCGCCGTAGCTCCAGGGCCCACGCCGCGGCGGCGGCGCGACCGCGCGCAAGGGGGCTTGCGCCGCGAGCACCGCCGGCTTGCGCACGGGCGGCACGGCCGGCGTGGCCACGCCTGCCGGCGCCGCCTCGGGACGCGTCGTCAGGCGCACCAGGCCCGGCTGGGCGCCCGGCGCGGGCGACGTGGCGCCGAGCTTCTCCGCCAGCCGCTGCCGCAGGCGATCGAGATCGGCGGCCTCGCCTGGCGGCGCCGCAGCCGGCGCCTGGCTCGTGGCGCGCGCTGCCGGCTCGGCCTTCGCGGCGGCGTCGCCGGCCGCGGCGGCAATCGCGTGCGGCCCATGCGCCAGCAGCAAGGCCAGCGCCAGCGGCACCGGCCGCAGCCGCTGCACGAGGCGATGCGGGGCACGAGCCGCGCGCGGGGAAGGCGCGGCACGCGATAGGCGCGGGCTTGCAGTCATCGGTGGGTCTCCCCCGCGCTTATCGGCTGCCGGCCGTCGGGCCTTGAGGTCCGCGGCCGCGCTCGAGCAAGCACGCTGCCGCAGTCGTCCCCCGGACCCCGGCCGGGCGCGCGCTCAGTGCGACGGCGGGGCGAGCCGGTGCTTCACCCAGGACCAGCAGACCAGGCCCGAGAGGCCCAGCAGCAGCGAGGCCAGCGCCATCGCCAGCCCCGAGTGCATGACCAGCGGTGCCAGCGCCCCCGCGACGACGCCGTTGCTCACGCTGCTGAGCGAGGACTGCACCGAGGACACCATGCCGCGGCGCTCGGGCACCAGGTCCAGCAGCAGCAAGGTCACCACCGGCGTCATCATCGACCAGCCGAAGGCGTAGATGGCCACCGGCAGGATCGAGGTCACCGGGTGCTTGGGCAGCCACAGGTTGATGGCCACGTTGACGATGCCGATGGCGATCATGATGACGTAGCCCCAGCGGATCTGCTGCCGCGGCGTGATGCGCCCGGCCAGCCGGCCCGAGGCCCAGGCGCCGCCCATGACGCCGCTGACCGTGCAGAGGAAGAACCAGAAGAACTGCGTCGGCGCCAGCTCCAGGTGGCCGCCGAGGAAGGCCGGCGCGCTGAGCACGTAGAGGAACATGCCGTTGAACGGGATGCCGCTGGCCACCACCAGCGCGAGGAGGCGTCCGCTCGAGACCATGCGCGCGTAGCCGTGCAGCAGCGGCAGCGGCGCGAAGCGCTGCCGCGCATGCGGCGCCAGCGTCTCGGGCAGCATGCGCCAGTTGATGAGGCCGATCACCGCGCCAAGCACCACGAGCAGCCAGAAGATGGCCTGCCAGCCCAGCGTGTCGAAGAGGATGCCGCCCACCAGCGGCGCCAGCGCCGGCGCGATGCCGAACCAGATCGTCACCTGCGACAGCACGCGCTGCGCCTCCACCGGCGCGAAGAGGTCGCGCACGATGACGCGCGCCACCACCATGCCGGCGCCGGCCGACAGCCCCTGCACGCCGCGCCAGAAGACGAGCGCGCCGATCGATTCGGCCATGGCGCAGCCCGCCGAGGCCAGCGTGAACACCGCGATCCCGGTCAGCACCACCGGGCGGCGGCCGAAGCTGTCGGCCAGCGCGCCGTGGAAGAGGTTCATCGCCGCGAAGCCGAACAGGTAGACCGAGAGCGTCTGCTGCATCTGCACCGGCGTGGCGTGCAGCGAGGCGGCAATGCCGTCGAAGGCCGGCAGGAAGGTGTCGATGGCGAACGGCCCGAGCATGCTCAGGCCGGCCAGCAGCAGCGGCAGCGCCCAGCGCGGCCCGCGCCAGACTTGGGCAGGTCCGGGATTCAAGACGAGATGAACAAGGTGAAGTCGGCCGATAGGCCGGATTCTGTGTGGCGGCCTCTCCCGAAGCAGAGCCCGCCATGACCGCCATTCCTCTGGGCCGGGTGTCGCCACCGCGGCTCGGTGCCACCTACCCGCACACTCCGCGGGCCGCGTCGTCGTGTGCCTACTTGGTGTTGCTGCGCGCAGAGATTGCCCGTTGCACCCCGCTCGGGTTGCCCCAAGCGGACTCGTCTCTGTTGCTCTGATCCTCACCTCGCGGTGGAGAGCCGTTAGCTCCTGCGCTGCCCTGTGCAGTCCGGACCTTCCTCCAGCACGCCCTTTCGGGACCTGTGCCAGCGGCGGTCTGGCCGACTTCACGGAGGCGATTATCCCGTGCTGGCGCGATCCGTGCCATGCCCCGGGCCGTCGGCGCACGCCGGCGTGCGGATAATCGCCGCCATGCAAGTCTCGCTGTGGTTGACCTTCTTCGCCGCGTCCTGGGCCATCAGCCTTTCGCCCGGGCCGGGCGCGGTGGCGGCGATGGGGGCCGGCGTCAACCACGGCTTTGCGCGCGGCTACTGGCTCACGCTCGGGCTTGCGATGGGCATCGTCACGCAGCTCGGCATCGTCGGCGTCGGTGTCGGCGCGCTGATGGCCGCCTCGGCGACCGCCTTTGCCGTCGTCAAGTGGCTCGGCGTGGCCTACCTGCTGTGGCTCGGCATCCAGCAGTGGCGTGCGCCGGTGCGCGCGCTGCAGGACCTGGAGCGCGAGCGCACGCAGCAGGCGCGACGCGCGCTCGTGCTGCGCGGGTGGGGGCTCAACGCCGTCAACCCCAAGGGCACGGCCTTCATGCTCGCCGTCGTGCCGCAGTTCATCGACCCCGCGCAGCCGCTTGCGCTGCAGTACGCGGTCATCGGCGCGACGCTGGTCTTCACCGACCTCATCGTCATGGCCGGCTACACCGCCCTGGCCGCGCGCGTGCTCGCGGTGCTGAAGTCGCCGCGCCAGGTGCGCGCGATGAACCGGCTCTTCGGCTCGCTCTTCGTCGTCGCCGCGGCGCTGCTGGCGGCGTTCAAGCGGGCCTGAGCCCGCTCAAGCCTGCTGCAGCGCGCGGATGCGGTCCTCGATCGGCGGATGGGTGCTCAGCAGCGCCATCATGCCGCCCGGGCGGGAGCTGATGCCCATCGTCGCCACGCTCTTGGGCAGCTCGCCCGGATCCATGCCGCCCAGGCGCGCGAGCGCGTTGATCATCGGCTGCTTGCGCCCCATGAGCTCGGAGGCGCCGCGGTCGGCGCGGAACTCGCGCTGGCGCGAGAACCAGGCGACGACAATCGCGGCGAGCACGCCAAGCGCGATGTCGAGCACGATCGTCGTGACGACGTAGCCGATGCCCACGCCGTCGCGGTCGTTGCGCAGGATCACGCGGTCGACGAAGTAGCCGATGACGCGCGAGAGGAAGACGACGAAGGTGTTCATCACGCCCTGGATCAGCGTCATCGTCACCATGTCGCCGTTGGCCACGTGCGCGACCTCGTGGCCGATGACCGCCTCGACCTCCTCTCGGTTCATGCCCTGCAGCAAGCCGGTGGAGACGGCCACCAGCGCCGAGTTCTTGAACGCGCCGGTGGCGAAGGCGTTGGGCTCGCCGTCGTAGATCGCGACCTCGGGCATGCCGATGCCGGCCTTCTGCGCGAAGCCCTGCACCGTGCCGACGATCCAGCGGTGCGTCGGGTCGGTGGAGTCGTTGATGATGCGCGCGCCGGTGCTCCACTTGGCGATCGGCTTGCTCATGAGCAGCGAGATGATCGCGCCGCCGAAGCCGAACACGAGGGCGAAGCCGAGCAACTGCCCGAGCTGCAGCCCGTTGGCCGTCAGGTAGCGGTTGACGCCCAGGAGCGAGGCGACGACGCCCAGCACGACCACCACGGCCAGGTTGGTGACGACGAAAAGGACGATTCGCTTCATCGGCGCGCGCCCCTGTTCGGGCGGAGTGGGTTGGCGGACAGCTCCGATCTTAGGGTGATCGCGGCGCTTTCAAGCCTCGCGCGTCGGCTCCACGGCCGGCAGCAGGCGCCAGTTCAGCACCTCACCGGCGCACAGCGGCTTGATCGTCGCCTCGCCGAAGGGCATCGACAGCGGCAGGGTGCGCGGCTCGCGCCGCAGCGTCACCGTGCCGGCGTTGCGCGGCAGGCCGTAGAAGTCCGCGCCGTGGCGGCTCGCGAAACCCTCCAGCCGCTCGAGCGCGCCGGCAGCCTCGAAGGCCTCGGCGTAGAGCTCGAGCGCGGCCGGCGCGGTGAAGCAGCCGGCGCCGCAGACGCCGGCCTCCTTCAGCGCCGCGGCATGCGGGGCGCTGTCGGTGCCGAGGAAGAACTTCGCGCTGCCCGAGGTCGCCGCCGCCACCAGCGCCTGCCGGTGCTCCTCGCGCTTGAGCACGGGCAGGCAGTAGAAGTGCGGGCGCAGGCCGCCGGTGAAGAGCGCGTTGCGGTTGAAGAGCAGGTGGTGCGCGGTGATCGTCGCCGCGGTGTGGTCGTCGGCCTGCCCGACGTACTGCGCCGCCTCGCGGGTGGTGATGTGCTCGAAGACGATCTTCAGCGCCGGGAAGTCGCGCCGCAGCGGAATCATCACGCGCTCGATGAAGACGGCCTCGCGGTCGAACAGGTCGACCTGCGGGTCGGTGACCTCGCCGTGCACGAGCAGCAGCAGGCCCTCGCGCTGCATCGCGTCCAGGGCCGCGGTGATCTTGCGGACCTCGGTGACGCCGTCGTCGCTGTTCGTCGTCGCGCCCGCCGGATAGAGCTTGCAGGCGACCACGCCGGCGGCCCTGGCGCGCACGATCTCCGCGGGCGAGGTCGCGTCGGTCAGGTACAGCGTCATCAGCGGCGTGAAGTCGCTGCCCGCCGGCCGCGCGGCGAGGATGCGCTCGCGGTAGGCCAGCGCCTGCGCGGTGCTCGTCACCGGCGGCTTCAGGTTGGGCATGACGATGGCGCGCGCGAACTGCGCTGCCGTGTACGGCAGCACGGCCGCCAGCGCCGCGCCGTCGCGCAGGTGCAGGTGCCAGTCGTCGGGGCGGGCGATGCTGAGCGTGGGTGCGGCGGACATGCCGGGATTGTCCATCGCCACCGGCCCAGTGCCGCCCGGCGCCGCCCGGTGCCACGTCAGCGCGCGGCGAGGAAGTCCCACAGCGCCGCCGCCTGGGGCTTGACGTGGCGCACCGGCCCCGGACGGGCGCGATAGATGCGCACCTGCATCGTAAGCTCGAACGCCCCGGGCTCCGCTGCGGCCACCAGGCGCCCTTCCTGCAGGTCCTTGCGCACCGAACTCGAGGGCAGGAAGGCCAGGCCGTGGCCTTCCAGGGCCATCGCCTTCAGGCCCTCGGCCATGTCGGTCTCGTACACCGTGGCCAGTTGCGGCCGCGGCGACGCGGACTCGAGGATGACCTCGACCAGGCGCGCCATGTAGGCCCCCGAGGCATAGCTCAGAAAGGGCACCTGCGCGCCGGGCAGCGCCGGCAGCCGCAGCAGCGGCAGCCCGTCCGGGCCGGCACGCGAGTACGGCGCCAGCGTCTCGCTGCCCAGGCTCATCATCTCGTAGCGCTCGGCCGCCAGCTGCAGCGGTTCGCTCGGATGGTGATAGGCAATCAGCAGGTCGCAGCCGCCGTCGGTCAGGCGCATCACCGCGTCGAGCACGTTGAGCGCGTTCAGCCGCGTCTTCAGCACGCCCAGCTGCGGGCGCAGCCCCGCCAGCCAGTGCGGGAAGAAGGTGAAGGCCAGCGTGTGCGGCACCGCGAACTCGATCACGTCCTGCCCCGCGGCCTGGTGGCTGCGCATCAGCTTGCGCGTGGCCTGCAGCGCGGCAACGATCTCCAGTGCCTGGCCGTGAAAAGTCTGTCCGGCCGCCGTCAGCCGCGTCGGATAGGACGAGCGGTCCACGAGCTCGGCACCGGCCCAGGCCTCGAGCGACTGGATGCGCCGGCTGAAGGCCGGCTGCGTGATGTGCCGCAACTGCGCCGCGCGCGAGAAGCTGCGCGTCTCGGCCAGCGCGATGAAGTCCTCGAGCCACTTGATGTCCACGAGCGCGCAGTGTAGTGATGGCGGCGGGCGCGAACGCCCGTCCCTAGAATGGGTCCGACCAAGGCTGCGGAGCAAGTCGATGACGACGAAGGTTCTGGACGCGCGGCGCGCCGCGGACTTCGAGGCGCTGTGCGAGCTCATCGTGCCGGGCTCCTCGCGCGTCGGCCCGGCGGTGTACACCGACGCCGCGCTGAGCGCGGCCCCGGCGCCCCTGCGCGACGCCGCGCTGCAGGCCATCGACGCGCTGGCCGGCGCGACGACGACCGAGGCCCTGGCCGCGCACCAGCATGGCGCCGAGTTCGCGCTCGTGCGCGCGCTGGCGGTCGAGGCCTTCTGCAGCGACTTCGTGGCCCCCGGCGCACCGGGCCCCGGCGCGTGGGCGGAGATGGGCTTCGAGGTGCCGCGCCCGGTGGACCTCGAGCGCGACTGGTCGTGGCTGGGCGTGCGTTGAAGGAGGCGCAGATGAGCGAACACTTCGACGTCATCGTCGTCGGCTCCGGCGCCGGGGGCGGCGTCATCGCCTCCGAGCTGGCGCTGTCCGGACGCAAGGTCCTGCTGCTGGAGGCCGGACGGCATCTCACCTCGCAGGATTTCAAGCGCTGGGAGGTCAAGGCCAACCACGACCTGTACTGGCCGATGCGCTTCGCGCCGCTGCCCGGGGGCGACGTCGTCGCCTTCCTCTCGGGCAAGGCCGTGGGCGGCTCGACGACGATCAACACCAAGGTCGCGCTGCGCGCGCACGAGCGCGACATCGCCAAGTGGCACGCCGCCAGCGCCCTCACCAACGAAGACGGTCAGCCCTTCTCGCTGGCCGACCTCGAGCCCTTCTACGACCGCGTCGAGAAGGTGCTGACGGTGCGCGAGCGCAGCGACTGGGAGAAGAGCGTGCACACCGCGCAGGCGGGCTTTCGCGCGCTCGGCACCGACATCGAACCGGTGATGTCCTACACCGACGCCAAGTGCATGAGCTACGGCTCCTGCCTGCAGGGCTGCCCGACCGACGGCGGCAAGTCGACGATGAACACCTACATCGCGCGGGCGCTGGCCGAAGGCGGCCTCGTGCTGCGCAGCGGCGTGCAGGTGCAACGCGTGATCGTCGAGGACGACGGCCGCGGCGCGCGCGCCACCGGCGTCGAGTACCAGGCAGCCGACGGCAGTCGGCACCCGGCGTACGCACGCTTCGTCGTGGCCGCGGCCGGCGCGCTCAACACCTCGCTGCTGCTGCTGCGCTCGGGGCTGAAGGGTCCGGCCGTGGGACGTCACGTCGGGCTGCACCCGCTGCGCCTGGTCTACGGCCTCTTCGACGACATCCAGGACTCGCACCGCGTCTACCCGATCAGCGCGCACTGCATGCAGCACCAGGTCGACGAGGACGGCGGCTTCGTGCTCGAGACCTCGACCATCATGGACCCGGTGGCCTTCGGCACGACGATTCGCGACGAGCGCGGTCCGCTGTGGGGCCTGCCGCTCATCGAGGCGCTGCGCGCCTACCGGCGCTGGGTCGGCGTGCTGGCGATGGTCAACGACGAGAACCACGGCTCGGTCGGCTTCGGCCCCGACGGCCAGGAGCAGATCGCGGTCGACTTCCAGCCCAGCGAACACGCGCGCCTTGACGCCGCACTGGATTTCAGCCGCCGCGTGCTGCAGGCCGCGGGCGCGAAGCAGGTCTGCTGGACCGGCATCATCTCGACGCACACCCAAGGCGGCTGCCGCATGGGCGACGACCCGCAGCGCTCGGTCGTCGACCGCAACGGCCGCTCGCACGAGGTACAGAACCTCTACGTCGGCGACGGCTCCCTGCTGCCGCGCACGCTCTCGGTGAACCCGTCGCTGACCATCATGGCGCTGGCGACCCGGATGGCGATGCATCTGGAGGAGGCCTTGGCGCAAGCGCCTGCCGCCGGCTGAAGTCGCGCCACATACACGCTTGCAGCATTCTCGAGCCCTGCTCGAGAATGGCCGGGCCCGAATGGCCCGGCCATTTCACCGGACGCTGCATGACCGCCGACCCAAGCTATTACGTCTATGCGCTGAAGGATCCCCGATCGTCTCCGGCGCAGCCGTTCTACATCGGCAAGGGAACCGGGAGCCGCGCTCACGACCATCTGGTCCGAGTCGATGAGACGCGCAAGGGAAAGCGGATCCGCGAGATCCAGGCTGCCGGTGCGCAGGTGCTCGTCACGCGACTCGTCGACGCGCTCACCGAGCAGCAGGCGATCCGTCTCGAAGCGGAGCTGATCGCGGCCTTCGGCACGGTCGACACCGGCGGGCTGCTGACGAACGCGGTCGTGCCCTCCGGCCTCGCCGGCAAGACGCGCGCAAGCGTCGTCGTCCCCGCGGGATCGAAGGCAAAGGCACAACTGGGCCTGGCGCTGCTGAAGGACGCAGTGCTTGAGCTTGCGCAGGCCAATCCGGGCGGCATCGCCAACTCGGACGCTGCAAGCCTGCTGGGCCTGCGCAGCGAATACGAAGGCGGCTCGAAGGACTACCTCTCCTACAGCGTGCTCGGCCTCCTGCTGCGCGAGGGCAAGCTGCAGCGCAGCGCGGTCGGCAAGAAGCACATCGCGACGGTACGCTGAGCCGCGCGCGAAGCCGCACCTTCGGTCACACGAGCCCGTGGGACGGAAGGTCTCGGCCCTCGCTCTGCTGCAGCCCCCACATCCGCGCGTAGCGCCCGCCGAGTGCCAGCAGTTGCGCGTGCGTGCCGCGCTCGAGGATGCGGCCGTGGTCGAGGACGAGGATCTCGTGCGCATCGACGACGGTCGAGAGGCGGTGCGCGATGACGAGCGTCGTCTTGCCCTGCGCGGCGCTGGCGAGTTCGGCCTGGATGGCGCGCTCGTTGGCCGAATCGAGCGCCGAGGTCGCCTCGTCGAAGATGAGGATGGGCGGGTTCTTCAGCAGCGTGCGCGCGATCGCGACGCGCTGCTTCTCGCCGCCGCTCAGCTTCAGGCCGCGTTCGCCGACGACGGTGTCGTAGCCGCGCGGCGTGGCGGCGATGAAGTCGTGGATGTGCGCCGCGCGCGCCGCGGCCTCGACCTCGGCGCGTGCGGCGCCGGGGCGGCCGTAGGCGATGTTGTATTCGATGGTGTCGTTGAAGAGCACGGTGTCCTGCGGCACGATGCCGATGGCGCGGCGCAGGCTGGCCTGGGTGACTTCGCGCAGGTCCTGGCCGTCGATCGAGATGCCGCCGCCGCCCGCGTCGACGTCGTAGAAGCGGTAGAGCAGCCGCGCCAGCGTGCTCTTGCCCGCACCCGAGGCGCCGACGACCGCGACGGTCCTGCCCGCGGGAATCTCGAAGCTGAGCCCGTGCAGGATCGGGCGCGAGGGCTCGTAGCCGAAGCTCACGCGCTCGAAGCGCACGCTGCCCTGCGCGACCTGCAGCGCCGCGGCGCCGGGCGCGTCGGCCACTTCGCGCTCACGTTCGAGCAGCGCGAACATCTTCGAGAGGTCGGTCAGGCTCTGCTTGATCTCGCGGTAGATGACGCCCAGGAAGTTCAGCGGCACGTAGAGCTGGATCATGAAGGCGTTGACCATCACCAGGTCGCCGAGCGTCATGCGGCCGTCGACGACGCCTTGGGTCGCGCGCCAGAGGATGGCCACCAGCGCGCAGGCGATGATGAGCTGCTGCCCGCTGTTGAGCATCGACAGCGTGCTCTGGCTCTTCAGGCGCACGCGGCGCAGCGCCTGCAGCTGCTCGTCGTAGCGGCGCGCCTCGAAGTCCTCGTTGCCGAAGTACTTGACGGTCTCGTAGTTGAGCAGCGAGTCGACCGCGCGCGTGTGCGCACTCGACTCCAGCTCGTTGACGGCGCGGCGGAACTGCGTGCGCCATTCGGTCACCGCCACGGTGAAGGCGATGTAGGCGAGCAGTGCGGCCAGCGTGATGCCGGCGAACCAGGCGTCGAACTTCAGCCCGAGCAGCGCCAGCACGAGGACCACCTCGAACAGCGTGGGCAGGATGCTGTAGATCGAGTAGCTGACCAGCGACTGCACGGCGCGCGTGCCGCGCTCGATGTCGCGCGTCATGCCGCCGGTCTGGCGCTCGAGGTGGTAGCGCAGGCTCAGGGCGTGCAGGTGGGCGAAGACCTGCAGCGAGATGCTGCGCGTCGTGCCCTCGGTCGCCTTGGCGAAGACGAGCTCGCGCAGTTCGGTAAAGAGCGTCGTCGACAGGCGCAAGGCGCCGTAGGCGACGATCAGCCCGCCGGGAACGACGAGCAGTGCGGCGGCACTGCCGGCGCGGATGTCGAGGTGGTCGACCAGATCCTTCAGCAGCAGCGGCACGCCGACGTTGGCGAGCTTGGCGGCGACGAGGAAGAGCAGCGCCGCCGCCACCCGCGCGCGGTAGCGCCAGAGGTAGGGCAGCAGCAGGCCGAGCGTGGCCCAGTCCGAGCGCGCGCGCTCGCCCGGGGGCGCCGGCGCAGGCGCCGCGGCGGCGGGCGAAGACGAAGTCGAGGCTCTCATGGAAGAATGCGGCGCAGGATCCGCGGTGTCGAGGATTCGAGGAGCCCAGGCCAATGAGCCGTGAACCGAGCCCGCCTGTCGTCGCCCGCCCGCGCCTGTCGGTGCCGCCCGGCTTGAGCGAAGACAGCGAACTGGTGATGCGCGTGGCCCCGCTGCCGGCCGACTCCAACGCCAACGGCGACGTCTTCGGCGGCTGGATCATGGCCCAGGTCGACATCGCCGGTTCGGTGCTGCCCGCGCGCGTGGCCAAGGGCCGCATCACCACGGTGGCGGTGAACGAGTTCGTCTTCAAGCAGCCGGTGTCGATCGGCGACCTGCTCAGCTTCTACGCGCGCATCACGCGGGTGGGTCGCACCTCGGTCACCGTGCACGTCGAGGTCTGGGCCGAGCGCAACCCCGCCGCACCCGAGCTGGTGCGCGTGACCGAGGCCAACCTCACCTACGTGGCGATCGACGAGCAGGGCAAGCCGCGCGCCCTGGCCTAGCCGGCATGGCGGGGCAGCGCCCCCGATGCCGGCAGGGCCGCGCAAGCGCGCGATCGGCATGGCGTTCACGCCGGGGCACCGGCGGGCCCGGTTTGCACTTGCGGCGCGACGCGCGCCTGCGACGGCCGCAGCAGGGCCTGCACGATCTCCGCCCCGCGCTCCAGCAGCGGCCCGCGCGGACGCTGCGCGGAGGTCGCCAGCCACAGCGTGGCCACCAGCGGCGGGGCCAGCGGCCGCAGCGCGAAGGCCTCGGGCTGGCCGCTGCCGCGGATCGCGTTCTCGGTCAGCAGCGCGTGGCAGCCGCCCTGTTGCACGAGGTCGAGGATCGCCGGCACGCTCTCGATCTCCAGCGCGACGCGGGCACGCCGGCCTTCGGCGGCGAGCGCCGCTTCGAGCAGCATGCGCATCGAGTGCGGGCGGCTCGGGATGACCAGCGCCTGCTCGGCCAGTTCCGACAGCGACAGCGCCGCACCGATGCGCTCGGCGCCGGCCGTGCATGCCGAGACGAGGTAGAGCGGCTCGTCCAGCAGGGGCTGCAGCTCGATTGCGGGTGAAGGCGCGACGTTGTAGACCACGGCAGCGTCGACACGCCCGATCACCAGCCACTCCAGCGCATAGGCGGAGAGCCCTTCCACGATGCACAGGCTGGCGCGCGGCAACTCGGCCCGAAAGGCGCGCACCAGCGGCCCGGTGAGGGTGCGGCTGACGCTGGGCGGCAGCGCGATCGCGAGGCGCCCGGTGGCGGCGCCGCGCTGGTCCTCGAGGTCGTCGCGCGCGCGCTGCACCTGCTGCAGGATGCCGCGCGCGTGCGCCAGCAACCGCTTGCCGCCTTCGGTCAGCGTCACGCCGCGGCCGTTGCGCTGCAGCAGCGTCTGGCGCATCTCGACCTCGAGCGCACGCACCTGGCGCGAGAGCGCCGGCTGCGCCAGTTGCAGGTAGGCCGCGGCGCGGGTGAAGCTGCCCATCTCGGCGACATGCACAAAGGTCTCGAGCTGCTTCAGATCCATGCCGGGATGCTATAGCTGCTAGTGGCGTTATCGCATTGATGCGAGATCGCGTCTGGCCAACAATGCCCGTCGAAGGAGCGCGCGCCCATGATCATCGACATCCACGGCCACTACACGACCGCGCCCGCGGCCCTCGGCGACTGGCGCAATGCGCAGATCGCCGGCATCGTCGATCCAGCGAGGATGCCCAAGGCCGCGGACCTGAGGATCGGCGACGACGACATCCGCGAGACGATCGAGAACAACCAGCTGAAGCTGATGCGGGCGCGCGGCTCGGACCTGACGATCTTCAGCCCGCGCGCGAGCTTCATGGCGCACCACATCGGCGATTTCCAGGTCAGCAGCACCTGGGCGGCGATCTGCAACGAGCTCTGCTACCGCGTCAGCCAGCTCTTTCCCGCGCACTTCATCCCCGCGGCGATGCTGCCGCAGAGCCCGGGCGTGGACCCCAGGACCTGCATCCCCGAGCTCGTCAAGTGCGTCGAGCAGTACGGCAACGTCGCCATCAACCTCAACCCCGATCCGTCGGGCGGCCACTGGAAGGAGCCGCCGCTGACCGACCGCCACTGGTACCCGATCTACGAGAGGATGGTCGAGTACGACATCCCGGCGATGGTGCACGTGAGCACGAGCTGCAACGCCTGCTTTCACACCACCGGCGCGCACTACATCAACGCCGACACGACGGCCTTCATGCAGCTCGTCCAGGGCGACCTGTTCAAGGACTTCCCGACGCTGAAATTCGTCATCCCGCATGGCGGCGGCGCGGCGCCCTACCACTGGGGCCGCTACCGCGGGCTGGCGCAGGAGCTGAAGAAGCCGCTGCTGTCGGAGCACCTGCTGAACAACGTCTTCTTCGATACCTGCGTCTACCACCAGCCGGGCATCGACCTGCTGACGCGCGTGATCCCGGTCGAGAACATCCTCTTCGCCAGCGAGATGATCGGCGCCGTGCGCGGCATCGACCCCGAGACCGGCTTCAACTACGACGACACCAAGCGCTACATCGAGGCGAGCAAGCAGCTCAGCGCGGCGCAGAAGCACGCCATCTACGAGGGCAACGCGCGACGCGTCTATCCGCGGCTGGACGCCGCACTGAAGACAAGGGGGCTGTGAGATGTACGAGCTCGGAGTCGTCTACCGCAACATCTTCCGCACCGACCGCGCCGTCGCCGACGCGCTGGCGAAGTTCGGCAGCGCCACCGTGCACGAGGCCATGGGCCGCGTCGGCCTGATGCAGCCCTACATGCGCCCGATCTACGCCGGCGCGCAGGTCTCGGGCACCGCAGTCACGGTGCTGCTGCACCCCGGCGACAACTGGATGATGCACGTCGTCGCCGAGCAGATCCGCGAGGGCGACATCGTCGTCGCCGCCATCACCGCCGAGTGCAGCGACGGCTACTTCGGCGACCTGCTGGCCACCAGCTTCCAGGCGCGCGGCGCGCGCGCGCTCGTCATCGACGCCGGCGTGCGCGACGTGAAGACGCTCACCGATATGCGCTTCCCCGTCTGGAGCAAGGCCATCAGCAGCAAGGGCACGATCAAGGCGACGATCGGCTCGGTGAACATCCCCGTCGTCTGCGCCGGCGCCTTCGTCACGCCGGGCGACGTCATCGTCGCCGACGACGACGGTGTCGTCTGCGTGCCGCGCGCGCTGGCCGCCAAGACGCTGGAAGCCGCCACCCAGCGCGAGGCCAACGAGGGCGAGAAGCGCGCCAAACTCGCCAGCGGCGTGCTCGGCCTGGACATGTACAAAATGCGCGAGCCGCTCGAGAAGGCCGGGCTGCGCTACATCGACTGACTGCGAGATCCAGGCGTGCAGGCCATGCGCATCGCGCTCATCGGCTACGGCGAAGTCGGCCGCATCCTGGCCGAGGACCTGCGGGCGCAGGGCCATGCGCTTTGCGCCTTCGACCTCGAGCTCGGCAGCGCGGGGGAAGCCCCGCTCGTGCAGCACGCGCAGGCGCAGGGTGTTCGCCTTTCCGCCTCGCACGCCGACGCGGTGCACAAGGCCGAACTCGTGGTCTCCGCCGTCACGGCAAGCCAGGCGGTACCGGTCGCAGAGGCCTGTGCGCCGGGACTGGCACGCGGCGCGTTCTTCCTCGACCTCAACTCCGCCTCGCCCGGGGCCAAGCAGCGCGCCGCCGGGATCGTCAACGCCGGCGGCGCACGCTACGTCGAAGGCGCGGTGATGACCTCGGTACCGCCCTATCGCATCAAGGTGCCGCTGCTGCTGGGCGGGCCGGATGCCGCGGCACTCCTGCCCCTGCTGCAGCCGCTGGGCTTTGCCGCGCGCGTGGCCGACGAGCGCCTGGGCGTGGCCAGCGCCACCAAGATGTGCCGCAGCGTGATGATCAAGGGCCTGGAGGCGATGGTCATCGAGAGCTTCACCGCCGCGCGGCACTACGGCGTCGAGGACGCGCTGATCGCCTCGCTGCAGGAGACCTTCCCGGGCATCGCCTGGGAGCAGCAGGGCGCGTACTTCTTCCAACGCGTGATCGAGCACGGCCGCCGCCGCGCCGAAGAGGTACGCGAGGTGGCGGAGACCGTGCGCGAGGCGGGCCTCGAGCCCTGGTCGGCCGCCGGCACCGCCCAGCGCCAGGCCTGGGTGGCCGACCTTGCCGACGCGGGTCTGTTCGGCCGCCGCGGCACACCGGAATTTGCCCGCAGCGAGGACTGGCGCCGCGAAGCCGACCGCATCCTCGCGCATGGGCCCAGGAACAAGGACTGCTGAGCCATGAGCTTCGAAAAGACCCCCGGCTGGCTCGACTGGTACGCGAACCCCAGCAAGCCGCGCTTCACGCTTCCACCCGGCAGCGTCGATGCGCACTGCCACGTCTTCGGCCCCGGGCATGAGTTTCCTTTCGCGCCCGAGCGCAAGTACACGCCCTGCGATGCGAGCAAGGCGCAGCTCTTCGCGCTGCGCGCCCACCTGGGCTTCGCGCGCAACGTCATCGTGCAGGCCACCTGCCACGGCGCCGACAACCGTGCCATGGCCGATGCCTGCGCCAGCAGCGGCGGCCGCGCGCGCGGCGTGGCGACCGTGAAGCGCAACGTCGGCGACGCCGAGCTGCAGGCGCTGCACGAGGCCGGCGTGCGCGGCGTGCGCTTCAACTTCGTCAAGCGGCTCGTCGACTTCACGCCCAAGGACGAACTGCTGGAGATCGCCGGCCGCATCAAGGCGCTGGGCTGGCACGTCGTCATTTACTTCGAGGCGCAGGACCTGCCCGAGCTGTGGGACTTCTTCACCGCGCTGCCCACGACCGTCGTCGTCGACCACATGGGCCGCCCGGACGTCGCCCAGCCCGTGGACGGCCCGGAGTTCGAGCTCTTCCTGAAGTTCATGCGCGAGCACGAGAACGTCTGGAGCAAGGTGAGCTGCCCCGAGCGGCTCACGAAGAGCGGCCCGCCGGCCCTGCACGGCGAGCAGGCGGCCTACCGCGATGTCGTGCCGTTTGCGCGCAAGGTCGTCGAGACCTTCCCGGACCGCGTGCTCTGGGGCACCGACTGGCCGCACCCGAACCTGAAGGACCACATGCCCGACGACGGCCTGCTGGTCGACTTCATCCCCCACATCGCTCCCACGCCCGAACTGCAGCGCAAGCTGCTGGTCGACAATCCCATGCGTCTTTACTGGCCTGATGACGCCCGATGAAACCCTCGACTGGATCGCTCCTCCCCCTCGCCACCGCTCTGGCCCTGGTGGGCTGCGCTGCCCCCGGCCCCCGGCTGGCGCCCGGCACCGACTTGCAGGCCGGCTGCCGGTCGCTCACCGGCTACACGATCGACCCCGAGCGCATCGTCTGGCCCGGTCTGAGCAGCGGACGCGCTCGCGTCGAAAGCGCCACCTGGAATCCCGGCACGCCGCTGTCCACCGATGGACGCGGGCCGACGCCCGAGTACACCGTCCGGCCGGCCACGCCGGCGCATTGCCAGCTCGTCGGCAGCATCGCCCCGGTCGACCCGAAGGCCGAGCCCATCCGCTTTCAGGTCAACTTGCCCGCGAACTGGAACGGCCGCTCGCTGCAGTATGGCGGAGGCGGCTTCAACGGCACGCTCGTTGACGGCCTGGGCCTGCTGCCGGCGCAGCGCTACGACAGCGCCTCGCCGCTGGCCAAGGGCTACGTCACCGTCGGCACCGACTCGGGGCACGCCAGCCGGCCCGGCGAGTCGCCGATGGGCTTTGCGCTCAACGACGAGATGCTCGCCAACTTCGCGCATGCCGCGTACCCGAAAGTGCGCAACGTCTCGCTCGAGCTGATGAAGGCGGCCTACGGCCGCGCTCCGATCAAGTTCTACTTCTTCGGCAGCAGCGAAGGCGGGCGCGAGGGCCTCATGATGGCGCAGCGCTACCCTCAGGCCTTCAACGGCATCTTCAGTCGCGTTCCCGTGATCAACTGGACCGGCCTGCAGTTCGCGGGCGTGCGCAACGGCATGGCGCTGATGAACGAGGGCTGGATCGCGCCGGCGCAGGTCAGCATGATTCAGGAGAAGACGCTCACCGCCTGCGATGCCGCCGACGGCCTTGCCGACGGCGTGGTCAGCGACCCTGTCGGATGCCTGAAGCGTTTCGACCCCGCCTCGCTGCGCTGCGCGCCGGGCGCCGGGACGGACTGCCTGAGCGACGCACAGGTCAAGGCGGTGCAGACCCTGCGCTCGCCCTATCGCTTCCCCTATGCGCTGGCGAATGGCGTCACCGAGTACCCCGGCTGGGGCATCGGCGGCGAGGCCGCTCCCCCTGCCGGGCCCGGCGGAGGCTGGCTCGCCTGGTGGAGCGGACGGGCCGCGCCCACGCTTCCGCCGACGCCCGACAACGGCATCGCCTGGATCTTTGGCAGCGGCGTGTTACAGAACTTCTTCGCCCGCGATCCGAACGCCGACCCACGCCAGGTCACGCCCGAGCGCGTCGCGGCCCGCGTGGCCGAGGTCTCGGCGCTGATGGACGCGACCTCGCCAGATCTGCGTGAGTTCCAGCGCCTGGGGGGCAAGCTGATCATCCTCGAGCACATGAGCGACTACGCGCAGAGCCCGTTCGCGGGAGCTCGGTACTTGAAGGCCGTGCAGCAGAGGCTCGGTCCACGTCAGCCGGAGGAATTCATGAGGCTCTACACGGCACCCGGCGTCGATCACGTGGGCGGCGGAGCACCGGCACGCGTGGACTTTCTCGACGCGCTGGCCGAATGGACCGAAACCGGGCGCAGATTGCTCCCTGACGAACTGGTCGAGCAGCAATCGAGTCCACCGTTCTCCGTCATTCGCAGCCGCCCGCTCTGCGAATGGCCGCTCTGGCCCAAGTACGTCGGTACGGACGTCAACGCGGCCAGCAGCTTCGTCTGCTTCTACTGACCGGGAGATCCGCATGGCCCTGCACAAACCCTACACCGACATCCCCGGCACGACGATCTTCGACGCCGAGCAGTCCCGCAAGGGCTACGGGTTGAACCAGTTCTGCTTCAGCCTGATGAAGGCCGAGAACCGCGCGCGCTTCAAGGCCGACGAGCGCGCCTACCTCGACGAGTGGCCGCTGAGCGAGGAGCAGAAGCAGGCGGTGATGGCGCGCGACCTCAACCGCTGCATCGCCGCGGGCGGCAACATCTACTTCCTCGCGCGCATCGGCGCCACCGACGGCAAGAGCTTCCAGCAGATGGCCGGCAGCATGACCGGCATGAGCGAGGAGGAGTACCGCGACATGATGGTCGGCGGCGGCCGCTCGATCGAGGGCAACCGCCACCTCGGCGAGGACGGCAATGCGCAGCCGCAGCACCAGCCCCAGGGCTCGGGTGCTCGTTCGGGTGCAGCCAAGAGCGGAAGGGCCTGAGCCATGGCACGCGTCACCGCTTCCGTCTACACCAGCCACGTGCCGGCGATCGGCGCCGCACTCGACCTCGGCAAGACCGGCGAGCCCTACTGGCAGAAGGTCTTCTGCGGCTACGACTTCTCCAAGCAGTGGCTGAAGGAGAACAAGCCCGACGTCGTCTTCCTCGTCTACAACGACCACGCCACCGCCTTCAGCCTCGAGTTGATCCCGACCTTCGCCATCGGCACCGCGGCCGAGTTCAAGCCTGCCGACGAAGGCTGGGGGCCGCGGCCGGTGCCGGTCGTCAAGGGCCATCCGCAGCTTGCGAGCCACATCGCGCAGAGCGTGATCCAGGACGACTTCGACCTCACCATCGTCAACAGGATGGACGTCGACCACGGCCTGACCGTGCCGCTGTCGCTGATGTGCGGCCAGGTCGACGAATGGCCCTGCCCGGTGATCCCGTTCGCGGTCAACGTCGTGCAGTACCCGGTCCCCGCGGGCCGGCGCTGCTTCGCGCTCGGGCAGGCGATCCGCCGCGCGGTCGAGTCCTTCGACGAGCCGTTGAAGGTGCAGATCTGGGGCACCGGCGGCATGAGCCACCAGCTGCAGGGTTCGCGTGCAGGGCTCATCAACCGCGAGTGGGACAACGCCTTCCTCGACCGCCTCATCGCCGACCCGGCCGGGTTGTCGCAGATGCCGCACATCGACTACGTGCGCGAGGCCGGCAGCGAGGGCATCGAGCTCGTGATGTGGCTGATCGCGCGCGGCGCCATGGCCGATGTCGGCGGTGGCGCCAGGCCGCGCGTGGCGCATCGCTTCTATCACGTGCCGGCGAGCAACACCGCCGTCGGCCACCTGATCCTGGAGAACGCATGACCATCCACGTCGCCCTTGCCGGTGCCGGCGCCTTCGGCCAGAAGCACCTGGACGCGATCAAGCTCATCCCCGACGTGAAGGTGATCTCGGTCGTCGGGCGCGAGCTCGACAAGACGCGGGAGGTGGCCGACAAGTACGGCATCGCGCACGCGACGACCGAGCTTGCCCAGACGCTGAAGATCGACCAGCTCGACGCGGTGATCCTCGCCACGCCGACGCAGATGCACGCGTCGCAGACGCTGCAGTGCCTGGAGGCCGGCAAGCATGTGCAGGTGGAGATCCCGCTGTGCGACAGGCTCGCCGACGGGCGGGCCGTCGTGCAGCGCGCCCGGGAGACGGGCAAGGTCGCCATGTGCGGCCACACGCGGCGCTTCAACCCCAGCCACCAGTGGGTGCACAAGCGCATCGTCGCGGGCGAATTCGCCATCCAGCAGATGGACGTGCAGACCTACTTCTTCCGCCGCACGAACATGAACGCGCTGGGCCAGGCGCGCAGCTGGACCGACCACCTGCTGTGGCACCACGCCGCGCACACGGTGGACCTCTTCGCCTACCAGGCGCGCTCACCCATCGTCAAGGCCAATGCCCTGCAGGGCCCGATCCACCCGGCGCTCGGCATCGCGATGGACATGAGCATCCAGCTCAAGGCCCAGAACGGCGCGATCTGCACGCTCTCGCTGTCCTTCAACAACGAGGGGCCGCTGGGCACCTTCTTCCGCTACATCGGCGACACCGGCACCTACCTCGCGCGCTACGACGACCTCTTCGACGGCAAGGAGGAGAAGATCGACGTCTCCAAGGTCGCCGTGTCGATGAACGGCATCGAGCTGCAGGACCGCGAGTTCTTCGCCGCCATCCGCGAGGGCCGCGAACCCAACGCCAGCGTTGCGCAGGTGCTGCCCTGCTACGAGGTGCTGCACGCGCTCGAGCAGCAGCTGGCGGGCTGACGGGGGCCGGCTCGCATCGACGGCGAAGATGGCGGTGACGACGATGGCAGTGACGGCCGCGCGGACATGAATGCCTGGCTCGAATGGGGAGGCCTCGCGGCCAGCGTCGGCGTCGTCGCCGGCTACGAGTACTACGCGCATCTCGCCGGGCGCCGCAACCCGCTGCGCCAGGCGCGCTTCATCAACGCGCGCATGCGCGGTGAATGGGCGCGTGCGGTCATGTCGCAATCGGGCTTCGAGGTCGTGGCCGTGCAGGCGCTGCGCAACACGCTGATGTCGTCGACGATCGCCGCCTCCACCGCGGCGCTGGCGCTGATGGCCGCGCTGACCATCGGCGGCGCCTCGATCTATGCCGGGCTCTCGCACTGGCCGACGGGCGGCGTCGGACCGCTGCACGTCGTCATGGGCGCGCTGGTCGTGGCGCTGCTGTTCGCCAGCTACACCTGCTCGGCGATGTCGATGCGCTTCTACGGCAACGCGACGCTGATCGTCTCGATGCCGGTGGCCAGCCCCGAGCGCCAGCGCCTGAACCCGGTGGCCTCGCACTGGGTGCAGCGTGCCGGCGCGCTCTACAGCTGGTCGCTGCGCCTGTTCCTGATGGTGGTGCCGGCGGTGGCCGGCGTGGTGCACCCCCTGGCCCTGGTGCCGGCCACGCTGGTGCTGCTGGTGGCGCTGCACTTCTTCGATCAGCCGCCGCCGCACCTCCCGGCGCCGGCGCCGGAGTCGCCCAGGCCATGAGCGCGCCGTGCGCAGGGTAGTGCAGTGAGACATCCTGGGTCAACCTCCGCTGGTCGAAGCGAGCGCTACGGCGGCGTTGTGGAGCGCGGGGTCGTAGGGTTTGCGGTCGGTCCAGGCGCGC
>MEFD01000023.1 GCA_001724995.1 Rubrivivax sp. SCN 71-131
GCGCCAGGCGGTCGATCCAGGCCTTGAGCTGGGTCGGGATGGTGAAGTTGTAGAGCGGCGCGCCGACCACGATCACGTCGGCGGCCAGGAACTGGCTGACCAGTCGTTCCGACACCTCGTTCTCCCGGCGCTGCGCCTCGGTCGGCGCGGCCTGGATGCCGAACTTGATGCCCAGGGAATCGGCGCCGAAATGTCCGGGCGCGTCCACCGCCAGGTCGAGGTATTCGACGCGGGTTTCGGGATGGTGCGCGCGCCATTGCGCCACCACATCGGCGGTGAGCTGGCGCGAGACGGACTGGGCGGACAGGATGCTGGAATCGACGTGCAGCAGTTTCATGATGGGTTTTTCCTTTGAGAACGACAGGAGGTCGGCACCCGTTCATTCTATTTTTGATGGGAAATTTCTATAAGTAGGCAAAAACAAGCAAAACTGTTCCATATACAGGACAATGGCCCATGCAGGATCTCAACGACATGGTGTTCTTCGCCGAAGTGGCCGAACGGGGCGGCTTTGCCGCGGCCAGCCGCGCGCTGGGCATCCCGAAGTCGCGGCTGTCGCGCCGGGTGGCCGGGCTGGAGGCCCAACTGGGTGTGCAGTTGATGCAGCGCAGCACGCGCAAGCTCTCGCTCACGCCGGCCGGCGCGCTGTTCCTGCGGCACTGCACCGCGATGCGCGACGCCGCGAAGGCCGCCGCCGAAGCCATAGCCCAGGTGCAGACCGAGCCGCGCGGCACCGTGCGCCTGAGTTGCCCGCTGACGCTGGCGCAAAGCGCCCTCGCCCCGCTGCTGCCGGTCTTCATGCAGCGCTTTGCGCAGGTGCGCGTCGAGATGCTGGTGCTGAACCGGCCGGTCGATCCGGTCGAGGAAGGCGTGGACCTCGCGCTGCGCGTGCGCAGCCAGATCGAGAACAGCGCGACGCTCGTCGCCAAGACCTTCGGCACCAGCCGCAGCATCCTGGCGGCGAGCCCGGAACTGCTGCGCCGGCAAGGGCCGGTGCGGGCGCCGGCCGATCTGTCGCGGCTCGACACGGTGGCCACGTCCACCACCGACGGCCGCAGCAGCTGGCGGCTCGAAGGGCCTGCAGGCCGGGAGATCGTGCATGCGCACGGACCACGCTACGTCGCCGACGACCTGTTGACGCTGCTGGAGGCGGTGCGCCGCGGCATCGGCGCCGCGCAACTGCCCGACTACATGTGCCGCGCCGATCTGCAGGCCGGCCGGCTGGTCGAGGTGCTGCCGGGCTGGGGGCCGCCGCCGGGCATCACGCACGTCATGTTTGCGCCGCGCCGCGCCCTGGTGCCGGCGGTGCGCGAGCTGCTCGACTTCCTCGGCGAGAACCTGAAGGGCGACACACCCGCCGAACCCGCGGGCTGAGCGAGCCGCCGCAGCGCGCGCACACGACGGCCGCGTCCTGCACCGCGGCCGTGATGGGCGCCGGAGATGCGGGCGTCGAGGAATCGGGCGCGCGGGTTCAGGGATTCGGCAGGAGGCATCTTGGCTGCCGATGATGCGAGCCCGGGCGCGCCCGCCGTCCTGCCTCCGGGGCCCCTCCGGCTTCAGGCCCGGGGCGGGCCGCGCAGCAGCCGCAGGCCATTGGCGACCACGAGCAGGCTCGCGCCCATGTCGGCGAAGACCGCCATCCACATGCTGGCGCTGCCCAGCAGCGCCAGCACCAGCACCGCGGCCTTGATGCCCAGCGCGAGCGCGATGTTCTGCCACAGCACGGCGCGCGTGGCGCGCGAGAGCCGCACCAGCTCCGGGATGCGGCGCAGGTCGTCGTTCATGACCACCGCGTCGGCGGCTTCCATCGCCGTGTCGGTGCCGGCACCGCCCATGGCGATGCCGAGGTCCGCGCGCGCCAGTGCCGGCGCATCGTTGATGCCGTCGCCGGTCATCGCCGTGGCGCCGCGCGCGCGCTGCAGCGCCTCGATCGCCGCCAGCTTGTCGCCAGGCAGCAGCTCGCCGCGCGCCTCCCCGATGCCGGCTTCGTGCGCCACCGCGCTGGCCGTGGCCTGGTTGTCGCCGGAGAGCATCACCACGGCGATCCCCAGCTCGCGCAGCGCCTGCACCGCCTCGCGCGCGTGCGGCTTGACGGTGTCGGCCACGGCGAAGAGCGCGAGCACGCCCTCGTCGCCGGCCAGCAGCGTCACCGTGCGCCCGGCGCGCTCGTGCTCCTGCAGCAAGGCTTCGAGTGTCGCCGAGCATTGCCCGCGCTCCTCGACGAGGCGGTGGTTGCCGAGCACGTAGTGCCGCCCCTGCACCTGCGCCTGCACGCCGCGGCCGGGAAGCGCGGTGAAGGCCCTCGCCTCGACCGCGTTGGGCCGCAGTGCCGCGGCGATGGCGCGCGAGACCGGATGGTCGGAGTGCGCCGCCAGCACGTAGGCCAGGTGCTCGACCTGCGCCGCGTCGCTGCCCTCGCCCAGAACCTGCCAGTGCACCAGCCGCGGCTTGCCCTCGGTCACGGTGCCGGTCTTGTCGAGCGCGACCACGCGCAGCCTGCCCGCCTGCTCGAGGTGCAGGCCGCCCTTGACGAGGACACCGCGCCGCGCCGCAGCGGCGAGCGCGCTGACGATGCTCACCGGCGTCGAGATCACCAGCGCACAGGGACAGGCGATGACGAGCAGCACCAGCGCCTTGTAGATCGCGTCGAGCCAGCCCCAGCCCAGTGCCAGCGGCCCGAGCGCGGCCACCAGCAGCGCGATCACGAACACCGCGGGGGTGTAGACGGCGGCGAAGCGGTCGACGAAGCCCTGCGTCGGTGCGCGCGTGGCCTGCGCCCGCTCGACGGCGTGGATGATGCGCGCCAGCGTCGAGTCCGCGGCCAGCGCCGTGACCTCGAAGACGAAGCTGCCGGACGCGTTGATGGTGCCGGCAAACACCGCGTCGCCCGCGCCCTTGTCCACCGGGATGCTCTCCCCGGTGACCGGCGCCTGGTCGATGCTGGTGGCGCCCTCGCGCACGACGCCGTCCATCGGCACGCGCTCGCCGGGCTTGACGCGCACGAGCGCGCCCAGGGCAACCTCGGCCACCGGCGTCGCCACCCAGTCGCCACCCTCGCTGCGCACGCTGGCGGTCTGGGGCGCGAGCGCGAGCAGACTCTGGATCGCGTTGCGGGCGCGGTCGACCGCGCGCTCCTCGATCGCTTCGGCGATCGAGTAGAGCGCCATCACCATCGCCGCCTCAGGCCACTGGCCGATGACGAAGGCTCCGCTCACCGCCACCGTCATCAGCGCGTTGATGTTCAGGCGCCCCTTGATCAGCGCCTGCAAGCCCTTCTTGTAGACGCCCAGGCCCGAGAGCGCGATCGCCAGCACCGCCACCGCCATGCCCGCGCCACGCCAGAGCATGGTATCGGGGGCGAAGAAGTGCACCAGCTCGGCCGCGACCGCGAGCCCGAGGGCTACCGCCAGCACCTGGATGCCGACTTCGGCGTGGTCATGATCGTGCGCGTGGCCAGACTCGTGCCCATGGTCGTGCCCATGGCGCTGCACCGGGGCCTGCGCGTGGCGGCTGCAGGCGCCGCAGTCGCCGACGCGCGGCTCGGGGGTGGTGTGCGAATGACGCATGGTCGGGGTCGTGACGGGTCGATGCGGCGATTGAAAACCCTGCAGCGGCAGTAGAGTCAAGCCCCGACCCCCCGGACCCATCGAACGATGCGCATCGGAGACCTTGCACGCACCACCGGCACGCCGGTGCAGACGATCCGCTTCTACGAGCAGCAGGGCTTGCTCGCGCCGCCGCGGCGCGAGGACAACAACTACCGCGTCTACGTCGATGCACACGTCGAGCGCCTGGCCTTCATCCGCCAGTGCCGCGGCCTGGACATGACGCTGGACGAGATCCGCGCGCTGCTGGCGCTGCGCGACCGGCCCGGCCCGGACTGCAGCGAGGTCAACGCGCTGCTGGACGAGCACATCGGCCACGTCGCCGAGCGCATTCGCGAGCTGCGCACCCTCGAGCGCGAGCTTCGCGTACTGCGCGCCCGCTGCAGCGGGCCGAACCCGCTCGCCGACTGCGGCATCCTGCAGCAACTCGACAGCGCCGCCGCGGCCTCCCCTGCGCACACGGCAGCCCCCGCGCGCAGCCACGTGCACGGCCCGCACCGGCGCTGAAACGGCGCGCACCGAGCGCGGCCGCGGCCTGCGGCTTCAGACGTCGACCTCGACCTCGTCGGCACGGCGCTCCATCAGCTCGCGGCGCGCCGCGGCCTCGCCCTTGCCCATGAGCCGCGTCATCGTCGCCGCGGTCGCCTCCAGGCCGTGTGCTGCGAAGCTCACCGGCAGCAGTCGCCGCGTCTCGGGGTTGAGCGTCGTCTCCCACAACTGCTCGGCGTTCATCTCGCCCAGGCCCTTGAAGCGGCCGATGCTCCAGCTGCCTTCGCGCGCGCCTTCCTTGCGCAGCTTGTCCAGCGCCGCCTCCAGCTCGCCCGCGTCGAGCACGTAAAGCTTGGCCGCCGGGCGCTTGCCGCGTGCCGGTGCGTCGATGCGGAAAAGCGGCGGCCGCGCGATGTAGACGTGCCCGCGCTCGATCAGCCTGGGGAAGTGGCGGAAGAAGAGCGTCAGCAGCAGCACCTGGATGTGCGAGCCGTCGACGTCGGCGTCCGAGAGGATGCAGATCTTGCCGTAGCGCAGGCCCGAGAGATCGGGCTCGTCGTCGGGCCCGTGCGGGTCGACGCCGATGGCCACCGCGATGTCGTGCACCTCGGTGTTGGCGAAGAGCCGGTCGCGCTCCACCTCCCAGGTGTTGAGCACCTTGCCGCGCAGCGGCAGCACCGCCTGCGTCTCCTTGTCGCGCCCCATCTTGGCGCTGCCGCCAGCGGAATCGCCCTCGACGAGGAAGACCTCGTTGTAGGCCAGGTCGCGGCTCTCGCAGTCGGTGAGCTTGCCCGGCAGCACGGCCACGCCCGAACCCTTCCTCTTCTCCACCTTCTGGCTCGCGCGCTGGCGCGTCTGGGCCTGGCGGATGACGAGCTCGGCGAGCTTCTTCCCCCACTCGACATGCTGGTTGAGCCACAGCTCGAGGGCGGGTCTCACATACGCGGAAACCAGGCGCAGCGCATCGCGGCTGTTCAGCCGCTCCTTGATCTGGCCCTGGAACTGCGGGTCCAGCACCTTGGCCGAGAGCACGAAGCTGGCGCGCGAGAACACGTCCTCGGGCATCAGCTTCACGCCCTTGGGCAGCAGCGCGTGCAGCTCGATGAAGCCCTTGACGGCGGCGAAGAGCCCGTCCTTCAAGCCGCTCTCGTGCGTGCCGCCGGCCACCGTCGGGATGAGGTTGACGTAGCTCTCGCGCAGCAGCGCGCCCTCGTCGGTGAAGGCCACGCACCAGGCCGCGCCCTCGCCTTCGGCGAAGTTCTCGGTCTCGCTCGCCAGCGCGTACTGTGCGCCCTCGAAGACCGGCAGCAGCGGCTCGGCGGGCAGCGTCTGCAGCAGGTAGTCCTTGAGGCCGCCGGTGTACTGCCAGGTCTGCATCTCGCCGCTCTTCTCCTGCGTCAGCGAGACGCTCACCCCCGGCAGCAGCACCGCCTTGCTGCGCAGCAGGTGCAGAAGCTCCTGGCGCGGCAGCTCGGCGCCGTCGAAGTATTTCGGCTCCGGCCAGACCTGCACGCGCGTGCCATGCCGGGGTTCGCCGCTGCCGGCCTTGCGCGCCACAAGCGGCTCCACCACCTCGCCGCCGGCAAAGGCGATGTTCGCCACCTGGCCCTCGCGCCACACCGTCACCTGCAGCCGCCGCGCCAGCGCGTTGGTGACACTCACACCCACCCCGTGCAGTCCGCCGCTGAAGCTGTAGGCGCCGCCGCCGCCCTTGTCGAACTTGCCGCCGGCATGCAAACGAGTGAAGACGAGCTCGACCACTGGCAGCTGCTCCTCGGGGTGCAGCCCGAAGGGGATGCCGCGGCCGTCGTCCAAGACGCTGACCGAGCCGTCGGTGTGCAGCGTGACGGCGATGCGCTTGGCCGTTGCCGCCAGCGCCTCGTCGGCGGCGTTGTCGATCACCTCCTGCACGATGTGCAGCGGCGTGTCGGTGCGCGTGTACATGCCCGGCCGCTGCCGGACGGGCTCCAGGCCCTTCAGGACGCGGATGGAGGATTCGGCGTAGGTATCAGGCTGGCGGCTGGTGGGCATGGGGCGGCGATTCTAGGCGGCGCCGAACGGTGGTCGACCGACCGCGACTTCTCGCGCCGCCCGGCGCTGACGGTACGCAATCCGCCGCTCGGGAACGACCCGGGCATCGGGCGGGCGGGCCCTCGGCAGGCCTCACCCTTTCGCCTGAAGCTCCAGCTCCCGCACCAGCTCCGGCTTGACGACCTGGACCGGCTGGCGCTTGAGCCAGATGATCTCCTGCAGCGCCTTGTCCTTGTCACCCGTGCGCAGGTACAAGCGTGCCAGATGCAGGCGCATGCTGGGCGCCTCGGGCGCGAGCGCAACAGCTTCGAGCTGGGTCCGCAGCGCCAGAGTCAACTGATCGGCCTGCGCATAGGCCTGGGCCATGGTGTCGCGCACGTCGGCTCGATCGGGCGCGGCCGCCACGGCGCGCCTGGCGAGATCCAGCGCGCCAGGTTTGCCCTGATCGACCAGCATCTGCGCCAGGTTGTTCAATGCCCAGGAGTGCTCGGGCCGTTGGGCCAGCACTTCGCGGTAGCGCCTCTCGGCCCCGGCGGCGTCGCCGCGTGCCAGGGCGGCATCGGCCACCGTCAGCACGAAGGTCAGATCGTGCGGCTGCGCCTTGCGCCACGACTGCTCGAACGCCGCCGCCTGGTCGCTCTTGCCACCGCGCAGCAGGGCGGCATGCAGCCGCACCGCCACGTCGACGGGGCGCTCGCGCTCGAGCGCCTCGCGGTAAGCCACCGCGGCAGCCGGCCAGCGCCTGCGCGCCATCTCGACATCACCCTCCAGCGCCCAACCCAGCGCATCGCGCGGGGCCCGCCGCTGCATCGCGCGGGCCAGTTCCAGCGCCCGCGCCGGCTCGTTCTGGCGCAAGGCGAAGGCGACGGCCGCCTGGTGCGGCGGCACCGCATCGGGGGCCAGGCGGATGGCCTCGTCGATCTGCTGGCGCGCCGCTGCGGCCTGGCCGGCCGCCTCCTGCGCCTGGGCCAGCATCAGCAGCGGCGCCGCGTTGCCGGGCCGCATCGCCACCAGGCGGTGGAACGAGGCGAGGGCCTGATTCAGCTCGCCGGCGCGCAGTTGCGCGCGCCCCAGGCGTTCGATCAGATCGGGGTTGTCACGGATCGCGGTGTCGGCGGCCTGGGCCGCCTGCAGCGCCGCCCGGCTGTCGTTGCCGCGCAGATGGTGGTCGACGACGGCGATGCGCGCCGCGGGGTCGATCGGGTTCACCTTGACCGCCTCGTCCAGCCACTTCTGCGCCTCCTCGCGCGGCTCACCGCTACGGCGCAAGAGGTCGGCCAGCGCCAGCATCGCCGGCACTTGGTCGGCATGCTTCTGCAGATGAGTGACCAGCCGTTCGCGCGCGAGGTCGCTCCTGCCGTCGGACAGATCCAGGGTCACCAGCTGGTTCAATGCCGGAAGGTAGCGCGGATCCTTGCCCAGGGCCAAACCGAAATAGCGCCGCGCGGCTGCGCGGTCCTTCAACTGCAGGGCAATCTGCCCACGGAGCTGGTCGGGCATGGGCTGCTGCGGCAGCTTGCCGGCCATGACATCGGCCGCCGCCATGGCCTGCTTGAAGTCGCCTCGCCGCAGGTGCGCGGTGACCAGGGCGTAATCCGCCGTGGCGTCGGCATGCGTGCGCGCCAGTTCCCCCAACTCGGACATCGCGGCGTCGTCCTTGCCGCGCCCCAGCTGCGCCACGGCGCGCACCGTGCGCACGCCGGCATCGTCCGGCGCCAGCCGGATCGCCCGCGTGAAGGCCTCGTCGGCCCGTCGCGTGTCCCCTTGCAGCAAAAGGGCCTGCGCCAGCAGTGCCACCGCCTTGGCGTCACGCGACGCCGGCCCTGTCAGGGGCGCCAGCACTTCGATGGCGCGGGGCGCGCGGCCCAGGCGCACCAGGGCCTCGGCCAGCGCCCGCCGCGGCTCACCCGCCTCGGGGTCGGCCAGCATCGACTTGGTCAGCAGCGTTTCCGCGTAGGCCACCGCACCCAGGCGCAGTTCGGCCAACCCGGCGACGAACAGCACGCGGGGGTGGTCGGGGGCCACCCGCAGCAGGCCCTGCGTGACCTCTCGCGCACGCCTGGCATCGCCCTGCATCAGCGCCACCGCGGCTTCCAGGTACTTGGCCTGAGCATTGCCCTGCGAGGACTGCAGCATCCGCTGCACCCGCTGCTCGGCCTGCGGCAGGTTCTTGTGCTGAATGGCCAAGCCAACCAGGGCGGCGTGTGCGGCCAAGTGGTTGGCCTGCGCGTCGATCGCCTTGCCGTAGGCGGCCTCGACGAGCGACACCGGCCGCCCTCCGGCGCGCCGTCCGGCATGCGCAGGGGCGGCTGATCCGCGGTTCGGCATTCCGGGCGCAGACCTTTGCCCCCCGGCGCGTGACCTCCGGCACGGATTTCGCTGCAGGCAGCAACCGTGGGCACGGCGCGCCGAACGCGCCGCGGCGGGCCCGGCGTGTTCGACGGCCGGATGCCGGGCGCCCCCGCGTCTATGGCGCCCGCACGAAACCGGTGGTGCTCGGCGGGCCGCGCGCTTACATGTCGGCTCGAGCCTCGATGCACGAACCGTGATGTATTCACGCGGCGCCTTGCAGCGCCTCGGCAATTCCCTGCGCCGGTGGCGCCGGCCGAGTCATCGTATCGTCCGCTGCGCCGACCTTCGCAGTCGAACTCACTCTTCGGAGAACCCCATGAAGCTCTACTACAGCCCCGGCGCGTGCTCGCTGTCGCCCCACATCGCCCTGCACGAGGCCGGCCTGCCCTTCCAGGCCATCGCCGCGCCCACGAAGACGCACAAGCTGCCCGACGGCACCGACTACTACGCCATCAACCCGCTGGGCTACGTGCCGCTGCTGGAGCTGGACGACGGCACGCGGCTGACCGAGGGCCCGGCGATCGTGCAGTACATCGCCGACCAAGTGCCGCAGAAGAAGCTGGCGCCGCCCTACGGCACGATCGAGCGCTACAGGCTGATGAGCTGGCTCACCTTCATCGGCACCGAAGTGCACAAGAACTTCGGGCCGCTGTTCAACCCGGCCACGCCCGAAGCCTACAAGCCGATCGCCAAGGCGCAGATCGCCAAGCGGCTGCAGTGGGTGGACTCCGAGCTCGCCGGCAAGCAGTACCTCATGGGCGACGACTTCACCGTCGCCGACGCCTATCTCTTCACGGTGACGAACTGGGGCCAGTACGTCGGCGTCGACCTCTCCGACTACAAGAACCTGATCGCCTACCGCGCCCGCGTGGCGGCGCGCCCGGCGGTTCAGGCCGCGCTCAAGGCCGAAGGCCTCGCCGCCTGAGCGCCATGCCACTTCCCGCGCCAGGCGCGCGGGTAGCGGGCCATCGTCAGGCCGTCGAGCGCGATCTCCGGCTCGCGGCCGGAGATGACGTCGGCCAGCACGCGGCCGGTGCCCGCGGCCATCGTCCAGCCCAGCGTGCCGTGCCCCGTGCCGAGGTACAGGTTGGCATAGGGCGTGGGGCCGACGATGGGCGTGCCGTCGGGCGTCATCGGGCGCAGGCCGGTCCAGAACGTCGCCTTGGCGACGTCGCCGCCGCGCGGGAACAGATCCGTCACGACATGCTCCAGCGTGCGGCGGCGCGAATCGCGCAGCGTGGTGTCGAAGCCGGCGAGCTCTGCCGTGCCGCCGACGCGGATCCGGTCGCCCAGTCGCGTCACCGCGACCTTGTGCGTCTCGTCCATGATGGTCGACTCGGGCGCGGCCGCGGCGTCGGTGATCGGCACGGTGATCGAATAGCCCTTCACCGGGTAGACGGGGATGCGGATGCCCAGCGGCGCCAGCAGTTGCGTCGAGTAGCTGCCCAGGGCCAGCACGACGGCGTCGGCGCGCCGCTCACCGCCGTCCGTGTGGACCGAGGTGATGCGCCCGCCTTCGGCCCGCAGGCCCTGGATCGCGGCCCCCCAGTGCAAGCGCACGCCGAGCTGCTCGGCCATGGCCGCAAGCCGGTTGGTGAAATCGAAACAGTCACCCGTCTCGTCGCCCGGCAGGCGCAGGGCGCCGACGAACTTCTCCTTCGTCAGCGCGAGTGCGGGCTCGACGCGGCAGAAGCCCTCGCGATCCAGCACCTCGAAGGGGACCTTGTACTGCTGCAGGATCTCGACGTCCTTGGCGATGCCGTCGAGCTGCGCCTGCGTGCGAAAGAGCTGCAGCGTGCCCTGCGCGCGCGCGTCGTAGGCGATGCCGGTCTCCTGCCGCAGCGCCCTCATGCAGTCGCGGCTGTACTCGGCGATGGGCACCATGCGGCTCTTGTTGAGCGCGTAGGCGCCTTCGGTACAGTTGGCGAGCATCGCCAGCATGAAGCGCCACTGCGCCGGGTCCAGGCCCGGGCGCACGACCAGCGGGCTATGCTTCATCAGCATCCACTTCATCGCCTTCAGCGGGACACCGGGCCCCGCCCAGGGCGCCGAGTAGCCCGGCGAGACTTCGCCGGCGTTGGCGTAGCTCGTCTCCAGCGCCGGCCCCGGCTGGCGATCGACGACTTCGACTTCATGCCCGGCACGTGCCAGGTAATAGGCTGTCGACACACCGATCACGCCACCGCCAAGCACCAGGACCTTCATCGCACGCTCCTTGTTGGGTGCTCAATGTAGTCAGGTGCATGCCGCCGATATTCATCGTTCTTTCTGTTGACACCCGAATGAATCACCATTTGAGCCGGCCGCATCTGACGATGTCACAGGTGCTGTTTTGCGGCGCGATGATCGTCACGCTCTCCATGGGCATCCGCCACGGCTTCGGCCTGTTCCTGCAGCCGATGACCATGGACCGGGGCTGGTCGCGCGAGACCTTCGCCTTCGCGCTGGCGCTGCAGAACCTGGTGTGGGGCTTCGCCGGGCCGCTGGCCGGGGTGTGGGCGGACCGCTTCGGTGCCTGGCGCGTGCTGATCGCGGGCGCCGTGCTCTACGCCGGCGGGCTGGTGACGATGGCGCTGGCCAGCAGCGGCATCGGCCTGGCCGGCAGCGCCGGCGTGCTGCTGGGCATGGCGCAGTCGGGCACCACCTATGCGGTGATCTACGGCGTCATCGCGCGCAACGTGGCGCCCCAGAAGCGCTCCTGGGCGATGGGCGTCACTGCCGCGGCTGGCTCTTTCGGCCAGTTCCTCATGGTGCCGGTGGAGAACGGCCTCATCGGCAGCCTGGGCTGGCAGATGGCGCTCATCGTGCTCGGCTGTACGGCCCTGGCCATCGCGCCGCTGGCGCTAGGCCTGCGCGAACCGCCTCAGGGCCTGCACGACACAGGACCGCGCCAGAGCGTGCGCGCGGCGCTGCACGAGGCCTTCGGCTCGCCGAGTTTTCGCTGGCTGACGGCGGCCTACTTCGTCTGCGGCTTCCAGGTCGTCTTCATCGGCGTGCACATGCCGAGCTACCTGAAGGACCATGGCCTGACGCCGGACGTGGCGACCGCCTCGCTGGCGCTGATCGGCCTCTTCAACGTCTTCGGCACCTACGCCGCGGGGGTGCTCGGGCAGCGACTGGCCAAGCGCCACATCCTGGCGTCGATCTACCTGCTGCGCGGCGTAGCCATCACCGCCTTCGTGCTGGCGCCGCTCACGCCGTGGAGCGTCTACCTGTTCTCCGCGGTGATCGGCCTGCTGTGGCTCTCGACCGTGCCGCCGACGAATGCCATCGTCGCGCAGGTCTTCGGCGTGCAGTACATGTCGATGCTCGGCGGCTTCGTGTTCCTGAGCCACCAGGTCGGCAGCTTCGCCGGCGTGTGGCTCGGCGGCTGGCTCTACGACGCCAGCGGCAGCTACGCCATCGTGTGGTGGCTGGCGGTGCTGCTGGGCGTGCTGGCGGCACTGGCCAACCTGCGCGTGAACGAGACGCCGATCGCCCGCGTGGCGGCGCAGGCGGCATGATGCAGAGCATGGTCTGGCGCACACTGCAGCCTTCGGCGAGCGAAGCACGGAGACACGGATGAAGACCGCATGGACACTTGGCCAAGCACTGCTCGCCGCCAGCCTGCTGCTCGCGCCGTGGTGTGTCGGCGCGCAGGATCTGCGGGCACAGATGCTGCTGCCGCCGGAGCTCGAGCCGGTGAGCTTCAGTTCCGAGGTCAAGGACTCGATCGGGACATTCACCAGCGTGGCCAACACGGTGTTCAAGCCGACCGGTGAAGGCCCGTTTCCGGCCACGGTGCTGATGCACACCTGCGGAGGCCTCAAGGGCCCGCCCAACGCACACATGAAGCAGCATGCACGAACACTGCTGGAAGCCGGCCATGTGGTCCTCGTGATCGACAGTTTCGGCCCGCGCGGTTTCGACAGCTGCGCCACCCGCGTGCCCAGCCACTCTGCGGGCATCGCCGACGCCTATGCGGCGCTGGCCCTGCTGGCGGCCAAGCCCTTCGTCGACAAGTCACGCATCTACCAGACGGGCTACAGCTGGGGCGCCTTCGTATCGGCCCATCTGGCGTCCCCGCAGAGCGCGCGTTTGGTCGGAGCGGACCTGCGCTTCGCGGCCACGGTGGCCAACTACGGCAGCTGTGCGTTCAAGCAGTACCAGCTCGTGCTGTCGGACGTCGATCGGCCGCTGCTGATGCTGATGGGCGGGCGCGACGGAGAGGTGAGCGCAGCCCCCTGCTTTCCCCTGCTCGAGCAGATGAAGGCCGCCGGCAAGCCCGTCCAATGGCACCTCTATCCCGAGGCCACCCATGGCTGGGACAAGCCAGGGTTGGCCACCAAGGGCTATGCCTACGACGCGCAAGTCACCAGGGACGCGACGGCGCGCATGCTGGCGTTCTTTGCCGCGCATCGCTGAGCCCCCGCGGACCGCGAAGCCCTCCACGCATGACCCCCGCCTTCACGACAGCCCGCCGATCCTTGCCGGCCCACGGAGCACATCCATGAACCGAGCCACCCGTCGAGGCCTGCGCTGGCTGCTGGCGGCGCTGGTGCTCGGCGCCGTCTTCGCGGCCTACCTGAACCCGGAGATGGCCGTCGACCTCGCGTCGCGCGTCTGGGCATGCTTCTGAACGACGCGCCGCAGGCAGGCGAGCCACGGCCCTCGGACTGGCTGCAGCGCTGGCTGCACCTGCTGCCCGCGCGTGCGCGCATCCTCGACGTCGCCTGCGGCAGCGGTCGCAACCTGCGCTGGCTGGCAGCGCAGGGCTTCGCGCTGACCGGCGTCGACCGCGACGCCGCCGCGCTGGCGCCGCTTGCGCGCAGCGCCGAGATCGTCGCCGCCGACCTCGAACAAGGCCCCTGGCCTTTCCAGGGCCGGCACTTCGACGCCGTGCTCGTCACCCGCTACCTGTGGCGACCCCTGCTGCCGAGGATCGTGGACAGCGTCGACGAAGGCGGCTTCGTCATCTACGAGACCTTCGCCGACGGCCAGCAGACGATCGGCCGGCCGGCGCGCGCGGACTTCCTCCTGCAGCCCGGCGAACTGCTGCGGGCCTGCAAGGACTTGCGCATCGTCGCCTACGAGGACGGCTTCATCGCAGGCCCGCCGGCGCGCTTCGTGCAGCGCATCGTGGCCTGCCGCAGGCCACCCGAGCACGCCCGCTTCGCACTGCCCCCTGCGTGCCCACCGACTGCGGGCAGGGCCGACGGCTAAAATCGCACTTTTCCCCTGAACTCGCTGGCGAGCCCACGAAAGCGCATCGCATGAAACCCATCGTAGGCAGCATCGTGGCGCTGGTCACGCCGATGCACGAGGACGGCAGCCTCGACTTCGACGGCCTGCGCCGCCTCATCGACTGGCACGTGGCCGAAGGCACCGACTGCATCTGCGTCGTCGGCACCACCGGCGAGAGCCCGACGGTGAGCATCGAGGAGCACTGCGAGATCGTGCGCGTGGCCGTCGAGCACGCGGCCGGCCGCGTGCCCGTGATGGCCGGCACCGGTGGCAACGCCACCAGCGAAGCCATCGAGCTCACGCGCTATGCCAAGCGGGTCGGCGCCGACTGCACGCTGCAGGTCGTGCCCTACTACAACAAGCCCTCCCAGGAGGGCATGTACCGCCACTTCCGCGCCGTGGCCGAGGCCGTCGACCTGCCCGTGGTGCTCTACAACGTGCCCGGACGCACGGTGGCCGACCTGCAGCACGAGACGGTGATGCGGCTTGCCCAGGTGCCGGGCGTCGTCGCCATCAAGGAAGCCACCGGCAACATCGAACGCGGGGCGCGCCTGATCCGCGAGCGGCCCCAGGGCTTCTCGGTCTACTCCGGCGACGACGGCTCGGCGATCGCGCTCATGCTGCTCGGTGGCCAGGGCAACGTCAGCGTCAGCGCCAACGTCGCGCCGCGACTGATGCACGAGATGTGCCTGGCAGCGATCGAGGGCGACCTGCAGCGCGCGCGCGAGATCCACATGCGGCTGCTGTCGCTGCATCGCCTGCTCTTCTGCGAACCCAGTCCCGCCGCCGCGAAATGGGCGCTTTCGCGTCTGGGTCGCTGCCAGCCGCACCTGCGCCTGCCGCTGCTGCCGCTGACGGACGGCGGCCAGGCGCTGGTGCAACAGGCCCTGCACGACGCGGGGCTGCTCGGCTGAACCCCGTGCCCAAGCCGGCGCCGGCAGCCGTTCTTCGCGCCGACGCCGCCCACTCGCCCGGGTATGCGGCCTCGATACGGCCCGCGCCCTCGTCCCATCGCATGCCAGCCGCGCCTGCAGGCTGACGGAGAACCCGAACGTGAAGTCAACGCTTGCTGCCACCCCTGCCCGCTGCGCGGTGCTGGCCTTGCTCGCCCTGCTTGCCGGATGTTCGACCGTGGAGGGTCTGCTTTCCGGCGATACCGTCGACTACCGCTCGCAAGCCGTCAAGCCCAAGCCGCTGGACGTGCCGCCGGACCTGACGCAACTGGCCAACGACCCGCGCTACGCGTCGCCGGGCGGGGTGGTCAGCGCATCCGCCGCACAGCAGGCCCCGCAGGCGCTGCCGGCGGGCGCCGCCGCGCGGGTCTCGGCGGTGGCCCCCACGGCCGCCGGCAAGGTCCGGGTGCAGAAGCAGGGACACCTACGCTGGTTGGTCGCCCAGGCAACGCCCGAAGTCCTCTACCCCGAAATCAAGGCCTTCTGGGAGGAGCGCGGCTTTCGCCTGACCACCGACAAGCCTCAGGCCGGCGTCATGGAGACCGACTGGGTCGAAAACCGCGCCAAGTTGCCCAACGACCTCATCCGCTCGACGCTGGGTCGGCTGATCGACCGCGTCTACGACAGCGGCGAGCGCGACCGCTTCCGCACCCGCCTCGAGCGCGGGGCCGAGGGCACGGAGATCTACATCACCCATCGCGGGCTGGAAGAGGTCTATACCACGCCGCTGAAGGACAGCACCGGCTGGACGCCGCGTGACAACGACCCCCAGCTCGAAGCGGAACTGCTGACGCAGTTGCTGGTGAAACTCGGCGCCGCGGATGACCAGGCGCAGGCGCGCGAGGCGGTGGCTGCCGCGCCCGAGATGCCCACGCGAGCACGCGCACTGGCTTCGGCTTCGGCCCTGGAAGTCGACGACCCCTTCGATCGGGCGTGGCGTCGCGTCGGCCTGGCGCTGGACCGCAACGGCTTCACGGTCGAAGACCGCGACCGCAGCGCCGGCATCTACTTCGTGCGCTACGTCGATCCGAAGACGGCCGGCATCGACGAACCCAACTTCTTTGCGCGACTCTTCGGCGCCAAGGGCCCGAATCGCGAGCCGGTGCGCTATCGCGTCGTCGTCAAGAGCGCGGGCGAGAAGAGCACGGTGTCGATCCAGAACGCGGCGGGCGCCGCGGAAGCCGGTGAAGCCGCGCAGGCGATCGTCGCCCGCCTGGTGAACGAGTTGCGCTGAGCCTCTTCGGGCCGGGCGGGGCCCGCTCGCGTGGCCAAGAAAGACGCCGCCCTCGGGCGGCGTCTTTCTTGGGCCTGCGCCGCCGCAAGGCGGCGTGCAGGCCCGCGGCAAGCCCTGAGGCTTACTGCTTCGCGGCGGAGGCAGCGGCCTCGGCAGCGCCCTGGACGGCCGAAGCGGCCGCATCGGCTGCACCGGCAACGGCGGACGCGGCGTCAGTCGCGGCGCCGGCAACGGCGGACGCGGCCGAATCCGCGGCCTCGACCGCTGCGGAAGCTGCCTCGGCAACCGGCGCGGCAGCCGCAGGGGCCTGCTCGGCGGGGGCGGGAGCCTCCTCCGTCTTGCCACAGGCGGTCAGGGCCAGGGCCGCAACCAGGGAAGCCAACAGAAGCGACTTGTTCATTTGTTCCTCGAAAGGGATAGATGGATCAGGATCTTGATCGCCCAGCGTGGGGCCGCCACGTTCGCCTGCAGTGCGCGCGGCACTGCCAGGCCCGTACGTAACCCATCCGGTCGGCAGGACGGCGTCCTCGAGCCGTATCACCGCCTGGACCGCCATTCTAATGGTACCTAGGGCAATCCCTATAAACCAAGAGGATAGGCTGAAAATGTTGCTTCACAGCGTTGCAGCAGCGCATCACATTCGCTCTTCCACTGCTGCACTGCCGCCTCGTCCAGGGCCAGCCGGCCCCGCCACTGGATGCGGTCGAACAACTGCAGGCACAGTCGCTGCTCGTCGATGACCAAGGTCGGCAGGCGCACCTCGACGCCCTCGGAGGGCGACCAGGCCTCCACGGCATGGGTCCAGTCGCGCCGCCAGCGCACGAAGCGCGGGCAGCGTCGCGCAAGTTCGTCGAAGCCGTGGGCCACGAGCGTCAGCCGCCGCTGCGGCAGTTGCAGCCATGCGGCAAGCGACTGCAGCAGCACACCGTCATCGAGCGGCCAGACGGCGAAATCCGCATCCAGCCAGACCAGATGCCGCGAACGCATGCGCTGCGCGTAGTCCAGCGACCAGCGCAAGGCGTCGTGGAAGTCGCCCATCGAACGCAGCGCCGAAGGCATCGGCGGCAGGCCCTGCGGCGGCGGCGTTCCGGCATCGGTTTGCATGGCGACATTGTCGCCCGGACGTGGCGTGCGATGATTGCCCGATGCAGATCGAAGCCCCTTGCGTCGTCACCCTCACCTGGACGCTCTGCGACGCCCGCAACCAGCCGCTGGACGCGCTGCAGAGCCCGGTCGAATTCCTCGTCGGCGGCAACGACCTGCTCGCCCGCGTCGAGGAGGCGCTGGCCGGGCATGTTCCCGGCGACGAGGTCAGGGTGCAGCTCGAGCCGGAGCACGCCTTCGGCGAGTACAAGGCCGAACTCGTGTGCTTCGAGGACCGCAAGCTCTTTCCCGAGCAGCTCGAGGCGGGCATGGCCTTCGAGGGCCTGCCCGCCGGTGCCGCGACGCCTGGCATGCCCGCCGACATCATCTACCTGGTGAGCGAGATCTACCCCTCGCACGTCGTGCTGGACGGCAACCACCCGCTGGCGGGCATGGCGCTGCGCCTGTCGATCCGGGTCGTCGACGTGCGCGAGGCCACCGAGGCCGAAATCAGCGCCGGCAGCGTCGGCGGCGAAGGCCCGCTGGCGCTGCTCGTCGCCCCGGACGTCGCGCGCACGGGCGACGACACGCTGCACTGAGCCTGCGCGGCGCGCGGGCCGCGCGCGCCGCGGCCGCGCCGCAAGCTCAGCCGCGCCCGGTGGAACCGAATCCGCCCTCGCCGCGCTGCGAGACCGCGAACTCGTCGACGCGGCGAAAGGCCGCCTGCACCACCGGCACGATGATCATCTGCGCGATGCGATCCAGCGGCTGCACCGTAAAGGCCTCGGCCGAGCGGTTCCAGCAGCTCACCATCAGTGGCCCCTGGTAGTCGCTGTCGATCAGGCCGACGAGGTTGCCGAGAACGATGCCGTGCTTGTGCCCGAGCCCCGAGCGCGGCAGCAGCATCGCCGCCAGCCCCGGGTCGCCGATGTGGATCGCCAGCCCGGTCGCGATCAGCGCCGCCTGTCCGGGCTCGAGCCGCAGCGGCGCCTCGATGCACGCGCGCAGGTCGAGCCCCGCGCTGCCCGGCGTCGCGTACGCCGGAAGCTGCCCCTCGAGGCGCGCATCGAGCACCTTGACCTCGATCGTCGTCATCGCGGGTGCGGCTCCCAGCGCTCGGCAATCACCTGCACCAGCTGCCGCGCCAGCGCGATCTTGCTCGCCGCCGGCAGCTCGGTCTCGCCGCGTGCGTCGACCAGCACGAGCTGGTTGTCGTCGCGCCCGAAGGTGGCCGGGCCGAGGTTGCCGACGATGAGCGGAATGCCCTTGCGCTGCAGCTTCTCGCGTGCGTGGCGAACGAGGTCATGGCTCTCGGCGGCAAAGCCGACGCACCACGGGCGCTGCTGCACCGGCAGCCGCGCCACCGCGGCCAGGATGTCGGGGTTCTCGACCAGCTCCAGGCTCGGCGCGCGCCCGCTGCCGTCCTTCTTCAGCTTCTGCTCGCCGGCGCTCGCCGGGCGCCAGTCGGCGACCGCGGCGGTGGCCACGAAGATGTCGTGGCGCGGCGCCAGCGGCAGCACGGCGTCGTGCATCTGCCGCGCGCTGGTGACATCGATGCGGCACACGTGCCGCGGCGTGGCCAGGTGCACCGGGCCGGCCACGAGTGTCACCTGCGCGCCGGCCTCGGCCGCGGCGCGCGCGAACGCGAAGCCCATCTTGCCGCTGGAGTGGTTGGTGACGCCGCGCACCGGGTCGATGGCCTCGAAGGTGGGTCCGGCGGTGACGAGCACGCTGCGCCCGGCCAGCCGCTTGGGCTGGAAGAAGGCCACCAGTTCGTCGCGCAGCTCCAGCGCCTCGAGCATGCGGCCGTTGCCGATCTCGCCGCAGGCCTGGTCGCCCGCGGCCGGTCCGAGCACGGTGGCGCCGTCGGCCCGGGCCTGCGCGACGTTGCGCTGCGTCGCCGGGTGCGCCCACATCTCCCGGTTCATGGCCGGCGCCAGCAGCAGCGCGCAGCGCTCGGCCGGGCGCGCCAGGCACAGCAGCGCCAGCAGTTCGTCGGCACGCCCCTGCGCCAGCTGGGCCATGAAGTCGGCGCTCGCCGGCGCGACGAGGATGGCGTCGGCCTCGCGCGAGAGGTTGATGTGCGCCATGTTGTTGGGCTCGCGCGCGTCCCACTGGCTCGTCACCACCGCATGGCCCGAAAGCGCCTGCATCGTCACCGGCGTGATGAACTGCGTCGCCGCCTCGGTCATCACGACCTGGACGCTGGCGCCTGCGCGCACGAGTTCGCGCGCGAGCTCGGCCGCCTTGTAGCAGGCGATGCCGCCCGAGAGGCCGAGGATGATGCGCCGATCTTGGAGTTCGAGCTCGCCTGACATGGCCCGCGACTCTAGCAGTGCACGTCGTCGCGCCGGCTCACGCCGCCTTGCCGTGGCACTTCTTGAACTTCAGCCCGCTGCCGCAGGGACAGGGGTCGTTGCGGCCCGGCGTCGGCACCACGCGGCGCGTGGCCGGGCGCGGGGCGTGATCCAGCCACCACAGGCGCAGATCCTGGATCGCCAGGCAGGCGGCGTCGATCAAGTCCTCGCGCGTGGGCAGCTGCCCCTCCCAGGAGGTCTGCGCATGCGCCTGCAGCTGCGGCGAGTCCTGCGGCAGCATGAGGACGACGATCTGGTCGACGAGGTCGTCGAAGCGCGCGCGCGCATCCCCTTCGACATCGCCCGGCGGCTCCAGCTCCGCGGCGAAGTCCTCGAGCGCATCGGCGAACCCTTCGGCCCACAGCGCCCCGGTGAGCAGCTGCGCCGCTTCGCCGTCGTCCCGTCCCGCCTCCTGCTGCAGAACCTGACGCTCGGCGTCGTCGAACTCCAGGACCAGCGGCTGCAGGCGCAGGGCCTCGGGGTCGTCGAGGAGCGCCTCGGGGTCGAGGTGATTGGCCAGCACGCGCATGCGCGACTGCAGCGCGCGGCGCGCCATGGCTTCGTCCTCGGGGTCGGCGAAGGCGCGCGCGAAGGCGTCGCCGGCCAGGCGCGGCAGCGCCGCGTCGAGATCGAGCGCGCACGGCCCCGCGGCCAGCGCCGTCAGGTAGCCGTCGGCCCACTCGGTGGTGATGCGCTCGTCGAATCCCCCCAGGCGCAGGCAGACGGTGTCGAAAGCCTCGAGGTCGTCGTCGCTGCTGTCGATGAGGGGCACACCCGCCTCGCTGCAAAAGCCCTGGGGCCGCAAGCCTATCAGCCCCCGGACGCCCGGCCCATGCAAAAATTCGACTCTGCCGGACAACATCGCCGGGTCGGATTGCGCCACCGCGAGCGCCGCAGCGCCGCCGGCGGTTCCGGCTCGACCCGGGCTCGCCCGTGACGACGCAGACCCTCCCCACCGAGCCGGCCGAGCCCGAGTTCGTCTCGCTCTACCAGAAGCAGGCCAAGGTCTACCCGCGCGCCGTGAGCGGCTGGTTCGCCACCTGGCGCTGGTCCCTGGTGTGGGCGACGCAGCTCGTCTTCTACGGCCTGCCCTGGCTGCAGTGGAACGGGCGCCCGCTGATGCTCTTCGATCTCGAGCAACGGCGCTTTCACGTCCTCGGGCTCACCTTCTTCCCGCAGGACTTCGTCTTCCTCACCGCGCTGCTGGTGATCTCGGCGCTGGCCCTGTTCTTCTTCACCGCGGTGGCCGGGCGCCTGTGGTGCGGCTACGCCTGCCCGCAGACCGTCTACACGGAGATTTTCCTGTGGCTGGAGCGCCGCATCGAGGGCGATCGCCAGGCGCGCATCCGGCTGGACAGGCAGGCGCTCGGGGCAAGCAAGCTGCTGCGCAAGGGCGGCAAGCATCTGGCCTGGGTGGCGGTGTCTCTCATCACCGGCTTCAGCTTCGTCGGCTACTTCACGCCCATCCGCGATCTGCTGCAGGCGCTGCTCACCTTCTCGCTCGGGCCGTGGGAGACCTTCTGGGTGCTGTTCTACGGCGCCGCCACCTACGGCAACGCGGGCTGGATGCGCGAGCAGGTGTGCAAGTACATGTGCCCCTACGCACGCTTCCAGAGCGCACTGATCGACCGCGACTCGATGGTCATCGCCTACGACCAGGGCCGCGGCGACCCGCGCGGCGGCCGCAAGCGCGGCAGCGACCCGCGCACGCTCGGCCTGGGCGACTGCGTCGACTGCCGGCTGTGCGTGCAGGTCTGCCCGACCGGGATCGACATCCGCAACGGGCTGCAGAACGAGTGCATCGGCTGCGCCGCGTGCATCGATGCCTGCAACCAGGTGATGGACCGTGTCGGCAGCCCGCGCGGCCTCATCCGCTACGCCACCGAGAACGGCGTCGAGCAGCAGCTCACGCGCACGCAGATGCTGCGCCGCATCGGGCGTCCGCGCGTGCTGATCTACGGCGCGCTGCTGCTGGCCGTGGGCACGGCCTTCGCCGTCAGCCTCTCTCTGCGCGCGCCCTTTCACGTCGACATCGTGAAGGACCGCGGCAGCCTCGGCCGCATGCTGGAGGACGGCCACATCGAGAACACCTACCGCGTGCACGTGCTCAACACCGGCGCCGCGGAACACGGCTTCACCGTCCGCGCCGAAGCCCTGCCGCCGTTGCGGGCGCGCTGGCAGGCAGCGCTGCGCGTGGCCGGCGGCGAGCGCGTCGCGATGACGCTCTACCTGGAGACCGCCTCGCAGCCGGCGCAGACCCTGCGCGGCAAGGCGCAGCCGGTGACGCTGTTCATCGAGCGCGACGACGGCGTCAGCGTGCAGGCCAAGGCCAGCTTCTACGTGCCGCGCTGAGACGTGCCGCGCTGAGACGTGCCGCGCTGAGGCCGCGGCGGCGGGGCCGCGCAGCGCCCTCCTAAAATACCGGCGGATGGAAACCCCCGGCAACCTGTACTGTGTTTCCGCGCCCAGCGGCACCGGCAAGTCCAGCCTCGTCAAGGCGCTGCTCGAGCTCGATTCGCACCTGGCCGTCTCGATTTCGCACACCACGCGCGCACCGCGCGGGCAGGAGCTCGATGGGCGCGAGTACTGGTTCGTCGCCGAATCCGAGTTCCGCGCAATGGCCGGGCGTGGCGACTTCTTCGAGTGGGCGCAGGTGCATGGCAACCTCTACGGCACCAGCCGCAGCGCGATCGAGAGCCGGCTGCAGCGCGGCGAGGACGTGGTGCTGGAAATCGACTGGCAGGGCGCACTGCAGATCAAACAGCATTTCGCGCACGCCGTGCTCATTTTCATCCTGCCCCCGAGCTGGGACGAGCTGCGCCAGCGCCTGATGCGTCGCGGCGAAGACGGGCCGGAGGTGATCGAGCAGCGCATGGCCAACGCCCGCAAGGAGGTCGCCCAGGCGCGGCACTTCGACTTTGTTATCATCAACAGCTTGTTCGAAACCGCGCTTTTCGACCTCAAGACGGTCGTGCACTCGCAGCGCCTGAAGTACGCGGCGCAGATGCGCAACCGCTCGCAGGTCTTTGCCGCGCTGGATCTGATCTGATCGCCCCCGATCGCCCCAAGGACGCCCGCATGGCCCGCATCACCGTCGAAGACTGCCTGCAGAAGATCCCCAACCGCTTCCAGCTCGTGCTCGCCGCGACCTACCGGGCGCGCATGCTCAGCCAGGGCCACGCACCGAAGATCGAGACGCGCAACAAGCCCGGAGTCACCGCGCTGCGTGAGATCGCGGCCGGCCACGTCGGCCTGGAGATGCTGCGCAAGGTTCCGGTCTGACGTCTGCGGGCGGGCCCCTGGCGGGCTCACCGTGCTCGAGGGCGCCGCGTGGCGCCCTTTCTCATGCCGGTGCGGCAAGGTGAATGCGTGCCCATGAGGGAAATCCCGGCCCGATGACTTAAATTCGGCCCATGGGATTCCGATCGCTGGCCGCCGAGCTGCTGCCCACTGCCCTGCAGGGGCTGGGCCGCATCGCGCATGCGCCGGCGCCGCCCGCGACACCGGCGGGCGAGGTCTCGACCTTCGCCGCACTCAGCGAAAAGCTGGGCTATCTCTCCAAGGCCGACTTGCGGCAGGTGCGCGAGGCCTTCAAGTTCGCCGACGAGGCGCACCTGGGCCAGTTCCGCCACAGCGGCGAGCCCTACATCACGCACCCCCTGGCCGTGGCCGGGCTGGTCGCCGACTGGCGACTGGACGCGCAGGCGGTGATGGCGGCGCTGATGCACGACGCGATGGAGGATTGCGGCGTCGACAAGCCGCAGCTCGTCGAGCGCTTCGGCGCCCCCACCGCGGATCTCGTCGACGGCCTGACCAAGCTGGACAAGCTGCAGTTCAACACGCGCGAGGAGAGCCAGGCCGAGTCCTTCCGCAAGATGCTGCTGGCGATGGCGCGCGACGCACGCGTCATCCTCGTCAAGCTCGCCGACCGGCTGCACAACATGCGCACGATGCACGCAATGGTGCCCGACAAGCGCCACCGCATCGCGCGCGAGACGCTCGACATCTACGCACCGATCGCCCACCGCCTGGGCCTGAACCAGATCTTCCTCGAGTTGCAGGAGCTGTCGTTCGAGCACCTCTGCCCCTGGCGCCACGCCGCGCTGGCCAAGGCGGTGAGCCGTGCGCGCGGCACGCGGCGCAACATCGTCGAGCGGGTGCAGCAGGAGGTCGAGCGAGCCTTCGCCGCGCAGCGCCTGCGCATCCGCATCTCTGGCCGCGAGAAGACGATCTACAGCATCTATCGCAAGATGCGCGAGAAGCACGCGGGCTTCGCCGAGGTGAACGACATCTTCGGCTTTCGCATCATCGTGCCCTCGCTGCCGGACTGCTACCTCGCGCTGGGCGTGCTGCACCAGCTCTACAAGCCGGTGCCCGGGCGCTTCAAGGACTACATCGCCATCCCCAAGGCCAACGGCTACCAGTCGCTGCACACCACGCTCGTGAGCCCGCTGGGCACCGCGGTCGAGTTCCAGATCCGCACCGAGGCCATGCACGCGGTGGCCGAGAAGGGCGTCGCCGCGCACTGGCTCTACAAGAGCGGGGAGAAGACCAGGAACGGCAAGTCGGGCAAGGACGCCAAGGACGGCGATGCGCAGCAGATGGGCACGCTGTGGCTGCAAAGCCTGATCGACATCCAGGACGAGACGCGCGACGCGCACGAGTTCCTGGAGCACGTGAAGATCGACCTCTACCCCGACGCCGTCTACGTCTTCACGCCCAAGAGCAAGATCCTGGCGCTGCCGCGCGGGGCGACGCCGGTGGACTTCGCCTACGCGATCCACTCCGACGTCGGCGACCACACGGTGGCCGCCAAGGTCAACGGCGAGCCGGTGGCGCTGCGCACCGAGCTGCACAGCGGCGACGTGGTGGAAGTCCTCACCGCCCCCGGGGCGCGGCCCAATCCGGCGTGGCTGGGCAGCGTGCGCACCGGGCGCGCACGCTCGAAGATCCGCCATTACCTGAAGAACATGGAGCAGGAGGAGTCGCGGGCGATGGGCGAGAAGATGCTCGCCCAGGCCCTGCGCGCCGAAGGGCTGAAGATGCCCTCGACCGACCCCGCGGACGCCGACACCGCGGCGCTGTGGCAACAGCTCACGCGCTGGAGCGGCAACCGCCACAGCGGCGAACTGCTGGTGGACATCGGCCTCGGGCGCAAGATCGCGATCATCGTCGCCAAGCGCCTGGCGCAGCTCATGCGCGAGCGCGGCACGCGCCCCGACGCGGTCACGCTGACGATGGGGCGCTACGCCTCCGACGACGCAGCACCCGTGGAGAGCGTGGTCTTCGTCGACGGCAGCGAGGGCGGCTCGGTGCAGCTCGCCCCCTGCTGCCGCCCGATCCCGGGCGATGCCATCGTCGGCTATCTCGGGCGCGGCGAGGGCCTGGTCGTGCACACCGCGGAGTGCCGCACCGGCAAGCGCCTCTATGAGCGCGACAGCGAACGCTGGATGCAGGTCGAATGGGCCGAGGAGCTCACGCGCAGCTTCGAAAGCGGCGTCATGGCACTGGTGAAGAACGGCAAGGGCGCGCTGGCGCAGGTGGCCTCGGCCATCGCCACCGCGGAGGCCGACATCCGCCACCTCGACATGGGCGCCGAATCAGTCTCCGAGACCGCCGAACTGCGCCTGCTGCTGAGCGTGCGCGACCGCGTGCACCTGGCCGACGTGCTGCGCGCGCTGCGCCGCAGCGCGGCAGTGCTGCGCGTCTGGCGCATCAAGCCCTGACGCGGGGGCAAGACGCCCGGCCGCCGCCGCTCACGCCGCGGGATCGTCTTCGGGAGCCGGGTAGCGCACCTCGAGCACCTCGATGCGCTCGACGCCCAGCGGCGTCACCAGCGCCACCTCGTCGCCCTCGCGCGCCTTCAGCAGCGCGCGCGCGATCGGGCTGATCCAGCTCACCTCGCCGCGCAGGCTGTCGGCCTCGTCGATGCCCTTGATCGTCACCGTGCGCTCTTCGCCGGCCGCATTGGCGTAGCTGACGGTGGCGCCGAAGAAGACCTGGTCGCTGCCGTGGTGCGCGCTCGGATCGGCCACCTCGGCGAGGTCCAGCCGCTTCGTCAGAAAGCGGATGCGGCGGTCGATCTCGCGCAGCCGCTTCTTGCCGTAGAGGTAGTCCCCGTTCTCGCTGCGGTCTCCGTTCTTCGCCGCCCAGGAGACGGTCTCGACCATCTTCGGACGCTCGTCGTCGAGCAGCGCCATCAGCTCCCGCCGCAACGCACGGTAACCCTGCGGGGTCAGGTAGTTGCGCGCACCGGCCGGCAGCGCGGGCAGGGCGGGCGAGCCCTCGCCGCCGTCGCCGTCGCCGTCGCCGTTGTCGCCCTCGCTCTCGCGCGTGAAGGCCTTGTTCATCGCCCGCTCGCGCCGGGCCGGCCTCAACGCGTGGGCGCCGGGGCCCAGGTCTGCAGCCGGGGCAGCAGCGCGCGGTAGGGCGCCAGCAGCAGCACCGCCATCGCGGCCTTGAACGACAGGTCGCCACCGGCCAGGTGCAGCCAGCTCACCGCCGTGCCGCCGAAGGCGAGGAAGAAGAACACGCCGGTGTCGACGACCGACGCCACCAGCGAGCCGATCAGCGGCGCCTTCCACCAGCTCGCGCGGCGCCAGCGGTTGAAGACCGTGACGTCGAGCATCTGCGAGGTGATGAAGGCCGCCCCCGAGGCCAGCGCGATGCGCCAGGGCGCGATCAGTCCCGAGACGGCGACGGCGATGACGAAGCCGACCCAGGCGACGCGCCGCGCCGCCGCAGGCCCGAAGGCTCGATTCGTGAGATCGCAGACGAGGAAGACGAAGGGATAGGTGAACGCACCCCAGGTCAGCCAGTCGTTGATGACGAACTGCACGGCAAAGTTGGAGAGCACGATGACCGCAATCATCGCGACCAGCGGAATGGCCAGCGGGCGCCAGGAACGGGAATCGGAGAAAACGGGAAGCATGATGACGTGAGGTCGGGTGTGCCGCCTCGAGGCTGCGACGCGGCAGGCAGGCCAAAGAGTGTACCGTTCGAGCTCGTGCGGCCGCGCCCGCGAGTCCGCGCATGTAGGGCCGGGCGCGCACGATCAGGAGGCAGCATGCAATATCACGTCGATGGCTTCCGGCCGGGGGATCCGGACGTTCTGCCGGCTGCAGCGGAGCATCGGCGCGCGGGCCAGCCGCTGCCGCCGACGGTGGACGTGCTCATCGCCGGCTCCGGGCCGGCGGGCCTGTGCCTGGCCGCGCAGCTGGCACGCGTGCCGCGCATCCGCACGCTGCTGGTCGAGCCCAAGCTCGGTCCGATGGAGAAGGGCCAGGCCGACGGCATCAGCGTGCGCTCGATGGAGATGTTCCAGGCCTTCGGCTTCGCCGAGAGGGTCATGCGCGAGGCGGTGTGGATCAACGAGACGACGTTCTGGGCTCCTGCGGCCGGCGCGGCGCTCGCCCGCGTGGCCCGCGTGCAGGACGTGCCCGACGGCGTCTCCGAGATGCCCCACGTGCTCATCAACCAGGCGCGCGTGCACGACTTCTTCCTCGAGGTCATGCGCAACGCGCCGACGCGCCTGACGCCGGACTACGGCCTGCGCGTGGCGACGCTCGCGATCGACCCCGCCGCCGCCGAGCATCCCGTCACCGTGACGCTGGAACACACCGCCCCGGGGCGCGAGGGGCAGACCTCGACCGTGCGCGCCAACTACGTGGTCGGCTGCGACGGCGCGCGCTCGAACGTGCGCCGCGCCATCGGCGGCGCGCTGCACGGCGACGCCGCGCACCAGGCCTGGGGCGTGATGGACGTGCTCGCCGTCACCGACTTCCCGGACTGGCGCATGAAGTCCTTCGTGCGCTCGCGGCTGGAGGGCACGCTGATGGTGTTGCCGCGCGAAGGCGGGTATCTCGTGCGCCTCTACGTCGAGCTCGACCAACTGGGCGAGCACGAGCGCGTCGCCGAGCGCGGCCTGGACGCCGAGGACATCATCGCCAAGGCGCAGCGCATTCTTGCGCCCTTCACGCTCGAGGTGAAGGAGGTCGTCTGGTGGTCGATCTACGAGATCGGCCACCGCCTGACCGACAAGTTCGACGACGTGCCCGAGGACCAGGTCGCCAGCCGCACCCCACGCGTGCTGCTGGCCGGGGATGCCTGCCACACGCACAGCCCCAAGGCCGGGCAGGGCATGAACGTGTCGATGGGCGACACCTTCAACCTCGGCTGGAAGCTGATCTCGGTGCTCACCGGCCGCGCCGAGCCCTCGCTGCTGCACAGCTACTCCGGCGAGCGCCGCGCGGCGGCGAAAGGGCTGGTCGAGTTCGACCATCGCTGGTCGCGCGTCGTCGGAGGCCAGCTTGCCGACGACGCCCATGACGAGCTCCCCCGCGTGGCGCGCGAATTCGTCGACAACCTGCCCTTCACCTGCGGGCTGACGATCCAGTACGAGGCAGGCGCGCTCAACGGGCCGCCGGAGCACCAGCACCTGGCCCGCGGCTTTCCCATCGGCAAGCGCCTGCATTCGGCGCCGGTGGTCCGGCTGGCCGATGCCCGCCCGATGCAGCTGGGCCACTGCATCACCGTCGGCGCGCGCTTCACCCTCTTCCTCTTCGCCCCCGCCGGCGACGTCGGCGCGCCCGCCGGGGTCGTGGCCGCGCTGTGCGACTGGCTCGAACACGACGCCGCGTCGCCGCTGCGCCGCCACGGCGCCGAAGGCGAGGACGTCGACGCCGTCGTCGACGTGCGCGCCGTCTTTGCGCAGGACTTTCGCGCCCTGGACTTCGCCCGCATGCCCACGCTGCTGCGCCCGCACGTCGGCCGCCTCGGGCTGTGCGACTACGAGAAGGTGTTCTGCGCCGACGCCAGGCGCGGCGAAGACATCTTCGAGCAGCGCGGCATCGACCGCGCCGCGGGCTGCATCGTCGTCGTGCGGCCGGACCAATACGTCGGGCACGTCCTGCCGCTGTCCCCACGCGGCGAACTGACGGCGTACTTCGGCGGCATCCTGCGCCAGCAAGGCGCGGGCGAGCGCAGGAACGCGCAGCCGCTCAGTCCGCGTCCTGGAACGCCTCCTCGCGCTTGCTCTTGATCGCCGGCAGCGACACGACGACGATCATCAGCACCGCGGCGATCAGCAGCCCGGCGGAGAGCGGCCGCGTGACGAAGGTCGACCAGTCGCCGCGCGAGAGCAGCAGCGCACGGCGCAGGTTCTCTTCCATCATCGGCCCGAGGATGAAGCCCAGCAGCAGCGGCGCGGGCTCGCAGCCGAGCTTGAAGAAGACCAGGCCGACGAGGCCGAAGAGCGCACCCACGTAGACGTCGAAGCTGTTGTTGTTGAGGGTGTACAGCCCGATGCAGCAGAAGGCGAGGATCGCCGGGTAGAGGATGCGGTAGGGCACCGTCAGCAGCTTGATCCAGATGCCGATCAGCGGCAGGTTGAGCACGATGAGCATCAGGTTGCCGACCCACATCGAGGCAATCAGGCCCCAGAACAGCTCGGGGTTGCTGGTCATCACCTGCGGGCCGGGCTGGATGCCCTTGATGGTCATCGCGCCGACCATCAGCGCCATCACGGCGTTGGGCGGGATGCCCAGCGTGAGCATGGGGATGAAGGAGGTCTGCGCGCCGGCGTTGTTGGCCGACTCGGGCCCGGCCACGCCGCGCACGTTGCCCTCGCCGAAAGGCACCTCGCCGGGGCGTCCGCGCGTCTTCTTCTCCAGCGTGTAGGCGGCAAAAGACGACAGCAGCGCGCCGCCACCGGGGAGCACGCCGAGGATCGAGCCCAGCGCCGTTCCGCGCAGCACGGCGGGTGCCATGTCCCGCAGGTCCTGCTTCGTCGGCCACAGGCCCTTCACGTCCTTGGTGAAGACCTCGCGGTGCTCGGCCGGACGGCCCAGGTTGGCGATGATCTCGCCGAAGCCGAACACGCCCATGGCGATGGCCACGAAGTTGATGCCGTCGGTCAGCTCCGGTATGTCGAAGCTGTAGCGCGGCACGCCGGAGATGACGTCGGTGTTGACCTGGCCCAGCAGCAGCCCGAGCAGGATCATGGCGATCGCCTTCACCAGCGATCCCGAGGCCAGCACCACCGCGCCGATCAGGCCCAGCGTCATCAGGCTGAAGTACTCGGCCGGACCGAACTTGAACGCCAGCTCGGTGAGCGGCGGCGCCAGGCCGGCGATGACCAGCGTGGCCACGCAGCCGGCGAAGAACGAGCCCAGGCCGGCGGCAGCCAGCGCCGGTCCGGCGCGGCCCTTGCGCGCCATCTTGTAGCCGTCGATGGCCGTGACCACCGACGCCGCCTCGCCGGGCACGTTGATGAGGATCGCCGTCGTCGAGCCGCCGTACTGCGCGCCGTAGTAGATGCCCGCAAGCATGATGAGCGCAGGCGTCGCGTCCAGGGCGTAGATGCTCGGCAACAACATCGCGATCGTCGCCGTGGGCCCGAGGCCGGGCAACACGCCGATGAGCGTGCCAAGCACCGCGCCGCCCAGGGCATACAGCACGTTGGCGAGCGAGAAGGCAACTCCGAAGCCCAGCGCCAGGTGATCGAACAGTTCCATGGAAGGTGGGCTTTCAGGCAACGAGGACGGTGGGCCACATCGGGATCGTCAGCCCGAGACCCTTGGCGAACACCAGCCACGAGAACACGGTCAGCACGACGCAGTTGATCAGGACCTCCTTCAGGCTGAATTCGCCGCTGGCCAGGCTGCCCACGAAGATCAGCAGCGGCAACGCCGTCGTCATTCCGAGAGTAGGCAAGGTCGCTCCGAACAGCGCCACCGCGCCGATCACCAGCAGCGCGGGCTTGAGCGACCAGCCGCCGATCGGATCACCGCCCTCGACCTCGAGCACCAGGGCCTTGAAGAGCACGATGCCCCCCAGCAGCGCCAGCAGGATGCCCAGGCCGAAAGGGAAGTAGGCCGGGCCCGGGCGCGCCGAGCTGCCGAAGCTGTAGCTCGTGGCGCCCCATGCGAAGCCGATGCCGGTGATGATGAACATCAGCCCCGACCAGAAGTCCTTGCGGCTCTTGATTTTCACGCTCTGTCTCCGCCACCCGAAGGAGTGAACCGGGGTGCATTCTAGGAACGCCGACGCGTCACGGGCCCGCGGCGCCCCTCATCGCTCCAGCCCGGGGGTGCTGCGCAGCACTTCCTCGATCGTCGTCAGCCCCTCGGCGACCTTCATCGCGCCGGCCAGGCGCAGCGGACGCATGCCGTCCTTGCTCGCCTGACGGCGCAGCGCGGCAATGTCCAGCTTCGGGTGCACGCACTGGCGTGCCGCCTCGTTCATCACCAGCAGTTCGTAGAGGCCGGCACGTCCGCGATATCCCGTCTGCCGGCATTCCTGGCAGCCCACCGCCTTGTACGGGCGCACGCCGCCGGAGAGCCGCCAGGGCCGCGCGAGCTCGTCCAGCGCCTCGCGCGTCGTGCCCTCGTCGCGCTGCCGGCACGCCGGGCAGAGCGTGCGTGCCAGGCGCTGCGCCAGCACGCCGATCACCGTGGCGGCGATCAGGTAGCTCGGCACGCCGAGGTCGGCCAGCCGGGTGATGGCGCTGGCCGAATCGTTGGTGTGCAGGGTGCTGAAGACGAGGTGGCCGGTGAGCGCGGCCTGGATCGCCATCTCGGCGGTGGCGAGGTCGCGGATCTCGCCCACCATGATGATGTCCGGGTCCTGGCGCATGAGCGCGCGCAGGCCCTCGGCAAAGCCCATGTCGATGGCCGCGTGCACCTGGGTCTGGTTGAACGCAGGCTCGATCATCTCGATCGGGTCCTCGATCGTGCAGACGTTGACCTCCTCGGTGGCCAGCGCCTTCAGCGTGGCGTAGAGCGTCGTCGTCTTGCCGCTGCCGGTCGGGCCGGTGACGAGCACGATGCCGTGCGGGCGCTTGATCAGCTCCTGCCAGCGCGCGGCGTCGTGCTCGCCGAAGCCGAGCTGATCGATGGTCTTGCCCGCGGTCTGCGGGTCGAAGATGCGCATCACCATCTTCTCGCCGAAGGCGGTGGGCAGGGTCGAGAGGCGCATCTCGACCTCGGCGCCCTGCCCCTCCGGCGCGTCGGGGCGGCGCGTCTTGATGCGGCCGTCCAGCGGCCGGCGCTTCTCGACCACGTCCATGCGCCCGAGCAGCTTGATGCGCGAGGTCATCGCCGCCATCACCGGCAGCGGCACCTGGTAGACGGTGTGCAGCACGCCGTCGATGCGAAAGCGGATCGCGCCGATGTCGCGCCGCGGCTCGAGGTGGATGTCGCTGGCGCGCTGGTCGAAGGCGTACTGCCACAGCCAGTCGACGACCTGCACCACGCCCTGGTCGTTGGCGTCGAGCTGGCCCTTGGTCTTGCCGAGTTCGACGAGCTGCTCGAAGCTGGCGCTGGCCGAGACCTCGCCGCTCTTGTGCGCGGCACGCACCGAGCGCGCGAGCGCGTAGAACTCCCCCGTGTAGCGGCGCAGCTCCTCGGGATTGGCGACGACGAGCTTCACCGCGCGCCGCAGGTGGTTCTCGATCTCCGCCACCCAGCCGACGTCGAAGGGCTCGGCGGTGGCGATCGTCACCTCCGCCGCGCCCACCTTCACCGGCAGCGCCAGCCGCAACTGCGCGTACTGCGCCGACATGACCTCGGCAACGCGGCCGGCGTCGGCCTTCAGCGGATCGATGCGCAGGTACGGCAGTTGCGCGCGCGTGGCCAGCCACTCCGTGAGGGCCTCGACATCGAGCGGGCGCGCGCCGCCGGCGACGTCGCGCCGCACCAGGCCCGCTCCACCCAGGCGCACCAGCGCGTGCAGCGTCGACGCGCCGGCCGACAGGCGCTTGGCCACGCGATCGACGTCCTCCGCGGCGATCCAGCCGTCCTCGCGCAGCCAGTCCAGCAGCAGGCGCCAATCCAGGCGGCCGCGTGGCCCCGCGTGCAGGGCATGGCGGTCGGGCCGGCGAACGTTGGCTGGGCTCATGCGGTCAGGCGCGTGCCGCGCTTGCGAAGTCCGCGGCCGACGCCGCCACGGCCGGCACGTCCGCGGGCTCGTGCGGCCGCCACGGACGCACCATGCGCAGCCAGCTGCGCGCCTTCAGGCCGAGATGACCGAAGCGCTTCTCGATCGCCGCCGCGCGCCGCGACAGTTCCTCGCGTGCGGGAACGACGACGCCCTGCCCCGCCACCACGACCGTGTTGCCCTCGCGCGTGGGTCGCAGGCTCCAGACCTGGTCGGCGCCAAAGGCGGCGGCGATGCGCGCGGCGCTGGCCGCGAAGCTGGCGTTGCGGCCGAACAGGTTCACCGCCATCACGCCGCCGGGCGCCAGCACGCGGCGGCAGGCGGTGTAGAAGTCGGCGCCGTCGAGCACCGGCGCGGCCGCCTCCTCGTCGTAGAGGTCGACGTGCAGCAGGCGCACGCTGCCCGGCTGCGCCTGCTCGCGCAGCCAGTGCAGCGCGTCCATGCGCAGCAGCTGCAGCCGCGGCCCGTCCTCGGGCAGGCGAAACCACAGTCGCCCGGCGTGGATGACGAGCGGGTTGAGCTCGACGGCGATCGTGTGCATGCCGAGCTGCCGGTGCGTGAAGCGCGTGATCGCCCCGGCCCCAAGGCCCAGCTGCACCGCCAGGCCTTCGTCGAGGGCGTCCGTCGGCAGCCACAGCAGGCTGGCGAGCATGCGCTGCACGTAGTCGAGCTCGATCGCCTCGGGCCGGCGCAGGCACATCGCGCCCTGCACCCAGGCCGAGCCGAGGTGCAGGTAGCGCACGCCTTCGTGTTCGCTGATCGTCACCGGCGGCAGCGGCGGCCGGTGGGCATCGGCACCGTCGGTCGAGGCTTCGTCGACCCTGCGGGCGGCCTGGCGCTTGCGGGTGGGCATGGCGCGAGCCTAACGCAGCGGCCGCGCCAACGCGGCCAGCCGCGGCAGGGCCGCGAGCGCGTTGGCACGCACGATGGGCGCGGTCTCGGCCAGCGTCCAGCCGCGCAGTTCGGCCAGCACCGCGGCGATGCGCGGCAACTCGGCCGGGGCGTTGCGGCCGAGAGCACCGGCGGCACGCTCGGCCGCGCGGCGGTAAAGCCATTGCGGCGGGATATCGGGCGCGTCGGTCTCCAGCACCAGCGCGTGCGCGGGCAGCGTGCGCACGAGATCGCGCAGATGCCGTGCGCGCTCGAAGGTCATCGCGCCGCCGAAGCCGAGCCTGAAGCCCAGCGCCAGCAGTTGCGCCGCCTGCTGCGCGCTGCCGTTGAAGGCGTGCGCGATGCCGCCGGGCACCGGCTGGCGGCGCAGGGCCGACAGCACCTCGTCCAGCGCGCGCCGCGTGTGCAGGATCACCGGCAACCCGAGCTCGCCGGCCAGCCGCAGCTGCGCCAGCAGGAAGTGCCGCTGGCGTTCGCGCCCGAGCCCGGGGACGAAGTGGTCCAGGCCGATCTCGCCGACGGCCACGAGCAGCGGATCCGCCGCGGCGTCGGCCAGGGCCTGGCGCAGCCGCTCCAGATCCTCGTCCTGCGCCTGCTCGACGAAGAGCGGATGGATGCCCAGCGCATACGCCAGGCCCTGCGCGCGCGCCAGGCGCTGCAGCGGCGCGAAATGCGGCACGGCCACGGCCGGCAGCACCATCTGCACCACGCCCGCGGCACGCGCGGCGCCGAGCACGGCGTCGCGATCGGCGTCGAACTCCGGGGCGTCCAGGTGGCAGTGCGAATCGATCCACATCGCAGCGCCGATGATGCCAGTGCAGGGCCGGCAGGCCGGGGCGAAAAGGGGGTCTGCACGCCGCCACGCATCGTGATAGGGTTGTCCGCGAATCGCTCCATCCGCGCCGCCTGCAGGCGGTCTGCCCGACATGCGCAAGGCCCCGCTCTACAGCCGCTCGACCCGCCATCCGGCCGGCGGCGGCGCGGGCGACGCCGCGACGGTCGAGCCCGCCGCCCCGCCAAGCGGCACCCGACAGCGGCTGCGCGCGCGCATCGGCCACCATCCCGGGCTTGCCTGGGCCTTCGGCGGTGCGCTGCTGGCCGCGCTGGCGACGGCCTTCGTGCTCGGCACGCAGCCCGGTGCGCGCGTGATCACGCAGGACGACATCGATGCGGCCGTGCGCGCCTCGCTCGAGAAGGAGCCGCTGCCCTCGGCCGCGGCGCGCGCCGCAGCGGCGATCGCGCCCTCGGTGGTGCGCGTGGTCGGCCTTGCCGACGAGGACGAGGACGAAAACGGCGACAGCGACGAGAACGCCGAACGCAAGGCGATGGAGCGCGCCCTGGGCAGCGGTGTGCTGATCATCGACAACGGCACCATCCTCACCAACCTGCACGTCCTCGCCGGCAGCCGCAGGATCCGCGTGCGCTTCTGGAACGGCCTCGAGAGCGAGGCCGACATCGTCGCCAGCCAGCCCGAGAACGACCTCGCGGTGCTGCGCGCGGCCAGGCTGCCCGACGACCCGCAGGCGGCGACGATGCGCAGCACCGCCGACCTCGCGCCGGGCGACGAGGTGGTCGCCGTGGGCTTTCCCTTCGGCCTCGGGCCCTCGGTCAGCGCGGGCGTCGTCTCCGGCCTCGGGCGCGAGTTCCGCAGCCCCGACGGGCAGTCGCGGCTGAGCAACCTGATCCAGTTCGACGCCGCGGCCAACCCCGGCAACAGCGGCGGCCCGCTGGTGACGATGGACGGCCACGTCGTCGGCATCGTCACCGCCATCCTCAACCCGGGCGAGCAGCGCACCTTCATCGGCATCGGCTTCGCCGTGCCGATCGAGAACGCGGCGCAGGCCGCGGGCATGCCGCCCTTCTGATCCTGGGCGCACGCACGCCCTCCCGCCACCCGACCCCAACCGACCCGGGAACCCGCATGGACGACAAGGCCGCCGCCACCGCCACGCTGATGGAGCAGATCCTCTACGAGGTCAAGCGCGTCGTCGTCGGCCAGGACCGCTTCCTCGAGCGCGTGCTGGTGGCCATGCTGGCGCAGGGCCACCTGCTGGTGGAAGGCGTGCCGGGCCTGGCCAAGACGCTGACCATCAAGACGCTGGCGCGCGCCGTGCGCGGCAGCTTCGGCCGCATCCAGTTCACGCCCGATCTCGTTCCCGCCGACCTGATCGGCACGCGCATCTACAACCAGAAGACCGGCGAGTTCGGCACCAGCTTGGGTCCGGTATTCGCCAACCTGCTGCTGGCCGACGAAATCAATCGCGCGCCGGCCAAGGTGCAGAGCGCGCTGCTGGAGGTGATGCAGGAGCGACAGGTGACGATCGCCGGGCAGACGCACAAGGTGCCCGAGCCCTACGTCGTGATGGCGACGCAGAACCCGATCGAGACCGAAGGCACGTACCCGCTGCCCGAGGCGCAGGTCGACCGCTTCATGATGAAGGTGCTGCTCGACTACCCGAGCGAGGAGGAGGAGTTCGTCATCGTCGAGCGCGTCACCGGCGCGCCGATCGAGGTGGGCGCGGTGGCCGACACCTTCCAGCTCAGCGCCCTGCAGCGCGAGTGCCGCGAGGTCTTCTGCGACCCGGCACTGATGCAGTACGCGGTGCGCCTGGTGGCGGCCACGCGCCGGCCCGCTTCCTTCGGCCTCGCCGACCTCGCCCCGCGCATCGGCTACGGCGCAAGCCCGCGCGCGAGCATCGCCCTCGTCGAGGGCGCCAAGGCGCTGGCGCTGCTGCGCGGACGGCGCTACGCGCTGCTCGAGGACATGCGCGACCTCGTTGCCGACGTGCTGCGCCACCGCATCGTGCTCTCCTACGAGGCGCTGGCCGAAGGCCTGGATGCCGATGCGCTGATCGCGCGCCTGGTCAAGGCCGTGCCGGCGCCGGACAAGCCGTTGGCGCACGACCGCAGCTGATGGGGCAGCCGATGGGAGGCGCGCGGCCATGAACACACAAGCCGCCCCGTCCGGCAGCGACGCGCTGCTGCGCCGCCTCGAGTGGACGGTGCTGCGGCGCCTGGACGGCCTGCTGCAGGGCGACTACCGCACGCTGTGGCGCGGCGTGGGCGTCGACCTCGCCGACCTGCGCGAGTACCAGCCGCACGACGACGTGCGCCACATCGACTGGAACGTCACCGCGCGGCTGCAGCAGCCCTTTGTGCGCCAGTTCGTCGAGGACCGCGACCTCTGCGCCTGGTTCCTGCTCGACCTCTCGGGCAGCGTCGACTTCGGCTCGGGCGAGCGCACCAAGCTCGCGCTGGCCGGCGGCTTCGTCGCCACGCTGGCCCGCGTGCTCACGCGCCATGGCAGCCGCGTCGGTGCGCTGTTCTACGGGCGGCAGGTGGAGGCGGTGCTGCCGCCGCGCGCCACGCGCACGCAGGTGCTCGAGCTGCTGCAGCGCATGCGTGCGCGGCCGCAGTCGGCGGCGCCCGTCGCGCCGGCGAAGCAGCCGCGCCGCGGGCTTTTCGGACGCAGGCGCGCGCAGGCTGCGGCGGCAAGCGGCCCGGGCACCGTGCTGGCCGAGCTGCTGCGGGCGGCCGAGCGCATCATGCGGCGGCGCAGCCTCGTCTTCGTCGTCTCCGACTTCATCAGCCAGCCTGGCTGGGAGGCGGTGCTGGCGCGGCTGGCGCGCCGGCACGAGGTGGTCGCCGTGCGCGTCTTCGACCCGGCCGAGCTCGCGCTGCCCGACGTCGGCCTGGTGACGATCGAGGACGCCGAGACCGGCGAGCAGTTATTCGTCGATGCCGGGGATGCGGCGTTCCGCGCCCGCTACGCCGAGCTCGCGCAGGCCCACGAGCAGGCGCTGCGGCAAACGCTTGCCGCCAGCGGCGCCAACACGCTCGAGCTGGCCACCGACGACGACCTGCTGCAGGCCTTGCTGCGCTTCGTCGAACTGCGCCGGCTGCGTGCGCGCCAGCCGCTGCCGGGGCGCTTCCCGGCCCACCTGCATCCGGAGCAGGCCGCATGAGCGCGCCGGGCCGCTCCCAAGCGCTCATCCCGCAGCGCGCAGCGCGGAGGGTAGCCCAGTGAGCTTCTACTGGCCCGAGCTGCTGGGGTCGCTGCTGCTGCTGCCGCTGCTGGTGCTGCTCTACCTCGGGTTGCTGGCGCGGCGCAAGCGCGCAAGCGTGCGCCTGGCCAGCCTGCACATCGCCCGCCTGGCTGTGGGCAAGGGCCCGGGCTGGCGGCGCCACCTGCCGCCCTTGCTGCTGCTGCTGGCGATTGCCGCGCTGCTCGTGGCGACCGCACGCCCGGCGGCCAAGATCACGCTGCCGCTTTCCGAGCGCACCATCATCCTCGCGATGGACGTCTCGGGCAGCATGCGCGCCGAGGACGTGAAGCCCAACCGCCTGGTCGCCAGCCAGGAAGCGGCCAAGACCTTCGTGCGCGCGCTGCCGCACGAGGTGCGCGTGGGCGTGATCGCCTTCGCCGGCACCGCCGCGGTGGTGCAGGCGCCGACCACGAGCCACGACGACGTGCTCGCCGCGATCGAGCGCTTCCAGCTGCAGCGCGCAACGGCCACCGGCAGCGGCATCATCCTCTCGCTGGCCACGCTGTTCCCGGACCACGGCATCGAGATCCAGCACGTCACCGGCCAGCGCAACTTCCCCGGCCGGCCGCTGGGCAAGACGGCCGACGAGGGCAAGCCCAGGTTCACGCCGGTGGAGCCCGGGAGCTACCGCTCGGCCGCGATCATCATGCTCACAGACGGCCAGCGCACCACCGGCCCCGACCCGCTGGACGCCGCCAAGATGGCCGCCGAGCGCGGCGTGCGCGTCTACACCGTCGGCATGGGCACGACGCACGGCGAGGTCATCGGCTTCGAAGGCTGGAGCATGCGCGTGCGCCTGGACGAGGAGACGCTCAAGGACGTGGCGCGCATCACCCGCGGCGAGTACTTCTACGCCGGCACCGCCGAGGACCTGACCAAGGTCTACCAGAGCCTGTCCTCGCGCATGGTGGTCGAGACCAAGGAGACCGAAATCTCCGCGCTCTTCGCCGCCCTGGGCGCGCTGCTGGCCATCACCGCCGCGGGCCTGAGCCTGTGGTGGTTCGGGCGCGTGGTCTGAGCGGGCGCGTCCACCGCGTCTCACACCCCCCTGTCGATCGCAGGCACGAGGAAACATCATGAGCATGGCCTACGTCGTCGGCCACATCACCGTCAAGGACGAGGCGCGCTGGGCCGAGTACCGCGCGCGCGTGCCGGGCACGCTCGAACCCTGGGGCGCCGAGCTCGTCTGCCGCGGCCACCAGGTTGCCGTCTGGGCCGGCGAGAACCCGCACAGCGACCTGGTCGTGATCCGTTTCGCCAGCGTCGAGGCCGCCGACGGCTGGTTCCACTCCCCCGCCTACCAGGCGCTGATCCCGCTGCGGCAGCAGGCCGCGGAGGTCGTGCTGCTGTGCTATGAGGAGTAAGGCGGTCGGCCGCCCGGGCGAGCGCCCGCGCCGCTATTTCAGCGGCTCGCGCAGCACCCCCGCGCGCGAAGCGGCGATCCAGCTGCCGTCCCTGGCGGCCAGCGCCGCCGTCAGCGAGAGGCGGTCGCTGCGCTGCGCCGGGGTGAAGCTCGCGCCGCCGTCCCTGCTCACCGCCTGCAGGCCGTCCAGGCCGACGGCAAGCACCGCCTCGCCCTGGCGCGCAAAGCCGGTGACCGAGCTCTGGCTGCCGATGTCCACGCGCGTCCAGCTGCGACCGCGGTCGCTGCTGCGATAGACGTTGCCGCGCTGCCCGCCGACGAGCAGCACGTCGGGCGACAGCGCGATGCCGCCCCAGAACGAGCCCTTGTAGCCGGTGGCGAGATAGCTCCAGGTGGCACCCGCGTCCTCCGAGCGCAGCACGTAACCGCGCTCGGCGGCCGCATAGACCACGCCCTTCCCGTCGGCAAAGAGCGCGAGCAGGTTGAGGTCGGCCCGCTTGGCGCCCGGCGGCGGCGCTAGCTCGCGTGTCTGCCAGGTCTTGCCGCCGTCGCCGGTGGTGAGCACGAGCGACCACAGGCCGACCGCCACGCCGCGCTGCGCATCGAGGAAGTGCACCGCGAAGAGCGGTCGGTCTTCCGCAGTGTCCAGCCGCTGCACGCGCCAGCTCCCGCCGCCGTCGTCGCTGGCGAGGATCGCACCCCAGTGCCCCACGGCCCAGCCGTGGCGCTCGTCGACGAAGCTGACCGCCGTCAGCATCGAGCTCACGGGGACGGCCTGCGCCTGGCGAAAGCTCGCGCCGTCGTCCTCGGAGCGCAGCACGATGCCGTGGTCGCCGACGCCGACGACCGCCTGCCCGGCGCGCGCCAGGCCCAGCACCATCGTCTTGTCCGCGTTGGACGCCTGGACCGCGGGCACCGCGGCGAGCGCGCCGCCGGAGGCCGCCGGGGTGCCTGCCTGTGCCGCCCAGCCGGCGCTGCCGGCGCAAGCCAGCAGCGCCGCCGCCAGCGCGCGGCGAAGGACAGGCGTACAGGCCATCATCGTGCTCCGGCTTCGCGGGCTCACTTCTTGATGCTGATGACCTGGGGCCGCGTCACGGCCTTCAGGCCATCGACGCCGAACTCGACGCCATAGCCCGAGCCCTTGGCACCGCCGAACGGCACCATCGGGTGGATCATGCCGTGCTGGTTGATCCACACCGTGCCGGCCTGGATGCGACCGGCGACCGCGGCCGCCTTGGCGGTGTCGGCCGACCAGACCGAGGCTCCAAGGCCCACGTTCAGGCGGTTGGCGCTGGCGATGGCCTCCTCGACGTCGCGGTACTTGATGATCGGCAGCACGGGGCCGAACTGCTCCTCGTCGACGAGGCGGTTGCCGTCCTTCAGGCCGGTCACCAGCGTCAGCGGATAGAAGTAGCCCGGGCCGCCGGCCGGCGCGCCGCCGCAGACGATGGTGCCGCCTTCGGTCTTCGCGCTCTCGACGAGATCGACCACCTTGTCGTACTGCATCTTGTTCTGGATCGGGCCCATCACGGTCCCGTCCTTCATGCCGTCGCCCATCGGCATCGCCTGCGCCAGCTCCTTGAGCGCCTGCACCGTCGCATCGTAGAGGCTCTCCGGGACGTACAGGCGCTTGGCGGCCGCGCAGGTCTGGCCCATGTTGATGAAGGCGCCCCAGAAGAGGCCCATGGCCATGGCCTTCGGGTCGGCGTCGGGCAGCATGATGGCGGCGTCGTTGCCGCCGAGCTCCAGCGTCACCGGGATGACGTTCTTCGCCGCGGCCTCGGCGACCTTGACGCCGGTGCGTGCCGAACCGGTGAACATGAGCTTGTCCAGCCGCGGGTCGGAGACCAGCCAGGAGCCGACCTCACCGGCGCCGCTGACGGTGTTCACCACCCCCGCAGGAAGCACCTCGTTGATCAGGCGCACGAGCTCAAGCGTGCCGATCGAGGTGTACTCCGAAGGCTTGATGACGACGGTGTTGCCGGCGCGGATCGAGGGGATGATCTGCCAGATGGCGATGAGGAGCGGCCAGTTCCACGGCGCGATGGCGCCGATGACGCCGAAGGGCTTGCGGTGCACCTCGTCGCGGCGCGTCTCGTCCTCGAACGCCACCTCGACCGGCAGGTCCAGGCTGGCCGGCACCTGGGTCCAGGCCTCGCAGCCCCAGACCTCGAAGCGCGCGCCGGGCACCTGGTCGGGGCCCACGCCGCCCAGCGGCTTGCCCTGCTCGCGCGTCACCCACTCGGCGAGGTAGGCCGAGTTCTTGTTGATGACCTCGGCGACCTTCATCATCAGCGCCTTGCGCTCGCCGTCGGGTCGCGCGGCCCAGGCCGGCTGCGCGGCGCGCGCCGCAGCCACGGCCTCGGCCACCTGCTCCTTGCTGGAGATCGGCACCAGTCCGATGGCCTCGCCGGTGGCGGGGTTGATGGACTGGAAGGTCTTGTCGGATCCGACGGCCTTGCCGTTGATCGTGTTCAGGTAGGTCTGCATCGACTGCTCCTGGGGTGGTGGTTGGGTTGCCCTGGAAGCGCCGCGTGCGGCACGCCTTCCGGAGCGCAGGGGGACAGGGATCGTCTCACGTCGTCAGTGCCCGAGCATGCCCGGCGCGCGTGCCGGGCGACGCCGCGGGAACACGCGTTCGAGCCAGACGACGAAGGCCGGCAGCACCGTCATCGCCATCACCATGTTGACCATGAACATGAAGGCCAGCAGCTTGCCCATGTCGGCCTGGAACTTCAACTCCGAGAAGCTCCAGGTGGCCACACCGATGGCCAGCGTGATGGCGGTGAAGATGGTCGCCATGCCGGTTTCGAGGATGGCGTGCTCGACCGCCTTGACGATGCCCGCGCCGCCGGCCAGGTGCAGCTGCAGGCGGTTGTAGATATAGAAGGCGTAGTCGACGCCGATGCCCACCGCCAGCACCATCACCGGCAGCGTGGCCACGGTGAGGCCGATCTCCAGCTCCTTCATGAACCAGTAGCCGATGAAGGTGCCCACCGTGAGCGGCAGGCAGCAGGCGAGCACCGCGCGCAGGTCGCGGTAGACGAGGAAGACGAGCACGACGATGGCCGCGTAGACGTAGAGCATCATCGGCAGCTCGCTGTGCTCGACCTCCTCGTTGATCGCCGCCAGCACGCCGGCGTTGCCCGCGGCGAGGCGGATCTTCACCTCCGGCATCGGCTCGTGCGCGCGGAAGTCTTTCACCGCGGCGATCAGCCGGTTGATCGTCGTCGCCTTGTGGTCGGCGAGGTAGACGTGCACCGCGGTCATGCTGCAGTCCTTGCGCATCATGCCCGGCACGCGTCCGATCTCGGTCGACAGCGCGGCGTAGTTGGCGGGGTCGATCGGCACCACCGCCATCTTCGGATTGCCTTCGTTGTAGCCCTCGCTGTACTGGCGCAGCATCGACGAGTACGAGGTGATGCCGAGCACGCCGGCCACCGGCTCGATGGCCCACACGAAGCGATCCTGGTAGGCACCCAGCGCCACGCGCTCGCACGAGTCCGGCGGGGCCTCGAAAACGACGGTGAGCCAGTCCAGGCCGGCATCGAAGTTCTCGGCGATCGACACCGCATCGCGGTTGTAGCGCGCGTCCGCGCGCAGCTCCGGCGCACCGGGCTGCAGCGTGCCGACGACGCGGTCGTGGCTCTGCCAGGCCGACAGCGCAAGCACCCCGGCGGCCAGCGCCAGCACGAGCGGTGCACGCCGGGGTTCGGCCAGGCGCGCCACCGCGGTGAGCCAGGCCGCGCGCTGCTCGCGCTTGAGGATGGCCTTGTCGGCGTACTTGCGCGAGACCTCGAAGTACGACGCGCCCAGCGGCAGCATGACGAGGTTGCTGACGACCTTGTACGCCACGCCGATGGCGGCGGTGATGGCCAGCTCGCGCACCATCGGGATGGGGATCATCAGCAGCGTGATGAAGGTGACGAAGGCGGTCAGCAGCGCCAGCGTGCCGGGGATCAGCAGGCCGATGAAGCTCGCGCGCGCCGCCTGCTCGCAGGACTTGCCGTGCGAGATCTCGCGCACGATGAAGTTGATCTGCTGCACACCGTGCGAGACGCCGATGGCGAACACCAGAAAGGGCACGAGCACCGCCAGCGGGTCCAGGCCGTAGCCGAGCAGCCGCAGCGTGCCGAACTGCCACACCAGCGAGGCCAGCGAGCAGCCGATGGCCAGCAGTGTGAAGCGCAGCGAATGGCAGTACCAGTAGACCGCCAGTGCCGTGAGCACGAGCGCGACCAGGCAGAACTCGAGCACCGCCGAGGCACCAGCGGCGATGTCGCCGATCTGCTTGGCGAAGCCGATGATCTGGACCTCGTAGTCCTGGTCCTCGAAGGGCTTGCGGATCTGCTCCTCGAGCACGTCGTTGTAGGCAACGTAGTCGATCGGCACGCCGTTGGCGTCGAACTCGTTGAGCTCGGCGGTGATCATCGCGCTGGTCTGGTCGCGCGAGACCAGCACGCCGACGTAGCCGCCCTGGCTGGTCGAGCGCTCGATGCCGGCGATCGCCTCCTCGTTCAGGCCTGCCGGCGTGATGGTGCCCGGGATGATCGGGTCGGCGCGAAAGCCCTCCTCCGTGATCTCGTTGACGAAGGCGTTGGGCGTCCACAGCGACTGCACGCTGCCGCGCGAGACGTAGGGCAGCGCCATCACCGCCTGCGTCACGTCGTAGAGGCGGGTCAGCGCCTCCTTCGTCCAGATGGTGCCGCTCCTGGCGCGCACCGTGAAGGTCATGCGGTTGGCTCCGAGCAGGTCGTCGCGGTACTGCTTGAACGTGTCGACGTACTCATGGCCGATCGGCAACTGCTTCTCGAAGCCGGCCTCCATGCGCAGCTGCAGGGCGAACACCGCCATGGCCGCGGTCAGCGCCAGCAGCGCCAGCAGGATCGGCGTGCGTCTCCGGAAGAGCAGGTCTTCCAGCCCCTGCAGCGCGCGCAGCAGCGCCGAGGGCTTGTTCGATTCGTTGGCCATGCTCGGTCGGGAAAGAGGCGGGCTGCGCCGCGGCACGCGCAAGCGGTCCGGCGCCGTCAGCGCCGGACCGGTGCGGGGCCCGCGATCAGAAGTTGCGCGAGATCGCGATGCCGAAGAAGTCGCGGTCCTTCAGCGGTTGGTCGAGCAGGCCCTGACCGTTCCAGAACTTGGCGTAGTTGAGCGTGACCTTCCAGGTCGCCGGGTTCTGGATGAAGCTGACCATCAGGTTGGCGCTCTTGGCTCCCTCCATGAAGAGCCCCGAGAGGTTGGGCGTGCGGCCCGAGACGGCCTGGAAGTAGTAGATCTCAGGCATCACCTGCCAGCCCGGGATGATGGTGCCGTCGTAGACCCAGCTGAAGTCCAGGTTGAAGCCCCAGGAGGTGCGCGTGCCCCGCGGCACCGGCGTTCCCGCCGGGTCGGTGAGCTGGCCCCAGCCCCAGCCGCCGGCGCTGACGTAGTCGCCGTCGTAGCTGGACTTCATGTCCGGGTAGTGGATCGCCACCGCCTCGAACAGCAGCGTTGCCGTCTGCGCGCCCAGGGCGCGCAGGATGCCACCGCCGACGTCGGGGGTGAGGCTCAGCAGCGCCGTGCCGTGCCACTGCCAGCGTGCCTCGTCGACCCAGCACTGACCGTTCTGCGAAGCGCAGCCGCTCGTGGCGGCGTTGAGCGCCACGGCATCGCGCGGGCGGTACGACAACTCGGTGCCGATGGCCCAGTCGCCGACGGGGAAGTTGGCGCTGACGCCGTAGAGCTTGCGATCCTCCAGATGCACCCAGCCCATGGCACCCGTGCCGTCGATGTCGAGGCTGAAGTTGGGCGTCTTGTCGTGGAAGTTCATCGCGTAGGCGCCGAGGTTGAGCTGCATGCCCGGCGGCTCGTAGCGCAACGCGACCCCCCACTGCCCGGAATCGCGCGCCTCCTTCTCCTCCAGACCATAGGCCCCGTGCCCCCGGCCGAGGCCGTTGACGACCGACCAGTAGCTGCCCGTGGGCGGGAAGTAGCTCTTGTTCCAGTGCGTCTGCACGTAGGCCTCGACGTTGAGGCCGCGCGCGATGCCGCTGGCCACGCTGACCATCGGCGCCGGCAGGTAGACCTCCTTCAACTGCGTTCCCGGCTGCGACAGACGCATGATGTCCATCGAGTTGGTGCTGTTGATGCCGCCGGGCAGGAACAGGCTCTCGCCCCAGGAGACGACCTGGTTGCCGATGCGCACGCGCGCGAGGTTGTCGCCGACCTGGAAGGACTTCGAGACCCAGAGGTCCAGCAACTGCGCCCTGAACCTCAGGTCCTTGCGCGCATCCTCGGTCAGGCCGTCGCTCAGCTCGGGCGGCGTGGTCGCGCTCAGGATGCCGGTCGTGTTGGTCGCGGCGAAATCCCTGACCCAGTTGACGCGGCCAAGGAAGGTGACGTTGCCGGGCGCCTTCAGCAGCAGCTCATGGTCGCCCTTGAGGAAGCCGGCGAAAGGGTCGCCCTTGCCGTAGTTCAGGTTGCCCTGGTCGCCCAGCGCCGACGTCGGCGCCAGGCACCCGGCGGGCGCGCCGGGGCCGCTGGCGCCGTCGGTCACGGACCAGCAACTGGGCGCACGCGCCCGGATGCCGGTGCCGGCGGAAATCGTCGAGTCGAAGTTGCCGCGCACGTCACCGATCTCGAAAGTGAATGCCTGTGCGGTCGTGAATCCACCGGCAAGGCCGGCAGCCAACGCGGCCACGGCCACGGGCCGGCGCGGAAAACGGGTTGCTCTCACGTCTGATCCCTCCTCGGTTCGCTGCAGGTGCGGGTGCGGATCAGCGCTCGCTGACGGCACGCAGGTTGTCGGCGGTGTAGAAGTTCGTCGTCATGCGCGGGCCCTTGGGCTCGGTCAGGTACTGCACGTCCTTGCCCGTACCCGCGGCGTGCATGTCGAACACGTAGCGCCCTTCGGAGACGATGTTCTGCACGAAGGCCGAGGTGTCGCAGGAGCCGGTCTCGTAGACCGGGATGAGGAAGCCCTCGCGCACCTTGAAGACCTTGCCCTGCGCGTCGAAGTCGTCGGCCACGGTCAGGCTCCAGCTGTCCTCGTCGAGGTAGAAGGTGCGCTTGGGCGCGGTGTGGCGCATGCCCTGCTTGACGGTGGCCTCGACCACCCAGACGCGGTGCAGCTCGTAGCGGCGATGCCCCGGGTCGACGAAGTCGGGCTTGGTGATGTCCTCGACCTTGCCGCTGAAGTCGTAGGCGCCGAAGGCGTTGTAGAGGACGTAGAGCTCCTTCTTGCCGACGAGCTTCCAGTCGAAGCGGTCGAAGGTGCCGTTGAAGACGAAGGGCTCGTCCAGCGTGTAGAGGCTCTCGAAACCGATCTGCGGCGCGTCGTACGAGTAGGTCGGCATGCGGCGCACGCGGCGCTGCCCCGGGAAGTAGTAGAAGGTCTCGCTGCCGGCGGTGTCCAGGTAGTAGGTGATCGCAAGCGCTTGCCCAGCCAGCGCCGGCGGCGAGTTGTAGCCGAAGTAGGCGTTGTATTCGATGGGCGGCAGCTTGGAGAGCTGTGTCGAGCCCTTGGCACCCCAGGGGTAGAAGGCGGTGAACTCCTGCCCGGCGCGGATCCACTCTTCGCTGCCCTTGCGCGGCGACAGCGTGGTGACCGTGTTCTTGTAGTCCATGCCGACGCCGCGGTAGCGCATCTTGCTGTTCCACATCGCCTGGATGCCGGTCTCGGGCAGCGGGAACGGCACCCCGGGCACGACGGCCTCCTTCAAGCCCCAGCCGTCGGCGGCCAGCGCCGCGGTGCCGACGTTCTTCTTCGTGTTCTCGGCGACGAAGTCGGGCACGCCGCAGGTCCGTCGCGTCGGGTAGACGTCCATGCGGTAGCCCTTGACCTGCTTGAGCGTGGCGAGCTGCCCCGGCGAGAGCTTGTCGGCGTACTTGTCGGCGTTGCTCGCGTCGATCGAGAACAGCGGCTTGTCGCCCTTGTGCTTGAAGTGCGCGCTGCGCAGCTTGCCCCAGGCCCAGCCGCCGTCGGAGGCCGGCTGGTTGCCGGCCCAGGCCGGGATGCTGCCGTCCTTGCTGGCGCCCTTCTCGGCGCCGGTCGGCGTGAGTTCGGTACCGAGGCGGGAAGCATCGGCCGCCGCAACGCCGGTCGCGCCGGTGACGCCGAGGCAGGCCAGCAGCAGCCCGATGGACGTGCGGGTCAGTGCGCGGGTGCGAGAGTCGCTCATGATCGTGTCTCCAATTGCCGGATGTCCGGTACCTTCTCTGCGTCTTCGGCGACCGCGCTGTGCGCGGCGCGCCTCCCTCGTCGGGGGATCGGGCAGCGCGGTGGAACCGCATTGCCCGAGGCAGGGCAAAAGATAGCGTGCACGCCCCCGCAACGGTGATCCCAGATCGGCAAGGGTGCAGGCCGTTGCCTGAGTTAGATCAAGAAAACAACGCCGCAGGGGCAGCCGCGAAGCCGATCCAAGGGCTTTCACCAACCACACCTGCCGGGGCACGCCACACACTTCGCGCCACGCGCTCCGGCTGGGGGATGGCCACCCTTGCGCCTCCCCGGTCGCGACGCGAGTATCGCTGCCTGCTCATCGGATCCGGGCCCGCCACCGTCGGCCCCCCGGGCAAGCGGCAAGACCCTTGCGATGTCTCACGCCACCTACTGCACCCACCACACGCACGCGCAAGCCCCGGCCGCGGGATTCGCCTACACGAGCCTCGCCAACCACGACGCCGACGAAGCGGCGCAGCGCCTGCACGCCTGGGACCAGACCTACCGCCAGCTCACGCCCGGTCGCTTCGAGGGCCTGACGACGGACCTCTGGTTCGAGCCGGTGCAGCTCTTTCGCGAGCGCAGCAACCGCCGCGTTCACCAGGCCGGACGCTCGTGGCCGGGTTCGGTCACCTTCGGCATCCTGCTGTCGATGCAGGGGCAGGCTCGCTTCTGCGGCCAGGACATGGACCTGGACTCCATGATGGTGCTCGGCTCGGCCGACGAACTCGACCTCGTGACCTCACCGACGCTGGACATCGTCGGCATCGCAATCCCGCAGGACCGCCTCACCTGGCTTGACGATGCCGGCGGGAGCGGGCACACCAGCAGCCGGCTCATGCGCCTGAAGCCGGCTGCGGCGACGCGCCTGCGCGAGGTGACGCAGTCGATCTTCGACACCATCGAGGCCGACCCGTCGCCGCTGGGCGCCGCGGCGGTGCGCGAGCAGGTTCGCGACGACCTGATCGACGCCCTGGCCACCGCGACCTGGAACGGCGTCGCGCAATCGACCACGGCGCCGCGCCACGCCAACCAGCGCACCGTGGTGCAGCGCGCCACCGCGCATGTGCTGGCGAACCGCGACGAGCCGGTGTCGGTGGAGCGGCTGTGCGAACTCCTCAACGTTTCGCGCCGCAGCCTGCAGTACGCGTTCGAGCACACGTTGGGTATCTCGCCGCTCGAGTACCTGCGCGTGGCGCGGCTGCACGGCGTGCGCCGGGAGCTCAAGGTCACGCCGCGCAACGTCGCCTCGATCCAGGACATCGCCGCGCGCTGGGGCTTCTGGCACCTGGGCCACTTCACGACCCACTACCGGCAGTTCTTCGGCTGCCGGCCCTCCGAGACGCCGCGGCCGGCCTGAAGGCTCCCGAACGCCCCCGCAAGCGCGCCGGCCACACGGGCCGCCGGGCCCCGGCGGCGCCGCTGCAGCTTCGCCGCCGCCCCCTCCTGCCTCTCCTACTGTCCGTGCACGTTGAAGCGCTCGAGGTCGGCCGCCAGCCCGTTGTAGACCGCGGGCCGGGCGCGCTTCAGGTAGGCCCCATAGCCGATGCCGCCGATCACGGCCAGCACCAGCAGCAGCGGCAGCGCGAGGATCAGCGGATGCTCCGAGCCGGCGACGATCTTGAAGTTGACGAGCGCCAGCGTGACGATCGCCAGCAGGCAGAGGAAGCCGATGCCGGGCGCCACGAGGGTGCTCCACAGCCGCGGGTCGCTGCGCCTGCGGAACCACATCACGATCGACAGCGCGGCCAGCGCCTGCAGCACGAGGATGGAGAGCGTGCCGAAGCCGAGCATCGCCGGCACCAGCGTCTCGATCGGGTTCAGGCCGCCGAGCGCGAACAGGCCCGCCACGACCGCGGCGAAGCCCGCCTGCACCGCGCCTGCGGTGACCGGCGCGCCGTTCTCGCGCGTGCGGCAAAGGCTCACCGGCAGCACGCGCGCGCGGCCCAGGGCGTAGAGATAGCGCGTGGCCGAGTTGTGGAAGGCCAGCATCGCCGCGTACAGGCTGACCAGCAGCAGCACCTGCATCACCACCGCCATCGTCGGCCCGAGGTAGGTGTTGCCGAGCGAGAAGATCAGGTCGCCGCCGGCGAGATGCTCGAGGGCCACATCCTGCGCCTGCGCGACTCCGGTGGCGGTGACCACGGCCCAGGTCGTGATGCCCAGGATGAGGCCGATGGCGACGATGGCGGTGTAGGTCGCGCGCGGAATCGTCTTCATCGGATTCCTCGCCTCCTCGCTGAAGAGCGAGGTCGCCTCGAAGCCGAGGAAGCCCGTGGCCGCCAGCAGCAGGCCGATCGGCAGCGAGCCGGAGAACACCGCGTCGGCGCCGAACACCGAGAGATCGAAGCCGTGGCGCATGAAGACCGCGACGTCGAAGATCACCAGCATCAGCACCTCGAGCACGAGGAAGACGCCGAGGATCCGGGAGCTGAAGTCGATTCCCGAGCGCGCCATGAGGTAGCTCGCCACGATGGAGAGGAAGCCCCAGGCGTACCAGTGCAGGTCGAAGCCCGTGAGGTCGGCGATCACCACCTGCATGAAAAAGCCGCTGGTGCCGATGGTGCCGACGACGAAGAAGTTGTAGCCCAACGTCGCGATGAGGCCGGCGATCAAGCCGCCGGTGCGCCCGAGCCCCTTGACGACGAAGGCATAGAAGCCGCCCGCGTTGACGAGCTGCTTGGACATCTGCGCGTAGCCGACGGCGAACAGCAGCAGCACCAGCGAGACGATGAGGAAGGACACCGGCGTGCCGCCGCCGTTGCCCAGCGCGATCGCCAGCGCGGCGACGACGACGATGCCGGTCAGCGGCGCGACCGCGGCGAGCACGAGAAAGACGATGCCCGCCACGCCGAGGGCGTCGCGATGCAGTGCGCTGTGCGGTTCCTGGTTCATCTCCACTCCTTCGGCCTTTGCCCTTCGTTCTTCGTCCCGACCCTAGCCTGTGCAAGCCCCCGCTGCAAAGCGGTGTTTGCCAGTACCGGACATCGCCGTCCTGCCGCGCGCACGCCACACGCGGCGGCCCGAGCCGGCTCCGGACCGGCACCGAGTTTTGCCGCCAACGCCGCCGCCGTGGTATCGCCAAGCCGCAAGCGGCGATCACGGGGAAACCCGCAGGCGCCCTCCTGCTCGCCACGATGAGAACGCCGCACGAACACGATGCGTCGGCGCCCGTCGGCGTCCGGCTGCGCGCCGGCCCCGGCTGGCGACTGGACGCGTGCGCCGTCGACGTCGACGACATCGCGCGCAGCCAGCGCGACTGGCGGCTCGAGTACAGCCAGCTCTCGGCCGGCGCCTACGCCGGCGGGCTGCAGCACATCCAGCTCGAAGGCCTGCGCCTGGTCAGCGAATGGGCCAACCGCGGGCTGCGCCAGCGCGGGCAGCTCGACACGCGCACGGTCGGCTTCGCGATCGCCCGCTCGACGGCCGGCTGCGCGCGCTTTCACGGCGTTGCCGCGAGCGGCGACACCCTCATGATCGGCCGCGGCGACGACATCGACCTCACGCTGGCGCCGAACTCGATCCACGTCGGCATCGTCGTCGAGCGCGCGCTGCTGGCCGAGCTCTGGCGCGGCATCGACCTGCAGCCCTGCAGCCGCGGCCAGGCGGCGCAGATCTGCGTGGCGGCGCGCCCCGGCCATGCCGCGGCCCTCGTGCAGGCACAGCTGCAGCGCATGCGCGAGCTCAGCAGCGACGCCGCGGCGCTGCGCGAACCGGCGCACCTGCGGCGCCTGCGCGACACGCTGCTGCTGGCCTGGCTGGAAGCCCTCCCCGAGCGCTTGGACCTCGCGGCGCCGAAGGCGCTGCAGGAGCGCCGCGCACTCGTGCAGCAGGTCTGCGAGCTGGCGGCCCCCTCGCCCGAGCCGCCGCCCACGCTGCTCGAGGTCTGCCGGCGCATCGGCGTCTCACCGCGCAAGCTCGAGTACTGTTTCAAGGAAGTGCTGGGCATGAGCCCGCGCCAGTACCTGCGCGCGGCGCGCCTCAACGGCGTGCGCCGCGAGCTGCGCCGCGGCCGCGACGCGCGCAGCATCGCCGACGTCGCCTCGCACTGGGGCTTCTGGCACATGAGCGACTTCGCCGCCGACTACAAGCGGCTCTTCGGCGAGCTGCCCTCGCACACCGGTCGCAGCTCACGCGCATGGCTGCCTGCGTGAGCAGGGTCCGCCGCGGCGACAAGCTTCCTTGATCTAGCGAAAGACCCTCGGCCACAGCTTGCCGTTTCGGGATAACGCTGGGCGCCCATCGCTGCCCACAATCGTCGCCATACTTGCAATCGCGCCGCAGGGCATGCGCAATGCCCTGCGGCACCCGCGAAGGCGACGACGGCTTGCACCCGCGCGCAAGCGATGCCGCACCGACCACGGCCGGCGTCGTTGGCGCACACCCGGCGCCGCCTTCGCACCGGATCCGATGGAGACGCGCGATGCCCATGACCCGCCGCCCCCGCCTGCACGCCGCACTGCGTTCTTCACTGCGCGCGCTCAGCCCGCTCGTCGTCCCCCTGGCGGCCGCGCTGGCCGGCTGGCTTCCCGCCAGCGCCCAGGCCTTCGAGGCCGACTCGCTGGTGCGGCAGAAGTGCAGCGGCTGCCACGCACCCGACGCCCAGGGACGACTGGCACGCATCGAGGAGATGCGCACCACGCCCGAGGAATGGACGGTCATCGTCGACCGCATGCGGCGCCTGCACGGCGTGAAGATCAGCACCGCCGACATGGACCAGCTGCTCAAGGAGCTCGCCTCGACGCAGCTGCTGACGCCGCAGGAGCAGGCGCGCGTGTCCTACCTCAGCCTGTGGCACAACGCACAGCAGATGGAGGATCCGGCCGGCAAGGACGAGGAGCGCTTCTTTGCCACCTGCGTGCGCTGCCACTCGGCCGGCAAGGTGTACTCGTACCGCATGACGCCCAAGGCCTGGGCCAAGGTGCGCGACACGCACCTCTACACCATCCCGACCGTCGTCTTCCAGCTGCGCGAGATGCGCTGGATCGACGAAGCCGACGCCATGCTCGGCTGGCTCGCCGGCCAGTTGCCCTACGACAAGCCCTGGACCGCGCCGGCGACGCGGCTCGACGGCCGCTGGGGCGTGTTCGGCTGGCAACCCGGCCGCGGCGCCTACCGCGGGCAGGCGCAGATCACCGACACCGGCAAGCTCGACTACCGCGTCAGCGGCAGCATCACCCACGCGGACGGCCTGGGCGAGGACTTCCGCGGCGAGGCCACGCTCTACGGCGGCTATGCGCTGCGCACGCGCACCGTCAACAACGGCCTGGAGAACATGGGCGCCTTCATCGTCGAGGGCGACCGCGCGCGCGGCGAATGGCACCTGCCGGCGCCCGACTTCCGCACTGCCCGCGCGACCTGGCTGCGCGACGACGGCAGCGCGAAGATCGCGCGCGTGCTGCCGGGCTACCTGCTGGCCGGCGAGAAGACGACGCTGACCGTCGAGGGGCTGAACCTGCCCGAGGTGCGCGCGGCCGACATCTCCTTCGGCGGTGCGCCGGTGAAGGTGCTCTCGGCACGGCGCATCGCGCCCGACGCGCTGCAGATCGTGGTGCAGAGCAGCGGCGCCAAGGTGGCCAGCGCCGCCCTCAGCGTGAAGGGCATCGCGGCACCTGCGCTGACGCTGGCGCCGCGCATCGACCACATCGCGATCACCCCCGAGACCGGCCGTGCGCGCGTGAGCGTCAACGACGACCATCCGGCCGAGGGCGTGCAGTTCGAGGCCATCGCCTATGCCCGCGAGGGCAAGCGCAAGGTGGCGCTCGGCCCGGTGCCGGCGTCGTTCCAGCTCGCCGAGGAGAAGACGCGCGAGGACGACGACGACATGCGCTGGCTGGGCGCCATCCAGGAAAGCGGCAACTACGTGCCGCTGGTCGACTTCGGCTCCAACCCGACGCGCGGCTTGAAGGGCGAGAACAGCGGCTACGTCAAGGTGCTCGCGCAGTACCGGCGCGGCAAGCAGACCTACAAGGCGCAGGCCCACCTCGCGGTGACGCTGCCCGATCTCATAGGGCGCCTGCGCTGAACGGCCGCGCGAGGAGGGACGCACGATGACCCACGACACCCGCTACGCCTTTCGCGACCACCGCCTCTTCGAGACGCCGCACGCCGGCGCCGAAGGCACGCTGCTCTTCGGCGCCGACGACGCCAGCCTCTTCACCATCGACGACATGACGCGCGCGGTGCTCGCGCGCTGGCGCGACGAGCCGGCGATCGACCTGGCCAGCGTGCCCGAGGCCGACCGCGAGGTGCTGCAGGCGCTGCACGACGCGCGCCTGCTGGTGCCCGCGGAGCACCAGCGGCCGCCGGCGCGCGCCCCCTACGACCCCGCACGGATCCCGCTGGGCACGCTGGTGCTCGAGGCCGCGCAGGCGTGCAACCTGCGCTGCACCTATTGCTACGCCGGCGGCGGCTCCTACGGCGGCGCGGCGCGGCTGATGGATCCGGAGCTCTCGCGCCGCGCGGCGCGCTACCTCGTCGAGTCCTCGGGCGAACGCGAGAACGTCACGCTCGTGCTCTTCGGCGGCGAGCCGCTGCTGAACCTGCCGGCGATCGAGGCCGCGGTCGTCGAGGCCGAGACGGCCGCGCGCGAACGCGGCAAGACGGTGACGGTGTCGATGACCACCAACGGCACGCGCTTCACGCCCGAGGTGCTGGCCTTCCTGCGCGCGCACCCGATCTCGCTCTCGCTGAGCATCGACGGCCCGCCCGACCTGCACGACGCCAACCGGCGCTTCGCCGGCAGCGGCGCTGGCACCTACGAGGCGATCATGGCCGGTCTGGCCGAGCTGCGCGAGCACCTGCAGCGCCCGCCGGCGGCGCGCGTGACGCTCACCCCCGAGCAGTGGCAGCGCGCGCCCGAGGTCTTCGATCACGTCGCCGCGATGGGCTTTCTGGAGGTCGGCATCGCGCCGGTGAGCCCGGTGAACGCGAAGATGCTGCCGACGCCCGAGCAGGAGCGCACGCTGCTGGAGGGCTTCGCGCAGATCGCCGCGCGCTTCGCGCAGAAGGCCGTGGTGGGCGAACTGCTGCCCTTCTCCAACCTGCTGGACGTGCTCGCCCGGCTGCACGTCGGCCAGGTGAAGGACGTGGCCTGCGGCGCCGGCCTGGGCTACCTGGCGATCGACAGCGAAGGCCGCTTCTACCTTTGCCACCGCATGGCGGGCATGGACCACTTCCGCGTCGGTGACATCGACCACGGCATCGACCACGCCGGCATCGCCGAGCGCCTAGCCGAGCAGGCGGCGCCACGCCAGGACGCCTGCAGCCGCTGCTGGGCGCGCAGCCTGTGCGCCGGCGGCTGCCACCACGACAACCACATCCGCGAGAAGGACCTCGGCCTGCAGCCGGGGGGCATGTGCGACTTCATCCGCGGCTGGCTCGAGATCTGCATCCGCGCCTACGCGCAGGTGCGCCGCGAGGCCGACGAGCGGCTGCTCGCCTTCCTCGCGCGGCGTGCCCAGGGCTGACAAGGAGATGGTCATGAAGAGGAAACCGATCGAGGCGCTCAACGAGAAGGCCCGCGCCATCGAGCGCCTGGCCGAGGACGAAAGGCAGACGGCGCAGGCGCTGTCCATCCCGCGCATGCCGCAGGGCTGCAACACGATCTTCGACACCGGCTGGGAGACCAACCCGCGGCCGACCTACCCGATCGGCAATTGCCAGTCCTCGGCGCGCGACTTCCACGGCTGCGTCGGTGACTGCTGGTGGCCGGCCCAGGCGCCGGACGGGCTGACCAACCACAAGGACTTCGACGCCGCCTGCCCGAACATCGCGCGCGACTGGCGCAAGCTGAAGTACGACTAGGAGCCCGCCATGCGCTGCACCCGCTTCTCCCTCCTCGACGGCAGCAGGCACCTGCTGCGCGCCGCAGCCTTCGCGCTGCTGGCGCTGCTGGCCGGCACCTGGGCCACGGCGGCCGACGCGCAGCCGCGTGACCGCTTCTACTACCTCGGCTACCAGATGATCCAGGTGGTCGACGGCGAGACCGACAGCATCGTCGCCGACATCCCGCTGCAGGGCTTCGTGCGCGAGGTCGATCTCAGCGCCGATCGCCGCTTCCTCTACGTTGCCGCCAGCCGCCACCTCGTGCACAAGCTGGACCTGGATACGCACCGCATCGTCTCGACGATCGACCTCAACCGCGACGGCTGGGAGCGCTTCATGTACGGCTTCGCGCTCGACCCCGACGGCAGGACCGCCTGGGGCGCGCTGATCTCGCGCAGCACGAAGGACGGCGAGCCGGTGATCGGCAAGCCGGTGGTGGCGCAGTTCGACCTCGCCGACGGACGCATCCTGCGCAGCGTCGAGGTGCCCTGGGGCGTGGGCCACCTCGTGCGCGTGAAGGGCGGACGCCTCTACGCCGTCGGCCAGGACGTCTTCAAGATCGACACCAACGGCCCCGAGCCGCGGCTGGTCGAGACCGTGCCGATGTTCGACAAGGGCATGAACATCCTGCCCTTCTGGGAGTACCCGTGGGAGAACGGCGACCAGATGGTCGCCGCCTACTACACGCCGACCGCGATGGGCCTGCTGGTGATCGACCAGAACAGCGGCGAGGTGCGCGAGGACGTGTTCAAGGGCGACCCGGTGATGGCGTACTCGGTCATCCTCTCGCCCGATCGCAAGACCGGCTACGCGGTGATGGACGACATCAGCGTGCTCGACATGGACAAGCGCGTGGTGACGAAGTCGGTGCCGCTGGCCGAGGGCACGTCGTACGGCGTCAACATCTCGAGCGATGGCCGCAAGCTCTACGTCGGCGCCGGCGGCGCCACGCTGACCGTCTACGACGCGCAGTCGCTGCGTCCGCTGAAGGTGCTGCACATGGCCACCGACGGCATGGACGTGCGCCGCATCACGCGCTGACGGGCGAAGGGCCGGCGCGGCAGGCGACGACGAGGCGAGCGGGTGGAATACGGCCTGCGCCTGACGCGCGGCAACGCGCTGCCCACCGACCCGCGCGCGGCCTGCCCCGAGCCCTGGCGCGAACTGCTGCCGCCGGGGCCGGCGGTGGCGCTGTACTTCGGCTCCGAGTTCTGCGAGGACCGGCTGCCCACGCTGGCCGAGGCGCTGGCCAGCTGCGAGCTCGCCGACACGCACGAACTCGAGCCCACGCTGCTCACCCCGCTGGCCACCCCCGAGGCGCTGCAACGCGTGCAGTTGCTGCTGGAGGCGCTGCGCGCCGCGGGCCGGCGGCCTGCCGTGGTGTTCAACGACTGGGGCGTGCTGGGCCTGCTGCGCGAGCGCTGCCCCGAGCTGCCGCGGCGCGCGGGGCGGCTCATGAACCGCTCGCTGCGCGACCCGCGCGCCTACCGCGACGCCCCCGACGGCCGCGCCACGCACCAGGGCTCGCGCTTCGCGCGCATGCGGCGCTTCCTGGCCGATGCGGGGGTGGCGGCCATCGAGAGCGACGCCGACCTCGACGGCGGCTTCCTCGGCGACGGCGCGGAGGCCCTGCAGCGCACGCTGCACCTGCCCTACACCTTCGCCGCGTCGGGCCGCAACTGCCCGCTCAAGGCGCTGCTCTACCGCGAGGACAAGGGCTTCTCCAAGGCAATCGCCGAGCGCTGCACCGCGCCCTGCCGCAGCGGCCCGCTGCCGGCTCCGCGCGCGGACACGCCGGTGCCGCAATGGCGCGCCGGCAACACGCTCTTCTTCGAGGTGCCGCCCACCGCCCTGAGCGGCTTCCTCGCCCATGCCGATCGGGTCGTCCTGCACGAGGAGGCCACGCCGTGAAGATCCTCGCCCCGCTGCGCGACGCCGCCGAAGTGCAGCCGCTGCTGGAAGCCGGCGCCGACGAGTTCTACTGCGGCCTCACCCCGCCGGGCTGGGAGGAGACCTTCGGCAACGCCTGGGCCAATCGGCGCAACGCGCGTTCGGCCGGCGTCGGCAGCCTGGCCGACATGCGCCGCATCGTCGAGCTGGCGCAGGGCCGGCCGGTGTTCGCGACGCTCAATTCGCCCTCCTACCCGGCGGGCGCGGTGCCGCGCCTGGTCGAGTTCGGCCGCACCCTGCTGGGCGAAGTCGGCGTGAGCGCGCTCGTCGTCGCCGAGATGGAGCTGATGCTGGCTCTCGTCGACGAGGGGCTGGCGCCGCGCCTGCACGTCTCGAGCCTGGCGAGCTGCCGCAACCCGGGGGCGGCGGCCTTCTACCGCGACCTAGGGGTGGCGCGCATCGTGCTGCCGCGGCACATGACGCTCTCCGAGATCGAGGCCACCGCGATCCCCGGCCTCGAGTTCGAGACCTTCATCCTCAACGACGGCTGCGTGTTCGAGGAAGGCCTGTGCGCCACCACGCATGCCCTGGGCACCTACTGCATGCACGACCGCGTCGGCGGCAAGTACGTGCAGCTCGACGAGCGCTACGAGTTCTGGCGCTGGCTGCAGAACAACAGCGGCTGCCAGACCAGCCGCGGCTTCACCCTCGGGCCCTGCGGCCTGTGCGCGCTGCCGCGGCTGGCGCGCACCGGGGTCGCGAGCCTGAAGGTCGTCGGGCGCGAGGCCTCGCTGGCGCGCAAGGCGGCGTCGGTGCGCCTGGCCGCCGCCGCGCTCTCGCGCGCGCGCGAGAGCGGCCGGCCCGAGGACATCCGCTCCCGCGTCATCGAGCTGCGCGGCGCGCCCGAGCTCTGCCAGGGCGCGCACCTGTGCTACTACCCGGACGTCTGGGGCGAGGCGAAGGACGAGCCGGCCGCGTCGAGCGGCACCGCACGCGCCATCGACGCCACGCCGTGCTGAAGACGCTGGCGCGCTTTGCGCAGCACCTCGCCGGGCGGCGCCCGGTGCTGGCGCTGCTGTTCGCGCTCGGCCTGGTCGGCGCGGCGGTGTCGCTGGCCACGCCGCTGCTGGGCAAGGCCTTCATCGACGCCGTCGCCACGCGCGGCGACTACGCCATCATCCCGGCGATCGCCGCGGCCCTCGTCGGCCTTGCGCTGCTGGACCTGCTGCTGGCCGTCGTATCGCAGCGCCTGCACGCGCGGCTCTCCGCCGACGTGCTCGCGGCACTGCGCGCGATGCTCTTCGCACGCTGTGCGAACGGGCCGCTCGAGGCCATCGAGCCGATCCGCCACGGCGACCTGCTGACGCGCTTCGGCACCGATCTGCCGCGCATCCAGACGCTGCTCGTCGACGGGCTGCTGGGCGCGCTGCAAAGCCTGCTCTTCCTCGCCGTCGCGGCGGCGATCACCTTCACGCTCTCGCCGCTGCTGGCGCTGTGGAGCTTCCTCGGCCTGGCGCTTGCGCTGGCGGCGACCACCGCCTTCCGGCGGCCGATGGAAGGGCGCGCCGAGCGCGTGCGCGAGGCCATGAGCGCGCTCTCGCACTTCCTCGCGGAGCGCCTGGCCGCGCTGCGCGCGATGCGCCTGCACCGCAGCGCCGAGGAGGAGCTCCAGCGCCTGACACAGGCCAACGCCCGCCTCACGCACGAGGTCGTCGGCATGCAGCAGCTGGACGCGCTCTCCAGCGGCGTGCCCGGGCTGCTGCTGACGCTGTCGCTGGCCTGGATCTATCTCATCGGCGGGCGGCTGCTCGAGGCGGGAACGATCAGCCTGGGCACGTTCGTCGCCTTCGTGCTCTACCAGGGGCGGCTGTTCGCGCCCGCGCAGGGCCTGCTCGGCCTCGTGCGCAACCTGCAGACGGCGCGCGTGAGCATCGATCGCGTGGTCGAGCTGCTGGACGACGAAGCCATGGCGGCGACGGCAGCCATCACCCCGCCCGCAGCACAACCCACGCCTGCAGCCAGGTCGCAGCAGGCCGCGAACGTCGCCGCGCCGGTCCCGGCGATCGAATGCGAAGGCGTGGATTTCGCCTACCCCGGCAAGCCGGCGCTGCTGCGCGGCCTGGGCCTCGTCATGCAGCCGGGCGAGCGCGTCGCGCTCGCCGGCGCCTCGGGCGCGGGCAAGTCGACCCTCGTGCAACTGCTCTTCGGCCTGCGCACGCCCGCCGCCGGCCGCGTGCGCGTCGAAGGCCAGCCTGCCGGCCGCGCAGGCGAGGCCCTCGGCTACGCTGGCGCCGAGCCCTTTCTGATGCACGCCAGCGTCGAGGAGAACCTGCGCTACGGCAACCCGGGCGCCCGTCGGGACGCGCTGGAGCGCGCCGTGCGGCTGGCCGAGGCCGACGCCTTCATCGACGCACTTCCACAGGGCATGGCCACGCTGATCGGCGGGCGCGGCCTGGCGCTCTCCGACGGCCAGCGGCAGCGCCTCGGGCTGGCGCGGCTGTTCCTGCGCGACCCGCGCATCCTGGTGCTCGACGAGGCCTTCTCGGCGCTGGACCTGCAGACCGAGGAGCGCGTGCGCGCCAAGCTCTGGCAGGCCTTCGCCGGGCGCAGCGTCATCATCATCTCGCACCGCGCCGTCGGCCTGGACGAATTCGACCGCGTGCTCGTGCTTCGCGACGGCCGCCTCGAAGCCGCTGCGCCGGGCGAGGCACGCCAGCGGCCGGCCGCGGCGGCGCGATGAAGGGCGATCTCGGAGCGGCGATGGCGCTGCGCATCGGCATCGTCGACACCGGCGTCAACCCCTGGCACTCGCACGTGCGCGGCGCCGTCGACGGCTGCCGCATCTTCGTCGACGCGCAAGGACGCATCGACGAGGACGACGACTTCCGCGATCCGATCGGCCACGGCACGGCCGTCGCCGGCCTCGTGCGCGAGGCCTTTCCCGAGGCCGAGATCTATGCCGTGCGCGTCTTCGACGAGCGCGACACGACCTACCCCTCGCTCGTCGCGCGCGGCCTGCTGCGCGCGGCGGCGCAGGGCTGCAGCCACATCAACCTGAGCCTGGCCGTGCCGGCGGGCGCCGGCACGCGGCTGCTGCAAGAAGCCTGTGCCGCGGCCATCGAGGCCGGCTGCGTGCTCGTGGCACCGCTGCACCCCGCGTGGCCGGACGCGCTGCCGGCCGCGCTGCCCGGCGTGTACGCCGCGCGCGCCGACGACACGCTCGGCCCCGGCGAAGTCCGCCGCGAGGGGCCGCGGCGCCTCTGCGCCCCCGACCGCCCGCGCGAACTCGCGCTTGCCGTTCCCCGCAGCAACCTGCGCGGCCCCTCGTTCGCCTGCACGCGGGTGCTGCTGCACCTGGCGCGGGAGCAGTTGTCCGGACAAGGCTGAGCCTGCCCCCCCCCCCGCACGGGCGTCCGCGAAAGCGTTCGTGCAGCGCTTCCCGTCTTGACGCGCGACAATCGGCTGAGCTTCACCACCCTGCGCGGGGATCCCATGCCGATCTACGAATACCAGTGCGAGGACTGCGGCAGCGAGTTCGAGCTGCTCGTGCGCTCCGAGACCCCGCTCGTCTGCCCGACCTGCGATTCCACCCACCTCGAAAAGCAACTCTCGGTCTTCGCCACCGCCGACGCGTCGCCGGCTCCGGCACCCTTCGCGCCCTGCGGCAGCTGTGGCAATCCCGGTGGGCCGGGGGCGTGCGGGATGCAGTGATCCCACGGGACGGAGCCACCCTCAGCCCAACCCTCTCCCGCCAGGCGGGAGAGGGAGCGAGCCCGGCGCGCTTCAACGCTCGAGCCGGATGACGCGCCCGTCCGGGCTGTCGGTGAGCACGTAGAGCCAGCCGTCCGGGCCCTGGCGTACGTCGCGGATGCGCTCGTTCAGTCGGGTCAGCAGTTGCTGCTCGCCGACCACGCGGCGCCCTTGCAGCGTCAGGCGGTGCAGCGCCTGGCCGCGCAGCGCGCCGATGAAGAGGCTGCCCTTCCAGCCCGGGTAGCGCTCGCTGGTGAGAAAGGCCATGCCGCTCGGGGCGATCGAGATCGGCGTCCAGGTCTTCAGGGGCTGCTCGAAGCCGGGTCTGGGGCCCTCTTCGCCGATGCGGGTGCCGATGCCGTAGTTGCGGCCGAAGGTCAGCAGCGGCCAGCCGTAGTTGCGCCCACCCTCGACGACGTTGATCTCGTCGCCGCCCTGGGGGCCATGCTCGCTCGCCCACAGTTCGCCGGTCTCGGGGTGCAGCGCGGCGCCCTGGACGTTGCGGTGGCCCAGGCTCCAGATTTCGGCGGCCGCACCGGGCCGGCCGACGAAGGGGTTGTCGGCCGGCACACGGCCGTCGGCCTCGATGCGCACGATCTTGCCGAGATGGTTGGTCAGGTCCTGCGCGTCGGCCTTGCGCGAGAAGCGGTCGCCCAGCGTCACGAACAGGCGTCCGTCGCGCGCGAACACGAGCCGGCCGCCGCAGTGCTGGCTGCTCGCCACTTTGGGCTGCTGGCGAAAGAGCAGCTGCACCTCGTCGACGCGGCCGTCTTGCAGCCGCCCGCGCGCCACTGCCGTGCTGTTGCCGCCCTCGCCCGCCTCGGCGTAGCTCCAGTAGACGCGCCGGTTCTCGGCGAACCGGGGATCGAGCACGACGTCCAGCAGCCCGCACTGGCCGCTGGCCGCCACCGTTGGCAGACCGGCCACGGGCGGCGAGACCTGCCCCGCTGCGTCGACGATGCGCAGCCGCCCGGCGCGCTCGGTGACGAGCATGCGACCGTCCGGCAGGAAAGCCAGAGACCAGGGATGGTCCAGGCCGCGCGCCACGTCAACCGGGCGCAGCGTCTGCGCCTGGGCCGCCATTGATGCCGCCAGCGATGCCGCCATCGACAGCACCGTCAGCACCGCCGCACGCCCCAGCGCGGCCAGGGGCAGCGCCCGCTTCGTCATCTTCATGGCGCATCATCTTGCCCGAAGCGGGCGCGCAGCGGGTGGGGGCGATCGCGGGAGCCCGTCGTCAGGCTGGTGCACGGTTCCCGGCCGAAGATGCTCGCGTCGACCGCGCTCCCGCCGTCGGCTCCATCCATCACCCAGGAGGTCCCATCATGCTGAAGGACAAGGTCGCCATCGTCACCGGAGCCGGCTCGGGCATCGGCCGCGCCGTGGCGCTGGCCTATGCGCGCGAAGGCGCGGCCGTACTCGTTTCGGACCTCACCGCCCCCGGCGGCGAGGAGACGGTGGCGCAGATCCGCGCGGCCGGCGGCACGGCGAGTTTCTTCGCCGCCGACGTGGCCGACCCGGCGGCCTGCGAGGCACTGGCGGCCGCCGCCGTCGAGCGCTACGGACGGCTCGACATCGCTTGCAACAACGCCGGCATCGGTGGTGAGGCGGCGCCCACCGGCGACTACTCGATCGACGGCTGGCGCCAGGTCCTCGACATCAACCTGAACGGCGTCTTCTACTGCATGAAGGCGCAGATCCCGCGCATGCTCGAGGGCGGCGGCGGCGCCATCGTCAACATGGCCTCCATCCTCGGCGCCGTGGGCTTTGCCACGGCGCCGGCCTACGTCGCCGCCAAGCACGGCGTGCTCGGCCTGACCAAGACCGCGGCCCAGGAATACGCCGCGCAAGGCCTGCGCGTCAACGCCGTCGGCCCGGGCTTCATCCACACGCCACTGATCTCGGGCCTCGAAGCGGACGCGGCGACGAACGCCATGCTCGTCTCGCTGCACCCGATCGGGCGTCTCGGCCGGGCCGAGGAAGTCGCCGAGCTGACGCTGTGGCTGAGCTCGCCCGCGGCCTCCTTCGTCACCGGCGCCTACGTGCCGGTGGACGGCGGCTACCTGACACGCTGACGCAGGACGGGGAGAAGGCGTTTCAGTTGCTGGCCTTGAACCCCGTCGCGCGCACCACTTCGGCCCAGCGCGCCGTCTCCGCCGCGATCGAGCGCGCGAAGGCCTCGCCGTGCTCGCTCGAGACGTCGAAGCCCTGCTCCTCGAGCTTGGCGCGGTAGCGCGGATCGGCCTGCACCTTGTTGGCCGCCGCCTGGATCTTCTCGAGGACGGCAGGCGGCGTCGCCGTCGGCGCGAACAGGCCGAACCAGATTGTCGAGCTCAGGTCCTTGTGGCCCAGCTCGGCCAGCGTGGGCAACTGCGGCAGGTAGCGCGAGCGCTGCTCGCTCGTCACCGCGATCGCCTGGAGCTTGCCGGCGGCGATGTGCTGCAGCGTCGTCTGCAGCTGCGAGAAGCCCAGCGGCACCTGCCCACCCAGAAGATCCTGCACCTGCGGTGCCGAGCCCTTGTAGGGCACGTGCGTCATATCGAGCTTGAACCGCTCGTTGAGCTGGAAGCCCAGGAACTGGGAAGGCGTGCCCGGACTGAACGACGCGTACGAGACCTTGCCCGGATGGGCCTTGACCCACTGCACCAGGTCGGCGAGCGTGCGCGCGGGCACGGACGGGTGGGTGACCAGCACCAGCGGCGCCTCCACGCCCTTGGCGATCGGCCTGAAGTCGGACTGCTTCCAGCGCAGGTTCGCGTAGGCCGAGGGGTTGACCGTCATCATGCCCGCGGTGCTGATCCAGAACATGTGGCCGTCGGCCGGCGCCTTGAGCACGTATTCCGCGCTGATGTTGCCGTTGGCGCCGGCCTTGTTCTCGATGATGAAGGTGCCGCCAGTCAGCTCGCCCAGGTGCTGCGCGAGCGCGCGCGCGTAGGCGTCGATCGCCCCGCCTGCGGGTACGCCGACCACCAGCGTCACCGGCCTGGAAGGCCATGCCGCGGGCTGCGCATGCAGCAACGGCGGCAGCGCCAGGGCACCGGCAAGCGCCGCCCATGAGAGCAGCCGCCGGCGTGCCATCTGCCTTTTCCTTGCCCTAGCCATGATCGAGTCTCCGAAGCGTGTGCGGGGTTGAGCAGGAAGCCTAGCGCAAGCCGCGCGTTGCGGCATGGGTGAACACGGCAAGTCCCTGGGTGGGGCCCGGGCCGCCTCGGCGCGACGGTGCACGCGCGGCCCGTGCCTCTGGCTCTCAGGCCAGCGCCTGCACCACCATCTGCACGCGCCTCTGCCCGTTCCACTCGTCCACCGAGAGCCGGTAGACGAGTTGCGCGCGCTCGGGCAAGGGCTCGACGCGGCCGAACCAGATCGCCTCGCGCGCGCTGCCGTCCGGCGTACGCAGGCGCAGCTTGAGGTGCTTCTCGCCGACGAGGCGCTGCTGCAGCACCTGCACTTCATCGAGGAAGAGCGGCGCCTCGAAGCCCTGGCCCCAGACCTGCGCCTCGAGCAGCGCCGCCGTCTCGGCGTTGAACCACTCGAGCGGCAAGGGCCCGTCGGTCGGCAGCGTGCGCATGAGCGTCGCGGCATCCAGCCACTCCGCGGCGACCTGCACCAGCGCCGCGGCGAAGGCCTCGAAGCCTTCGGCCTCGACGGTCGCGCCCGCGGCCATGGCGTGGCCGCCGAAGCGCAGCAGCAGGCCCGGATGGCGCTTGGCGACGAGGTCCAGTGCGTCGCGCAGGTGAAAGCCCGGGATCGACCGGCCCGAGCCCTTGAGGCGCCCGTCGGCGCCGCGCGCGAAGACGAAGCTCGGCCGGTGCAACTGGTCCTTCAGGCGACCGGCAACGATGCCGACCACGCCCTCGTGGAAGCCCTCGTCGAAGAGCGCCAGGGCCGGCGGCAGCGCGGCCTGCCCGGCCAGCGCCGCGAGCGCAGCCTCGGCCTGCTCGCGCATGCCGTCCTCGACCTCGCGGCGCTCGCGGTTGATGGCGTCCAGCTGCGACGCCAGCTCCGCGGCGCGCGCGGCATCGTCGGTGAGCAGGCACTCGATGCCGAGCGTCATGTCGGCCAGGCGTCCGGCGGCGTTCAGGCGCGGCCCGAGCGCGAAGCCGAAATCGGCGGCCGAGGCCCGCGCCGGCTCGCGCCGCGCGGCGGTGAACAAGGCCGCGACGCCGGTCTGCATGCGCCCGCCACGGATGCGCCTGAGCCCTTGCGCCACCAGGCGGCGGTTGTTGGCGTCGAGCTTGACGACGTCGGCCACCGTGCCCAGCGCCACCAGGTCCAGCAGCGCGTCCAGGCGCGGCTGCGCAGTGCCCTCGAAACGCCCGCGCCGACGCAGCTCGGCGCGCGTGGCCAGCAGCACGTAGAACATGACGCCCACGCCGGCCAGCGCCTTGCTGGCAAAGCCGCAGCCGGGCTGGTTGGGGTTGACGATCACGTCGGCCGCCGGCAACAGCGCCTGCCCCTCGTGCAGCGCCGGCAGGTGGTGGTCGGTCACCAGCACCTGCATGCCCAGGGCCTTGGCGTGCGCCACGCCCTCGACGCTGGCGATGCCGTTGTCCACCGTCACCAGCAGCTGCGGCTGCAGCGTGCGCGCCAGTTCGACGATCGCCGGCGTGAGACCGTAGCCGTGGCGCGCGCGGTCGGGCACGACGTAGCCGAGGCGTGCGCGCTCGGCACCCAGCGCCACCAGCCCGCGGATCGCCACCGCGCAGGCGGTGGCACCGTCGCAGTCGTAGTCGGCGACGATGCAGATGCGCCGCCCGGCCTCGATCGCCTCGGCCAGCAGCGCGCCGGCCGCCTGCGCGCCCTGCAGCGCCTGCGGCGGCAGCAGGTGCTGCAGGCCGTCGTCGAGCTCGCCGGCGCTGCTCACGCCGCGCGCGGCGAGCAGCCGCGCCAGCAGCGGATGCACACCGGCCTGCTCGAGCGCGAAGCACACGCGCGGCGGCACGTCGCGCACGACGATGCGCGGCGTGCTCACAAAGACCCCAGCTCGCGCACGAGGTCGAATGCCGACAGGCGCGCGGCCAAGCGCTGCAGCAGCCCTCGCGGCGGCAGCGCCAGGCTCCAGCTCGAGCGCTCGCCGCAGAGGGTGATGCGCGACGGCGCCCGGCGCTGCAGCCCGGCGTCGATCTGCATCCAGGCCTGCGACCACGCGGCCCAGTCCTCGGCCAGCGCCGGCCGGCGCAGTCGCGCCTCCATCCGCACCGCGCGCTGCAGTTGCGGCGCCACCGGCTGCGCCGTGCCGCAGCCGCTCAGCCAGACCGCGTTCACCACCGGCAGGCCGCAGGCCTCGCGCTCCTCGTTCAGCGGCTGCGTGTGCAGCAGCATCTGCGTCTCGTTGAGCAGACGCCGCAGCAGCCGCGCGCTGGCGGCGTCGGGAAGCCAACGGTCGACGTTGCGCCCGATCACCCGGTCCAGCGAGGCGGTGGGCAACTGCGCCAGCGCCTCGTGCGCGATGAACCACCGCGTCGGCGCACCCCAGTGCACGAGAAAGCCTTCGCTGGTGAAGAGCGGCGCCACTGCCTCGTAGAGCCGGCGCGAGTCCGCTTCGTCCAGGGCCAGCGCCTCGGGGTCGGCCATGCTCACCTGGTCGGTGCCGACGTGCCAGTGCGACGGCGTCAACAGCCCCCAGGCGAGGTCGCCGGGATCGAAGTCCAGGGCACGCGCCTCCTCGCCGGCAAAGGGCAGCAGCCCGTCGGCGCCGGCCCAGCCCCAGGCACGCGCCAACGCGCGCTCGTGCGGGGGCGAGAGCGAGAACTCGTCGCCCTCGTCGCGTTCGCCGCGGCGGCCGGCCAGCAGCGCCTGCAGGTTGGGCAGTCGCAGCGCAGCCAGCGCGCCCCGCCCGGCTTCGGACAAGGGGGCGGCAAACGGGATCAGCAAGTGCATGAGCCGCAATTATCCCGGGCTGCGCCGGGTTCGCGGCCGGCCGCGCCCGCGTTCAGCGCCCGGGCGGGCGGCAGAGGATCATGTTCGCCGCGTCCATGGTCATCACCAGGGCGCCGTGCTGGTTGAACATCTCGACGCGCGAGCGCACGACGCCGCGGTCGGGCTTGCTCCTGGAGACCCGCGCCTCCAGCACGGTGACGCGCACCGACAGCGTGTCGCCGGGGCGCACCGGCTGCGGCCAGCGCAGCGACTCCATGCCCGGCGAGGCCACGCTGGATACCGGCGAAAGGTAGTTCACCGCGTACAGCCGCATCATCAGCCCGCAGGTGTGCCAGCCGCTGGCGATGAGCCCGCCGAAGGGCCCGCGCGCGGCGAGATCGGGGTCGGTGTGGATGGGCTGCGGGTCGTAGCGGCGCGCGAACTCGAGCAGTTCCTCGCTGTCCAGCGTCACCGTGCCGAGTTCATGCACCGCGCCTTCGACGTAGTCCTCCAGCCAGCGCTCGCTCATCTGTCGCTCCTTGTCGGCTTCGTTGGCACGGATGCCCTTGTGCGCATGGAAGACGCGCAGCGCCTGCTGGTAGGCGTCGATGTCGGTCTGCGGAACGACCTCGCCGCACTCGTAGCAGGCGCCGCTCATGCGATCGAACCAGCGGCAGCCGCAGGCGTTGCAGGCGAGCTCGGGGGCACCGGCCGGGTTCTCGAAGATCATCGGCAGGCTCCCATGAAGGCCAGGCCCAGCGACTCGAGGAAGTCCTCGTAGCCCTCGTCGAGCAGCTGCGACTTCGGCGCCAGCACGTAGATGAACAGGCCGCCCTGGCGCAGCTGCAGCTTCATCTGCCCGAGCGCGTTGTCGTGCAAGCGCGCGTGCACCGCGGCCAGGGCGCCGGGCTGGGCGACGAAGAGCACCGCCACGCCGCAGTCGGCAAAGCCGCGGTAGTCGCGCCACTGCACCTGCATCGCGCCCTGCACGCGCGTCCACACCAGCATGCGCCCGCGCCCGGCATCGGCCGCCGCGCGCGCGACCAGGCCGACGGCGCCGCCGTCGATCCAGGGCTCGAAGAGGTGGGCGTGGCGCTGCAGCAACGCCGCCCAGCCGGGCAGATCCGCCCAGGCGGCCGCGTCGCCCGCGGCGGCGGCGGCGCGGGCGTCCTCAGATGCGAGCGCCGAGGCGGAAGCCATCGTGGATCGCCTGCGTGAGCCCGCGCGGGACGAGCGAGTCGCCGCAGCCGTGGACCTCGTCGATCATCCACTCGAGCTCGTGGAAGAGCTCCTGGTTGGGCCGGCGCGCCACCGCCGCGACCACCGTGTCGGCGGGCAGGAACTGCTCCTGCCCCTGCGCGTCGCGGATCTTCACGCCGCCCTCGCCGATGGCGAGGATCTTCGCGCCCGTGTGCGTCGGGATCTCGAGCTCCTCGATCCACGCCGTGTGCCGCCACTTGAACGAGGGCATGACGTCGCCGGCGATGCGCTTCTCGGTCTCGACCACGCTGACCTCGCGGCCGTGGTTTCTCTTGAGCGATTCGGCCAGCGTGAGGCCGATCTTGCCGCCGCCCAGCACGACCACGCGCGCGCCGGGCTCGACCTTGCCGGAGGCGATGTCCATGGCGTCGACGAGCAGCCCGGCCTGCGTGCACTCGGGCAGCAGCAGGTTGTCGACGCGCGCGCCGGTGGCGATCACCGCGACGTCGAACTGGTGCAGCATGCTGCGCATGGCCTTCAGGTCCAGCGTGGTGTTGCAGCGCACCTCGATGTTCAGCGCCTCGGCCATGTTGCGGTAGTAGTCGACGACGCTGCTCAGGTCGTCGCTGTTGGCGAGGTCGTTCTTCGCGTAGCCGGCCAGCGCGCCGCCGATGGCCGGGCCGCGCTCGAAGACGACGACGTCGTGGCCGCGGCGCTTGGCGGTGATCGCACACTCCATGCCCGAGGGCCCGGCGCCGATGACCATGATCTTCTTGGCCATCACGGCCGGCGTGATCTGGTAGGCCGGGTCGTACTCGTGGCCGAGCTCGGGGTTGCGCGTGCAGGTGTAGGGCAGGTCGCGGAAGAGCCGCGAGAGGCAGTTCAGCGAGCCGATGCAGCGCCGCACGAGGTGCATCTTGCCGGCCTGCGCCTTGTGCACGAGTTCGGGGTCGGCGAGCATCGGGCGGCACACCTCCCAGAAGTCGAACTCCCCCTTCTCGATGCACGCGCTGGCCATGCGCGGGTCGGGCAGGCGGTTGCCGAAGGCGATGGTCGTGTTCGGCAGCAGCTGCTTGGCGCGCGCGGCCAGACGGTTCCAGTAGCCCGGCGGCACATCGCGACCGATCGAGGATTCCGGCGCCTCCTGCCAGCCGACGGTGACGCTGATCATGTCGACGCCGTGCTCGGCGGCGAGCTTCATCAGCTCGAAGGATTCGTCCTCGGTGTTGCCGCCCCACTGGTCCATCAGTTCGTTGCCGTTCAGGCGCACGACCAGCGGCGCGTCGCCCTGCACCTGCTTGATGGCGTCGATGAGTTCGCACATGAAGCGGCCGCGGTTCCTCACCGAGCCGCCGTACTCGTCGGTGCGGCGGTTGGTGAACTTGGAGTTGAAGGTCGCCAGCAGGTAGCCCATGAAGCTGGTGATCTCGGTGGCGTCGAAGCCCGCGCGCAGTGCGCGCCGCGCGGCGTCGGCGTGCTGCTGGATCGTGACCTTGATCTGGTCTTTCGTGATCTCGCGCGGCGGGCGGAAGTGCGGCAGCGTCTGCGGCACGATCGAGGGCTGCAGGCAGTAGCCCAGGTCGATGCCGCCGTAGCGCCCGGCGTGCAGGATCTGCTGCACGGCGATGGCGCCGGCCTCGTGGATGTAGCCGGCGATCTTCTCGAAGCCGGGGATGGCGCTGTCGTCGTGGATCGCGACCTGCCGGAAGTAGCCCTTGCCCTCGCCCAGCGGATCCGGGTAGGCGCCCTGGTTGGTGATGATGCCGCAGCCGGTGCCGGCGATGACCTGCGTGCGCGCGAACTCGCGGATGGTGTGCGTGCCGTCGCGGTTGTTGTAGTTGGAGATGCAGCAGGAGCCGTACTTGACCCGGTTCCTGATCTGCAGCTTGCCCCATCGCGCGGGCTCGAAGAGGCGGCGCATGGACGGGTTCGGCCCCGCGGGCTGGGTCTGGTCGGTGTCGCTCATCGGGGGCCTCGTCGTCGTGACACGGTGGTGGAAATCCGCGGCCGCGCCCGCGCACGCGCCGAAGGCGCCGGGCCGCGGGATCGCGGGATCGCGGGATCCGCTTCGCGCCATCGTATGGGCGCGCCCTGGGCCGCGCCATCGGGCCCGACCAGAGTCTTGCGTTGCGTCAATCGCGCCGCCGCGCCGGCCCCGCCGCGGGCACCGGCCTTCAGCGCGCCGCACGCAAGGCCTTGACGCGCGTGACGATGCGCTGCGCCGCGGCGTCGATCTCGCCTTCGGTGTTGAAGCGCCCCACGCAAAGGCGCAGCGTCGCCGCCTGGCCCGGCGTGGCGGCGCCGATCGCCTGCAGCACGTGCGAGGGCTTGACGACACCGCTGGAGCACGCCGCGCCGGCGGAGAGCGCGATGTCGTCCAGCCCGAGCAGCAGCGCGTCGGCGTCCACGCCGTCGATGGCCAGGTGCAGGCTGCCTGCCAGGCGCTCGTCGGGGTGGCCGTTGAGCCGCAGGCCCTCGATCTCATGCGCAAGCGCCGAGAAGAGCCGCTGCCGCAGCGCGAGCAGGCGCGGGCCCTCGCTCGCCATCGCCGCCGCGGCCAGCTCGCAGGCCACGCCCATGCCGACGATGCCCGGCACGTTGAGCGTCCCCGGCCGCAGGCCGTCCTCCTGCCCGCCGCCTTCCTGCAGCGGCACGAGCCGCACGCGCCGCGGTCGCCTGCGGCGGTAGAGCACGCCCACGCCCTTGGGGCCGTAGGCCTTGTGCGCGGAGAGCGAGAGCAGGTCGACGCCCGCGGCCTCGACGTCGAGCGCCACGCGCCCGAGCGCCTGCGTGGCGTCGACGTGAAAGAGCGCGCCGCTGTCGCGCACGACGGCGCCGAGATCCGCGATCGGCTGCAGCGTGCCGATCTCGTTGTTCGCCGCCATCACCGAGACCAGCCTCGTCTGCGGGCGCAGCGCACGCCGCAACTCGTCCGGATCGACGCGACCGAAGCCGTCCACCGGCAGCACGGTGAGCGAGCAGCCTTCGCGCTCGAGCCGGCGCGCGTTGTCGAGCACCGAGCGATGCTCGATGGCGGTCGTCACCAGGTGCGCCCCGGAATCCTGGAGCACCGTGCCGCGCAGCGCGAGCGCATTCGCCTCCGTCGCGCCCGAGGTGAAGACGATGTCGGCCGGGCGCGCGCCGATGGCCGCGGCCACACGCTCGCGCGCCTCTTCGACCGCCGCCGCGGCGGTGCGGCCGAAGACGTGGTTGCGGCTCGCGGCGTTGCCGAAATGCTCGCGCAGGTAGGGCAGCATGCCCTCCAGCACGCGCGGGTCCAGCGGCGTCGTCGCGTGGTGGTCGAGGTAGATCGGCGGGGGCATGGGCACAGTCTCAACCTATTCCTCGAACAGCTCCGAGTGGGTTCCCGCCCGGACGAAGAGGAGCGTGTTGCCGTCGAGCCGGTAGATCAGCAGGAAGTCGCCGCCGATGTGGCATTCGCGATGATCGGCCCACTCGCCCTTGAGCGGGTGATCCAACCACTGCGGACCGAGCGGCGCATCGTTGCCGATGAGCAGCAGCATCGCCTCCTTCAGCCGCTTCAGGTCGTAGCGGCCCGAGCGGCAGAGCCGTTCCCAATCCTTGAGAAAGGCCCGGGTGTAATCGCACGCCCTGGGCGGTACGGCCCGCTTACTGCTGGCGGGCTTCTTCGAGACCATCGATCAGCGCATCGGCAGAGTCGAAACGGGCGGCGCGAGCCTTGGCCATGGCGCGAGCCTCGGCCATGGCCTCCCGAGTCCGGGCGTTGGGCACCTTCAGCTCCAGCGGGAAGGCCTGATCGTTGACGACGCGCTTGAGCAGAATGCGCACGGCATCGGAAACGGAAAGCCCCATGGCTGCGAGCGCCTCGCTGGCTTGCGTCTTGATTTCGTCGTCCACGCGGACGTGCAGCATCGAGGAATGGGCCATGGTCGGATCCTCCGTCCCCACCATTGTGTATCTCGGTTGCGATACAGTCAAGCTGGCCAGGTGGTTGATGGCAACCCGGATGCCGTTAGCATCCGCCCCCTCATGAACCTGCCCTACGAATGGCACATCGGCTGGCGCTACACGCGCGCGGGCCGCGCCGGGCGGCGCAACGGCTTCATCAGCTTCATCTCGGGCGTCTCGATGCTGGGCATCGCGCTCGGCGTGGCGGCGCTCATCATCGTGCTCAGCGTGATGAACGGCTTTCAGAAGGAAGTGCGCGACCGCATGCTGAGCGTGATCTCGCACATCGAGGTGTTCGAGGCCAGCGGCGGCGCGCTGCCCGACTGGCAGGCCACCGCGGCCGCCGCGCGCAAGGACGCGCGCGTCGTCGGCGCCGCGCCCTTCGTCTCGGCGCAGGCGCTGGTGGCGCGCGGCGAAGCGATGCGAGGTGCGCTCGTGCGCGGCATCGACCCGGCGCGCGAGGCCGAGGTCACCGATCTCGCCCGCCAGCTGCAGGGCGGCGCGCTGGCCACGCTGCGGCCCGGCGAGTGGAACGTCGTGCTGGGCGCCGAGCTGGCGCGCCTGGTCGGCGCGCGCGTGGGCGACAAGGTCACCCTCGTCTCGCCGGCCGGCCAGCTCACGCCCGCGGGCGTCGTGCCGCGGCTCAAGCAGTTCACGCTCACCGGCGTCTTCGAGAGCGGGCACTACGAGTACGACAGCAGCCTGGCGCTGATCGACCTCGACGACGCCGCCAAGCTCTTTCGCACCGAGGGCCCGACGGGCGTGCAGCTGCGCCTGACCGACGTGCACGAGGCGCGCGCGGTGGCCGCCGATCTCGCGCAGGCGCTCGGCCCCGAAGTCATCGTGCGCGACTGGACGCGCACCAACCGCAGCTGGTTCGACGCCGTGCAGGTGGAGAAGCGCATGATGTTCATCATCCTCACGCTGATCGTCGCCGTCGCCGCGTTCAACCTCGTCAGCACCCTCGTGATGACGGTGACCGACAAGCGCGCCGACATCGCCATCCTGCGCACGCTGGGCGCCAGCCCGCGCTCGATCATGGGCATCTTCGTCGTGCAGGGCGCGACCTCGGGCGTGCTGGGCACGCTGGGCGGCGTAGCGCTGGGCCTGCTCGTGGCCCGCAACATCGACGTCATCGTGCCGGCGATCGAGCGGCTGCTGGGCGTGGCCTTCCTGCCGGCCAACATCTACCTCATCAGCCGCATGCCCAGCGAGCCGCTGGCCAGCGACATCGTGCCGGTGACGCTGATCGCGCTCGTGCTCGCCTTCGTCGCCACGCTCTACCCGAGCTGGCGGGCCAGCCGCGTCAACCCCGCCGAGGCGCTGCGCCATGAGTGAGCCGGTGCTGCGCGCGGTCGACCTGCACAAGCGCTTTCGCGAAGGGCGCGGCGAGCAGGCGCTGGACGTGCAGGTGCTGCGCGGCATCGACCTGCAGGTGGACGCGGGGCAGACGCTGGCCATCGTCGGCGCCTCGGGCTCGGGCAAGAGCACGCTGCTGCACCTGCTGGGCGGCCTGGACGCGCCGACCTCGGGCCGCGTCGAGCTGATGGGCCGCGATTTCGCGACGATGAACGCCGCCGAGCAGGGCCGCTGGCGCAACCTGCACCTGGGCTTCGTCTACCAGTTCCATCACCTGCTGCCGGAGTTCAGCGCGCTGGACAACGTCGCGATGCCGCTGCGCATCCGGCGCCTGGGCGTGGCCGCGGCGCGCGAGCAGGCGCAGGCGATGCTGGAACGCGTGGGCCTGGCCGCGCGCGTCAGGCACGCACCGGCGCAGCTCTCGGGCGGCGAGCGCCAGCGCGTGGCGATCGCGCGCGCCCTCGTCACGGCGCCTGCCTGCGTGCTCGCCGACGAGCCCACCGGCAACCTCGACCGCGACACCGCGCACACCGTGTTCGAGCTGATGCTGCAGCTTGCGCGCGAGCGCGGCACCGCCTTCGTGCTCGTCACCCACGACCCGACCCTGGCCGCGCGCTGCGACCACACGCTGCAGCTCTCGGGTTGAGCGCCCTTGCGCTGCGGCTGCGGCAGGGATGCCGGTGCTGCCGGACAATCGGGCCGTGCACCTGATCAACGCCGACCTGCATTCGCACTCCACCGTCTCCGACGGCACGCTGGCGCCCGCGCGGCTGGCACAGCGCGCGCACGACAGCGGCGTGCAACTGTGGGCGCTGACCGACCACGACAGCGTCGGCGGCGTGGCGCCCGCGCGTGAAGCGGCGCTGGACCTGGGGCTCGCGTTCCTGGCCGGCACCGAGATCTCGGTCAGCTTCGCCGACGAGTGCGTGCACATCGTGGGGCTCGGGTTCGACGCCGACGATGCCGATCTGGTCGCCGGCCTGGCCGCCACGCGCGCCGGGCGCCTGCAGCGCGCGCGAGAGATGGCGGCAAGCCTGGCTCGCGCGGGCATCCCCGGCGCGCTGGACGGGGCGCTGGCCTATGTCGACACGCCCGAGGCCGTCTCGCGCGCGCACTTCGCGCGCTTCCTGGTCGAGCGCGGCGTCTGCGCCGACGTCGGCGCGGTGTTCCGGCGCTACCTCGTCGAGGGCAAGCCCGGCTTCGTGCCGCACCGCTGGGCACGGCTCGGCGACGCGGTGCGCTGGATCACCGCGGCCGGCGGCCTCGCAGTCGTCGCGCACCCGGCGCGCTACCGCTTCGCGCCGACGCTCGAATACGCGCTCTTCAGCGAGTTCGCCGCGCACGGCGGGCGCGGCGTCGAGGTGGTGGTGGGCGCGCACACCGAGGCCGAGCGCCACCACTACGCCGGCATCGCCGCGGAATTCGGCCTCGCCGCCTCGCGCGGCAGCGACTTCCACGGACCCGACGAGAGCCGCGTCGATCTCGGTGCCCTGCCCGACCTGCCGGGCACGCTCAGCCCCGTGTGGGAGCGGCTGGCCGGGCGCATCGAAGGGCGCGTGCCGCAAGCCTTGACGGGCTGAGGCGAGTCCCGAGGCGGGTTCGCCCCCGAGGATTGCGCACGCGCGCCCGGCTTATGCTCGGCGTCCATGCGGTCCGCCACCGACGCCCCCGAAATCGAACCCCGCCAGGCCTGGGTCGTCGTCTGGGCCTGCTTCACCGCGCTGGCGGTGATCTTCGGCGTCTCGTACTCGTTCGCCGCCTTCTTCGAGCCGCTGCAACAGCAGTTCGCCGCGACGCGCGCCGACGTGTCGATGCTCTTCGGCGTCTCTGGGCTGATCTACTTCGTGCTCGGGGCGGGTGCGGGGATGGTCGCCGACCGCTTCGGGCCGCGCGTCGTCACGAGCCTGGGCATGCTCTTCATTGCGGGCGGGCTGTTCGGCGCGAGCTTTGCCGCCTCGCTCCTCGGCGTCATCGTCGCCTATGGCCTTGGGCTTGGCATCGGCATCGCGCTCGTCTACACGCCGGCCATTGCCTGCGTGCAGCCCTGGTTCACGCGTCGGCGCGGCATGGCGGCAGGCCTGGCGAGTGCGGGCATCGGCGCCGGCACGCTGGTCGGGCCGCTGCTGGTGACGGCACTGCTGGCCTGGAGCGACTGGCGCGTGACGCTGCGCGTCGTCGCCGCGGTCGTGCTGCTGCTGGGCCTGGCGGCAACACTGCTGCTGCATCGCGCGCCGGCCGCCACCGCGGGCGCGCGCGCCGTCGCCGGCACGCCGCTTGGCGAAGCGCTCACCAGCCCCAGCTACCGCTGGCTGTACGCGATGGCGCTGCTGGCCTCGCCGGCCATGTTCATCCCCTTCGCGCATGCCTCGGCCGCGGCGCGCGACCTCGGCGTCGACGAGCTGCGCGCGGTCGGGCTCGTCGGCCTCATCGGCGTCGGCTCGCTCGCCGGGCGCTTCGTGATCGGCAGCTTTGCCGACCGCATCGGCCGCGCGCGCACGCTGGTGCTGATGCAGGCTTCGCTCGGCCTGTCGTTCGTGCTCTGGGCGTTTGCCGGCGGCTACGCGGCGATGGCGCTGTTCGCGGTCTGGATGGGCCTGTCCTACGGCGGCATCGTCTCGCTCATGCCGGCTTTCGTGATGGATCGCTTCGGCGCGCGCGCGGTGTCGTCGCTCGTGGGCATCCTCTACACCGGCGCGGCCTTGGGCAACCTGGGCGGCCCGGTGCTGGCCGGCGCGGTGTTCGACCGCAGCGGCAGCTACCAGGGCGTCATCTGGGTCTGCCTCGCGCTGTCCGCCCTGGCGACGCTGGCCGCGGCCAAGGCCGTGGGCTGGCGTGGCGGCGCTACAGTGCGCGCAGACAAGGCCGTGGCGCCGCCACCGTCCAACCCAGCCGAGGGATCGTCATGAACCATCCGAACCGTCGCATCCTGCTGCAACTGGCCGGCGCGGCCGGGCTTGCCGCCGCGCTGCCCGCCGCGCGGGCCGCCGAGGGCGCCGATCTCGCCAAGGCGCGCGCCGAGGGCCAGGCGGTCTTCTACGCCAACATCACGGCGGTCAAGCCCATCATCGACGCCTTCGGCGCCGACACCGGCATCAAGGGCCAGTACACGCGCATTTCCAGCTCCAAGTTCTTCTCGACCATCAGCACCGAGGCACAGGCCGGCAAGCTGCTGGCCGACGTCGTGCAGGCGCCGCTGCCGGTGCTCGAGCTGCTGAAGGAAAAGGGGCTGCTCGCGCCCTACCGCTCGCCCGAGGCGGCGGGCTACCCGGACTGGTCGCGGCCCGACGACACGATCCAGATCTTCGGCGTCGAGTACGTCTCCTACGTCTTCAACAAGACGCAGGTGAAGGACGCCGACGCGCCGCGCCGCTACGAGGATCTGGCCGACCCGAAGTGGAAGGGCCGCATCGTCATGGCCGACCCGGCGAGCCACGCGTCGACGATCTCCTGGCTCGTCGGCCTGAAGGAAAAGGCCTTCGGGAGCGAAGCCGATTGGCTGGCCTTCGTCAAGGGCCTGGCCGCCAACCAGCCGATGTTCGTCGCCTCCTTCGGCCCGACGCCCGCGCCGATCGAAAGCGGCGAGAAGGCGATCGCGATCTCGATGCCCAAGTACATCGTCACCAAGGCGCCGGCGCCGCTGGCCTGGGCGCCGCGCGGCGGCCAGCCGCTGCTGGGCACGCCGCGCGCGATGGCGATCACCGCCAAGGCGCCACACCCGGCCGCGGCGCGCGCCTTCGTCGACTACTGGCTCGGCAAGAAGGCCGCGGGGCTGCTGGCCAAGGACGTCGGCGAATACGTGCTCGCCCCCGGCGTGCACCCGCCGATCGAAGGCATCGCCCAGGTGAAGGTGGTCGCGGTGCGCGACCTCGGCGACGACGAGATCCAGAAGTGGGGCGCGCAGTTCAAGCAGATCTTCAAGGGCTGAACGCGAAGGCGATCGACGGCCATGGAGATCCGCGTCGAGGGCCTCGTCAAGCACTACCGCAGCGAAGGCCGGACGGTCAAGGCGCTCGACCGCGTCGACCTGCACATTCCCTCGCGCAGCATCTTCACGCTGCTGGGCCCGAGCGGCTGCGGCAAGACGACGCTGCTGCGCTGCATCGTCGGCCTGGAGACGCCCGACGAGGGCGAGATCCGCATCGGCGACCAACTCGTCTGGTCGCGCAGGCAAGGCATCGCAGTGCCGACCGAGAAGCGTGGCCTGGGCATGGTGTTCCAGTCCTACGCCATCTGGCCGCACATGAACGTCTTCGACAACGTCGCCTACCCGCTGCAGGTGCGCGGCCTGCCGCGCGCGCAGGTGCAGCAGCGCACCGCGGCGGCGCTGCGCTTCGTGCAGCTCGAGGGCTACGGCGAGCGGCCGGCGACGCGGCTCTCCGGCGGCCAGCAGCAACGCGTGGCGCTGGCGCGCGCGCTCGTCGCCGAGCCGGGCGTGATCCTCTTCGACGAGCCCTTGAGCAACCTCGACGCCAAGCTGCGCGAGGAGACGCGCAAGGAGCTGAAACGCTTCCTCGGCACGCTCGGCATCACCGCGGTCTACGTCACGCACGACCGTGTCGAGGCGCTGGCGCTGTCCGACACGATCGCGGTGATGCAGGCCGGCCGCGTCGTCGAAGTCGGTACGCCCAGGCAGATCTACTTCGACGCCGCGCACCAGTTCGTCGCCGACTTCATCGGTCGCGCCAACCTGCTGCCGGCCATCGTGCGCGAGCAGGGCGCAGGCTCGACGCGCGTGGACTGCGCGCTCGGCGCGATCGCCTGCGCACCGCGTGCGCTGCCGGCCGGCAGCGCAGCGACGCTGTGCCTGCGCCCCGAGTTCCTGCAGTTGCACGCGCAGGGCGCGAGCGCCACGGGCAACGTCGTGCATGGCCGCATCGAGTCGCTGGCCTTCGTCGGCGATGCCTGCGAGGCCGAGGTCCGCGTCGGGCAGGCGCTGCTGCTCGCGCGCACCGACCCCGACACGCCGCTGCGCGAAGGCGACGCGGTGAGCCTGTCGATCGAGCCGGCGCACTGCCTGCTGCTGGCGGCCTGAGCCGGCCAAGTCGCGATGAGCGCAGGCTCTTCCGCCTCCACCCTGGCCCGCGTGCTGGTCCTCGTCGTCGGCGCGCTGACGATCGCGCCGGTGGCCATGCTCGCCTTCGGCAGCGTCTCGGAAGGCCTGGACGCCTTCGGCGCCTTCACGCTCGCCAAGTACGTCGCCGCCTACACCGACCCGGCGCTGCTGAAGGTGCTGTGGAACACGCTCGTCTTCGTGCTCGGATCGACGCTGCTGGCCACGCTGCTTGCGCTCTTCCTCGCCTACCTCAACACGCGCACCGACATCCCCTTCAAGTTCGTCTTCGGCGTGCTCGCGATCGTGCCGATGATGATCCCGCACCTGCTGTTCTCGGTCGCCTGGGCGCTGCTGCTCAATCCGTCCAACGGCCTGGTCAACCGCGCGCTCGTCGACCTGCTCGGGCTGCAGGGGCCGCTGCTGAACATCTATTCGCTGCCCGGGATGATCTTCGTCGAGGGGCTGCTGAACATGCCCATCGCCTACCTCATCATCGCGCCGGCGATGGCCTCGTTCGACGTCTCGCTCGAGGAATCGTCGCGCGTCTGCGGCAGCAGCCCCTGGCGCACGCTGCTGCGCATCACGCTGCCGGTGCTGCGCCCGGCGATCCTCGCGGCCTTCGTGCTCGGCGTCGTGCGGGCGCTCGCGTCCTACGCCGTACCGCGCGTGCTCGGCACGCCGGGGCGCGTCGACGTGCTCGCGACCTACCTCTACGAGATGGTCTCGACCGGCTTCTCGCCCGACTGGGGCCGCGCCGCGGCGCTCGGCATGAGCGCGCTGGCGACCTCGATCGCGCTCGTCTGGGTCTACCGCGCGCTCACCGGCGAGAGCAGCCGCTTCGTCACCGTCTCCAGCCGCGGCTGGCGCCCGAGCGTCGTCGCGCTCGGGGGCATGCGCCTGCCACTGACCGCGGCGGTGGCGCTGCTCTCGCTCTTCATCGTCGTGCTGCCGGTGGCGGTGCTGCTCTACACCTCGCTCGTGCCCTACTCGATGTTGCCAGGCGCTGCGGCCTTCGCGCAGATGAGCCTGCGCCACTGGGCTGCCGTGTTCGACGACCCGACCTCACTGCTGGCGCTGCGCAACAGCCTGCTGCTGGCCGTGGGCGGAGCCACGATCGGCGTGCTGCTCTCGCTGCTGATCGCGCACGTGACGGTACGCCAGCGCAGCCGCGCCGCGGGGGCGCTGGAGACGCTGAGCTTTCTTTCCTTCTCCTTCCCCGGCATCGTCATCGGCATCGGCTTCATGTGGTTCTTCGTGCGCACGCCGCTCTACGCCACGGTGTGGGCGCTGCTCATCGGCTACATCGCCACCTACCTGCCCTACGGCGTGCGGCCGCTGGCCAGCGCGCTGGTGCAGGTGCACGCGCACCTCGAGGAATCCTCGCTCGTCTGCGGCGCCAGCCGCGCGACCACGCTGCGCCGCATCGTCGCGCCGCTGCTCGTGCCGGGCATCGTCTCCGCCTGGATCCTGATGGCGACCATGTTCCTGCGCGAACTCACGCTCTCGGTCGTGCTCTCGCGCCCGGGCAGCGAGGTGCTCGCGGTGCAGATCCTCGCCTTCGCCGACGACGGCCTGTGGGGCCGGCTCTCGGCGCTGGGGATGGTGATGATCGCGATCTCCACCGCCCTCGTCGTGCTCGCCCGCGCCGCCGGGTCGCGCTTCAAGGCGGGGATGGCGGCGGGCTGAACGCCGCCAGCGCGCAGCTCACGGCCCTGGCCTGCAGCAACTTCACCAGCGCCGAGGGCGCGATGCCGACGAGGTAGCCGCGCCGTCCGCCGTTGATGAGGATGCGCGGCAGCTCCAGCACGCTGCCCTCGACGTAGACCGGCATCGCCTTCTTCGTGCCGAAGGGCGAGGTGCCGCCCACGAGGTAGCCGCTGTGGCGCTGCGCCGCATCGGGCCGGCAGGGCTCGACCGACTTGGCGCCGATGGCGCGCGCGAGCTGCTTGGTGCTCACCTGGTAGTCGCCATGCATCAGCACGATGAGCGGCTGCGCGCGCTCGTCCTGCATGATGAGGGTCTTCACCACCTCATGCTCGGGCACGCCGAGCTGACGCGCCGATTCGGCCGTGCCGCCGTGGTCGACGTAGTCGTAGGGATGTTCGGTGAACGCGACGCCCGCGCGACGCAGCGCCTGCGTGGCCGGGGTTTCGCTGACGTGGAGGTTCTTCTTCGCCATGGATCGCGCGCGGCATGCCGCCGGGTGCCTGGGGTCAGCGCGGCGCGCGCGCGCGCGCCCTTTCCTCTTCCTGCAGGCGCAGCACGCGGCGCTGCACCTTGCCGGTGGTGGTCATGGGCAGCGCGTCGATGAACTCGATCTCCTTCGGGTACTCGTAGGGCGCGAGCCGTCCGCGCACGTGCTCCTGCAGCTCGGCCACCAGGGTCTCGCTGCCCGAGCAGCCCGGTGCCAGCACGACGTAGGCCTTGACCAGGGCGCCACGCTCGGCATCGGGCTTGGGCACGACCGCCGCATTGGCCACCGCCGGGTGCCTGACGAGGCAGTTCTCGACCTCGCTCGGACCGATGCGGTAGCCCGCGGCCTTGAAGACGTCGTCGCTGCGGCCCTGGTACCAGAGGTAGCCGTCGGCGTCCATCACCGCGGTGTCGCCGGTGCGGCACCAGCTCCTGGCCGGGTCGTCGGTGAACTTCGCGGCCGTGGCGGCTTCGTTGCGCCAATAGCCGAGGAAGAAGATGGGGTCGGCGTGGCCGTGCACGTCCAGACGGTGCAGGGCGACGTCGCCCGGCGTGCCGCGCGGGCATTCCTCGCCTTCGTCGTCGATGACGGCGATGCGGTGCCCGGGGTAGGCGCGTCCCATGCTGCCCGGGCGCGCCGGCCAGGCGGGGTGGCGCCTCCCCTGCACGTCGACGTAGCTGCCGCAGTTGCCGACGATGTAGTTGACCTCGGTCTGGCCGAACATCTCGTTCACGCTCACGCCCAGGTGGTCGCGGCACCAGTCGAAGACGGCGTCGCCCACCGCCTCGCCCGCGCTCATCACCGCGCGCAGTTGCAGGCGGTAGCGCCGCCGCGGCTCGGGCACGGCCTTCATCATGGCCTTCAGCGCCGTCGGGAAGAGGAAGGTGTGCGTGACGCGGTGACGCTGCATCAGCTCGAAGGCCAGCTCCGGCGCGAAGCGCCCCTGCCAGCCGACGATGGTGCGGCCGAAGTAGAGCGTGGGCAGCAGCGCGTCCATCAGCCCGCCGGTCCAGGCCCAGTCGGCGGGGCTCCAGAAGACCTCGTCGTCGGCACCGGGCATGCCGAACCAGTTCTGGCTGCAGACGAAGCCCGGCAGGTTGCCGATGAGCGCGCGGTGCGGGATCAGCGCGCCCTTGGGCGGGCCGGTGGTGCCGCTGGTGTAGATGAGCACCGCGGGGTCGTCGGCGCCGCTGTCGTGGGGGTCGAAGTGCGCCGACGCCTGCGCCAGCAGCCGCTCCCAGTCGGCATCGGCCCGGCCCGCCGCGCCGCCCACGGCGACCACCGCATGCAAGGCCGGACAGCCGCCGCGCGCGGCGAGCAGCTTGGCGATCGCGCCCTCGTCGACGATCGCGAGACACGCCCCGCTGTCCTGCAGGCGGTAGGCCAGCGCGTCGGAGCCGAAGAGCATGGACAGCGGCATCGCCACCGCACCGAGCTGGTAGACGGCCATGTGCGCGATAGCCGTCTCCGGCCGCTGCGGCAGGACCAGCGCGACGCGGTCGCCCGCGCCCACGCCGAGCGCACGCAGGCCGTTGGCAAGCCGGTTGCTCGCGGCCTGGAGCTCGGCGTAGCTGAGTTGCCCGCGTGCGCCGGCCTCGCTCTCCCAGCGCAACGCGATGCGCCCGCGGTGGCGTGGATCGGTCGCCCAGCGCCGGCAGCAGAGCTCGGCGATGTTCAGGCGCGCCGGCACGTGCCAGCGCAGGCCCTGGTGCAGCGCAGCATAGGCGTCGCCCGGGGCGTCGGGAGAGGTCTTGGCGTTCATGCCGTCACTCTACGCCCAGGCGCGGCGGGCCCGATCTTCAAGTTTTCCCGACGCCGGCCGAAAGCGCTTGCACGTCGTACCGCAGAGCACGCATCATGTCCTTCACCGCCCTCTCCAACGTCAGGCAGCGCATGACCGTAGGGCAAGCGCTGCCGTTCAACGTGCGCGATCGCGACCGCTCGCTGCTGCTGGCACGCGGCTGCGTGATCGACAGCGAGGCGCAACTCCAGGCGCTGCTCGAGCGCGGCGCGCTCGTCGACCTGGAGGAGCTGCAGAGCGCGCGCGAGCGGCTGCGCCGCGCGCCACGCGAGCAGCTGCCGCGGCTGTGGCACGAGGGCTTGTCGCGCATCGGCACGATGCTGATGCGACCGCACGCCGAGAGCTTCACCGTGGCGCTGGACGACGCCAGCGACGTCGTGCTCGGCCTCGTCGAGCGCGATCCGGATCTGGCCATCTTCCAGGTTCTGACCCGCGACGCCAACGCCGACCTCGCCTATGGCGCCCAGCGCGCGCTGCACACCGCCATCTGCAGCCACCTGGTGGCGCAGCGCCTGGGCTGGGAGCCGGCGACCCTCGAACGCGTGTTCAAGGTCGCGCTGACGATGAACCTCTCGATGCTCGAGCTGCAGGGCGAGCTCGCGCGCTGTCGCGGCGCGCCGACGACGCAGCAGCGCGCCGAACTGATGACGCACCCGATGCGCAGCGTCGAGCTGCTGATGCAGGCCGGCGTCGACGACGACGACTGGCTGCAGGCGGTGGCGCGCCACCACGAGCAGGAGGACGGCAGCGGCTACCCGAGCGGGCGCAGCGACGTCGGCGAGATTGCCTCGCTCGTACGCCGCGCCGACGTCTACACCGCCAAGCTCGCCTCGCGCGCGCACCGCGAGGCGCTGCTGGCCGACCAGGCGGGCCGGCAGATGTTCATGCAGGACCCGGGCCACCCGATGACGGCCGCACTCGTGAAGGAGTTCGGCATCTACCCGCCGGGTTGCACGGTGCGGCTGGAGGGCGGCGAGCTGGCGATCGTCGTCGCGCGCGGACCCAGCCTCACAACGCCGGTCGTGGCCTGCTTCACCAACGCCGCCGGCGCCCCGCTGGCGACCCCGCGACGCCTGGACACCTCCTTGCCTCGCCATGCCGTGAAGGCGGTGGTGGGCGAGCGCGGCGGCGGCAGACGCCCTTCGCTCGAGAAACTCCTTTCCTCGCCCAGTTGAACGCCATGAACGCCTTGAACAAGCTCTCCATCCGCGCCCGCCTGGGCGCCGGCACCGCCGTCTCGCTGCTGCTGCTCGTCGCCATCGGACTGCTGGGCTACTGGGCCGTGGAAGACACGCGCGCCACACTGCAGGACCAGCTCGACGGCAAGGTGCGGGCGATCGTCGAAACCGGCGAGCTGCGCACCACGCTGGGCAAGCTGCAGCGCTTCGAGAAGGAAGTCATCATCGCCGCCAACAACGCCAACGAAGCGGCCGAGTGGCGGCAGTCCTGGCAGAAGAGCCTCGTCGCGCTGCGCAAGGGACTGGGCGAGACCCGGGAGCGCGCGGACCCCGGCGAAGCCGTCATACAGGAGGTCGAGCAGGTGCTGGCGCAACTGCGTAGCTACGAGGAGGGCATCGCGCCGGTGCTGGAGAAGATCGAACAGGCCCAGATCGACGCCGCCGCGGCCGGCGCCTACGCCGGGCAGGTGCAGGAGTTCACGCAAGCGGCCGACAAGGCCCTGGCGGCGATGGCCGAACAGGCGCGCCAGGATCTGGCCGGCACGCAGGCGGCGCTGGCGGCACGCGCGCAGCTCATGCTGACGGTGATCGCCGGCTCGGTCGTCGTCGCGCTGCTCGTCCTCCTCCCGCTGACGGTGTTCAGCCTGCGCGCGCTGGCGCGGTCGCTGGCGCAGGCGCGCCGGCTCGCCGAGCGCATCGCCGAGGGCGCGCTGGACAACGAGATCGTCATCAGCCAGCACGACGAGGTCGGCCAGCTCGTCGAGGGCATGGGCCGCATGCAGGCGGCGCTGCGCAGCATGGTCGAGCAGGTGCACATGGCCAGCCGCCGCATCTCCAGCGCGTCCACCGAGATCGCCGCCGGCAACCAGGACCTGAGCACGCGCACCGAACAGGCCTCCTCCAGCCTGCAGCAGACCGCAGCGTCGATGGAGGAGCTCACCGGCACCGTGCAGCAGTCGGCCAGCGCGGCGGCCCAGGCCAACCAGCTCGCCGTCAGCGCCTCGGACGTCGCCGCGCGCGGCGGGCGCATCGTCGCCCAGGTCGTCTCGACCATGGACGAGATCAACGCCGCCTCGCGCAAGATCTCCGACATCGTCGGCGTCGTCGACAGCATCGCCTTCCAGACCAACATCCTCGCGCTCAACGCCGCCGTCGAGGCCGCCCGTGCCGGCGAGCAGGGACGCGGCTTCGCCGTCGTCGCCAGCGAGGTGCGCAGCCTCGCGCAGCGCTCGGCTCAGGCTGCGCGCGAGATCCAGTCGCTGATCGGCGCGTCGGTCGACAAGGTGGAATCCGGCGCCGGCCTCGTCAAGGACGCCGGCAGCACGATGAACGAGATCGTCACCTCCGTGCGGCACGTGGCCGACACCATCGCCGGGATCACCGCTGCGGCCAGCGCGCAGAGCAGCGGCATCGGCCAGGTCAACGCCTCGGTCTCGCAGCTCGACCGCGTGACGCAGCAGAACGCCGCCCTGGTCGAGCAGTCGGCGGCGGCGGCGGCGTCGCTCGAGCAGCAGGCGCAACAGCTTGCCGGCGTCGTCTCGGCCTTCAAGCTGGCGGCAACGTCGCCTTGACGACGGCCGCGCTCAGCCCGTCTCGCCGCCAAGCGTGCGCAGCGCGTCGCCGGTGACGCGGCAGATGCGCCAGTCGGGCATCACGGTGGCGCCGACGCTCTCGTAGAAGGCGATCGCGTTCGCGTTCCAGTCCAGCACCGACCACTCGAAGCGCCCGTAGCCGCGCTCCAGGGCGAGCGTCGCCAGGCGCTGCAGCAGCGCCTGCGCGATGCCGCGCCTGCGGTATGCGGGCCGCACGAACAAGTCCTCCAGGTACAGGCCGGGCTGGGCGAGGAAGGTCGAGAAATTGGTGAAGAAGAGCGCGAAGGCCGCGACCTCGGGCTTGCCGCCCTCGTCGGCCTCGATCTCGGCGACCATCGCCTCGGCCACCGGCTTCTCACCGAAGAGCTGCGGGCGCAGCTTCTCGGGCGTGACCTGCAGCAGGTGGGTGAGCTGCTCGAACTCGGCCAGCTCACGGATCATGCCGACGATGGGCTGGACGTCGCGCAACTCCGCCGCGCGTAGCCGGAAGGCGGTGGAGGAAGTCGGTACGGGAGCGTTCATTGGTGGCATTGTGACCGTCCGCCAGGGGCGGCGCATCGCCCTGCCGAGCGACCGTGTCGGACGCCGGCAACAGTCCGCGGCGCGGCCTCGATCAGCGCCACAAGGGGCCGATGGCGTCCAGCGTGTTCTTCAGGATCAGGCCGTACTCGGTATCGCCTTGCATCACCAGGGCGCGCTCGAAGAAGAGCCGGTCGGCGTCGTCCTCGCCGCGCACGAGCCGCCACAGCGCCGCCGCCTGGGCGCGGATGCGCAGCGCCGGCTCCTGGCGATCGGAGGCGGTCTGAAAGCCGCGCTCGCCCAGGCGCAGGCGCACGCGCAGGCCGAGTTCGACGACCTCGACCTCGACCACGCGCGCGGCCAGATCGCGGCGCTGGTGCTCGTCCAGGCGCGGCAGCAGCACGCGGTCCAGCAGCCGCGCCGCGACGAAGGAAGGCGGCTGCGGCGGCAGCCGGCGCACGAGATCGCGCAGGCGCTGCGCGGCCTGCTCGAAACCCGGCGGCCGCGGCAGCGAAGAGGGCGAGCTGGGGGACATCGTGCTTCTCCGGTCTGGTGGCTGTCTCACACCGCGGCGACCTGCATGCCGGGCTGTCGATGGGCAAAGCCGTTGACCAGCTCGCCGGGCAGGTCGAGTACCGCGAGCTCGGCGCGCGCCTCGTCCACCGCCAGGCCGCGGTTGAGCGCCGCGTCGAAGAGCTCGATCACGCGCGCGAAGCCGCGGCTGCAGGGCGAGAGGCGCACCGCCGACGCGCCGGCGGCGCGCAGCGCCTGCGCTTCGCCGATCAGGCAGTGCAGCGCCGCCGACTGCGTCTGGATGCCGTTGAGCACGAGGAACGCGTCGCCCTCGCTCGTTTTCAGCAGCAGGCCGTCGGCGTCGTCCTGGCAGCGGAACTCGCATTCGTCCTTGTTCAGCCGGTGGTGGCGCGCGGTGAAGCAGCGCGCCGAGAAGGCCAGCGGCATGCGCCCGAAGGCGAAGACCTCGCTGCGCACCACCCCGGCCGGGCCGACGACGGGATCGTCGGGCGGATTGATGCGCGCTGTCGCGTCGAGCGCCAGCTCCAGCGGCGGCACCCAGCGCGTGGCGCCCAGGGCGGCGTGCTCCTGCAGCGCCTCGCGGCTGTAGACGTTGATGTGCGGACCGATCGTGAAGCCCGCGCGCCCGGGCCGGAGCTGGCCCGCCTGCCAGAGCACGCGCAGCGCCGAGGCGTCCCCGGCCTCGACGGCGAACTCGTCCTGCTCGGCGATGCGGCGCAGCGTGCGCAGCTCGGCCTCGGACATCACCAGCGCCTGCGTGGCCAGCACCACCTCCTTGCCCGCGGCCTTGAGGTCGCGCGCCAGGGCCAGCCAGTCGTCGACCTTGTACTCGTTGCGGCGCGAGCACACCACCTCGCCCAGCACCACGCGGCGGGCGGCGCTGTCGGCCACTTCGGCATAGAAGGCCATCATCTGCGGCCGCGCCCACCAGTACTGCAGCGGGCCCACGGTCAATTCGAGCGCTCGATCGTCTTGCGTCATCGTCGTCACCTGCTGTGCGTGTCAGCGCCAGGGGCGGTCGTAGGCGCCCAGCGTGTGCTGCTGCCCTTCGGCCCAGCGCGTGAGCTGCGCCGACCACCCCGGCTGCACCGAGTAGCGCGCGCCCGACGTCGCGGCGTCGATCGCCGCGCGCCACACGCGCGTGACCTCGGCGACATAGCTCGGACTGCGCTGGCGACCCTCGATCTTGAAGGCCTTGACGCCGGCCTCGATGAGCTGCGGCAGCATGGCCAGCGTGTTCAGGCTCGTCGGCTCCTCGAGCGCGTAGTCGCGCTCGCCTTCGACGTCGAAGCGCCCCTTGCACAGCGTCGGGTAGCCGCGCGGCTCGTCGGCGCCGTAGTGGTCGATGAGCACGCCGCCCAGGCGCGCGTCGACGCCACCGTCGCCCTTTTCCTCCCAGCGCACGGCCGAAGGCGGCGAGCACACGCCCGCGGTGTTGGGCGACTGGCCGGTGACGTAGGACGAGAGTGCGCAGCGCCCCTCGACCATCACGCACAGGCTGCCGAAGCCGAAGACCTCGATCTCGGCGCTGGTGTTGCGGATGACATGCGCCACCTGCTGCATCGTCAGCACGCGCGGCAGCACGGCGCGGCTGATGCCGTAGCGCTCGCGGTAGAACTCGATCGCCTCGTAGGTCGTCGCCGAGGCCTGCACCGACAGGTGCAGCCGCATCTGCGGATGGCGGCGCCGCGCGTAGGCCAGCACCGCGCTGTCGCCGACGATGAGCGCGTCGGCGCCGAGCTCGGCGGCGCGATCCACCGCCCGTTGCCAGGGCCCGGTGTCGCGCGCGTCGGCGTAGGTGTTGAGGGCCATCAGCACCTGGCGACCGCGCGCATGCGCGTAGCGCATGCCCTCGCGCACCTGCGCGTCGTCGAAGTTCAGGCCGGCAAAGTTGCGCGCGTTGGTGGCATCCTTGAGGCCGAGGTAGACGGCATCGGCGCCGGCGTCGATGGCCAGCGTCAGCGCGCGCAGCGAGCCCGCCGGGCACACCAGCGTCGGCTTGGTGGGGTTGGTCATGGAAGGGAAGGCGCGCCAGTGCGCGATCGATGGCCGAAGGCGATCGGGCACTCTAGGCACTCGCCCGGCGCATGGTTTTGACCCCGCGCAGACAGCCGGGCGCCGCCGGCACGGCGTGGCGCCATCCTTCCCTTCCCCCTTGCGGTCGCCTACCACCTTCATCCGCACCCCATCCACCATCAACCCGCTTCGATCCGCTTCGATCAGCCACCATCATGGCCCCTCCGGACCCACGCCCCGAGCGCCGCGCGATGCGCGCATCGAGCTCGCCACCGGTCTACGTCCCGCGACGCGCCGCGCGCAGCGGCTTCGAGATCGTGCGCGGCCTGCGCCTTCACCTCACCCACTGGGGAGAGCCGCATCTCGCCACCCCCACGCGGCCTGCACTCGTGCTGCTGCACGGCTGGATGGACGTCGGCGCGTCCTACCAGTTCCTGGTCGATGCCCTGCACGAGTTGGAAGGGCCGGGCCGCTGGATCGTCGCCCCGGACTGGCGCGGCTTCGGCCGCAGCGACGCCCCGGCGGCGGACAGCTACTGGTTCCCCGACTACCTCGGCGACCTCGACACGCTGCTCGACCTCATCGCTCCCGAAGGCGTCGTCGACCTGCTCGGCCACAGCATGGGCGGCAACGTGGCGATGCTCTACGCCGGCCTGAAGCCCCAGCGCGTGCGCCGGCTCGTCAATCTCGAGGGTTTCGGCCTGCCGCGCGCGCAGGCCGAGGAGGCGCCGCAGCGGCTGCTGCAGTGGCTGCAGACGCTGCGCACGCCGCCGCGCCTGCGACCCTATGCCAGCCTTGCCGCGGTGGCCGAGCGCCTGCTCGCCAACGATCCGCGGCTTGCGCCCGAGCGCGCGGCCTGGCTCGCCCCGCACTGGGCCCGCGCCGCCGCGGGCGGCGGCTTCGAGCTGCGCGCCGACCCGGCGCACAAGCGCGTCAACCCGGTGCTCTACCAGGTCGACGAGGTGCTCGCCTGCTGGCGCCGCATCACCGCGCCGCTGCTGTGGGTCGAGGGCGAGCTCACCGACACCGACCGCTGGTGGGGCTCGCGCTATTCGCGCGCCGAGTTCCACGCGCGCCTGGACGTCGTGCCCCGCCTCGAGCGCCAGCGCCTGGCCGCGGCCGGGCACATGCTGCACCACGACCAGCCCGAGGCCTTGGCCGCGCTGCTGCGGCGCTTTCTGCATGAGGGCTGAGGGCGCGCATCCCCGGCCCGACGGCCTTTGATCGCAGTCAACGGCAGCGGCAATCGCGCTAGGCCGTCGCCCGAGCCTCTGCTATGTTCCAGCGAGCGCGCGCGGCCATCCAAACCTGAGTCACTTCCAGGGTGCGCAGGCCGTGCGCAGAGGCGCGGCCGCAGGCTGCTGCCCGCACTCCGCGATCCAACAGGGGACAGGATCTTGAGCGAGATTTCGACGTTGTACGCCACCGATCTGCTGGCGAATGCGGCGGCGCAGGGGCGCAGCCAGCTGAACGCCACCGAGCTGCAGGCATTGCTTGCCGGCATCGGCATCACCCTCGACAGCCGTGCCCCCGCGGGCGCGAACGAGCTGAGCATCGGCCTCACCCACACGCGCGAGTTCGGCCTCGTCCTCAGCGCCGGCCTCGGAGGTAGCGACAGCGAGCTCGACCTCGCCAATTTCCGTCGCGACCGCGCCTGCGTGCACGCCGCCGCCGAACTCACCGATGCGGCGGACTTCCTCGCCCTCTTCAAGCGCACGCTGGCCTACCAGAAGCTGGCTGCCGAGGCCAGGCGCAGCGGCAGCGCCGCGCCCGACGCCGCGCTGCAAGCCGGCTTCGCGCAGCTGCTGGCGCTGGCCAAGGCGCTCGGGCCCGCGGCAAGCGGCGCGCCGCAGGTGCTGCAGGCGCTGGAGCTGAACCCAGTGCTCGCAGGGGCCACGCTCCGCGCACGTGCGGCGGCGTGCCACTTCGCCGCACCGCAGGCGCCGCGCCTGCCCAGGCCGATCCACAAGATCGACAAGCTGATCCACCCCAAGAGCATCGGCATCATCGGCGTCTCGGGCAGCGGCATGAACTTCGGCCGCATCATCCTGCGCAACGTGATCGGCAGCGGCTACCCGAAGGAGCAGCTGCTGGTGCTCAAGCCCGGCGAGTCCGAGATCGACGGCGTGAAGTGCATCGAGGGCCTCTCCGCGTTGCAGGGCAAGCTCGACCTGCTCATCGTCGCCGTCGCGGCGAGCGCCGTCTACGGCCTGGTGGACGAGATCATCGCGTCCGATGCCGTCGAGGCGGTGATGCTCATCCCCGGCGGCATGGGCGAGACGAAGAAGAGCCGCGAGCCCGCCGCGGCCCTGGCCGAGCGCATCAACTCCGCGCACGGCAAGCCCGGCGGCGGGCCGATCTTCGTCGGCGCCAACTGCCTGGGCGTGGTCTCGCACCCGGGCGCCTACGACTCCTGGTTCATCCCGCTCGAGCGCCTGCCCAAGCCGCAGAAGAAGCCGCAGCGAAACTCGGTCATGATCTCGCAGAGCGGCGCCTTCATGATCACGCGACTGTCGCAGAACCCGTGGCTGGACCCGGCCTACATGCTCGCCATCGGCAACCAGACCGATCTCACCCACGGCGACATGCTCAGCTACTTCGCCGAGCTGCCGGGCATCGAGAGCGCGGGCATCTACATCGAGGGCTTCAAGGATCTGGACGGCCTGCACTTCGCCAAGGCAGTGCGCCGCGCCGTCCTCAACGGCCGCCAGGTCGTCGTCTACAAGTCCGGCCGCACGGCACCCGGCCAGGGCGGGGTGATGGGACACACGGCGTCGATCGCCGGCGACCCGGCGCTGTTCGAGTCGGTGCTGCGCCATGCCGGCGCCATCGTCGCCGAGGACTTCAACGCCTTCGACGACCTCTTCTACATCGCCGGTGCGCTGCAGGGCAAGAAGATCGGCGGCAAGCGCCTGGGCGCCATCAGCGGCGCCGGCTTCGAGGCCGTGGGCATGGCCGACAGCATCGAGACCGACGGCTTCGCGATGGAGATGGGCGCGCTCGAGGACGCCACCGTGAAGAGGGTGGAGGCCATCCTCGTCGCCAAGAAGCTCGACCAGCTGGTCGAGGTGCGCAACCCGATCGACATCAACCCTGGCGCCGACGACGAGGCGCACCTCGAGATCGCCGAGGCCTTCCTGCAGGATCCGTGCGTCGACGCCGTCGTGATCGGCCTCGACCCGACTGCGCCCTCGATCCGCGCGCTCGAGACCAGCAAGCTGCGCCCGGGCTACGACATGCACGACCCCAAGAGCACCGTGAACCTGATGCCGCCGCTGGTCGCGCGCCATGACAAGCCGCTCATCGGCATCCTGGACGGCGGCACGCTCTACGATCCCATGACCGCAGCACTCATGGACCGCGGCGTGTGCTGCTTCCGCAACTGCGCCCGCGGTACGCGCGCGCTGGTACGCTACGTCCAGGCCTGCCTCTACGCAGAACACCTCAAGCGGGTCCGCCCCGGCGCGACCGACTGAATTCCAAACCGCCCGAAGAGCCATGAGCGACACCCTTCAAGCCGGCCTCACCGCCACCACCCGCAACGCCATCGACCAGGGCCGCACAATCGGCTTCATGGGCGACGATCTGCGCGTCTATTCCACGCCCAGCCTGCTCTACGACGTCGAAGTCGCCTGCCGCGAGCTCATCCTGCCGCACATCGGTGCCGGCAAGGATTCCGTGGGCACACGCGTCGAGCTCGACCACGTCGGCGCGACGCTGCTGGGCATGTGGGTCGAGATCACCGTCAAGCTGGTCGAGGTCAGCGGCCCGGCGCTGACCTTCGAGTTCAGCGCCCGTGACGCCATCGAGGAAGTCGCGCGCGGCAAGCACAGTCGCTTCGTCGTCGGGCTCGAGAAGACCGCGCAGCGCCTGCAAGCCAAGCGCGCCAAGGCCGCCGCCGCCTGATTCGGCCCGACTCGCTGCGCCGCCACCGCCGCGGCGCGCCAACCCCGCCCCGTCCTGCCCCGCCCCCTTCGGGGCACGACGGGTCGCGCCCATGACAGAATCGCCGCCCCGGCCCGAGGCCACAGGCGCGCCCCTCCAATGGACATCGAACACGTCAACTCGATCGGCACGCTGCTCGCCGATCTGAGCGATCGCACCGAGCAGCTTCGGGGGTATCTTTGACTACGAGCGCAAGGCCTTGCGGCTGAACGAAGTCAACGCCGCACTCGAGAACCCCGCGGTCTGGAACGAACCCAAGCGCGCGCAGGAGCTGGGCAAGGAGAAGAAGAGCCTGGAGACGGTGGTGCAGACCATCGACCACCTGGCGAGCAATCTCGCCGACAACACCGAACTCTACGAGATGAGCAAGGCCGAGCAGGACTTCGACGGCCTGGCGGCGATCGAGGCCGAGGCCCACGAGCTGCGCGAGACCGTCGAGCAGCTCGAGTTCCGGCGCATGTTCGCCAACCCGGCCGACCCGCTGAACTGCTTCATCGACATCCAGGCCGGCGCCGGCGGCACCGAGGCCTGCGACTGGGCCGCGATGCTGCTGCGCCAGTACCTCAAGTACTGCGAGCGCAAGGGCTTCAAGGCCGAGGTGCTCGAGGAGACCGAGGGCGACGTCGCCGGCATCCGCAGCGCCACCCTGAAGGTCGAGGGCGACTACGCCTATGGCCAGCTGCGCACCGAGACCGGCGTGCATCGCCTGGTGCGCAAGAGCCCCTTCGACTCCTCAGGCGGGCGTCACACCTCCTTCGCCAGCCTCTTCGTCTACCCGGAGATCGACGACTCGATCGAGATCGACATCAACCCGGCCGACGTGCGCACCGACACCTACCGCGCCAGCGGGGCCGGCGGCCAGCACGTCAACCGCACCGACTCGGCGGTACGCCTGACGCACCTGCCCACCGGCATCGTCGTGCAGTGCCAGAACGACCGCAGCCAGCACCGCAACCGCGACGAGGCCTGGGCGATGCTGCGCAGCCGCCTCTACGAGCACGAGATGCAGAAGCAGCGCGAGCAGCAACAGAAGCTCGAGGACAGCAAGACCGACGTCGGCTGGGGCCACCAGATCCGCAGCTACGTGCTCGACCAGAGCCGCATCAAGGACCTGCGCACCAACGTCGAAATCAGCAACACGCAGAAGGTGCTCGACGGCGACCTCGATGCCTTCATCGAGGCCAGCCTGAAGCACGGCCTGTGATCGGGCTCGAGCGCGCTCGAGCACGCTCGGCCACCCCCTGCACCGCCCTGCCCGGAGCTCGCACTCCCCACGGGCCACTTCCGACGAAAGACCCTCCATGCGTGAAGGCACTGCCCCCGTGATCCGGCGCGAGGACTACGCCGCGCCGGCGTTCTGGATCCGCAAGGTCGAGCTCGTGTTCGACCTCGAGCCCGCGAAGACCATCGTCGCCAGCCGCCTCGAGATCGAGCGCAACGCCGCGGCGAGCGGCGACGGCAGGCCCGCGCTGCGCCTGCACGGCGAGGGCCTGAACCTGCTGCGCGTGCTCGCCGATGGCGAAAGCCTGTCCTTCCGCCACCAGGGCAACGAGCTCGTCATCGACGAGCCGCCGGCGGCCGAGCGCTTCGTGCTCGAGATCCGCAACACCTGCGCACCCGAGAAGAACACCGAGCTCTCCGGCCTCTTCACGAGCCAGGGCAGCTTCTTCACGCAGTGCGAGGCCGAGGGTTTCCGGCGCATCACCTACTTCCTCGACCGCCCGGACGTGATGGCCACCTACACCGTCACGCTGCGCGCCGACAAGGCACGCTTCCCCGTGCTGCTGTGCAACGGCAACCTCGTCGAGCAGGGCGAGCTCGAGGGCGGACGCCACTTCGCGAAGTGGCACGACCCCTTCCCCAAGCCGAGCTACCTGTTCGCGCTCGTCGCCGGCAATCTGGTCGCGCGCGAGCAGCAGATCCGCACGCGCAGCGGCCGCGAGCACCTGCTGCAGGTCTACGTGCGTCCGGGCGACCTCGGCAAGACCGAGCACGCCATGCGCTCGCTCATCGCCAGCGTGGTCTGGGACGAGGCACGCTTCGGCCTGGCGCTGGACCTCGAGCGCTTCATGGTCGTGGCCGTCTCCGACTTCAACATGGGAGCGATGGAGAACAAGGGCCTCAACATCTTCAACACGCACTACGTCCTGGCCAGCCCCGCCACCGCCACCGACGACGACTACGCCGGCATCGAGAGCGTGATCGGCCACGAGTACTTCCACAACTGGACGGGCAACCGCATCACCTGCCGCGACTGGTTCCAGCTCAGCCTGAAGGAGGGCCTGACCGTCTTCCGCGACCAGGAGTTCAGCCAGGACATGGCCGGCAGCGAAAGCGCGCGCGCCGTCAAGCGCATCGAGGACGTGCGCCAGCTGCGCCTGCGCCAGTTCCCCGAGGACGCCGGACCGATGGCGCACCCGGTGCGCCCCGAAAGCTACAGCGCGATCGACAACTTCTACACCGCCACCGTCTACGAGAAGGGCGCCGAGGTCGTGCGCATGATGCACACGCTGCTCGGCCGCGAAGGCTTTGCCGCCGGCATGAAGCGCTACTTCGAGCGCCACGACGGCCAGGCCGTGACCTGCGACGACTTCGCGCAGGCGCTCGCCGATGCCAACCCGGCCTCGCCGCTGGCGCAACACCTGGGTGCCTTCAAGCGCTGGTACGGCCAGGCCGGCACGCCGCGCCTGCAGGCGCGCGGCGTTCACGACCAGGCCACGTCGACCTGGACGCTGACGCTGCGCCAGAGCGCGCGGCCCTCGCCCGGCCAGGCCGAGAAACAGCCGTTCGTGATCCCGGTCGAGATGGGGCTGCTGACGCACGAAGGAGCGCCGCTTGCGCTGCAACTGCAGGGCGAGGATGCCGCGCGCGGCACGCACACGCTGCTCGTGCTGACCGAGGCCGAGCAGCACTTCACCTTCACCGGCATCACGGCGCCGCCGGTGGCCAGCCTGCTGCGCGGCTTCAGCGCCCCCGTGCTGCTGGACGACGGCCTGGCCGACGCGGACCGGCTGGTGCTGCTGGCCCACGACAGCGATGCCTTCAACCGCTGGGAAGCGGGCCAGCGGCTGACGCTGCAGCGCCTGCTCGCGGGCGTGCACGAAGGGGCCCTTGCGCCGCTGGACGACGCCTACCTGCAGGCCATGCGCGCGCTGCTGCGCACGCCCGGGCTGGACCCGGCCTTCAAGGCACTGGCGCTCACGCCGCCGTCGCAGCGCGTGCTCGCCGAGGAAGTGCAGCCGGTCGACCCGCAGCACATCCACGCAGTTTCCGAGCAGTACCTCGACCAGCTCGCCCAGCTCCTGCACGCCGAATGGCTGCAAGCCTGGGAGCAGAACCAGGTCACCGAGGGCTACGACCCCGGGCACGCGCAGGCGGGGCGGCGGGCGTTGGCCAACCTCGCGCTCGCGATGCTCGTGCGCCACGCCGTCGCCGCAGGCGATCCGGTCTGGCCCGGTCGCGCCTACCAGCGCGTGAAGGACGCCAGCAACATGACCGACCGCATGGGCGCACTCGACGCCCTGATCGCCGCGGGCTCGGAGCTGGCGGATCGTGCGCTGGCGCACTTCCACGCCGCCCTGGGCCACGACGCGCTGGCGCTCGACAAGTGGTTCAGCGCGCAGGCGCTGGCGCCGGAAAAGGCGCAGGCCAGCGGCAGCACCCCGAGCCGCGTGCTCGCGCGCGCACGAGAGCTGCTGCAGCATCCCGACTTCTCGCTGCGCAACCCCAACCGCGCGCGCAGCCTGCTGCTCGCCCTGTGCAGCGGCAACCCGGCGGCGCTGCACCGCCGCGACGCTTCGGGCTACGTCTTCTGGGCCGAGCAGGTGCTGGCGCTGGATGCGCTGAACCCGCAGCTCGCCGCCCGGCTGGCGCGAGCGCTCGACCGCTGGGCCATGCTCGCCGAGCCCTATCGCGGCGCGGCGCAGGAGGCGATCGCGCGCGTCGCCGCCCGCCCCGAGCTCAGCGCCGACACGCGCGAGATCGTCACCCGTGCCCTGGAGGCGTCATGAGGAAGATCAGCCTGACCCAGTACCTGATCGAGCAGCAGCGCGAACATGGGCACATCCCCGGGCAGCTGCGCCTGCTCATCGAAGTGGTGGCGCGGGCATGCAAGCGCATCGCCATCGCCGTCAACAAGGGGGCGCTGGGCGACGTGCTCGGCAGCGCCGGCAGCGAGAACGTGCAGGGCGAGGTGCAGAAGAAGCTCGACGTCATCAGCAACGAAGTGCTGATCGAGGCCAACGAGTGGGGCGGGCACCTGGCCGGCATGGCCAGCGAGGAGATGGACTCGATCCACGTCGTACCCAACCGCTATCCGCAGGGCGAATACCTGCTGATGTACGACCCGCTGGACGGCAGCAGCAACATCGACGTCAACGTCTCCATCGGCACCATCTTCAGCGTGCTGCGCAAGGTCGGCCACACGCGCGGCGTCTGCGAGGAGGACTTCCTGCAGCCCGGCCGCCACCAGGCCGCCGCCGGCTACTGCGTCTACGGGCCGCAGACGATGATGGTGCTCACCGTCGGCGACGGCGTGGCCATGTTCACGCTCGACCGCGAAACCGGCTCCTGGGTGCTGACGCAGGATCGGGTGCAGATCCCCGAGGACACCAGGGAATTCGCCATCAACATGTCCAACATGCGCCACTGGGCGCCGCCGGTGCGGCGCTACATCGACGAGTGCCTGGCCGGCAAGGAAGGCCCGCGCGGCAAGGACTTCAACATGCGCTGGGTGGCGAGCATGGTCGCCGACGTGCACCGCATCCTCAGCCGCGGCGGCATCTTCATGTACCCCTGGGACAAGCGCGAGCCCGGCAAGCCGGGCAAGCTGCGTCTGATGTACGAAGCCAACCCGATGGCCTTCCTCGTCGAGCAGGCCGGCGGCTGCGCCACCAATGGCCATCAGCGCATTCTCGACATCGCGCCCACCAAGCTGCACGAGCGCGTGAGCGTGATCCTCGGCTCGAAGAACGAAGTCGAGCGCGTGACGAGCTATCACGCCGGCGGCGAAGCCGAGAACGCCGACGGCAGCACCCGGTCGCCCTGACACGCGGCATTTGCCGCTATACTGGCGGGCTTGCTGCCGGTGTAGCTCAGTTGGTAGAGCAGCGCATTCGTAATGCGAAGGTCGACAGTTCGAATCCGTCCATCGGCACCAATGAAATCCAGGGGTTAGCGGCGTTTGCCTCTAGCCCCTTTTTTCTCTCCGGCGGTCCATGTAGGGGCTGTGTAGGACCAAGCACCCCGTTTCCGGCCGTTTGGCACGGCTGCGGGAAGGCTTGCTGGCCCGTACCTGAATCCGTGACCCCGCCCCTCGCCGCAACAGCCAAGCCGTTGATGTAGCGAAGCATTTGCTCAGGGTAGATGCTGACAGCGCGTCACCCTGCGGGTGAGTTGAGGAGGGGTATCCGTTACGGTCCCGACACCATGCGCCAGTTGATCGTCAAGCAACTCGACTACGACCTTACCCCGGTTGCGGGCCTGGCGCTGGTGGGCCAGTACCTGAAGGCTGTGCAACCCGTACTCGGTCGGCTCGATGCGGCCTTGCCCGTCAAGGGCGGCGTGGCCAACAGCGACATCGTGCGCAGCTACCTGGGCTTGCTCGTGCAGGGCAAGAGCGACTTCGACGCCATCGAGAACTTCCGTGGCGATGCCTTCTACAAGCAGGCGCTGGGCATTGGCTTGCTGCCCTCGAGCCCGACACTGCGCCAGCGCATGGATGTGCGCGCGCCCGAGATGTTCGACTTCGTGCCGCCGATGATCGAGACGCTGCTGAGCGGGCAGCGCCCGGACTACGGTGTGCTGCCCTGCGGCTGGCTGCCGCTGGACGTGGACACCTTCGCTCATCAGGCGTGCAGGGGCCCCTTCCCCTGCTGAGACAACGGTGGCACGGCCAAGGAAGGCGTGGGCAGAACGTATGCCGGCGTAGACGGCTACTGCCCGCTGGCGGCGTATCTGGGCAGCCATGGGTTTTGCCTGGAACTGGCGCTGCGCCCGGGCGTGCAGCACTCGGCCTTGGAGACCGACTTCAACCTCGAGCGCGTTGTCCCGATGGCTCAGCGCCTGAGCGCAGCGGGCCCGAAGGCGCCCATTCTTGCGCGGCTGGACTCGGGCTTCGACTCGGCGCGCCTGATGCTGGGCATCGAAGCCTGCAACCGCCCGGGCCTGCCTCAGGTGGACTGGCTGATCAAGTGGAGCCCGCGCGCAACCGATGTGGCCGCACTTGCCGCTCGGCTGGGTGCCGATGCCGCCACGCCGTGGCAGCACCCGCGCGAGGGCAAGCGGGTGACGATCTGGCAGGAGCCGGTGGTGGTGCAGGGCGTGCAGCGCCCCTTGCGCCGCGTGCTGCGGCTCATCGAGCGCCGCATCGACAAGCGCGGCCAGACGCTGATCGAACCGGAGCTCACGCTCGAAGGCTGGACGACGAGCCTGCGGCCCAGCTTCAGCGCCCAGGACATCATCGCGCTGTATGCCGACCACGGCACGCACGAGCAGTTCCACTCGGAGTTCAAGACCGACCTGGACCTCACGCGGCTGCCCTCGGGCAAGTTCGATACCAACTACCTGGTGTGCCAGCTCGCCGCACTGGCGATGAACATCCTGCGCCTGATGGGCCAGCGTGGCCTGCTGGGCCCGGATGCGCCGGTACGCCACAGCGCCAAGCGCCGACGCATCAAGACGGTGATGCAGGAGCTGGTCTACCGCGCCGCCCGATTGATCGAACACGGCCGGCGCATCATCCTGGGCCTGGGCGCCAACGACCGGGCCGCCACGGTCTTCACGCGCATGCACGCCCAGTTCGCGGCCAGGTCCTAGGGCTCTCGAGCAAGCCGGCCCCGGGTCGGCCTCGAGTCGACCACACTTCATCCAGTACTCACCAACGCCAACAGCCACCCTTGGCGTGGATCGGCACGCCCGTCCGCGCCTGGATTGGGCGGCGGTTTCAAGACCGAAGTGCAACACCGAGGTCAATGAACCGAAGTTGATGGCTTATGAGAGCTGGCCAGCGTCTGTGCGAAGACCTCGAGTGGC